>NZ_OY729424.1:4800000-6000000 GCF_963422335.1 uncultured Roseateles sp.
ATTTCCCGCCGACGGCGTAGGCGTAGGCGTAGGCGTAGGCGTAGGCGTAGGCGTAGGCGTAGGCGTAGGCGTAGGCGTAGGCGTAGGCGTAGGCGTAGGCGTAGGCGTAGGCGTAGGCGTAGGCGTAGGCGTAGGCGTAGGCGTAGGTGTAGGTGTAGGTGTAGGTGTAGGTGTCGGTGTAGGTGTCGGCGTCGGCGTCGGCGTAGGTGTCAGCGGAGGCGACGGTGGCAACCTGTCCTTGGTAGTGGTGCTGCCGTTACCGGCGGACGGGTTGCCAGGGGTCGGGTTCGCACCGCCGCCGGGGGCTGGCGGCAGCTTGTCTCCAGTGTCATTGCCGTTACCGACCGATGGGTTGGCCGGAATAGGCGGAGGTGTAGGGGCCGGCGTTGGGGCCGGCGTTGGGGCTGGCGTGGGGGCCGGCGGCGGCGGTGGGGGCCGGGGGCCGGTCGGCGCCGGCGGCGGCAGCATGGTCTCGGTGTCCGGACCATTGCCCTTGGACGGTTGAGGCGTAGGCGTGGGCGTGGGCGTGGGCGTGGGCGTGGGCGTGGGCGTTGGCGTTGGCGTTGGCGTTGGCGTTGGCGTTGGCGTTGGCGTTGGCGTCGGTGTCGGTGTCGGTGTCGGTGTCGGTGTCGGTGTCGGTGTCGGTGTGGGTGTGGGTGTGGGTGGCACCACCTGGCCGTCGAGTGACAACACAGGCGTGCCGGTGCTGTAGACCGTTGCTTGGGAGTTGAGCAAGATGATGTCGCCGGCGGCTGCGATCTGGATACGTCCGCTGGTGCTTCGCACAGCCACCGAGACATCCGGCGAGGCGTCCAGTCCGGGCAAGCGTCCGACCCTGACGTGGCCGGTGTCTGCAGCATCCGCTGGCGGCTTCCGCGTACTGATCGGCTGCGCCGAAGACAGGTCTGCACCGCCCACCAGTGTCAACGATCCGGCACGGTGACTCACTGCCACCCATTGACTCGCAGCGGCCTCAGGGTTGCTGACGGACGGAAGGAATCCCGCGCTCAATCCATGCAGCAGATTCAGTGTGCCTGCTGCGCGGAGACTGACCGAAGCCTCACCTGCATGCGGTGAGGCAAGCAGTTGAGCGCTGCCCAGCACGGGCAAATTCCAATCGGCCATCAGCTTCAAATCCTGAGGCGCTTGGACCTCCACACCCGGGCGAACGACCAAGGCAGACGACAAAGCAGGCTGACCGCTCAACAAACGTTGGGCAATGCCCTCGACATCTACGCGCTGGTTATCGGCTCGTACCGAGTCCATGCCCAGATAGACCGCCCCTACGGGACCCGGCGGCGTTGGCGTTGGCGTTGGCGTTGGCGTTGGCGTTGGCGTTGGCGTTGGCGTTGGCGTCGGCGTCGGTGTCGGTGTCGGTGTCGGCACGACGACTACAGGAGGCGCAGGTGGAAGTGTGTCCTTCGTCGTTCCGTCGCCATTGCCTGACGACGGCTGTCCGGGCGTGGGCGTGGGCGTGGGCGTGGGCGTGGGCGTGGGCGTGGGCGTGGGCGTGGGCGTTGGCGTAGGCGTAGGCGTAGGCGTAGGCGTAGGCGTAGGCGTAGGCGTAGGCGTAGGCGTAGGCGTAGGCGTAGGCGTAGGCGTAGGCGTAGGCGTAGGCGTAGGCGTAGGCGTAGGCGTAGGCGTGGGTGTAGGCGTGGGTGTCGAGTTGCCGGGCGCCGGGGGCAGCCGGTCCTTGGTGGTCGTCGCGCCGTTGCCGGTGGAAGGCTCAAGCCCGTCGGGCGCACTGACAACAAGCCCGAACGCGCGAGACGCCGCCGCCGGCGAGGTCGACCCCGCGGTCGTGCCGGGTTGCGCCGTTGGAGGCGCGGGCGGCAGCTTGTCCCGCGTCGTCGTGTCGCCGTTCCCTGCTGAGGGATTTCCTGCCGGAGGGTTGGTGCCACTGCCCGGAGCGGGCGGCAGTTTGTCGCCCGTGTCGTTGCCGTTGCCGACGGATGGATTGGCTGGAATAGGTGGCGTCGGTGTGGGCGTGGGCGTCGGCGTGGGGGTTGGCGTTGGTGTGGGTGGCCGGGGTCCGGTCGGAGCCGGTGGCGGCAACAGAACATCCGTGTCCGAGCCATTGCCCTTGGACGGTTGAGGCGTGGGCGTGGGCGTGGGCGTGGGCGTAGGCGTAGGCGTAGGCGTAGGCGTAGGCGTAGGCGTCGGCGTAGGCGTAGGCGTAGGCGTAGGCGTCGGCGTAGGCGTAGGCGTAGGCGTAGGCGTAGGCGTAGGCGTAGGCGTAGGCGTAGGCGTAGGCGTAGGCGTAGGCGTAGGCGTCGGTGTCGGTGTCGGTGTCGGGGCGGTCACCACAACGGTCTGGCCTTCGCGTATCTCGGCAACCTTGTCGTACACGCGGACCGCCTCTACCTCAAGCTGCGCCACGCCTTTCAGTCGCGATTGAATGACTGCAACCCTGACATCCGTACCCTGAGCCGGCAGCCCCCCCTGGTCCGTGCGCGCAGCCCGCAGCAGCACACTGCCAGCGGAAGATGCAGCGCCGGAAGAGGAGAGATCGATCAGTGCGCCCGGGAGCAGCCGCAGTTCGCCATCAACCACGTTGATGGCCACACGCCCGGCCGCGCCCGCACCACCCGTGCTCAGGGCCAATAGCTGCGCGCCATCGCGCAACTCCAGGTCGCCGCGCGAGGCCAGGCTGATCACGCCACTGTCGGTCCCGCTGGCATCCAGCCGACCGCTGAGCAGCAGCTTGCCGCCATCGGCAGTGAGGCTGATGTTCTGCGCCTGCAGCGTGGTGTCGGCCTTGAGCACAAGGTCGCCGCTGCGCGACCGCACCGCAATGCCGCCACGAAAATTGTTCGCAGCAACTGCGGCCAGCCTGTCGGCCATCAGTCCGAGATCAATGTCCTGGCCGCTGTCCAGACTCAGTTGCGCCGCACGTCCCAGATGATTGGCGGTCCCGACCAGGCTGCCACCCAGATCGACGCGCCCCTCGGGTGCGCTCAGACTCACCGAGCCCGCGTTGCCCTTGCCACTGGCCGAGGCTTCGATACGCGCGCCGGCCTCGATGCTGACGCTGCCGTGGGCGCTGCTGGCCAGCAGCGTGCCGGCGGCGAGATCGATGTCCACCCCGTCCATCACACGCGTCAAGCCATTGACCCGGGTCACCGAACCCGGTGCAAACGACACCTTGTCGGCTGCGCTGTTGCCAACCGCCTGCAGTTGCAGCGCACCTCCCGGCAGATCAATCAGGCCGCCCTGGCGCACCGCGCCGCCGGTCAGGCTCAGGCGCGCGCCAGCAACAGTCGATTCGGCCGGCACGGCCTGCCCTGGCGCGGTCTTGATCTCGACCAGTCCTGGCGCACTGATGGTGGTATCGGCCAGTGCCGCAGCACCGACACGCGGCGCACTGATGCTGAGCGCGCCGGCACTGCTGACAGTACTGGTGCCCGACAGCAGGAAGGCAGTGTCGGCACGCAGGTCAACCGCACGGGCGGTCCAGGCTTGCGCACCCGCCGCCAGCGTGATCACGCCCTGCCCCGCCGCGCTGCCCGACGCAATGACCGACATCGTGCCGCCGCTGGCCTGTTCTGCAACGCTGCTGCCGGCGGTCAGGCCGGTCGTATTGGTCAGCGTCACCCGCCGGGCGACCACTGTTGCCGACGCATCCCTGCCCTGCACCCGCAGTTCCGGCCCATCAAGAACCAGCGAAGCCTGATCGACCGCACCCAGCTGCGTATTGGCACTCAGGTCGATGGACGAGTAGCTGCGCAGCGTCAGCTCCTGGCTGCCCGACAGTTGGGCGGCCAGGGCCGGCGACAGGTACAGCGTCTGCGGGTCGACCGAAGCCGCGCCCGCACTGCCCACGGCGATACGGCCTGCGCCCACGGAAACATGGGCTGCCGACAGATCCAGATCGGCCGCCACCGCGGTGTTGCGGGTGGCGTCCAGCGTGACCGAGCCATGCCCCGAAGGGGTCACGATCTCGACGCCTCGGCCCAGCACCAGCTCACCCTCGGCGCGGCTCGCCCCGGTCCGCATCACGGGTGCCAGATCCGAAGCGCTGACGCGCAAGGCGGCGCCATCGCCACTGAGTTTGAACGCGCCGGCCTCCTTGACGACGGCGGCGCCGCTGCTCGAGGCGCCGATGTGCACACCGTCGGCAATCAGTATTTGCTGACGCGCAGCCAGCAACAGATCGGCCTGGTTCAGGTCGGTGGCGCCATCGGCCACCGAGACGTGGTTGGCACGCACCTGAAGGGCCTGCCCATCACTGCCCGCTGCGGCAGGCACCGCACCCAGCACCAGGGTTTGTGCGCCCAGGCTGTTGAGTTGTGCTGTGCTGAGGTTCAGCGCTCCGGCCTGCCCCTGCGCGGCATCACCCACCACGATGCGGTCAGCCGCGAAGAAGGCCTGGCCACCTCGGCCCAAAGGCTTACCGCTCAGGGCCGGGCTGGCATCAAAACGCACCTGCCCGGTGACAGCGGCTGCGTTCGCACTGACCACCAGCGCGCCTGCGTCGATCGGCAGGCGCGGCACCGTGGCCTCGCCGGCACCCGAAGCACTGAGGGCGGCAAAAAAGGTATCTGCATTGCTCAGACGGATCTCTGTCGAGCGGCGCGCAAGATTGGTCGTGCTGATCAGCCAGTTGCTCGGCAGGGCATCCTTGAAGCCGGTGTTGGCATCGCTCAGCTGTGCCCCGGTCAGTATCGAGCCATCGGCGTTCTTCAAGGCGGTGCCCAGGCTGATCGGCGCGCCGCCCAGCACAGGCTTGACCAAAAAGGCACCGTCGAGCACCGCATAGCGTGCCGGCAGCAAGGTGTAGGTGCCCGCTGGCAGCAGGGAGCCCTCGCCGAACGTGATCTGGCGGCCGATGCGCGCCGGCGCACCACCAAGCGAGTTGTCGAACGGTGCAGCGCCCTTGACGCCGGGCAGCACTGCGAATGAGCCATCGCTGCCGCTGAAAATGTCGGAGGAGCCGCCCGGCCCGGGCACGAACTGCCAGGCCAGCAGATCGCCGCCGGCACGCAGGTCCAAGGTGGCGCCAGCGGCCACCGACACCGCGCCGGACTCTGACTGCAGCAGCACCGTCTTGGCCGCCGGCGCCGAGGCGCCGGTCTGGCTTGGGGCGCCGGGCAGTGTCCAGGTGGCACCGTTCGCACTGCCGTAGAGCAGGGTCAACCCGTTGGACGACACCGAGGTCTCGCTGCCCGCGGCCAGAGTCACGCCGCCGCTGGCGTTGAGTTCGATGCGTCCACCCGGTGCGCGCACCACTCCGCCCTGGACGATCTCACCCGCATTGATGATCAGGCTGCCGCCGGCACTGAGCGGTTTGTCGGCCGATACCGATCCGCCCCCCAGCGTCACCTTGTGCGCGCCAGCATCCACGCTGAAACGGGTGTCGGTCGCGGGGTAGATCTGCTGCGCACCGAGTACCAGATCGGCTCCCGTCAACAGCTGACCCTGTAGCGAGCCATCCGGTGCGCCACGGCTTTGCAGGCGCAGATCGCCCTGGCTGACCAATTCCAGCCGACCTATACCCTGGGTGGCCAGACGGCCATCAAGCACCAACAGGTCGCCGTTGAGCTTCAGCGCGGCCGTGCCGGCAACAGCCTGGGGCAAGGCGCGATCCACGCTGTTGACGCTGACCGGCTTGCGCGAGTCGCCGATGAACAGGGTGGCGGCTGTCAGGCTCGACGAGGCGCCTTCCGACATGCTCAATGCCTGGCTGTCGATGCGCAGTTCGCGCGGCAGCGCCAGATCGACGCCGCCACCGATGCGCACGCGCTCCTGTGCCTCCAGGGTCAAATCGGCCACACCAGACTCACGCACGGTCTGCGCCGAGAGGGCCGCGCGACCCGTTAGTTGCGCCGCAGGCCGCAGCGCGGTCGGTGTCAACGAGGCCGTGGCCTGGCCGCGGTCGGCACTGAGCAGCAGTTCGCGCAACGGAGGCAAATTGTTGTCATCGCTCAGGCGTCCGGCCACCAGCGCGACCTTGAGACTGCCTCCTGCCTTGCTGGCCTCGCCGCCGGCTGCGGCCAGGCTGCCTTCCAGCAGCATGTCCTGGTTGCCGGCAAAGCTGACGCTGCCGCCGGCCGAGCCAACTTGCTGACGCACCGAAGCCGTGCCCGCGTCGCCGCGCAGGGCAACATCCAACAAGTCGGCACTGCCGCGCACATCCAGCCGGCTGCCCTGGCTCCACACCAGGCTGTTGGCAAAGCCCTGGCTCGCATCGATATTGATGCTGCCGCCGGCCAGCACCTGGCCTTTGCGCAAGCCGTCCGTGCCGGGTGTCAGCAAGGTCGCACCGGCGACATCGATGCGGCTCTGCGGCCGCAGCCAGAGGTACTGCGCCTGGCTGTCGGCCTTGTTGCCCAGCAGATTCAGCGACACGCTGCCGCCCGGGTCAAGCACCGCTCCGGCGAAATCCAGACGCCCCGCGCCGGTGAAGGTCAGTCGGGACAGCGGTGTCAGGTCGAAGTTCGCGCCCGCACCTACGCGCAGCCAGCCATCATCGGCAGTCTTGTCCAGTCCGCTGCCTTTGAATTCGAGGCTCACCGGCCGTGGCAACTGCTGCGTCGCGATGCCGGCGCTGACCAGTTCGCGCGTCGCCGTGCCGCTGGCCGCCAGCCGTGCACCGGCCTGCGGCAGCCAGCTTTGCACGCGGGGCGACAGCTGGGTGCCCGAGGCAATGTCCAGAAACTGCCGGCCTTCCAGGCTGAAGCTGGCAAAGCCACCCTGACTGAAGAAGTCAGGCAGCAGGTTCAGATCGGCGGCGGGCTCGCCAGACTCCGCCACGCCCACACGCACGCCCTGGCTGGTGAGGCTCAACGAGCCGCCCTTGCCGATGGCATAGCCGCGCAACTCGCCGCCCAGTTTGAGCACGCGCTGGTCGGCATCGCCGGTCAAGGTGGAGCGACCGGCCGAGAGCTTGATCTTGCCGGCATCGCCGCCGGTGACGGACCCACCGGTTGACACCAGACCGCCGCCGGACACATCGAGCACCGTGCCCGCACCGAGCTCGACGCTGCGGCGAGAATCCAGCGTGATGCTTCCTCCCACTGTGGCCTCGCGCGAGGCCGGACCGTCGAGCAGGGTGTTGACCCAGCGGCCCGCGGTGTCGAGCTGGACCTTGTCGGCCACACGCACATCGCCACCATCGAGGCTGCGCAACGTGATGCTGCCAGCGGTCGCATGCACGTCGGCGCGCAGGTCCACCGTGCTGCGGTTGGACAGCAACTCCAGGCTGCCGCCGTCGGGCAGATGCAGGGCCGCGTCCTTCTCCACCCGAAGCAGGTTTTCCGCCGCCACACTGAGCTGAGCGAAGCCCGCGCTGTTGAGCTGCGGCGCAGACAGGCGCGAGCCCACCCCAATCGCCCGCGTCAGCGGTGAAGCCCAAAACAGCTCACTCAGCTGCTGGCCCGACGCGCTCAGCGAGAAGCTGTCAAGCACCGCACCGGGATAGCTGCCGCTGCCAAAATCAACGCCGTTCTTCGCCGCGCCAAGGGCCAGACGACCACCGGTGGCCGCCGCATCCAGGCCGGTGAGCTGGCGCCGGCCTTGTTGCACCCGAGCGGCCAGGTCGCCATCGAGCAGCACGTTCGGTGCAACAACACTCATCACGCCGGCGCTGCGCCCTTCGACATAGCCGGACTCGAGCCGGGACGGCGTGACGCTGCCGTATTTGACGACCACGCCCCAGCGGTCGAAGGCGCTCAGGTTGACCCCGGCGTCCAGCAGCTTGACATAGGCGAGTTCCTTGGGCGCATTGCTCAGGCTGTAGACCTGACCATCCTCGGCCACCAGGCTGCTCGTGCGAACCTGGGCCTCGGTGAAGCTGACCCTGCCGCCGGACACGTCCAGGCGCGAACTCTGATGCGCAACGACGGCGCCCTCGGCGCGCATGGTCAGCGTGCCGCCGCCGGCCAGGCGCTCACTGGCGCTGCGCTGCACGGCCCGGCGGTAGCTGCTGATGTCGCCCAGCACCGGCACTTCGGCCCGCAGGTCGAAGTTGACACGGTTACGGTACAACGGCCCGAGCTTTTGCAGCGGCGCATCCTTCAAGTCGTTGCTGCCCAGCAGTTCGGTGGTGACGAAGTTGCGAGCCACGCTGACCTGTGTGTCCGTGGTGCCGGAGACATCGATGCTGGCCTCGGCACCGAGCACGATCCGTGCGCCAGCGTCGTTGGCGTTGAACGGATTCACGCTCAGCACATTGGCCCGGTAGTCGGGCTTGCCCTGGGCGCGCAGATTCACGGATGCGCCGGGAGCCAGCACGCTGGCCCGTGTCTGCAGCTCGATGCTGCGTCCGGCCAGGTCGATGCGCGAGCTCACAAAGGTCGCGTTGTCATCGGAGCTCAACGCCTTGCCATCGGCGCCGTTGTTGTCAGGCAGCACCTCGGTCACGCTGCCCGGCCCCAGCACCAGGCTGCCGTTCTGGGTGGCGCGCTTGTAGCGGCTGTCAGACGGCGTGACCGAGTCCAGCGTGGCCTGCGGTGCAGCCCCCTGGGCGAGCAACAGGATCGAGCCGTTCTGCGCCACGCTGGTGGTGGCGCTGATGCGCCCCGCCTGATTCACCGCCAGACCGACCAGCGTGGTGTTGCCGCGCGGCGTGGAGATCTGGCCGCCGGCGGCGTTCAACACACTGCCGCCGGCATCGGCCAGGGGCTTGCCGTCCTTGCCGCGGGCGCTGCCGACCTCGACCAGCAGGCCGCGCAGGGCCGGCACATTCGGATTCACCTCGGAGGCGTAAAGCGCCTCCGCCGTTGGCAGCTTGAGCTGGATGTCGCCACCACCGGCAAGCACGACCTGGCCCCCTTTGGACTCGATCAGGCCGGCGTTTTCGACCCGTTTGGCGAACAGGAAGATGCGCCCGCCCTCGACCGAGCGCAGTTCGGCCCCAGGCTCCACGCGCACGAAGTGCTTGTCATCGACAAAGGGCGTGGCATTCGGCTGGTTGGGATCGTAGGCAAAGGCCGGCGTCGAGCCGGTGATGTTGCGCGACAGACCGGCATTGAAGTCCTCGTTGCTCAAGTTCAGGGTCGATGCAACAAGCGAACCCACATCCACCCGGGCACCATTGCCGAACAGCACGCCGTTCTGGTTGATCAGGAACAGTTCGCCGCCATTGGTCGCGCGCAGTGAACCGAAGATCTGCGACGGTTCCGTGCCGATCACGCGGTTCAGTGCACTGCCACCGCTCTTGGGCATGTCGAACAGCACGCTGCTGGACTTGCCGATGCTGAAGCTCTCCCACTGGTATATCGCGCGCTGGCTTTCCTGCGTCACCACCATAGTGGCGCGCGGATCCGTCAGGGAAGGCAGGCCGGGGCCCTGCCCCTGCACGCGCCAACCCACCGCCGGCACCGGCAAGGCATTGAGCGGGACGGCCGGCAAAGCCGGCACCTTGCTCTGCCCCATGACCGCCAACGGCAAGGCGGCGGCAAGCGCCAGCAGCAAGGGGCGCAGCAACAGCCGCGCCTGATTGCGTTTGTGCTTGCGGTGGCGATGCTTGGTGGGGGTCGGCATGGTGGCTCTCGTACAGCGAAGACTCAGAAGCGATAGGCCAGACGTGCATGCAGGCGCGCTTCGCGCCGGCCCTGGGCGCTCAGGCGCTTCAACATTTGGGCTGCATCCAGGCTCAGGCTCAGGCCATGGCGGCCGGCCAGACGCAAACCAACCCCAGCCCCGAGCAGTGACACGTGAGAGGCCTGTCCAACATCGGGATCGAACAGATAGGTGCGGGCCACGTCCACAAAGCCCAGCAGCGTCAGGTCGTTGATCAGCGCGGTGCCGCCCTCGGCTGCTGTGAACCAGCGCGTGGCAACGTTCGGGCTGCGCCATTCAAGCGAGCCCAGCAGCCCGTAGTCTCCCGAAGCGGCGCCCTCGAGGTAGCCGCGCACGGTCTCGGCGCCACCCACCGAGAACTGCTCGGCGCTGGTCAAGGCCTGGTTGGAAATCTGACCCGACAGGCGCAGCGCCAGCGTGCCCAAGCCCTGCTCACCCCAGGCCATGCGCTGGCTGTGGCGCACATCCAGGCGCAGGGTGTTGAAGCCCCCGTCGGCCCCCTTGCGTTTGCAGGCAAACTGATCGGCCGGACCGTAGCTGCCATCGGCGCGCGGGCAATCGGCCACCTCGCGTGCGAGCAGGCGCCGCAGGCCGAATGAAAGGGTTGCGCTGAGTTGCGTCTGGGCCCCCTCGGCTCCCGACCAACCGCCGGCATAGGCAAGCTGCAGCGGCAGATAGCGCAGCGGCGTCGAAATGCTGCCGTCGCCAAAGGAAACGCGCTCCTTCAGGTCCTTGTAGTCGGCGCCCAGGGTCAGGCTGTGATAGCTGTTGTCCGGTCCCTGCAAAGGCAAGGCATAGCGCAGACCCAGAGTCGTGCCCTTGCCCAGCACCGAGGTGCCGCCCAGCGATTCGACGGCACTGTCGGACGCCACGCCATACAGCGTCAGGGTACGGCCCTCATCCATGGGCAGGCTGTAGTTCAGCACCAGTACTTTGGACTGTGCCGGCTTCTGCGGCGCGGTGATACCGGTCAGCGATACCCCATGCCCCAGCTGGAACAGATTGTCGTAGCGCACATTCGCACTCAGGCGTGTCGGGTCGGTGCCCTCAGCATGGCCGTTGTGCAATTCGATCGATCCCGACAGCGGCAGCTTGTCATTGACCTGCAACTCGGCCTCCACCGTGCCGGGCAGGCGACCCGGCCGCAGCACCGGTTGCACGCGCCGGTCATCGCTGCGGTTGAGCTGGGCCAGCTGGCGCTGCACGGTGTTGAAATTGGGCACCTGGCCGTCGGCCAGCTCGGTCACGGTGTTGCGGATCTGACCCTGCGAGAAGTAACGCGCGCCGGTCACGCTCAAGCGCTCGACGCGCGCCTCCACCACCTTGAGCCGCACCACCCCACCATCGATGCGCTGCTCCGGTACATCCACAAACACGGTCAGGAAGCCGGCGGACTGGTAGGCCTTGTCCAGTTCGGTCCGCGCAGCCTCCACATCGGACATCTGCTTTTGCAGACCAAGGTAGGGCAGGACAGCGCGCTCGATCAGTTCCTGCGCCAGCACCGTATTGCCTTCGACTTCGAACTCGAGGATGTCGAAGCGCAGCGCCTGTGCGGAGACCTCCGACCCGGGAGCAGTCGGCTGCGCGGCGACCTCCGCCGCAAGCAGCCAGGCGCAGCACAGCAGGCCACAGAATAGGGAAGCCCGTTGCGGCGAGGCAGTTCGGGCCGGAATAGCAATCATGGGTTGAGTCTGAGCACGGACGGTGAATCCGCAATGAAGAAACATGGTCCATTTGGACCATGCGAACGATCTCGGACGAGCACAAGGCAACACCCACCGGGAGGTGTTCCCGGCGACAGGAAGCCGCACGTTCGGGCGCCGCGGCGCCGATTCAGGTGCTTGTGACGCGCCGCCTTGCGGCACCCCCGACAAGACCCAGGCCCAGAGCAAGGCTGACCCAGGTGGCCGGCTCAGGAACGGACGTGACGATCGAGGCAGCGGCCGGGTAGTCGGCGAACTCGTTGGCAGGCGCGGTCACCGGTCTTGACAGCAAGCCCGCGGCAAAGTCCGTCACCGACAAGCGCATGCGCCCCTCAGCGCTGGAGGCCTTTGCAGACGGGTCGTAGGCCGGCATCGTATAGCTCAAAAGATAGCTGCCCGCTGATTTGAGCGCCAACCCCCAGTAGCCGTTCGCGCCAAGGTTGTCAAACTCGTCGACCTCAACCAGATCCTTGCCGGCGGTATTTGTCAGGTAGTAGAACCAGGACGACTGCCCCACCAGATTCGTGGTCGAGAAGATGCCGCCAAAGGCATCTCCGGGTTCTGCCGGGCTGGTACGCGACCGGAACCCGTTCTGCGCCGCAAAGTAGTTCTTGCCCCCTTGCGAGTCAAAACTGGAGCCGTTCACTGCATAGTTGACAGCCCCCCCGGTGCGATGGGTATTGAATACGGCCGATTCGGGGTTGGGGAAGTTCAGGCCCAGGAACAGTGACTCGCTGATCAACTGGGTATTGAATTGCAGGTCACCCGCCTGCATCCGCGTCATGTCTACCCAATTGCTGTTCACGACACCTTCTTTGGTGCCCTGTGTCAGGGTCGTGAACAGTCGCCGGTCACCCGGCGTCAACCCCGGCCCGGGATCGATTGCAATGACGGCCCAATGCTGGTTGGTGGAAACCTTGGAGACCTTGAGGAACTCCGCCAGCACGCTGTCGGCCGATGAAGTCAGGTTGATCAGGGTCTGCGAGCCCGCGTCCTGTTGTCCGGTGATCCAGAAGGTGTTGGCCCGGATGCCGAGATCTTTGGTGTAGGAGACCTTTGCGACCGGATCCCACATCACGAACAGCAGCTCCGGATCGTCGGTAGCGGCCACCGATGCACAGGCCCACTGGGTCATCACCCCCAACGCCACGGACATGGCGACTGAAGCAAAAATTCTCATGGTGTTCTTTCTCATGGCAGGCAATGCCGCAGTCTCAACGGCGCGAGCCACGACGGCTCGCTCCAGACAGCACCAGCAGGCCCAAGCCCATCAGCGCCCAGCCTGACGGTTCCGGCACAGGGCTCAATGCTTGCGCCGCGAATTCGTTCGCCGGAACAGCGATCTGACGCGAAACCAGACCCGAGGCATAGTCGGTCGTTGACAAGCGCAACCGACCTTCGGCGCTGCTGACCAATGCGGTCGGGGTGTAGGCAGGCATGGTGAAGCTCAGCACATACTTGCCGGAGCCATCGACACCCAGGCCCCAATAGCCGTCGGCACCCAGGTTGTCGAACTCGTCAATCGCGAAGGTGTCGTTGTTGTCCTCGCTCGACACTGTGCCCATGTAGAACCAGGACGACTTGCCCACGGCGTTGAACGGGCGGTACTGGCCCAAGTATTCACCGACCGATCCGGGCACGCCTTTGCTCGCAAAGAACTGAAAGTTGCCGTTACCGATATATCCAGGCTTGCTGGTTGTGTCAGCGTTACTGGTGAAGCCTGCACCATTCTCCACACTGCCGTGTGTATTGAGATCACCCAGAGCTTGCTGATTCGAGGGAGAGAGATAGCTTGCCACTGCGGATGCGAGTCCTCCGCCGGCGTCATCGTTGTTGCTCAGACCGGTCAGGCTTTGCCAATCCGGATTGACCACCCCTGCGGCGCTTCCTTGCCTGACGGTGGTGTAGATGTGTTGTTCGTTTGGCACCGAGGCGCCACCATTGACGTCCGCAGCAAAGATGGCCCATACCTGCTTGCTGCTGTCGGTCGACGCATTCTTGAAGGCGGCAAACACAGGATCGGTGGCAGCATCAACATTGATGAACTTGGAGTAGCCAGCATCCTGCTGCGCCTGAACCCAGAAGGTGCGCGCCTCGATACCCAGGTCCTTGTTGTAAGCCACCTTGTTGGTCTGGTCCCAGATCACCAGGAACAACTCGGCGTTGTCGTCGGTCTTCACCACGGCCCCGGCCGATCCGATGCAGCCGGCACCCAGCGCTGCGGCCAGAAGAAGGTTCAGTGTGTGTTTCATGGTCGATGACTACCGGCCCGGGCATGGGCCAGGGCACCTTGATTCAATGGGTGAAGTCTGACTTCGGGCCTTGACAGGGCTGTGTCGCCCGAGCACGAGACATGGACCGTTTGATCCCTGCCCGCTCACCGCAGGTCGGATGGACGAAGGGCCCGCTCGATGGCGGGCCCTTCGCGGAAATGCGAGCGCGCGAGCGCCCGGAATCACCTGGTTTACTTGTTCAGCTTCAGCACCGTGCAGCTGTTGCCAGCCGAGCGCGCCACGCGCGAGGCGAACTTCAGTTCATCGGTGGACAGCGAGGCGCGAGTGCCGTAGCTGGACGGGGGCGACATCACGCCCTCCTGGGTATCGGAGTCAACCAGCAGCAGCGACGAAGGCTTGGCGGCCTTGGCAATGCCGTCCAGGAAAGCCTCCACCGAACTGCCCGGGGTGACGGTGTTGCTGTTCCACTGGATGGTGGATTCGTACACGAACGGATACTGGCCGGTCAGACCGTTGGCGCGTGTCGGTGCGTTGCCGTCGAGCTTGACATAGCGATATCCCTTGTCGCCACCATTGGCAAAGGGGTTGTTCTCGCGGCCGATCACGGCAATGCCGTAGGCCTTGCCATCGGTGGCGTGAACCGCATTCTCCACGGTGCTGCCGACACAGGTTTCGACGCCACCCGAGCTGGTGGCTTCAAGCACAGCGATCGAGTTGGTCTTCACGCCGATCGTGCCGGTAGCCGTGGCGACGTTCGCAGTAGCGCCGAAGCCCTGACCGCAGGGGTTGTTGGCAAAGAAGGCGTTGGAGGCCGCTTGCGTGCCCGAGCCAGCAGCGCGGCGGCAGACATTGAGGGTCTTGCCAACGACCTTGGCGTCGGTATCGGTGTCGATCAACAGATTCCAGCCGCGGGCCGACGAAGCCAGGCCGGTGGCGCCAGACGTGAAGGCGCTGCGGGCAAAGGTAGAGGGAACCGACGGGATGTTGGCATCGAACAGCGCCTTCTGGCCGGCGTCAGGCACGCTGCCGAGCAGCGGCGAGTCGACCTGCTGCAGGCCCTGGGTCTTTTGCAGCGCGGCATAGGCACTCTTGTTGACGATCACGCCGAACAGCGCTTGCACGAAGGGCTTGCTGGTCAGCGATGTGATGTCAACGGCCGAGCCGCTACCCAGGTTCACCCCCTGCATCAGCAGATTGGGCTCGACGTCGGAGATACCGGCGTGCGAGACCACGCTTTCGGTGCCGCTGCAGACATAGCTGGGCAACTGGAAGTCGGTGACCGGCGAGGCATTGGCCGTGCGCACGCAGGTCGCGTCATTGACGATCTTCAGGTGTGCCTGAAGACGGCGGGCGTCCGACGTGCCCTGCACGGCAATCGGCGCCACACCCTGGCCCGAACCACCGAGGTCACGCTTGAACACGACGACCTTGGTGCCGGCGGCAAAGCCGTTCAAGGCATCCTTCAGCGTGCAGGCATAGGCGCGGTGGTCATCACCGTCCTTGACGGTGCCGCCAGTGCTCTTGCTGAAATACACGTCCAGATCGTTGTTGCAGATCGAAGCCACATGGGCGCCGATCGACAGGCGCAGCGCGGAGGCGCCGGCCAGATAGACCTTCTCGGCACCAGCCAGCTGATCGACCGGAATGGCATGGGCGCTGTTGATACCAGCGAGGGCCGCAACGGCGACGGCAATCAAACGAAGTTTCATCATCATGATCTTGGTTCCTTGAGGGGATTGAGGAGAACGGGAGGCGCACGCATCCCCAGCGCCGGCTGGCGCTGTCACAAAACATCAAATCGGGCTGAGGGCGACGGCGGGTGCACCGAACTCTCGGTCGGCAGCCGCCCTCTACAGCTTGCTGCGGGCCTTCAGGCGGCGCGGCGGCGGGCAATACCGGCCACGGCAACGAGGCCGGCCAGCATCAGCGCATAGGTCTCGGGTTCCGGCACGGCGCTGACCGTCAGCGTGTTGCCGTCGAACTTCACGACGGTGCGGGCATAGGCCACCGACTGCATTCCGTCCGACGGCTCTTCGGACAGCGCCGATTCGTAGTAGAGGCCGGAACTGTCACCGACCTTGTTGCCGATGAAGTAGTTCAACACGCCGAAATTCATCAGATCGCCGAAGTAGCCGACCTTGCCCACGAGGCTGACGCTAGAACCATTGGCGGCCACGCCACCTGCCTGCTGACCAGCCAGTTGGTTTGTGTTGACGATGTTCGCTTGAACCTGGGCGGCCTGCTCGTAGTAGTCGGCTGCGGTCAGCGCCGACAGGTTGGCGGCAGGGCTCTTGGTCGTCACAAAGCCCACTTGGTCAACCGCCGGCTGGCCATCAGTGAATACAGCGGCCAGCAACCAACGCGTGCCCTTGTTCTTGGTGCCATCATTCAGGTCGGTGTCGATGGCCTTGTACGCATTCCAGTTGGCGTTGGATGACAGATTCCAGCTCTGGTTCAGGGTCAGCGCATTGGCGGCAGCTTCAAAGGTGGTGAACTTCAGGCCGGTGTCGAATGCGAACGACGCATCCTTGTCCATCACGATCAGGAACAGCTCGGCGTTGGCGGGCTTGCCCACACCGATCGTGGCCATGGCCGGCACCGAAGCGGCAGCGATCATCGCGGCGGCAGCAATTTTCGAGAATTTCATGCTTGAACTCCAATAGTGGTTTGTGGATCTCTTGGGCGGCAAGCGGCAAAGCCCCTCCTCCATCCCTGTGCTTTACGCCTGATCGATCTGCCACTTGATTGAGGCCCGCCGAGATTGGCAGCGTCGTCAGGTGGTGACATTGGGCGAGCGAGCCCCTGCGGCGGCCCGATGACTAAAGAACAAGGTCGCAAATATCGACAGAGGGAACTTTCGCACTCCGGCGTGACATTCCTTGTGTCAGCGCAAGGCCCGTATGCAGACTGAACGGACTACATCCCGCCGGAAAACCTCCTCTGCATCAGGGCTGGCCGCTGTCGCTGCGAGACCTTCCCAGCAGATTCATCGACATCGCACAGGCGACCGCATGGGCGCGGTTGTTGGCATTCAGCTTTTGCAGGATCTTGTGCACATGGTTTTTCACGGTCAGCGGGCTGATGCCAAGCACCTCACCGATCTGCTGATTGCTCATGCCCTCACGCATCCAGCTCAGGATCTGCCGCTCCCGCTCGGTGACCACCGCGCGCGTCTGACCCTGAACCGCCCGCGCGGACGGTGGAGCCTCCTTCATCTCGCGCTCGACCGCTTGAACGCGAAGCCAGGTGGCATGCAGATGCGGCAGCAGCAAGTCCAGATACATGCGCTGCTGGGCGCTGCTGGACTGGCCCGGAGAGGCGAAGATGAACAGGCTCTCGAGCTCTCTAGGCCGCTGGGGCCGCGACACCCCGTGCACCAACAGTTCGCCAAGCCCGGCCTCCAGCAGCGCAAGGCGCAAATCGGCAAAAGCCGGTCCCTCCATCTGGGCGACATCAATGGCCACCGACTTGCCTTGCCTGTCGATCCAGGTGCTCACCAGCTGCTGGATCAGCAGGCCGCGGCCGTCCACCAGTGCGTCAAGCACGGCCTCTGGCAGCGCCACGCTATTGAAGATTTCGAACTGCAACTCCTTGCGCGTACGCTGATAGGCACCGCACACGGCCAGCTTGTGCGGCAACAGGACCTGCAGGTGGCTTTGCGACCAGACGAAGAACTGGTAGCGCCGCCCCACATCAATGGCGGTTTCCACCACGCGGACGATGGCTTCGGCGTGGCTGTCTTTGAGAGTTAGGGTGTCATGCACGGTATGAGCGGTGCCAGATGGCATGAGCGGGGATCGCTGAGGCTAGCAAGCGCAGGTGACGACAAGTTGAAGCCAAGCACCGCCAATGGTCCAAACGGCCTATGCGCTCGGCCCCTTGGCACCTCAGCATCGCCAACTTGTTGTGCACCTGTCACCGTCCGTTCACGAGCCGGCCGTAGCCTAGGCCCATGAGCTCAGACAACACACTCCACACCACGCCCCGCGGCCTGAGCCGCTGCACTTCAGCCGGAACAGTCCCGCGCTTGTCGCCAACCTCTGCGGCCATCGCGCTGTTGATGGCCGCAGCAGCGCAGGGCCCGCTCTGCGCTGCTGCGCCAGCGCCTGCGCCCGTCAACGAACCTGTCGTGCACGGCTTCATCGTGCGCCTGAAGCAGGACCTGACGCCAGGCCGCGCCCATGCATTGGCCGCCACCGATCGCTTGATCGCCGTGCTCAACGAGAATGCGTTGGCGCTGAGGCCGGTACGTGCCATCGGTGAGCAATGGCAGTTGCTGCAGGGAGCAACCCCGCTCAAGGGGGCCGAAGCCCGGGCCATGGCGCAACGCTTGCGCAGCGATCCCCGCGTACTGGACGTGGTCCCCAATATCCATGAACCCCGTGCCGCCGTACCCAACGACACCCTGTACGCCCGCGAGCAGTGGTGGTTGGGGGCCCATTCCGTGCCCGCCAACGCCGGCGTGGCCAATTTCCCCAAGGCCTGGGACCAAAGCACAGGCACTCCGGTGTCGGGCGCCGCACCCGTCATCGCGGTGCTGGACTCGGGCTACACCAGCCACCCGGATCTGAATGCCAACCTGGTCGGCCAGGGCTACAACTTTGTCTCCAAGGTCGAATACGCGAACAACGGCGTGGGCCGCAGCAACGATGCAGTTGATCCCGGCGATGCCCTGACCCAGGCCGAGTTCGACGGCAACAAGGCTTTGTGGGATGGCTGCAGTGTCAGTGCCAACAGCAGCTGGCACGGCACGATGATCTCAGGCCAGTTGGCCGCCGTGACCAACAACAATGCCGGCGTGGCCGGCATCAACTGGGCCGGACGGGTACTGCCGGTTCGCGTGGCCGGCAAGTGCGGCGCCGCGGTGGCCGATATGGTGGACGGCATGCGCTGGGCCGCCGGACTGCCTGTTTCCGGGGTTCCGACCAACCTCAATCCGGCACGCATTCTGGTGATCGGCTTCGCCGGTGTGACTTCATGCAGTGTGAATGATGCCAATGCCGACGTGGCCAGCGCCGCGCGTCTCTACGCGGACACCATCAAGGAGTTGCGGGCCAAGAACGTGCTGATCGTGGCGGCGGCAGGCAATCTGCGCGGCGCTGTCGGGCGTCCGGCCAACTGCGAAGGCGTGATGGGTGTAGCCTCGGTGAACCGTCAGGGTTTCAAGGCCATCTACTCGAACTTCGGTCCGCAGGTCGCGCTGGCTGCACCGGGCGGCGATGGTGACTACGGGCGCACCTGCGATGCGCTGCTGGCCGACAGCGGCATCACCACCACCAGCAATACCGGCAGCAAAGCCCCCGTCAGCTATGGTTATGCCGCCGGCAGCGGCACCAGCTTTGCAGCCCCCATGGTGGCCGGTGTCGCCTCGTTGATGCTGGCTCAGAACCCAGCGTTGACACTGGCACAGCTGGAGGATGGCCTGAAGCGATCGGCCCGGCCACACGTCAAGGTGCCGGATC
This sequence comes from uncultured Roseateles sp., assembly GCF_963422335.1. Classification (NCBI taxonomy): domain Bacteria; kingdom Pseudomonadati; phylum Pseudomonadota; class Betaproteobacteria; order Burkholderiales; family Sphaerotilaceae; genus Roseateles; species uncultured Roseateles sp. The sequence goes on from NZ_OY729424.1 coordinate 4,818,922, forward strand.
TTGGTGAATGCTCGACCACGACCAACAACAGCCGCTGCGGCTGCACTCCCACCACCTGCGGCACCGGTCTCTTGGACGCCGAGCAGGCCCTGGGCTATGCAGCCAACCCGGCCAGTTGGGTCGCGCCAAGCACCGCAGCAGCAAGCTTGAGCAGTGAGGCGTTGAAGAGCTGTGCCGTGGTCCAGGTGCCGCCTACGCCTACGCCTACGCCTACGCCTACGCCTACACCCACACCCACGCCCACGCCCACGCCCACGCCCACGCCCACGCCAACTCCAACTCCAACTCCAACTCCAACTCCAACTCCGACGCCTACCCCAACGCCCGAGGCTGGCGGTGGTGGTGGTGGCGGCGCGATGAACTGGGGCTGGCTGCTGGGCCTGGCGATGGCGGCGTCGGGTCTGGGCTTGAGCCGGCGCGAATCGAAAGCTCCGGGGGGCCGTTCCGCGGATTGATCAAGGTAACAGCAACGACTCCAGCAACCGCGCCACGTGCAGCGCCTCGCGCTGCGCGCCATCGGCGATCTGGTGACGGCAGCTGGTGCCGTCGGCGACGATGATGGCGTCCGGCGCCTTGCGTACCGCCGGCAGCAGGCTGGCCTCGGCCATCTGCATCGAGACCTCGTAGTGCTTGGCCTCGTAGCCAAAGCTGCCGGCCATGCCGCAGCAGGATGATTCGATCAGCTCCGGCTTGGCCTCCGGTATCAGCTTCAGCACATCGAGGATGGGGCTGACCGCACCGAAGGCCTTCTGGTGGCAATGGCCGTGCAGCAGGATGGGTTGGCCGGCGGGCTTGAGCTTGACCGCAAAGCGCCCGGCCTTGGCCTCGCGCGCGACGAACTCCTCGAACAGCAGGGCCTGCCCGGCCACCGCCTCGGCCGGCTCGCCCAGGCCCATCACCAGCGCCTCGTCGCGCAGGGTCAGCAGGCAGGAGGGCTCCAGGCCGACAACGGCCACGCCGGCCCTGGCCAGCGGCAGCAGGGCATCAATCAGTTCGCTCACTCTGGCCCTGGCTTGATCGACCATGCCCTGGGCCAGATAGGTGCGGCCGCAGCAGTGATGGCCACCGGATTTCTGCAGGGTGTGGACCGTATAGCCGGCGGCCTTCAGCACCCGCGCCGCAGCGATCGCATTCTCGCTCTCGAAGCTGCCATTGAAGGTGTCGACGAAGAGCACGGCGGCGCGGCCATCGGCCTTGGCTGCCGCGAGCGTGGCCTCAAGGCTTGAAAACAGCGCCGCATCGGGCCTGCGCCAGAAGGTGTCGGCCCGCCAGCGCGGCAGGCTGCGTTTGGCCGACAGGCCCAGCCATTGCTCGGTCAGCCGCGCCGCACCGGGCAGGCGATCCCGCAGATTCAGCAGCCAGGGCATGGAGCTGGCCAGCCGCGCGTAGGCCGGCAGATGGGCGACCAGCCTGTCCTTCAGGCTGTGGCCGTGGCGGGCCTTGTAATGGGCCAGGAACTCGACTTTCATCTTGGCCATGTCCACGCCGGTCGGGCAGTCGCGCTTGCAGCCCTTGCAGCCCACGCACAGGTCCATGGTCTCGTACATCGCCTCGCTGGTGAAGGCGTCCGGCCCCAGCTGGCCCGACAGCGCCAGCCGCAGGGTGTTGGCCCGGCCGCGGGTCAGGTGTTGCTCGTCGCGCGTGACGCGGTAGCTGGGGCACATGGTGCCGGCGTCGAACTTGCGGCAGTGGCCGTTGTTGTTGCACATCTCGACCGCCTTTGCCAGGCCGCCGGTCGAGTCGCCACCGGTGCCGGGTGCGGTCGTGACCTCGGTGACCGGATCGGCCTGCACGTTCCAGGCCGACCAGTCCAGCACCGGCTTGATGTCTATGCGCTTGTAGGGCTTGGGCGCTCCGGGCGGCGGGAAGCGGAACAGCGCCGCATCGTCCATCTTCGGCGGATCGATGATCTTGCCGGGGTTGAACAGGTTCAGCGGATCCAGCGCGTGCTTGATCGCGCGGAAGGCCTCGTTGATGGCCGGGCCGAACTGCCATTCAATCCACTCGCCGCGGCACAGGCCGTCGCCATGCTCGCCGCTGTAGGCCCCCTTGTACTTGCGCACCAGCGCGGCGGCCTCTTCCGCAATGGCACGCATCTTCTGCGCGCCGTCGCGGCGCATATCCAGTATCGGCCGCACATGCAGGGTGCCCACCGAGGCATGGGCATACCAGGTGCCGCGGCTGCCGTGCTTGGCAAACACCTCGGTCAGCGCATCGGTGTACTCGGCCAGATGCTGCAGCGGCACGGCGCAGTCCTCGATGAAGCTGACCGGCTTGCCGTCGCCCTTCAGGCTCATCATGATGTTGAGGCCTGCCTTGCGAACCTCCCAGAGGTTCTTCTGCGGCGAATCTTCGGCCATCTGCACGACGCTGCCGGGCAGGCCCAGCTCGCCCATCAGATCGACCAGGTCCTTCAGCTTCGGGCTCAGCTCGGCCTTGCTGGCGCCGGCAAACTCAACCAGCAGAATCGCCGCCGGCCGGCCGATCAGCGCCGTCTCGATCGTCGGCCTGAAAGCCGGATTGGCCAGGCTCAGCTCAATCATCGTGCGGTCCACCAGCTCCACCGCGGTCGGCCCCAGCTTGACGATGTGCTGGGCCGCATCCATGGCCGCATGGAAGCTCTCGAAATTGACCACGCCCAGCACCTTGGCGCGGGGTAGCTCGGCCAGCTTCAGGGTCAGGCTGCGGGTGTAGGCCAAGGTGCCCTCGGCACCGATCAGCAGATGGGCCAGGTTGACGCTGCCATCCGCCGTGTAGGGGCGCTCGCTCTGGTTGTCGAAGATGTCCAGGTTGTAGCCGCCGACGCGGCGCAGCACCTTGGGCCATTGCGCGGCGATCTCGGCACCGTGTTGACGCGCCAGGCTCTGCACGAAGGCGGCGATCCCGGCGGCGCGTCCTGACAACCCCGACACCGGCCCGAACTCGGCCAGGGTGCCATCCGACAGCCAGGCGCTGGCACCCAGCACGTTGTGCACCATATTGCCGTAGGCGATGGAGCGCGAGCCGCAGGAGTTGTTGCCGGCCATGCCACCCAGCGTGGCCTGAGCGCTGGTCGACACATCGACCGGGAACCACAGGCCATGGGTCTTCAGCCTGGCATTCAGATGGTCCAGCACCAGGCCGGGCTCGACCACGGCCGTGCCTTCCTCGGCATTGACATGCAGGATGCGGCGGAAGTGCTTGGAGTTGTCTATCACCAGCGCCGCGCCGGTGGTCTGGCCGCATTGGCTGGTGCCGCCGCCGCGCGCCAGCACCGGCACCTTGAGGTCGCGGGCGATGGCGATGGCGGTGGCAATGTCGGTTTCGGTCTGCGGCACCAGCACGCCCACCGGCATGATCTGGTAGATCGAGGCATCGGTGGCATAGCGGCCGCGCGAGGGCAGATCGAACAAGACCTGGCCCTGGGTTTCTTCGGCCAGGCGCTTGGCCAGCAGCTGGCTGACATCGTTGTGGGGAGTGCTGTCGCTCATTTGCTCACCGCCTGGGGGTAGATTTCGCCGGCGCGCAGCAGCCCCAGCACGGTGTCGCGTTTGTGCAGCATGTGCTGGACCAGCACCGCACGCAGGCCCGCCCCGTCGCGCGCGGCCAGCGCCTGCATCATCAGTTCATGCTCCTTGACGGCGCGCTTCCATTTGTCCTCGTTCTGATTGGTGCGAAAGCGCAGGGACTGCACACGGGCATTGATGGCCTGGTAGGTGCTCATCAGCACCGGATTCCTGGCTGCCTGGTTCAGGCCGGCATGGATCTGCGCGTTGAGGCGGTAATAGCCCGACAGGTCGCGCCGGGTGAAGCAGGCCAGCATCTCGTAGTGCCGCGCCTGCAGCTCGGCCAGCTCGGCCTCGGTGATGCGCTGCGTCGCCAGTTCGCCGGACAGGCCTTCCAGATCGGACAGCACCTCGAAGGTGTTCAGCACATCGGCCTCGGTCAGCTTCACCGCCACCGCGCCGCGGTTGGGCAGCAGATCGACCAGCCCTTCGGCACCCAGGAGCTTGATGGCCTCGCGCAGCGGCGTGCGCGAGACCTGCAGCAGCTCGCTGAGCTCGCGTTCGTTGAGCTTGGCACCCGGAGCGATACGGCCCTCGACCAGCATCGTGCGCAAGCGCGCCGCCACCTGGTCGTGCAGGGCCAGACGCGATATTTCAATGATCTCAGCCATGGCGAATTCCTTTTGAACGCATTTTGCATGCAAATTCAAACCATCGCACTACAGTGATACAAGGGTTTTCGCGCATGCCTAATTCAGTTTTGCATGCAAAACTGAAGCAAGAAAGGAGCTCCCATGCTCAAGCTCGACGCTCACCCCACCGGCCGCCACTTCCTGCAGATCCCGGGCCCCAGCCCGGTGCCCGACCGCATCCTGCGGGCCATGAGTCTGCCCACCATCGACCACCGCGGCCCCGAGTTCGGTGTGCTCGGGCGCCAGTTGCTGGCCGACATCCGCGAGGTCTTCCAGACCCGACACCCGGTACTCATCTACGCCGCCTCCGGCACCGGCGCCTGGGAGGCGGCCCTGGTCAACACGCTGAGCCCTGGCGACCATGTGCTGATGTACGAGACCGGCCACTTCGCCTCGCTCTGGGCCAAGATGGCCCAACGCCTCGGCCTGGCCACCGAGATCATGAGCCGCCCCGGCAGCGATGCCCATCTGCCGAATGCGCCGGGCTGGCGCCATGGCGTGCAGGCCGAGCAGATCGAACAGCGGCTCAAGGAAGATACGGGCCACCAGATCAAGGCCGTCTGCGTGGTGCACAACGAAACCTCCACCGGCGTCACCTCCGACATCGCCGCCGTGCGGCGCGCCATCGACGCGGCCAGGCACCCGGCCCTGCTGATGGTGGACAGCATCTCGGGCCTGGGCAGTGCCGACTACCGCCACGATGAATGGGGCGTGGACGTGACCGTCAGCGGCTCGCAGAAGGGTCTGATGCTGCCGCCGGGCATCAGCTTCAACGCCATCTCGCCCCGTGCGCTGCAGGCCAGCCAGAGCGCCAAGCTCCCGCGCGCCTTCTGGGCCTGGGACGAGATGCTTGAGGTCAACAAGACCGGCTACTGGCCAACCACACCCAACACCAATCTGCTCTACGGCCTGCATGAGGCACTGGCCATGCTGAAGGCCGAGGGCCTGCCCCATGTGTTCGCCCGCCACCAGCGATGGGCGGCCGGCGTGCGCGCCGCCGTCAATGCCTGGGGCCTGCCCATCCAGTGTGCCGACCCGGCCGTCTATTCGCCGGTGCTGACCGGCGTGATACTGCCTGAGGGCGTCGATGCCGACGCGGTGCGCAAGCTGATCTACGAGCGCTTCGATCTGTCGCTGGGCACCGGCCTGGGCAAGCTCAAAGGGCGCATGTTCCGCATAGGCCACCTCGGCGACAGCAATGACCTGACCCTGCTGGCCACCGTGGCCGGCTGCGAAATGGGCCTGAAGCTGGCCGGCATCAAGCTGCAGGGCAGCGGCGTGCAGGCGGCGATGGATCACTTTGCCGGTCATGCCGCGCCGGCGCTGAAGGCCTGAGTTCGCCACCGCATCCAAGGAGACACAATGAAAAGACGCTCGCTGATTCAAGCCGCCGCTGGCCTTGCCCTGCCCAGTCTGGCGACCCTGGCCCAATCTCAAGGCCAGGATTGGCCCACCGCCCCGGTGCGCATCATCGTCGGCTTTCCGCCCGGTGGCGGCACCGATGCGCTGGCCCGCGTGGTCGGTCAGAAGCTGTCGGTGATGTGGGGCCAGCAGGTGCTGATCGAGAACAAGGCCGGTGTCTCCGGCGTGCTGGCAGCCGAGTACACAGCCCAGCAGCCCAGCGATGGCAGCACGCTGCTGATGGCCCACATCAACAGCCATGCGCTGGCACCCAGCCTGCAACCGAAGCTGCGCTACGACATCGAGCGCGACTTCGTGCCCATTGTGCTGGTTGGTGTGACGCCCAATCTGCTGATCGCCCACCCCGGCGCCCCCGCCAAGACGGTGAAGGACATCGTTGCGCTGTGCAAGGCCGAACCTGGCAAGATCGCCTTCGGCTCGGCCGGCCAGGGCTCGGCGCAACACCTGGCCCTGGAGATGTTCAAGCTGCAGGCCAAGGTGGACGCGCTGCACATACCCTACAAAGGCAGCGGCCCGCTGCTCACCGACCTGATGGGCGGCCAGATCCAGTACAGCTTCGAGACCATGACCGCGGCCACGCCTCACGTGAAAAACGGCAAGGTCATCGCCATTGCACAGACGCGAGCCAAGCGCGCCAAGGGCCACCCGACGGTGCCGACGATGCAGGAGCAGGGCTTTGCCGGCTTCGAGGCCACCACCTGGTACGGCCTGGCCGGCCCTGGCAAGCTGCCGAACGCGATCGCGCAGAAGATCAACCGCGACGTCAACACGGTGCTGGCCATGCCCGATGTGCAGGAGCGCATGGACACCTATGGCGCAGAAGACGGCGGCGGCACGTCCGACAAGTTCAAGAAGTTCATCCAGAGCGAGATCGCCAAGTGGTCCAAGGTCGTGAAGGACGGCAAGGTGTCTGTCGATTCCTGATCCCGGCTGATCTCTGGCTTATGCTGGCGGCTGTTCTCACCCACCAGCCGCACTCATGAGCCTGATTGACTGCCTGATACAGGCCCGCCGCCAAGGCCTCACGCCCAGCGCGCTCGACTGGGCCGACGCCCTGCCCGACGCCGCTGCGGCCTACGCCGCGCAAGACCAGGTGGCCGCCGCGCTGGGCTGGTTTGGCGACGCTCCGGCGCGCCACTGGAAGTCCGGCGGCCCGTCTCGTGAAGCTGCCCTCACCCATGCCGCGCTGCCGCCGGTGGCGGTGCGGGCGAGCCCCGCCGATTTCTCCGATCTGAAGTTTCACGGCCTGGGCATCGAGGCCGAGGTCGCCCTGCGTCTGGGCCGGGAGGTCAGCCCCGAGCTGGCAGCCTTGCTCACGCCGGAATCAGCCGAATCATTGATTGACGCGATGACTGTTTCGGTCGAAATCGTCGCCTCGCGCTGGCGGGAGGCCGGCGCCGCTCCGGCCTTGCTGCGTCTGGCCGATCAGCAATCGCACGGCGCACTGGCCTTGGGCGAGTGGCAGCCCTACCGACGGCGCGACTGGGCGACCCAGCGCTGCGAGGTGCAGATCGGTGACCAGGCTGCCACCAGCCACACCGGCACCCATTCGCTGGGCGATCCCGCCTGGCTGCTGCCCCAGTGGTTGCGCCATCTGACCCGCCATGGCGCCAGCGTGCCGGCCGGCACCATCGTCACCACCGGCACCTGGTGCGGACTGCTGCCGGCCAGCACCGGCGATACGGTCAGCGTGGCCTTTGACGGCCTGGGCCAGGTCAGCCTGCGCCTGTGATTTCAACACCCCATCAAGACTGGACTTCCGCTGTGAAACTCATTCTGCTGCCCCTGAGCGCCCTGCTGCTATCGGCCTGCGCTCCGCTGGCCACCCAGCAAGGCTCGGCCAGTTTCGATGCAGGAGGCTATCCGGTGGTCGTCTGCGACGCCGCCTACGCCGGCAAGCCGGCCGCCTGCATGGTCTCGGGCAGCGGTGACCGCCAGTTGCTGCGCGGCAATCTGATCAGCAATGGCCGCATGTATGTCGGCGGCAGCCTGCTGGTCGGTGCCGATGGCCGTATCGAGGCGGCGGGCTGCCCGGTGCCCGTCAACGCCGTCAACGCGCTGCAGGCCGCCAAGACGGTGACCATCGATTGCCCCGGCGCGGTGATCTCGGCCGGCTTCATCAATCTGCACGAGCACATCGACTACAGCTACCAGCAGCCGGCCCAACCGCCGATGTCGAAGTGGATACACCGCAACCAGTGGCGCCCGCTGCCGGCAGCTGAGCGCGGTTTCGAGGGCGATGCACCCAAGGACGAGACGGTGCGTGCCGAGGTCAGCGAGCGCGCGATGCTGCGCCATGCCTTGAGCGGCAGCACGGCCGTCTCGGGCGCCAAGGACTACCGCGCCTATCTGCGCAATCTGAAGCTGGCCGATGTCGGCTCGGTGATGGCCGCCCCCAGCGGCAAGCCGGTGCTGGACAGCACCTTCCCGCTGAATGACGCCGGCACCATGCAATGGCCCACCGCGCCCTGCACGGCGGCCCAGGTGGCCGGCGTGCGCGTGAGCCGCGACAACCCCTTCGTGCCCCATGTCGGCGAGGGCACCAACGAAGGCGCGCAGTACGAGGTGGACTGCGTGCTCGACGCCATCCGCGGCAAGACCACGCCGAATGCCTTCATCCATGGCGTGGCCATCAGCGAAGCGCAGATCCCGCGCCTGCAGGCACAGGATGTGGGCGTGGTGCTTTCTCCGCGCTCCAACCTCCAGCTCTATGCCGCCGCGCCGCCGGTGATGCAACTGAAGGCCGCAGGCGTGACCCTGTCGCTGGGCACCGACTGGTCACCCTCAGGGTCTCTGACGATGCTGGACGAGGGCCGCTGCCTGGCCCGCTACAACCACGACCAGCTCGGTGGCCAGCTCAGCGCCGCCGATCTGCACCGCATGCTGACCGAGAACGGCGCCAAGGCCGTGGGCCTGCAGGGCCAGATCGGAAAGCTCGCGGTCGGCGAGCTGGCCGATGCGGTGATCATGGACACCGAGGGCCGGCGTTCGCTGGGCGAGCTGCTGGACAAGACCGCGCTGAAACAGACGATTGCGGTGTTCGTCGGCGGCAAGGCCGCCAGCTTGCCCCAGGCCTGGACGGGCAAACTGCCCCAGCTGGACAACTGCGCTCCCGACCCGCGCGACCTCTGCGGCCAGCAGCGCACCGTCTGCGGCGCCAATGCCCAGCGGCCGCTGAGTCAGCTGCTGAAGCAGGCGATCTACACCATCGATGATGCCAAGATCTGCACGCCGCAGCCGACCAACGACTGCGTGGTGAAGTAGCCCGCGCTATTCGCTGCGGCTCGCCGCGGCAGCCACATCGGCGGCCATGGCCACGCCGATGTGGTGCATGACCCGCTGCGGGAATGGAATCTCCACGCCCTGCTCGTTCAGGCAGCCGAGGATGGCCAGGTTCACTTCCGAGCGCACATTGCCCTGGCCGCCCTCGGGGTCACCGATCCAGAAACCGACCAGCAGGTCCAGCCCATCGGGCGCGAAATTGGTCAGTTGCACCGAAGGAGGCGGATCGGCCAGCACGCGTGGCACCCGGCCCACGACGTCGATCAGCCGCGGCATCAGCGCCGGCAGGTCGGTGCCGTAGGCCACCTGCACCGTGGTGTTGACGGCAATCTTGGGGTCGGCCAGCGAGGCATTCTCGATGCGCTGGGTGATCAGCATCTCATTGGGCACGATGGACTCGCGCCCGTTCAGCGCACGCACCACCGTGTAGCGGGTCTTGATGTCGGTGATGCGGCCCTCGAAGCCGTCGACCTTGACCATGTCGCCGATGCGCAAGGAGCGTTCGGCCAGTATCACGAAGCCGCTCACATAGTTGGACGCCAGCTTCTGCAGGCCAAAGCCTATGCCCACGCCCAGGGCGCCGCCCAGCACGCCCAGCGCGGTGAGGTCGATGCCGGCGGCCGACAACGCGAACAGCAGGCCGACAAACAGCAGCAGCGCGCGCGAGGCATTGGCCGCCATCTTGCGGATGGAGATATTGGTGGTGGCGCCGGTCAGCAGGCGCGACTCTATCGCCGCCGAGATCCACAGGGCCACGATCAGCACCACCACGGCCGACAGCGCGCCCTCGATCAGATTGCGCAGCGAGACCTGGTTGGCGCCGAGCTTCCAGGTGATGTCGTCCATCTCGTCCAGGATGATGGGCAGGAGGCCGGTGATCCACAGCACCACGCCCACCCAGGCCAGCCAGGACACCGAGCGTTCGATCAGTTTGACCCAGCGCGAATCGGGAAAAGCGGCGCGCATCACCCGTGCCGTCAGCCGTATGGCCGCCAGAGACACCAGCACCGGCAGCACCAGCTTGAAGATGGCCAGCGGCACACCCAGCACCGGCAGCAGCTTGCGCGCCCCCAGGGCCAGCAGCAGGGCCAGCAGCGGAAACAGCACACCGTCGATGACGTTGCGGCCGAACAGCACCGAGGGCGCCTGATGGTGGGGCTGGCCGGGCACGGTGGCACGCTCCAGCGTGTTGCGCAGGGTGCGCACGATCAACCAGGCCAGCAGCAGGCAGGCCAGCAGCAGCGCCGCCTCGGTCAGCGCGCTGGGCTTGAGCAGATCATCGGCCAGCCGGCTCAACTCCCCGGGGGTCAGGGGTTGACTCATCAACAACTTGTCTTTTGCCATCTCGCTATTGTCGAGGAACTCAGGCCAGGTTCCCGCTCAATACCTGCAGATGCACGCCCACGCTGCGCGCCAGCGCCGGCAGGCTGTAGCCGCCCTCCAGGCAGGAGACGATGCGGCCCTTGGCATGGCGCCGGGCCACATCCATGATGCGCTGGGTGATCCAGGCATAGTCGGCCTCGACCAGACCCAGTTGGCCCAGCTCGTCGTCGCGGTGGGCATCGAAGCCGGCCGAGACGAAGATCATCTCGGGCTTGAAGCGCTCCAGCGCGGGCAGCCACATCGCCTCAATCATCTCGCGCACCTCGCCGCCCTTGGTGTAGGGCGGCACCGGCACATTGACCATATTCGTGCCCAGGGGCACGCCGCCGCTGTAGGGATACAGCGGATGCTGGAAGATGCTGACCATCAGCGCGCGCTCGTCGCCGGCCAGTATGTCCTCGGTGCCGTTGCCGTGGTGCACGTCGAAGTCCACCACCGCCACGCGCTTCAGGCCGCGCACGTCGAGCGCGTGGCGCGCCGCAATCGCCACATTGTTGAAGAAGCAGAAGCCCATGGTCTCGCTGCGGGTGGCGTGGTGGCCTGGCGGGCGCACGCCGCAGAAGGCGTTCTCGGCCCCGCCGTCCAGCACCAGATCGGTGGCGGCCACCGCCGCACCGGCGGCGCGCAGGGCCGCCTTCCAGGTGTGCGGGCCGGCGAAGGTGTCGGGGTCCATCGCGCGCGATTCGCCGCTGGCCTGCAGTTGCTCCAGCGCGTACTTCAGTTCGGCCACGTAGGAGACGCTGTGCGCCAGCTCCAGATCTTCGAGCCGCGCCGGTGGCGCCTCGATGCGCTCCAGGCCGATATCGAGGCCGCTGGCCAGCAGCCAGTCCTCGATCGCGTCCAGGCGCTGCGGGCATTCGGGGTGGCCGGCGCCCATGTCGTGGCGGCGGCAGTCGGGATGGCTGAAATAGGCGGTGGACATGCTTGTCTCTCACGGCATGACGGCCGTTGGATTTGGGTTATGGTGGGCACATGAAGCATGCTTTGCCCGAACAACTGAACCGGTTGGTGGATCAGATTAGCACGATCATCGTGGGCAAACGCCCGCAGATCGCCGACAGCCTGGCCTGCCTGCTGGCCGGTGGACACCTGCTGATCGAAGACGTTCCCGGCGTCGGCAAAACCACGCTGGCCCATGCGCTGGCGGTGTCGCTGGGGCTGAAGTTCTCGCGGGTGCAGTTCACCGCCGACATGATGCCGTCCGACCTGATAGGCGTCAGCATCTACGAGCGTGCGGCCGAGCAATTCGTCTTCCACCCAGGGCCGGTATTCGCCCAGGTGCTGCTGGCCGACGAGATCAACCGTGCCGGGCCGAAGACGCAGAGCGCACTGCTGGAGGCGATGGAGGAGCAGCAGGTCAGCGTCGAGGGCGAGACGCGCCCGCTGCCCGCGCCCTTCTTCGTCATCGCCACGCAGAACCCCAGCGAGCAGCTGGGCACCTATCCCTTGCCCGAGTCGCAGCTGGACCGCTTCCTGATGTGCATCACCCTGGGCTACCCCGACCGCGCCTCCGAGCGTGCGCTGCTGGCCGGCCAGGATAGGCGCGAGGCCCTGCGCGAGCTGCCGGCGCTGATGACACCGCAGCAGATGCTGGACGCCCAGCGCGCTGTGCGCGAGATCCATGCCTCGGATGCCCTGCTCGACTATCTGCAGAACCTGATCGCCGCCACCCGTTCGGGCCAGTGGTTCACCGAGGGCCTGAGCCCGCGCGCCGGCATCGGCGTGCTGCGCGCGGCCAAGGCACGGGCGCTGCTCGATCAGCGCGACTATGTGGCGCCCGACGACGTGCAGGCCATCCTGCCGCAGACAGTGGCGCACCGGCTGGTGCCGGTGGCCGGCAGCGGGCGCGGTCGGATCGAACAGGTACGCGCGCTGATCGCGGCCGTGCCCCTGCCTTGACGGAGCGCGCGGCGATGGCTTCGCCCCAGCCTCCGTCGTTGCCCACCCAGCTGCCTCGCTGGGCGCTGCGCCGGCGCATCAACCACTGGTGGGAGCTGCGCCACACGCCACGCGACACGCTGACCCTGACGCAGCGAAATGTCTACATCCTGCCCACCCCGGCCGGCCTGGCCTTTGCCGCGCTGCTGCTGTTGCTGCTGCTGGCCTCCATCAACGACCAGCTGAGCCTCGGCTATCTGCTGACCTTTCTGCTCGCCGGCAGCGGCCTGGCCTCGATGCATGCCACCCACGGCACCTTGCGCGGCCTGACCCTGCATCTGCGCCCGGTCAACCCAACCTTTGCCGGCCAGACAGCAACGCTGGACCTGCGCCTGACCAACCCTGGCGCCCAGCGCCACGGCATAGGCCTGCGCCTGGCCGGCCACGAGCATGCGCACGACGTCACCTGGACCGATGCCGCGGCGTTGACGCAGACCGCGGCGCGCCTGAGCTTCGTGCCGGCACGGCGCGGCCTGCAGCCGGTGCCGGCGCTGCGCGCCGAAACACGCTTCCCGCTGGGCCTGTTCGGCGCCTGGACGATATGGCGGCCCGCGGCCCAGGTGTTGGTCTATCCCAAGCCGGAGGAGCACGCGCCGCCGCTGCCCGCCTCGTTCGCGCTGCAGGGCCACACCGGCAGCTCGCGCGCCAGCAGCGGCGGCGAATACGAGGGCGTGCGCGCCTACCAGCGCGGCGATCCGCTGAAGCTGGTGGTCTGGAAGAAGGCCGCCCAGGCGCTGCAGACCGGCGGCGAACTGGTCAGCCGCGACACCAGCACCAGTGTCAGCCACGAGTTATGGCTCGATTGGGCCCACTGCGCCGGCCTGGACCCAGAGCAGCGCCTGTCGCGCCTGGCCGCCTGGCTGCTGCGAGCCCAGGCCTCGGGCATGGATCATGGCCTGCGCCTGCCGGGCGTGGAGCTGGGCCCCAGCCAGGGCGAGCTGCATCAGCGCGAGTGTTTGCGGGCGCTGGCGCTGTGGGGAACTGCATGAGCGCAACCCCAGTCTGGCTGCCGCGCTGGCCGGGGTGGAAGCATCTGCCGCGTGAAACGCGCGACACGATGTTCCTGCTGGCCGTCATCGCGCTGGCCATTGCCCCCCATGCCAGCCATCTGCCGCCGTGGTGCGGCCTCATCACTGTGGCCGTGCTGGCCTGGCGCGCCAGGCTGGCACTGCTCGGTGCGGCCCTGCCAGGCCGCTGGGTGCTGGTGGCAGTGCTGGCCGTCGTCGTCGGCCTGACCTTTGCCACCCACCACACGCTGCTGGGCCGTGAGGCCGGTATCACCCTCTTGGTGATGCTGATGGCGCTGAAGACCCTGGAGCTGCGCGCGCGGCGCGATGCCTTCGTCGTCTTCTTCCTCGGCTTCTTCCTGGTGCTGACGCATTTTCTGTATTCGCAGTCGCTGCTGACGGCCCTGCTGATGCTGCTGACGGTCTGGGCCCTGCTGACGGCCGTGGTGTTGGCCCAGATGCCGGTCGGCCATCCGCCGCTGCGCCGCGCCGCCTGGGTGGCGATGCGCACCACGCTGTATGGCACGCCGGCCGTGGTGCTGCTGTTCCTGCTATTTCCGCGCATCGGCCCGCTGTGGGGCGTGCCGTCCGAGACCATCGGCCGCACGGGCCTGTCCAACCAGCTGAGCCTGGGTGCGATGTCCGAGATCGCCAATGACGAGAGCATCGCGATGCGGCTGCGCTTCTTCGGCCCCCGCCCACCACCCGAGGCCCTGTACTTCCGCGGCCCGGTGCTGAGCCGCTTCGATGGCCGCCAGTGGTTGCCGGCCGAAGCCGATCCCAGTCTGCCCGCCCGCCGCCCCAGCTGGCGCACCAGCGGTCCCAGGCTGGACTACGAGCTGACCTTGGAGCCGCTGCGGCTGAAGGTGCTGCCGTTGCTGGAATCGTCGGATCAACCGCCCGGCAGCAGCTTCATGGTCGATGAGCTGCGCATCACCCGGGCGCCCGATCTGCAATGGCTGGCCGAGCGCACCGTCACCGAGAGACTGCGCTTCAATACCAGCGCCTGGCTGGACTACCGCGCCGGCCCGTTCAGGCCCGACCTGGCCCTCAGGCAGGACGTCCAGCTGCCGCCCGGGCTGAATCCGCGCACCTTGACCTGGGCGAATCAGTTGCGCCACCGGCCCGACCTGGCCCAGGCCGATGCCCCGGCCCTGGCCGCCGCGGTGCTGGCCCACATCAAGCGCGAGGACTTCAGCTACACCCTGGCCCCCGGCCGCTATGGAGAAGACTCGCCTCATGTGGTGGACGAGTTCTGGTTCGATCGCCGGCTCGGCTTCTGCGAGCATTTCGCCGCCGCCTTCGTGGTCGTGATGCGGGCCATGGACGTGCCCGCCCGTGTGGTGACCGGCTTCCAGGGCGCCGACCCGCAGCTGCAGGACGGCTATCTGATCGTGCGCAACAGCCACGCCCATGCCTGGGCCGAGTACTGGGCCGAGGGCCAGGGCTGGATCCGTGCCGACCCGACCGCCGCCGTGGCCCCCGAGCGCATCAGCATCAGCCGCCAGCTGCAGCCGGCTCAGGGTCTGATCGGCGGCGCACTGGGCACGGTCAACCCGGAGCTGTGGCTGAGCCTCAGGCACGGCTGGGAGAATCTGAACAACCGCTGGAACCAGTGGGTGCTCAACTACTCCAAGGCCCAGCAGTTCGAGCTGATGCGCAAGCTCGGCTGGAGCGCCCCGGACTGGCAGGCGCTGACCCAGCTGATTGCCGGCGTGATCGTGCTCGTCGCGCTGATCGGCATGGCCTGGACCCAATGGGACGCACGGCGGCGTGACCCCTGGGAACGGCAGCGCAGCCGCCTGATCAAGATCCTGCAAGACCTGGGCCTGGACGCTGAAGCCCATATGGGCCCGCGCAGCCTGGCACAACAGCTGCGCAGCTTGCGCGGAGCCGCGGCCGAACCGCTGGCGCAGCTGCTCGAAGCGCTGGAGAAACAACGCTATGCCCAGGGCGCACAGCGTCTGGCGCCGCAGCCCTGGTGGCGCGACGTCAAGGCCGCCGCCGCCCGGCTGGGCCCCCACCCCTCCTGAACCCGACCCATGCCCATACTGTCACGCCTGCTGCTCCCCCTCACACTCAGCGCCTTCGCCCTGCTCGCACCCGGTGCCGAGGCCGCCCAGAAAAAGAAGGTCAAGGCCAAGACCCATGCGGTCAAGGACGCTGCCCCCAAGCCCTATGGCCGGCGCGAAGACCTGATGCGCTTTGCCCAGGAGCTGGCCCAGGATCAGGGCTGGGACGTGGCCGAGCTGCAGCAGTTGCTGGCCCAGGCTCAAAAACACCCGACGGTGCAGCGTCTGATCATGCCGCCGCCGGCCGGCACGGCCAAGAACTGGGCCGCCTACCGCGCACTGTTTGTCGAGCCCAGGCGCATTCAGGCCGGACTGGCCTTCTGGCGCGAGCATGAGGCGGCGCTGAACCGTGCCGCCGAGCAGTACGGCGTGCCGCCGGCCATCGTCGTCGGCCTGATCGGTGTGGAGACTTTCTATGGCCAGATCATGGGCGGCTTTCGCATCATCGATGCATTGACCACCCTGGGCTTCGACTTCCCGCCCGGCCGCAAGGACCGCACCGAATTCTTCCGCGAGGAGCTGCGCCAGTTCCTAATACTCAGCAAGCGCGAGGGCCTGGACCCGCTGGCCGTCAAGGGCTCGTACGCGGGCGCCATGGGCCTGCCCCAGTTCATGCCCGGCAGCTGGAACCGCCATGCGGTGGACTTCGACGGCAGCGGCCAGGTCGATCTGGTCAACAGCCCGGCCGATGCGATAGGCAGCGTCGCCCACTATCTGGCCCAGCATGGCTGGCAGCGCGACCTGCCCATCACCTTCGACATCCGCGTGCCGGTGGACAGCAGCGCCCGCGCCACCTTGCTGGCGCCCGACATCCTGCCGACCTTCAGCGCCGGGCAGATGACCGAGCTGGGGGCCGTGTTGTCCGAGGCCGGCCAGCAGCATGCAGGACCGCTGGCCCTGGTGGAACTGCAGAACGGCGAGGCCGCACCCAGCTATGTGGCCGGCACGGCCAATTTCTATGCGCTGACGCGCTACAACTGGTCAAGCTACTACGCGATGGCGGTGATAGCACTGGGCAATGCGATCGCTTCACAGCGGTGATTCGAACCGGGCGTCCAAGTCTGGCTCATCTGCGGGCGGCGATACGAGAGCATCCTTCCCCGGCGCATGCCAGTAGCGCCGCCGGCGCTCGCGCTCGCACACGCTGTTCACGCCATCCCAGCGCCAGGCACCGCAGTCGGCACTGGTCAGCGTCGCGATCTGCCGTTCTTCGTAGCGCGCCATCACCACGGGCGCCGGATGGCCGAAACGGTTGCGATAGCCCGCCTGGAAAATCGCCGTCTGCGGCGCAACCGCATCGAGGAATTCCGGCGTGGACGAGGTCTTGCTGCC
The DNA here is from genome assembly GCF_963422335.1 of uncultured Roseateles sp. Classification (NCBI taxonomy): domain Bacteria; kingdom Pseudomonadati; phylum Pseudomonadota; class Betaproteobacteria; order Burkholderiales; family Sphaerotilaceae; genus Roseateles; species uncultured Roseateles sp. The sequence continues at coordinate 4,835,535 of NZ_OY729424.1, forward strand.
GTGATGGGGCACGATCAGCACCTGGCTGCGCAGCGCGGGGCCAGCACGGGCCACCAGGGCTTGCTCCTGCGCCGCCTCGATGTCGCCGGTGAGCAGCAGGCTCTGGCCGCTTTGCGCGCTGCTGACCCGCAGCACGCAGGACATCGCGTTCGACTTGTTCGCCGCGGTGTAGGCCTCCGGCAGCGGGTGCAGGACTTCAAAACTGACCCCATCCCACTGCCACCGCTGCCCTGCCAGGCAAGGCGTGGGTTGCGGCGCCCCCTGCAGCAACGGATGCCCGGTCTCCAGCGAGCTGCTCAAGGCATGGACATCGAACTCCTTCAGGATGCTGGCCGCCCCGCCGACATGATCGCTGTCGCGATGGCTGAGCATCAGCATGTCGATGCGGCGCTCACCACGGGCACGCAGCAGCGGCAGGATCACGCGCTGGCCGGCATTGCTGTCAAAGGCATAGGCCGGACCGCTGTCGTACAGCAGCAGATGCTCGCGCGTGCGCACCAGCACAGCCGTGCCCTGGCCCACATCGATGGCCAGCACCTCGAAGCGGCCCGTCTCGATTTGCGGCAACACCGGCCACAGCAGGGGCAAGGCCAGCGGCAGGCCCAGCGCGCGCACGCGCCAGGGCAGCGGCAGCACCAGCAGCAAGCCGGCCAGCAGGCCGCTGGCCTGGGCCCACAGCGGCGCCACCGGCACCGACCAGACGGCCATCGGCTGAGTTGCCAATCCTTGCAAGCCCAGATTCAGTGCCTGTACCAGCCAGGCGGCCGCCTGCCACAGCAGGGGTAGCGCCGCGCCCAGCAGCGCCAGCGGGGTGATGAGCAGGGTGACCAGCGGTATAGCCAGCAAATTGGCTGCCATGCCGACCACCGAGACCTGCTGGAACAGCAGCAGGCTCAGCGGCGCCAGGCCCACGGTGGCCACCCATTGCGTGTGCCAGGTGCTGCGCAGGCTGTGCCGCAGCTGCACCGTCCATCCCTGGGCGGCCACCGCAACCGGCTGGTCCGGGCCGGTGGCCATCAACAGACCCACCGCGACGAAGGACAACCAGAAGCCCGCCTGGGTCAGTGCCCAGGGGTCGATCACGCAGACCACCCAGGCAGCGGCCAGCAACAGCAGCGGCCAGGGCCACAGCCGCCCCTGCGAACGCAGCACCGCCAGGGTGGCCAGCATCCAGACCGTGCGCTGCGCCGGCACGCCCCAGCCGGCGAACAAGGCATAGGCCAGCGCCGCCGCCACGCCGCCCCACAGGGCGGCCTGGGGCGCCGGCAGCCACAGCATCAGGCCTGGCCCCAGCCGCCACAACCGTCCGATCAGCGCGCCGAAAAGCCAGGCAAACATGGTGATATGCAGGCCGCTGATGGCCATCAGATGGGCAATGCCGGTCTGGCGGTACAGCGCCCAGTCCTCGCGCGTGATCGCCGCCTGATCGCCCAGCGACAGCGCCGCCAGCACGCCGGCGGCGCGGCCATCGGGCACATGCTGGTAGATGCTGTCCCGCAGTGACTGGCGCAGCCGGTCCACCGGATAGGCTGCCGCCACTTGCAGCGGCTGGGCGTTGGGCCGCACCGTGCCGGTGGCTCGCAGGCCCTGCTCCAGCAGCCACAACTCGTAGTCGAAGCCATGGGGATTCATCAGGCCGTGCGGCCGGCGCAGCCGCACCGTCAGCCGCCATTGGTCGCCGACGCGCCAACGCGACGGCGCCGCCTCGCCGGGCCCGTAGGCCGCCAGCAGCAGGCGCGATGGCACCTGGGCACCCGGGGTCAGCACCGCTTCGACCTCGAACTGGAAACGCCAGCCCGGGTCTCCGGCCATGCCCACCGCCGGCTGGGGCAAGGAGGCGACCAGGCCCAGCAGCGAGATATCGCGCCCTTCCCAGGTGCTGGGCAGCTGCTGGTTCATCGCCAGCTGGGCTCGCCAGGCGCCGTAGCCCACGCCCAGCAGCGCAAAGGCCAGCACCAGCACCGCGGGTTGGCGCCAACGCCATCCAAGGCCAAGCAGCGACAGTGCGGCAAGACACAGGCCGAACAGCGCCGCCGCACCTGGCAGTTCGGCCAGAAGCTGCACGCCGGCCATGCCCAGCAGGCTGGACAGACAAGAAGCCATCAGAGCAGTCAGGCCGAGCTTCAAGCTTCTATGCCTCCCTGGCCAGCAGTGTAGGATTGCCGCCACTTCGACTCACCATGGCTTGCCCTATGTCCAACGTTTACGACCGTCTCAAGTCCCTCGGCATCGAACTGCCGCCCGTCGCCGCACCGGCAGCCGCCTATGTGCCTTTTGTGCAGACCGGCAATCTGGTCTTTCTGTCCGGCCATATTGCCAAGAAGGACGGCAAGCCCTGGGTGGGCCAGCTCGGCAAGAACGTGGACACCGCCACCGGCAAGCTGGCCGCACGCGCGGTCGCCATCGACCTGCTGGGCACGCTGCACGCGGCCATTGGCGATCTGAACCGCGTCACCCGCATCGTCAAGCTGATGAGCCTGGTCAACAGCACCGGCGACTTCACCGAACAGCATCTGGTCACCAACGGCTGCTCCGAGCTGCTGGCCGAAATCTTCGGCGACAAGGGCAGCCATGCCCGCGCGGCCTACGGCGTGGCCCAGGTACCGATGGGGGCCTGCGTCGAGATCGACATGATTGCAGAAGTGAGCGCAGCTTGAGCCTGGGTGACCTTCTCAAGGGCCGGCGCCTGCTGGCGTTGATCTGCCTGGGCAGCCTGGCCGCCGTCGGGGCGGCCTTGGTGGCCCAGCATCTGTTCGATGTGAAGCCCTGCCCCTGGTGCGTGCTGCAGCGGTTGATCTTCTTGGCTGTTGCTGCGGTGGCCGGCATCGGGTGGCTCGCTGGCCGGATTCGCGCTGCGCAGGTCCTGGCATTTGGCTTGATCGCCGTGCTGGCACTGGGCGGCGTGGCCGCGGCCTACTACCAGCACGAGGTGGCGTCGCAGATGGCCTCTTGCGCGATGACCTTTGCCGACCGCGTGCTGACCGCGCTGTCGCTGGAGTCGGCCGTGCCGCCGCTGTTCATGGTCACAGCCTCGTGCAGCGAAGCTTCGCAATATCGTCTGCTGGGCCTGCCCTACGAGATCTGGAGCGGCCTGTTGTATGCGCTGACCCTGGTGCTGGCCGTGATGGCCCTGCGCAGCAAGCGCTGATCAAGCACGACGCACAAACAAAAACGCCCTGCATTTGCATGCAGGGCGTTTCTTGTACCTGGCGGACCAGGAATTTGGAGCGGGTAACGAGGCTCGAACTCGTGACCTCGACCTTGGCAAGGTCGCGCTCTACCAACTGAGCTACACCCGCTTATTCACTGCCTGGAGGCGCGACCCGGAGTCGAACCGGGCTAACCGGATTTGCAATCCGGGGCATAACCGATTTGCTATCGCGCCAAGAATCTTTGGTGGGACTCTCTTCAAACTCCAGAAAACTCTTTCGTGCCTGCCAAAGCACAAATTTTCTGGCCACATCTGGAGCGGGTAACGAGGCTCGAACTCGTGACCTCGACCTTGGCAAGGTCGCGCTCTACCAACTGAGCTACACCCGCATTTGCCTTACTTTTCGACTTCAACTCACATTGCTGTTTCGTTTCCGCCGAAGCTCGAATTATATGCCGATTTCAACGTAGCACGCAAGCCCCTTGCGAGACTTGCGCGCATTTTTCGAGTCAATGCTTCAACGAGTCCGAAGCAACCACCGCCGCAGGCGCAACAGCCTCGGCCTTGGCGGCCTCCGCAGCGGGCTTCACGGCCGCGACTTCCTCGTCCGGCAGGGGCTGAGGCATGGTTTCCAAGGCCAGCTCCAGCACCTGATCGATCCACTTGACGGGGACGATCTCGATCTGGTTCTTCACGTTCTCCGGAATGTCCTGCAGATCTTTGGCATTCTCTTCCGGGATCAGCACCGTCTTGATGCCGCCGCGATGGGCCGCGAGCAGCTTTTCCTTCAGGCCGCCGATGGCCGTGACTTCACCACGCAGCGTGATCTCACCGGTCATCGCCACCGAGGCGCGCACCGGGATGCCGGTCAGCGCCGAGACAAAGGCCGTCGTCATCGCCGCACCGGCGCTGGGGCCGTCCTTGGGCGTGGCGCCATCGGGCACGTGGATGTGGATGTCACGCTTCTCGAACAGTTCGTCCTTGATGCCCAGACGCTTGGCGCGGCTGCGCACCACGGTGCGCGCCGCCTCGACCGACTCCTTCATCACATCACCGAGCGAGCCGGTGCGGATGATGGTGCCTTTGCCCGGCATCACGGTGGCCTCGATGGTCAGCAGATCGCCACCCACCTCGGTCCACGCCAGACCGACGACCTGGCCGACCTGGTTTGCCTTCTCGGCCTGGCCGTAGTTGTAGCGGCGCACACCCAGGAAGTCGTTCAGATTGTCTTCGGTGACGACGACCTTGTCGGTGTAGGTCTTGAGCTGCACGCCCTTGACCACCTTGCGGCAGATCTTGGAGATTTCACGCTCCAGCGAACGCACGCCGGCTTCGCGTGTGTAGTAGCGGATGATGCCGCGCAGACCCGACTCGCTGAGCTCCATCTCGGACTCCAGCACGCCGTTGTTCTTGGCCTGCTTGGGCACCAGATAGCGCTGGGCGATGTTCAGCTTTTCGTCCTCGGTATAGCCCGACAAGCGAATCACTTCCATCCGGTCCAGCAGGGCCGGCGGGATGTTCATCGAATTGCTGGTGGCCACGAACATCACATCGGACAGGTCGAAATCGACCTCGATGTAATGGTCGCTGAAGGTGTGGTTCTGCTCGGGGTCCAGCACCTCCAGCAGCGCCGATGAGGGGTCGCCACGGAAGTCCATGCCCAGCTTGTCGATCTCGTCGAGCAGGAACAGCGGATTGCGCGTGCCGACCTTGGACAGCGACTGCAGCACCTTGCCCGGCATCGAGCCGATGTAAGTGCGGCGGTGGCCGCGGATCTCGGCCTCGTCACGCACGCCGCCCAGGGCCATGCGCACGAACTTGCGGCCGGTGGCGCGGGCCACCGACTGGCCCAGAGACGTCTTGCCGACCCCCGGAGGGCCGACCAGGCACAGGATGGGCGCCTTGACCTTGTCGACGCGCTGTTGCACCGCGAGATATTCGAGGATGCGGTCCTTGACCTTGTCCAGGCCGTAGTGGTCTTCGTTCAACACCACCTCGGCGTTGCTGAGGTCGTGCTTGATCTTGGTCTTCTTGCTCCAGGGCAGGTTGACCATGGTCTCGATGTAGTTGCGCACCACCGTGGCTTCGGCGGACATCGGCGACATCAGCTTGAGCTTCTTCAGCTCGGCGTCGGCCTTCTTCTTGGCCTCCTTGGGCATGCGGGCGGCCTGGATCTTCTTGTCCAGCTCCTCGAGGTCGGCCCCCTCCTCGCCGTCGCCCAATTCCTTCTGGATGGCCTTGACCTGCTCGTTCAGGTAGTACTCGCGCTGGCTCTTCTCCATCTGGCGCTTGACGCGGCCACGGATGCGCTTTTCCACCTGCAGGATGTCGACCTCGTGCTCAAGCAGCTCGAGCAGCTTTTCCAGGCGCTTGGCGGTTTCGTGCAGGTCCAGCACCGACTGCTTGGCTTCGAGCTTCAGCGGCAGGTGGGCGGCAATGGTGTCGGCCAGGCGGCCCGGATCGTCGATGCCGGCGATCGAGGTCAGGATCTCGGGCGGGATCTTCTTGTTCAGCTTGACGTACTGGTCGAACTGCTGCGTCACGGCGCGGCGCAGGGCCTCGACTTCCGGCTTGGCGTCAAGCTCGGGCGGAATCGGCACGACTTCGGCAACGAAATGCTCTTCGGCCTCGGTGATGCTGGTCGTCGTGGCGCGCTGAATGCCTTCAACCAGCACCTTGACGGTGCCATCGGGCAGCTTGAGCATCTGCAGGATGCTGGAGACGCAGCCCACTTCGAACATATCGTCGGGCTTGGGTTCGTCCTTGCCGGCGGCGCGCTGCGCCACCAGCATGATCTGGCGGCCCGCTTCCATCGCGGCTTCCAGCGCCTTGATGGACATCGGACGGCCCACGAACAGCGGGATCACCATATGGGGGAACACCACCACATCACGCAGCGGCAACAGCGGCAGCGTGATGGGCTCTGCGGGCAAAACGGGATGACCGGACATGAAAACCTCTCTTTCTCGAACCCATCTGGGCCCGAGGGGTCAAATTGCAAGACGCGTGGGTGGGCAGCGCGGGAGGTCTGGCCTCAGGCCTCAGGCACTGGCCTTGGCCTGCTCGCGGTAAACCAGCAGGGGCTTGGCGTCTTCATCGATGTTGTGCTCGTCCAGCACCACCTTGGCCACACCATCGAGGGCGGGCAATTCGAACATGGTGTCGATCAGCGAGTGCTCCATGATGGAGCGCAGGCCGCGCGCGCCGGTCTTGCGTGCCAGGGCCTTGCGGGCAATGGCCATCAGCGCCGACGGGCGGATTTCCAGCTCGACGCCGTCCATCGCAAACAGCTTCTGATACTGCTTGAGCAGGGCGTTCTTCGGCTCGGTCAGGATCTGCACCAGGGCGTCTTCGGTCAGCTCACCCAGGGTGGCGATCACCGGCAGGCGGCCGACCAGCTCGGGGATCAGGCCGAACTTGATCAAGTCCTCGGGCTCGACCTCGCGGAAGACCTCGGACACGCGCTTCTCGGACTTGGTCTTGACGGTGGCACCAAAACCGATGCCCGACTTCTCGGATCGGTTCTGGATGACCTTTTCAAGGCCGTCGAAGGCACCGCCGCAGATGAACAGGATGTTGGTCGTGTCAATCTGCAGGAAGTCCTGGTTCGGGTGCTTGCGGCCGCCCTGGGGCGGCACCGAGGCCATCGTGCCCTCGACCAGCTTCAGCAGGGCCTGCTGCACGCCCTCGCCCGACACATCGCGGGTGATCGAGGGGTTGTCGGCCTTGCGCGAGATCTTGTCGATCTCGTCGATGTAGACGATGCCGCGCTGGGCACGCTCGACGTCGTAATTGCAGTTCTGCAGCAGCTTCTGGATGATGTTCTCGACGTCCTCGCCCACATAACCGGCTTCGGTCAGGGTGGTGGCGTCGGCAATCACGAAGGGCACGTTCAGCAGACGGGCCAGGGTCTGGGCCAGCAGGGTCTTGCCCGAGCCGGTGGGGCCGATCAGGAGGATGTTGCTCTTCGAGAGCTCCACTTCCTCCTTGTTGCTGGCCATGTGCTTGAGGCGCTTGTAGTGGTTGTACACCGCCACGGCAAGCGTGCGCTTGGCCGGGTCCTGGCCGATCACATAGCTGTCAAGGCTGTCCTTGATCTCGCTGGGCACCGGCAGGTCCGACTTGGCCGCACGCGCGGTTGCGCCATCGGCCGGCACTTCATCGCGAATGATGTCGATGCACAGGTCTATGCATTCGTCGCAGATGAACACCGACGGTCCGGCTATGAGCTTCTTTACCTCGTGTTGGCTCTTTCCGCAGAAAGAGCAGTAGAGGACTTTTTCGCTGGAAGCGCCTTTTTTGTCGGCCATGAGAATGAGTGTCTGTCAGGCGGTATGCCTGCTCAATGATAGTGCAAACAAACAGGAGGCCTTATTCGGAATAAGGCCTCCTTCGAGCAGCAATTGGCACACCCGGGTAAGCCGGGGGGCCCGCAGGGTCAGGGACGCTTGGCGATGACCTGGTCCACCAGGCCGTAAACCTGGGCTTCCTCGGCGCTCATGTAGTTGTCGCGTTCGGTGTCCAGGGCGATCTTTTCGTAGCTCTGGCCGGTGCGCTCGGCCAGGATGCGATTCAGCTGTTCACGGGTCTTCAGGATCTCGCGGGCATGGATTTCGATGTCCGTGGCCTGGCCCTGGGCGCCGCCCGAGGGCTGGTGGATCATGATCTTCGAGTTCGGCAGCGCCAGGCGCTTGCCCTTGGCACCAGCGGCCAGCAGGAAGGCGCCCATGCTGGCGGCCATGCCCATGCACAGGGTCGAAACCTCGGGCTTGATGAAATTCATCGTGTCGAAGATGGACATGCCGGCGCTGACGCTGCCGCCCGGCGAGTTGATGTAGAAGAAGATGTCCTTGTCCGGGTTTTCGCTTTCCAGGAACAACATCTGAGCCACCACCAGATTGGCCGACTGGTCATTCACAGGGCCGACCAGGAAGATGATGCGTTCGCGCAGCAAACGGCTGTAGATGTCATAGGCACGCTCACCGCGACCCGACTGCTCGATGACGATGGGCACCATGCCCAGGTTTTGTGTTTCCAGCGCGCTCATGGGTACGAATCCTTTGTGGAGATGCATGTGTTGTGGGGGCTGATTATGTGGCCACAAGAGCGGCCCTGAAAAAGACCAGGGCACCGGCCTTGCGGCACGGTGCCCTGTCAGGCCACCACAACAGGTGTGGCGGCAGCTGTTACGGTATCAGGCCGACATCAGTTCGTCGAAAGGCAGGGCCTTGTCGGTGACCTTGGCATGGGCCAGCACGAAGTCGGTGACATTGTTCTCGATCACCACGGCTTCGACCTCGGCCATGCGCTCGCGGTCGCTCAGATACCAGCGCACCACGTCGGCGGGACGCTCATAGCTCTGCGACATCTCTTCGATATGGGCTTGCAGTTGTTCGGGCTTGGCTTGCAGATTGTTGGCACGCACCAGCTCGGCCACGACCAGACCCAGGCGCACGCGCTTCTCGGCTTGCGGCTTGAAGATCTCTTCGGGGATGGGCGTCGTGTCGGCATCCTTGACGCCACGCTTCTTCAGGTCTTCGCGGGCATTGGCGACCAGGCGCTCGCCTTCGGTGGCGATCAGCGCATTGGGCACGTCCAGCTCGGCCACGCTGACCAGCGCATCCATCACCGCGGCCTTGTTGCGGCCCAGCACGCGGAACTTGACCTCGCGCTCCAGGTTCTTCTTGATGTCGGCGCGCAACGCTTCGACGGTGGCTTCCTTGATGCCCAGGCTCTTGGCGAACGCTTCGTTCACTTCGGGCAGGTGCTGGGCTTCGATCTTCTTCAGGGTGACCATGAAGTCGGCTTCCTTGCCGGCCACGTCCTTGCCGTGGTAATCCTCAGGGAAGGCCAGCGGGAAGGTCTTGGACTCGCCCGCCTTCATGCCGCGCACAGCCTTCTCGAACGCTTCCAGCATCTGGCCTTCGCCGATCAGGAACTGGAAGGCCTCGGCCTTGCCACCCTGGAAGGTCTCGCCATCGATCTTGCCTTCGAAGTCGATCGTCGCGCGATCGCCGTCGGCGGCCACATCGGCGGCCGGGCGCTGGGCGAAGGTGCGGCGCTGCTTGCGCAGGATCTCGACGGTCTTGTCGATCGCTTCTTCGGTGACTTCGCTGGCAATGCGCTCGACTTCGGCGCCACTCAGGTCACCGAGCTTGACTTCGGGATAGACCTCGAAGGTTGCGTCGAAGTCCATCTGGCCTTCGGGCGACTGTTCCTTCTGGGCGATGCGGGGCATGCCGGCGACGCGCAGCTTGGCCTCGTTGGCGGCACTGGCGAAGGCTTCGCCGAGCTTGTCGTTCATGACTTCGTACTGGACGGAGTAGCCATAGCGCTGGGCAACCACGCTCATCGGCACCTTGCCGGGGCGGAAGCCGTCGGCCTTGACCGTGCGGGCCAGTTTCTTGAGGCGCTGTTCAACTTCGGAGTTGATATCAGCGGCCGCCAGCGTGAGCGTGATGCGGCGTTCGAGCTTTTCGAGGGTTTCGACGGTGACGGCCATGTTGTGACTCATAGAACTGTGTTGTCTGGTGCGCGGGGCCGGACTCGAACCGGCACGCCGGTGAAGGCGTCAGGACCTAAACCTGGTGCGTCTACCAATTTCGCCACCCGCGCTAGGTGTATGGGGCCCCGACCTTGTTACTTGCAAAGCCGGCACCCCGGGGCGATTCGGAAAACCCGCGATTGTAGCGGCTTGGCGACCCCGCTTCCGGAAAATCACCCCGTCCTGGGGCATGCCCCTAGGAAAAAGGTTGTTCGCCGAGGTGCGGGGAAGCCGGATACGCAGGAGGCTGGGTGGACCCACAGCTCCGTGCCCCCCGGGCGCTACGCGCCCTCCTCCTCTACCTACGCTGCGGGCCCACCCAGCCTCCCGCTTGTGCCCCATCGCTGCATGGCAACGCAGACCCTTGGCGGTTGCTGGACTAGGGGGTGGGCGTGCGCTGTTGCGCAGGTAGAGGAGGAGGCCGCAACGCGGCCGGGGGACACGGAGCAACAGCGTGCGCCCGCAGCCCGAGTCACACTGGCACCGGCTCACCACACATCGGCGATGAATCAGGAAAAAGGGGCTGGCGCCTCGCGACGCCAGCCCCTGATTTGCGCCCGCCGGGTTCAGCGGGACTGCAGTGTGGACAGCTCTTCCTCGGGTCGCTTGACGCGGAACCAGGCCGCATACATCGCCGGCAGGGCCAGCAGGGTCAGCAGGGTGGCCACGATCAGCCCGCCCATGATGGCCACGGCCATCGGCCCCCAGAACACGCTGCGCGACAGCGGAATCATCGCCAGCACCGCCGCGGCTGCCGTCAGCACGATGGGTCGGAAGCGTCGCACGGCCGACTCGACGATGGCATTCCAGGTCGGCACGCCGCGTTCGCGGTCCTGCTCGATCTGGTCGATCAGGATCACCGAGTTGCGCATGATCATGCCCATCAGCGCGATCACGCCCAGCAGAGCGACAAAGCCGAAGGGCCTGTCCAGCAGCAGCAGGGCCCCGGCCACGCCGGCAATACCCAGCGGCCCGGTCAGGAACACCAGCATCGCCCGCGAGAAACTCTTCAGCTGCAGCATCAGCAGGGTGAAGGTCAGGAACAGCATGATGGGCACGCCGGCGGCGATCGAGCCCTGGCCCTTGCTGCTCTCCTCCACCGCGCCGGCCACCTCGATGGTGTAGCCGGGAGGCATCTTCGCAGCGAGGTCCTTCAGCAGCGGCGCCAACTGGGCCGAGACGGTCGGGCCTTGCAGACCCTCGATCACATCACCCTGCACCGTGACTGCATAGTTGCGACCCTCGCGCCACAGCACGCCCGGCTCCCAGTTGAAGCCGATCTTGGCAATCTGCGTCAGCGGCACGGCGCGACCGGTGCTGGTGGGCAGGTAGGAGTTGCCGATGTCGCTGATGGCATTGCGTTCTTCCAGCGGCTGGCGCAGCACGATGTCGATCAGCTTGTCGCCCTCGCGGTACTGGCCCACCGTGCTGCCGGACAGCAGGGTGCGCGAGGATTGCGCAATCGCCTGGCTGCTGACGCCCAGGGCGCGGGCCTTGTCCTGGTCGATGTCCAGGCGCAGCACCTTGACCGACTCGTTCCAGTTGTCATTGACGCCACGCATATTCGGATTGGCGCGCATCACCGCCTTGGCCTGATCGGCCCACTCGCGCACCGTCTTGACGTCGGTGCCCATCACGCGGAATTGCACCGGATAGGGCACCGGCGGGCCATTGGGCAGCAGCTTGACACGGCCGCGCACGTCGGGGAACTCGTCCGCCAGCAGCTGCGGCAGACGCTTGCGCAGGGCCTCGCGCTCCTTCAGATCCTTGGGCAGGACGATGGCCTGGCTGACGTTGGACTGCGGGAACACCTGGTCTAGCGGCAGATAGAAGCGCGGCACGCCGCTGCCTATCCAGGTGCTGACCGTGGCCACGCCGGGCTCCTTCATCATGCGCTGCTCGAAGCGCTTGGCCTGCGCCTCGCTCTGCTGGATGGTCGAGCCCTCGGGCAGCCACAGATCGACCAGGATTTCGGGCCGGCTCGAATCCGGGAAGAACTGCTGTTGCACCTTGCCCATGCCCGCCAGGCCCAGCACAAAGGTGCCAATGGTCAAGGCGATGGTGATGCGCCGGTGCTGCACGCACCAGTTCACCGCGCGGCGGAAGCGGTTGTAGAACGGCGTGTCGAACAACTCATGGGCCTCGCCCTCGGCGCGCGGATGGTTGCGCAGCAGCAGCGAGCCCAGATAGGGCACGAAGTAGACCGACACGAACCAGGAGATGATCAGCGCCGCCGCGGTGACGGCAAAGATGGCGAAGGTGTACTCGCCCACCGTGGATTGGGCCAGGCCTATGGGCAGAAAGCCCACCGCGGTGATCAGCGTGCCGGTCAGCATGGGCATCGCCGTCACGTCATAGGCATAGGTGGCGGCCCGCATCTTGTCGTAGCCCTCCTCCATCTTGCGCACCATCATCTCGACGGCAATGATGGCGTCGTCCACCAGCAGGCCCAGCGCAATGATCAGCGAGCCCAGCGAGATCTTGTGCAGGCCCACACCCCAGTAAAACATGGTCACGAAGGTGATGGCCATGACCAGCGGAATGGTGATGCCCACCACCATGCCGGGCCAGATGTCCAGGCGCAGCGGCTTGGTGTGCAGGCCCAGGGCGATGAAGCTGACCAGCAGTACGATCACCACCGCCTCGATCAGCACGCGCACGAACTCGCCCACCGAGCGCGACACGGCCGAGGGCTGGTCCTGCACCTGCATCATCTGCACGCCGGCCGGCAGGTTCTTCTCGATCTTGGCCGTGGCCTCCTTCAAGGCCTTGCCCATGCGAATGATGTCGCCGCCCTTGGCCATCGAGATGCCCAGCGCAATCACTTCCTTGCCCTGGTGGTGAACCATCACCGCCGGCGGGTCGGAATAGGCCCGCTCGATCTTGGCAATGTCGTCCAGACGCAGGGTCGAGGCCGCACCGGTGGTCGGATTGACGGCGCGGATCGGCAAGGCCCTCAGCGCCTCCACCGAATTCAGCTGGCCGGCCACGCGCACCTGCAGGCTTTCGCTGCCGGCATTCAGCACACCGGCGCCCTCGACGGCGTTCTGTGCCGACAGCTGGGCAAACACCTGGTTCAGGTCAATGCCCAGCTGAGCCAGGCGCTTCTGGGAAATTTCGATGAACAGCTTCTCCGGCTGCGCGCCGAAGACCTCGACCTTGGCCACATCGCTGACACGCAGCAGTTGCTGGCGCACCGCGTCGGCATGCTCACGCAATTCCTCGCGGGTGAAGCCATCGGCGGACAGCGCGAAGATCGAGCCGTAGACATCGCCGAACTCATCATTGAAGACCGGGCCGATCACGCCGGCAGGCAGGGTCGAGCGCATGTCGCCCAGCTTCTTACGCACCTGGTACCAGGTGTTGCTGACATCCTTGGCCGGCGAGCTGTCCTTCAGCTGGAAGATCGTCAGCGATTCGCCGGGTTTGGTGTAGCTGCGAATCTTGTCGGCGTGCGGGGCCTCCTGCAGCGTTTTCTCGATCTTGTCGGTGACCTGCTCGGCCATCTGCTGGGCGCTGGCGCCCGGCCAGAAGGCCTGCACCACCATGGCGCGGAAGGTGAACGGCGGATCTTCATCCTGACCGAGCTGGAAGTAGGCGGCGAAGCCCAGCAACATCAGCACCACCAGCAGATAGCGCGTCAGCGGCGCATGCTCCAGCGCCCAGCGCGAAATATTGAAGCGCGAGGCGGTGGTCGGGTCTTGATGCACGGAAGGAGCCGGTTTGTTACTCATGCGAGCGCCCCCGGCTTCAGCGCGAAGCGCCCGAAGCAACGGCAGCCGCCGCGGTGGCGCGCTCCGTCAGGCCGTAGCGCTTCACCTTCTGCCCCGGCGCCAGCACATGCACGCCCGCGGTCACCACCTCCTGCCCGCCACGCAGGCCGCCGGTGATGACCACCTCATTGCCGTCGGCGCTGAGCACCTGCACGGCCTGGGTGCTGACCGTCATCGTCTTCGGATCCAGCAACCAGACGGAAGACTTGCCCTGGAACTCCATCACCGCGCTGAGCGGCAGCTTGATCACATCGGCCAGCCTGGGCAGCTCCAGCAGCACCGTGGCGGTCTGACCCAGCTTGGCGGCCGGCGACTTGACCTCGGCCTTGACCTGGAAGGTGCGCGTGCTGGCATCGGCCGCAGCCGCCACCTCGTGAAGCGTGGCGTCCAGCAGCACGCCGTCAACGCCCCACAACTTGACCTTCAGCGCACCGGGCGCGGCGGCCGCGGCACGGAACGAGGCCACCCGGTCCTCCGGCACCGCGAACACCACATCGCGCGGGCCGTCCTGGGCCACGCGAACGATGGGGGTGCCGGCATTGACCACACTGCCCGGCTCGGCCTCGATGCCGGTGACGACACCGCCGACATCGGACTGCAGCACCGCGTAGCCGGCCTGGTTGCTCTGCACATTCATCTGTGCCTTGGCCTGGTCCAGCTGCGACCGGGCCGCCTTCAGGGCGGTGTCACGGCGCTCCAGCTCGGCGCCGCTGACAAAGCCCTGGTCCTTCAAATCCTTGGCGCGGCGGTAGTCGGCCAGATTCAACTCATAGTTGGCCTGTGCCGCAACCTGGTTGGCCTTGGCGGCATCCTGGGCCAGCTTCAGATCCTGCGGATCCAACTGGGCCAGCACCTGGCCGGCCTTGACCGTGTCGCCCAGATTGACGCGCCGCGACACCAGCTTGCCGGACACCCGGAAGCCCAGCCGCGACTCGGTGCGCGCCCGGACCTCGGCCGCAAACTCGTGCGTACCGCCGGCGCTGCCCACCTGCACCACCTGGGTGCGCACGGCGCGCTCCGGCGCGGGCGCTTCCTGCGGTTTGCTGCAGGCCGCCAAGGCCAGCGCGAAGATCAGGGCCGGCGCCAGGCGCAGGCGGCGGCTCAATTCGGAAGAGAAACGGGCATTGGGCATGAAAACCTCGGAACAAGCCTTGAAAGCAGAACACGCAGGGCTGTGACCACGGCTTGAGCGCCCGGAACAGCAACTGACTGACTGGTCAGTAATGTATTCAGCACGCCCGCGACTGTCAAATGACTGGCCTTTTCATATCGGCACCCGACAGGGCAGGCTGAGCACGCCCTGCATGGACAATGCACGCCGTGAGTCAAGAACATTACGAAAACTTTCCCGTCGCCTCCTGGCTGTGCCCGCCGCATCTGCGCGGCACGGTGATGGCAATTTATGGCTTTGCGCGCACCGCCGACGATATTGCCGACGAAGGTGATGCGTCGCCGCCACAGCGGACGGCTCAGTTGCAGGCTTTTCAGCAAGCGCTGGGGGCTTGCGCAAGGGGTGAACCCAACGATTCGGCCTGGCCTCAGGTGTTCGGTCCGCTGCGCCAGTCCTTGCTCGCCCACGATCTGCCCCTGCCCTTGCTGGAGGACCTGCTCAGCGCCTTCAAGCAGGACGTGGTCAAGAACGACTACGCCGACCGGGCCGAGCTGCTGGACTACTGCCGCCGCTCGGCCAACCCGGTCGGCCGGCTGCTGCTGCACCTGTACGGCATCGACGACGCGCTGGCGCTGCAGCGCTCGGACGCGATCTGCAGCGCCCTGCAGCTGATCAACTTCTGGCAGGACCTCAGCGTCGACGGCCCGCGCGGCCGCCTCTACGTGACGCTTGCCGATCTGCGGCGGCATGGCCTGACCCCGCAGGAGCTGCTGCAGTGCCAGGACTCGCCGGCCGCCCGCGCCCTGAACAAGGATGTGTGCGCCTGGGCCAGGGCGCTGATGCTGGAGGGCGCGCCGCTGGTGCACAGCGTACCCGGCCGCGCCGGCTGGGAATTGCGCCTGGTCGTGCAGGGCGGGCTGCGGATTCTTGAGAGAATCGAATCCATGCACCACGCCACCCTGCTCCATCGACCTGTCATCAAAGCGCCCGATGTGGCCGTGATGATCTGGCGCGCCATCGGCATGCGTGCCGCCTCCAGCAGCTTGAAAGCTCGCACAGAATGACGCCTGAGCAATACGTTCAGGACAAGGCGGCCCGCAGCGGCTCCAGCTTCTACTACGCCTTTCTGTTCCTGGCGCCGCCGCGCCGCGCCGCCATCACCGCCTTCTATGCCTTCTGCCGCGAGGTCGATGACGTGGTGGACGAGACCAGCGATGCCGGCGTGGCCGCCACCAAGCTCGCCTGGTGGCGCAAGGAAGTGGCCAGTGCCTTTGCCGGCCAGCCCAGCCATCCGGTGATGCGGGCGCTGATGCCCCATGTGGGCAGCTACGACATCCGCGCCGAGCATCTGCAGGCCGTGATCGAAGGCTGCCAGATGGACCTGGACCAGACCCGCTATCTCGACTTCGCCGGCCTGCAGCGCTACTGCCATCTGGTGGCCGGCGTCGTCGGCGAGGTCGCCTCCGGCATCTTCGGCCGCAGCGAGCCCGGCACCATCAGGTACGCGCACACGCTGGGCCAGGCGCTGCAGCTGACCAATATCATCCGTGACGTCGGCGACGATGCACGCCGCGGCCGCATCTACCTGCCGGTGTCGGAGCTGCAGCAGTTCGACGTCAAGGCACACGAGATTCTCAAACGGGAAAAGCCCTGGGGCTATAGCGACCGCTTCACTGCGCTGATGCAGTTCCAGGCCCAGCGCGCCCATCGCCTCTACGACGAGGCCCTGGCCCTTCTGCCCGAGGTCGACCGCCGCACGCAGAAGACCGGCCTGATGATGGCCAATATCTACCGCGCCCTGCTGCGCGAAATCGAGGCCGAACAGTACCAGGTGCTGCACCAGCGCATCTCGCTGACGCCGCTGCGCAAACTCTGGATCGCGATGCGCACCAACTGGCGCGGGCGCTGATGGCCGAGGCTTTGAAGCTGGCCGTCATCGGCGGCGGCTGGTCCGGGCTGGCGGCGGCCGTGCGGGCGACACGCGAGGGTCACCAGGTCAGCCTGTTCGAGATGGCCGCCCAGTTGGGCGGGCGAGCGCGCAGCGTCGACTGCAAGGGCGCCGAGGCACAGGACCTGAAGCTGGACAACGGCCAGCACATCCTGATCGGCGCCTACCGGCACAGCCTGGCCCTGATGCGCCAGGTCGGCGCCCGGCCCGAAGAGGTGCTGCAACGGCTGCCGCTGCGCCTGCGCTATCCCGACCTGGACGGCCTGAGCCTGCCGCCCGGCCATCCGGTGCCTGCCTTTGCGCGGGCCGTGCTGGCCTACTCCCGGTGGACCTGGCCCGAACGCCTGAGCCTGCTGCGCCATTGCACGGTCTGGGCGCTGACGGGCTTTCGCTGCGACCCGCAACTCAGCGTCGCCCAGCTGTCCGTCGCCCTGCCCAGCGCGGTGCGTGAACAGCTGATTGACCCCCTGTGCGTGGCAGCGCTGAACACACCGGCCTCTCAGGCCAGCGCCGCCGTCTTTCTGCGTGTGCTGAAAGACGCTCTGTTCTCGGGGCCGGGGTCGTCCGACCTGCTGCTGCCCCGGCGACCGCTCAGCGAACTGCTGGCCCGGCCGGCTGCCGACTGGCTGCGCACCCAGGGCGCCCGGCTGCATCTGAGCCAGCGCGTGTCCAGCCTGACCAATGGCGATGGGCAATGGCGGGTCGATGACGAGCGCTTCGACGCCGTGGTGCTGGCCTGTTCCGCAGCAGAGGCTGCACGCTTGATCGAACTACTGGACGCTGCCTGGGCGCAGGCGGCGCGCACCCTACGCTACGAGCCCATCATCACCGTCTATCTGACCAGCCCGGGCAGCCGGCTGCCGGGCCCGATGATGGCCCTGCATGAAGGCTCGGACGCCCCCGCGCAGTTCGTCTTCGACCTGGGCCAGATCCATCCGAGCGAAGACGCCGCGGGCCGCTTCGCCTTCGTCATCAGTGGCGCACGGACCTGGCTGGATCGGGGGCTGGAGGCCACCATTGAGGCCACCCTGCGGCAGGCCCAGCAGGCGCTGGCAGCCCATTGGGCAAGGCCACCACAGCTGCTACGGGCGTTGACGGAGAAGCGCGCCACCTTTGCCTGCACACCCGGGCTGCAGCGCCCCCGAGCCCGCATTGCCATGGGCTTGATGGCCGCCGGCGACTATGTGCATGGGCCCTACCCTGCGACCTTGGAGGGCGCAGTGATGTCCGGCAACGCGGCGATAGACAGCCTAACGCGCGAACGGAGCAGCTAAGGGCTCGCCGACAAACACCCCCTGGGCCGGCCAGGCCACGCTCTTCCAATAGGCCTCCAGCGCCGTCTCGCCCTGCAGATAGTGGAGCAGCAGTACCTGAGGATGCGGGAACTTCTGCAAGTGGTTGCAGGGCTCGCTGACAGTGCCGAAACTGGCCGTGGCGCCCGATTCCAGCCAATCGAGCACGCTCATCTGGCCATGGCTGGCCAACAGTTGGCCACCGTACGAGGTCAGATGATCGGCCAGCGCGCCGGGCAGCCACTGCAGGTTGTCCAGCACATCGACCCGCGCAACCCCCGTCTGCATCAGGATCACGCGGCGCAACTGTGTGGTCTCGCCGGCCTGGCGCAGGTCCACCTCGAGGCCCCGCCCCGGCACCAGCCCTTCCGGCGGGAACAGCACCGAGCGCACATTTCGCGCCCGGTCCTGCGTGCTGATGAACACCGCCTTGGCCGGCGGTCCGCCGCGGCGGCTCAATTGCCCATCCGACGCCACACCGCGGTCGATCAGGGCCTTGGCGCTCTCCACGCTGCGCGTGGCCAGCAGCATCGACGGCCGCAGGCCCAGCTCGGTGTAAGGACGGCTGCGGGGGCTGTTGAAATAGCCCGAGGGGCGATTCGGCGAGCAGGTCTGCTTGCAGGCATCGGGCTGAAAGCCCAGCGTAAGCGCCGAGGTGATGGAGTTGCACTCCACCGCCCAAGGCTGGTTCCAGGCCATGGCCAGGGCCTGGACCTGCGGCCCCATATGCTCGCGCACCTGGGTCGACAGCAGCTCGAACTCGGCCGCGCTGAGCACCGGCTTGACCGGCAGTTCCACGCGCAGCACCTGCTCCGGCGGGATGCCGCGCTTGTCGATGTAGTACTCGCCCACGGCAACGGAATAGGGATCGGCGGTGTTGATCACCAGGCCCAGATCACGCGCCGTCAGCCGGCCACCGACGCGCGGCACGGCGATCCAGCGGCGCGGCGGCTCACTGACAACGGCACTTGCCGGGTTGGAGGGGCTGGATGAAGCACCAGAGGCACTGGGCGCGGGTGACGCAGGCTGAGCCAGGGCCGACCCCGCGGCCCAGCCGAGCAGCATGAGGCCCTGCAACAGGCCCCAGCGCACAAACATCAAGACATTCAGATTCATCGCCGCTATTTGACATTGAATTTCGCGATGCAAAACCTCAAAAAAGCCCGCACAATCGCTGCATGCGCAAAAAAGAGGCCCAAACTCCGACGATTCAGGTGCTGGAACGCAGCTTCGCGCTGCTGGACGTGCTGGCCAGCCAGCAAGACCCGGTGTCGCTGAAGCAGATCAGCGAAACCACCGGCCTGCACCCATCCACCGCCCACCGCATTCTCAACGACCTGGTCACCGGCCGCTATGTGGACCGGCCCGAGGCCGGCAGCTACCGGCTGGGCATGCGCCTGCTGGAGCTGGGCAATCTGGTCAAGGCGCGGCTGGACGTGCGCGACGCCGCCCTGGGCCCGATGCGCGAGTTGCACAAGCTGACGCACCAGCCGGTCAATCTGTCGGTGCGCCAGGGCGACGAGATCGTCTATATCGAGCGCACCTACAGCGAACGCTCGGGCATGCAGGTGGTGCGCGCCATCGGCGGCCGCGCGCCGCTGCACCTGACCTCGGTCGGCAAGCTGTTCCTGGCCTTCGACGATCCGCAGCGGGTACGTGCCTATGCCACCCGCACCGGCCTGGCCGGCCACACGCGCAACAGCATCACCAATATCGTCGCGCTGGAGCGCGAGCTGGCCGTGGTGCGCCAGCGCGGCCTGGCGCGCGACGATGAAGAGCTGGAGCTGGGGGTGCGCTGCATGGCCGCTGCCATCTACGACGATCAGAGCAAGCTGGTCGCGGGCTTGTCGATCTCCTCACCGGCCGACCGGCTGGAGGAAAGCTGGCTGCAGCGCGTCAAGGACACGGCGGCGCAGATTTCCTCGGCGCTGGGCTATCGGGAATAGGCAGCGCCCCACAATGACCAACGCCACCTCGCGGTGGCGTTTTCGTTTTAGCCGCCCGGCGGCTTACTCGGCGACCTTGACCGCGTTCTGCATGACCCATTTACGCACGCGTTCGGCGTCGCCGATACGCGAGTATTTGCCGGTCGAGTCGAGGAACACCATGATCAGCTTGCGGCCCGCCATCTGCGCCTGCATCACCAGGCAGCGGCCGGCCTCGTTGATGAATCCGGTCTTTTGCAGGCCGATGTCCCAGGACGGATTGCGCACCAGGCCATTGGTGGTGCGGAACTGCATATTGCGCCGACCCACGGCCACCAGATGCTCGGCCGAGGTCGAGAACTCGCGCAGCACCGGCACCTCATGGGCCGTCTTCACCAGCAGGGCCAGGTCATGGGCGCTGGACTGGTTGCGGCTGGACAAGCCCGTGGGCTCCACATACTGCGTGTCCTTCATGCCCAGCGACTGCGCCTTGGCATTCATCGCCGCGACAAAGGTGGCCAGACCGCCCGGATAGTTGCGGCCCAGTGCATTGGCGGCACGGTTTTCCGACGACATCAGCGCCACGTGCATCAGCTCCTGACGGCTCAGCTGCGTGCCGATGGCCAGACGCGAGCCGGTGCCCTTCTCGGTGTCCACATCGTCCTGCGTGATGGTCAGCATCTCGTTCATGGCCTGCTGCGCTTCAACCACGACCAGGGCCGTCATCAGCTTGGTGATCGAGGCAATCGGCAGCACCGCCTGCGGGTTCTTGGAGAAAAGCACCTCGTTGGTGTCCTGGTCCAGCACCAGGGCGACGCTGGACTTCAGCGCCAGTTCATCCTGATCGGCGTGCAGGCCGGCCAGCTGGCCGAATGACGGTTTGGCCGGGGCAATGTCGGCGATAGACACGCGACGGGCCTTGACGCCGGCCTTGGCCTTGCGCTGCGACTTCACGGCCGGTTTCTGGGCCTCCGAAGCCTTGGCGGCATGGGCGCTTTGAACAGGCATCAGCGCGCCGGAGAGCGACAGCGTCAGGCCTAGCGCGGCGGTCGAGAAAAGCGCGGCAATGGATTTCAAACTAGCCCCCGGTAACAGCTGTGAGTCAGTGTAGGTGATAGCAAAAAACCACGCAAGATCAAAAGCTTACGAGACCCTTCTAAAGTTGGGCCTCGCAAGCATTAGTGCTCACAAATTAGGCGCTAACCCTGAGCCGCAACCCGCTCGACCTTGCTGTGCAGCTTGTTCAGCGCGCTCAAATAGGCCTTGGCCGATGCCACCACGATGTCGGGGTCGGCGCCCACGCCGTTGACCACCCGGCCGCTGTGCTGCAGCCGCACGGTCACTTCGCCCTGCGATTCTGTGCTGCCGCTGGTGATCGCATTGACCGAATACAGCACCAGTTCGGCGCCAGTTTCCAACTTGGACTCGATCGCCTTCAGGCTGGCATCCACCGGGCCGTTGCCATCGCTCTCGGCATGGAACTCCTGATCGCCAGCAGCAAAGGCCACGCTGGCATGCGGCCGCTCGCCCATCTCCGAGTGCTGCGACAGGGCCAGCAGGCGGTAGAACTCGTTCTCGGCAGTGACGGTCTCGTCCATCACCAGGGCCAGGATGTCCTCGTCGAAGATCTCGCTCTTGCGGTCGGCCAGGTCCTTGAAGCGCGCAAACGCCGCATTGATTTCGGCCTCGGACTCCAGCGCTATGCCCAGTTCCTGCAGCCGCTGCTTGAAGGCGTTGCGGCCGCTGAGCTTGCCCAGCACGATCTTGTTGGCCGCCCAGCCCACGTCCTCGGCACGCATGATTTCGTAGGTGTCGCGGGCCTTCAGCACGCCGTCCTGATGGATGCCCGAGGCATGGGCGAAGGCATTGGCGCCCACCACGGCCTTGTTCGGCTGCACGACGAAACCGGTGGTCTGCGAGACCAGGCGCGAGGCCGGCACGATTTGCGTCGCATCGATGCCCAGGTCGAGCTTGAAGTAGTCGCGGCGGGTCTTCACGGCCATGACGATCTCTTCCAGCGAGCAGTTGCCGGCACGCTCGCCCAAGCCATTGATCGTGCATTCGACCTGGCGTGCGCCGCCGATCTGCACACCGGCCAGCGAATTGGCCACGGCCATGCCCAGATCGTTGTGGCAGTGCACCGACCAGATCGCCTTGTCGGCATTGGGCACGCGCTCGCGCAGGGTCTTGATGAAGTTGCCGTAGAGCTCGGGGATGGCGTAGCCCACGGTGTCGGGAATGTTCACCGTCGTCGCGCCCTCGGCGATCACCGCCTCCAGCACGCGGCACAGAAAGTCCATATCGGAGCGGTAGCCGTCCTCGGGCGAGAACTCGATGTCGTCGCACAGATTGCGGGCAAAGCGCACCGACAGCCGGGCCTGCTCCAGCACCTGCTCGCGCGTCATGCGCAGCTTCTTCTCCATATGCAGCTCGCTGGTGGCGATGAAGGTGTGGATGCGCGCACGCTGCGCGCCCTTCAGGGCCTCGGCGGCGCGGGCGATGTCGCGGTCATTGGCCCGGGCCAGCGAACAGATCGTGCTTTCGCGCACCGCATCGGCAATCGCCTTGACGGCTTCGAAGTCGCCATTGCTGGAGGCGGCGAAGCCGGCCTCGATCACGTCCACGCGCAGTCGCTCCAGTTGGCGCGCGATGCGCAGCTTTTCGTCCTTGGTCATCGATGCGCCGGGCGACTGTTCGCCATCACGCAAGGTGGTGTCAAAGATGATGAGCTTGTCGGACATGGGAATCTCCAGAGTGAAAGCCAAAAACAAAACGGCCCGCTTGCAGTGTTGCAACGGGCCGTTGATGCGAGAGAAATCTAAAGACGAATACGATCAGCGCGCCCGGAGCACCTCGGGTAGTAGTAGCAGCAGCGTGAAAGCGGTGGTCGACATCGTGCAGTCAATATAGCACGGGGCTTCCGAGCTTCATCAATGATGAAGGCCCTTTTCATCGGGCTCGTCGGTGGACGTGGAAATCACGCTGACCGGCCGGCCCTTCACCCGCTTGTAGATATAGACGCCATAGCCCGAGAAACCGTAGATGCAGAACAGCGCGAACAGCACGATGGGCGGGTGGATATTGATCACCGCAATGCCCAGGGCGATGGCCACGATGACGATGAAGGGCACGGTACGCTTGAAGCTGACGTCCTTGAAGCTGTAGAACGGCACGTTGGTGACCATGGTCAGGCCGGCGTACAGGGTCAGCGCGCAAGTCGCCCAGGCCAGTGGCAGATTGGCATGCACGGCCTTGATGCCAGCGTCGTCCACGACCCAGATGAAACCCACCACCAGTGCCGCAGCGGCCGGACTGGGCAGGCCCTGGAAGAAGCGCTTGTCGACCACGCCGATATTGGTGTTGAAGCGTGCCAGGCGCAGCATCGCGCCGGAGCAGTAGACGAAGGCGGCGATCCAGCCCAGCTTGCCCAGGCCCTTCAGCGCCCACTCGTAGGTGATCAAGGCCGGCGCGGCGCCGAAGGACACCATGTCGGACAGGCTGTCCATCTGCTCGCCAAAGGTGGACTGCGTGTTGGTCATCCGCGCGACGCGGCCATCCAGGCTGTCCAGCACCATGGCGCAGAAGATGCCGATGGCGGACTGGTCGAAGCGGCCGTTCATGGCCATCACCACGGCATAGAAACCGCCAAACAGGGCAGCCAGGGTGAACAGGTTCGGGAGAATGTAGATGCCCTTGCGGCGCGGACGCGGCGGCTCGGGCGTGTCGCCATCTTCGGCGTCGTGATGTTGCTGGTCGCTCATGGGGCGCGAGGATACCTCAGGCGGGAATGAAAAAGGCCGCGCGGCGGACGGCGGCGCGGCCTTGGCGACAAGCCTACAGTCAGTCGAGGACAGAGCTTTCGGCCCGCGCTGCGCGCGGGACCTCAAGGTCTGTCCCGCGACACATTAGTTCTTGGATTGGTCCACCAGGCGATTCTTGGCAATCCAAGGCATCATCGCGCGCAGCTTGGCACCCACGACTTCGATCTGGTGCTCCGAGGTCAGGCGGCGGCGCGAGATCAGGGTCGGTGCACCGGCCTTGTTCTCGAGGATGAAGCTCTTCGCGTATTCGCCGGTCTGAATGTCCTTCAGGCACTGGCGCATCGCGTTCTTGGTGTCTTCGGTCACGACCTTGGGGCCGGTCACGTATTCACCGTACTCGGCGTTGTTCGAGATCGAGTAGTTCATGTTGGCGATGCCGCCTTCATAAATCAGGTCGACGATCAGCTTCAGCTCGTGCAGGCATTCGAAGTAAGCCATTTCGGGCGCGTATCCGGCTTCGGTCAGCGTCTCGAAACCGGCCTTGATCAGCTCGACGGCACCGCCGCACAACACGGCCTGTTCGCCGAACAGGTCGGTCTCGGTTTCTTCGCGGAAGCTGGTCTCGATCACGCCGGCCTTGCCGCCGCCGTTGGCCGAGGCATAGCTCAGCGCCAGATCACGGGCGCGGCCGGTCTTGTCGGCATAGATGGCGATCAGGTGGGGCACGCCGCCGCCCTGGGTGTAGGTCGAGCGCACCGTGTGGCCGGGGGCCTTGGGAGCAACCATCCAGACGTCCAGATCGGCGCGGGGCACGACCTGGCCGTAATGCACATTGAAGCCGTGGGCAAAGGCCAGCGAGGCGCCCTGCTTGATGTTGGGTTCGACTTCGCGCTTGTACACGTCAGCGATCTGCTCGTCGGGCAGCAAAATCATCACGACGTCAGCGGCCTTCACGGCATCGGCAATCTCGGCCACCTTGAGGCCGGCGTTCTCGGCCTTGGCCCAGGACGCGCCGCCACGGCGCAGACCGACGGTGACCTTGACGCCGCTGTCGTTCAGGTTTTGCGCATGGGCATGGCCTTGTGAGCCGTAGCCGATGATGGTGACGTTCTTGCCCTTGATCAGGCTCAGGTCAGCGTCTTTGTCGTAGTAAACATTCATGTCGGTCTCCACAGAAAAATTGGGTACGGGGGTGAAAAATTGAAACTCAAACTCGAAGGATGCGCTCGCCGCGGCCGATGCCGCTGGCACCGGTGCGTACGGTTTCAAGAATCGCGGCGCGGTCGATCGCTTCGATGAAGGCATCAAGCTTGGACGCGTCGCCGGTCAGCTCGATGGTGTAGGTCTTCTCGGTCACGTCGATCACATGGCCACGGAAGATGTCGCAGGTGCGCTTGAGTTCCTCGCGCTCCTTGCCGACCGCGCGGACCTTGATCAGCATCAGCTCGCGTTCGGTGTAATGGCCCTCGGTCAGGTCGACCACCTTGACCACCTCGATCAGGCGGTTCAGGTGCTTGGTGATCTGCTCGATCACCTCGTCCGAGCCGGAGGTCTGTATGGTCATGCGCGACAGCGACGGGTCTTCGGTGGGGGCCACCGTCAGGCTCTCGATGTTGTAGCCACGCGCCGAGAACAGACCGACGACACGCGACAGCGCGCCCGGCTCGTTCTCGATGAGCAGTGCAATGATGTGTTTCATGAATGGATAGAACCTCGTGTTGGCGCGCTCTTCAGACCGGCAGCGGTAACTGCAAGCCCTTGGCCACGCCTTGCGATGGAAGAAAGATGTTCGTCGGTGTGCTGCGCCTTCGCCCGCGGCCCGACTCAGGGCGGTAACCCTGAACCCGGCCGTGGACTTCAGCCCATCACAAGTCTTCGGAACCCAGCAGCATCTCGGAGATGCCCTTGCCTGCCTGCACCATGGGCCAGACATTTTCTGAAGGATCGGTGCGCACGTCCAGGAACACCGTGCGGTCCTTCAATTTCATTGCTTCGCGCAGAGCCGGTTCCACGTCTTCCGGCTTCTCGACCAGCAGGCCGACATGGCCATAGGCCTCGGCCAGCTTGACGAAGTTGGGCAGCGCGTCCATATAGCTGTGCGAGTAGCGCTTGCCGTAGTCCAGTTCCTGCCACTGGCGCACCATGCCCAGATAGCGGTTGTTCAGCGAGACGATCTTCACCGGCGTGTTGTACTGCTGGCAGGTCGAGAGCTCCTGGATGCACATCTGGATCGAGCCTTCGCCGGTGATGCAGAACACATCCGACTCCGGCTTGGCCAGCTTGATGCCCATCGCA
The DNA here is from genome assembly GCF_963422335.1 of uncultured Roseateles sp. Lineage (NCBI taxonomy): Bacteria > Pseudomonadati > Pseudomonadota > Betaproteobacteria > Burkholderiales > Sphaerotilaceae > Roseateles > uncultured Roseateles sp. Next base: position 4,861,335 of record NZ_OY729424.1, read on the forward strand.
TACGGCAGGCCCACACCCATCGTGCCCAGGCCGCCGGAATTGATCCAGCGGCGCGGCTCGTCGAAGCGGTAGTACTGGGCGGCCCACATCTGGTGCTGGCCCACGTCCGAGGTGATGTAGGTGTCGCGGTCCTTGGTCATGTTCCAAAGCGCCTCGACCACCGCCTGCGGCTTGATCACATCCGGCGAGGTCTTGTACTTCAGGCACTCGCGGCCACGCCAGGTGTTGATCTGGCCCCACCAGGCAGCCAGGCTCTGCGCATCGGGCCGGGCCTGACCCTCCTTGATCTGGGCGATCAGCTCCTGCAGCACATCCTTGACGTCGCCGACGATCGGAATGTCCACACGCACGCGCTTGGAGATCGACGAGGGGTCGATGTCCACATGGATGATCTTGCGCTCGACCGAACCGAAGTGCTTGGGGTTGCCGATCACCCGGTCATCGAAACGGGCGCCCACGGCCAGCAGCACATCGCAGTTCTGCATGCTCATGTTCGCCTCGTAGGTGCCGTGCATGCCCAGCATGCCCAGGAAACGAGGATCGCTGGCCGGGAAGGCGCCCAGGCCCATCAAGGTATTGGTGCAGGGATAGCCCAGCAGATTGACCAGCTCGCGCAACTCGGCCGATGCATTACCCAGTATCACGCCGCCGCCGGTGTAGATGTAGGGGCGCTTGGCCGTCATCAACAGCTGCACGGCCTTGCGGATCTGGCCGGCATGACCCTTGCGTACCGGGTTGTACGAGCGCATCTCGACATGGGTCGGATAGACGAAGGCCGTCTTGGCCATCGACACGTCCTTGGGAATGTCCACCACCACCGGGCCGGGACGACCGGTGCGAGCAATGTGGAAGGCCTTCTTCAGGGTGACGGCCAGATCGCGCACATCCTTGACCAGGAAATTGTGCTTGACGATGGGGCGGGTGATGCCGACGGTGTCGCATTCCTGGAAGGCGTCCAGACCGATCGCCGGTGTGGGCACCTGACCGGTGATGATCACCATCGGGATCGAGTCCATATAGGCCGTGGCGATGCCGGTGATGGCATTCGTCACACCCGGACCGGAGGTCACCAGGGCCACGCCTACATCGCCGGTGGCGCGCGCGTAGCCATCAGCGGCATGCACGGCGGCCTGTTCGTGGCGTACCAGCACGTGCTGGATGCTGTCTTGCTTGTACAGCGCGTCGTAGATGTAAAGCACCGCTCCGCCTGGATAGCCCCAAAGGTATTTGACACCTTCGGCCTGCAGGCTGCGAACGAGGATTTCGGAGCCATTGGGCTCCACGGGGGGGGTGTTTTGCGGTTGTGCCGTAGAGGCACGCTTGACTTCCGCGCTAGACATGTCCATTTCGAACCTTTGTGAATTTCTCTGACGAAAAACCATTGGTGCTCCTTCTCGCACCCTCGTGAGGTGGACTCGGAACCTGCGCGGTCAAAAACGAGAAGCCCAGGTCGGGCGGCCAGCTTGAGACCCATTGTTGTGCGACGCAACATTAACACATCGCGACAAGCCTCAGACTTCTTGCATCGGCAAGAGTCGCTTGCAATGCGATAATCGCTCCCGCTCTGCACCCCTGCGCATCACGCTGCACCCTTTCCATTGGCCACCGACAAAGAACTCAGCGACTTCCTCAAGAGCGTCGAAAAACGCGCCTTCAAACGTACGGCTTACCTCGTTCGTGATGAAGATGCCGCGCTCGACATCGTGCAGGATTCCATGATCAGGCTGGCCGAAAAGTACCTGGACCGACCAGCCGCCGAGTTGCCACTGCTGTTCCAGCGCATCCTATCCAACGCCTCGATGGACTGGTTCCGCAGGCAGAAGGTCCGCAACGCGGTGATGCAGAACATGTCCTCCTTCGAGGGCGCCGATGGCGAAGGCGACTTCGATCTGCTGGAGTCGCTGGAATCCCAGGAAGGCATGATGGGCGCCGAAAGCGCGGCCGACGAGGTTTCACGGGCACAGACCTTGCTTGCTATCGAGGGCGAAGTCGCGCAATTGCCCACACGTCAACGGGAAGCCTTTTTGCTGCGTTACTGGGAAGAGCTTGACGTCGCAGAGACGGCGGGTGTCATGGGCTGCTCGGAAGGCAGCGTCAAAACCCACTGCTCACGGGCAGTTCACGCGCTGGCCAAAGCATTAAGGGCAAAGGGAATCACACTATGAAGCACAACACCGCCCCCCGTACCGAAAGCGCTTCAGCAGAGGCTCGCCTGGGTGCCCGCTTGAGCGCTCGGCTCAGCGAGCGTTCGGAGCAATTGCCGCACGATATCAGCGAACGTCTGCGTTTTGCCCGCGAATCGGCGCTTAATCGGGCACGCGAGGTACGCAGCGCGCAAACCCGCCCCATCCGTGAACTGAGCCTTGGACTGGTCGGCATGGGCCGCAGCGCCGCGTTGTCCGGCGGACCGGAACGCTCGCCCTGGTGGCTCAAGTTTGCTTCGGTGCTGCCTCTGCTGGCACTGGTGGTCGGCCTGGTGCTGATCAATGAAGGCCAGTTGTACGAACAAATCCTTGCCGCCGCCGATGTGGACACCGCCTTGTTGGCCGACAATCTGCCACCTACCGCCTACAGCGACCCCGGTTTCTCGGAGTATCTGGCGGGAGAAGACGAGTAATCGGAACCGGGCATGACGCGACTGGCGGATAGATCTCTCAGCAGTTCAGCAAGAAGTTCAGCTTTCATCAGCGGCCTCGTTTCGGGGCTGCTTTCTTTCGCCTGCCTGCAAGCGCATGCCCAAGACACGGGCGCAGCCAGCGCAGTGCCGCCGGCGGCCAGCCCGCCGCCCGTCGAGGCAGCGCCAGTCGCCGCCCCGGTCTTGAAGCCGCCGCTGACCCAGGGCACCTCGGCCGTGCCGGACCTCTATCTGTGGAGGCAGCTGACGCCGACCCAGCAGCAAGCGCTGGCCCCGATGGCCAAGGACTGGGACAGCTTGGACCTGTCCCGCCGCCGCAAATGGCTGGAGATCGCCACGCGATTCCCCTCCCTGCCCGCAGACGAGCAAGCGCGTGTTCAGGAGCGCATGAGCAGCTGGGCCAAGTTGTCGCCTGTCGAGCGCAGCCAGGCCCGCATCGGTTTTCAGCAGGCTCAGCAGATCACTCCGGAGTCGCGCCAGGCCAAATGGGAGGCCTACCAGGCACTGCCGCCCGAGCAGCGCCAGGAACTGGCCGACAAGGCCGCCAAGAAGACCGAGGCCAAGATCGGCAAAGCCGCAGCACCAATCACCAAACCGGTGCTGGACAACCAGGCCAAGTCCAATTTGGTGCCCCAGCGCACCAGCGCACCCCAGCCGATGTCGGTGGCACCCACGGTGGTGCAGAACAAACCCGGCGTGACCACAACCCTGATCAACCAGACCGCCAAACCGCCAGCCCATCAGCAAAGCGGCATGCCCAAGATCATGGCTGCGCCCGAACTGGTGGACCCGAACACCTTGTTGCCCAAGCGCCCAGCGGGATCCGCCAGCACACCCCGTTCATGAGTGAAGCCCTGTTGAATCCGGCCGGGGCTGCGCCCGGCCTGGCGCGGCGTTTGGCCAGTTTGACCTACGAAGGCGTGGTCCTGTTCGGCGTCGTCTTTGTGGCCGGCTATCTCTATTCGGCGCTGACCCAGCAGCGCAATGCCATGCAAGGCCGCTATGGTCTGATGGCCTTCGAGTTCGTCGTGCTGGGCATCTACTTCATCTGGTTCTGGACCCATGGCGGTCAGACGGTGGCCATGAAGGCCTGGCATCTGCGCGTGGTGGACAGTGCGAACCGGCCCTTGAGCCAGGTCCGCGCGCTGGCCCGCTATGCGGCAGGCCTGCTGTGGTTCGCGCCGGCACTGCTGGTCATCGAGCTTTGCGGCATCAAGGGCACCGCCCCGGTGCTGGGTACCTTGTTCGCTGGCATGCTGACTTACGCCCTGCTCGCACTGCTGCTGCCAGGGCGCCAGTTCCTGCATGACCTGCTGTGCGGCACCCGGCTGATCACGCAACACCCGGCCCCAAGGAAGCGCTGAGCCGCGAACCGCCTGCCAAACCGTGCGCCAACTTGGGCACAATCAGCATCCCATGAGCAACCCCTACAAAGGCCGCACTGGCCTGGACCGCATCCAGCGCGCACTCGGCTATTCGATGTCCGGCCTGCAGGCCGCCTACAAAGGCGAGGACGCCTTCCGCCAAGAGTGCTGGCTGGCCCTGGTGCTGATGCCCAGCGCCTTCTGGCTGGGCCGCAGCTGGGTCGAGGTGGCATTGCTGCTGGGCTCGGTGCTGCTGGTGATGATTGTCGAGTTGCTGAACTCCGGCATTGAGGCGGCGATCGACCGCGTGTCGTTCGAACTGCACGACCTCTCCAAGCGCGCCAAGGATCTGGCCAGTGCGGCGGTGCTCTTGTCGCTGGTGCTGTGTGGTGGCATCTGGGCGGCGGCCCTGTGGTCGCGCTTCGCGGGTTGAGCACCATGGCGCCCTGGACACTGTGCGTCTATTGCGGCTCGCGGCCCGGCACCTCGCCGGCCTACGAAGCGGCCGCCGCACACACCGGACGTCTGCTCGGCGAACGCGGCCTGGGACTGGTCTATGGCGGCGGCCGCGCCGGCCTGATGGGCACGGTGGCCGATGCTGCGCTCGGCGCTGGCGCCTTCACGGTGGGTGTGATTCCGGACAGCCTGATGTCCCGCGAGCTGGGCCACAAGGGCCTGCACGAGCTGCATGTGGTGCAGACCATGCACCAGCGCAAGCAGCTGATGGCCGAGCGGGCCGACGCTTTCGTGGCCCTGCCCGGCGGCATCGGTACCTTCGAGGAACTGTTCGAGGTCTGGACCTGGCGCCAGCTCGGCTACCACGACAAGCCGGTGGGCCTGCTCAATGTCGACGGCTATTACGACAGCCTTTTGAGCTTTCTGGACCAGTCCACCGCTCAGGGCTTTGTGCAGCCGGCGCAGCGGGAGTTGCTGCTGGTGGATGACCAGGCCGACCGACTGCTCGATCGGCTGCAAGCGGCTTCAGCGCGGGCGCTGAAGCCGGATGACTATCAAAACATCTGAGGTCTGAGCAAGGCTCAGACCGCGGCCTCGTCCGTCTCGCCGGTGCGGATGCGCACCACCTGCTCGACCGGCGTGACGAAGATCTTGCCATCGCCGATCTTGCCGGTCTTGGCGGCCTTCAGGATGGCCTCGATGCAGCGCTCGACCTCGTCGTCCTTGACGACGACCTCGACCTTGACCTTGGGCAGGAAGTCCACCACATACTCGGCACCGCGGTACAGCTCGGTGTGGCCCTTCTGGCGGCCGAAGCCCTTGACCTCGGTGACGGTCAGGCCCGAGGCGCCCACTTCGGCCAGGGCCTCACGAACTTCGTCCAGCTTGAAGGGCTTGATGATGGCGGTGATTTGCTTCATGGCGGTTCCCGAAAAGTATTGCGTTAACCCTGATTTAAGCACGGAACCGCGGCGGCTCCAGGGGCTCATGGGCCTGCTTGCGCCGTGGTGGACCGACCGAGGCTAGACTGGCCGGGCAAGAACGAGGCCCTGGCGCTGCAGCCGGGCCCGCCTGATGAGGACGTGGCTTTGAAGCAAGACCGGCACTTTGGCAATCTGTACAACCATGACTTCGCGCGCATCGCCGTCGGCCTGCCGCAGTGCCGCGTGGCGGACCCGGCCTTCAACGCCGCCGAAACCATACGGCTGGCCGAGCAGGCCGCCGACCAGGGCGCGGCGCTGATCGCCTTTCCCGAACTGGGTCTGTCGGCCTACACATGCGACGATCTGTTCCACCAGCGCGTGCTGCTGGACGCCTGCGAGCAGGCGCTGGCCAGCGTGCTGGCCGCCACCGCGCGGCGCCACATCGTGGTCGTCGTCGGTATGCCGTTGCGGGTCGAGCAGCGTCTGTTCAATTGCGCCATCGTGCTCCATCGCGGCCGCATCCTGGGCGCCGTGCCCAAGACCTATCTGCCCAACTACGGCGAGTTCTACGAGGCGCGCCAGTTCAATTGCGCCGACGACGCGGTCGGCAACGAGATCACCCTGCTCGGCCAGCTCGTGCCCTTCGGCTCCCAGCTGATCTTCTCGTCGCAGGCCATCGCCGGCTTCCAGTTCCATGTGGAGATCTGCGAGGACGTCTGGGCGCCGATACCGCCCTCCTCCTACGCGGCGCTGGCCGGTGCCACCGTGCTGGTGAACCTGTCGGCGTCCAATGCCACGATTGGCAAGGCCACTTACCGTCGCCAGCTGGTCGGCCAGCAGGCCGCTCGCTGCCTGGCGGCGTATGTGTACTCCTCGGCCGGCCAGGGCGAGTCGAGCACCGATCTGGCCTGGGACGGCCATGCGTTGATCTGCGAGAACGGCCATATGCTGGCCGAGTCGGAGCGCTTCGCGACCGAGGCTCAGATCATCCAGGCCGATGTCGATCTCGAGCTGCTGGGCCGTGAGCGCATGCGCCAGACCAGCTTCGGCCATTCGGTGCGCCACCACGCGGAGCAGCTGCGGCCCTTCCGCACCGTGCGCTTCGAGGGCCAGGTCGATAGGGGCCAGGCCTTGCCGCTGCGGCGCGTGGTCGGCCGCCACCCCTATGTGCCGCCCGACCGCGGCGACCGCGACGAGCGCTGCCGCGAGGTCTACAACATCCAGGTCCAGGCCCTGGTGCAGCGGCTGCGCTCGGCCGGCATCAAGAAGCTGGTGCTGGGGGTGTCGGGCGGGCTGGACTCGACCCATGCCTTGCTGGTCTGCGCCAAGGCGATGGACCAGTTGGGCCTGCCGCGCAGCCAGATACTCGGCTACACCATGTCCGGCTTTGCCACCAGCACGCGCACCCGCGACCAGGCCCTGCGCCTGATGGCGGCCGTGGGCTGCACGGCCGGCGAGATCGACATCCGCCCCAGCTGCGAGCAGATGTTCCGCGACCTGGGCCACCCGTACGCAGCCGGCGAAAAGCTGTACGACATCACCTTCGAGAATGTGCAGGCCGGCGAGCGCACCAGCCATCTGTTCCGGCTGGCGAACTTCCATGGCGCCATCGTCGTCGGCACCGGCGATCTGAGCGAGCTGGCCCTGGGCTGGTGCACCTATGGCGTGGGCGACCATATGTCGCACTACAACGTCAACGCCAGCGTGCCCAAGACGCTGATACGCCATCTGGTCAACTGGGTGGCCGGCAACGGCGACTACGACGCCCATGGCCGCCAAGTGCTGGAAGACATCGTCGCCACCGAGATCAGCCCCGAGCTGGTGCCGGCCGATGGCGCCGCCCTGCAAAGCAGCGAGGCGACGCTGGGCTCCTACGATCTGCAGGACTTCAATCTCTACTACACGTTGCGCTACGGCTTTGCGCCGTCGAAGATCGCCTTTCTTGCCCAGGCTGCCTGGTCTGATGCCGACCAGGGGGCGCAGACCTACGGCCTGGCCGACATCAAACGCGCGCTGCGCATCTTCGTGACGCGCTTCTTCCGCGGCAGCCAGTTCAAGCGCTCCTGCGTGCCCAATGCGCCCAAGGTGGGCAGCGGCGGCTCGCTGTCGCCGCGCGGCGATTGGCGCGCGCCCAGCGATTCGGAGGCCACGGCCTGGCTGGCGGAGCTGGAGACGATTCCTGATGCAGACGAGGCTGACGGAACGGCTCCGGCCCGATGAGCGGCAGCCCGGACGACTACATCGTGCGCGTGCACGATGACCCGCGCGACATCAACGCCGAGGCCTGGAATGCGCTGCTGGCCAGTCAGGCCCAGCCCACACCCTTCATGCGCCACGAGTACCTGGCGGCGCTGCAGGCCTCGGACAGCGCCATTGACAGCACCGGCTGGCAGGCGCAGTTCCTCAGCATTGAACGCGAGGGCCGGCTGCTCGCCGCCTGCCCGCTGTATGTCAAAAGCCACTCCTATGGCGAATACGTTTTTGACTGGGCCTGGGCCGATGCCTATCAGCGCCATGGCCTGCGCTACTACCCCAAGCTCCTGATCGCCGTGCCGTTCACGCCAGTGCCGGGCACGCGCCTGCTGGCGGTCGATGACGGCGCCCGGGCGGCCCTGCTGGCGGGCATCAGCCAGCTGGCCCGGCAGGCCAAGATGTCATCGGCCCATCTGCTGTTCCCCAGCCCCGACGACCTGGCCCAGGCCGAGGGTCAGGGCTGGCTGCTGCGCCGCGGCGTGCAGTTCCACTGGCACAACCGGCCCGAGCTTCCCTACGGCAGCCTGGAAGACTTTCTGACCACGCTGCAGCGCGAGAAGCGCAAGAAGATCCTGCAGGAGCGCCGCTATGTGCGCGAGGCCGGCGTCAGCTTCGAGGTGTTCGAGGGCGCGCAGATCAGCACCGAGCAGTGGGATTTCTTCTACCACTGCTACACACTGACCTATGCCGCCCATCGCTCGACGCCCTATCTGACGCGCGAGTTCTTCCGGCTGATGGCGCAGACGATGGCGGCAAACTGGCTGATGTTCATCGCCACGCGAGAAGGCCGGCCAGTGGCCGCTTCACTGGTCTGCATCGACAGAGAACGCGGCCATGCTTACGGGCGCTACTGGGGCTGCGTCGAAGAGGTGCGCTGCCTGCACTTCGAGGCCTGCTACTACCAGCCGCTGCAGTGGGTGATCGAGCAGGGCTTTGCCTCGTTCGAGGGCGGCGCCCAAGGCGAACACAAGATGTCGCGCGGGCTGATGCCGGTGCGCACGTTCTCGGCGCACCAGCTCAGCCACCCGGGCTTTGCCGAGGCGATAGACGACTACCTGAAGCAGGAGGGGCAATCGATAGAGCAGTATGTCAACGAGCTGAACGAGCGCAGCCCGTTCAAGCCCTCACTCACGGCTTGAAGTCGCCGCCGAAGCTGATCACCAGCTGATCGGGTTTGATGTAGCGACGGAACGCCGCATTCACCTCGTTCAGGCTCGCCTTGGCCAGCGCATCGTCCACCTGCTGCGCCACCAGATAGCTGCGCTCCAGATAGAGATTGCCGGCCAGCGCCACGGCCAGGGCCGCGTCTTGCGCCCGCGACAGCCGGCGGTAGCCCAGCAGGCCGCGGCGCGCCTCTTCCAGCTCCTTGGCGGTGAAGCCCTCGGCCAGCGCGCGGGCAAGCTCTTCGCGGTAGGCGGTCTCCACCTTGGGCTGGTTCTGCGGCGCGAAGATGGCGCTGCTCAGCCAGGCTGAGTTCGCCTCGACGGTGTTCCACTCGACCCAGCTGCGCACGTCGTAGGACAGGCCCTCGCTCTCGCGTATGCGCTTCCACAGCCGCGAGCTGCCGCCGCTGCCCAGCATGTAGTTGGCCAGCATCAGCGCCGGGTAGTCGGCGTGCAGATCGTTCAGCGGCAGCGACAGGCGGGCCAGCATCGTCGCGTTCTGCTTGTCCGGCGTCTTGAACACCAGCCGGCGCGGCTGCGGCGCCACCAGCGGCTGCGGCACACGGGTGTAGGCCGCAGTGCTGCGCCAGTTGCCGAAACCGGCCTCCAGCGCGGCTCGCACCGCGGGGGCATCGAGATCGCCGACGGCGGCGAACTCGGCATGGCTGGCCCCGCCAAACTGCCGCTGGAAGGCGCGCAGCTGCTCGACCTTCAAGGCCTTGATCTCCGCCTCCTGCTCCTCGAAGCTGGGCACGTAGCGCACATCGCCCCTCGGATAGGGGCTGAACTCGCGGCTGATCGCATCGGCCACCACCGCCTCGGGCTCCTTGCGCTGCTCTTCCAACCCGGCCAGGGCCTCGCGCTTCAGCTCCTCCAGCCCCTCGGCCGGGAAGGTCGAGCGCTGCAGCAGCTCGGCCACCAGGGCCACCGTGCCGGGCAGGTGCTCACGCAGGGTGGTGATGGTGATCTGCAGCTCGCCGGCGCGGCTGTTGATGGCCAGTTCGGCCTTCAGCGCGTCGAGCCTGTCCTGGATCTGCTGGCGGCTCAGCGTCGGCGTGCCGCGCGTCAGCATCTGCGCGGCCATGGTGGCAACCATGCCCTGGTGCATCAGGCTACGCTCGTCGCCGAAGCGCAGGGTCAGCCGCGCCTGCACCGTGCCGCCGCGCGAGCCCTTGGCCAGCAGCGCCACCTTCATGCCCGAGGGCAGTGCAAAGCGCTGGGTGCGTGCCTCGATATTCGCCGGCACCGCATCGAAGGCCTCGACCTTGGCCGCCGCGCCCTTGGGCACAAAGCTCTTCAGCTCGGCCTCGGTATCGACCTTGACGGGCACGGGCGCACGGACGGCCTGCTCGGTCGGGATATAGGTGCTGAGCGTGCGGTTGTCGGCACGGTAGCGCTCGGTGGCCACGCGCTGCACGTCCGCCAGGCTGACCTGGGCAACGCGGTCGCGGTTCAGGAAGAACAGCCGCCAGTCGCCGGCACCGATCATGTCGGACATGGCCACGCCCACGGTCTCGGGGTTGGCAAAGGCCTGGGCCCATTTCTTCTGCCACTTCTGCTTGGCGCGGTCCAGCTCCTCCTGGCTGATGGGCTCGCGCGCCACAGCCTCCAGCACCGCCAGCAGGCCCTGGCGCGCCTTGTCGATATCCTGGCCCGGCGCCAGCTGCAGGCCGAACATCTGGAAGCCCGGGTCGGCCAGCTCGGCCGAGAAGCTGAAGGCGCTCGCGGCCAGCTGACGCTCGACCACCTGCCGGTGCAGGCGGCCCGAGGGCGTGTCGCCCATGATCAGGTTCAGCAGATCGACGGCGGCGTAATCGGGGTGCGCCGCGGCCACCACGTGATAGGCCGCCCAGACGGCCGGCGTACCGCCGTTGCGGCGCAGGGTCACGCTCTTCTCGCCATCCTGCACCGGGTCCATCGTGTAGATCGGCGGCAGCATGCGCTGCGGGCGCGGCAGCTTGCCATAGGCCTGGGTGATCAGGCGCAGCGTCTTGTCCGGCTCGAACTTGCCGGAGACGATCAGCGTGGCGTTGTCGGGCTGGTAATAGGTCTTGTAAAAGGCCTGCAGCCGGGTGATGTTGACGTTCTCGACATCGCTGCGCGCGCCTATCGTGCTCTTGCCGTAGTTGTGCCACTGGTACATCGTGGCCAGGGTGCGCTCGAACATCACGTTACCGGGATTGTTCTCGCCCATCTCCATCTCGTTGCGCACCACGGTCATCTCGGTGTCGAGGTCGCGGCGGGCGATGAAGCTGTTGACCATGGCGTCGGCCTGCCAGTCCAGATACCACTGCAGGTTCTCGTCATTGGCCGAGAAGCTGGCGAAGTAGTTGGTGCGGTCCAGCCAGGTCGTGCCATTGGCCCGCAGGCCGCGCTTGGTGAACTCGGCCCAGGCACGGGGGTTCTTGGGCGTGCCCTTGAAGATCAGATGCTCCAGCAGATGGGCCATGCCCGTCTCGCCGTAGTTCTCGTGCTTGGAGCCGACCCGGTAGGTCAGATTGACCGTCGTCGTCGGCTTGGAGTCATCGGGAATCAGCAAAACCTGCAGACCATTGGCGAGACGGTACTCGCTGACGCCCTCGACGCTGTGCACCAGCAGCGGTGCGGCGCTGGACGCCAGCGGCAACGCGGCCTTGATGGCCGGATCGTTCGAATAGGGTTTGGCAGGGCCCTTGGCCTTGCTGTTTTTCTTGGCCGCAGCGGCAGTGGTTTTGGCGGGCTTGGCCTGCGCCGGGACCGGCAGGGCCAGCAGGGAAACCGCGACCGCGATCACGGTGGACAAAAAACGCTTGAACATGGGATGCGCCTGAGTCGGAAGAGCGCCGAGTGTAGAGCCAGCCCCATGAAAAAGAGCGCCTCGGTGGGCGCTCTTTCAAACTGCTACAGACTGCCGCTTACTTCGCTTGCGCGGCAGCAGCGTAGGCCTTCAGGCCCGACACGATCTCGGCCTTGGCGGCTTCGGGGCCTTCCCAGCCCTTGACCTTGACCCACTTGCCCGGCTCCAGGTCCTTGTAATGCTCGAAGAAGTGCTGGATGGCGTTGAGGCGCATCTTGTTCACGTCCTCGGGCTTTTGCCAGTGGTCGTACATCGGCAGGATCTTCGATGTGGGCACGGCCAGCAGCTTGGCGTCGCCGCCGGCTTCGTCATCCATCTGCAGCACGCCGATGGCGCGGCAGGTCACGACCACGCCGGGCGTCAGGGCGTAGGGTGTGATCACCAGCACATCGACCGGGTCACCGTCGTCCGACAAGGTCTGCGGGATGTAGCCGTAGTTGCAGGGGTAGTGCATCGCGGTGGTCATGAAACGGTCCACGAACAGCGCGCCGCTTTCCTTGTCCACCTCGTACTTGATCGGATCGGCGTTCATCGGGATTTCGATGATGACGTTGAACTGCTCGGGCGCCTTGGCGCCGGGGGTCACGTTGTGCAGGCTCATGGAGTGTTCTCAACAGCAGAGGGGGAAAACCCGCATTCTAAAGGGCCGGCCTTGCCATGACCTGACGCAGGAAGACTGCAATTGGCAGGCCCACCACTGGAAAACACCATGCCGTGATGAATTGCCCGTCCCTTAGCATGGGTTTGCGACCCGTTCCAAGGCGCCGCGGCGCGACTTGAAGAAACGGACGTTTCAACGGTCCCAGGGCTAGAACGAAAGAGGAGACAGCTACATGTCGACGAGTTTGGCGCTGTATTTTGCGCTCGCGTGCGGTGCCGCCGCAGTGCTTTATGGGTTCATCCAGCGCAGCTGGATTCTGAGTCAGGACGCGGGCAACGCGCGCATGCAGGAAATCGCGAATGCGATTCAACAAGGAGCCGCGGCCTATCTGGCCCGGCAATACAAGACCATCACCATCGTCGGTGTGGTGCTGGCGATTCTGATCGCCCTGTTCCTGGACAAGACCTCGGCCATAGGCTTCGTGATTGGCGCGGTGCTCTCGGGCGCCTGCGGCTTCATCGGCATGAATGTCTCGGTACGCGCCAATGTGCGCACCGCACAGGCGGCCACCAAGGGCATCGGCCCGGCACTTGACGTCGCCTTCAAGGGCGGCGCCATCACCGGCATGCTGGTGGTGGGCCTGGGCCTGCTGGGCGTCTCGCTGTTCTTCTGGTTCCTGACCGGCGGCGAGAAGACCGACAGCGCGACGCTGAAGCCGCTACTGGGCTTTGCCTTCGGCTCCTCGCTGATCTCGATCTTTGCGCGTCTGGGCGGCGGCATCTTCACCAAGGGCGCCGACGTGGGCGCCGACCTGGTGGGCAAGGTGGAGGCCGGCATCCCCGAGGATGACCCGCGCAACCCGGCGGTGATTGCCGACAACGTCGGCGACAACGTCGGCGACTGCGCCGGCATGGCCGCCGACCTGTTCGAGACCTACGCCGTCACGCTGATCGCCACCATGGCCCTGGGCGGCCTGATGGTGACCGGCGCGACGATGAACGCGCTGATCTACCCGCTGATGCTGGGTGGCGTGTCCATCATCGCGTCCATCATCGGCTGCTACTTCGTCAAGGCCTCGCCGGGCATGAAGAACGTGATGCCGGCCCTGTACAAGGGCCTGGCGGTGGCCGGCGTGCTGTCGCTGATCGCCTTCTACTTCGTCACCAACGCGATGTTCCCCACCGCGCTGACCCTGAAGGACGGCAGCTCGGTCTCGGCCATGGCCCTGTTCGGCGCCTGCGCCGTCGGCCTGGTGCTGACCGCGGCCATGGTCTGGATCACCGAGTACTACACCGGCACGCAATACGCTCCGGTGCAGCACATCGCCCAGGCCTCGACCACCGGCCACGGCACCAACATCATCGCCGGCCTCGGCGTGTCGATGCGCTCCACCGCCTGGCCGGTGCTGTTCGTCTGCCTGGCCATCCTGACGGCCTACAAGCTGGCCGGTCTGTACGGCATTGCCGTGGCTGCCACCTCGATGCTGAGCATGGCCGGCATCGTCGTGGCCCTGGACGCCTACGGCCCCATCACCGACAACGCCGGTGGCATTGCCGAGATGTCCGAGCTGCCCGCCAGCGTGCGTGACGTGACCGATCCGCTGGATGCGGTGGGCAACACCACCAAGGCAGTGACCAAGGGCTACGCGATCGGCTCGGCCGGCCTGGCTGCACTCGTGCTGTTCGCCGACTACACCCACTCGCTGGAAGGCCGTGGCATCAGCGTGGCCTTCGACCTGAGCGACCCCAAGGTCATCGTCGGCCTGTTCATCGGCGGCCTGATCCCCTATCTGTTCGGCGCGATGGCGATGGAGGCCGTGGGCCGCGCCGCCGGCTCGGTGGTGGTCGAAGTGCGCCGCCAGTTCGCCGACGGCCAGATCATGGCCGGCCAGCGCAAGCCTGACTACAGTGCGGCGGTTGACATGCTGACGACCGCGGCGATCAAGGAAATGATCGTGCCGTCCCTGCTGCCGGTGATCGTGCCGGTGGTCGTCGGCCTGCTGCTGGGTGCCGCGGCTCTGGGTGGCCTCTTGATGGGCACCATCGTGACCGGCCTGTTCGTGGCCATCTCGATGTGCACCGGCGGCGGCGCCTGGGACAACGCCAAGAAGTACATCGAAGACGGCCACCACGGTGGCAAGGGCTCGGAAGCGCACAAGGCCGCCGTCACCGGCGACACCGTGGGCGACCCCTACAAGGACACCGCCGGCCCGGCCGTCAACCCGCTGATCAAGATCATCAACATCGTGGCCCTGCTGATCGTGCCGCTGTTGCCCATGGGCGCAGCGCCGGTCAAGGCGGCCGAGGCACCGGCGGCCATCGTAGCACCGGCCGCAGCAACAGCCATGCCGATGGCGACCATGGCCAGCGAGGCCGCACCGGCCTCTGAAGGTGCGGCTTCCAAGCCCTGAGCGAGCCAGCCCTCCATGCAAACAGCCCACCTAGGTGGGCTGTTTTTCTTTCAGCGAAGCCGGGCCAGGCTTATGCAGCGACCTTGAACACTGCCACCACCTCGGTCAGGCGCTGGGCCTGCTCGCGCAGCGAACCGGCGGCGGCGGCCGACTCCTCGACCAGGGCCGCGTTCTGCTGCGTCATCTGGTCCAGGTTGTTGACGGCCACATTGACCTGGGCGATGCCGTCGCGCTGCTCCAGCGCGGCCGAGGCGATCTCGCCAATCATGTCGCTGACGCGCTTGACGCTGCTGACGATGTCCTGCATCGCCGCACCGGTCTGATTGACCAGGGCCGCGCCGGATTCGACGGTCTCGACCGAGGCGCTGATCAGCGTCTTGATTTCCTTGGCGGCGGCGGCCGAGCGCTGGGCCAGGCTGCGCACCTCGGAGGCCACCACGGCAAAGCCGCGACCCTGCTCGCCGGCACGGGCGGCTTCCACGGCGGCGTTCAGCGCCAGGATATTGGTCTGGAAGGCAATGCCGTCGATGACGCCGATGATGTCGCTGATCTTGCGCGAGCTGTCGGTGATCTGGCCCATATTGCTGACCACCTGGCCGACCACGGCGCCACCGCGGGTGGCCGCATCGGCGGCCGAGGCGGCCAGCTGATTGGCCTGGCGGGCGGTATCGGCCGAGTGGCTGACGGTGCCGGTCAGCTCTTCCATCGAGCTGGCGGTCTGCTGCAGATTGGACGCGGTCTGCTCGGTGCGGGCGCTGAGGTCGTGGTTGCCCGAGGCAATCTGGGTCGAGGCGGTGGAGACCGACTCCACACCCTGGCGCACCTCGCTGACCAGGCCGCTGAGGCGCTCATTCATGCCGCCCATGGCCTGCATCAGCTTGCCGATCTCGTCTTTGCGGTCGGTGCGCAGGCTGCGCGTCAGGTCGCCCTCGGCAATCGCCTCGGCCATCTGCACCGCCTCGTTCAGCGGCCGGCTGATCGAGCGCACCAGCAGGGCCACGCCGCCCATGCTGAGACCGAACACGGCCAGCATCACCAGCAGGCCCAGCAACTCGGCGCGCTGGCTGGCGGCTGCGGCATCGGCCTTGGCCTGGTCGCGCTGCGTGCCCTGGACCTGCACCAGGCCGTCCAGCGCGGCGAAGTAGCCGGCCACGGCCGGCATCAGCTCCTTGTCTATGGTGGTAGGCAACTGGTCGCCGTCGCCGCTCTTCTTCAGCTCGTCGATCTTCTTGGTCAGGGCCAGCACGGCCGTGCGGCGCGTGTTCACCAGGTCCATGGCGGTGCGCTCGGCGTCCGAATTGATGCCCTTGACGATGGACTCCTGCAGGGCGGTGATGCCGGCGATGCTTTCCTTCAGCTTCTGGTTGAAGCTCTGCTGCAGCAGCACCTCGTCGCTCAGTGCGATGGCGATGACCCGCTGCACATTGGTCTCGGTCGCGCCCTTCCACTGGGTGGTCTGGGTGATGCGGTTCTCGAAATTGCCCACCGCCTCCAGCGCCTGCTGCATCGCGCGCATGGCCAGGCGCTGGCTGAGCAGCGAGGTGACCACCATCAGCGACAGCACCAGCAGGGTGGCGCCCCAGAGCTTGCGGGAGATGGAGAGATTTTCGAAAAACTTCATGGTGTTGATATGGCGCAAGGTGACGCTGGACGATGCCTGCTAGGGCGACCTTGGCTTATCGGGTTTTTACGGACGCTTTGAAGCCCCGCGCCGTGAACGAAGTCACGCCCGGTGCGCAGATCACTAAAAACGTCAATCGACGGCCAGCGGCGCCTGCAAAGCCAGATCGGCCATGGTCACGCCACCGCGCTCGCCCGGCATCAGGCTGCCATAGCGCTGGGCAAACACCGGCGGCAGGGGCCGGGCCGACTCGGGCGCCAGCCACAGCCGCAGCAGATGGCGCCTGCGCTCCAGCTCGGGCCAGTCCTCGAAGGCGGTGCGGTCGTGCAGCAGGCTGTGGTTGTGCACGAACTGCAGGTCGCCGCGTTCCAGGCTCATCATGAAGTTCAGCCGCGGGTCGTTGCTCAGCGCATCGAACAGGTCCAGCGCTGCTACCGTCTCGGCATCGAGCCGGGGGGCATCGTCAAAACGCTGGGCCGAATCAATGTACTGGCGCTGGTAGATCGCCGACAACAGGCCGGCATGCCAGCTGAACACCGGAATCTCGAAGAAGGGCTTGCCGCCCGCCGGCACCTCGCCGCGCCGGTCGGTGGCCAGCGGCTGGAACAGCCGCACGGCCAGATCGGGCCGCAGGCGCCGCATCTCGTTGTACATCGTCACCGATGACACCAGAGCCGACTGGCCGCCGCTGCGCGCCGTCTGCAGGCACAGCAGGCCGACGATATCGCTGGAGTCGGTGTGGAAGGTCTGGCGCTCATGGGTCTGGTAGATGCGCACCCGGGGGTCGTCGGAGCTCAGCCCCAGGTCTTTCACATGGCCCAGCACATGGCCCTGGGCGTTCTGCGGCCGGGCGCGGCCCAGATGCAGGCCCAGGCCGTAGAAGGCGATGGCGCTCTGGCGCAGGCCCCAGCGCTGCACCGGCAGGCCGCGCAGCAGCACGAAGCCGCGGCCGTTCAGCAGCTCGGCGAGGATGGCTTTCAGCCGTGGCGCCAGGCCGGGCAGCGGGAAGTCCTCTCGCCGCATGCGGGCGATATCGGCGTCGCCATAGCCCTCCGTGGCGGCCGCTATCTCGGCCACCTCGGTCTCGGAGAAGTGCAGCAGCCACTCATCGCTGCGCGCCGCCATGTCCGGCCCGAACCAGGCCGAAGGGCCCTCGATCTGCGGCGGCAAGTCATCGGGAAATGCGTTATGCGAACTCATGCGTGCCCAGGCGATGCAAGTTCCTCTATTCTGGGCCCACCCTATTGAAAGAGCAGCCCATGGACACCCGCATCCCCGGACGACGCTTTCTGCACTCCCCCGGCCCCACCCATGTGCCCGACGAGGTGCTGGACGCGATGCGCCGCCAGCCCATGGACATGGCCGATCCACGGCTGACGCGCTGCATTGCCGCCTGCGAGGCGGGCCTGCAGCGGCTGCTGGGCACCAGCCGCGCCAGGCCCTTCATTTACGCCGGCAACGGCCATGGCGCCTGGGAGGTGCTGGTCGAGAACCTGATCGCGCCGGGCGAGCTGGTGCTGATCGCCGGCACCGGGCATTTCTCCGACTCCTGGGCGCTGCAGACCGAGGCGCTGGGCCGGCGCGTGCAGTGCACGCCCTGGATCGAGGGCCAGGCCATCGACGTGGCCGCCGTCGAGCAGGCGCTGAGCGCCGACCGCGAGCACCAGATCAAGGCGCTGTTCGTCGTGCACACCGACACCGCCAGCGGCGTCACCAGCGAGCTGGCACCGCTGCGCGCGGCGCTGGACGCGGCCGGCCACCCTGCCCTGCTGGTGGCCGATGTGGTCGCCTCGCTGGGCGCCGCGCCGTTCGAGATGGACGCACTGGGCGTCAATGTCGCCGTCGGCGCCTCGCAAAAAGGGCTGATGCTGCCGCCGGGCCTGGGTTTTGTGGCGGTCGATCCCGCCGGCATGGCAATGGCCGCTCGCAACCCGGCCCCACGCTTCTACTGGGATTGGCGGCTGCGCGACAGCGAGCTTCCCTACCGCAAGTTCTGCGGCACGCCGCCGCAGAATCTGCTGATGGGGCTGGAGGCGGCACTCGGCCTGGTCTTTCAGGAAGGGCTGGACCAGGTCCATGCCCGCCATGCGCTGCTGGCCCGCACCGTCCACGCCGCCGTCGAGGGTTGGGCCACGGCCGGCGCCCTGAGTTTCTTCGCCCAGGTGCCCGGGCAGCGCTCGGTCTCGGTCACCGCCGTGCAGGTGGCGCCGGGCATAGCTGTGGACGCCCTGCGTGCAGTGGCGCGCGAGCGCTTCCAGGTCTCGATCGCCGGGGGCCTGGGCCCGCTGACCGGCCGCGTGTTCCGCATCGGCCATCTGGGCGATCTGAACGCGGCCATGGTGCTGGGCTGCCTGGCCGGCGTCGAAGCGGCGATGACGGTGCAGGGCATTCCGTTCGGCCGTGACGGCGTGGCCCGCGCGGTGGCCTGCCTGGCCAAAGACTGAGCAAATCCGCACCGGCTCATAGCCCATCGCGGCACGGGCCATGGCCCGTCCGGGCGATGCCGCGCGGCCGCTCGATCAGCAAACTTCAGGCTTGAGCGTTGCCTGATGGTTGGGTGTCGCTCTTACCGGAGCACACCATGTACCAACCGCTAGCCAACACTCCCACCCGCACGCTGCCTTACTGGCTGGTCTGCCTGACTGCCATCGTCTCGGCCCTGTTCACCCTGGGCCTGGGCGGCTGCGCCACGGCGCTGAATGACGCCATGCCCGCAAACGGCAGCGATCTGAGCACGCAAGACCCGCAACTGGCCGACAAGCTGGTGGAACGCTATCGCCGCTACGACGGCCAATAACCCCCTGTCCTCAACGACTTCACAAGAAAGCACCCATGAAACAACGTCTTCTGAACCTGGCCGGCGCCCTGGCCGCCACCTGCATTGCCTGCACGCCAGCACAGGCCGCCACCTATCTGTTCACCCAGGGCGGCTACGCCGGTGGCGCGTCCATCAGCGGCAGCTTTGCCGGCGAGGACCTGGACGCCGATGGCTGGCTCTACGGCTACGAGATCACCGCCTTCGCGCTGACCTTCTCGGGCAACTTTGCGGTGCCGGCCTTCAGCCACGGCCTGTCCGATCTGAACAGCCTGGAATACCGCATCGGCGCCAGCCATATCGGCGGCATGGAGCCCGGCGGCATGGCCAGCAATTTCGGCGGCTTCGTCGGCACCCTGGTTCCGCCCGGCAAGAACGCGAACAGCGTGCTGGGCTACCAGTTCACCAGCTTCCAGTGGCCCAGCTATTCGATCGCCGGCGAAGTGGCCGACATCGATATGGGCATCAGCTCGCGCACCAACGAGCTGATCTCGGTCACCGCCGTGCCCGAGCCCGGCAGCCAGGCCCTGCTGCTGGCCGGTCTGCTGGGCGTTGGCGGGTTGGTGCGCCGGCGGATGGGGGCCCACAAGCTCTAGACTGGGGGCTTTCTACCCTGCCCGGAGACCCATCGTGCCCTCTGCCCCGCTCGCGCTGATCGTTGACAGCCAGTTCACCAGTCCCTACGCGATGTCGGCCTTCGTGGCACTGCAGGAGAAAGGCCTGGCCTTCGATCTGCAGACCGTCAATCTGGAGGCCGGCCAGCAGCACAGCCCCGCCTTCCGCCAGCAATCGCGCACCAGCCGGGTGCCGACGCTGGTGCAGGGCGAGTTCAGCTTGTCGGAATCCAGCGCCATCACAGAGTACCTGGAAGACCTGTATCCGGCGCCAAGCCACGCCCGCCTCTACCCGGCCGATCTGCAGCAGCGCGCCCGGGCCCGCCAGGTGCAGGCCTGGCTGCGCAGCGACCTCTTGGCCCTGCGCATCGAACGCACCACCGCGGTGATCTTCCTCAGCCCCAACCCGGCGCCGCTGAGCGCCGAGGGCCAGGCCGCCGCCGACAAGCTGATACAGGTCGCCGAGGGCCTGCTGCCATCCGGTGCCGAGCACCTGTTCGGTGCCTGGTGCCTGGCCGACACCGATCTTGCCCTGATGCTGAACCGCCTGGCGCTCAACGGTGACGCCCTGCCCGAGCGGCTCAAGACCTATGCGCAGCAGCAGTGGCAGCGGCCGTCGGTGCAGCAGTGGGTGAAGCAGCCCCGCTCCTAGGGAAAACTAGCACCCGTGGATGCGGGGCTGGCACGCAAAAATCCCCCATCTCGGCCCGTTCTGACGGCCCAGTCGCGCTACAGTTTCGCATTGCATCGTCTGATGCTTGCATTCACGACCCGGACCCGCCCCGCTGCGCATGTTGAACACCACCAAGTCATTGCCGCCGGCCATGGAGCTGGGCCGCCGCCAGGGCGCGATGGCCGCCCTGCAGCTGCAATTGCAGGGCCTGGAAGATGAGCTGACCGCGCTGCTGAAGGGTCTGAAACGCTTCATCGTGCGCTATGCGCAAGAACTGACCCCGCTGTATACCGAGCTGGACGCGCTGGAGCTGCAGCTCAGCGAGGCCCTGCAGCGCCTGCTGCAGGCCGAGGGTGACCGCTTCGGCCCGGCGCCCGAGACCGGCTTCGGCCTGCCCGACTTCGGCAATCTGCCGCCGCCCGAGCCCGAGCCCAAGCCTCCGGTGGCGCTGGCCGGCCCGCCGGACTTCAAGCTGCTGTACCGCCGCGCGGCGATGCGCCTGCACCCCGACCGGGCGCGCAGCGAGGTCGAGCGCAATATCCTGAACCACGCGATGAGCCAGGTGAACCTGGCCTATGCCCAGGGCGACCGCTACACGATAGAGCGGCTGCTGGTGCAATCGGGCGAGGACCCGCAGCAGGTCAGCAGCGACCCGCTGTCGGCTAAGGCGCTGTGGGTGCAGCAGCGCGAGCAGCAGCTGCAGCAGCGCGAGCGCTATGTGCAGTCGCGCCTCAGCGAGTTGCGCGCCAACCCGATGCACAAGCTGTGGCGGGTGGTCAGCGATGCCGAGACCCTGGGCCTGGACCCCCTGGGCGTGATGGCCGAGCGCCTGCGCGGGCAGATTGCCGAACGGCGGCGGGAGTTGCAGGCAGTCACCAGGGCTTGAGAATTCAGGCGAATCTGCCCTGCAGAAACCAGCCTGAATGCTTGCCGGCCACCGGCAGCGCCAGCCGGCCGCGGAACACCCAGACCAGGGCGCCGCCGGGGCGCATGGCGATGTAGTAGTCGCGGGCCACGCCGGCCCCGTCCCACCAGCCGGACTCGATGCGCTCGGGCCCGCTCAGCAGCTGCAGCACCTGGCCCTCCAGCACCGGGCAGGCATCGCGTTCGGTCAGCGGCTGCGGCTCGGGCAACAGCCAGGCCGGTTGGGCCAGACCGGTCGGCGGTGAGTCCTCTTCGGTCCTGCGTTGCGAGGTAGGTGCCTCCCAGGGGCTCAGCCGCGAGGCGCACTCGGGCCGGTGATCGGCCTGCGGACGCAGCTGCAAGACCCGCTCGCGGCCCAGCCTGGCCTGCAGCCGCTCGATCAGGCGCAGCATGCCCTCCTGCTGGCTCTGCCGGGTCGGGAACAACTCCTCGTTCGGCGGCGCGCCCAGCACCAGATCGCTGCAACGCAGCCGCAGCTCCAGGGTCGGCGCGGCCAGGGTGGCCCGGCCCAGGCGCTCGCGCAACAAGAGTTGCAGATGGGCGGCATCGGCCGAGGCCTGGGCCAGCGCCACCTCGACCACGGTGTGGCTGATCTCGTCCCGGCGGTGGCGCGCCTCGTGCAGCATCTGCAGCTCGAAGCGCTGCACCCGGCCATGGCCGGCCTGGGCCCAGACCACCAGCTGCGCCAGCAACAGGGCCGCCCCCTGCAGCACCTGCTCGGTGCTGTCGGCACGGGCAAACAGCTCCAGCCGCTGCTCGAACACCTTGGGCAGCAGCTGCCAGTCGCGTGGGTCGGGCCGGGTGCCCAGGGCGCTGTCCAGATCGGCCAGCAGCTGCGGGCCGAAGCGCCTGGCCAGGCCGGCGCGTGGCAGCTGGCGCAAATCGGCAATGCAGCGCAGGCCCATGCCCTGCAGATCGTCCCAATGGGCCTGGGCCGGTCCGAGCAGCGTGACCGGGCCGCGGTTCAGCAGCTGGGCCAGCGCCCGCGGATCTTCGACATGAGCGCCCTGCTGCAAATCACCGCGCCAGCGCGCCAGATAGGCAGCCCCCAGCGCGGTGGGCGCGCAGGCGATCTGCACCGGCCCCACGCTGTGCTGCAGCGGCAGCAAGGCCTGCTCCAGCCGCTGCAGCAGGCAGGGCAGACCGCCGAAATAGCGCAGGCTGGCCCGCACCTCCAACAGCACGTCCAGGCCCTCCAGCGTGACCGAGGGCGTGAAGGCCAGCGCCGCATGGACGACCGCCTGCCGGGCCTGCACATCGCGCCGGGCGTCGGCCTCGCCCAGGGTCAGCTGGGGCGCCAGCGACAGGGCGGTGTTGCGCTTCAGCCCGGGCTTGACGCCCAGGCGCAGGGCCGCCGCATTGACATCGCTGATCAGATGGTTGTCGATCAGGGCCACCGGCCCCTGGCGCAGCTCGCCCGTCAGGGTCGAGGCAAAGGCTTGCAGCGACAGATGGGGCAGATGAAGGGCGATCCACAACATGGCAGGGGCAGCGGGTCAAGGGGCGGGTCATGGTTCAAGCTGCGCCGGACACCGCTTCATGCAGCACGGCAGCCACTGGTGCCTGCACCGGCACCCCACGCTGGCGCGGTGCCAGCGCCCGGGCGCGCTGCTGGGGCAGCAGCACCGGCGGCAGCTCCAGCAACAAAGCCTCGGCCAGGCGCGGGCCGCGGCGCTTCAGCACCTGCACGGCCAGGCAATCGGGCCCGCCGGCGCGCAGGCTCAGGCGCAGCGGCGCCGGGCTGGGCCGCTGCTGGGCCGTCCATTCGCGCAGCAAGAAGGCCGGGCCCTCATGCTGGGCCGCAGCCAGTTGCAGGCGGCGCAGCGCGTCGGCATGCAGGCGTTCGGGCAACCAGGCCAGCACCGCGCCGGCATGGCCGCTTTTCAAGCTCTGCTCCAGCGCCCACAGCAGATCGGCACTGGCGCGTCTTTCGCCCAGGCCCTGGCCCGGGATGATCAGCAGCTGCTGCGCCCGCAGCCCCAGGCCGTCCAGCGCCCGCACCGACAGCCGGGCCGGCGGATCGAACAGCATCAGCAGCTTGCCGCCGGCCGCCACCGCCGCCAGGGTGGGTGCCAGCAGGCGCAGCTCGCCGATGCCGGCCTGGGCCAGCAGCAGCTCGCTCAGCACGCCTTGCGGCCAGCCGCCGCCCGGCAGCTGGGCGTCCAGCGCGGCAAAACCGCTGGGCCAGGCCACACCGGACGCCCGGGTCAGCTGGTGAGCCCGCCACAGGCCGGGGTGCAGGTCCTGCAGGTCCCTGCCCTCCTCCACTGGCCCAAGCCCATGCAGCAGCCCCGCCGGGAGGGGCGGGGCACCGATGGCAAGTTGGGCAGGGACTGCGGGCATGTTGATACTGTATTTTTGTACAGTATTTTATGCAAGGATAAATTGCACGACCTAGTGACCCTCTGCGGCAGATCAAAAAAGAAGCAGATCGCTTCGGTACAAAGCAGCAGTTTCCCCGCCTCCGTCGAGCCATATGCAGGGGACAAAGGGGCAAACCGCGTCAAGATGGCGCCTTTGTCATCTTTTCAGCCGCGAGCCATGCGCCGACGGCTTTCTACGTGTCTTTGCTTACCCAGTACTTCCTGTTTCGCGATGGCAGCCCGACGGCGCTGCTGCTGGCCAACTACCAGCCCTGGCTGGTGGTGCTGTCGCTGGTGGTCGCGTCGCTGACCTCGGCGCTCGGCCTGCAACTGGCCGGCATGGCACGCACCGTCGGTGCCGGCCGCCTGCGGCAGCTGACGCTGTTCAGCGGCTCGCTGGCGATGGGCGGTGGTATCTGGGCCATGCATTTCATCGGCATGCTGGCCTTCAGCCTGTGCACCCAAATCGCGTTCAACGCCGGTATCACGCTCGCCTCGATGCTGCCGGCGGTGCTGGCCTCCTGGGTGGCGCTGAGCCTGATCTCGCACGGCACGCTGGGCCGGTCGCTGTGGGTGCTGGGCGGCGTGCTGGTGGGCGCCGGCATCGGCACGATGCACTACACCGGCATGGCGGCGATGGAGCTGAACGCGCAGCTGCGCTACGACCCGCTGTGGTTCGCCGCCTCCATCGTTGTCGCCGTGCTGCTGGCGATGCTGGCACTGTGGGTGCGCTTCGGGCTGGAGCATCGGGTGTCCAAGCTGACGGCGGTGCTGCTCGGCGGCCTGGTGATGGGCTGCGCGATCGCCGGCATGCACTACACGGCAATGGGCGCCGCGCGCTTCGTCGGCTCTCCGGACAAGCTTTGCGTGGACAGCGTCGATCGCAACGGCTTCATGGCGCTGGCCATCACCGTGGTCACGTTGACGATCAGCCTGCTGACCGCCGGCGCCAACGGCCTGCTGCGCTACCGTGCACTGAACCGCCAGCTGGGCCTGGAGCAGGAGCGCACGCAGGCGCTGCTGGACACGGCGGTCGATGGCATCGTCATGATAGGCAGCGACGGCCTGGTCCGTTCGTTCAATGGCGCGGCCGAGCGCCTGTTCGGCTGGCCAGCGGACCAGGCGCTGGGCCAGAAGGTGAGCCTGCTGCTGCCGGACCCGGGTGATGAAGGCCGAGAGGCGCAGATCAGCCGCTACGTCAGCATCGGCCATCGTGGCGGTGCCGCGGATGAAGACGGTGGCGGTGATCGCGAAGTCATGGCCCGGCATCGCGATGGCCATCTGATCCCCATCCGGCTGGCCATAGGCCGCGTCGAGCACGGCGGCGATCTCCACTACATCGCCTTCATCACCGACATTGCCGACCGCAAGCAGATGGAGCAGGCGCTGCGCGACAGCGAGGAGCAGTACCGCAGCCTCATCGCCAACAGCCCCGGGGTGACCTTCCGCTGCCGGATAGATGCGAACTGGAGCCTGGTGCTGGTCAGTGATGCGATGGAGACGCTGTCGGGTTGGCCGGCTGCCGACTTCCTGGCCGGCAGCATCCACTGCGGCGACCTGGTCCATGCCGACGATCGCGAGCGCGTCAACACCGCCATCCATGCCGCGGTGGCTGCCGGCGAGCCCTATGCGATCGAGTACCGGCTGATGCGCCGCGACGGCGGCGAGCGCTGGGTCTCGGAGACCGGCCGCGGCGTGCTTGATGCCGCCGGCGTGGCGCAATGGATAGACGGCGTGATCGTCGACATCAGCGAATCCAAACGCCTGCAGCAACAGCTGGAGCAGGCCAAGAACAGCGCCGAGGCGGCGGTGGCGGCCAAGGGTGCCTTCCTGGCCAATATGAGCCACGAGATCCGCACGCCGATGAACGCCATCCTGGGCTTCACCGAGCTGCTGCTGGACACCACCCTGGGCGACCTGCAGCGCAAGCACCTGACGACGGTGCGCGGCTCGGCGCGCTCGCTGCTGGGGCTGCTCAACGACATCCTCGACACGGCCAAGCTCGAAAAGGGCGCGGTCGAGCTGGAGCAACTCGATTTCTCGCTGCACGCGGTCTGCGAGCAGACCTTCAATTCGCTGCGCCTGGGCGCGCAACGCAAGGGCCTGGCGCTGCAGCTCGACTACCCGGACGACGAGCCGCGCTTCTTCAAGGGCGACCCGCTGCGCATCCAGCAGGTGCTGGTCAATATGGTCGGCAATGCGATCAAGTTCACCGAGACCGGTGCGGTGACCCTGTCGATGCGGGTCGAGCAGGGCCAGGTCCACTTCCACGTGATCGACACCGGCATCGGCATTGCGCCGGACCGGCTGGACCGCATCTTCGACGCCTTCGCACAGGCCGACGCCTCGACCACGCGCCGCTTCGGTGGCACCGGCCTGGGCACCACGATCTCGCGCCAGCTGGTCGAACGGATGGGGGGCCGCATCACCGTCGAGAGTACCCAGGGCCTGGGCAGCTGCTTCCACATCTGGCTGCCGCTGCCGGTGGGCGAGGCGGTGGCGATCGCCGAGGAAGGCGAGCACATGGTGCTGCCGCCGCTGCGCGTGCTGGTGGCCGATGACGTGGCCCAGAACGGCGAGCTGCTGCAGCTGATGCTGGGCCGCGAAGGCCACCAGGTCTGCCTGGCCGGCAACGGCCTGGAGGCGCTGCAGGCCTTCAGCGAGCAGGATTTCGACGTCGTGCTGATGGACGTGCACATGCCCGAACTGGACGGACTGGGCGCCACCCGCCGTATCCGCCAGTTCGAACTCAGCCACAGCCGGCCGCGCACGCCGGTGGTCGCACTGACGGCCAGCGTGCTGGAGGAAGACCGCCAGGCCGCGCTGGCCGCCGGCATGGATGGTTTCGCGACCAAGCCTATCGAGGCGGCCCTGCTGCGCGCCGAGATCGCCCGCGTGCTGGGCCTGGCGACGGGCATCGCGGCGCCATCGCGCACGGCTGGCACCGACGAGGCTGCCGAGACCGCGCTCGACTACGCCCACGGTGTTCGCCTGTGGGGCAATGCCAGCGCCTGGCGGCGCGCGCTGCGCCGCTTCTCCCAGGAGCAGGCCCAGGGCGGGCCGCGCCTGATGGCGCTGCTGCGCAGCGGCGAATGGCTGGAGGCTCGCGGCCTGGTGCACCGCTGGCGCGGCGTGGCCGGCAGCCTGGCGATGCCTCAGCTGCTCCAGGCGACCAAGCCGGTCGAGGATCTGCTGCGCCAGGGCCGGCCTGAGGAGGCGCTGGCGGCCGGGGAAGCGCTGGCGGCCGGGGAAGCGCTGGCCGCCGCGCTGGCCGACGTGCTGGAGGCCATCGCCGAGCTCTCGCAGGCCGCCAATACCGCGCCGGCGCCGCTGATGGACGAGCCTGCGCATGACGCGACCGTGCCGCCGGCACTGCTGGCGCGCATCGACAACGCGTTGCGGCATGGCGAACTGGACGACTCGGCCCTGGCCGAGCTGACGCAGCGTCTGGGCGCCACGCGCTGCGCCGCGCTGGCCGAAGCGCTTGACCAATTCGACTTCGAGGCGGCGCTGAAGGCGCTGCAGGCCTTGCGATGAACACCACCACCCCACCCGACAAGCGCCCGAAGCTGCTGCTCGTTGATGACGAGCCGGCCAATCTGCAGGTGTTGCGCCAGGTGCTGCAGGACGACTACCGGCTGCTCTACGCCCGTGACGGCCACAAGGCACTGGAGCTGGCTCGCGCCGAGACGCCGCATCTGATACTGCTGGATGTGATGATGCCCGGCCTGTCGGGCCTGGACGTCTGCCGCACGCTGAAGGCGCAGGAAGCCACGGCCGCCATTCCGGTGATCTTCGTCACCGCACTGTCCGACGCGCAGGACGAGGCCCAGGGCTTCGAGGCCGGCGCGGTGGACTACATCGGCAAGCCGATCAGCCCGGCGACGGTGCGCGCCCGCGTGCGCACCCACCTGCAGCTGGTGCGCACCGAGGTGCTGCGCGAGACGCGGCTGCAGATCGTGATGTGCCTGGGCCGGGCGGCCGAGTACAAGGACAACGAGACCGGCTGGCATGTGCTGCGGATGAGCCACTACTCGCGCATCCTGGCGCTGGCCGCCGGGTTCGACGAGGCCGAGGCCGAGGACTTGATGCACGCCGCGCCCATGCACGATGTCGGCAAGATCGGCATTCCCGACGCGGTGCTGCAAAAGCCCGGCCCGCTCGACGAGCGCGAATGGGAGATCATGCGCCGCCACCCGCTGATCGGCGCCGAGATCCTCGGTGCGCACCACAGCGGCCTGCTCTCGATGGCGCGCCGCATCGCCGAGGCCCATCACGAGAAGTGGGACGGCAGCGGCTACCCCCAGGGCCTCGCCGCCGAAGACATCCCGCTCGAGGCCCGCATCGTCGCCATCGCCGACGTGTTCGACGCGCTGACCAGCGTGCGCCCCTACAAGGCCGCCTGGCCCGTCGAGCAGGCGGCCGAGCACCTGCGCGCCCAGGCCGGCAAGCATTTCGACCCACGGCTGGTCGAGCTGTTCCTGGCCAACCTGCCGGCGATCATCGAGGTGCGCGAGCGCTTTCTGGAGGCGGAGTGAGCGGCCAGCCCAAGTCGCTGGGCTTGATCGGTCAAATCAGTCTGGTTTGATACCGGTCTTTTTGATCAGCTCGCGCCAACGAGGGATCTCCCCAGCCATCACGTCAGTCATCTGCCTTGGCGTGCCGGTTGAGACGATGCGCCCGAGACCTTCATACCGGTCGCGGACCGCTGGCGTCGACATGGCCCGCACGAATTCTTGATTCAGCCGATCGATCACAGCCGGCGGGGTCCCTCGAAGGGCGATCACGCCCACCCAAACTGGCTCGACCCCCGGGATGCCAAGTTCGGCGAGCGTAGGAACATCGGACAGCACGGCCAGTCTCTGGACGCCGGTCACCGCCAGTGGCCGGAGGCTGCCCGCCAGGATGTGCGGCAACAAAGGGGCCAGGCCTTCCATCATCACTTCGACCTCACCGCTGACGACCGCCTGATGTCCGGCGGCGCCACGGTAGGGGATGTGCTGCAGGTCGATGCCGGCGAGTTGCTTGAATTGCTCCATGACGATGTGGGTCGGGCTGCCATTGCCTGTGGAGCTGTAGCGCAGCCGGCCCGGGCGGGCCTTGGCCAACTCGATCAACCCGGCCAGCGACGAGACATCGAGCGAAGCGTTCACTGCCAGCACTTGTGGCCCGTGGTAAAGAATGCCTACCGGGGCAAAGTCGCTCACGGTGTCGTAGGGCAGGTGATCGAAAAGGGCCGGCGCGACGCTCATCTGCGCCGACTGCACCAGCCCAAGGGTATATCCGTCGGGCGGGCTGAGCTTCAGCGCCTCCAGCGCATGAATACCGCCAGCCGAGGGCCGGCTGTCCACCACCATGGCCTGGCCCAGCTGTGCACCCACTCGTTCCGCCAGTTGCCGTGCCACGATATCGGTCACGGTGCCCGGCGCCCCCGCATTGATCAGCCGCAGCGGGCGGCTGGGCCAGACCTCCGCCCGGCAAGCCCCCGCAAACATCACCACCCAGACGCCGACGGTAGCGCCCACCCTGACCGTACGGACGAGGTTCATGGTGCGCCCGGCAGCGAACCCGTGGCCCCTGGGACCGCCGAACGCTCGGCGGTCAGCGACGTGTGCAGCACCGTCTGCTCCTGCGGGTCGAAAGCGGCGAAAGCCTCTCTGACGAACTGAATGAAGGCGGACACCCGCGGCGCGGGAATCTTGTTTCGTCGGTACAGCGCATAGATGTTGAAGCTCGCCGGGCAGGACCAATCGGGCAACAGTCGGACCAGGCGGCCCGCAGCAAGGAATGCCGGATCAAAGCAGGCCATGTACATGACACCGGCGCCCGCCATTGCGGCGACGATCAAGCCTTCTCGATCCGGCGTGATGAGAATGGGCGCAACCGCAACCGTCTTGCGCACGCCCTCCCGTTCAAAGTTCCATTGATCGTGGTGCTGAGTCGACCAGGGGCGGCGAAAGACCAGGCATCGGTGCCGCGACAGGTCGTCCGGTTCCGCCGGCTCGCCGCAGCGCCGCAGATAGTCGGGCGAGGCATAGGCCGCCGGCCGCCCCTGGCCGAGCCGCTGTGCGATCAGGCGTGACGACGGAGGTTCACCAACGTGTAGCAACACATCGAGGTTCTCGGCCTGCATGTCGTTCGGATCCTGGGTCAGCCGGGTCTCGACCCGCAGGTCTGGATGCCGGCTCTGCAGGGTCGGCAGATGGGGCATCAGCACATAACGACTCAATGGTGCCAGCACACCCACGCGTACGGTGCCACTGACCCGCGAGTGCCGATTCACGGTGCTGGCCTCGAGCTCTGCCATCCGCGCAAGGATGTCGGTCGCCCGAGCGTAGATCTGGGCACCGTCTTCGGTCAGGCGCAACTGCCGGGTCGTGCGATTGAACAGCGATACCTTGAGCGATCGCTCAAGTTCGCCTATCCCCCGGCTCACCGCCGAGGGCGTGAGGTCCATGAGCTTGGCGGCTGCGGCAAAGCTGCCACTGTCGGCGGCCTTGACCAGCATCTCCAGTCGGCGGCTTTGATCCAAGAGACCCGCTCCTCGCGCGCTTGTGGCATCGGTTCGTGAGATTAACTCACGTCAGAGATTCCGCCTCTCGGCTCGACGGTCAGTGCGTCACCCGGCAACATGAGCTCGCCTGAGATTTCAACCACAGCGAGGCGTACACATGACCGCAACGACAAGACGGCTGCTGGCCCTGGTCTTGAGCCTGGCTGGCAGCCTCGCTTCAGCTCAGATGCCTCCAGACCTGGCGCAACAACTGATCGCCATCGGCCCCGTGATCAATCCGGCTGCGACCGCCGCCTTGTACGCCCCTCGCATTGCGGAGAAGGAACCCTATGTGAACCTGCGTGTCGAGCGAGACATCGCCTATGGCCCGGACGAGCGCAACCTGCTGGACGTGTTCGCACCCGCAGGCGATGACGGCAAGGCCAAGCCGGTTATTGTGTTCGTTCATGGCGGCGCCTACGTCGGTGGCAACCGACGCACGGGCCCCGCCAGTCCGTTCTACGACAACGTGATGCTGTGGGCGGCGCGTCACGGCATGGTGGGCGTGAACATGACCTACCGTCTGGCACCGAAAAACGCATGGCCGTCCGGCGCACAGGACATCGGCCAAGCGATCATTTGGGTACACGACAACATCGCCCGCCGAGGCGGCGACCCGGCGCGGGTCTTCCTGTTCGGCCACTCGGCCGGTGCGTCACACGTCGCCTCATACATCGCACGGCCCGAGTTCCACCGCGTGGCGGGATCGGGGCTCGCCGGTGCGATGCTGCTGTCAGGGGCGTATCGCATCACGGCGGAGCTGGTGGGGCAATCGCCCACCTACCCCAGCTATTTCGGGACCGACCCCGACCACTACGCGCAGCGCTCGTCGCTCGAGGGACTGCTGGCCTCGTCCCTGCCCTTGTGGGTGGGCAGCGCGGAGCTGGATGTGCCGCAGTTCAAGCAGCAGGCTGAGCTGCTGCGCGAGGGGCTGCGCGGGGCGGGGAGAAGCTTCCGGACGGCGATCTTTGCCGGCCACAGCCACATGTCAGAGGCCTATTCGATTCACAGCGACGATCGGTCGGTGGAAGATGCGCTGATGGACTTCGTGAACGACCATCGGCCGACGGGCCGTTGACATGGCAGCCACTCCACCGCGTCAGTTGTCGATTCAGGCAGAGGTCGTTCGTCGTGCTGTTGAAGCGTCCCGCTCGGGGCGCCTACCTCGGACCAACAAGGAAACCCCATGACCAAGATGATCTTCGTCAGCCTGCCCGTCACCGATCTTCAAGCCTCGATCGCCTTCTACAAGGCGCTGGGATTCCAGCAAAACCCGCAGTTCAGCGACGACACGGCCGCCTGCATGGTGTGGAGCGAGGCAATCCACGCGATGCTGCTCACGCACGCCAAGTGGCGCACCTTCACGGAGCGGCCGCTGCCACCCCCCGGGTCCAGCGGTGTGATGCTCTCTCTGGCCCTGGACAGCCGCGATGCCGTCGATACGATGAACCATGCCGCGGCCGCCCACGGCGGGCAGGCCGATGTGAACCCGGTCCAGGAGCTGGGCTTCATGTACAGCCGCGACCTCGCCGACCGCGACGGGCATCTGTGGGGCGCTTTCTGGATGGACCCGGCGGCGATGGTTCCCTCAGACCGGCAGGGCTAGCACCATGAAGCTCCTGCTGACTTCCGCAGGCGTCAAGAACGCAAGCATCCACGACACACTGGTCGGCCTCCTGGGCAAGCCCATCGTCGAATCCAGCGCCCTGTGCATCCCCACCGCCTTGTACGGGCACCCGCAGGGCAGCCCCGGCGGCGCATGGCGGTTCATCACGGGCCAATCCGGCTGCCCGATGTGCGAACTCGGTTGGAAGTCCCTGGGCGTGCTGGAGCTCACCGCATTGCCCAGCATCGGTGAAGCGCGCTGGGTGCCCTGGGTCCGGGAGGCCGATGTCCTGCTGGTGGAGGGCGGCGATGCGCTCTATCTGTGCCACTGGATGCGGCAGTCGGGGCTCGCGGCCCTGTTGCCATCGCTGGAGCGCACGGTCTGGGTGGGCCTGAGCGCAGGAAGCATGGTGATGACGCCTCGCGTCGGAGAGGCCTTCATCGAAACGAAGCCGCCCATCACCGGCAACGACCTGACGCTGGGGGTGGTCGATTTCTCGATCTTCCCGCACCTGGACTACCCGGGTTTCTCAGAGAACACGATGGCCCACGCGGAACGATGGGCGTCACGCATCGGCGGTCCGGCCTATGCCATTGACGACCAGACTGCCATCAAGGTGGTCGACGGCCAGGTCGAGGTCGTCTCCGAGGGGAACTGGCGGTATTTCGGGGGCGCCTTGCCCCCCGCTCCTCAGACAGCTTCCAGCGCCAGCAGCTCCTGAATCGTCTGGCGGCGGCGTATCACACGGGTCTTGCCGCCATCAACCAGCACCTCGGCGCACAGCGGCCGGCTGTTGTAGTTGGATGACATCGAGGCGCCGTAGGCACCGGTGTCGTGGAACACCAGCAGGTCGCCGACCGCGGGCGCGGGCAGCTCGCGGTGGGTGACGACGCCGCCCTCCTCCTGCGTGAACACATCGCCCGATTCGCACAATGGCCCGGCGACGACGGTGGCCAGGCTCTCCCGCGCGACCAGCGGCGCGTTGCCGGCGCCGGCGACGACGCTGATGTGGTGGTAGCCGCCGTACATGGCCGCGCGCACCAGCTCGTTGAAGCCGGCGTCGACCAGGGCGAAGTGGTTGGCGCCCATGTCCTTGACTGCCCGCACCTCGGACAGCAGCAGGCCCGACTCGGCCACCAGATAGCGGCCCGGCTCTATCTCCAGCTTGACCGGGTGCCGCAGGCTGGCGGCTATCTTCTGCCGCGCCGCATCCCAGAGGCTGAAGTAGTGGGCGACGTCGATGCGGGCATCGCCCTCGCGGTACGGAATCGACAGGCCGCCGCCGGCCGAGATCGCCTCGATGTCATGGCCCAGCGCCTGCACCCGCGCGGCCAGCGCCACCATGGCTTCGCAGACCTGGGACAGATGGCTGTAGTCCACGCCCGAGCCGATGTGCATGTGCAGGCCCACCAGGTGCAGGCCGTGCTGGGCAATCGCCTGCAGCGCCAGCGGCAGATCGGCATGCCAGATGCCGTGCTTGCTGTGCTCGCCGCCGGTATTGGTCTTCTGGCTGTGGCCATGGCCGAAGCCGGGGTTGATGCGCAGCCAGACGCGGTGGCCCGGTGATACCTCGCCCAGCTGGTGCAGCATGTCGATGGAGCCGGCGTTGACGGGCACCTTCAGCTCGACGATGCGGGCCAGCGTCTGCCGGTCCAGCAGGTCGGCGGTGAAGACGATCTCCGAGGGCTCGCCGCCCAAGGTATAGCCTGCATGCAGTGCCCGCTCGACCTCGCCCAGCGAGACCGAGTCCACCAGCACCCCCTGCTCCCGCATCAGGCTCAGGATATGGGTGTTCGAGCAGGCCTTCTGCGCAAAGCGGATGGTGTCGAACGAGCGCAGCTCGGCGATGCGCTGGCGTATCAGCGCCGCGTCGTACACCCACAGCGGCGTGGCATGGGTACGGACCAGATCGGTCAACAGTTCGGGATTCAGGGCGGTGGGCATGGCAGGTCTTTGCAAGGCGGGAATGGCGCGATCTTGCCTCGCCACGGACTTTCAGTAAATTGCTTTATATTGGCAAATCCATTCACATTTGATATGGATTGAGTCCATGCCGCTCTCCCACCGCCATATCGAGGTCTTCCACGCGCTGATGAGCCAGGGCAGCGTGACAGCCGCCGCCCAGGCCCTGTTCACCTCGCAGCCGACGATCAGCCGCGAGCTGGCGCGCATGGAGCAACTGCTGGGCCTGGCCCTGTTCGACCGCGTGCGCGGCCGGCTGCAGCCCACAGCCCAGGCGCTGGCCCTGTTCGACGAGGTGCAGCGCTCTTTTGTGGGGCTGGAGCGCATCGTCAGCGTGGCCACGCAGCTGAAGACTTTCTCCAGCGGCCAGTTGTCGGTGCTGTGCCTGCCGGTGTTCTCGCACTCGCTGCTGCCGGGGGCGATGGCGCGCTTCGTCCAGACCCATGCGGCGGTGAGCATTGCCATCACGCCGCAGGAGTCGCCGTTTCTGGAGCAGTCGCTGGCCGCGCAAAGCCATGACCTGGGCCTGACCGAGCATGAGCGCGAGCTGCCCGGCACGCAGCAAAGCCTGCTGCTGCAGGCCGACGAGGTCTGCGTGCTGCCCGAGGGCCATGTCTTGCTGGCCAAGCCCCGGCTGGAACTGACCGACTTCGCCGGTCAGGCCATGGTCAGCTTCCCGCCCAGCGATGGTTACCGCCAGCTGCTCGACGGCCTGTTCGCCCAAGCCGGCGTGCTGCCGCGCCAGGTGGTGCAGACGCACAGCGCGGCTTCGGTCTGCGCCATGGTGCGCCAGGGCCTGGGCCTGGCCGTCGTCAACCCGCTGACGGCGCTGGAGTACTTGAGCCCCGGCCTGCAGATCAGGCCGCTGACGCGATCGATTCCATTTCGCGTCAGCCTGGTGCGGCCCGAGCGTCGGCCCGGCAATGCGCTGGTGGACCAGTTCGTGCTGGCGCTGCAGGCCGAGGCCGCGGCGCTGCTGGTCAAGCTAGCCCGCTGACAAGCGCGGCTGCCCCAGCAGCCCCTGCCAGTACAGCTCGGTGGCCAGCAGCACGGTGCGGGTCAGCGTCTCGTGGGCCAGCACAAAGGCCTCGCCATAGACCGTCTCGTCGGGGTACTCGGTGATCAGGGTGAAGGGCACCCGGGAGCGCTGATCCTCGCTGATCAGGCAGGCAATGCCGTTGAGCACCGGGAACGGCAGCTCGCCCCAGTGCGCCCGCCACAGCGCGTGCTGGCGCGCGTTCAAGGCCATCAAGGCACGCAGGGCCGGGTCCTGCGCCAGGCCGGCAGTCAGCGCCTCCAGAAAGGCCCTTCCGTCATGGCCCGGATGCTGGCGCAAAATCAGGAAGAAGCCCTTGGGCAGGGCCCAGTCGGGCATGCCGCGCGGCAGATAGCCCGAGAATGGCCGCGTCCACTCGTGGGCCGGATAGCCGTGCAGGCTCAGGTGCAGGCCGGCCTGGGTGCGGGTGATGGCTTCCTGGCGCGCGGCCTTCTCGCCCAGCCCGGGCGGCTGGCGTACCTCCAGATCGTCGCCCAGCGCCGTGTAGCGGGCCGCATGCTGCATATGGCGCGGGTTGCTCTGGCACAGCAGGTGGTGCAGGGTCGCGCCGTCGGGGTTCTCCAGCGGCACCAGCGCGTAATGCGCGTCGGGCCGCTGCTGCAGCACGGCACCGGCCCGCAGCACGGCGACGATGCCCGAGCTCTCGTTGGCATGCTGGCCGCCGCTGATCACCACACCCGGCAGGCTGCCGGCGCGGTGCAGGCCCTGGACCTGGCGGCCCTGCCAGGATTTGCACGCGAAGCGCTCGCCGGCCAGCGGCGCGAACGCCGCCCTCACCTCGTCGGGATGCAACGGCCGCTCCAGGCGCTCCAGGGCCGGGGCGGCCACCTCGGCCTGCGCGTCGGCACGATGGGTCAGCAGCCTCACGCTGAGCGTCGCGGGCCCGTCGCCCCGCACCACGTGCGGCACGATCTGCCCGGGGCGCAAGGTGCGGTCGCCGGGCGGTTTGCCGCTGTGCCGCTGGAAGTGCTCCAGGATGGAGAAATACAGGTCTTCGTGCAGCGCCTCGGCCGTGCTGATGACCTCGTCGCCGTAGTCCAGCCCGCGCTCGATGCCGCGTATCGCAACGTCGATCTGCAGGGTGTCGAAATAGGGCTCGGTCGCCGGCCAGGCGTGCCCGCGCACGGCCGCCATCGCCTGCTCGAACACGGTCTCGTAGTCGGTCTGCCAGGGGCCGTCGTGCAGCGACTCGTTGCCGCGCCAGGCGCGCAGCCAGCCGATCGGCGACCCTGAAGCATCGAGCGGCGCGAACACGGCCTGGCGCCGGCCATCCAGGCTGATGGCGATCTCGGTATCGGCCACAAAACTCAGCCGTGTCTGCTCGCCCAGCAGGCCGGCCAGCGGATAGGCATCGACCTTGATGCGCTGCAGCTGCTCGGCCGGCGCGTGGACGGCGATCTCGCGCAGATCCTGCAGCGGGCCCGCCTCCTCCAGAAAGAAATGCAGCAGGGGTTTGTAGGCGCTGCGCACCCGCACATCGAGGCCCAGCACACGCCACTCGCGCTCGGCAGCGCGCCGGCGCGGCTCGTCCTCGAACAGCCAGACCTCGGCGCGGCTGGCGCCCAGCCCCTGCAGCCGGGCCGGCAAGGCGTCCAGCGTGGACGGGATCTGATGGTCTTGTATCAATGCGGTCATGGCTCATTGTCACTTGCCGGTACCGGCTTACGCATCCGGTTGACACGCAAAACCGGCCTGCACCGAACCCGTGAAAACCCGAATTCTTGACAGTTCTGCCTGCCGCATGGCCCTTAGCTTGCTGAGGCCCCATGGATCGTCTATTGCCACGGGCCGACTCCACTCGAGGCGTGCATCCGCCCCTGGCGGCCGGCGATGTGGCGCGCTTCGCCCTCATTGCGGTGGGCAAGGTGGAGTGGCGCGACGCCATCGAGGCCTCTTCCCAATCACCCGCACTGGGCGATACTGGGGCATGAGCACGCCCACCGCACCGGCCCGCCTGCATCGTCTGCGCGACTTCGTCACCGCGTTTGCGCAGCTGCTGGACAGCGGCCCAGACGAGCCCCGCATCCTGGCCAAGGGCGGCGCCCTGCTCGCCGCCCTGGTGGCACAGGACGACTGGCTGCCCGAGGCCTGCGCCCGGCCCGACGCCCAGTACTACCGCCAGTACCTGCTGCATGCCGATTCGGCCGAGCGCTTCTCGGTCGTCAGCTTCGTCTGGGGGCCGGGCCAGCGCACGCCCATTCACGACCATACCGTCTGGGGCCTGATCGGCGTGCTGCGCGGCGCGGAACTCGCACAGGGCTTTGCGCGCGACGAGCAGGGCCGGCTCTTGCCCCTCGGCGCCGAGCACAGGCTGGAGGCCGGCCAGGTCGAGGCGGTATCGCCCCGCATCGGTGATGTGCACCAGGTCAGCAATGCCCATGCCGATCAGACCTCGATCAGCATCCACGTGTATGGCGCCAATATCGGTGCGGTGCGGCGCTCGGTCTATGCCGCCGACGGCACGGCCAAACCCTTTATCTCGGGCTACAGCAACAGCCAGCTGCCCAATATCTGGGATCGCTCCAAGGAGGTTTCTGCATGACTGTATCCCTGCCCGTGCGCAGCCCCGAATATGTGCGCCAGGCCTGGCGCGAGGCGCCCCAGGGTCGTGAGATCGCCCTGCTGGACCTGCGCGAGGAAGACCCCTATGCGCAGTCGCATCCGCTGTTCGCCGCCAATCTGCCGCTGGGCCTGATCGAGCTGCAGGCCTACAGCCGCCTGCCGCGCCGCGACGTGGAGATCGTGCTCTACGGCGAGGGCGCCTTCGACGCGGCCCTGATACCGGCCGCCGCCGCCCGGCTGCGTGCGCTGGGCTATGTGGACATCGCCGTGCTGGACGGCGGCCTGCCGGCCTGGAGCGCCTCCGGCGGCGAGCTGTTCCGAGACGTCAACGTGCCCAGCAAGGCTTTCGGCGAGCTGGTCGAGGCCGAGGTGCACACGCCCTCGCTGCCGGCCCAGGACGTGCAGGCCCTGCTCGACGCCAAGGCCGACGTGGTGGTGCTGGACGCACGCCGCTTCGACGAATACCAGACCATGAGCATCCCGACCGGCATCAGCGTGCCCGGGGCCGAACTGGCGCTTCGCGCGCGCGACCTGGCCCCTGACCCGCGCACGCAGATCATCGTCAACTGCGCCGGCCGCACGCGCAGCCTGATCGGCGCGCAGTCCTTGATCAACGCCGGCCTGCCCAATCCGGTGGCGGCCCTGCGCAACGGCACGATAGGCTGGACCCTGGCCGGCCAGACCCTGGAACATGGCCAGACACGCCGTGCCGGCCCCGTCAGCGACGCTGCCCGCGCCCAGGCCCGCCAGGCGGCACAAGACCTGGCGCGGCGCGCCGGCGTGCAGTTCCTGCCGTTGGCCCGGCGCGACGAACTGATCAACCCGCAGCGCAGCCTGTTCTGGCTGGACGTGCGCACGCCCGAGGAGTACCGCGCCGGCCATCTGGCCGGTTTTGCCAGTGCGCCCGGCGGCCAGCTGGTGCAGGAGACCGACCACCATGTGGCGGTGCGAGGCGCACGGCTGGTGCTGCTGGATGACGACGGCGTGCGCGCCGCCATGACAGCGTCCTGGCTGGCCCAGCTGGGCTGGGAGGTCTGGGTGCTGGAGGGCGCCGGCCCGGCCGACTGGAACGAGGCCGGCCCCGAACAGGCCCCGCTGCCTCAGCTGCCCGAGGTGGCACGCGTGCAGGCCGAGCTGCTGGCCGACTGGATGGTGCAGGAGGGCACCCTGGTGCTCGACCTGGCGCCCAGCGCCGACCATGTCAGGCAGCACATCCCCGGCAGCTGGTGGGCCCTGAGTTCGGCGCTGGAACAGGCACTGTCGCAGGTGCCCGGCCACGCACGGATCGTGCTCAGCTGCCGGGACGGCCTGCGCTCGCGCTTCGCCGCCGCCCATCTGGCCGCACGTATCCAGACCCCGGTGTTCTGGCTGCAGGGCGGCCTGCAGGCCTGGACGGCCCAGCAGCGGCCGGTCGAGGCCGGCGACGCACGGCTGGCCTCACCGCGCAGCGACCGCTACCGCCGCCCCTACGAAGGCACCAGCAACCCACGCGAGGCGATGCAGGCCTACCTCGACTGGGAGTTTGGCCTGGTGGCCCAGCTGGCGCGTGATGGCACCCATGGCTTCTCGGTGCTGCCCCCCGGTGGCTGAGGCATGCCGCATTCGACCATTCGCTATTTGCGAGGCAGCAGCAACTCGTTGTAGAAGTTGTTGATGCGCACGCCGTAGACGGCGCGCGCCTCGGGCGTCGTCCAGTGGTCGAAATTGCGCCGCAATGCGTTCACGCCCGCGGCGCTGCCGAAGATCTTCTCCACCCGGGCGATGATGCGCCGACCCCATTCATTGCGAGGGCAGGCCACGCCCGACAGCATGGGCTCGCTGCTGCCCTGTATCGGCAGGCTGACCAGTTCCTTCAGCGCCGGCAACTCTTCGCGCTGCAGCTGCAGCGTGAAGTCGTAATCGATCGAATAGTCCGCACGGCCCATCGCTACCATCTGCAGCAGACGGCCACCGAAGTCGCTGGGCACGTAGAGATCGATCGCCTGCGGCGGCCGGCGGGCCAGTTGGGCATCCAGTTTGTTGCCATAGCTGCGGCCTTCGATCAGTGCGCCGCGCAGCCGCCGCTCGCTGAGCAGACGATCCAGATCGACATCACCGCCGGCGTTGCGCGGCAGCTGGGCCACCAGCTCGCGGCGCGCGATCAACTGGACCGGCGGCACCAGATGGGTGTTGGCAAAGTAGGCCACCTGCTCACGCTCCGGCGTACGCAGCGACACCAGGTGGCAGGCCTGCTCGCCGGCTTCTATCATGCGCCAGCTGCGCTTGGCATTGGCCATCAACACCTCGTGCGTAGCCTCGGGCCAGTGGCGCATCAGATGCTCGGCCATCGGTTCGGCCATGCCCCGGCGCGCCTGCCCAGGCGTCAGCGGGTTGGCCAGGACGAACTCGGGCATCAGCCAGGTGATGCGCTCCGCCGCGCAGGCAGGCGCCGGCAGGCAGCCGGCACCCAGCAGGCACAGCCCCAGGGCGTGAACAAGCCATCGCGGTCTGTCAGACATGATTGTCGAAGCCAAGGCCTTTGCAGCTCA
Source organism: uncultured Roseateles sp. (assembly GCF_963422335.1). NCBI lineage: Bacteria > Pseudomonadati > Pseudomonadota > Betaproteobacteria > Burkholderiales > Sphaerotilaceae > Roseateles > uncultured Roseateles sp. The sequence continues at coordinate 4,901,254 of NZ_OY729424.1, forward strand.
TCTGTGCGGAGCATAGCCCAGAGCGGCCGAACCGCACTGAGAGCACATGGCATCATGCCCAGCTCGAACTGCTCAGGCCACCACGCCCACCCTCATGTCGTCCTGGATCTTCTACTCCGCACCGGGCACCTGTGCCCTGGCCACCCATATCGCCCTGCACGAGGCCGGCGCCGACTTCGAGTTGCGCCTGCTGAACTTTGCCGCGCAGGGTCAGCAGGCCCCCGAGTTCCTGCGCGTCAACCCCAAGGGCCGGGTGCCGGCCCTGGTCACCGAGCGCGGCATCCTGACCGAGACACCGGCCCTGCTGACCTTTGTGGCGCAACAGTTTCCGCAGGCCGGGCTGGCGCCGCTGGACGATGTGTTCGCCTTGGCCAGGCTGCAGGAGTTCAACAGCTATCTGTGCAGCACCGTCCATGTCTCCCATGCACACAAGCGGCGCGGTGCGCGCTGGGCCGACGAGCCCGAGGCCCATGAGGCGATGCGCCGCAAGGTCAGCGCAAACATGCAGGCGCATATGGGCTTGATCGAGGCGCAGCTGCTTGGCGACCACGTGCTGGGCGCCGACTACAGCGTGGCCGATGCCTATCTGTACACCATCACCGGCTGGCTGGCCGGCGACGAGGTGGACATCACCCGGTTCCCGCGCCTGCAGGCGCACCGCGAGCGCGTCGGCCAGCGCCCGGCCGTGCTGCGCGCCGAGCGCGAGCTGCAAACGCCCTGACCCGACGCTATGGCCGACGACACACCGACCGCCATCCGCAGCTGGCATGCTCACGTCTATTTCGATGGCGCCGCCCAGCGCGAGCAGGCCGCACGCCTGCGCGAGCACATTGCCGAGCGCTTCACCGTGCAATTGGGCCACTGGCGCGATGCCGAAATCGGCCCGCACACCCGGCCGATGTATGTATATGGTGGCCTTCGCCCCGGAGCTGTTCGCCAGCTTCGTGCCCTGGCTGGCGCTGAACCGCCTGGGCCTGGACGTGCTGGTCCATCCCAACACCCTGCAGCCTCGAGCCGACCACCTGAGCCACGCCTTGTGGCTGGGCCAGGTCTTGCCCGTGAAGGAACAGACCCTGCCCGAGCACATAGCCGCCAGCGAAGACGAGCCGCTGGAGCTGAACAACTTCCCTGCTGACAAGGACGCACGATGAGCTCTCCCCTCCCCCTGCGCGAACTGGGCCGCTCCGGCCTGCAGGTCGCGCCGATTGCCTTCGGCGGCAATGTCTTCGGCTGGACGGCCGACGAGGCGACCTCGTTCTCGCTGCTCGACGCCTTTGTCGACAGCGGTTTCAACCTGATCGATACCGCCGACGTCTATTCGCGCTGGGTGCCCGGCCACAGCGGCGGCGAGTCCGAAACCTTGATCGGCCGCTGGCTGCAGCGCAGGCCATCGCGGCGCGACCAGGTGCTGATCGCCACCAAGGTCGGCAAGGAGATGGGGCCGGAGCGCGTCGGCCTGTCGCGCCGCTGGATACGCCAGGCGGTGGACGACTCACTGCGCCGCCTGCAGACCGATCGCATCGACCTCTACCAGTCGCATGACGACGACAAGGGCACGCCGCTGGAAGAAACGCTGTCTGCCTACGCCGAGCTGATCGCCGAGGGCAAGGTGCGGGCCATCGGCGCGTCCAACTACAGCGCCGGCCGGCTGGCCGAGGCCCTGGCCACCAGCCAGCGGCTGAACCTGCCGCGCTACGAAAGCCTGCAGCCGCTGTACAACCTCTACGACCGTGCCGTCTACGAGGCCGAGCTGGAGCCGCTGATACGCGCCGAGGGCGTGGGCGTGATCAATTTCTACGGCCTGGCCGCCGGTTTTCTGACCGGCAAGTACCGGACCGAGGCCGACCTGAAGAAGAGCACGCGCGGCGCCAAGATCGGTGCCACCTATCTGAATGAGCGCGGCCTGCGCATCCTGGCCGCGCTCGATGCCGTCGCCCAGGCGCAGGGCGTGACCCCGGCCGCCATTGCCCTGGCCTGGCAGATCGCCCGGCCGGGCCTGACCGCGCCGATCGCCAGTGCGACCTCGGTGGCGCAATGGCAGGAGCTGGCCGTGGCGGCGCGACTGCGGCTCTTGCCCGAACAGATCGCGGCGCTGGATCTGGCCAGCGCCTGAGGGTTAGGGCCGGGCGTCAGGCAAGCGAGGCGGTGCGCGCTGGCGCACCCGCTTGCGCCTCCAGGCAGCCCATGCCGATCAGTGCGGCCTCGACCGCCTGGTCCAGCGGCGTGTGCGGCTCCCGCCCCAGCGCGGCGACCAATTTTGCGTTGTCCATGCGCAGCTCGGTGCGCCACAGATAGCGCATCTCCATCATCTCGCGCAAGGTCGCGACAAAGGGCGAGACCAGCGTCACCAGCCACCAGGGAAAGGCGCTGACCTTGGGCGCCACACCGGTGCGCCGGGCCACCACGCGAGAGATCGCCTCACTCATCTGCCTGCCGTCCGCATCCCAGTGGCCGGCCATGTGGAAGCGGGCGAAGGGCTCCAGCCTGTCCCGGCGCGCCAGCAGTTCGACCATGGTGCGGGCCACGTCGGGCAGATAGGCCCATTGATGGCCGATGCCGGCTCGGCCGGGCTCGCTGACAGTCTTCACCGGCTGGCTCGGCTTGATCAGACCCTGCGAGAACCAGTTGTTGCCGGCCCGCGGCCCGAAGAAGTCGCCGGCGCGCACAATGATCACCCGGGCGCCCTGGCGGCTGGCCGCCTGCAGGCGCTGCTCCAGCTCGACGCGGATGGCGCCCTTGCGCGTCAGCGGGCGCTGCGGCGCGTCTTCGCTCAGCAGCGGAAAGGCATCCGGCCCGAAGTTGTAGACCGTACCGGGCAGCACGATGGTTGCGCCTTCCGCCGTGGCCGCCGCGACCGTGTTGTCCAGCATGGGCAGCACCAGCTCGGCCCAGCGGCGGTAGCCAGGCGGATTGACCGCATGCACGATCACCGAGCAGCCGCGGGCAGCGTCCATCACGTCCTGCGTTTGCAGCGCGTCGCCGCGCAGCCAGCGGATGCCGTCCTTGCGCTCGCTGGCCTGGGCCAGGCCTCGCCGCAGCGCGCTGACCTCCCAGCCCGCATCGCGCAGCTGCCGCGCCACTTCACCGCCGATGCCACCGCTGGCGCCGAGCACCAGAACCTTGTTGTTGCCAGCCATTGTTCACTCCTGTGGGTTGTCGATGGCTGGATTCTGGGCATCCTCACCTTGGATTGGAATTGCCGAACATCACCCATCAGCTATACATTTATGTATGGCATCGACGATTGGCTGGGAGTTGTACCGGACGTTTCTGGGCGTGCTCAAGGAGGGCTCGCTGTCCGGCGCTGCCCGGGCCCTGGGCATCACCCAGCCGACGGCGGGCCGCCATGTCGCCGCGCTGGAACAGGCGCTGGGCGTGGCGCTGTTCACCCGCTCCCAGCTGGGGCTGATGCCCACCGAGGCGGCGCTGTCCCTGCGCGGCCATGCCGAGGCGATGGAGAGCCTGGCCGCCTCGCTGGAGCGCGTGGCCTCCGGCCAGGGCGACGGGGTGAGCGGTGCGGTGCGCGTCTCGGCCAGCGAGGTGATAGGCGTCGAGGTGTTGCCACCGATACTCGCGCGCCTGCGCCGCCAGCATCCGCAGCTGCAGATCGAGCTGGTGCTGAGCAACCGGGTGCAGGACCTGCTGAAGCGCGAGGCCGATATCGCCGTGCGCATGCTGGCGCCGAAGCAGGAGCAGCTGGTGGCGCGGCGCATCGGGCAGATCGAGCTGGGCTTGCACGGGCGCAGCGACTACCTCGCGCGCCAGGGCACGCCGCAGACGCTGGCCGAGCTGGCCACTCATGCTGTGATCGGTTACGACCAGGCGACGGCCTTCATCCGCGGCCTGGCCAAATCCTTGCAAGGTTTCACCCGCGACAGCTTCGCGTTGCGGGCCGACAGCGATCTGGCCCAGCTGGCCCTGCTACGCGCCGGCGCCGGCCTGGGCATCTGCCAGGTGGCGCTGGCCCGCCGCGACCCTGCCCTGCAACGCGTGCTGCCCGGGCTGTTCGCGCTGCAGCTGGAGACCTGGGTCACGATGCACGAGGACCTGCGCAACAGCCCGCGCTGCCGCGTCACCTTCGATGCGCTGGTCGAGGGGCTTCAGCAACACCTCGCTGCAGCCGATTGAAAGCTCAGCGCCGGCTGCGCATCAGCGGCCACAGCAGCAGGCCGCCCAGCGCCAGCACCGCCACGCCGACCAGGGCGCCGGTCTTCACGTAGACCAGGCTGGACCACAGCACATAGGCACTGCAGGCGGCGAATGCCAGGGGCAGCCAGGGATAGAACGGAACCCGGTAAGGCCGCGGCATGGCGGGCTCGCGCCGGCGCAGCACGATCAGGGCCAGGCCGCTGAGCATCAGAAAGAACCAGTAGACCGGCGACAGATAGTCCACCATGGTCGAGAAGCCATCACGGGTCAGCGTGCCGAACGCCACCAGGGCGAGGGCCACGGCGCTGGTGGCCAGCACGGCCGCGGTGGGCGTGCCGCGCCGGGCATTCCAGCGGCCCAGCCGCAGTTCGGCGGCGAGGTCACGCGCCGCGGCATAGGTGGTGCGCGGGCCGGCGATCAGGATCGCGTTCATCACCGACAGCGCCGTCAGGGTCACGATGCCCACCATCACCAGCTCGCCAGGCCGACCGAAGCAGCGCCGCATCAGCTCGGCGGCAGGGGCCTCGCTGCGCGCCAGCCCGTCCAGGCCCAGCACGCGCAGGTAAGCCCAATTGGCGAGCAGGTAGACCGCCATCACCAGGGCCAGGCCCCACCACAGCGCGCGAACGATGCCACGCCGGTCATCGCGCATCTCGGCCGACAGCGTGGCCGCATCGCTCCAGCCGCCATAGGCCAGGAACACGAACACCATCGCCGTGCCCCAGTCATGGCGGGCCGGGTCACTCACCTGCAGCGGTGTCATCGGTGGCGTGCCGGCCATCGTCATCGACGCACCGCCTGCACCCAGCAGCAGCAGCCCCCCCAGCACCACCCCCATCAACCCCAGCTGCGTGCCCAGGCCGATCTGCACGCCCAGCAGATTGAGCACCGTCAGCAGCACGATCAGCCCGGCCGCCAGCACCGCGCTGGCATGCGGGCCCAGCCAGGGGCTCAGGTTCACGACCTGGGCCAGGTAGTCACCGAACACAAAAGCCAGCAAGGCCATGGACCCGGTGTGGATGACGGCAAAGCGTGACCAGGCGAACAGAAAGCCCAGGCGCTGGCCGTAGGCGCGGCGCAGGAAGTGGTAGTCGCCGCCGGCATCGGGAAAGGCCGAAGCCATCTCGGCAAAGCACAGCGCGCCGACAAAGGACAGCAGGCCGCCGAAGGCCCAGGCCAGGTACAGCGCCCCGTCACTGCTCAGCGCGCCGGCCACCATCGGCGAGGTCTTGAAGATGCCGGCGCCGACCACCATGCCCACGCACAGCGCCACCGCGTGCTTGACGTCGAGGCGGCGCTCGGGAAGGGACAGGTCTTGCTGAATCGTCATGCGCGGGTGCTGGGTGGCCAGGCACCAATACTAGCGAGTATCAGCAGGACAATCAGCCGTGCATTTCCGCAATGCCGCGGGCCATGGCGGCAATCTCGGCCGCCGTGATGGCGGCCAGTGCCGGCTCCATCACCAGGGTGACGTGCTCGGCCCCCTCCACCGCCACCAGGCTGCCGCGCGTTGACAGCGCCGCCATATCGGCCTGCAACGCCTGCCACTGCCCATGGGTCTGCTCCTGGCTGAGGCCCGGCCAGGCCATGACCACCGGCGCCCACAGCACCAGCAGGGGCAGGTCACCCAGGCTGCCGGCAGCTTCGGCCTGCTCGGCGCTGACGGTGAAGGACTGGTATTCCTTGATCGCCGCGTCGAGCGCATGCTCGCTCAGGGTGGCGAGCAGCTGCTCGGCCACGCCGGGCAGGTCAGCGAAGATCTGCATCGACTGCAGCATCCCCTCGGACGGCTCGCCGCTGGCGCGGTATTGCGCCAGCTCCTTCAGGTGGGCGGCGCGGTGCGCCTCCAGCAGCGGCGCCATCTCGGGCAGGGCCGGATGCACCGGCTGCCGAGGGTGGCTGCCGTCGATCAGTACCAGGCCCGCCACCTGCTCCGGATAGCGCCGGGCATACACACGCAGGATGAAGGCGCCCAGCGAGTGGCCCACCATCAGCAGCGGCCCGCGCACGCCGGCAACCTCCAGCAGCCGGTGCAGCCGCGCAGCGATGGTGGCCGCATCGGCCGGCCCATCCGAGGGCGCACTCCAGCCCAGGCCCGCGCGGTCGTAGCTGATCACGTCGAATTCGGTCTGCAAGGCAATCTGCAGGCGGGAGTAGAGCGCCGAGGCCGCCCCGGCGCCGGCCTCGATGACGATGGTGGGCCGCGCGGCCGGGCGCGGTGCACCCGCGGGCGGGCCGCTGCGATGCAAATGCATGCGCAGACCATCGACGACGAAAATCTCGCCCAAGGGATACTGGGCGACGGTGCGTTGTTGAGGTATCGAGTTCATGGGGGTCAGGCTGTCAGTGGGTGAGAGGATTCAAGACCCGTGCGGGTCGGCCACACGGGGCCAGTAGTCGAGGCTGCGCACGCGGTAAGGCAGGCAGGCGAAGTTCATGTCCATGGCGCCGGGCGTGTTGACGTAGAGCACGGCCTCGGCCAGCGGCGCGAACTGGGCATGGAAGTGCTGCGACGACTTCACCACCAGCAGCTTCTTGCTCATCACATCGATGCCCAAGCCCGTGAACAGGCTGGGCGAGAACACCTGGCTGCGCAGGCTGATCAGCACGATGTCCAGGCCGCGACAGGGCCCGTCCACCGCCTGCACCCAGACGCTGGGGCCCAGCGGTGCGCGCTCGCCGTCCATGTACAGGCCGAGCTGGTGGTGGGCCTCGTCGACGGCCATGACCACCACGTGCAGATCCACCGGATCGCCCGAGGCCGGCCCGCACTTGCCGCCCAGGCGCAGGTCTATGCGGGCACCGACACCGGCGTCGCGGCAGATCTGCACCGCGCCCAGGTCCCAGAAGGCGCCGAAGGCCACATCGGCCAGGCCCTGCTCCAGCACCGCGCGCAGGATGAAGGTGCTGTCGCCCATGGCGCCGCCCCCCGGGTTGTCGGCCCTGTCGGCCAGCACCACCGGGCCGCCTGCCAAGGCCTGGCTTTGCGCCAGCGCCGCCTCGATGGACAGGCCCGGCGTGCCGATCTGCTGCCGCAGCGCCCAGAACTCGCGACCCAGGGTCTCGGCTAGGGTTTCAGCCAGCGCGGGATCGTTGTCCGTCACCACCCACAGCTTGGCGCCGGCCTCCGGCACATCGGCCCAGGGGAAGCCATGGCCCAGCGACACCGACAGCACGCCAGGCTGCTGCTCGGCCTGCTGCAGGCGGCGCACAAAACCCGCCATCGGCTCGCCGGTGGTGCGCCACTGGCCCACCATCTTGCAGTCGAACACCGCGGTGCTCGGGCGCACCCGGCCCTGCGCCGTGTCGAGCAGGATGGTCAGCAGTTCCTGCAGGCGCGGCAGCGTGTCGGTGTGCGGATACTCCTTGTAGCTGACGATGGCGTCGGCCGATTCACGCATCAGCGCGGTGAAGTGGCAGTGCAGGTCCAGCTCCACACCGATGGGCACGCCGGGCCCCACAAGCTGGCGCACGCGTGAGATCAGGTCGCCCTCGCAGTCGTCATACCCATCGGCCACCATCGCGCCGTGCAGCATCAGCAGCACGCCATCGACCGGGCCGGCCCCCTCCAGGTCGGCCAGAATCTCGTCGCGCAGGGTTTCATACACCTCGCGCACGGTGCGGCCCAGCGGCTGGGCAAAGGCGCTCAGGCTTTCCACCAGCTCGTGGCCCTCGGCGGCCAGCAGGCGGCGCAGCTCGGCCATCGCAAGGCCCATGCCCTGCGGGTCGCGCAGGCTGGCATCGCCATGGAAGATGCCGTACTCGTGATAGCCGCCCCAGCCGGTGGGCGCCGGGGCGAAGGTATTGGTTTCGGTCGCCAGCAGGGCCGCGAACAGCTTCATGCCGAGATCTCGTCGCGCACGAAGTGCAGATGGCGGATGCGGAACACATCCATGCGAAAGCCCGTCACCCGCCCCGCACAGCGCTCGAGATTGAGGGCTCCACCGGCGCCCGAGGCCTTGATCAGCGCATCGGTGCTCAGGCAGCCCAGCAACTCGCTGGACAGTGGCTGCACCTCCAGCTCCTCGCTGCCGCGCAGGCCCTGGATGCGCAACATCAGGCGGCCGTCTTCCAGCGTCATACGGGCGCGGGCCTCGATGTCGGGCGCCCGATAGTCGCCGCAGCACTGTTCGGCTATCTCGGCTATAGCGACCGCGCTGGGCGCCTCTTCCGGCAGGCGCACCATGTGGCGGAGCTGGCCGCCCTCGGCCAGGGTGATGGCCGCCGGCGCTGCGTCTGCGGCCCAGCCGGTGGTGTCGATCGCTATCGGGCTGAGCGCAATGTCGTGGCACTCCAGCCACAGCCGCTGCGGGCTGCCACGCAGCGGAATCGCCGGCATGCCCAGCAGGCTCAGGCCCAGCTTGCCGGCCACTTCGGCAAAGCCCACCAGCAGGCCGGTGGCCGCGTCGTGGTAGCGGGCGCCCAGCAGCGCGGGGTAGGCGCTGGCCAGGGCCCGCTCCTCGACCGGTCCGGTCAGCACATCGGCCAGCAACGCATCGATGATCTTGAAGGCCAGCGCGGCCGGCGACAAAGGCGCGCCATTGCTCATCAGCACAATGTCCAGGCCATGGGCCGGCACGGTGATCATCTGCGCCGTGCCCCCGATCACGCCGCCTGCGTGGTGGATCACCTCGACGCCGCGGTATTGATGGCGCATCAGCCCCAGGCCATAGCCCAGCACGGTGCCGCTGGACAGCAGGGTGGGCTCCAGCATCTGCGCCCAGCTCTCGGGGCGGCCGATCTGCTTGTCAGCGCTGCGCAGATGGGCCGTCCAGCGCAGCATATCGTCCACCGTGGAGATCATGCCCCCTTCGCCGGCCATCTCCTCGCTGGGGAACATGCCGCGCCGCCAGCCACCGCCGGGCTGGGTCGCGTACAGCGTGGCCATGCCTTGGCGGATGTCGAAGTCGCTGGGCAGCGACTCGGTGTCCGTCATACCCAGCGGCGCGAAGATGCGCTCGGCCAGGAAGGGCTCATAGCCCTGCCCGCTGACCCGCTCCACCACCTTGGACAGCAGCTGGTAGCCGCCGTTGGAATACATCATCTGGCTGCCGGGCTCAAAACTCAGCTCGCTCTGGCGCGCCAGCAGCGGCAAGGCCGATCCCTTGGGCTGGATCGCATGGCCGTGGGCGATGAAGGACAGCGAGATATTGCAGCGCCAGCCGCTGGTGTGGTTCATCAGCTGGCGCAGGGTGGGCCCGGTGCCCAGCCGCGGCAGCTCGGGCAGATGCAGGTGAACCGGATCGTCGATGGACAGCAAGCCCTGCTCGGCCAGCAGCAGCACGGCCAGGCAGCAGAACTGCTTGCTGGTCGAGCCTATGCGCATGCGCGTGTGCGGCGTGTTGGCGACGCTGTGCTCGAGGCTGGCCAGGCCGAAGCCGCGCCGGCACAGGGTCTGGCCATCGCGGCTGATGGCGATGACCAGACCCGGCGCATCGCCGCGGTTGAAGGGCTGCAGCAGCGCATCGACGGCTGCCATGCCGGTGAGCGCGGGAGTTTCGGTTTCAGACATGGGAGATGGGGTGAGCGGAGGTGCGCGGGTTGAAAAAAGCGGGTCAGGACGCCGAGCGCATCGCGCGGCTCAGGCGTACCAGGGACGGTTCGGTGGCATGCAGCACCAGCGCGCCGCCGCCGGTGGTCAGCAGCGTGATGGCCACCAGCGCATAGGCCAGTCCGTTGGGCAGGGACTTCAGCGCATCCGACAGGCTGCCCACCAGCAGCGGGCTGAGCACGGCAAAGACGAGCGAGGCCACCGTCAGCGCGCTGATCACCCGTGCGCGCAGATGGGCCGGGCTGATGTCCTGCAGCAGGTTGGGCATCACGATGGCGCCGCAGATCAGCGGCATCACCAGCAGCGCCATGACCACGAACATCTCGTTGGACGAACGGGCGAACAGCAGCAGGACAGACAGCAGGCCCGTCAGCAAATTGCCCAGTGTGACGACACGTACGCCACCCGTGGTATCGCCCAGACGCCGCCGCGCCAGGCTCAGCACCGGGTTGCCCAACAAGGCGCCGACCAGCATGCCGCCCAGGAAGGCCAGACCCAGACCCTGGCCCAGCTCGGCCGGCGTGGTGCCGAACTGGCGCGCCACGATCAGCGGCACCCAGGCGCCGATGGCCGACAAGCCCACCGAGGCCAGGCCCAGGCCGCAGACCAGCCCGCTCAGCGTGCGCCAGTGCGTGCGCAGATAGCACGCGAAGCTGATGCCCGCAGCCGCCGGCGCTCCTGCGGTCGCTGCCTGTGCCGCGGCAGGGGCCGGCGGCCGCCGCATCAGCAGCAGCAGCACCACCAGCACCGGCCCCAGCGCGGCCAGGCCGAAGAACACCAGCCGCCAGGTCTCGTAGGCCTGCAGCGCCGCCGGCAGCAGCGGCCGCATATGGTCCGTCAGCGCCACCAGGCCACCGCCCAGCATCGCGCCCAGGGCTGCACCGAACAGGCTGGCCATGGTGAACAACATATTGGCCAGCGCCCGCTGCGCACGCGGGAACAGGTCCGGGATCAGGCTGTAGGTGATGGGCCCCAGGCCCGCATCGCCCACGCCCAGGCCTATGGAGGCGATGAACAGGATGCTGAAGTCCTGGGCCGTGCCGCGCAGCGCCGTGGCCGCGCTCCAGAACAGCACGCAGGCAGCCAGCACCAGGCGCCGGTCGAAGCGGTCGCTGAGCCAGCCCAGCGGCAGGGTGGCCAGGCCGGCGAACAGGGTCACGCCCACGCCTTGCAGCAGCCCCAGCTGGGTGTCGGACAGGTTCAGCGCCTGGCGCAGCGGCTCGGCCAGCAGGGTCAGCGCAATCTTGTCGACCGCGCCCAGCACGGTGGCCAGTACCAGCAGGGCCAGCGCGTACCAGGCCCCCGCCGACGCACGGGCCGGCTCGGCAGGTGATGCCGGCGATGCCGGCGTGACGGGGCCCGCCGGCTCTGCAGCGTAGATCGAGTGGATCGTCATGGTCAGAACGGCAGGTTGACGCCGAGGCCGATGGTGCGCGGCTGGGCGATGCCCGCCTGCGCCAGGCCCAGATTGCTGTCCGAGACGCCGGCGCTCAGCAGCGCACGCCGATTGCCCAGGTTGCGCACATAGCCGGCCAGGCTGAAGCGCTTGAAGTCAATGCCTGCCTGCAGGTCCACCAGGGTGTAGGCCGGCATGCTGAAGTTGGGCGACACGGCGCTGCCGACATAACCGGTGTTGCGCTGGCCGACATGGTGGGCATTGAGGCCCAGATAGGCCGAGTGGCCGCCGACCGTGAAGCTGCGGGTGGCGCCCAGTGCCGCCGAAAAGCGCGCGCTATTGGGCAGGCGCGCGCCCGCGCTGGCGCCCAGGGCCGGGGCATCGGTCGTCAGGTAGGCGTCTATCACCGTGCCACTGGCCGTCAGGCGCCAATCCGCCGTGGGCGCCCAGCTCAGGCTCAGTTCGGCGCCGCGCACACGGGCACTGCCGGTGTTGGTGGTGAAGGTGAACGCGCCGGCGGTGAGGGGCTGCTGAAGATTGCGCCATTCGATGTCGTAGATGGCCGCCTCGACCGACAGGCGCCTGTCCAGCAGATTCGCCTTGTAGCCCAGCTCATAGCTCCACAGCGAGTCCGACTGGAAAGCCGACGGCACGACATCGCGCGGTGTGTCCGGCTTCAGGCCGTTGGGGCCGCCCGGCCGGTAGCCGCTGGCCGCGCGGAAGTACACATTGCTCACGGGCGTCAGGGCATAACGCGCCGTCGCCAGATAGGTGGTGCTGGTCTCGGCCGAATGGCCACCCGACACCGAGGGCGCCCCGACCAACGGGCCATCCGACTGGTCGACATAGGTCTGGCGGTTGCGGCCCACCCGCACGCCGCCGGTCAGCGCCAGGGCGGGTGTCAGGTGCCAGGTGGCGTCGCCGTAGAGAGCGTTCTCCCGGTAGGCGCTGGGCAGGAAGGAATTGAGCAGGTTCACACCGCCCAGACTCCCCTCCAGCAAGGCATCGACGCTGCCCAACTGGCTGCCGCGCTCGCGGTTGAGGTAGACGCCCAGCAGCCAGTCGACGCCGCCATTCGGCTGCGAGGTGAGCCGGAACTCCTGGCTGCGCCGGTGCTGGCCCACATTGGCCGACAGGTTGGCGGCCACGGCCGGAAAACCCAGGGACACCAGCACCGGCACGTAGCCGGAGGTCAGGTCCTGCGCGATGTCGATGGACGCATCCTGCGCCGAGGTGATGGCATTCAGGCGCGCCCAACCCAGGTCGTACTCCACATCCAGGCCATACAGGGTCACGCGATTGCGGTAGACCTCCTTGCTGCCGCTGCGATGCGTCAGGTCACCCTCCAACGGCTGCCCGGTGACAGCGTCCAGGTCGATGGTGCCGCTGCCGTCCCGGCGGGTGCGCTGGGTGGTGGCGGTGAAACGCAGGGTCAGGTCCTTGCTGGGCGTGAGCAGCCAGGAGAGCCGCGCGCCCTCGGTGTTGCCGGCATTGTTGCGCTCCTCGGCGGCCAGGCCGACGGCCCGGATGTAGCCACTCTGACGGCTGCGAAAGGCTGCCACCCGCACGGCAGACACATCCTCCTTGATCGGCACATTGAGCACGGCGTGGGCCGAGCTGTTGATGCCCCCGGCCTGGGTGGCCGACAGGTCCATGCCCACCCGCCCCGAGAACTCTGTCGTGTCCGGCTGATGGGTCACGTACTTGATCAGGCCGCTCATCGCGCCAGCGCCGTACAAGGTGCCCTGGGGACCGCGCAGGACCTCGATGTGGTGCAGGTCCAGCATGCCCATGTCCAGCGGCATGGCACTGCCGCCCGCGTAGGCCGAACTGGAACCGGTGGCGACGTCATCGACATAGACACCCACCGAGGCAATGCTTTGCGGGCCGATGGAGACGCCACGAATGCTCAGCTGCCCGACCACATTGCCGGTGGACATATCGATGCCGGGCTGGCCGGCGAGATAGTCGATCAGACTCTTGGCACCGGCCCGCTCCAGCGCCTCGCCTTGCAGCACGGCCACCTGCAGCGGCACCTCGCGCGCCAGTTCGCGGCGGCGGGTGGCGGTAATGACCACCGCGTCCAGCGCCTGCACCGAGCCCGAGCCGGGCTCCAGCGAGGCACCGGACGGCATCGCGACGATCGCCATCGCGCCGTCCCGCCCCAGATGCACGGACAGGCGCGTACCCTCCAGCAGCTTTGACAGCGCCGCTTCCGGCAGCCAGGCACCCTTGAGGCCCTTGGTGGTCAAGCCCCTGACGTCATCCAGCTTGTAGAGCAGTTGCACGCCTGACTGGGTGATGAAGGCGCCGAGCGCCGTCTTCAGGTCGCCGGCGGCCACGTCGTACTCCTGGGGGCCGGCCTGGATCTGTGCCTGCGTTGGGGCCAGGTTTTGCGCCCGCGCCGGCGAAGCCACCATCAGGGCGCAGGCGCTGGCCACGGCCAATTGCCTGCAGAACTTTCCTTGCTCGCTGCGTTTCATCTTGTCTCCAGTTGTTCTTCAGCATGTGAACCTGCTGATGACTAAGACGAGTGCCGCCCTGCAATCCGGTGGAAACTCAGCTGGAGATCCTGATCTCGTCGCCCTTCTCCTGCACCACCAGGCCGAAGCCCTGGTGCAGCAGCAGCGCAAAGCTCTGCACATTGGCCACGTCGAAGGTGCCACCGATGCGCAGCTGCGCGGTGGCCGCGTCCATGATGACCAGCTTCTTGCGGTTGTAGCGGTTGAACTCGGCCGCGGCCTCGCCCAGGGTGAGCTGGTCCAGCACGATCTTGCCCTGACGCCAGCTCAGCTCGTTGGCGATCTGCTCCGGGGTCTTCTTCATCAGCAGCATGTGCCCGGGATCGACGATCACCGCGTCGTTGCGTGTCACCACGGTGGGTCTGGCACCGGCACCGACCTCGGCAGGTTCAAGCTGCACCCGCCCTTCCTCGACCAGCACACTGACCTGATCCCCACGCTGGCGCACCGAGAAGCGCGTGCCCAGCACGGTGATGCGGCGGTCGCCGGCCATCACCACAAAGGGCCGGGTCTTGTCATGGGCGACGTCGAAATAGACCTCACCCTGCTCCAGCCAGACGGTGCGTGTGCTGCCGCCGACGACCGAGCGCACGCGGCTGTCGGTGTTCAGGGTCAGGCGCGTGCCATCGGCCAGCGCCACCTGCGTACGCGCGCCGACCTCCGTGGCGTAGCGATCACCCTCGCCCTGGCCGTGCCAGCTCAACCAGACCCCGCATGCGGCCACCACCATCACCAGGCAAGCCGCCAGGCCTTGCATCGAAAAGCGTGCCCGGCGTTCACCCCAGCCCGGTGCGCGCTGCGGCGCCGGCGAGCGCAACGCGGCGAGCCTATCCGCCCGCTCCCAGGATTCGGCCAGGCGCAGAAAGGCCACGCGGTGCGCCAGCGAGGCCTCGATCCAGGTCTCCAGCGCCTGCTGGTCGGCCTCGGTCCAGCGACCACTGTCGCGGCGCGCCGCCCAGTCCGCGGCTTGGGCCTCGATGCGTTCGGCGGCGCTCATTGCAAGCTCTCCCGCGCGGTCCGGGCCAGGCTGAAGGCCTTGGTGCCCAGCCTCACGCCCTGGGCAAACAGGGCGTCCGCCAGCGCCCGGATGCCGATGGACACATGCCGCTCCACCGTGTCTTCGGCAATGCCCAATTGCCGGGCCACCTCGCGTTGCGACAGGCCGTCGATCTTGCGCAGCTCCACCACCCGGCGGCATTTGCGCGGCAACTCCTCCAGCGCAAGCTGTAGCAGGCGCAACTCGCTGCGGCCCGAGGCGTGGCGTTCGGGCGAGAGTTCGTCCGCAGCGGGCTCCAGCGCGTCCAGATCGGCCACGATCTCGATCGACACGATTTGCGCCCGGCGCGCACGGTCGGCCAGCAGGTTGCGCGCGGTGGCAAACACAAAAGGCCGCACCAGGTCAGGCAGCTTCTGCGAGGCCGATTCATACACACGCATATAGACGTCCTGGCGAATGTCCAGCAGCTCGGATTCGTCGCGCCAGTTGCGGCGCAGAAAACGCAGCAGCGAGGCCTCGAGCGGCAAGACTTCCTTGACGAACCATCGGTCCAACTCTCGTGACGTCAAAAGCGCTCCTTGATGTGACGAGCAGCGGCCGGCGCGATCCAGAGCCCGCCGGCTGCAAACCGTCTCCCACCAAGGAAGACGAGCGGCGGATCAGAATCCGGTGGTTTTCCAACGCAGCGATTTTTCGACCCGCAAAGGAAAAAGGCCTAGCAGCATTTGCCGCTAGGCCTTCAATCCATTCTTAATTTTTGGTGGGCCCTGAGTGACTCGAACACTCGACCTACGGATTAAGAGTCCGCTGCTCTACCAACTGAGCTAAGAGCCCCACACTTGCACTGCTTTTACAACAAACTACTACATCACTGCCAGTCAACCAAGCTTGGCTTTCGCCTCACTGGTGGGTCGTGCGTGACTCGAACACGCGACCAACGGATTAAAAGTCCGCTGCTCTACCGACTGAGCTAACGACCCCGTGGCAGAGCCTCGCATTATAGGACGATATTTCGAGCCTCTGCAAGAGGCTTTTCAAAATACTTTCTTATCAGCTCGCCAGCGGCCACCATGCCGAAGGTCGAGGTCACCGTCACGCTCGATCCGTAGCCATGGCAGTTGAGGCTGCCATCGACATCGCACTCGCCTTCGGGCCGGTGCACGCTCTCGCGCGAGAACACGCAGCCGACGCCGATCTTGCCGGTGCGCGACGCGCCATGGTGTTTGCGCAGGCGTTGGCGCAGCGAGGCCAGCAAGGGGTCATGTGTTGTCAGGGCCAGGTCTTCCACCGCCACCGCCTGGGGCTGGCGCTTGCCGCCGGCCGCACCGACCGTGACGAAGGGTTTGCGCTCGGCCAGCGCCCAGGCGGCCAGCGCCGCCTTGGCGCGCACCTGATCGCAGGCGTCGATCAGGCCATCGACCGGGGTGCTCAGCAGCGCAGGCCAGTTCTCGGCATCGACAAACTCCTCGATCATCTGCACCTCGCAGCCGGGGTGGATATCGAGCACGCGGTCGCGCAGGGCCTGGGCCTTGGCCTGGCCCAGGGTCGAGCCCAGGGCCTGGATCTGGCGGTTGATGTTCGATTCGGCCACGTGGTCGAGGTCGATCAGCACCAGGCCGGCCACGCCGGAGCGCGCCAACGCCTCGACGGCCCAGGAGCCTACGCCGCCCAGCCCGACGACGGCAAAGCGCGCGCCACGCAGGCGCTGGTAGGGGGCGTCGCCGTACAAGCGGCGCAGGCCGCCAAAGCGGCGCTCGGTGTCGGCCTCGAATTCAGGCAGGGGGCTGTTCATCGCCTCAACCCATCCGGTCCAGGCGCCAGACCTGGTAGCGCAGGGCCAGCACGGCACCGACGATGATGGCCGCCAGGGCGATGAAGCTGCCCAGCGACAGGGTGGACACGCCCGACAGGCCCTGGCCGATGGTGCAACCCATGGCGGTGACGCCGCCCACGCCCATCAGCACCGCGCCGATCAGGTGGTTGGCCGTGTCCTCAACGCCGCGAAAGCCTTCCCAGCGGAAGCTCTTGCCGATCAGGGCATAGGCCCAGGAGCCGACGATGACGCCAACGGTGGAGACAATGGCCAGGGTCAGCACCTTGCTCTTGTCGCTGAAGAACAGCAGCCAGTCCAGCGTGTAGGCGATCGGCGAGACAAAACTCAGCGCCTCCATGCGCTGGCCGCCGGTGCTGCCGACAAACGCCTCCTGCAGCGTGTTCGGATCTTCGGCCACATAGCCGAGCCGGCCGGACACCCACCAGATCGCCGCGATCACCGCGCCGGTGCCGATGCCGCCGACCAGCACGTCGGCGCTGCGACCCTCGGCGCGCAACAGCGCCCAGAGCACCAGGCCACCACCGATCAGCCCGCCCAGCAGCAGAGCCGCCTGGGTCTTGGCCAGGCCCAGCGTGCCGCTCAGCAGCGAGGGCAGATCCTGGCCGGTCGAAAGGTTCAGCGCGACGGCATCGACGGTAGCCACGCGAGCCACGGCCGTGATGCCCTTCAGCGTCGCAAAGGCCGACAGGCCGAGCACCAGGAACACGACCAGCGATTTCAGATTGCCGGCGCCGACGCGCACCAGCGTCTTGCTGCCGCAGCCCGAGGCCAGCACCATGCCGAAGCCGAACAGCAGGCCACCGACGAGGTTGGACAGCCACAGCAGGCGCGGCCCGGCATAGACCGTCTTGCCGGCGTCTATCCAGCCCAGGCCCACCATCAGATTGAAGCCCAGCATGGCCACGCCAATCGCCAGGGCCCACATGCGCATGCGCGCCCAGTCGCCGATATTGACGACGTCGGCGACCGCACCCATGGTGCAGAAGTGGGTGCGCTGTGCGATGGCGCCAAAGGCGATGGCCAGCGCGAAGGCCGACCACAACACCTGGGTGGTCAGCGAGGAGATGTCGATTTCTTGCATGGGCGCGATTCTAGGTCGTTGACCCAGAACCGCCCTGACCCGCCGCCCCAATCACTTGAGACTGGCGAGCCTTTCCTTGCCGGCCTGCGCCGCCTCGGACTTCGGATAAGCCTTGATCAGCTCGTCCAGCGTGCGCCTGGCCGTCTTAGCGTCCTTCAGCTCCAGCTGGCAGTTGGCCATGGCCAGCAGGGCCTCCGGTGCACGGGGGTGGTCGGGTGCGGCATTGACAAAGGCGCGGAACACCGTCACGGCATCCTTGTAGTCGCGCTTGCCGTAGTAGGCATTGCCCAGCCAGAAGCGCGCCGAGTCGGCGAAGGCGCTGGCCGGGAAGCGGCGCTGGAACGAGGCGAATGCATTGGCCGCCTCGACGAAATCGCCGCTGCGCACCGAGGCCACGGCCGCCTCGTACAGACGCTTCTCGTCGGGCTCGACCAGCACTTCCTTGCCGTCCAGCACCACCTTCTGCGGCTCCATCTTGCGCAGGCGCTCGTCCAGGCCCTGGCTCAGATCGGTCTGCTTGCGCTGCAGCTCGGCCACGTCGCGAGCCAACTGCTCGTTCAGGCCGCGCAGCTTGGCCAGCTCGGCGCGCAGGCCTTCGTTCTGCGTGTTCAGCTCGAGCAGGCTGCGGCGCAGTGTGCCCAGCTGCTCGGTCTGCAGATCACTCAGCTGCTTGCCGAGTTGCTCCACGCGCACGCGTTGTGCGTCGTCACTGGTCTGGATGCGGGCACGCAGGTCCAGGATGGCTTTGCGCGCTTCCTCGTCGTCGAACAAGCCCGCGTGGGCTGCGGGCCAGGCCAGCAGCGCCAGCATGCAGGCGCTGACCTTCAGGCGAGAAGACAAGCGTGTAAGGCCCATGGCGATCACTTGTCCTTCAGCTCGGCGCGGCGGTTCTTGGCCCAGGCGGCTTCATCGCTGCCCTGCACGGCCGGGCGCTCCTTGCCGAAGCTGACCGGCTCGGCCTGTGCCTCGGTCGCACCCAGCAGTGTCAGCGATTTGGCCACGGCCTCGGCACGCTTCTGGCCCAGGGCCAGGTTGTATTCGCGGCCACCGCGCTCGTCGGTATGGCCTTCGATGCTCAGGCGCACCTTGCGGTCGGCGTTCAGACGCTTGGCATGGGCATCGATGACGTTGCGGTACTCGTCCTTGACGACATAGCTGTCGAAGTCGAAATACACCAGACGGCCGGCCTTGGCGACGTCGGCCGCGCCCAGGTCCACGCTGGCGACCTGCGACTGCGAGTTCACGCCACCGGGGTTGGCATTGGTGGTGGTGCTGGTGGCAGCAGGCGTCGTTGCGCGGGTTTCGACCGGGGCCTTGTCGTCCAGCTTGACGGTGGAGCCGCAGCCCACCAGGGCGGCAGCGGCGACGGCGGAGAAAGAGAGTTGCCAGAGTTTCATGGGTAAGCCTTCCGAGGCTGGGGGGGAAAAGGACTTGTGAGTCGGAGCTGGGCGATTGGTTCAGTCGGGGCTGTGAGTGGCTGCGATTCAGCGCCCGAACGGGCCCCAGGTCGGCTCGCGCACATCGGCCAGGGTCGAGATCAGCCGGGCCTTGATTCTGCCGTCCAAGGTGCTGGTCATCAACACATCGCGGCCCTGGTAGCGGGTGGCATAGATCAGCAGCCGGCCATTGGGTGCAAAGCTGGGGCTTTCATCATCGTTGGTGTCGCTGATCTGCTGCACCGTGCCGCTGGCCAGGTCCATCGTGCAGACGCGGAAGGTCGAGCCGCCATTGCGCGTCACGAAGGCCATCGTGCGGCCGTCGGGGCTGATCGCCGGGCTGATGTTGTAGTTGCCGCTGAAGCTGACCCGCTCGGCCGTGCCGCCGGCCACCGGCATGCGGTAGATCTGCGGGCCGCCGCCACGGTCGCTGACGAAGTACAGCGTGCGGCCGTCCGGCGTGAAAACCGGCTCGGTATCGATGGCAGAGGTCTGGGTCAGGCGGCGCACATTCTGGCCGTCACGGCCCATGATGAAGAGCTGGGTGCCACCATCACGCGACAGGCTCAGGGCCAGCTGCTGGCCGTCGGGCGAGAAGGCCGGCGCGCTGTTGGTGCCGCGGAAGTTGGCCACGATCCGGCGCTTGCCGGTGGCCACTTCCTGTACCCAGACCACCGCCTTGCGCGTCTCGAACGACACGTAGGCCAGCTCCTTGCCGTCGGGCGAC
This sequence comes from uncultured Roseateles sp., assembly GCF_963422335.1. Classification (NCBI taxonomy): domain Bacteria; kingdom Pseudomonadati; phylum Pseudomonadota; class Betaproteobacteria; order Burkholderiales; family Sphaerotilaceae; genus Roseateles; species uncultured Roseateles sp. The sequence continues at coordinate 4,920,947 of NZ_OY729424.1, forward strand.
CAGGCCGGCGAGATGATGGGCTCTGGGCTGGCCAGGGCGACCTGCCCGCCCTCGCCGTCGGCGTCGGTGACGCGCAGGCTGTAGCGGCCACCCGCCTTGGTCACGTAGGCGATGCGGGTCGAGAACACGCCCTTGTCGCCGGTGAGTTTTTCGTAGATGGTGTCGGCAATGCGGTGGGCGGCGAGGCGCACATCGTCGGGCGCCACGGCATGGCTTTCGGCCGCCAGCTCCTGGCCGCGCACCACGTCCCAGAGCTTGAAGCGCAGGTCGAAGCGGCCGTCAGCCAATTTGGTGACCGAGCCGGCCACCAGGGCATCGGCGGCGCGGGCGCGCCAATCGGCCCAGACCGGCACACTGCCCTCGAACAGCGCCCCCGGCGCCTCGAACGGCCGCAGCTGGCCGCTGCGCTCCAGATCGGCCCGGATGATGGCGCCGACCGGCTGGCCCGCGCGGGTCTCGTCGCGGAAATCGGCCACTGCCAGCGGCAGCTGGGTGGCACCGACGCCGGAAATCTCGACCCGGAACTGCGCCAGGGCACTCAATGGCAGGACAGTAGCGGCAGCGCCTGTCAGCAGGCGGCGGCGGGTCAGGATAGACAATGAATTCAAGCGCTGATCAGTCATCGGGTTGGAGATGGCACCGGTTGGCCCAGACTTAGGGCTGGCAGCGCATTTTGCCTCAGCAGCTGAGCCTTCCCGCCGGCCGCTGCCTATGATGGGCTGGCCAGCCCGTCAAAAATTGCAACAGAGCATAACGGAGACCCTGATGACAGCCCCCATCTGCCGCTACACCGTGCCCGAACTGAACGAGCTGCCCGAAGACATGCGCCAGCGCATGCTGGAGGTGCAGGAGAAGGCCGGCTTCGTGCCGAATGTGTTCCTGGCCCTGGCCCGCCGGCCGGACGAGTTCCGCGCCTTCCTGGCCTATCACGACGCGCTGCTGCTGCGCGAGTCGGGCCTGAGCAAGGGCGAGAAGGAGATGATCATCGTCGCCACCAGCGGCGCCAACCAGTGCCTGTACTGCGTGGTCGCCCATGGCGCCATCCTGCGCGTCTATGAAAAGGCGCCGATGCTGGCCGACCAGCTGGCCACCAACTACCTGAAGGCCGACATCACGCCGCGCCAGCGGGCCATGCTGGCCTTTGCGCTGAAGGTCTGCCAGGACTCGGCCAACGTCGGCGATGCCGACCTGGCGGCGCTGGCCGAGCACGGCTTCAGCGACGAGGACGCCTGGGACATCACCGCCATCACCGCGCTGTTCGGCCTGTCCAACCGGCTGGCCAATGTGATCTCGCTGCGGCCCAACGATGAGTTCTACCTGATGGGGCGACTACCGCGCGCGGCCAAGCCCCAACAGGTGTAAACACGCGCAACGTCCCGGGCCGGCTGGCCGTAGCATGGCTTCTCCGAAACCATGTTCACACGCTCAGCCGAAAGGATTTCGCATGCGTTCTTCCATTTTCTTGGCCATCGCCCTGCTTGCTGGCACCGCACAGGCGCAGACGCCGCTGACCCTGGACAAGATCAAGGCCAACGGCAGCATCACCATCGCCTACCGCGAGTCATCGACCCCCTTCTCCTACCTCGGCGGCGATGCCCAACCGACCGGCTTTGCCTGGGAGATCTGCGGCAGAATAGTGGACCAGGTGAAGAAGGCTACCGGCCGTGCCGACCTGAAGGTGGCCACCCAGGCAGTGACCTCGCAGAACCGCATTCCGCTGCTGCAGAACGGCACCATAGACATCGAGTGCGGCTCCACCACCAACAACAGCGACCGCGGCAAGCAGGTGGCGTTTGCCACCAACTACTTCTACACCGGCACGCGGCTGCTGGTGAAGACCGGTGCGCCGATCAAGACCTTTGCCGACCTCAAGGGCAAGAAGGTGGTGTCCACTGTAGGCACCACCAACTTCCAGGTCCTGCGCAAGCTCAACACCGAGCAGAACCTGGGCTTCGAGCTGCTGGGCGCCAAGGACCATGCCGAATCGGCGTTGATGGTGCAGCAGGGCCGGGCCGACGCCTTCGGCATGGACGACATCCTGCTCTACGGCCTGCGCGCCAGCTCGCAAAACCCGGCCGAGCTGTCCGTGGTGGCCGAAGCCATACAGGTCGAGCCCTACGCCATCATGCTGCGCCGCGACGACCCGGCCTTCAAGAAGCTGGTCGATGACACGCTGGCCGGCCTGATCGCCAGCGGCGAGTTCGAAACGCTGTACAAGAAGTGGTTCCAGTCGGCGATCCCGCCCAAGGGCATCAATCTGAATGCACCGATGAGCAAGGAACTGATCGACAACCTAAAGGCGCTGTCGGATAAGCCGGCTTTGTAATGACTTGTGGGACAGACCTGATGCGTGAGCATCTGCTCTGTCCCCAACTGATCAGAAAGACTTGCGGGACAGACCTGATGCGTCAGCATCTGCTCTGTCCCCAACCGATCAAAGCAAGACGATGTCGTAGCTCTCCGGCCAGCCATTCGGCTCGGCCGTGAGCGAGATCGGCTTGCCGATGAAGTCCGACAGGCCGGTGAGGTGCTGGCTCTCCTCGTCGAGCAGCATCTCCACCACCGAGGCCGCGGCGACGACGCGGAACTCCTTGGGGTTGAACTGGCGGGCCTCGCGCAGGATCTCGCGCATGATGTCGTAACAGACGGTGCGCGCGGTCTTGACCTGGCCCTTGCCCTCGCACACCGGGCAGGGCTCGCACAACATCCTGGCGATCGACTCGCGGGTGCGCTTGCGTGTCATTTCCACCAGGCCCAGCTGGGTGAAGCCGCTGATGGTGATCTTGGTGCGGTCGCGCTGCAGCTGCTTGCGGAACTCGGACAGCACCGCGTTGCGGTGTTCCTCGCGCACCATGTCGATGAAGTCGACGATGATGATGCCCCCCAGATTGCGCAGCCGCAGCTGGCGGGCGATTGCGCCGGCCGCCTCCAGATTGGTCTTGAAGATGGTGTCGTCGAAGTTGCGCGCGCCAACGAAACCGCCGGTGTTGACATCGACGGTGGTCATCGCCTCGGTCTGGTCGATGATCAGGTAGCCGCCCGACTTCAGATCGACCCGCCGCGCCAGCGCCTTGGCAATCTCGGCATCGATGTTGTGCAGATCAAAGATCGGCCGCTCGCCGCTGTAGTGCACCAGCTTCTGCACCGAGCTGGGGGTGTAGAGCTCGCCGAACTTGTGCAGCACGTCGAACTGCATCTTGGAGTCGATCCGTATCGACTGGGTGCGCTCGTGTGCCAGGTCGCGCAGCACGCGCTCGACCAGGCTTAGGTCCTGATGCAGGAGGCTGGCCGGGGGCGATTTGAAACTGCGCTCGCGTATCAGTGCCCAGGCCTTGCGCAGATAGGCGATGTCAGCGGCCAGTTCGTCGTCGGTCGCGTCCTCGGCATTGGTGCGCAGGATGAAGCCGCCACCGCCGCCCTCCTCCGCCGTGCCGACCAGGGCCAGCATGCGCGTGCGCAGCTGCTCGCGCAGTTCGTGCGAGCCGATCTTTTGCGAGATGCCGATGTGCTCGTCCTGCGGCAGATAGACCAGCAGCCGCCCGGCGATGCTGATCTGCGACGACAGCCGTGCGCCCTTGGTGCCTATCGAGTCCTTGATCACCTGCACGGTCAAGGACTGGCCCTCGAACACGCGCCGCTCGATCGGCACGGCCGGGGCATTGGCCGCGTCGTGGTGATGGCTGCGCGGCGTGACACCAGCCTCGTGCAGATCGGCCACATGCAGGAAGGCTGCACGCTCCAGGCCGATATCGATGAAGGCCGACTGCATGCCCGGCAGCACGCGCACCACGCGGCCCGAGTAGACATTGCCCACCAGCCCCCGCTCCAGGGTGCGCTCGACATGCAGCTCCTGGACGGCGCCGTTTTCCACCACGGCCACACGGGTCTCCTGGGGAGACCAATTGATCAGAATATCTTCCATAGCCTTCGGTTGCTTGCCGGCCCGGGGTCGGGCACAAGGCGCTGAACACTCTCGCAAACCTGCTTCTTCCGGCTTGCGGCAATGCTCTTCAGAACTTCACGCCACCCTCGGTCAGCAACTGGGCCGTCTCGAACAGCGGCAGACCCATGATGCCGGAGTATGAACCTTCGATGTGGGAAATCCACGCCGCCGCCTGGCTTTGGATGGCATAGGAGCCCGCCTTGCCGAAGGGCTCGCCGCTGGCCACGTAGTGCTGCAGCTGAGCCTGGCTGACCGGCGCGAACTTCACCTTGGAGATGCTGACGGCCAGACGCTCGGCCCGGCCCACAGACAGGGCCACTGCCGTGATGACGCGGTGCGTGCGGCCGGCCAGGCGGGTCAGCGTCGCCAGCGCGTCGGCGGCGTCAAGCGGCTTGCCCAGAATCTTGCGGCCCAGCGCCACGGTCGTATCCGAGCAGAGAATGGGCGCGGCCGGAAGACCCCGCTGGCGCAGGCGCTTGCGGGCGGCGGCCAGCTTGGCCAGCGTCACGCGCTGCACATAGGCCTCGGGCAGCTCGCCCCGGATCTCGACCTCCAGCGCCTCGGCGTCCTCCTCGGGCCCGGGCAGCAGCAACTCATGACGCACGCCCAATTGATCGAGCAGCTGACGACGGCGCGGGCTCTGCGAGGCAAGATAAATGAAGGAATGCGACTTCACAAAGACCTATTCGCGGTGGTACGGATGGCCGGTCATCACCGTCCAGGCGCGGTACAGGCCTTCGGCCAGCAGCACGCGGGCAAAGGCATGGGGCAGGGTCAGATCGGACAGGCGCAGCGTCTCGTCGGCCGTGGCCTTCAGCGGCGCGGCCAGGCCGTCGGGCCCGCCGATCAGCAGGGCCACATCGCGGCCGTCGCCCATCCAGATCTTCATCCGCGCGGCCAGCTGCACGCTGGTGAGGCGGTCGCCGCGCTCATCGAGGATGACGCGGCGCACGCCGCGTGGCAAGGCCGCCTCGATGCGCTGGGCCTCGGCGGCCATCAGCTGCTCGGCTGATCTGCTGCCACGGGTTTCGGCCTTGACGGCCTTCAGCTCCAGCCGCATCTCGGGCGGAAAGCGCTTGGCATAGTCCTCATAGGCCGTGTCGGCCCACGCCGGTTGGCGTTGACCCACGGCCACAAGCAGCAAACGCATGCCGTCAGCTCAGCGAAGAACGCTCAAGCGGCGCGCTTCCGGGCCGGGGCCGCCTTCTTGGCCGGCGCAGCCTTCTTGACGCCGACGGTGCGCGACACGGTGCCGCGCACAGGTGCCTTTTTCTTCGGCGCTTCGGACTTGCCGACGACCATGGTCTTGATCGGTGCGGAGGTGGAAGTCGTCTTGGCAGCCACCTTCTTGGCTGGAGCCTTGGCCGGAGCCTTGGCACCCGCCTTCACCACCACCTTCTTGGCCGGCGCCGGCTTGGCCGCCGTCTTGCGGGCCGGGGCCTTGGCGGCGGATTCGGCGGCCAGGGTCTTGGCGCTGGGCTTGCGGGACGTGGTCTTCTTCTTGACCGGCTCGTCGTCCTGCGGCTCTTCCGAGGCCTTGACCAGCCTGACGGTTTCGTCGCCCAGTTTCATCTTGACCGGCTTGCCGCCCCAGATTTCTTCCAGGTGGTAGTAGTCGCGGATGGCGGGCTGCATGATGTGGGCCACGGCGGCGCCGCAGTCCACAATGATCCACTCACCGTTTTCCTCGCCCTCGGTGCGCATGACATCCATGCCCTGCGATTTGACGGTGGTTCTGACGCTGGCTGCCAGTGCCTTGGTTTGTCGGTTGCTGGTGCCCGAGGCAATGATCACGCGCTCAAACAGCGGTGACAGGTGCTCGGTGTTGAAGACCACAATCTTCTGGGCCTTCACATCTTCCAGGCCATCGACGATGGCGCGTTGCAGTTTGCGTATATCCATTCAGTACTCGAGTGTCGTCTCATAAAGACGGTGGAGAGCAATATACTCCGCCACCGCGTCGCCCACCAAGGGGCGGATGTTCTCGCCGCGCGACACGCTTGCACGCACCCCGCTGGACGAAATACTCATGGCCGGCATCTGAAGCCGCACCATGTCATGCTCAAAACCCTGCAAGGCCGCCGGCGCGCTGACCGCCTCACCGGCTCGCGCCGCCACCGCCAGGGTCACGCTGCTCAGCAATTCCTGCCAGCGGTGCCAGGTGTGCAGCCGCGCATACTGATCCTGGCCAATCACCAGAAACAGCTGCGCCCCCGGCGCTGTTGCGGCCACTTCTTGCACCGTGTCCATCGTGTAGCTCGCGCCCGTGCGCCGCAGCTCGATGTCGTCGAGCACAAAGCCCGGCTCGCCGGCAATCAGCAGTTCAATCATCGCCGCGCGATGACGGCCTTCGGTCACCGCTCTGCCCGCCTGTCCCGTCTTTTGCCAGGGCTGACCGGCCGGCTGCCAGCGCAACTCGTCCAGATCCAGCTCTGCGAATGCACTGCGCGCCAGGGCCAGATGGGCCAGATGGACGGGATCGAAACTGCCGCCAAACAGGCCGACCCGCGGTCGGCGCAAGAGGCGGGAGTCTAAGCCCATGTGGGCTCGGGCGTCTCATGCGCCCAATCCCGGGGGCGCAGAAAGTCGCTGTACAGCCTGGCCTCGGCCGTGCCGGGCTCGGGCGCCCAGCTGTAGCGCCACTTCACGATAGGCGGCATCGACATCAGAATCGACTCGGTGCGCCCGCCCGACTGCAGGCCGAACAGAGTGCCGCGGTCGAACACCAGATTGAACTCGACATAGCGGCCGCGCCGGTAGGCCTGGAAGTCGCGCTCGGCTTCGCTGTAAGCCAGCTTCTGACGCCGGCCGACGATGGGCAGATAGGCGGGCAGAAAGGCATCGCCCACCGCCTGCATCATCGCGAAGCTGCCATCGAAGCCCAGTTCGGCGAAGTCGTCAAAGAACACGCCGCCGATGCCGCGCGGCTCATGGCGGTGTTTCAGGAAGAAGTACTCGTCGCACCAGGTCTTGAAACGCGGATACAACTCGGGCCCGAACGGTTGTAGCGCCTGCTCGCAGACCTGGTGGAAGTGTTGGGCGTCGGTCTCGAAGCCGTAGTAGGGCGTCAGGTCCATGCCGCCGCCGAACCAGACCACCGGCGCCTGATCGGCCGGAAAGGCGGCAAACATGCGCACATTCATGTGCACCGTCGGCACAAAGGGGTTGTGCGGGTGCAGCACCAGCGACACCCCCATGGCCTCGAACGGCGCGCCGGCCAGCTCGGGCCGGTGCTGGGTGGCCGAGGGCGGCAAGACGCGGCCCTTCACATGCGAGAAATTGCAGCCGCCGCGCTCGAACAGCGCACCGCCCTCGATCAGCCGCGTCTGGCCGTCGCCCTCCAACCGGCCACCGGGCTCGCGCGTCCATTGGTCGAGGACGAAGTCATTGCCGTCGGCAGCCTCCAGCGCGCCGACAATGCGGGCCTGCAGGGCCAGCAGGTATTCGCGCACTGCGCCCATCTTCTGTTCGGCCTGGTTCATGGTTTGAGTCGTACCGGTGAGGCCATCGCAGGCCGTTTGCCCTGGGGCTGGCCGAGGTGTTGCTCGATCAGCGCGAAGTCGCGTTTCGGGTCGCCGCTGAGTGTGATGAACTCGCGCAGGCCCACCGTTTTAGTCTTGAAATCGAAATACGCCAAGCCCAGGGGCACCTGGCCCTGCACGGCCACATGGTAGGTACCGGAGCGCCAGCCATCGGTCAGCGAGCGTGTGCCTTCGGGTGCGGCCACCAGCCAGAACAGCTCGCCGCGCTCGCGCGCCGCCTGCATCTCGGCCACCGTGTCACCGACCAGGCCGCGGGCGCTGCCGCGATCGACCGCAATGCCGCCCAGCCAGCGCAGCCAGGTGCCGAACACCGGCACCTTGAACAGGCTGCTTTTGCCCCACCAGCGCGCCGGCAAGCCCATCGCCCATTTGGCGAACACGCCGACGATGAAGTCCCAGTTGGAGGTGTGCGGATAGACCACGATCACGCCCTGCCGCGCCGGCAGGCCGCTCCAGTCCACCCGCCAGCCGAACAAGTGCATCAGGCCCCGGGCCAGCGCACTGCCTTTGAAGGTCACCGGCCTGGCGGCCAAATCCACGTTCAAGATCGAATCAACTCCGGTATTCAGCGACGCACGGCACGGTGGCCGATGTCCTGGCGGTACTGCCGGCCATCGAACTGGACCACCTGCGCCACCTCATAGGCCCGTTGCTGGGCCAGCTTGACCGATTCGCCTAAAGCGGTGACGCACAGCACGCGCCCGCCGCTGCTGACCAGTTGGCCATCGACCTCGGCGGTGCCGGCATGGAACACGCAGGCGTCCTCGGTGGCAGCCGGGATGCCGGTGATCGCATCGCCCTTGCGCGGCGTCAGCGGATAGCCGTGAGCGGCCAGCACCACGCCGAGGGCCACGCGGCGGTCCCACTGCAGCTCGACCTGGTCCAAGGTGCCATCGGTGCCATGCATCAGCACGTCGAACAGATCGCTCTTCAGCCGCATCATGATGGGCTGGGTCTCGGGGTCGCCCATGCGGGTGTTGAACTCGACCGTGCGCGGCTGACCCTGTTCGTCGATCATCAGGCCGGCATAGAGGAAGCCGGTGAACGGCCGGCCGTCCTTGGCCATGCCGGCCACGGTCGGCAGGATGATTTCGTGCATCACCTTGGCATGCACATTGGGCGTGACCACCGGTGCGGGCGAGTAGGCGCCCATGCCGCCGGTGTTGGGGCCGAGGTCGCCGTCGAGCAGGCGCTTGTGGTCTTGACTCGTGGCCAGCGAAACCACGTTCTTGCCGTCGCACAGCACGATGAAGCTGGCCTCTTCGCCATGCAGGAACTGCTCGATGACGACGCGCGCCCCGCCCTCGTTGTGCTGCACGCCGAGCTTGTTGCTGTCCAGAATCCAGTCGATGGCCTCATGGGCCTCGGCCAGGGTCATGGCCACGACCACGCCCTTGCCCGCCGCCAGACCATCGGCCTTGATGACGATGGGCGCGCCGCTGTTCCCAACTTCAGCGTCAACGTAAGCATGGGCCGCGGCGGCGTCGGTGAAGGTGTCATAGGCCGCGGTCGGGATGCCGTAGCGCTTCATGAAGTCCTTGGCATAGGCCTTGGAGCTTTCCAGCTCGGCGGCCGCCTTGGTCGGGCCGAAGATGCGCAGGCCGCGCGCGCGGAACTCGTCCACCACGCCGGCGGCCAGGGCCACCTCGGGGCCGACCACCGTCAGGCCTATCTTCTGTCCTTCAGCAAAGTCGGCCAGTGCCTTGACGTCCGTGATGGCCACATTGTGCAGATGGGGGTCGCGCGCGGTGCCGCCGTTGCCGGGCGCCACATGGACGGACTGCACCTTGGGGCTTTGCGCCAGCTTCCAGGCCAGCGCGTGTTCGCGGCCGCCCGATCCAATCACCAATACCTTCATTCGTCCAAGCCCGCGTTGTGATAGACCTCTTGCACATCATCCAGGTCTTCCAGCACGTCCAGCAGCTTCTGCATGCGGACGGCGTCGTCGCCGGTCAAATCGATGGTGTTCTCGGCACGCATCGTCACTTCAGCCATCGCCGGCACCAGGCCGGCCGCTTCCAGTGCGTTCTTCACCACCTCGAAGCCGGCCGGCGAGGTCAGCACCTCGATCGCGCCGTCGTCGTCGGTGATCACGTCCTCGGCGCCGGCTTCAAGTGCCACTTCCATGACCTTGTCTTCGTTGGCGCCCGGGGCGAACACGATCTGGCCGCAATGCTTGAACTGGAAGCTCACCGAGCCGTCCGTGCCCAGATTGCCGCCATGCTTGCTGAACGCGTGGCGCACCTCGGCCACCGTGCGCACACGGTTGTCGGTCATGGTGTCAATCATCACCGCCGCGCCGCCGATGCCATAGCCCTCGTAGCGGATTTCTTCGTAGCTGACGCCCTCGAGGTTGCCGGTGGCCTTGTCGATGTTCTTCTTGACGGTGTCCGACGGCATATTTGCCGCCTTGGCCTTTTCTATCGCCAGGCGCAGGCGCGGATTTTCCTTGGGGTCACCGCCGCCCTGGCGTGCCGCGACCATGATTTCGCGGATCACGCGTGTCCACACCTTGCCGCGCTTTTCGTCTTGCCGACCCTTGCGGTGCTGAATATTGGCCCATTTGGAATGACCCGCCATCGCTGGAGCTCCTCGCGGGTGCGCTGCTTGGCGCAGACCCGATGTATTTGTTGGATAGACTGCGATTTTACTTGCCCCCGGGCCGGTCTCCTTCGCCACGCCTTTGATCTGGAGTTTTCACGCCATGGCCGACCCCATTCTGATTGCCCGCCACGGCGAGATCGAGTGCCTGCTGCTGCCCGCACTGGCCAATCGCCACGGCCTGATCACCGGCGCCACCGGCACCGGCAAGACGATCACGCTGCAGACCCTGGCCGAATCCCTGAGTCGCATCGGCGTGCCGGTGTTCATGGCCGATGTGAAGGGCGACCTGACCGGCATCTCGCAGCCAGGCAAGCCCAGCGACAAGCTCAAGGCCATCCTGGCCGAGCGTGGCATCGAGCTGCCGCAGGCCAAGGCGTGCCCGACCACGCTGTGGGATGTGTTCGGTGAGCAGGGCCACCCGGTGCGCGCCACCGTCTCCGACATGGGCCCGCTGCTCTTGTCGCGCATGCTGGCGCTGAACGAAACCCAGCAGGGCGTGCTGCAGCTGGTGTTCAAGATCGCCGACGACAACGGCCTCTTGCTGCTGGACCTGAAGGACCTGCGCGCGATGCTGCAGCATGTGGGCGACAACGCCTCGCAGTACCAGACCGAGTACGGCAATGTCAGCGCCGCCAGCGTCGGCGCGATCCAGCGCGGCCTCCTGCAGATCGACGAGCAAGGCGGCGACAAGTTCTTCGGCGAGCCCATGCTGAACATCGCCGACTTCATGCAGACCGACGGCGGCAATGGTGTGATCAACATCCTCGCCGCCGACAAGCTGATGAATGCTCCGCGGCTCTACGCCACCTTCCTGCTGTGGATGCTCAGCGAGCTGTTCGAGCAGCTGCCCGAGGTCGGCGACCTGGACAAGCCCAAGCTGGTGTTCTTCTTCGACGAGGCCCATCTGCTGTTCAAGGACGCGCCGACGGCCCTGGTCGAGCGCATCGAGCTGGTCGTGCGCCTGGTGCGCTCCAAGGGCGTGGGCGTCTATTTCGTGACGCAGAACCCGCTGGACATCCCCGACAGCGTGCTGGCCCAGCTGGGCAACCGCGTCCAGCACGCCTTGCGCGCCTTCACCCCGCGCGATCAAAAGGCCGTCAAGGCAGCGGCCGACACGATGCGTGCCAAGCCCGGTCTGGACATCGCCACCGCCATCACCGAGCTGGCCGTCGGCGAGGCCCTGGTCAGCCTGCTGGACGACAAGGGCCGGCCCAGCGTCACCGAGCGCGTGTTCGTGCTGCCCCCGGGCAGCCAGATCGGACCGATCGCGCCCGAACAGCGCCAGGCGCTGCTGCAGGGCTCGCTGGTCGCCGGGGTCTACGAAAAAGCCGTCGATCGCGACTCGGCCTACGAAAAACTCAAGGGGCATGTATCGGTGTCCACCGACTCCCGGCCCGATCCCGGCCCTGGCCCCAGCATGGCCGATGAAGCCACCGCCGCCGCACGCGGCGGCATGACCGACGCGGCCAAGGAGGCCGGAGGCGGCCTGCTCGGCGGCCTCAGCGATGTGCTGTTCGGCAGCACCGGCCCGCGCGGTGGCAAACACCCCGGCCTGGCCACCACCATGGCCACCTCGGCGGTGCGCAGCATAGGCAGCGCCGTCGGCCGCGAAATCATCCGCGGCGTGCTGGGTTCGATACTGGGCGGCAGCAAGCGCCGCTGAGCCGGCCTACTGCCGTGCGTGCTGCGCCAGCGCAGCCAGCAGCGCGTCGATCGCCGCCTTGGCCCGGGCAAAGCCGGCATTCGGCTGGTGCGTGTCCACGTCCATGTAAAGCGAACGCTTGATCTCGACCTGCACTGCATGGCAGTGGCGAGCCGGCTGACCCGAGCGGCGGATGATCTCCACCCCCTTGAACGGATCATTGCGGGCCACGCTGTAGCCATGCCCGCGCAAGGCCCCCTCCAGCACCAGCAGGGTCGTGGCGTCTGCGCTGCTGCCGTCCAGATCACCCAGCACAAAGTCGGCCAGTTGCTGCTCGGGCAGGCCCAACTGGGCATAGGAATCGTCGGGCATCGAGTGCACATTCAGATGCCAGCGCCGACCGAAACGCCGCTGAGCCTGGTCCAGCGCCTGGTTCAGGGCCTGGTGGTAGGGCTGATAGCAGCGGGCTATGCGCTGTTGCACCTCGGCCACGCTGAGCCGGCGCTCGTAGATCGGCTGGTCCTCGCCCATCTGTCGCCACACCAGGCCTATGCCCAGGCGCGTCTTGCTGCTTTCGGTCACCGGGCCGGGCCAGGGTGCATCCAGCAGCGCAGTGTCGATGTCTTCAAGGCTGCGGTTGGGATCGATATAGACCCGCGGGAAGTTGGCGGCCAGCAGGCAGGCTCCTGCGGCGGGAGCGCCAGCCCAGAGTTGCTCGACAAATGCGTCCTCACCCTGGCGCAGCCGAGACAGCGGCAGACCCGCGTCAAAGTCCCGCGGGTAGTGCTGGCCGCTGTGCGGGGAGTCCACCACGATGGGCAGTTCGGGACCGGTCGGGAGTGTCAGTTCGAAAGCGCGCATCGGCATCAAAGGAGTCAGGGCAGCGGCCATTCTCACCGATGAATCGTCCCCGCCGGGCCGCATTTCACGCCTGCTCGCCGACGCTTCGCGCCGCTGGCAGGTCGGTGGTCGCATCGCCCTCGCTGCCCGGGGTCGGCCTGGGCAAGATGCGGCCATCGCTGCCGGTGCAGCTTCATTGCCAAAGGAACTGCCATGTCCCCCTTCTCGATACTCCAGCTGGTCGTCAGCCACACGCCGCACTTTGTCTGGGCCCTGCTGGTGCTCTGCCTGGTGATGGGCGTGAAGCAGTCCCGGGACCAGCAGCTGTCGCGCCAGCGCCTGCTGGTCGTGCCGGCGATCTGGACCGCCTTCGGCCTGTGGGGCCTGACTTCGGCCTTCGGCCTGCAGCCGCAGACCCTGGCCGCCTGGGCCCTGGGCCTGGGCCTGGTGGTGGCAGCCTTGAGCCAGATCGCCTGGCCACGGCGGGTGCGCTTCGACGCTGCCAGCGACCTGTTCCACGTGCCCGGCAGCTGGGGACCGATGGCCATGATCATGGCCATCTTCATGGCCAAATACCTCGTCGGCGTCAGCCTTGCGATGGTGCCGCAACTGGCCCAGCTGGCGCCTTTCAGCCTCGGCGTGAGCCTGCTCTACGGTGCACTCAGCGGCCTCTTCATCGCCCGTTCGATCAGCGTGCTGCGTCATGGCCGCAGCGCCGCAGGCGGCATGGCCGCAACGCTGAGCCTGTGACCGCCGGCGACTCGCGAGACAATCAGCGCCATGAACCGCCCCTCCCCTGAGCCCACCGGCATCGCCGGCAACTTCGACGCGCTGCTGCTGCCCCCGCACCCCAATGCGCTGCTGCGGTGGCTGGGCTATCAGGCGCTGCTGCTGGCCGGCATCGCGCTCACGGTGTCGCTGGTGCTGGTCACGGCGGCCGGGCACAGCTGGGCGCCGACCCTGATCTACTCCAGCTGCATCACCGTTGGCTGCGGCTTCTTCATCCAGGGCGGCCGCCTTGCCGCGGCCCATTTCTGGGTGCACCGCAAGCTGCCCAAGGGCAGCCCGGAGCGCCGGAACAACTGGCCCGGCTGGCCGCTGATGCTGATCGTGCTGTTTGTGGGCACCGCGCTGGGCTGGACCGTGGGCTCGGCCGCCGGCAACTGGCTGACGGGCTACAACTCGCCGGCGCTGTACGAGTCGAGTTGGCGCCAGGCGGTGGCGGTGATGCTGTTCTCACTGATTCCCGGCCTGGGGCTGACCCTGTACTTTCTGGCCCGTTCACGCCTCAGCGCAGCCGAGCTGCGGGCGCAGATGGCCCAGCGCCAGGCGGCCGAGAACCAGCTGCGCCTGCTGGAGTCGCAGCTGGAACCCCATATGCTGTTCAACACCCTGGCCAATCTGCGTGTGCTGATTGGCATGGACCCGCGGCGCGCCGAGGCCATGCTGGACCAGTTGATCGCCTTTTTGCGCGCCACCCTGCAGGCCTCACGCACCAGCAGCCACCCGCTGAGTGCAGAATTCGCCCGCGTCGAGGACTATCTGGCGCTGATGAAGGTGCGCATGGGCGCCCGCCTGCAAAGCGAACTGAGCCTGCCGCCCGAACTCGCCGGCTGCCTGCTGCCGCCGCTGCTGCTGCAGCCGCTGGTGGAGAACGCCATCAAGCACGGCCTGGAGCCCCATGTGGACGGCGGCCGGCTGGAGATCAGCGCACGGCGCGACGGCGACAGCCTGCTGCTGCAGGTGCGCGATACCGGCGCCGGCCTGGGTGTGAATCCGAATCCGGGCACCCAGTTCGGCTTGCAGCAGGTGCGCGAGCGCCTGCACACCCGCTATGGCGACGCCGCCAGCCTGAGCCTGGACACCGCAGCGGACGAGCGCGGCGGCGCCCTGGCCACCGTGCGCCTGCCCCTCGAGACATCATGATGAACCACCCGAATGCCCCCACCGCCCTGATCGCCGAGGACGAGTCCCTGCTGGCCGAGAACCTGCGCCTGGAGCTGCAAAAACTCTGGCCCGAGCTGGACATTGTCGGCATGGCCGCCCATGGCCAGGCGGCGCTGCAGACGGCGCTGCAGCTGCGCCCGCAGATCCTGTTCCTGGACATCCGCATGCCCGGCATGACCGGCCTGGAGGCCGCCCATGCGCTGGCCGAGGACTGGCCCGAGGACGAGCCCTTCCCCCTGCTGGTATTCGTCACCGCCTATGACCAGTACGCGCTGCAGGCCTTCGAGCATGCGGCGGTGGACTATGTGCTCAAGCCGGTGCAGGCCGATCGCCTGGCGCAGACCTGCCAGCGCCTGAAAAGCGCGCTGGCCAGCCGGGAGGCCACACCGGCGCCACCCGGCATGCAGGCCGCCGTCGAACAGCTGCGTCAGCTGCTCGGCGCCACCGGCATGGGCGCTGCGCCGCCCGCCAGTGCGCCGTTGCGCGTCTTGCAGGTGGCGGTGGGCAACAACATCCACATGGTGCCGGTGGACGAGGTGCTGTACCTGGAGGCGGCCGACAAATACGTGCGCGTCGTCACCGCCGATCGCGAGCACCTGGTGCGCGCCTCGCTGCGCGAGTTGCTGCCCCAACTCGACAGCCAACGCTTCTGGCAGGTGCATCGCGGTACCGTCGTGCGCTCCGACGCCATCGCCGTGGCCCAGCGCGACGAGGCCGGCAAGCTGACCCTGCAGCTGCGCGGCTGCAAGGACCGCCTGAGCGTCAGCCGCATGTACGCGCATTTGTTCAAGGCCTTGTAGGCGCAAATCGAGGCGCGCATCGCGCCGCGCGGCGGGCGTTTCGCGCGCTGCGCCGGTCATTCGTCGCAAACCGGTGGCCACAGCAACTGGCGCTGGAGATGATGCCTCCCATGCGCTGCACATCGCAGCGCCCCACCACCAGGAGAGCACCATGACCACCGATACCACGATGAACGAAGCTCAGCTGCGCAAGACCGCCAAGCGCCGTGTCAAGCTGAAGATGGGCTTTCTGATCCATCTGTTGGTGTTCGTGGCGGTGAACGGTGGCCTCTGGCTGATGACCTCGATCAACGGCGGCGGTCACTGGCGCGTGTTCCCGCTGTGGGGCTGGGGTCTGGGCCTGGCCATCCATGGCCTGGTGACCCTGATCAGTCTGCAGGGCCAAGGCCTGCGCGAGCGGCTGCTGGACAGCGAGCTTGCGGCGCTGCGTCAGCGCCAGGCCTGAACCGGGCTGCTACGACGGCACATGCTGAGGCGCCGAGCACACCGGCGCTGACCCCAGCGCCGCCCTCGCGGCCTCGCTCAACGGCGGCAGCAGGGTCGGACCGGTGGCTTGCAGGCTGTTCAGAAAGGCCTCTACCGTGCCCTGGCCGATCTCCATCAGATCGAAGGCCGTGGGATCGAGTATCCAGTTCTGTATCAGGCCATCGACCAGGGACAGCAGGGCCAGCGCGGCCATGCGCGTGCGCACCGTCGGCGGCAATTGGCCCAGCGTGATCGCCTGCTTCAGGCCGCGCTCCAGCTCGGCCAGGCCGTGGTTGCGCACGGCCAGATGGCGGTCACGCACGGCCAGCAGCTCCTCGACATACTCGACCCGGTGCATGGCGATCTCGAACACGCGGCGTGTGCGTTCGTTGTGCGCGGTCGAGTGAAAGGCATTCAGCAGCCCCCAGCGGATCTGCTCCAGCGGCGCATCCTGGGCAATCACCGACGACGCCTCCATGCCCTGCTCCAGCGGCATGGTGGTGCGCTCCATCATCGCGTTGAAGAGCTCGGCCTTGTCCTTGAAATGCCAGTAGATCGCACCGCGGGTGACTTGCGCCTGCTGGGCGATGTCTTGCAGCGAGGTGCGTGACACACCGCGGCGCTGGAACAGGATTTCCGCCGCATCGAGGATGCTCATGCGCGTCTCCAGCGCTTCCGACTTTGTTTTGCGTGCCATGGTGTGATTGATTCTACTCCACTTACATACATCCGTGAATGTATGTATATAATGCGGGTCATCCCTGACACAAGTGCTTACCTCGGCTAGGATGGCCGGCGCTTGACCCACCTCAAATCAAATTCACTCGATCCGAGAGGCTTTCATCGTGATCTGCACTGCTGCAAACCTGAAGAACCCACCTTCCCCGCAAACCGTCAGCCGCACGCTGTACCTGCTGCCACTGGTGCTGGCCCTGAGCGCCACCATGGCCTTGCTGGCCGGTTGCGGCGACAAGGCCGCGGCCCCGGCCGGCGGCCCTGGCGGCGGCATGCCGCCCCCGCCGGCGGTGGGTGTGGTCACCGCCGCGCTGACCGCCGTGCCGCTGCAGACTGAGCTGCCCGGCCGCGTCGAGCCGGTGCGCGTCGCCCAGGTGCGTGCCCGCGTCAACGGCGTGGTGCTGAAGCGCCTGTTCACCGAAGGCAGCGAGGTCAAGGCCGGCCAGGCGCTGTACCAGATCGATGCGGCGCCCTACCAGGCCGCCTTCGAGAGCGCGCAGGCCGGCCTGGCCCGTGCGCAGGCGAATCTGGCCCAGGCAGCGGCCCAGGCCGAGCGCTTCAAGCCGCTGGTCGAGGCCAATGCCATCAGCAAGCAGGACTATGTGGCCGCCGTGGCGGCGCAAAAAGTCGGCGAGGCTGATGTGGCCAGCGGCAAGGCCGCCGTGCAGACGGCCAAGATCAATCTGGACTACGCCCAGGTGCTGTCGCCGATCTCGGGCCGCATCGGCCGCTCGCTGGTCAGCGAAGGCGCCCTGGTCAGCGCCGCCGAGGCCACCCAGCTGGCCCTGGTGCAACAGACCAGCAGCGTCTACGTCAACTTCACCCAATCCAGCAACGAGGTGCTGCAGCTGCGCAAGGCCATGGCCAGCAAACAGCTGCGCAGCGCCGGCGAGAACGCCGCCCTGGTACGCATCGTGATGGAAGACGGCACCGAGCTGCCCCGCCCGGGCAAGCTCTTGTTCACCGACCTGAGCGTGGACGCCACGTCGGGCCAGGTCACCCTGCGCGCCGAGGTGCCCAACGGCGACGGTCTGCTGCTGCCCGGCCAGTATGTGCGTGTGCGCCTGAGCCAGGCCGAGGTGCCCAACGGCATCCTGCTGCCGCAGCAGGCGGTGACACGTTCGGCCACCGGTGACACGGTGCTGGTCGTCGGCGCCGATGGCAAGCCGATGCCGCGCCCGGTCAAGGTCGGCTCGGCCCTGGGCAATCAATGGGTGGTGCTGGACGGCCTGAAGCCCGGCGAGCAGGTGATTGCCGATGGCTTCCAGAAGATGTTCGTGCCCGGCGCACCGGTCAAGCCGGTGCCCTGGAGCCCGACCGCCGCTCCCGCCGCAGCAGGATCGGCACCCGTTGCCGCGCCTGCCGCCTCGGCCGCCAGCCGCTAAGCCGCAAGGACTCACACAATGGCTCGCTTTTTCATCGACCGCCCGGTATTCGCCTGGGTGATTGCGCTGTTCATCCTGGTGTTTGGCGGTGTCGCCATCACCAAGCTGCCGGTCGCGCAATACCCGACGGTGGCGCCGCCCTCGCTGGTCATCAACACCGTCTATCCCGGCGCCTCGGCCAAGACCCTGGACGAAAGCGTCATCTCGGTCATCGAGCAGGAGCTCAATGGCGCACCCGGCCTGGCCTATATGGAATCGGTCAGCCAGGCCAATGGCACCGGCGCGATCACCGTCACCTTCGAGCCCGGCACCAATATCGACCTGGCCCAGGTCGAGGTGCAGAACCGCCTGAGCCGTGCCACGCCGCGCCTGCCCGCGGCGGTGACGCAGCAGGGTGTGCGGGTGGACAAGGCGCGCAGCAACTTCCTGCTGTTCGTCACCCTGTCCTCGACCAATGGGGCCATGGATCCGGTGGCGCTGGGCGACTATGCCTCGCGCAACATCATTCCCGAGATCCAGCGTCTGCCCGGCATCGGCCAGGCCCAGCTGTTCGGCACTGAGCGGGCCATGCGCATCTGGCTGGACCCGGCCAAGGCGCTGAGCTTCAACATCAGCCCGGCCGAGGTGAATGCCGCGATCCGCGCGCAGAACGCGCTGGTGCCTGCCGGCGTGATCGGTGACCTGCCGAATCTGAGCAGCCAGACGATGTCGGCCACCGTGGTCGTCAAGGGTCAGCTGGAAAGCGTCGAGCAGTTCGGCAAGATCGTGCTGCGCGCCAACCCGGACGGCTCGACCGTGCGGCTGAGCGACGTGGCACGCATCGAGCTGGGCGGCCAGAGCTACGGCTCCTACGCCCGCCTGAACGGCAAGCCGTCCACCGGCATTGGCGTGCAGCTGTCGCCCAGCGGCAATGCGCTGGCTGCGGCAGGTGCCGTCAAGGCCCGCATGGAAGAGCTCAAGCGCTTCTTCCCGGCCGGCGTGATCTACGAGATTCCGTACGACTCGTCGAAGTTCGTCAAGATCTCGATCTCGCAGGTGGTCGAGACCCTGCTCGAGGCCATCGCCCTGGTGTTCCTGGTGATGTTCCTGTTCCTGCAGAACTGGCGCTACACGCTGATCCCGACCCTGGTCGTGCCGGTGGCCCTGCTGGGCACCTTCGCCATCATGCTGGGCATGGGTTTCTCTATCAATGTGCTGACCCTGTTCGGCATGGTGCTGGCCATCGGCATCCTGGTCGACGATGCCATCGTCGTGGTCGAGAACGTCGAACGCATCATGAGCGAGGAAGGCCTCTCGCCCCGCGACGCCACCAAGAAGGCGATGGGCCAGATATCGGGCGCCATCATCGGCATCACCGTGGTGCTGATCGCGGTGTTCGTGCCCATGGCCTTCTTTGCCGGCTCGGTGGGCAATATCTACCGCCAGTTCTCGCTGGCCATGGTGGCCTCGATGTCGCTGTCGGCGGTGATGGCCCTGAGCCTCACACCCGCGCTGTGCTCGACCCTGCTCAAGCCGGTCGAGGCCGGCCACCACCATGCCAAGAGCGGCTTCTTCGGCTGGTTCAACCGCGGCTTCTCGCGCACCGCCAAGGGCTACGAAGGCTGGGTCGGCAAGCTGCTCAAGC
The DNA here is from genome assembly GCF_963422335.1 of uncultured Roseateles sp. Taxonomy (NCBI): domain Bacteria; kingdom Pseudomonadati; phylum Pseudomonadota; class Betaproteobacteria; order Burkholderiales; family Sphaerotilaceae; genus Roseateles; species uncultured Roseateles sp. The sequence continues at coordinate 4,940,474 of NZ_OY729424.1, forward strand.
GCGGCGGCCGCATGCTGATCATCTATCTGGCCCTGGTGGCCGGGGTCGGCTATCTGTACTTGCGCATGCCGACCTCCTTCCTGCCCAATGAAGACCAGGGTTACCTGATCGTCAATGTGCAGCTGCCCCCGGGCGCCACGGCCAACCGCACCGAGGCCGCGGTCAAGTCGGTGGAAGACTTCATGCTCAAGCAGCCGGAGGTCGAGGCCACGGTCGGCGTGATCGGCTTCTCGTTCTCGGGTCAGGGCCAGAACGCCGCGCTGGTGTTCGTGCCGCTGAAGCCCTGGGAGGAGCGCCATGGCAAGGAACACAGCGCCAGCGCGCTGGCCGGCCGCGCCTTCGGCGCAATGATGGGCGGCGTGCGCGACGCCTTCATCTTCCCGCTGAGCCCGCCGCCGATTCCCGAGCTGGGCACGGCCACCGGTTTCGCTCTGCGCCTGCAGGACCGCGGCGGCCTCGGCCACGAGGCCTTGCTGGGTGCACGCAACCAGCTGATGGGCATGGCCAGCAAGAGCAAGGTCATCACCGGCATGCGCCCCGATGGCCTGGAAGACGCGCCGCAGCTGCAGGTCGACATCGACCGCGACAAGGCCAATGCACTGGGCGTGGGCTACGACGCCATCGCCGCCGTGCTGTCGACCTCGCTGGGCTCGGCCTATGTGAACGACTTCCCCAACCAGGGTCGTCTGCAGCGCGTGGTCGTGCAGGCCGAGACCGGCGCCCGCATGCAACCCGCCGATGTGCTGAGGCTGAACGTCAGCAACAACCTGGGCAAGAGCGTGCCGCTGTCGGCCTTCGCGACCACGCGCTGGGTCAGCGGCCAGATGCAGGCAGTGCGCTACAACGGCTATCCGGCAATGCGCCTGGCCGGTGATGCAGCGGCCGGGGCCTCGACCGGCGCGGCCATGGCAGAGCTGGAGAAGATGGTGGCCCAGCTGCCGGCCGGCATCGGCTACGAATGGACCGGCTTGTCGCGCGAAGAAAAGCTCTCGGGCTCGCAGGCGGGCATTCTGCTGGCCTTCTCGTTGCTGGCCGTGTTCCTGTGCCTGGCAGCACTGTACGAGAGCTGGTCGATACCGATCTCGGTGCTGCTGGTCGTGCCGCTGGGTCTGTTGGGCGCGGTGCTGGGTGCCACCCTGCGCGGCATGCCCAATGACGTGTACTTCAAGGTCGGCCTGATTGCCATCATCGGCCTGTCGGCGAAGAACGCGATCCTGATCATCGAGTTCGCCAAGGACTTGCAGGCCCAGGGCCGCAGCCTGACCGAGGCGATTCTGGAGGCCTGCCATCTGCGCTTTCGCCCCATCATCATGACCTCGGTGGCCTTCATCCTGGGCGTGATGCCCCTGGTGTTTGCCACTGGCGCCGGCTCGGCCAGCCAGCGCGCCATCGGCACCGGCGTGATGTACGGAATGATCTCGGCCACCGTGCTGGCCGTGCTGTTCGTGCCCATCTTCTTCCTGGTGGTGCGCAAGCTGTTCAAGGGCAGCGAACGCCAGCGCCGGATGTACGCGCATGAACTCGATCAAAACAAGCCTGCCGCGCCCAGCGTGACGGAGGGCCACTGAAATGACGACAATGACGAAACCCAGCTTGATTGCCGTGGCCGCAGCTTTGGCACTGGCGGGCTGCGCCAGCACCACCAGCTATGAGCGGCCCGCCGCACCGGTGCCGGCCACCTGGGCCGATGGCGGCACGGCCGGTGCCGCAGCCCCGCTGCCCTGGCAGCAGTTCTACACCGATGCCCAGCTGCGCGAGCTGATCACCCTAGCGCTGCAGAACAACCGCGATCTGCGCGTGGCTCTGCTGAATGTCGAGCAGGCCCGGGCTCAGTCCCGCGTGCAGGACGCCAGCCTGCTGCCCACCATCGGGGCCGGCGTCACCGCCAGCCGCACGCCGGGCAGCAATGGTGCGATCAACAACAGCTACCAGGCCGGGCTGCAGATCTCGGCCTACGAGGTGGACTTGTTCGGCCGCCTGCGGTCTTTGAGCGGCGCGGCGCTGGAGCGCTATCTGTCCAGCGTCGAGGGCAGCCGTGCAGCCCAGATCAGCCTGGTGGCCCAGATCGCCAGCAGCTATCTGAGCCTGCGGGCCAACGAAGAACTGCTGACCCTCGCCGAGCAGACGCTGAAGACGCGCGACGACTTCTACCGCCTGACCAAGCTGAAGAGCGACAACGGCGTCGCCTCCGGCCTGGACACGAGCGCGGCGGTCTCACAGGTCGAGGTGGCTCGGGCGAGCCTGGCCCAGCAGCAGCGCCTGCGTGCGCTGGACCTGAATGCGCTGCAGCTGCTGGTGGGTCAGGCCCTGCCCCAGCTGTCGGGCGGCACGGCATGGAATGCCCAAGCGGTGGCCGATGTGCCGGCCGGCCTGCCGTCCGAGGTGCTGGTCAACCGGCCCGACATCCTGCAGGCCGAAGCGCAGCTGAAGGCGGCCGAGGCCAATATCGCGGCAGCCCGGGCGGCCTTCTTCCCCAGCCTGACCCTGACCACCAGCCTGGGCACGGCCAGCTCGGAGCTGTCCAAGCTGTTCAGCAACACGGTGTGGAGTTTTGCGCCTCAGCTGCTGATGCCCATCTTCGACTCCGGGCGCAACAAGGCCAATCTGGCCTCGGCCCAGGCCGGGCGTGATATCGCCGTGGCCCAGTACGAGAAGGCGATTCAGGTGGGTTTCCGCGAAGTGGCCGATGCCTTGGCCAGCCGAGCCACCCTGGCCGAACAGCTGCGCGCCACCCAGGCACAGGCTCAGGCAGATGAAGACAGGCTGAAGCTGGTGGATCTGCGCTTCCGCTCCGGCGCGTCGAACAGCCTGGAGCTGCTGGACGCCCAGCGCTCACAGTTCGCGGCGCGCCAGGCGGTGGTGCAGCTGCAGCTGGCCAAGGCCCAGAACAGCGTGCTGCTGTACAAGGCCCTGGGCGGAGGCTGGGCCGCCCAGTAAACGATCTGCGGAGCTTGGTCCCCGCAGCAAATGATCAACGGCCGTGGTGGTGGCGCTCTTCGCGCCATTCCTCACGGCGGTAGTCGCGGCGATCCCAGTGCGGGTGGTGGCGATAGCCGTAGGCCGGGTAGACCACCACCGGTTCAGGGTAGTAGACCACCGGGGCCGGCCGGTACTGAGGCCTGTACACAGGCTGATACACCGGTTGGTAGACGGGTTGGTAGACCACCGCCTGGCCCGGGTAGTTGCCCACCACAGTGCCCACCACAGTGCCCACCTGGCCCACGCCGTTCAGCGGCGCATTGATGCCGACACTCCAGTAGACATCTCTTGCCTGGGCACTGCCACAGGCCAGGCCGGCGGCCAGGACGGCGGCGGCGGCGATGAAGGGGGTCTTGCTCATGGTGCAACTCCTTTGAGAAATCCTGGCGCCCCAGCCTGCAGCGCCTGGGTGTCACAACGCCGGCCCTGGCCTCACGGTTCACAGCGCAGAAGTAAAGCCTTGTAAGCGGCGACTTCCCGGGACCCAGTGCCCGGCCTGCGTAAAATCAGGCAAACCCCTTTGGAATCCATGAACACCCCCAAGAAAACCCCTGGCGCCGATGCGGCGGCCGAGCACAAGCCCACCAACTTCCTGCGCAGCATCATCGAGCGCGATCTCGAGGCGAACACCTATGCCGGGCGACAGTGGGGGGGCGAGCCTGGCGATGCGGCCCTGCATGCGGCCGGCCAGCCCGATGTGGCCAAGGTGCGTTTGCGCTTCCCGCCGGAGCCCAATGGCTATCTGCACATCGGCCATGCCAAGAGCATCTGCCTGAATTTCGGCCTGGCCAAGGACTACGGCGGCGTCTGCCATCTGCGCTTCGACGACACCAATCCGGAGAAGGAAGAGCAGGAGTACGTGGAGTCCATCATCGACTCGGTCAAATGGCTGGGCTTCGACTGGACGTTCAACGGCCAGAGCCATCTGTTCAACGCCAGCAACTACTTCGACTTCATGTACCGGGCGGCCGAGTACTTGATCACCGCCGGCCTGGCCTATGTCGACGAGCAGACGCCCGACGAGATGCGCGCCAACCGCGGCGACTTCAACACGCCTGGCAAGGACAGCCCGTTCCGCAGCCGCACGCCGGAAGAGAACCTGGCGCGCTTTCGCGAGATGCGCGACGGCAAGCATGCCGATGGCGCGATGATTCTGCGCGCCAAGATCGACATGGCCAGCCCCAATATCAATCTACGCGACCCGGCCCTGTACCGCATCCGCCGCGCCACCCACCACAACACCGGCGATACCTGGTGCATCTACCCGATGTACACCTATGCCCACCCGATCGAGGATGCGCTGGAGCAGATCACGCACAGCATCTGCACGCTCGAGTTCGAAGACCAGCGCCCCTTCTACGACTGGCTGCTGGAGCGTCTGGCCGAGGGCGGCCTGCTGAGTGCACCGCTGCCCAAGCAATACGAATTCGCGCGGATGAACCTCACGTATGTGATCACCAGCAAGCGCAAGCTGCGCCAGCTGGTCGAGGACAAGCATGTCAGCGGCTGGGACGACCCGCGCATGCCCACCATCGCCGGCATACGCCGCCGCGGCTACACGCCCGAGGCGCTGCGCCTGCTCGACACCCGCACCGGCGCCAGCAAGAACAACACCTGGATCGACTACGCCTGGCTGGACATCGCGCTGCGCGACGACCTCGAGTCCAAGGCTCACCGCGCCATGGTCGTGCTGGACCCGATCAAGCTGGTGCTGACGAACTGGGCCGAGGTGTTCGGCAGCGAAGACCACCTCGAAGCCTGCAGCGCGCCCACGTTGCCGCCCAAGCCCGACGTGCCCGAGCTGCCCAAGCGCGAATTCAAGCTCGGCCACGAGGTCTGGATCGAGCGCGAGGACTTCATGGAAGTGCCGCTGAAGGGCTACCACCGCCTGAGCCCGCCCCGCTACGACGGCGAGGGCAAGAGCATTGCCGGCAGCATGGCGCGGCTGAAGTACGGCTATGTGATCCAGTGCACCGGCCTGCGCAAGAACTTCGACGGCACGGTGGCCGAGGTGCACGCCAGGATACTGCCCGAGACCAAGAGCGGCACACCGGGCGCCGACAGCGTCAAGGTCAAGGGCGTGCTGACCTGGGTCAGCGTGGCCGAGGGCCTGCCGGCCGAGGTGCGGCTGTACGACCGCCTGTTCACCGAGGCCCAGCCCGACCAGGGCGGCCGCGACTTCCTGTCGGTGCTGAACCCCGACAGCATGAAGACCGTCACCGCCTTTGTCGAGCCGACCCTGGCCACCGCCAAGGCCGAGGACCGCTTCCAGTTCGAGCGCCATGGTTACTTCGTCGCCGACCAGAAAGACCACCAGGCCGACAAGCCGGTGTTCAACCGCATCACCGGCCTCAAAGACGGCTGGGCCAAGTAAGCCAACACTGGAAGCTCCTCCATGCGCATAGACATAGGCCAGGGCGTACGCCTGTTTGTTGACATCCAGGGGCCCGGCCTCGTCCCCGACGGGCCGGTCTTGCGCGAGAAGCCGACCCTGATACTGCTGCACGGCGGGCCGGGCTTCGACCATTCAGGCTTCAAACCGGCCTTCTCTGCGCTTTCCGACATCGCGCAAATCGTCTACTACGACCACCGCGGCCACGGCCGCAGCGACCGCCGGCCGCGCGAGGAATGGACGCTGGACACCTGGGCCGATGACGTGGTGCGCCTCTGCGACGCACTGGGCATAGAAAAGCCCATCGTGCTGGGTCAGTCCTTCGGCGGCTTTGTCGCCCAGCACTACCTGGCCCGCCACCCGGGCCATGCGGCCAAGGTCGTGCTGTCCAGCACCTCGCCGCATATGGCGCTGGAGCGCAAGCTGGCCATGTTCGAGCGCTTCGGTGGCCCGCGGGCCCGCGAGGTGGCGCAGCAGTTCTGGACCCGGCCCAGCACCGAGACCTGGGCTCCCTACTGGGACGTCTGCCACACGCTCTACAACCAGAAGCCGCCGCCGAACGGCGATGCCGCGGCACGCACCATCCACCACAACGACATCCTGTTCCACTTCGCCGGCGGCGAAATGCAGGCGCTGGACCTGCTGCCGGGCCTGGCCAGGGCGCAATGCCCGGTGCTCGTGATGGCCGGCGAGCTCGATCCGGTCTGTCCGCTGGCCGACTCGCAGGACATCGCGGCGGCGCTGCCGGTGCAGCTGAGCCGGCTTGCCACCTTTGCGGCTTCCGGTCACGGCGCCTGGCGTGACGAGCCCGAGGCGGCATTCGCGCTGCTGCGCGACTTCATCCTCGCCCGCTGAACCGGCGAGCGGGGCGATGCCGCCGATGCATCCAGGTGCGCGGCGCGTCCGTAGTAGCTGGCATGAGCACCGACGCGCCCCCTCCCCCGCCTCCACCGCCTGCCCCCCGGATCCCGTCGGGCATCAAGCAGCGCCTGCTGGAACGGGTGGCCGATACCGATGACTCCCACCTGACCATCGCCCTGGACGACGGCAGCTGGCAACCCTGGCTGGACGGCGTCGAGATCAAGCCGCTGTACGAGGTGGACGGCGTGCTGTCCTATCTGCTTCGGCTGGCGCCCGGTGCCAGCCTGCCCGCGCACCGCCATCCGATCGACGAGGAATGCCTTGTGCTGGACGGCGTGTTGCGGGTCGGCAGCCATATCGAACTGGGCCCGGGCGGCTATCACCTGGCCCATCAGGGCGCGCTGCATGCGCGCATCAGCACGCCCACCGGGGCGACGATCTTCTTGCGCGGCGCGGTGCCGCAGGCCTGCCATGTGCTCGGCTGATCGAGGCCCGGCCCTTGCGCCGGAGGCCATACCGAGAGACGATGCGTCAGCCGCGTTGATCGTTGACATGAAGCGGCGCCCCGGCGCCCCAACCGATGAGACGGCTCCATGAACGCCACATCCTCTGTTCACACCCGCCTGCGCAGCCCACCCCACCGGGCCGAGCTGGATGCGGGCGACTCGCCGCAACCCTGCCACGACCCGGACTCGGTCGAGGCGCTGTTCGATGACCCCGCCGATACGCCGAGCCCGGTGACCGAGCATGCCCTGCCCGCCGGCTGCAAACCCTGTGCCGACGATGCGCAGCTGGCCACCTGGATGGCACAGATCGCCGAACGCGACGAGCGCGCGCTGTCGGCGCTCTACGACGCCACCTTGAGCCGCGTCTACGGCCTGGTGCTGCGCATCGTGCGCCGGCCGGCCTGGGCCGAGGAGGTGGTCGAGGACACCTACTTCCAGGTCTGGCGCCAGGCACTGCGTTTCGATGCCAGCCGCGGCCGGGCGCTGACCTGGCTTCTGGGCATGGCCCGCTCGCGCGCCATCGACGCCTTGCGCCGCGAATCCCGCTTCGATCACGACACCCTGGACGACGACGAGGCCCCCACCCTGGTCGATACCGGCCTGCGCGCGCTGGACGAGTTGCTGGACCTGAGCCAGGGCCAGGCCACCTTGCAGCGCGCGCTGCTGGCCCTGGGCGCCCAGCCCCGGCAGCTGGTGGCGCTGGCCTTTCTGCGCGGGCTCAGCCATGAGGAGATCGCCGCCCAGACCGAGCTGCCGCTGGGCACCGTCAAATCGCAGATCCGCCGTGCGCTGATCATCCTGCGCCAGCTGCTCAGCGAGCCCGGCGCCCGGGCCCTGTCAGCTTGAGACCCCAAACACCATGAGCAAGCTGCCAACCAATCCCGCCATGCCCATCCGGCCCGCCCCTGATCCGCTGGCCCAGGAGCTCGGCACGCTGCTGGCCGAGCCGCTGGCCCAGGCCTGGCAGGCAACCGATGCCCCTGCCGCATTGCGCGAGCGCCTGACCGGTCGCCTGGCCGCCGCACGCCGCGCCGGGGCCGCCATGTTCACCGTGCGCCGGCGCTCGGCCGAGCGCCACACCCTTGCCCCCGGCGTGACGGCACAAACGCTGTACCGCGCCCAGCCCGGCCAGCCGCTGCGCCCCGGCGAGCCGCTGGGTGCAACGCTGATCGAACTGGCCGCAGGCGCCAGCTTCAACTCCGACGCGCTGAACAACGGCCCTCTGCACCGCGAGTGGCTGATGCTGTCGGGCCGTGCCCGGCTGGGCGGCGAGTGGCTGTCGCAGCGCGACTACCACGTCACGCCGGCCGGCCAGGCGCCTGCGCAATGGTCATCGGACGACGGCGCGCTGCTGTTCCTGCGCGAGTCCGACCTGGCGGCGCAGCCAGGCGACCAAGCCCTGACCGTGCGCGATGCCGAAGCCGGCTGGCCCGAGTTCGTGCCAGGCATACGCCGGCGGGTGCTGTGGCAGCGCGATGGCCAGGCGGCGCTCTTGTACTTCGCCGAGGCCGGCGCCCAGGTACCCCATCACCGCCACGGCCACGACGAGGAATGCCTGATGGTCCAGGGCGAGCTGTTCCTGGACGACATCCTGCTGCAGACCGGCGACTACCAGCTCGCCCCGGCCGGCACCGGCCACCGCCTCACCGAAACCGACACCGGCGTGGTGATCTACGCCCACGGTGACCTGGATCTGCAATTCATTGGCTGAACCCGGTGCGCCGGGCGGAGGTGTGCTCATGGCCGCGTTGGACCCCGGTTTCACCGATGCCCTGGCGCGCGCCGCCGGCCATGCACTGAGATTCCGCGCCGCCGTCGATGATCGCGCGCAGCACCCCGAGCTCGGCTACGCGCAGATGCTGGAGCGCTTTGCGGCGGCGCTGCCCGAGACCGGCGAGGCGCCCGCGGCGGTGATAGACCGCCTGGCCGCCCTGGCTGCGCCGGGCCTGCATGCGATGACGGGCAGGCGCTTCTTCGGCTGGGTCATAGGCAGCTCGCATCCGGTCGGCGTGGCGGCCGACTGGCTGACCTCGGCCTGGGGGCAGAACGCAGGCAACCCCCTGGCTGCACCGGCCGCCGCTGCCTGCGAAACGGTGGCCGCCCGGTGGCTGCTGGAGCTGCTGGACCTTCCGCGCGAGGCCTCGGTCGGCTTCGTCACCGGCGCGACGATGGCCAATTTCGTCGGCCTGGCCGCCGCCCGCGGCGCGGTGCTGCGCCAAGCCGGATGGGATGCCGACGCACAGGGCCTGTTCGGCGCGCCACCCATCAACGTGCTGATCGGCGACGAGGCCCATGCCACCGTATTCTCGGCACTGCAGTTCCTGGGCCTGGGCCATGCCCGGGTGACGCGGGTGGCCACCGACGCACAGGGCGCCATCGTCCCCGCCGCCTTCGAGCAGGCGCTGCAAGCCGCACCGGCCGGCCCGCTGATCGTTATCCTGCAGGCCGGGCAGATCAATACCGGCGCCTTCGACCCGTTTGCGCAGCTGATCCCGCTAGCACGGGCGCGCCAGGCCGGGGTCCACGTCGATGGCGCGTTCGGCCTGTGGGCACGGGCCTGCCCGCCGAGAGCGGCCCTGGCCGCGGCTGTCGAGCAGGCCGACTCCTGGGCCACGGACGGCCACAAATGGCTGCAGACGCCTTACGACTGCGGCTATGTGATCGTGCGCGACGCTGAGGTCCACCGGCGGGCGATGAGCATCAGCGCCAGCTACCTGCCCAGCGCGGCCGGCGAGCGCGACCCCTCGCACTACGTGCCCGAACTGTCGCGCCGTGCCCGCGGTTTCGCCACCTGGGCCCTGATCAGCCATTTCGGGCGCGGCGGCATTGCCGCCATGGTCGAGCGGCATTGTGGGCTGGCCCGGCTGATGGCCGACCGCATCGCCCGGGCGCCCGGCGTGGCGCAGCTCAACGAGGTGGTGCTGAACCAGGCCGTGCTTCGCTTCGGCGCCGACCAGGCATCCGAGGTGGGCGATCGGCTGACCCGCGCCACCATCGCCCGGGTGCAGGAACAAGGGCACTGCTTTGTCGGCGGCGCGCAGTGGCGCGGACTGTGGGTGATGCGCCTGTCGGTGATCGGTGGCGAAACCGGCGAGGCCGAGGCCTTGCAGGCGGCCGACGCCATCGTCCAGGCCTGGCTCGAAGTGGGCGGCGCTGCGTCCTAGCGACCGTGCCGGCTCTTGGCCTTGCGGCCATCCAGCTCCAGCAGCTGGGTCTTCAGCAGCGACAGCAGCACGCGTGCGGTCTCTTCGGTGAAAAGCAGGGCGCTGGTGGGCGCCTTGTCTTCGGGCGTGACGGCGGGCGCGATCAGCGCGTCAACATGCAGCTTGATCAGGCCATGGGCAAAGCTCTGGCTCTTCACCTTCTGCAGTTCGATGTTGTAGGTTTTCACAGGGTGTTCTCCAGCGGTACAGATGCAAAACCAGCAGGTTAACGCAGGCCGGTGCAGGACCTCAAAAATACCGCCCCGCCGGGGCTTGAGCGGCCCCCGGTTCTGGCTCAGAATGATGCCAATAAGAAACCAATTTCAGGGACAGGAAAATGAAAATATCTGGGGAGATACGACGATTCATCGATGAGATCGTGACGACAAGGCAGACAATTGGACTTGTTTTGGTATTTCTTCTGAGTGGCTGCGGCGGCAGCGGAGGCTCCAGCCCCAAACCGGTGGTGGTGGCGCCGCCGCCGGCGAGCAACCCCTGCCCCGCCCTGCCCGCTGTGCTGGGTGCATACAGCCTCGCGGCGGCCACCGACGGCTGCGCCGGCATCTACTTCGAAAGCGGAAACAGCTCGCTGGAGGGCCGCAAGACAGCCCTGCTGCCCGACCTGAGCGCGGCCCTGCTGGCCAGCCATCAGCGCCTGTCGATGACCGGTGTGAGGCTGCTGGTCAACACCCGGGCGACAACAGCCGCCGCAAACGCCACGGCGCTGGCCGGCAAGCAGATCGAGCTGTCGCTGGCGCCCGAGCCGGCGGCCGCTCAGCCCCTGAGCTTTGCGCTGGCGCGTGCGGCGCTGCAGACGCGGCGGCTGGCCGATCTGGGAGCGCCCGCCACGCTGGCCGAGCATCTGGTCTTCGAGGGCCTGGCGCTCGCCTTCGCCACCGAAGTCTCCGGCCTGGTCTCGCCACAGACCCAGGCCATCGACGCCAGCGCCTACGCCGCCGTGCAGGCCAAGGCCCTGGCCGAGCTTGACGCACCGCTGACCAACCGGGCGCGCTGGTTCGACGGCAGCGCCGAACTGCCCCGCTATGCCGGCCAGACGCTGGGCCATGATGCGGTGCAGCGCTACCTGGCCCAGCATCCGGGCAGCCGCGCGGGCCAGGCCTACGCGGTGGCCGCCAGCGAGATCGCACCCTATGTCGGCCCGGTCGATGCGGCCGCGCCGGAGCGGCAGTTCAAGGCCAGGGTGTTTGTGCGCACACCCGACATCAGCGACCAGATCGCCGTGGCCGAGCTGGCCCGGCAGGCCGACAAATTCCGCGGTGACTATTTCCTCGAAGGGCTGACGCAGCAAAAGACGGTGGCCCTGACCTTCGACGACGGTCCCTCGCCCTATACCCAGGGCATTCTGGACCTGCTGGCCAGGCACCAGGTGCACGCCACCTTCTACCTGATAGGCCAGAACCTGGAGCAGTTCCCGGACCTCGCCCGGGCCGCCCAGGCGGCCGGCCACACGCTGGCCAATCACAGCTGGGACCACCAGCACTTCAGCGGCCAGACGCCGCAGGCGCTATGGGCCAATCTGGAACGCACCAGCGACGCCTTCGAGCGCCTGCTCGGTTTCAGGCCCCGGCTGTACCGCCCGCCCTATGGCGAGGTCAGCGACGGCCAGGTGAGCCTGCTGGCCGGCCTGGGCATCAAGACCATTCTGTGGTCGATAGACACGCGCGACTGGAATCTGCCCAGCGTGGTCAGCACCGACATCATCAGCAGCGCCACGCTCAACGCCCACGGCGAGGCGATGGTGCTGATGCACGACGGCGGCGGTGTGCGCAGCAACACGGTGCAGGCGCTGGAGGCCGTCATCCTGTACTACAAGGCCCAGGGCTACCGCTTCGTCACGGTGGACCAGATGATAGGCGTCAGCAAGGGGTTATGAACCCGCCCCTCACCAGCTGACGTTGCCGCCCATGCGCAGGGCGTCCAGCCGCTGGTGCTCCGCCTCGCGTTGCGCCTTGGCCTCCAGATACATCCAGCAGGGGGCGTTGATGTCGTCCAGCGTGTGTTCGCTCAGCTCGGCCAGGGCCAGCATGTCGACCTTGGCGCGGCGCCGGGCGCGCAGCAGCGCCCAGGGCTTCAGCAGGCCACCCAGCCAGCCTGCACTCAAGGCCGGGGCCGACGGCCCCAGGGTCGGGCAGGTCGTTGCGGTGCTCGTCATGGGCTGTCCTCGGTAGTTGGTGCTGGTAAGCTTAGTCATCCAGTACCGCCAATGGAATCGACTTGTTCTGCACGAATTGGTCAGCTATGCTTACCAGATGAGCCGTTTACCGCTGCACACCCTGCCCGCCTTCCGGGCCGTGGCCCGCCTCGACAATCTGCGCGCGGCGGCCGAGGAGCTGCATTTGACGCACAGCGCCGTGAGCCAGCAGATCAAGCTGCTGGAGGAGCAGCTGGGCTTCGAGCTGTTCGACCGGCGCGGCCGGCGCATCGTGCTGAATGCCGCCGGCGCGGCCCTGCTGCGCGCCGTCGAGCCGGCGCTGACCCAGCTGGACGAGGGCGTGCGCGCCGCCGCGGCGGCGGCCAGCGGCACGGCGCACCGCTTGCGCGTCACCGTCCTGCCCTCGTTCGCCCAGCGCTGGCTGCTGCCGCGCATGGGCCAGTGGCGCGAGCAGCATCCCGACATCGCGATGGAGCTGCACACCTCGCAGCAGCTGATCGACCTGAAGCGCGAGGGCTTCCACGCCGCGCTGCGCCAGGGCCAGGGGCCGTGGCGCGGGCTGGAGGCCCAGTGCCTGATCGACTCCCCCTCGGTGGTGCTGGGCTCGCCGCGCGCCGCCCATCGGCTGCAGAGTGGCGACCCAGCCACGCTGGCGGCCCGCCTGGCCGACGAACCGCTGCTGGGCAATGTGTCGCGCTGGGAGGCCTGGTTTGCGCTGGCCGGGGTGCGCTGCCGTGTCAATCCGGTCGCGGCCTTCAATGACGCGGGCATGATGCTGCAGGCCGCCGAGCAGGATCTGGGCATCACCCTGAGCCGCGAACTGCTGGCCGCCGATGCGCTGCGCGAGGGCCGGCTGGTGCGGCTGTCACCGCTGATACTGCCCGATGACGAGCATGATTCCTTCTGGCTGGTCCATCCGCCCGAGTTGCGCGACTGGCCGCCGCTGCAGGCCCTGCGCGCCTGGCTGGTGGCCGAGCTGGAGCGCTCGGAGCAGCAGTTGCTGACCTCGACAAACCTCGGAACACCGTGATGCCACAAGCCCCAAGAACCCTGAACGCCCCCGCCGCCGAGCGCAACAAGCAGCCCATACTGGAAGTCTTGCAGCGGCTGCTGCCCGCCCGGGGCGTGGCACTGGAGATTGCCAGCGGCACGGGCCAGCATGCCGCGCATTTCGCCGCCGGACTGCCCGGCTGGACCTGGCAGCCCAGCGAGTACGAAGCCGCCAACCTGGCCTCGATCGCCGCCTGGACCGCCGAGCTCGCGAATGTGTTGCCGGCCATTCAGCTCGATGTGCTGGCGGCCGACTGGCCGCTGCCGGCGGCAGCGCAGACGCTGGACGCCATTTTCTGCGCCAATATGCTGCACATCTCGCCCTGGGCCACCTGCGCGGCGCTGATGCGGGGTGCCGCACGCCATCTGGCACCGCAGGGCCGGCTGCTGACCTACGGCCCCTACCGGGTGCCGGGTGTTGCCACCGCGGCCAGCAATCTGGCCTTCGACGCCGATCTTCGCGCCCGCAACGCGGCCTGGGGGCTGCGCGACCTGGCCGAGGTCTGCGCCGAGGCCGACGCGGTCGGGCTGCGGCTGGTCGAGCAGATCGGCATGCCGGCCAACAATCTGATGCTGATGTTCTCGCGCCGAACCTGACCCTGCCCGCTAAACTGCCGGCATTCCCACACCAGCTGCCCTTGCAGGGAGTGCTGCCCGCAGATGAAACCCGTCCCAGGCGAGACCATCGAGGCCATGACCGTGCTGCTGCAGGCCTGGCGGCACGGTGATGCGTCGGCCTTCGCCCGCGTTATCGGCGCGGTGCATGGCGAGTTTCTGCGCATGGCCGCGTCGCGGCTGCGCGGCCATGACCAGGCCACGCTGGGCAAGGGTGACGTCGTCAACGAGGCGATGCTGCGGCTGATGCAGGCGCCCACCGATTGGCAGAACCGCGCACACTTTTTCGCTACCGTGTCGCTGACGATGCGCAGCGTGTTGCGCGAGCATGCCCGGGCCCGCCTGACCGACAAGCGCGGCGGCGGCCGCATGCAGCTGACCCTGACCGATGCGGCGCTGGGCGAGGAATCGATGGCGGCCGATCTGCTGACCCTGGACGCCCTGCTCGATCGCCTCAGCGTCAACGACCCGCGCGGCTCCCAGGTCCTGCAGCTGACCTATTTCGCCGGCCTGCAGCGGGCCGACATTGCCGAGGTGCTGGAGATCTCCCTGACCACGGTGGACCGGGAACTGCGCTTTGCCCGGGCCTGGCTGGCCGAGCAGCTGGGCCGCGAGCTCGAAGCCTGAGGCCGTTCAGCCATGGCCCCGGCGGACGCCCCTCCAGCAGCCGATGCCGACTATGCGCAGGTCAAGGCGCTGTTCAGCGAGGTCTGCGACCTGCCCGACCGCGCCGCGCAGCGTACCCGCCTGCAGGAGCTGGGCGCCAGCGAGACGATCAGCCGGCGCGTGCTGGCGCTGATCGGCCACGATGCCACGCAGACCACCCACTTCGCCGTCCCGGTGGCCGGCATGCTGGCCAGCGCCGCCGGCACCGAGCTCAAACCGGGTGAGCGGCTGGGCGCCTGGACTCTGCGCTCCGAACTGGGCCATGGCGGCATGGGCATGGTCTACCTGGCCGAGCGCAGCGACGGTCACTACCAGCAACGCGCCGCGATCAAGCTGCTGCGTGGCTGGTCGGGCGAGGCGGCGCTGGCGCAGCTGGCGCGCGAGCGCCAGATCCTGGCTTCGTTGAACCACCCGCACATCGCACGGCTGATCGACGGTGGCACCACGCCGGGCGGCCAGCCCTATCTGGTGATGGACTATGTCGAGGGCCTGCGCATTGACAGCTATGTGCGCCAGCAGGACCTGGGGCTGGAGGCGACGCTGGACCTGTTCGTGATGGTCTGCGAGGCCGTGGCCTATGCGCACCGGCAACTGGTGGTGCACTGCGACATCAAGCCCGGCAATGTGCTGGTGGGCACCGATGGCCGGGCCATGCTGCTGGACTTCGGCATCGCCCAGCTGCAACAGGGGCTGCAGGATGGCCCGGCCGAGGCCAGCCTGGCGCTGACGCCGCGCTATGCCAGCCCCGAGCAGCGCGCCGGCGCCACCGCCAGCAGCGCCAGCGACATCTACAGCCTGGGCGCCATGCTGGGCGAGCTGCTGGAGTCGCTGGGCCCGCGCGCCGCCCGCCCGCAGGAGTGGCGCGCCATCGTGCAGCGGGCCACCGAGCACGAAGCCGAGCGCCGCTACCTGGCGGTGGCGGCCCTGGTCGCCGACCTGCGGCGCTTTCGCCAGCATCTGCCGCTGGTGGCGCTGCCGCATGGGGCCGGCTATCTGGCCCGCAAGTTCGTGCGCCGCCGCTGGCCCGGGGTGCTGGCCGGCAGCGCCGCACTGACCATGAGCCTGGTCTTCACCCTGCGACTGGTGCAGGAGCGGGACCGCGCACTGCAGGCCGAGACACAGGCCCGAGAGTCGGCCCGGCAGGCCCAGGTCTCGGCAGAATCGGCGCTGCGCGCCGGGCAGACCGCCATCACCGAGCGCGACCAGGCCACCCGGGCCCGTGCGCTCGCCCAGCACGAGCGCGACGCGGCCGTGGCCGCCGAGGCCAGGGCCGACGGCGAGCGCCGGCGCGCCGAGGCCGCACGCCAGCAGAGCCAGCAGGAGGCAGACACGACGCGCCAGGTCAGCGACTTTGTCGTCTCGCTGTTCGAGGGGGCCGACCCCAAGGTCTCGGGCCGGCCCGACCTCAGCGCCGCCACCCTGGTCGACAAGGGCCGCGAGCGGATGGACGGGGAGTTGCGCGGCCAGCCGGCACTGCAGGCCTCGATGAAGGGCGTGCTCGGCAAGGTCTACGAGAACATCGGCCGGCCGCGCGATGCCGTCGAGCTGTACGAGCAGGCGGTGAACCTGGAGCAGACCGTGCAGCGCCCCCTGCGCGAAGCGGCGATGCTGAACAACCTGGCGATGGCCCTGTCCAACACCAGCCAGGCCGCGCGCGCGCTGGAGCCGGCGCGCCGCTCGCTGGCCCTGCGCCAGGCGCGCCTGCCGGCCGATGCGCTGGAACTGGCCGAGTCCCACAACACCCTGGGCTGGGTACTCAGCCGCAACTACGCCTTCGACGAAGCCCGCCAGCACCTCGACCGCTCGCTGGCCATTCGCCAAGCCAGGCTGGGGCCCGAGCACCTGGATGTCGCCATCACCCTGCACAACCTGGGCATGCTGCACCAGCGCGCCGGGCAACTGGCCCTGGCCGAGAACGACTTCCGCCGCGCCCTGGCGATCAAGACCCGCCTGCTCGACGATCAGCATCCCACCGTGCTGAACACGGTGCAGACGCTGGCCACCGTGCTGGCCGAGCAGCACCGCACAGACGAGGCGCTGACGCTGCAGCAGCGCGTGCTGATGCAGCGCCGCACGGTGCATGGATCGCAGAGCGCGGCGGTGTCGAGTGCGCTGAACGAGCTGGCCGGCATGCTGCAGGACGCCGGACGCAGCGCCGAGGCCATCAGCACCTACGGCGAGGCCCTGGCGCTGACCGAGCAGTTGCTTGGCCGGCGCACGCTCAGCTCGGCCGTGCAGATCAACAACCTCGCCACCGCGCTGGACGACCTCGGCGACCCGGCCGCCGAGAGCCGCTACCGCGAGTCGCTGGCGATCCGGCAGGACCTGGTCAAGCCCGACGATCTGAGCCTGGCGCGGGCACAGCACAACCTCGGCCGCTGGCTGCTGCGGGCCGGCCGCCTCGACGAGGCCCGGCCGCTGCTGGAGCAGGCCGCCGCGTTGCGCCGCGCCAAGCTGCCCGCGGCCGGCAACGACCGCATCGACGCCGAGCTGTCGCTGGCCGAAAGCCGGCTGCTGGACGGCGATCTGCCGGCCGCCGAGGCCGGTGTGGCCTTCGTCGCCGCGCAGGAGGGCAGGCTGCAGCCGCTGCGCCGGGTTGCGCTGTGGCGCGCCCAGGCGCTGCTGGCCCGGCAGCGCGGTGCCACCTCGCAGGCGCTGGAGCGGCAGCAGGCGGCATTGCAGCTGGCCAGCGCCACCGTCGGACCCGGCCATCCGGTGCTGCTGCGGCTGCGCATCGAACTGGCCGAGCTGGCTGCAGGCCTGGAGGGCGGTGAAGCGCTGCGCAGGCAGGACATCGCCGCCGCCATCACCACCCAGCATGCGCAATCCCCGCTACGGGCCCGTGCGCTGAGGCTGGACCGTCTGCTCGCCCAGGACAAACCCTAGGATCTGACAGCTTCCCGGCGTCCAGCGCCCTTACTCCATTGCCACCCTTCGCCGACCCAGGACGGCCAAGCCAGATCAACCGGAGTACAGGAGCAGCCATGACCACCCCACACCCTTGCAACCCCTGCGCAAAGCCACTCGCGCGCAGGGCCCTTGCCCTCGTCACCCTGGCCATGGCGGCCGCTGCCAGCCAGGCGGCCACGGTCTCGTTCGCGGGCGACTTCATGCGGGACGACGACCTGTTCAGCACCACCCTCGTGCTCGGTGCAGCCGATGTGCTGAGCGTGCAGACCTTCTCCTTCGCCGGCGGCCTGAGCGCCCAGGCCGGGCCCGTCGCAGCCGGCGGCTTTGCCCCGGTGCTGGCCCTGTTCATCGAGGGCGGCGAGCTGTTGCAGCTGGCCCGCGGCAGCAGCAATGTCTGCGGCCCGGGCACCGGCGCGGCGGACCCGGTGAGCGGTTTCTGCTGGGACGCGCAATTCAGCGTCGCCCTGCCCGCTGGCCACTACACCCTGCTGCTCTCGCAGGACGGCAACGAACCGCTGGGCAGCCTGCTCACCGATGGCTACTCGCAGGCCGGCCAGCCCGACTACACCGGCATCAACTACCTGGGCCAGAGCGGTCACCGCTTCGTGCAGGTCGATGCCACGCAACGCAGCGGCCACTGGGCCCTGGACCTGCAGGCCAGCACCGTGCCGGAAACCGCCACGGCGCTGCTGACGCTGCTCGGGCTGGGCGGACTGAGTGCCGCGCGCCGCCTTGTCGCCCCCCACTGAAGCAGGAGATAACATGCACACCAAAGCCTCACCCATCGCCTTGGCCCTGGCCCTGCTCCACGGCGGCGCCTGGGCCCTGGACGCGCCGTTGGCCGCCGACGCCCACGTCAGCAGCCTCGTTGCCACCAGCAATTTCGGCAGCCTGCCCAACCTCAATGTCGGCGGTGGCGCCGCCGCGCTGCTGCGCTTCGACCTGTCCACCCTGCCGCCGGCCACCACGGCGGCCAAGCTGGTCAAGGCCAATCTGATCCTCTACGTCAACCGGGTCGGCGCGGCCGGGGCCATCGAGGTGCAGACGGTCAACGGCGGCTGGTCGGAGGCCACCGTCACCGCGGCGACGATGCCACCGACCTCGGGCGCCGGCAGCGGCGTGACGGCACCCATAGCCGCCGCCAACCAGTTCGTCAGCGTCGACCTGACCGCCCTGGTCAAGGACTGGATCAGCAACCCCGGCATGAACTTCGGCGTCGCGCTGCAGGCCGCGCTCGGCGCACCCGGCACCGTGGCCTTCTTCGACAGCAAGGAGAACACCGCCAGCGCCCACGTCGCACGGCTGGATCTGACGCTGGCCGACCAGGGGCCGGCCGGCGCCAGGGGCGCGACGGGCGCCACCGGGCCCAAGGGAGACACCGGTGCGGCCGGAGCAAAGGGCGACACGGGCCCGGCTGGAGCGAAAGGTGACACCGGTCCTGCCGGTCCGAAGGGCGACACCGGCCTCACCGGCGCGACCGGCGCCCGCGGCGTCACCGGTGCGGCCGGACCGATCGGTGCCACAGGCCCGGCAGGGCCGGTGGACGTGGTCTACCTGCGCACGACCTTCGACGCCTCCGGCAACCACCTCCACGACCACAATCTTCAGTGCCCGGCCAACCGCGTGCTGATGAGCGGCGGATGCGGTCACCGCGACTTCAACACGGCGGCCAGCGACATCAGGATCGAGTATGCGGGGCCGCATGACAGCGCGCCTCGGAGTGCCTACCGCTGCATCGTCGAAAACACCAGCAGTTCCTCCCGCGCGATCCTGATGTACGCCGTGTGCGCGTCGGCCACCAACGTCAGCGGCCCGTGAACAGCGCGCAAGCCTCCTGCGTTGTTCCGTTCTTCTGAAGGAGACCTCCATGCCCTCGCCTCGCCATCGTCTGGCCCTGGCCCTGTTCGCGCTGGCGGCGGCGGGCCGCTGCGCAGCCCTCGATCTGCCACTGGCTGCCGATGCCCATGTCAACCTCGGCCTGCCCAGCGCCAACTTCGGCGCCCTGGGCACCCTGAATGTCGGCAACGGCTCCAGCGCGCTGCTGCAGTTCGATGTCTCACCGCTGCCTGTCGGCTTGAACAGCGCCAAGCTGGTGAAGGCCACGCTGAAGCTCTACGTGAACCGGGTCGGCTCGGCCGGTGCGTTGGAGTTGCAGCGCATCAACAGCGCCTGGTCCGAGGCCGCGGTGACGGCGGGCAACGCGCCCGCACTGGGCGGCCCCGGCACCGGGCCGGTGCTGGCGGTGACCCAGGCCAACCAGTACCTGCTGGCCGACGTGACCGCCTGGGTGAAGGACTGGATCAGCAACCCGGGCGCCAATTTCGGTATCGCATTGACGCCGTCTCTCGGCGCGCCCGGCACCATCGTGTTCCTGGACAGCAAGGAGAACACCGCCACCGGCCACCTGCCACAGCTGGACCTGACGCTGGCCGACCAGGGGCCTATCGGTCCGAGGGGAGCGACGGGGGCCACCGGCGCGACTGGAGCCGCCGGTGCAACAGGGGCGACCGGCATGCAGGGGACCAAGGGCGATAAGGGCGATAAAGGCAATACCGGAGATACCGGCCCGGCGGGACCGGTGACGCTGCGCTATATCCAGTACACCCATACCGTCCCCAGCAACAGCTACGCCAACATACCGCTGGTCTGTCCGATGGGGACCGTCGTGATCAGCGGCGGTTGCGGCCACCGCGACGACAACGATGCCGCCAAGGACATCAAGGTCAACTACTCCGGCCCCGAGCCCGGCTCGGAACGGCTGTACTACTCGTGCCGGGTGACCAATAGCAATCTGTTCTCCAGCCGCGCCGTGCGGGTGTACGCGGTCTGCGGCTCAGTCACCAGCGTCAGCCTCACCGTCAACTGAGGCGTCTCAGCCTCAAACCGGGAACTTGCGGCGGTACAGCAGCACCACGGCGTCGAGCACGGCGCGGCTGAGCTGGTCACGCACGTCCAGGTCGCCCAGGCGCTGGGCGTCTTCGGGACTGAGGTCTTCCTCGTCGCCGCCCAGCAGCGCGATCGGCACCAGGGCCGCACCGATCTCGGCGTCGTCGAACAGAGTGCCCCAGCCCTCGGGGTCCATCGCCACGGCCTGCAGGAAGCCCATGCACCAGACCTCGGCATCGACCAGATCGCGGTCATCGACCTCGGCCACGCTGAAGATGGGCTGCCAGGCCTCGCCCTTGTCCCGCAGCTCGATGGCAATACTCTGCAGATGGCGCAGCACCAGCAGGGTGGCACGCTTGCGCTGCTTGTTGCTGGGGAAGGGTGCATTGCCCTCGCCATCACCGCCCCAGACGGCCGGCAGCCAGTCAGCGCCGGGCCGCTGGCTCAAATCGCCCGGACCGATCAGCAGCGCCGTCAGATAGCCATCCATGGCCTCGATATTCATCGCCTCGTCCGAGGGCAGCTCTTGCAGCAGATCGTCCAGCGCGTTGAGTTCGTCGTCGCTCAGCGGCGCGTTGTCGGTTTGCGGGTTGTATTGGGGGTAGTCCATGGGCGGGGCACAGTGGTTGGATACGGTAGGAATACCGTGAGCCTACCGCACTGCGCCCCGCCCCGGCTCAGGCCGCTTGCGGCTCGAGCCGGAAGGCGCTGACGGCATTGACCAGCACCCGGGCCTGCTGGCTCAGGCTGTCGGCCGCCGCCGCCGATTGCTCGACCAGGGCGGCGTTCTGCTGCGTTGCCTCGTCCAGATCGGCCACCGCCTGGTTGATCTGGACGATGTCGCGGCCCTGCGCCTGTGCCGCCGCGCCCAGTTGAGCGATCAAGGCCACCACGCGCGCCACCTGGGCGTGGATGTCCTGCATGCTGGAGCCGGCCGAGCCGACCAGGCGCGAGCCTGCCTCGACCTTCTCGACGTTGCTGGCGATCAGCGACTTGATCTCGCGCGCAGCGCTGGCCGAACGCTGGGCCAGATTGCGCACCTCGGCGGCGACGACGGCAAAGCCGCGCCCCTGCTCGCCGGCCCGTGCCGCCTCCACCGCCGCGTTGAGCGCCAGGATATTGGTCTGAAAGGCAATGCCGTCGATCACGCCAACGATGTCGGCGATGCGCTGCGATGCCGCATTGATGTCGGTCATCGTGGCGATCACCTGACCCACCACCTGGTCGCCGCGCTGCGCGGCCCCGTTCGCGGCCTGGGCATAGTCGTTGGCCTGCCGCGCGGTCTCGGCACTGCCCAGCACCGTGCCCGAGAGCTGCTCCATCGACGCCGCCGTCTGCTGCAGGCTGCTGGCCTGGCGTTCGGTGCGCTGCGACAGGTCGCCGTTGCCGATGGCAATCTGGCCGGCGCCGGTGGCCACCGACTCGCTGCTGGCCCGCACCACGCCCACCAGCTGGCGCAGGGCCTCCTGCATCAGCTGCAGCGACTGGGTCAGCTGGCCGACCTCGTCGCGCGACTCGACGGTGATGCGCGAACTCAAGTCGCCCTTGGCAATGCGCTGCGTGACCTGGATCGCCGCCAGCAGGGGACGGGTCACGCTGCGCGCCAGCCAGCTGGCAATGCCGGCGCCACACAGCGCCGACAGCGCCAGCAGGGCCAGCATCGCCATGCCGGCCTGGCGTATCGTCAGGTCGGCCTGCAGGCGCGACTGCTCCATGCGCCCGCGCTCCAGCGTCACCAATTCGTCCAGCACCGTGAAATAGGCGTTCTGGGCCTGCGTCACCTCGCCCACCAGCAGGTCGCGGGCGACATCGTTCTGGCCCTCCATGCCCAGCTTGATGGCTTGATTCATCTGTTGCACGTAGACCAACCGGGTATCGGTCACGCGCCGCAGCGTCGCCTCGGTCTGCTGGCCGCTGAGCCGGTCTTCCAGCGCCTTCAGCAGGGTCTGCGTGCTGCTGCGATTGGCGTCGATCTGCGCCTTCTCGGCCTGCTTGGCCCGGGCATCGCTCAGCAGCGCGATATTGCGCGCCGCGCGTGCCGTGACATTGACGTTGTCCTTGATGCTGCTCAGCAGCCCGACCACGACCAGGTGCTGCTCGGTCAGCGCATGGATACGTGCGCCCACCTGCTCCAGCGCCAGCCGGCCGAACACCGCCACGCCCATGCTGACCAGTATCAGCAGGGCAAAACCCAGCCGCAGGCGGGTCGCAATCGATTGATTCTTCAGGCTCATCATCAGACTTCTCCCTTGCACACCAGACGGCGAGGTCTGGCCGGGGCAGGGACCGGCTGCGGGCTGCCGCAATGGCCCGCGCCCAACGTCTGGAATCTCCCTGTCGATCTGCTTTTGCCGCAGATTTACGGGGTTATTCTGCACCTCATTCGCAGGCCGGCCTGCGAACTATTTCAAAGGCTGGGCCAGATGCCGGCCGGCACGTCCAGGCGCAGGTACCAGTCGGACGGCAGCGTGCCGGCCCAAACCAGATTGTGGTGCGGCAGCAGGCGCCGCTTGGCAAAGGTCATGCGTGCATCGGCCAGGGCCAGCAAGGTGCTGGCCAGCCAGTCCTGGTTGGGCGGGCTGGCGGCCACGCCTATGGTGGCCGTCAACGGGCGCAAGCCACCCAGCTGGGCCAGGGCACTGACAATGCGGTCACGCAGGCGCTCGGCCAGCTCGGCCGCGGCCGTCAGGCCGGTGTCGGGCAGTATCAGCACGAACTCGTCCGCCCCGAGGTAAGCCAGGGTCGCGCTGCTGGGTTGCAGCTGCTGCAGCAGCATGGCCAGCTGCGTCAGCACCTGTTCGGCCTGTGCCGGGCCGTGTTCGTCCTGATAGTCCTTGAAGTGGTCGATGTCCAGGGTCAGCACGGCCAGCGACCGGCCGGACGCGCGCGCGGCCTGAGCAATCGACTCGAACACCTGCTGCATGGCCTGACGGCTCAGGACGCCGGGCACGGCCCGCAGGTCGGCATGGGCAATAGCGTGTGCAACGGTCATGGGTACTCCCAGGTAGCGATGCCTCATGCTAGCCAAGCGCCACGGCACTGCTCATGCTCCATAACCCGGGGTGCGGTCAGCCGAACACCTTCTTCAGGATCGCACTGCCGGTGCCCACAGGGTCCTGGCGGATCTTGTGCTCCTCTTCGGCGATCATCAGGTAAAGGCCGTCCAGCGCACGGCGGGTGACATATTGCTGGACATTGGCGTCCTCATCCTTGACCAGGCCGAACTTGGCGGCCTTGGCGGCGACGGCGTTGTACTTCTCGGCGGCCGATACCTTTTGGGTCGCGCGGGTGACGATGGGCAGGAACTTGAGGCCCAGCGGCTCGCGGGTGTTGCGGGCGAAGAAATCGGTCACCGCGGTATCACCACCGCGCACGATCTGCAGCGCATCCTTGACCGAGACGTTCTTCACCGTCTGCACCAGCAGCGCCTTGGCCTCGGGGATGGCGGCCTCGGCAGCGCGGTTCATCGCGGTGATCAGTTCATCGACCTTCTTCTGCTGGCCGGTGGCGCGCAAAAGCTTGGCGGCATCGTTCAGCGCGCCGGGCAGGCCTATGCGCACCTTCTCGTTGCCTAGAAACCCGTCCTGCTTGCCGAGCAGGGCCACGGCAGCGATCGCACCGCGCTCCAGCGCAGCGCGTATGCCTGAGGCGGCATCGCGCTCGGACAGATCGCCCGCCCACAGCGGCAGGTGAACAAGGCCCAGCGCGCTGGCTTGAGCGAATTGACGGCGGCTGATCATGGGCATCTCCTGTTGGCTTGACAGCCATGATGCCAGCTGTTGGGCGCGCCATTGCCGAGTTCGCATCGGCCCATGTCGGGCGCTCATATCGAGCCGTTTGGGGGGCCCTTGCCGACGGCCAGCCAACGCCGCTTCGCAGAGTCTGCTTGAATCGGGTGTAACAGGAGGATAGAAATGAACAAGACCCGCGTGCTGGTGATTGGTTGTGGCTTTGGCGGTATCGAGGCGGTGCGAGCGCTGTCCCAGGCGCGGGACCAGGTGGAAATCACGCTGGTGGACCGCACCAACCACCATCTGTTCCAGCCCCTGCTCTACCAGGTGGCCACCGCGGGCCTGAGCGCACCAGCGATCTCGGGTCCGATACGCCACATCCTGCGGCCGCAGATGCGGCGCGGCAATCTGACCATTCTGCAGGCCGAGGTCAAAGCCATTGATGCGCCAGGCCGCAAGGTCACCCTGCATGACGGCGAGCAGCTGGCCTACGACCATCTGATCGTCGCCGCCGGAGCCACCCACAGCTATTTCGGCCACGACGACTGGGCCGCCCACGCACCGGGGCTGAAGACGCTGACCGATGCCTTCAATATCCGCCAGCGCGTCGTCAATGCCTTCGAGCAGGCCGAACGCTGCGAGGACGCCACCCGGCGCCAGGCCTGGCTGACCTTTGTCGTCATCGGCGCCGGGCCCACCGGCGTGGAGATGGCCGGCACCCTGAGCGAGATGGCGCGGCACACACTGGTCAGCGAGTTCCGTCGCATCGATTCGCGCCAGGCGCGGGTGGTGCTGGTCGAGGGCTCCGACCGGGTGCTGGGCAGCTTTGTGCCGGCCCTGTCGCAGCGCGCCGCCGAACAGCTGCAAAAGCTGGGCGTGGAGCTGCGCACCGGTTGCCGCGTCACCCATATCGATGGCGACAGCGTGCGCTTCGAATCGACGGCAGGTACCGAGACCCTGCCCAGCCACACGGTCGTCTGGGCCGCCGGCGTGGCTGGCTCGCCGCTGGGCCGGGCCTTGGCCGACAGTGCCGGCGCGACGCTGGATCGGGCCGGCCGCGTGCTGGTGCAACCCGATCTCAGCCTGGACGGCCACCCCGAGATCAGCGTCATCGGCGATCTGGCTGCGGCCAAGAGCTATGCGCCCGGCGCCGAACCCAAGCCGGTGCCCGGCGTCAGCCCGGCGGCCAAGCAGATGGGGCGCAGCGTGGCGGCCAATGTCTTGCGGCGGCTGCAACGTCAGCCCACCCTGCCCTTCCGCTATGCCGACTACGGCAATCTGGCCACCGTGGGCCGCAAGGCGGCGGTCGTCGATCTGGGCGTGCCGGGCCTGGGCGCCCTGCGCTTTTCAGGCTACTTCGCCTGGCTGTTCTGGCTGTTCGCGCATATCTACTTCCTGATCGGCTTTCGCAACCGGCTGATCGTGCTGATCGACTGGGCCTGGGCCTACTGGACCTTCGAGCGCAACGCCCGGGTGGTGCCGCAGGCGCAGGACCCTGCCTAAGCCGCGACAAGCTCCCGTGCATCGAAACTTTGGTGCACGCGAGCCCGCACCAGGGCCGGGTCATTGACCGTGCGCACATCGGCATAGATGCCTTCTGCCTCCGGGTAGAGCCGGCGCAGATAGTTGAGCCATTGCTTGAGCCGGCCGGCGCGGTGGCGGGGCTCGATGTGCATGTCGATCAGCCCCCAGAAGTGCTGTATCAGCGGCAACAGCTCACCCCAGGCCAGCACGCCGGCGCCGGGCTGCAGAATGCTCAGCGCCAGGCCTGGATTGACGACCATGCCGCGGCCCAGCATCAGCGGATGGCAGCCCGATTGCTCGCGGCAGCGGGCGGCATCGTCGGCGGTCCAGATCTCGCCGTTGGCGATCACCGGAATCTTCAAGCTGGCGCGGATCTCGGCAATGCGGTCCCAGTAGGCCGGCGGCTTGTAGCCATCGGCCTTGGTGCGGGCATGGACCACCAGCTCGTCGGCGCCGGCCGACTCGATCGCCTGCGCGCAATCCAGCGTCCGGCTGGTGCAGTGGAAGCCCAGCCTCATCTTGGCCGACACCGGCATCGGCTGCGGCACGGCACTGCGCACCGCGGACACGATCTGGTGGATCAGCTCCGGGTCATCCAGCAGCGCGGCACCGCCGCCATGGCGGTTCACCACCTTGGCCGGGCAGCCGAAGTTCAGGTCTATGCCGGCCGGCCCCAGCTCGGCCAGCTTGGCGGCGTTCTCGGCCAGGCAGGCAATATCTGACCCCATCAGCTGCGCCCGCACAGGCACGCCCGAGGGCGTGCGCCCGCCATTGAGCAGCTCGGGCACGATGCGGATGAAGGTGCGATTCGGCAGCAAGGTGCCGGTGACGCGGATGAACTCCGACACGCAGCGGTCTATGCCGCCGACGCGCGTCAGCACATCGCGCAAGGTGAAGTCGAGCAGGCCCTCCATGGGCGCCAACAGAATCGTCATCGCGCCTGCCCCTCACACCAGCCGCGCCAGGCCCGGCGCAGCAGCGCGTCGAAATGGCCGGCAAAGCGCGGCGCATCGCACAGCGGTGAGCGCAACAGCCGTTCGCGCAGGCCGGCACGCAGCGCGGCCAGGGCCTGCGGATCACCGGCATGGGCGACGGCACGGGCCAGGTAGTCGTCCCCGTCGGCGGCCACCCAGTCGGGCAGGTCGAGGTTTTGCAGCAGGCTCTCGCCCTGGCGCGACAGCGCCGTGGCGCCGCGCAGGCTCAAGACCGGCACGCCCATCCACAGGCCCTCGACGCTGGTCGTGCCGCCCGGATAGGGAAAGGGGTCGAGCGCGATGTCTACCCTGTTGTAAGCGGCCAGGTACTCGGCGCGCGGCGAGGCGCCTTCCAGCAGCAGGCGCTCGGGGGCAATGCCATGTCGGGCGAAGCGCTCATGCAGCGCGTCCTGCCGCGCGCACTTCAGCAGCAGCCGGCTGCCAGGCAACGCCAGCAGCACACGCGCCCACAGCGCGACCACCGCCTCGTTCATCTTCAAGGGCTTGTTGAAGCAGCCGAAGGTGATGGCGCCTTGCGTCAGCGCCGGCAAGGGGCCGACCGCGATGTCCAGCGCCGGTGGCGTGAAGCACAGAAAGGTCTCGGGCAGGCGCAGCACCGGCTCGACGAATTCCGCCTCGGCGCCGGGCGGTGTGATCCAGGGATCGCCAACAAAGGCGTCGATGGCGTCCAGTCCGGTGCTTGCGCAATAGCCCAGCCAGCTCAGTTGAACCGGCGCCGGCTTCCAGGCGAACACCGGCAGCCGGTTGTGAGCGGTGTGGCCGGCCAGATCGATCAGCACGTCGATCGCATCGGCATGGATCTGCTGCGCCAGCGCTTCATCGCTCAGAGCCCGCACCGCACGCCAGTGCTGGCAGTGGCTGCGGATCGCCATTGAAACGGCATCGTCAGTCGCTTGATTGGCATAGACGACAAGATCCACCTCGCGGCCCAGTTCGGCCAGCACCGACTGCGCGAAATAGCCGACCGGGTGTTTGCGCAGATCAGCCGACACCAGGCCCACGCGCAGGCGCCGGTCGGGCTCACGACGGCACAGCCAGCTCGTGAACGGGTGTGCCACCTGCGCCGCCAGCAGGCCAAACTGCCGCGCCTCGTCCAACGCCCCAGCCTGCTGGGGGCGGTAGTTCAGCATGAACAGCAGATTGCTGCGCGCCTCGAAGTTCAGCGGCTCCAGCGCCAGTGCGGCACGGTAGCTGGCCGCGGCATCGTCGAAACGGCCCATCTCCTTGTACGCATAGGCCAGATTGCTGTGGAACAGTCCATGGCCCGGCTGCAACGCAATGGCGCGCTGATAGTGCGGCAGCGCCTCGTCGGCACGGCCCAGCGCCTGCAAGGCATTGGCCAGGCTGCCATGGGCCTCGGCATGGTCGGGCCTGAGGCGCAATGCATCGCGGTAGCTGGCGGCTGCGGCCTCCTGCTGGCCCAGTTCGGCCAGGGCAATGCCCAGCTTGAAATGCGCCTGCAACAGCTGGGGATTGAACTGCAGCGCGCGGCGGTAGCTGGCCGCGGCCTCGTCCCAGCGGGCCTGCAGCGTCAGCACATTGCCCAGATTCAGATGGGCCACCGCAAAACCGGGCTGCAGTGCCAGCGCGCGCTGCAGGCTGGCGGCGGCCTCGTCCAGCCGACCCAGGCCGGTCAGGGCCAGGCCGAGATTGCTGGCCAGATCGGCATCGCCGGGCAGCAGCGCGGCGGCCTGCTGCAAGGCTTCGAACGCCGGCTTGCCCTGCGCCAGCAGGGCCACGCTCAGGCCCTTCCAGACCTCGCCGGCCTGCGGATGGCGGGCCAGCAGTGCCCGCGCATGGCCCTCCATCTCGGCATAGCGGCGGGCGCTGAACAGCGCGAACAGCTGCTGCAGCTCAGCGTGGGGTAAGGCGGGTAAGGAAGGCGGGAGACTCATGCGGAGGTGAAGTGGCCAAGCGCGCATTATTGCCCGCCGGCCCTTTCACTCACCGCGCCGCGGCGAGGGGCACCGCTCTACTTGCGCTGCTTGCGGGCGACCGCGCCCAGGGCCAGCAGGCCGCTGAGCATCAGCGCCCAGCTGGTGGGTTCCGGCACCGGGGCCAGCGCGCCATCGACCGAGAAGGCGATGAACTGGGTCTGCTGGCTGGCGGCGAAGTTGTTGTCGGCCACCAGCACCAGGGTCTGCTTGCCATTGACGACGGGGCCGAAGGTGATGCCCTCGACGTTGTCGAGCAGCAGCGCCGTGCCGTCGTCGTTCTTGACCTGGCCCAGGTCCAGCAGCAACTGCTTGCTCATGGCCTGGTAGCTCTGGCCCTGCAGCGCGGCCAGGCCCGAAACCTCGCTGGCGCCGGTGGTCGAGGTCAGGTAGATGCGGATGCTGTTGCCCACGCCGGTGGAGAACGAACGCTCCAGGGCCAGGAAATGGCTGTCGTCGACGGCCAGCAGCTCGACCAGGCCGTTGGTGGCAAAGCTGCCGGTCGGGTTCGGCGCATCGGTGACGGCGTCGGTCAGGTAGACGTATTCGCGCTCGCGCAGGCCGCTGGTCAGATTGAACTGGGCCACGCGCGACGGCGAGGCCACGCCGACCGCGGCGGCCGGGCCGTCCTGGGTCAGCGCATTCTCGGTCGCCACCCAGGCGGTCTTGCCATCCTTGGAAACCGTCAGGCTTTCGAAGGCCAGGTTGTTGCGGATGCCGCGGTCACCGGCGATCTCGCCCGAGTTGCTGCCGCTGGGCAGGTAGGCGGTGGGGATCTGGAAGTCGCGCAGATGGCTGCCGTCCAGCGCGGCCTGGCGCAGCGTCGGGCTCTGGAAGCCGGCTGCGGTGCGCTGGCCCTCGTTGGTCCACAGCAGGGTCGGGCCACTGGCACCGGGCAACAGGCGGATGGACTCGGGGTCCACCTTCAGTGCGCCGAAGGCGCTGCCGTCGGCCGTCAGCAGCGTGGTCACCTGCTTGAAGTTGACGCCGGCCGAGCCCGGGGTGTTGGAGCGCTGGAACTTGCCCAGATCCAGGTCAAGGCCATAGAAACGCGCCGCGTTGAACTGGCTGCGGTCGTCGCTGATGGCGAAGTAGCCGCCGGTGCGGGCGTTGTAGTCGATGCCGGACAGGCCGCCGACCTGGGTGCCCGCAAACTGCGTGCCGGTGGCCAGGGCCTGCTGGCCCAGGTAGTTGAGGCTGGCCGCCTGGCTTTCACCGAAGGCGGCGATCATCAGGCCGGCGAGCAGGGCCAGGCCCAGGCGCCCGTTGACCGAGTTGTTGTGATTCATGAGGACTCCCCTTGGGTGTGAGACACGATGACCGCAGTCTGGCCGTGGCCGGTGACAGGCGTGGGTCGCCGCGCGCCGGCTGCCACAGGCCGATCGGCCTATGCCAGCCGCGGTCCGCGTGACCGAGTTCACGACGGCGCGCGACCCATGGGCGGGCATGGCCGCCAGGCAGCGGATACTGTTCAGCGCAACATCGACACGCATGCCGCCCAGGCCGCCCCCCATCACCGGCTCGGCATGCACCCACCCCTGCGAGCCCGCACGCTGATGGACGACTCCAATCCCAGAGCCCCCACCCCGGCCGACAGCGGCTGGTGGCAGCGCTTCCATCGTGCCCATCTGTTCGACTACAACGCCAGGGCCACCCGTTTCTGGGTCGGCATGGCGCTCAGCGGCCTGGCGGCGATGGCGTTCAGCCTGCTGCAGCTGAGCCGGCTGGCCCAGTCGGACGCCGCCGCCCTGTGGCAGGTGCTGGGCTGGACGGCGCTGACCATGGTCGCGGCGGCCTTTCCGATCCCGATTCCGCGCAGCAAGACCTCGGTCTCCACCGGCGACGTGCTGATCTTCCTGCTGCTGGCCCTGCATGGCATGCCGGCCGCCGTGCTGGCCGCCGGGCTGGAGGGCCTGCTCGGCTCGATTCGCACCTCCAAACGGCTGAGCAGCCGGGTCGGCAGCCTGGCCGCTGCGTCGCTGGGCATGGGCCTGGCCGGCACGCTGTTCACCTGCTTGCAGGCGGCCTTGCAGGACCTGGGCATGGCCCATCCGGCAGCTCATCTCGCCAGCTTGGCAGCGGCGGCATTGCTGCACTTCTTCGTCAGCACCTGGGCCATGTCCCAGGTGCTCTACCTCAAGCGCGGGCTCAGCCTGGGCCTGGGCGAATGGCTGTCCAGCATGAGCTGGGTCGGCGCGCTGTTCCTGGTCTCGGCCCTGCTGGCCGGCCTGCTGTCGCTGAACGCCAGGCAGTTCGGCCAGTCGGCCGTGCTGGTCGGCATGCTGGCGATGGGCCTGTCACTGGCCTTGCTGCGCACGCACTTCCGCCGCCAGGCCGTCGAGCATGAGGCCCAGGAGGTCCGCGTGGCCGCGGCCGAGCTCGAGGCCAGGCACAACCAGCAACGCTTCCACGCCGCCTTCACCCAGGCCTCGATAGGCATGGCCATCGTCGATGCCGACAGCCGTGTGCTGCAGGTCAACCAGGCCCTGTGCAAGCTGCTGGGGTATGCGGACGAGGCGCTGGTGGGACGCAGCTTTCGCAGCCTGCTGCATGGCGGCGATGCGGGCCTGCTGGACCGCCACGTCCAGGGCGTCGCCACGCGCAGCCAGGAGATGTTCTCGATGGAGCTGCGCTGCCTCGGCGCGGACCGGCGCGAGACCTGGGTCTCGCTGCACTGCGCGCGCTTCGACGCCGACACCAGCGCCGGCCTGATCTTCCAGCTGCACGACATCAGCTCGCGCCGCCGTGCCGAGGGGCAGTTGCAGCACATCGCCTATCACGACAGCCTCACCGACCTGCCCAACCGCAACTGTTTTCTGGAGCGGCTGCGGGCGGCCGTGCAGCACAGCCAAAGCGAGCCGCAATACCGTTTTGCGCTGATGGTGCTGGACCTGGATCGCTTCAAGACCGTCAACGACAACCTGGGCCATGCTGCCGGCGACGAGCTGCTCAAGGAGGTCGCGCTGCGCCTGGGCGCCTGTGTGCGCCCCTGCGACCTGGTGGCCCGCCTGAGCGGCGACGAGTTCGCCCTGCTGCTGGAGGACACCACCGACGCGGCCGAGGTGCTGGCCCTTGGGGCGCGCATCCTGGCCGCCCTGCAACAGCCGGCGCACATCCATGGCACCGAGCTGCGCCCGCAGGCCAGCATAGGCTTGAGCTTCAGCAGCGGCAAACCCGGCCACGGCGGCGAGGCCGATGACCTGCTGCGCGACGCCGACCTCGCCATGCACAAGGCCAAGGCCGATGGCAAGGGCCGCCTGGAGGTGTTCGACCACAGTCTGAACCAGCAAAACGAGCACAGGCTGCAGCTGGAGGCCAATCTGCGCCATGCCATCGCTGCGGAACAGCTGAGCCTGGTCTATCAGCCGCTGTACGCGTTGCAGCCCCGGCGCCTGATCGGCTTCGAGGCGCTGGCGCGCTGGACGCACCCGCTGCGCGGTGCGATCAGCCCGGCGGTGTTTGTCGCCCTGGCCGAGGAGACCGGCTGCATCCAGGCGCTGACCAACTGGGCCATAGGCGAAGCCACCCGGCAGCTGGCGGCCTGGCGGCGCGAATCACCGGCCTGCGATGACCTGGTGATGCACGTCAATGTCTCGGGCCGGGACCTGTCGCGGCCGGCGCTCGTGCCCCATGTGCGCGAGCTGCTGCAGCGCCACGCCCTGCCCGCCCATCTGCTGACCCTGGAGATCACCGAGAGCGCGCTGATGGACCAGCGCGAGCAGGCGATGCGCACCCTGCACGAGCTGAGGGCGCTGGGCGTCAAGCTGGGCATCGACGATTTCGGCACCGGCTACTCCTCGCTGGCCTATCTGAGCACCCTGCCCTTCGACTGCCTGAAGATCGACCGCTCCTTCGTCATCGGCATGAGCAGCAGCCCGCAGAACGTGGAAATCGTGCGCGCCGTGCTGTCGCTGGGCCGCGCGCTGAACAAGCCGGTGATTGCCGAGGGCATAGAGACGCCGCAGCAGCTGCAGCAGCTGATCGAGATGGGCGCCCCGGCCGGCCAGGGCTATCTGCTGGCGCGGCCGCTGGGGCCGCAGCAGGCCGCCGACCTGCTCGGCTGAGGCTCAGATCCGCCAGGCAAACCAGGCGGCCGTCACCACCAGACTCAGCAGTGCCACCGGCACACCGACCCGGGCATGCATGCGCCAGTCGATGTTGATGCCCTGGCGGCGCGCGGCATCGACAACGATCAGATTGGCAATCGAGCCGACCAGCAGCAGATTGCCGGCCAGGGTGCTGACCAGGGCCAGCAAAGGCCCGCCCCAGGGCTCCTTGGCCAGCGGCAGCAGCAACATCACCGCGGGCACGTTGGAGACGAGGTTGGACAGCAGCAACGTCGAGACGAACAGCGGTGCCGGCTGGCTCAGATCGACGCCCGAGTGCGCCAAGGCGGCCACGCCCCGGGCGCTCAGGCCCGTCAGCTCCAGCGCGTGGTTGACGACGAACAGGCCCATGAACAGCACCAGCAGCTCCCAGTCGATCTCGCGCATCACCTTGCTGGAGTGAAAGCGCTGGCTCAAGAGCAGCAAGCCGGCACCCACCAGCGCCGCCACATCGCGCGGCCAGCCGGTGAACAGGAAGATGCCCAGCAGGGCCGCGGCCACGGCCACGCCCTTGGCACTTTGCCAGCGGTCCAGCGCGATGAAGTCCTCAGGGGTATCCAGCACCGCAGCTGTAATGTGCGGTCTAGACAGGCCACGCGCCAACCAGGCCCACAGCGCCAACAGACTCAAGGCCACCGGCACCAGCGCCTCCAGCAGATAGGCGCCGAAGGGCAGCTTCAGCGTCTCGCCTATCAGCATGTTCTGCGGGTTGCCGATCAGGGTCAGGGCCGAGCCGATATTGGCCGCGCAGGCCAGGGCCAGCAGAAAGGGCACAGGGTTCAGCTTCTTGCGCGCGCAGGCATCGGCCAGCATCGGCGCCATCGCCAGGCAGACGATGTCGTTGCTGAACACCGCCGACAGCAGGGCCACGACCACGATCACCACGCCCAGCAGGGCCACCGGCGCGATGTTCAGGCCCGACACCGCCGCGGTCACCCAGCCATAGAAACCGCCCAGCCTCAGCTGGGCCGAGACGACCATGAAGGAAAACAGCAGCAGGATGGTCGGCAGGTGGATGGACTCGGCCGCCGCCTCCGGCGTCATCACGCCCAGGCCGACGACGGCGATGGCGCCCAGCAGGGCCACGCCGGTGCGGTCCAGATGCAGGCGCGGCAGGCCACCCAGAATCATGCCCAGGTAGACGATGGCGAAGATCAGCAGCACCCAGGCGTCCATGGCCAGGCTCATGTCAGCGAGCCCCGCAGTTTCTGTACCAGGCTGACGCCGCCCAGCACCAGCGCGCCGGCCACCACGCCCAGCAGACCGTCGATGGCGGTAGGCAGCAGAGCCGCCGCGACCGTGCCCAGGCCCATGGTCCAGGCCTCGATCGCATGGTGCAGCGGCGGCATGCCATGGGTCAGGATGCCGCCGCCGACCAGGAACATGGCCGCCGTGCCGACCACCGACAGGCTTTTCATCAGCCAGGGGGCGGCGCGCAAGATGCCGGCGCCCAGGCTTTGCCGCAGGCCGGCACCCGGCTTGCGCATCAGGTACAGGCCCAGGTCGTCGAGCTTGACGATGCCGGCCACCAGGCCGTAGACGCCCACCGTCATGACGATGGCAATGCCGACCAGCACCGTCACCTGGCTGACGAACGGTGCGCTGGCCACCGTGCCCAGGGTGATGGCGATGATCTCGGCCGAGAGGATGAAGTCGGTGCGCACCGCACCCTTGATCTTGTCGCGCTCGAAGGCCACCAGATCGATGGCCGGGTCGCTCAGTGCGGCGCTCAGCTGCTGCTGGTGCGAATCGTCGTCGGCCGGCGCATGCAGGTATTTGTGCGCCAGCTTCTCGAAACCCTCGAAGCACAGATAGGCGCCGCCCACCATCAGCAGCGGCGTCACCAGCCAGGGCGCGACGTAGGAGATCGCCAGTGCCGCCGGCACCAGGATGGCCTTGTTGACGAAGGAACCCTTGGCCACCGCCCAGACCACCGGCAGCTCGCGCTCGGCATTGACCCCGCTGACTTGCTGCGCATTCAGCGCCAGGTCATCGCCGAGCACGCCGGCGGTCTTCTTGGCGGCGATCTTGGTCATCGCGGCCACGTCATCGAGCATGCCGGCGATATCGTCGAGCAGCGCCAGCAGGCTGGAGGCCATCAATCAGTTCCTTTGGGTTGCAGGTCGCGGTGGGTCAGGTACAGGCGCAGGTCGAACTCCAGCTGGTGGTAGTCGGGCTCCATGTGCTGGCAGAGCTGGTAGAAGGCCTTGTCATGCTCGCGCTCCTTCAGGTGCGCCAGCTCGTGCACGACGATCATCTTCAGAAAGGCCGCCGGTGCCTCGCGGAACAGCGCATCGACGCGGATCTCGCGCTTGGCCTTGAGCCTGCTGCCCTGCACCCGCGACACCGTGGTGTGGGTGCCCAGCGCATGTTTCATGACCTTGAGCTTCTGGTCGTACTGCACCTTGACCAGGGGCTCGGCGCTGCGCATGAAACGACTCTTCAGTGCCTGGGCATAGTCGAACAGGGCGCGGTCGGTGCGCACCTCGTGCGGCTCGGCATAGCGCCTGGCCAGCATCTCGCCCAGCCGCTCCTGCGCTATCAGTTCGCGCACCTGGGCCAGCAGGCTCTCCGGATAGCCCAGCAGGTACTTCAATGTCATTGCAGGGCCGGCGCCGCGTAGTGTTCGTCCACCCACTGCTCGAAGCGCTCGCACATGGCCTCTTCGCCAGCGCTGCTGTCGGCCAGCAGTTCGACGCCGTGGACGACGCGTATCCGCGCATCGAGCTGCCGTGGATGGGCATCGGCGTACTCGCGCCGGTCGGCGGCGGCAGCGCATTGCCGGGCCCGCGACCAGGCCTCCTCGGCAGACAGATTGCAGTCGTCTGCCAGGTGGCGGGCGCTGAAGCCCTCGCCGGTGAGGCTGCGCAGGGTGGCGTCATGGTCGATGCTGTTGCCCGGCGCCCAATAGTGCTGGGCCAGCAGCGGGCCGATCTGCGGGTTGTCGGTCAGGTAGCCAAAGCGCTGCAGGAAGTAGGCACGGGTCTGGTAGACGGCCATATTCGCCAGCAGATAGCCGTGGTACGAACAGGCCGACTCCTGGTTCAGCAGATGCGGTATGGCCAACAGCGGCCGGGGCGACGACTGCACGCCGAGGATCTGCTGCTCGCAACGGCGCGCCAGGGCGAGCACCCGGTCGGGCGTCAGCTCGGCCTCTTCCATCGCGTACAGGGCCGCCTCGAAGTACGACACCAAGGCACCGGAGCGCTCGTGGAAGGCCCGCATCGGCTGGGTGCTGTGAATGCGGTCCCGGATCAGCCCGTCGGGCATGGTCTGGCCCTGGGCGTCGCAGGCATAGCGCTTGAGCCAGTCGGCGTCATTGAGCAGCGAGTCGCAGAACATCGACTGCGTCTCGGCATAGGCGGCCGAGGTCGGGGCGAACTCCTGCGAGAAGCAGGGCGCGTTCTGCGTCACGTTGGCGAAGTGGGCCGCATGGCCGCCCTCGTGGAACAGCGTCGCAAGGGCGCGCAGCCCGCTGCCTACCTGATCGGGCTTGGCCTCGGAGGTGAAGTTGATCTGGCCCGGCACCCAGCGGCCCTGGGCATCGAAATAGGCGGGTATGGGCCCGTGGCAGAAGCCGTTCTGGTACTTGCCCTTGCGTTCCAGCAGGTCCAGCTGCAGGGTTGCCCCGCGGTACTGGATGCCAAGCCGCCGGAAGCTCCGCACCCAGCGCTGCAAGCCCTTGCCGAAGGGCAGATAGGGGTCCATGCGGCGCACCACATCGCCATTGGTGAAGAAGCGCAGATTCCAGGGCTGCAGCGCCGATTCTCCATGCTTGGCGCGCACCTCGGCCAGGGCGCGCTCGTTGGCGCCGGCCGTGCGGGCAATGAAGTCGTCGAGGATGGCGAACAGCGCCGCCGGCGTCATGCGCTCGGTCTTGCGCAGCTTGAAGTCGAAATAGTCGGCAAAGCCCTGGGCCCGGGCAAAGCGGTTGCGCAGCTTGACCAGGTCCAGATAGCCGTTGCCCAGCACCCAGCGCTCCAGCTCGGCAAAGCCCTCGAAGGAGCTGCGGCGATGCGCCTCGACCGGGTTCATGGCCAGATTGGTGGCCAGGCCGCCGAGCGTGGCCTCCTCACGCCGGCCCTGCTCGTTGACATGCTCCAGCACCAGCTGCTGGCGCTTGGCGAACAGCTCGGCCTCGGCGGCGATCAGCTCGTCCATCAAGGCCGCCGCCTCGGCGTTCTCTATGGTGTTGGCCTCGAACACCGCCAGCCAGCCCCTCAGGCCATGGACCAGGGCATCGCGCCTTGCACCGGCCGCAGCCGCCTCGGCCTGCGCCAGATGCTCGCGGGTGGCGCGCAACCGCGCCGGGTCGGCCACGAACTGCTTGTAGGCCTGCTCGGCGCGGGCAAAGCCGGCGTGGTCCTCGCTCGTGGCCATATAGGTGGCCCAGAACAGGTCTTCCTTGGTCTTGTGGACCTGCAGATAGTCGCTGTTGAGCTGGTCAAAAAACGCTTGTGACGATTCCATGGGGCTTGTTGTTGTGCGCGAACAAGCTCGGGAGGATAGCGGGTCGCTACCGCGGCGTGAAACCGCCTCGGTCCGGCGCGTCGCTGCCGAGCGTGAACACGCTCACCGCAGCCACCAGCCTGGAAGCCTGCTGGCTCAGGCTGTCGGCCGCGGCGGCACTCTCCTCCACCAGCGCAGCATTCTGCTGCGTCACCTGGTCGAGCTGGGTCACCGCATCGCTGACCTGGCCTATGCCCGAGGTCTGCTCCGTGGTCGCCGCACTGATCTCGGCAATCAGGTCGTTGACGCGTTTGACCTGGGCCACGATGTCGTCCATCGTGCGGCCGGCCTCGCCGACCTGCTGGCTGCCGGTCTCCACATTGACGACGCTGTCGTTGATCAGCACCTTGATCTCCTTGGCGGCCGCGGCCGAGCGCTGCGCCAGGCTGCGCACCTCGGAGGCCACCACCGCGAAGCCCCGGCCCTGTTCGCCGGCCCGCGCCGCTTCCACCGCCGCATTCAGCGCCAGGATATTGGTCTGGAAGGCAATGCCGTCGATCACGCCAATGATGTCGCTGATCTTCCTGCTGCTGGCGGTGATGGCCTCCATCGTGCCCACCACCTGGCCCACCACCTCGCCGCCCTTGGCCGCCGCCGCGCTGGCCGAGCTGGCCAGCTGCGTG
Source organism: uncultured Roseateles sp. (assembly GCF_963422335.1). NCBI lineage: Bacteria > Pseudomonadati > Pseudomonadota > Betaproteobacteria > Burkholderiales > Sphaerotilaceae > Roseateles > uncultured Roseateles sp. The sequence continues at coordinate 4,978,137 of NZ_OY729424.1, forward strand.
GCCTGGCGGGCGGTGTCGGCATTGTTCTTGACGGTGGCGCTGAGCTGCTCCATCGACGCCGCCGTCTGCTGCAGATTGCTGGCCTGCTCCTCGGTGCGCTGCGACAAGTCGGCGTTGCCGGTGGCAATCTGCGCCGAGCCGGTGGCTATCGAGTCCGAACCCTGGCGCACCGTGCCCACGACGTGGATCAGGCTGTCGTTCATCGTTCTCAACGCCGCCAGCAACTGACCGGTTTCGTCACTGCTGCGCACCACGATGGTGGAGCTCAGGTCTCCGGCGGCCACGGTTTGCGCCACGATCACCGCCTCGGCGATCGGGCCGGTGATGGAGCGGGCGATCAGCCAACCCAGCACGGTGCAGGTGACGACCATCGTGGCCAGCAGGCCCAGCATCACCCCACGCGCCTGCCGATTCTGGCTCTCGCCGTCGGCGACGGAGGCCGAGATCAGCTCGATCTGCAAGTCCTTCAGCGCGTCGAGCTGCTTCATGTACTCCAGCTGCGCTGGCCGCATCTTCTCGGTCAGCAGGCGACGGGCCTCGTCGCGCAGGCCTTTTTGCGTCAGCTCCATGAAGGCGCCCTGCACCGGCACATAGGCGGCGCGCGCGGCCTGCAAGGCGTCCAGCCGGGTCCGTCCCGCCGGGCTGGTGATGGTGGGCGCTATCTGATCGAGCGCCTTGGCTATCCTGTCCCGCGCCTGGACCGACAGCTCCAGCGAGCTGAGTTGCTGGGCCGGCTCATCGAAGATCAGGGTATTGCGCAGCTCCCGGGCGATCAGGTTGACGTCGTCGGTGATGTCGGACAGCGTCTGCACCTTGGGCACGCGGTCATTGCCTATCACCTGCAGGCTGCTGTTGAGCTGCCCCAGCCGGTTGACGCCGAACAGGGCCACCGCCGCGGCGATCAGGATGACCAGGGCAAAGCCCAGACCCAGCCGGGCGCCTATCTTCAAGTTGCCGATCTTGTTCATATCCCTGCTTTCATGTGCTCGGGCCTCACGCACCGCCTGGCGGGCGGACACCCTGGTTGCTGAATCCGGGGGGAGCCTCTGGGGGCTCTTGCGTTCAACAGGTCAGCGCCATGCGCACGGCCCGCAGCGGTACTGCCGAGCTGCGTCCCGGTGTGCAGCCCGCCTGAAGACTGCATCGACGGCCTAACCGTCAACTTGATAGGTCGGCGGCCTTTGCGGCCGCTTTTCCCCTCAACTGATACTGAATCGGGCCTGCGGACCCCACCTGGCGGCCGCGGGTTCACCCGGGGGGCACAAGCCCGGCAGCCGTGAAGAATCACCACCCCCGCAGTGGCATCATGCGCAGACCATCGAGGCCTGAGGAACTTGCTCATTGGAATTGTTCGCGCTTGACGCCGAGCTTGGCGAGCTGGAAGTGGCTCTGGAGCCCTTGCAGGCTCATGCGCGCCTGGATATTTTGCCGACCCTGGCCTGGCATCTGCGGCAGCGCGACGGCCTGCGGGCGCTGGCCCTGGCCGACGAGGCCCAGGGCTGGCTGGCCAGCAGCGCCCATGCCGAGCACGAACGCCAGCAAATCCAGGCACGGCTGGACCTGCTGCGCGGCGAGGTCGCATGGCTGAATGCCGATCTCGACCAGGCGCTGGCCGACTGCCATCGCGGCCAGGCGGCGTTCTACAAGCTCGGCAATGCGGCCGGCCAGGGCGATGCCCACATGCTGGAGGCGCAGATCATGGGCGATCGCGGCCAGGCCCTGCTGGCCGAGGCGCATTGGTCCGCAGCCGCCCATGCCGCCATGCTGGCCCGCGACCCGACACGCATCGGCGTGGCGCAGATCGCCAAGGCCCGCTCGGAGCTGCTGCGCGACATCCGGCGCGCCGAATCGCCACAGCGCTTCAGCGTGCTGGAGCCCGGCAGCGAGACCCACCCCGGGGTGGTCGCCCTGCACAACGAATACCTGGGGCTGTGCGCGGCGCTGCGCGGCGACTTTGCCGAATCCACCGCCTACTACACCACCAGCCAGGAGACGGCGGCGCGCAGCGGCCAGTACCGGATCTGCGTCGAGAGCACCAGCCTGCTCGGCCGCTCCTACGCCAAGCTGAATGACCACGAGTCCAGCCTGTCCTGGATGCAGCGCGCCCTGGCCCTGGCCCGGTTGCGGCCCTGGCCCTGGTCGCTGGGCGTGTGCCTGATGCACTTCGGCGAGACCCTGCGCAACTTCGGCCGCCACCAGGCGGCCTCCGAGCTGCTGCACGAGGCCCTGCAGACGCTGACCCCGCTGGCCGCCTCCCGCCCCTACACCTGGACCCTGATGTTTCTCGCCCATCTCGAGCGCGATATGGGCGAGTACGAGGCCTCGCTGGCGCACTACCGCGAACTCGGCACCCGCGCCCAGAGCCTCAAGCACAACGAGGTGGTGATGGATGCCAGCCTGGGCGAGGCAATCGCCCTGTCGCTGCTGCAGCGTCCCCGCGAGGCGCTGGCGCTGGCCTTGAGCGTGCTGGAGCAGGCCCGCGGCCTGGCCCATGTGCTGCGCCAGACCGATGTGCTGAAAGCCCTGGCCGACATGCATGCCCGCCATGCCCTGCCGCCGCCGCCGGAGATGCGGGAAGCCACGGCGGTGCTGCACTACCTCAATCAGGCGGTCGAACTGATGGCCGGCATCGGCGGCTTCACCCCGCCGCCGGAGCTGCTGGAGCAGCTCGCGCACGAGTACGCCCAGCGGCGCGACTTTGCCCGCGCCTACGAGTTCTCCCAGCGCGCCGGCGTGGCACGCAACAAGATCCATGGCCAGGAGGCCACCGATCGCGCCATTGCCATGCAGGTGCATCACCAGACCGAGCGTGCACGCGTCGAAATGGCCTACCACCGCCAGCTCGCCGCCGCCCAGCAAAAACGGGCACAGGCGCTGCAGCAGACCAGCGAGACGCTGGAGCAACTGGGGCAGATCGGCCAGGAGATCACCGCCCAGCTGCGTTTTGACGCGGTGTTTGAGGCCCTGGCCCGGCATGCGCAGTCGATGCTGGCCGCCGATGCCTTCGCCATCTGCCTCGTGCATCCCGACGGCCAGCACCTCAGCACCTCCTATGTGCTGGAGCGCGGCCAGCCACTGCCGGTGGAGCTGATCGCCCTGAACGATCCGTTTGCCAACAGCGCACGCTGCGTGCGCGAGCGCCGCGAGCTGGTCGCCCACCTGCCCCCCGAACAGCACGACCCCAGCCTGGTGCCGGGCACGCTGCACACCTTGAGCCGGCTCTACAGCCCGCTGATGGTGGGCGAGCAGGTGTTGGGCGTGATGAGTGTGCAGTCGGCCAAACCCCATGCCTATGGCGAGCGCGAGCAGACCATCTTCCGCAGCCTCTGTGCCTACGGCGCGATCGCGCTGGACAATGCCCGCGCCTACGAGCAGTTGCGCCTGGCACGGGCCAAGATGCTGGCCCAGGACAAGCTGGCCGCACTGGGCTCGCTGGTGGCGGGCGTGGCCCAGGCCATGAACAGCCCGCTGGGCAATGCCGTGCTGGTGGCCGAGACCCTGCAACACCGCGCCGCAGGCGTGGCCACCAAGCTGGAGGCCAAGCAGCTGCGCCGGGCCGAGCTGCAGGGCTTTGCCCAGGAAAGCGCCCAGGCCAGCGAGCTGCTGGTGGGCGCACTGCAGCAGGCCTCGCGTCTGGTGCAGAGCTTCATCCGCCTGACCGGTCAGGGGCCGGCCGAGCCGCGCCAGGAGTTCGAGCTGTTCGCCGTCGGCCAGCAACTGCGGCGCGGCCTGCAGGCCCGGCTCGACAGCGCAGACCTGCGCCTGCGCCTGACCCTGCCCGAGGGCCTGATGATGACGGGCTACCCGCAGGCGCTGACCCATGTGCTGACCCAGCTGCTGGACAATGTGCTGCTCCATGCCTACCCGCCCGCACATCGGGCGGCCGAGCGGCTGGTGACCCTGGCCGCTGCCAGCCCGGGCCCGGGACGGGTGCTGATCACCCTGCAGGACGACGGCGCCGGTGTCGCCGCCGAGCATCTGCCACGGCTGTTCGATCCCTTCTTCACCGTCGCCGTCGCCGGCAACGGCCCGGCAGGCTACAACAGCGGACGCGGCCTGGGCCTGTTCGTCTGCCACACCCTGGTCAGCACGCTGTGGGGCGGCGACATGGTCGCCGTCAGCACACCCGGCCAGGGCACCCGCTTCACGCTGGATCTGCCCCAGCACGCCGCCGGAGGCAAGCCATGAGCGGAATCGAGTCGCTGGCCTTCTTTGCGACGGTGGCCGAACAGGCCGCGCTGGAGGCCGACCTGGCCGGCGCCAGCGGCCCGGAGCGCCTGGCGTCGCTGGTGGCGCTGGCCTGGCAGCTGCGCCAGTGCGACCAGGCGCGGGCGCTGACCCTGCGCGACGAGGCGCTGGCGCTGATGCCCCAGGCCACAGCGCAGGCCCTGCCGGCTTGGCAGGCCCGGCTCGATCTGGTCCAGGTCGAACACCTGCTGCAGACCGCCGTCCTGGAGCCGGCCTGGAGCCTGTGCCAGCAGGTGTTGAGCGCCTTTGCCGGACTGGGCGATCTGATCGGCCAGTCCGACGCCCAGGCCCTGATGGGCGTGATACGCCTCGACCAGGGCCGGCCCACCGACGCCGAGGCCTGCCTGGCCGAGTCCGCGGCACTGGCGCGACGCGCGGGCGATGCGCTGCGCGAGAACCTCGCCCTGGCCAGCCGGGCACGCTCGGCCGTGCTGCACGACATACGCCTGGCCCGCACGCCACTGGAGTTCGAGCTGTTGCATAGCCCGCCGTCGGTCAGCCTGCAAGCACAGGTCGAGGACTACCGCGGCCTGTGCGCCGGCCTGGTGGGCGAATTCGGCCGCGCGGCCACCCACTTCATGGCCGCCCACGAGTCGGCCGCGGCCAGCGGCCAGCTGCGGCTGTGCATCGTCTCCACCATCTCGGCGGGCCGATCGTTCTCCAATCTGAACGACAACGACTCGGCGCTGGAGTGGCTGGAGCGCGGCATGGCCCTGGCCCGCCCCACAGGCTGGCCGTCAAGCCTCGGCCAATGCCTGACGCAGGCCGCCGAGACCTTGCGCCGCCTGGGCCGGCTGGAGCCTGCCCAGGAACTGCTGCGCGAGGCGCTGACGGTGCTGCAACCGCTGGCCGGCTCGCGCGCCTATGCCATCACCCTGATGTACCTGGGCCGACTCAGTGCCGACCTGGAGCAGCATCTGGCCGCGCTGGCCTATTTCGCCCAGCTCGAGGCCAGGGCCCAGGTGCTGGACCATATCGATTTCATCATCGACGCGCGCATCGGCGAGGCCCAGGCCCTGTCGCAGCTGGACCGTGCCGACGAGGCGCTGGCCATGGCCCGCGGCACCCTGGAACTGGCACGCAGCCGCAGCGGCATCGACCGCCAGATCGAGCTGCTGCGCGTGCTCGCCAACATCCACGAGCGCCACCGCCTGCCCCCACCGGGCGAGATGAAGCAGGGCACGGCCAGCCTGCACTATCTGAAGCTGGCCCTGACCTTGATGACACATATCCAGGGCTATACCGCGCCCGGCGACCTGCTGGACCAGGTGGCACGCGAATACGCCAAGACCGGCGAGTACGAACGCGCCTACGATTATTCGCAGCAGGCCGCCCAGGCGCGGGAGAAGACCCACGGTGCCGAGGCCACCAACCGGGCGATCGCGCTGCAGATCCACTACCAGACCGAGACCGCGCGGGCCGAGGGCGAGCACCACCGCATGCTGGCCCTGGCCGAGGTGCAGCGCGCCCAGGTGCTGGAACAGACCAGCCAGACGCTGGAGCGGCTGGGCAAGGTCGGCCAGGAAATCACCGCCCATCTCGACGCCGCGGCCGTGTTCGAGGCCTTGAATCGCCATGTGCAGGGCCTGCTGGCGGCCGAGTCGTTTGCCATCTACCTGATGGATGCCGACGGCCGCGGCATCAGCACCGCCTACTTCATCGAACAGGGCCAGCACCAGCCTGTCAGCCATGTGGCGCTGGACGACCCGCTGGCCGGCTCGGCGCAATGCCTGCGCGAACGCCGGGACATCGTCATGCTGCGCAAGCCCGAGGATAACGAGCCCGATGCCAACATGATTCCGGGCACCCTGGACACCGCCAGCCGCATGTTTGCGCCGATGCTGGCCGGTACGCGGGTGCTGGGCGTGATGACCATCCAGTCGGTGCGGCCCGAAGCCTATGGCGAACGCGAGCAACGCATCTTCCGCACCTTGTGCGCCTATGGCGCGATCGCGCTGGACAACGCCCAGGCCTATGCCCAGCTGCAGACCGCGCGCGACCAGCTGGTGGCCCAGGAGAAGCTCGCCTCACTGGGCACCTTGGTGGCCGGCGTGGCCCAGGAGCTGAACACGCCGGTAGGCCACAACCTCCTGATCGCCACCACGCTGCGGCACCAGGCGCAGAGCTTCGTGCAGAAGGTCGAATCGCAGGCCGTGCGCCACTCGGATGTGAGCAACTTCGTGCGCCAGTCCACCGAGGCCGCCGAGCAGCTGGCGCAGGGCCTGGCCCGCGCCGCCAAGCTGGTGAGCAGCTTCCAGGAGGTGGCCACCGACCGCGCCGCCGAGCGTCGGCGCCGCTTCGACCTGCGCAGCACGGTGCAGGACATCGTCAGCACCCTGCGGGCACAGATCGACCAGGCCGGCCACCGCGTCGAGCTGGACCTGCCCGAACACCTGACCCTGGACGCCTATCCCGGCGCACTGGGCCAGGTGCTGACCCAGCTGATCGGCAATGCGCTGCACCATGGCCTGGCGGGCCGGGAGCGTGGCCTGATCCAGATCTCGGCCCGCACGCCCCAGCCCGGCTGGGTGCGCCTCAATTTCCGCGATGACGGCGTGGGCCTGTCCGAGGCCAATCTGCGCCGCATCTTCGACCCCTTCTTCACCACCCAGCTGGGCCAGGGCAGCAGCGGCCTGGGTCTGTACATCAGCCACAACATCATCAGCTCGCTGTTCGGCGGCCAGATCCGCGCCCACAGCCCCGCCGGCGAGGGCCTGCTGTTTGTCATCGACCTGCCGCTGACGGCACCGAAGTAGTCAGTGCTGCCTGCGCCTGAGCTTGGCGCCCCAGCGCAGGCGCTGCAGGGCCAGCAGCTCGCGCACACCAAAAAGCAGGGTGCAACCGATCACCAGGCCGTGGGTCAGGCTGCGGTTCATGACAGTTTGTCCAGGGGCCACACAAACACCCGCAGATCGGCAAAATAGCGCTCCAGCAGGGCTTGCGGGGCGAGCGACTTCAGGATCTTGCGCATGACGGGCTCCGATCGGGATGCTGAAGCCGCCAAGTTAGCGAACGATTGTGAAAGCGCCGTGAAATGCCGGCTGCAGCCTGCGCGGGCTTGTCACCACCCGGACATCAAGGCGCCCTATGCTGCGGCCACCCTAAGCCCGCCCCGCCAACGCCTTGCCCAAACCCGACCCCGCCGAACTGCTGGAGCTGGAACGCATCATCGACGCGGGCGGGTCTCAGCTGGAGACGCGGATCGTGGCGCGGGTCGAGGCCGGCGAACGCAGCCTGCCCGTCTACACCGTCTGCCTGGGCAACCCCAGCCCCGATGTGCCGGCGGTCGGCTTCTTCGGCGGCGTGCACGGGCTGGAGCGCATCGGCGCCGAGGTCGTGCTGGCCTATCTGCACAGCCTGGTCCAGCGCCTGCAGTGGGACACCAGCCTGCACCGCCAGCTGGAGACGGTGCGCCTGGTCTTCATGCCCATCGTCAATCCGGGCGGGCTGTGGCGCGGCACGCGGGCCAATCCGCAGGGCATCGATCTGATGCGCAATGCGCCGGTCGATGCCGGCGAGCGGGCGCTGTTCATGATTGGCGGCCAGCGTATCAGTGCCGATCTGCCCTGGTACCGCGGCGCGGAGGGGGCGGCAATGCAGGTCGAGAGCGCGGCGCTGTGCGCGCTGGTGCAGCAGGAGCTGCTGAGCCATCCGTTCAGCCTGGCGCTGGACTGCCACTCCGGCTTCGGCCTCAACGACCGGCTGTGGTTTCCCTATGCCCACAAGACACCGCCGATGGCCCATCTGGCCGAGGTCCATGCACTCAAGCGCATCTTCGACCAGAGCCACCCGGTGCACCGCTATCTGTTCGAGCCGCAGAGCCGCCACTACCTGGCCCACGGCGATCTGTGGGACCACCTGTACGAACAGGCGCTGCAGCAGCCGGGGCGCATCTTCCTGCCGCTGACCCTGGAAATGGGCTCCTGGCTGTGGGTCAAGAAGAACCCGCGCCAGCTGTTCAGCCGCCACGGCATCTTCAACCCGCTGATCACGCATCGCCAGCAGCGCGTGCTGCGCAGCCACATGGCCTGGCTGGACTTTCTGTCGCGCGCTGCCTGCGGCCACAAGCGCTGGCTGCCGCTGGGTGCCGAGCGCGAGGCGCATGAGCAGCAGGCGCTGGACCTCTGGTACCGGAAGCAACGGCTGTGAGCACCTGGATGCTGCTGCGCGGGCTGACGCGCGAGGCGCGGCATTGGGGAGACTTTCCTCGCCTGCTGGCCGAAGCCTGTCCCGAGGACCAGGTCTTGACCCTGGATCTGCCGGGCAATGGCCAACGGCATCAGGAACGCAGCCACGGTACGGTCGAGGTGATGGCCGAGTTCTGCGAAGCCCGGCGGCAGGAACTCAAAGAACCCGTGCATGTGATCGCGATGTCGCTGGGTGCCATGGTCACGGTTGCCTGGGCGCAGCGTCATCCGAGCGCGCTGCGCTCCGCCGTGTTGATCAACACCAGCCTGCGCCCGTTCAGCCCGCTACACCATCGCCTGCGCCCCGCCGCCTACCCTGCCCTGCTACGGCTCGCTCTGGGAGCCACGCCGCTGCAATGGGAGCAGACGGTGCTGCGGCTGACCAGCCGGCATGCCGGCACGCCACAGGCCGAGTTGCTGCGGCAATGGCTCGGTTATCGCCAGGACTGCCCGGTCAGCCGCGCCAACGCACTGCGCCAGCTGTGGGCAGCCAGCCGCTACCGCGCACCGCAGGACAAACCCGCGCTGCCCTTGCTGCTGCTGAACAGCGCGCAAGACGGCTTGGTCGATAGCCGCTGCTCGGCCGCGCTGGCCCGCGCCTGGCAGTGCCCGCTGCGCCAACACCCCAGCGCCGGCCATGACCTGCCGCTGGACGATGGTGGCTGGGTTGTGCGCCAGATCAGCCTGTGGATGCATCGCGGGTTCGCCTGACGCACAGACCGGGCGCGGCATAAGCCGAACGGCTCAGCGCCGCCGGCGGGCAGCGCCCCGCGCCGACACATGCCGGACGTAGCCTCCTCCCGGCGCGGCCGGACCGCGACCCATTCATCAATCAAATCAGCAACGAGGGTGTATGCAAACCAAAATCGATCACACGGGAGCCAAACCGGCCTTCATCGGCGCGATCACTGCCGCCGCCATGTTGTGCGCAGGCCAGGCTCATGCCGAGACTTGGCAGCGCATCGGCGTGGACAGCTTCTCCGGCGACGCCGCAGCGTACAAATCCCAAGGCCTGACGACCGACGGCCAGCAGTGGTTCTTCTCCTCCACCAACGGCCTGGAACGCGCCAACTTCGACTACAGCCGCATCCAGGCCAAGATGCCGGCGATTGCCGACGCCTTGGCTGCACCGTCTTCGGTGGCAGATCGCGGCCTGAACCATATCGGCGACATCGACGTGGCCAACGGCACGCTCTACATCTCGCTGGACACCTCGCGCCGCGACGCCAACGGCGGCCGCTACAACACGCCGGTGGTGGCGCTCTACAACGCCGCCGACCTCAGCTATACCGGCCAGTCGTTCGCGCTGCGGCCGCCCGGCGGCACACAGGACATCGCCAGCTGGGTGGCGGTGGACGCCGCGGCGGGCATCGGCTACAGCATGGCCTATGACAATGCCACCAAGCTCATCGCCTACAAGCTCTCGGACTGGAGTTTCGACCACTACGTGACGTTGTCGCAGACGCTGGATCAGGTCCAGGGCGCCAAGCTGCGCGGCGACTGGCTCTACATGGCCTCGGATGGCGACACCAAGTCGATCTACCGCACCCATGTCAAGTCCGGGGCGGTCGAGGAACTGTTCCAGATCAAGACGCCATTCGAGCAGGAAATCGAAGGCATCTCGTTCCGCGACACCCCGCAAGGCCTGACCCTGAACGTGCTGAACATCGAGAACCCGGCACCCGGCGTGGAGTACATCAATCTGTACCACTACGCGCTGGCACCGGTGCCGGAGCTCACCAGCGTGGCCCTGCTGCTGGCCGGCCTGGGCCTGCTGGCCGGCGCCTCACGCCGGCGCAGCCGCTGAGATCAGGCCACGCCCAGCGCGACGGCCAGCGCAGCGCCCACCCGGGCGTTGTGCTTGACCAGGGCGATATTGGTGGCCAGGCTGCGCCCGCCGGTCAGCTCCTTGATGCGGGCCAGCAGAAAGGGCGTGACCGCCTTGCCGCTGATGCCCTGCGCATCGGCCTCGCCGAGCGCCTGCGCGGTGATCGCGTCGATCTCGGCGCGCGGCATGGCGGCGGCTGCAGGCACCGGATTGCTGATGACCACGCCGCCCTTCAAGCCCAGCTGCCACTTGCTGCGGATGAAGCGTGCCTGCTGGGCCGGTTCGTCCAGCCGGAAGTCGGCCTTGAAGCCGCTGTCCGGTGTGTAGAAGGCGGCGAAGTTGGTCTGGCCGACGCTGAGCACCGGCACGCCATGCGTCTCCAGATACTCCAGGGTCAGGCCGATGTCGAGGATGGACTTGACGCCGGCGCAGACCACCGCCACCGAGGTTTGCGCCAGCTCCTGCAGATCGGCAGAGATGTCGAAGCTGGTCTCGGCGCCGCGGTGCACGCCGCCGATGCCGCCGGTGACGAAGACGGCGATGCCGGCCAGCTCGGCGCAGATCATCGTCGCCGCCACCGTGGTGGCGCCGACGCCGCCCTGGCTCAGCACAAAGGGCAGATCTCGGCGGCTGACCTTCATCGCGTCGGGCGAGGTGCCCAACTGCTCCAGCTCGGCCGCCGACAGGCCGACGCGGATCTTGCCGCCGAGGATGGCAATCGTCGCCGGCACGGCGCCGCCGTCGCGGATGATCTGCTCGACCTCGCGCGCCGTCTGCACATTCTGCGGATAGGGCATGCCATGCGAGATGATGGTCGATTCCAGCGCCACGATGGCCGTGCCTGAGGCACGCGCAGCCGCCACTTCGTCCGAGAAAACCAGGTAGTCGTTCATGATTCAGCAGCGGCCTCAGGCGGCCGGTTCCAGCAGGGTGTTGGGGTTCAGCCCGGGATAGACCGAGGCCGGGGATTGCAGGGTCAGCGCCGCCAGGGCCAGGCCGCGCTGGCAGGCCAGGGCCAGGTCTTGCGGCTGCTGGCTCAACGACCAGCACAGGCCGGCGCTGAAGGCATCGCCGGCACCGGTGACATCGACGACCTTGACCTTGGGTGCGGCCAGGCGCAGCAGCTTGCTGCCGTCGTCCGTGTAGGCCACGCCCTCGGCGCCCAGTGTCACGACCAGGTTCTGCACGCCGCGCGTGCGCATCGCTGCGCAGGCCTGGGTCAGCGCGCGCAGGGTCGGCAGCGGCTCGCCGGCCAGCGCTTCCAGCTCATCACGGTTCAGCACCAGCAGGCTCAGGCCGCGCAGATCCTGCGGCAGGCGCGCCATCTTAGGCGCCGAGACGGCCACCAGCACCAGCGGCGTGGCACCGGTCCGGGCCTCGTCCAGCAGGACCTGCAGCGAGTCGGCGGGCAGATTCAGATCGGCCACGGTCAGGCTGGCCTGGGCGCGCTGCGGGCGGCAGCTGGCCAAGTAGTCGGGAGTCAGCGCCTCGCACAGGGCCATCGCCGCCATGGCCAGCACCATGCTGCCGTTGGCATCGAGCACGGCCGTGTAGCTGCCGGTGGGCTGATCGGCGAGACGCAGGCTGGCGCCGGTGGCGATGCCCAGCGCGGCCGCGTGTTCGAGCAAGGCCCGGCCCGCGGCATCGTCGCCGACGGCCGTCAGCAGGCTCACCGGCAGGCCCAGACGGGCCAGGTTCTCGGCCACATTGCGGGCCACGCCGCCGGGTGTCTCCTGCTGATCGACCGGATTGGAGGTGCCCATCTGCAGCGGCGCAATGCTGGTCAGCTTGCGGTCCACATTGGCGCCGCCCAGACAGACCACAGTGCGCGGCGTCGGCAGCACATAGGCCCGGCCCAGCAGCCGCCGCTCACGCGTCAGGCTGGCGATGTGCCCGGCGACGGCCGAGCGCGACAGGCCCAGCGTCTCGGCCAGCGCCTGCTGCGAGATGTAGGGGTTGTCGCGAATCAGCTGGTAGAGCTGTTCCTTGCTGCTGTCGGCCATGAATCAATCAAACACTTGTTTATATAAACAGACAATTGTCTGTATTTGGCGCAGCATAGCACAAGGCCTCATGGCAGCCCTTAACATACCGGCCGGCAGCCGCAAGGACAAGCGCGCGCCGATTCCATCAACAGGGAGGAAGAGATGAAACAAGCCATCAAGGCATTGCTGCTGACCGCGGCGCTGCTGCTCACCGGCGCGGCCCGAGCACAGGGCGCGCCCGCCGCCGACGCGCAGCAACAGGCCCGTGCCCAGGTCTGGGCCGAGGCCCGCAAGGCCGCAAAGGACGGCCCGCAGGACGTGGCCCTGGCCCAGCAGGCGGTACTGAAGCTGCCGGCGGGCTACAGCTTCATTGCGCAGCCGCACGCCACCCAGCTGCTCAACGCGATGGGCAACCCGGGCCATGACGAGCGCCTGCAGGGCCTGATCTTTCCGCAGGGGGACGCTGGCTGGTTCATGACCGTGCGCTATGAAGCGGCCGGCTATATCAAGGACGACGACGCCAAGGAATGGAAGGCCGACGAGTTGCTGCAAAGCTATCGCGAGGGCACCGAGGCCTCCAACAAGGAGCGCGAGAAGCTGGGCGTGCCGGCGCTCGAGATCCTGGGCTGGGCCGAGGTGCCGAAGTACGACAGTGCCAGCCACCGGCTGGCCTGGGCGATGTCGTCCCGCGCAAAAGGCAGCACCGCGCAGGACGAGCAAGGCGTCAACTACAACACCTATGTGCTGGGCCGCGAGGGCTATTTCAGCATGAACCTGGTGACCGATCTCAAGGACCTGCCCGCGCACAAGCCGGCCGCCACCACCCTGCTGAATGCACTGAACTTCGACGCCGGCAAGACCTATGCCGACTTCAACTCGTCCACCGACAAGGTGGCCGAATACGGCCTGGCCGCGCTGGTGGTCGGCGTGGCCGCCAAGAAGCTGGGGCTGCTGGCGGTGATACTGGCGTTTGCGGCCAAGTTCGCCAAGATCATCTTCATCGCCGTGATCGCCTTCGGCGGCGGGCTGATGAAGCTGCTGGGCCGGCGCAAGACCGCAAACGCTGCTGCCACTGACGCCGAAACCAAGGTCTGAGCGATGCTGAAGATCCTGTTGCTGCTGCTGTCGGGCGCCAAGTTCAGCAAACTGCTGTTCTCGGGCGGCAGCATGCTGATCTCGGTGCTGGCCTATTCGTGGATCTTCGGCTGGCGCTATGCGGTCGGCTTCGTGGCGCTGCTGTTCGTGCACGAGATGGGCCACTTCATCGCGGCGCGCCAGCGCGGACTCAAGGTCGGCCTGCCGACCTTCATTCCCTTCATGGGCGCCTGGATCGAACTGATGGACCAGCCGCACAACGCCGAGACCGAGGCCTATGTGGGCCTGGGCGGGCCGCTGCTCGGCACGCTGGGCGCACTGGCCTGCTACTTCCTGGCGCGCAGCTATGACGCGAACTGGCTGCTGGCGGTGGCCTACGGCGGCTTCTTCCTGAACCTGTTCAACCTGATCCCGCTGTCACCGCTGGACGGCGGGCGCATCGTCGCCGTGCTGTCACCGCGGCTGTGGCTGCTCGGTGCGCCGCTGCTGGGTGTGCTGTTCTTTTACACGCACAGCCCGATGCTGATACTGATCGCCGTGCTGGCCGCGCCGCAGCTGTGGAAGGCCTTGCGTTTCAACAAGAACAGCCCCGAGGCGGCGGCCTACTACTCGGCGTCCAGCTCGGTGAAGTGGGAATACGGCCTGTACTACCTGGCGCTGACGGCCTTTCTGGCCGTGATGACGCACGACGTGCATGAGATGCTGCAGGGCGCCCGCGCCATCGGCGCCGGCACCTGAGGCGGCCTACCTCCCGCTCATTTGACCGTCACCCAGCGCAGCTCCAGCCAGTTGTCCGGCCGGTGCACGACGCTCACGTTCTGCCGCATCGCCCAGGGGATGAACTGGCGGTGCAGCGGGATGTGGTGGACCTTGTCGTTGTGCTCGCGGAACACGGCCTTGATCAGCTCCTGGCGCTTGGTCGGGTCTTCCTCCTTGCTGGAGGCGGCGGCCAGCGCATCGAGCTTGTCGTTGCGGTAGTTGCCATAGTTGTCCGAGCCCAGGCCCTTCTCGCCGCGGTTGCGGTAGATCGGCGTGAAGGTGGTTTCGGCATCGGTGATGGCGCTGCCCCAGCCCATCATGTACAGCGAGGTGTCGAGCTTCTCCAGCTTAGGGAAATAGGTGCTGCGCGGCATCGCGTTGACGCGCACCTTCAGTCCCAGCTTGGCCCACATGCTGGACAGTGCCAGACAGATGCGCTCGTCGTTGATGTAGCGGTTGTTGGGGCAGTCCAGCGTGACCTCGAAGCCCTCGCCATAGCCGGCCTCGGCCAGCAGCTTCTTGGCCGCATCGAGGTCGAAGGGCAGGCGCTTCTCGACCTCGGCGTCGTTGAAGGTGCCTATGCTGGAGGCCATCACCGCGCCGGTCGGGCTGGCCTGGCCATTCATCAGCCGGGTCTTGATGCTGTCGATGTCGATGGCCTGGTACAGCGCACGGCGCACGCGGACATCCTTGAACGGATTCTTGCCCTTGACACTGCTGTACAGCAGCTCGTCGCGGGCCTGGTCCATGCCGATGAAGACGATGCGATTCTCTATGCCCTCCACCACCTTGACGCCGGGCGTGGCGCGCAGGCGCTCCAGGTCGGCCGGCGGCGGGTCGAGCACGAAGTCCAGCTCGCCCGAGATCAGGGCGGCGCTGCGCGTCGGTGCGCTCTTGATCGGCGTGAAGACCACGTCCTGCACATTGCCCTCGATCGCGCCCCAGTAGCCGGGGAAGCGCTTCAGCACCGTCTTCACATCGGGCTGGCGGCTCACCAGCATGAAGGGCCCGGTGCCATTGGCATTGAAGGCGGTGTAGGCCTCTTCCTTGTGCGCATAGTCCTGCGGCTTGGTGGCCTTGTTCTGCTCGCACCAGGCCCGGCTCATGATCTGGATGCGGTTGATGTGCTGCAGAAAGATCGGGTTGAACTGCTGCATGCGGAACTCGACCGTCAAGTCGTCGATCTTGCGCACCTCGCCCAGCGGATTGGAGAACGAGGCGATCTGCGAACTGGGCTGCCGGGCGCGCTCGACCGAGAACACCACGTCATCGGCGGTGAAGGGCTTGCCGTCATGGAACTTCACGTTCGGGCGCAGCTTGAAGCGCCACACCAGCGGGCTGATCTGACGCCACTCGGTGGCCAGTTGCGGCACCAGGCCCAGCTGCTTGTCGCGCGCCACCAGGTACTCGTAGATCTGGCCGTTGACCATATTCGTCAGGCTCTCGTTCTGCGAGTACGGGTCCATCGTCAGCATGTCGCCCTGGCTGGACCAGCGCAGCGTCTGCGCCTGCAGAGCCGTGGTGCAGGCCAGCAGGCCCGCCAGCATCACATATCGAACAGCGGCATTTCGTTTCATCGTTGTATCCTCGTACGGGGTCAGGACTTGCTGGCTTCGCGGGCACGGCCCAGGTGCTGCAGGAAAAAGCGTTCGTATTTCTTGTGCAGTGCCTTGCGGTTGACGGCACCGTCCAGGCCATGTTCGCCATCCGGATCGAGGAACAGCTCGACCAGGCCCTCCTTGCCGCTTTCCAGCAGCGCGCGGTAGACGTTGACGGTGTCCTGGTACAGCACGTTCGGGTCCTGCATGCCATGCACCAGCAGCAGCGGCTTCTTCAGCCCCTGCGCCAGCGGCAGCAGAGAGAAGCGCTTCAGCGTGGTCTTGCTGCGCTCGGTCTTGCCCAGGGTGCGGCCGCTGTACCAGCTGTTGTAGTTCTCCCATTCGGTCGGGCCGGCGCCGGCGGCACCGGCGGCAAACAGGTCGGGGCTGGTGTACATCGTGTACTGCGTCTGGAAGCCGCCGAAGCTCCAGCCGGTCAGGCCCAGGCGCTGCGGGTCCAAGCCCCAGCCCCGGCTCAGGTGCTTGACCAGATCCTCCAGGTCTTCGGTCTGCGGCTTGCCGGGCTGTTCCCAGTTGGCGTCGCTGAACGCGCGGCCGTAGTTCGAGTGCCCGCGCGGGTCAACCGCCACCGTCACATAGCCATGCCTGGCGGCCATGTACATGCCGAACAGATAGGCGGTGGACTGAAAGCTGTCGACCTCGACCGTATGCCGGTCATTCAAGGGGCCGCCGTACAGGTAGACGATGCCGGGGCGCTGGTCGCCGGCCTTCCAGCCCGGCGGCTTGAAGGCATAGGCCTGGACGGCGTCGCCATGGCGGTTCTTGAAACTGAAGCGCTCGGGCCGCAGCAGATCGACCTGGGCCCAGGCCTTGTCATGGCTGTCGGTCAAGGTGCGGATCTGAGGCTGGGCCTGGGTGGCGTCGATCAGCTTCAGCTCGGGGCGCTGTGCCCAGTTGCCTGCGTTGGCGGCCAGCTTGCGGCCGTCTTCCGAGGCCTGGACGTTGCGGTGGTAGTCACCGGGCCGGCCCAGCGCCTGCATCGCGCCGCTGGCCAGATCGACGCGGTAGACGTTCATCGCGGCCGGGTCGTCCCTGTTGGAGGCCAGCAGCAGCGAGCGGCTGTCGGGCGTGAAGCCGATCAGCGCGTGGGCCTCGAAAGCGCCCTTCAGCAAGGCGCGTGCGGTGTGCGCCACGGTGTCGATCACATAGGGCTGGCGGTAGCCCTCGTCGTCCAGCACCGCCAGCAAGGTCTTGCCGTCGGGCGTGAAGCGCGGCTCGACCACATTGACCACCTCATGGCCGGTCTTGTCCTCGCCCTTGCGCTCCAGCACGAGCTCGGGCCTTGCGCTCTCGTCGGCCAGACCGACGTAGATGCGCAACCGGTTCTTCTCTCGCTCCCAGGTGGCGAAGGTGTAGCGGCTGCCATCCTTGGCCCAGGCGAGCTTGCTCATCTCGAACCAGACATCGCCGCCCGGGTGGGTGAACACGGGCTCAGGCTGGGCGCTGCTGGCCGGCCCGGCCTTGCGTATGAACAGGGCCAGCGCCAGCTCGGTGCGCTTGTCGTCCGAGACCTCGCGGTCGACCTTCTTGGCGGTGGCGAAGCGCTCACCGTAGTTCATGATTTCCACCTGCCGGCCCTTGGGCGCTGGCGTGGCCGGCGGCTTGTCGCCGGTGCTCGACGGCGCGCGGGCGATGATGGCGATGAAGCGCTGGTCTTCGGTCAGCACGCTGCGCTCGATGCGGTACTTGCGCTCGGCATCATCGGCGTTGATCAGCTCGCGGCTCAGCTGCGTCACGCCACCGCGGCCGAAGCTGGCTCGCAGCACCTGCTTGTCATCCATGAACACATAGCCGTCGTCTTCCGGCGTGTAGGCGACGATGCGCTCGGCCTTGCCGGTCTGCGTCAGGCGCTCGATCGCGCCGCTAGCGGCCTGCACGCGGAACAGGTCGCCGCGGTACTGGAAGATCAGCTCATTGGCCTTGTGCGCCCATTGCACCGCGTCAACGCCGGGGTAGGTGTCGGTGGGTTTGAGCTTGTCGCGCGCGAGCTTCTTCTTCAGCTCGTCGCGCCACTCCCACAGGGCCTTGTCGGCGGACTTGTCCTTGTCAGCATCGGTCTTGTCGGCCTTGGGCTCATCACCCAGGCGCTCGGCCTCCAGCCTCTTCTGCGCCTCGTCCCTGGCCTTCTTCTCCAGGAACTCCTTCTTCACCTGCTCCAGCGCCTCGCGCTCCCAGGCGCCCAGATCGACCTTGGCGCCGGCCAGATAGGCGGCCTGGTCCTGCATGCGTGCCTGGTTCAGGGTGAACTCGCGCTCGCGCTGCTCGGCCTTCTTGCGGAAGCGCTCGATATCCTCGGGCGCGTCATGGGCCTGCATCAGCGCCAGCGAGGTGATGCGCCGGGTCTGGCCGGTCTGGCTGTCGTACAGATAGAGATCGGTGCCCGCCTCGCCGAACGGGTTCCACAGATAGGCCAGATAGCGCGCGTCAGGGCTGAAGCGCATCTCCTTGGCCTCGGTACCGCGATAGGGCTTGGCGCGGTACAGCTGCTCCAGCGTCAGGTCCTGAGGCCGCAGCGGTGCGGTGGAGACATCGGGCGTGGCGGCCTGGCTGCTGCCGAGGACAAGCAGCGTGGTGGTGGCCAGTGCGGCCAGCATGCGGTTCAGGGTCATGAGCAAGCGCGGGTAGTTGCCGCCGGCGGGCAGCGAGCCGCGATTCTAGGTGCCGCCTGGCGCCCTCCCGGGCGCCTGCCGCCCAGCTTCCTCAGACGATGGCGCGCTGCATCCGGATCTCTTCGATCTTGGCGCCGCCGATCTCGGTCGTGCGGGCCGAGCCCTTGTCGGCCTTGAAGCCCGCCTGATCGAAGAAGGTCAAGGCACGCTCGTTGCGCCACAGCGTCCACAGGGTGGCCTTGGTGCAGCCCTCTTCGACCAGGCCGTCGCGCGCGGCTTCCCACAGCGCGGCGCCGACGCCGGTGCCCCAGAGGGCGGGGTTGGCATAGATGGCCCAGACCTCACCGGTGGTGGCCGGCGTGCCCTTGTCGCGCGAGCGGTCAAAGCCGACGAAACCGACGATCTGGTCGTTCTCGGTGGCCACCAGCACCTGCGGCTCGCACAGGTCGATGGCTTCGCGCCAGAAAGCCTGGCGTTTCTCGACCGACAGGGATTTGAGATGGTCCTCGGGCACCAGGCCGGCGTAAGCGGCTTGAGAGGCGGCCACGTGGACCTGGGCAATAGCCTTGGCATCGCGAAGCGTGGCGGGACGAACTTGGTACTGAGACAACTGACGGGACATGAGCGATGAACTGCTTTGCATACGAATCTTCCGGGGAGGCGGGATTGTGCCCTCAAAAGGGGCCGATCCCGCTCCGACCCGGAAATTCCCGGCAAATTCCCTAGGCTTGCAACTTGAAGCTGGACACCGCCTCGGTCAGCGAAACCGCCTGCTGCTCCAGACTGGAGGCCGCCGCCGCGGCTTCCTCCACCAGCGCCGCATTCTGCTGCGTCGAGTCATCCATGCGGGCAATCGCCGTGCTGGCCTCGCCGATGCCGGTGGCCTGCTCCCGGGACGCTTCCGAGATCTCGGCAATGATGTCGCCGACACGCTGCACCGAGCTGACGATCTCGCGCATCGTGCTGCCGGCCCGCTCGACCAGGGCCGAGCCGTGCTCGACCTGCTCCACCGAGGCCTTGATCAGCGAGCTGATCTCCTTGGCCGCCTGGGCCGAACGCTGGGCCAGGCTGCGCACTTCGCTGGCCACCACGGCAAAGCCGCGACCCTGCTCGCCAGCGCGGGCCGCTTCCACTGCCGCGTTCAGCGCCAGGATATTGGTCTGGAAGGCAATGCCGTCGATCACACCGATGATGTCGGCAATCTTCTTCGACGAGGTCGAGATCGTGCCCATGGTCTGTATCACCTCGCCAACCACCTCACCGCCCTGGGTGGCCACGGTCGAGGCCGAGCTGGCAAGCTGATTGGCCATGCGCGCGCTTTCGGCGTTCTGCTGCACGGTCGAGGTGATCTTCTCCATGCTGCTGGCGGTGCGCGCCAGCGACGAGGCCTGCTCCTCGGTGCGCACCGACAGATTCATGTTTCCGGCAGCAATCTCGCGCGAGGCATCGGTGATCTGGAAGGTGCTGGTGCGCACGCCCGAGACCATGCTGCGCAGGCCCTCGGTCATGGCATGGACGGCGGCCAGCAGGCTGGTTTCGTCACCCGGGGTGAGCTCTATCTTCTGCGACAGATCGCCCAGGGCCATGGCACGCATCGCCTCGCGGGCATATTCGGGCTCGCCGCCGAGCTGGCTCCAGACGCTGCCGATCACCAGCCAGGACGCGATGCCCAGCACGGCCACCACCACCGCACCGCTGATCAGGGTGGCGTAGAGGCTGGCGCGCACGCCGCTCTCGGCACCGCTGAGGCTCTCCGAGAACTCCGCCTGCGCCTTGGCCTGCTCCTTCTTCAGCCTCTCTTCCAGCGTCTTCTGCGCCGCCTGCATCTTGGGCACCGATGCCGCGCCATCACCCTGCTTGACACCCAGGAACAGCTGCGCCGTGTCCAGGGCGGACGCGTAATAGGCCTCGAAGTCCTGCGTCAGGGCCTTGCCCTCGACCGCATGAGCCGGCAGGGCGACCACACGGGCCAGCGTCTTGCGGATATTGACCGCGCGCTCATTGGCCTCGTCGAGGCGCTTCTTCTCGCCCTCGGCCACCGCGCTCTGTATCGTGCCCGACAGGGCCTCCAGCTGGCTGCCCATCTGCGTGGTCGCGTCCAGATAGGGATAGCTGCTGTGGCCCACGTCCTTGATCGTGCTCATCGTGCTCAGCGACGACATCAGCACCACCACAATGCCCAGCGCGAATATCACCGTGGCGACAATGGGCAGGGCCCAGATTTTCATGCGGACGCTCATGCTGCACCTCCTTGTTGTGATCGTGCCCCGGCACTGCCGGGGCCTGCCTCAAAGGGCGTGCTGGTTCAGTCGACGGCCAGCAGGACCTTGACCGAGGCGTCCACCGCGCTTTTCTCGATGTAGCCCACCGCATCCGGATTCGCGGCCACCAGCTTCTTCACTTCGGCGCTGTTGGCCACCTCCTTGGGCGGCGTGGCCTTGCCGGAGAACACCAGGCGCGACCAGGCGGCCTTGACCTGGGCGGCCGATTTGCCCGCCACCTTGGTGTAGAACTGGTCGCGTATCGCGGCCGATTCCACCTGGTCGATCAGCACCGCATTGCCGGCACCCGGCAGCTGCGCCGACTTGCCCAGGAACAGACCTGCGGCCTGATCGGCAGTCAGCGCGGTTGCCGCGCTCTTGGCCCCGGCCACCACCACCACCTGCGCATGCACGGCCTGCACACCGCACAGCGCGGCACCAGCAACAACGAGAGAGGAAATGAGTTTTTTCATGATGTTGCTCCGGCTTCAGAACACGAAGTCAACAACGACGCTGTAGACATTCACCGACGTGCCGCCCAGGCCCGGCAGCGCAGCGTTGAACAGGCCGGCGCCTCCCGCATCGACCTTGATGCGGTCGTATTGGCCCTTGATGGCCACGTTCTTGTAGGCATCCCAGCGCACGCCCACGGCCGTGGTCTTCTGACCGACCGAGCGCAGCAGGCCATTCAGGCCGGCGGCCAGCGGAGCCAGCTGCGGCAGCGGCGGAATCGCCGTGGACGACTTGGGGCTGTCCTGCTTGATCTCGGACACGGTGACATAGGGGGTGAACTTGTCCACCCGGTAACCCACCGTGGTGTACCAGCCCGTGGTGTCGGCGATGTAGCTGTCGGTGCGGCGCTTGGTGAACTCGGCGTTGGCGACGATGTTGTTCCAGTCCAGAGCGACTCCAAGGCCGGTGAAGCTGGCGTCCTTGCCATTGACGTCGATGTCATTGGCCAGCGTGATCAAGCCGCCCAGGCCGGGGCTCTGGCCCACCTGCTTGAGCCCGCCGACCAGCGAGGTCAGGCCGGCACTGCCCAGCACCGTCAGCTTGGTTTTCAGATGGCCCACGCGAACGGTGACCGGACCGATCTCGGCCGAGGCATTGAAGCCCAGCAGATTCTTCAGCTTGACGTCCACGCCGCCGCCGAAGTCCACCGAAGTCTTGCCGCCAAAGACCTGCGCATTGACGCTGGCCGGGCCGATATCGCCCTGGTACAGCAGGTCGGCGCCATCAAAGGTGCTGAAGTTCACCTGGCCGTACACATCGACCGGCGGACGCACCCAGACATTGGTGTAGCCCACGTCGCGGAAATCGCTGACCATGAAGAACGGTGCGCCGATGCGGCCCACCCGGGCGCTGAAGCCGTTGCCGAACTTGGCCTTGGCAAACAGCCACTGAATAGCCGGGTTCCAGTTGCCCTCGCCATTGACACGCGTCATCAGCTGGCCGGTGGCCGAGAACATCGGATTCAGCGTCGCCGTCACCTGCACGGCCAGCTTGGTGTCCACGTCGGTGCTCCATTCGGAGGTCGCGCCACCGGGGCGCACCGAGGCCTGGTAGGCACCCATATCGGTGCTGGTCTTGACCGCGCCGATGGTGCCGAAACCCGACACGCTGAAGATGGAGCTGCTGTCCTCGGCCCGGGCGCTGGATGCGAGCGCCATAAGGCAAGCGGCGGCAATGACGTGAATGCGAGAGTGCATAGGTGACTCCTGGTGTTGATGAATTGCATGCCGAGGTCAGGCCTAGCCCCACCCCGACAGCGCTGTTACCCTCCTCATATCGGTGGTGAAATGACAAAAGTTAACAACTATCTCGGGCCTTAATTGACAAAAACTGCAATCCAGCCGCGACGAACCGAGCCTTCAGGCCGAGGCTTGACGCAGATCAAAAAAAACCCGCCGGCCTGGAAAAACCAGGCGGCGGGTTCGCGGCGGGACGGGCGGGCGGTGTTTAGCGCGTCACCAGGTCCGGCAGTTCGATCTTGACTTCCAGCACTTCCAGATTGTCCTGGCGCTCCATATGCACCTTGATGTCGTCCGGATTGATGGAGACGTACTTCGAGATCACCGCCACCAGCTCACGCTGAAGCGCCGGCAGGTAGTCGGGGCTGGCGCTGCGGCCGTTGCGCTCATGGGCGAGGATCAGCTGCAACCGCTCCTTGGCGACGCTGGCAGTTTTCTTCTTCTCACCGAGCAGGAATGAAAACAGATTCATCGTTCAACGCCCTCCGAAAATGCGCTTGAAGAAGCTGGGCTTGACGGCCTCGACAAAGCGCATGGGCTTGTCTTCACCGAGAAAGCGGCCGACCACGTCCATATAGGCCTCGGACACTTCCGTGCCCTTCAGGTGGATGGCCGGCAGGCCCTGGTTGGAGGCCGTCAGCACCGACTCCGACTCCGGGATCACGCCGATCAGCGGCGTGCGCAGGATCTCGTGAATATCCTCCAGCGACAGCATCTGCCCGCCCTCGACCCGGTTCGGGTTGTAGCGGGTGATCAGCAGATGCTCCTTGACCGGCTCCTTGCCCTCGATGGCACGCTTGGTCTTGGAGTTCAGCATGCCCAGGATGCGGTCGGAGTCACGCACGCTGGAGACTTCCGGGTTGGTCACCACCAGCGCCTCGTCGGCGAAGTGCATGGCCATCAGCGCGCCGGTCTCGATGCCGGCCGGCGAGTCGCAGACGATGTAGTCGAATTCCATCGCCTTGAGTTCGTCGAGCACACGTTCCACGCCCTCTTTCGTCAGCGCGTCCTTGTCGCGGGTCTGCGAGGCGGCCAGCACATAGAGCTTGTCGGCCTGCTTGTCCTTGATCAGAGCCTGGGTCAGGTTGACCTCGCCGTTGATGACATTGATCAGGTCATAGACCACGCGGCGTTCGCAACCCATGATCAGGTCCAGATTGCGCAGACCGACGTCGAAGTCGATCACGGCGGTCTTGTAGCCGCGCAGGGCCAGGCCGGAGGCAAAGCTGGCGCTGGTGGTGGTCTTGCCCACGCCGCCCTTGCCGGAGGTCACCACAACAATTTTCGTCATAGATGAAGGTCTTTCGATTGAATGGGATTGAAACGCCGCCTGCCTCTATGACAGACCGCGCCTGCGTGATCAGTAATGAAGTGCTTCCATCAGCAACTTTTCGCCGTCCAGCCGTATCTGCGCCGGCTTGCCCTGCACATCGGGCGCCAGCGGCCCCTCGATGGCTCGGTAGATGCCGGCAATCGACACCAGCTGCGGCTCCATCACCGCGGCAAAAATGCGCGCCTCGGTATTGCCCTTGGCCCCGGCAATCGCCTTGCCACGCAGCGGTGCGTAGATGTGGATGCTGCCGTCGGCAATGACCTCGGCACCGTGGCTGACCACTGCCATCACCACCAGGTCGGCGCCCTTGGCATAGACCTGCTGGCCCGAACGCAAGGGCTTGTCAACGATGACGGTCTTGGTGGCCGGCGCGGCCACCTGAACCTCGACCTCGCGCACCACTTCGACGGGCACTTCGCGTATCACTTCGACCGTCTGCACGCGGGGTTCCTGGCGGGCCGGCGCAGGCCCGGCATCGGGCGCTTCACCGAGGCCAGCCGCCAGCGCCGCGGCCATCTGCTCGGCAGAGCCACCACGCACAGCCGCCGGCAGCAGCTTGTAGCTCTTGAGCAGTTTGACCAGCGCCTTGAAGTCGATCTCGCCGGCCGCCGCGACCGGCGACAGGTCGATCAGCACCGGGTCCTGGCTGAAGACATCGGGCGTTTCGCCCAGACGCTGCGCCATGGCCTGGCTCAGCGCCTTGATATCCGTGGTTTTGAGCAGCAGCGCGAGCAGGGTCAGCGAAGCGCTCTTCAGATCAAACACTGCGGGGGTCGAGGAAGAAGTCGACGAGGCGGCCGCAGCTGCAGAAACAAGAGGCATGGAGCGACAGGACTGGAAAGGAGCCCAAGTGTAATGGCTGCTCCTTACGCCCTGCCCTGAGGCTCACCCCTAGAAATACCCTCAGGCGGGCTGTGCCGCCAAGGCCTCGGTCATCCGCCCGGCCTCGATATGCAACTGCCGTTGGCAGCGCTGGGCAATGCCGACATCGTGGGTCACCAGCACCAGGGTGGTGCCGGCCTCGCGGTTCAGCTCGAACATCAGCTCCATCACCTGGGCGCCGGTGGCGAAATCCAGGCTGCCGGTGGGCTCGTCGGCCAGGAGCAGGGCCGGCCGCATCACGAAGGCCCGGGCCAGCGCCACCCGCTGCTGCTCGCCGCCGGACAGCACCCGCGGATAGTGCTTCAGCCGCTCGCCCAGGCCCACCCGCTTGAGCATCTCGGTGGCCAGGCGCTTGGCCTCCGGGTGGCCCTGCAATTCGAGCGGCAGCATCACGTTCTCCAGCGCATTCAGATTGCCCAGCAGCTGGAAGCTCTGGAACACGAAGCCGACCTGGGCGGCGCGCACCGCGGCGCGGGCATCCTCATCGAGGTCGAACAACTCGGTGCCGGCCAGCTTCACGGAGCCGGTGGTCGGCGTGTCGAGACCTGCCAGTATCGACAGCAGGGTGCTCTTGCCCGAACCCGAGGCACCCACGATGGCCACCGATTCCTGGGCCTGCAGGCTGAAGCTGATCTCATGCAGAATCGTCAGGGTTCCGGTGGAGTCTTTGACGTCCTTGGTGATGCGCTGAACTTCGATGATGGTCTGTGGCATGGGAAGGTGGGTAGGCAATGCGGCGACGTAGGCTGGTGAAGCACTGTAGCGTGTTGGGCCTGAGCTTGGCCCTGGGCCTTGTTCAAGCCCCTGCGTTGGCGGCCGATGCCCAGGCAGCGACAGCAAAAAAACCCGCCGTCAAGCTGATACTCGTGCTGGGTGACAGCCTGTCGGCCGAATACGGCCTGGCCCGCGGCGAGGGCTGGGTGGCCCTGCTGGAGCAGCGCCTGGCCAGGAACAAGCCGCCGGTGGCTGTGGTCAATGCCAGCATCAGCGGCGACACCACCTCGGGCGGCCGCTCGCGGCTGCCGGCCCTGCTGCAAAAGCACAGGCCCAGCCATGTGATCGTCGAGCTCGGTGGCAACGACGCCTTGCGCGGCCTGCCGCTGAGCATGACGCAGGACAATCTGCAGGCCATCGTCAGCGCCTGCAAGGCGGCCGGCGCCAAGCCCATCGTCGTGGGCATGCAGGTACCGCCCAACTACGGGCGGCAGTACGGCGAGGAGTTCGCCGGCCTGTTCGCCAAGGTGGCCAAGGCGCAGTCGGCACCGCTGGTGCCGTTTCTGCTGCAGGGCATAGCCGAGCGCAAGGACGCCGAGAGCTGGTTCCAGGCCGACCGCATCCACCCGCTGGCCAAGGCCCATCCGCAGATGCTGGACAACGTCTGGGCGGTGCTGAAGGGTCAGCTCTAGCCAGCCCCTTGTGCAGGCCTACTGCGTGCTGATGCGGTCGCGGCGGCCGTCCTTGTCGCGCTTGCCCTGCTCCTCCCGCGGATCGGGCTTGCGCGCCTCGGGCGGCGCCGGTGCCCGCGGCGGCTCACCGCGCTGCACCGTCGGCGGCGCAGGCATGGCGGCCGGCGGGCTGGGCGGCGCGGCCGGGCGTGCCATCGGCAGGCCCTGCGGCGCCTCGCGTTGCGGCATCACCGGCGGCGGAGCGGCGCGTTCGCGCTGCTGCATCTGCTCGCGCTGGAACTGCTCACGGCGCTGCTGCTCCTGCATATTCTGTTCGTCCCGCTGCTGGGCGCGATCCCTCACGCCCATGGGCGGGCCACTGGGCACCGCCGGGATCGGCATGCTCGGAATCACCGCATTCGGCACGGCGGCGCTCGGACGCTCGCGGGGCGCCTCCCGTGCGGGTTCGCGCATGGGCTCACGGGGCTGCGGCGCCACCAGCGGCACGCCGGACTGGTAGTCGCGCAGCGCCGACTGACCCGAGGGCACCGTTTGCGGCGCGGGCACGGCCACCACCGGCAGCGACCGGCGAGGCCCGCGATCGTCATCTGCACGAGGAATACCCGGGCGCGAACCGTCCCGGGGCCTGTCACGCCCCTCGGGGGCCACGCGCACCGGCAGGCCGGGGTCGCTGTGCACCGGGCCGCGTATCAGCTCCTGCACCGTGCCTTGGTCGGCAATGCGGTCGATATGCTGGCCGCGGCCGATCTGGCCGACCGGCGCCACGGTGATGGCGTCGCGCCCATCACGGTTGCCGTAGTACTCATGCGGCGGGCGGCGCGGCCCGTCGATGGCGCGGTTGATGACGCCGACATCGGGCACATGATGGATATTGACGTTGCGCACATAGCCGGGGCTGACCCGGTAGCCGGGCACATAGACCTCACGCGGCCCCAGCGGGAACCAGCCCACCACCGGTGGCCGATGCGGCCCCACATTCACGCCCACGCTGACCTGCGGTCCACCCACCCAGGCGACCAGGGCCGGCGCGTAGACCGGGCGGCGCACATAGGTGCCTGGCACCCAGCACCAGACACCACGGTACTGGGCCCAGCGGCCGTAGTGGAAGGGGGCAAAGCCCCAGGGCGCATCGTCCACCCAGGTCCAGCCCCAAGGCGCCACCGAGACCCAGCGGCCCTGGCGGTACGGCGCCCAGCCGACCGCGACCTGCTGCGGTATCCAGACCGCGCCATAGTCGGGTGACTGTTCCCAGCGGCCGTAGCGGTCCAGTTCCTCGGCGCCGGTCATCTCGGGCGAGACATAGCGTTCGGAAACGGAGCGCTCCTCGCGCGTTTCCAGGCGCATCACCCAGTCGGTGAAGGCATCGTTGCCGAGCGCGATCAGGCGGCTGCCGTCGCCCATCAGCTCGGCACGCTGGCCGGCGCCCAGGCTCATCGCCTGGCCGCGACCTTCGTAGCGCAACTGGCCTTGCCAGACGTTGGCATAGCTGATGTCGTCGCGGCGGTCGATGCGGTAGTGGCCGGCACGCTCGGGGCTGAACGTGCCCTCGTTGGTGAGCACCTGGTACTCCAGCGCCGTCTCACGGGTGCGCAGGCGCAGCGCGATGCTGCCGCTGTGCACCTGCAGGCGCACGCGCTCGTCGTCGAGCTGCAGCACCTCCATCTCGGTCTGGCCGTCGACCAGCAGGCTGGTCGGTCCCACGCGCAGCACGGCCCGGGCCTCGCCATCGGTGCTGAGGCGGTCACCGGCGGTCAGCGGGCGGTTGCGCAGCGCGGCAACCCATTCATTGGTTTCGGCATCGAACAGCCAGACCCGGCCTTCGATCTCGGCGATGCGGCCGACGCGGCCGGGCGGATCCGCAAATGCAGCGCCTGCCGTGAGGCTCAGGCCGAGGAACAGGACGGTACTGAATCGGCGCAGACGCTGCGCGATCAGGCCGGTGGGGCGGGGGGATGTCATGGCACGGGCTCCGGAATACCCCGCACTGAAGGCGGGGCGTCAGCGCTACAACGCGGACCGACACCATCGGGCTGACGGCGCCAACGGCTTGTTACGATCAATCGTCGTCGTTGGGATCCATCTCGGGAAACAAGACGCTGGTGTAACCGAACTGTTTGAAATCCTTGACGCGCATCGGATACAGCGTGCCGATCAGGTGGTCGCACTCATGCTGGACGACGCGGGCATGGAAACCATCGGCCTCGCGAGCTACGGCCACGCCGTATTGATCGAAACCGGTGTAGCGGATGCGCGCAAAACGCGGCACCACGCCGCGCAGGCCCGGCACGGACAGGCAGCCCTCCCAGCCATCGACCATCTCATCGGACAGCGGCGTGATGACCGGGTTGATCAGCACCGTGGGCGGCACCGGCGGCGCCTCCGGATAGCGCACATTGCTCTTGAAACCGAAGATCACCAGCTGCAGGTCGATGCCGATCTGCGGCGCGGCCAGGCCCGCGCCCTGGGCATGGGCCATGGTCTCGAACATATCGGCAATCAGCGCATGCAGCTCGGGAGTGTCGAAGGCCTGCACCGGCGGGGCGATGCGCAGCAGGCGGGGGTCGCCCATCTTCAGAATTTCGTGTACGGCCATGGGGTGCTCGGTGAGGGAACGGCGGGCGCGGCCAAGCCGCGCGAAGCCCGTAGATTACTATCGACCGAGACAACGCTCCCCGCCCCTCCCATGCCCGACTACCTGCAAGACCTCGGCGACGGCCTGTACGCCATCGACACCGGCTTTCAGCGACCGCTGTTCGATGCCGCCTACCTGATGGTCGAGAACGGCCGCGCCGCCTTCATTGACACCGGCACCAACCATGCGGTGCCGCGGCTGCTCGGTGCGCTCGAATCGGTGGGGCTGGGCCCTGAGCAGGTGGACTGGGTGATACCCACCCATGTCCATCTGGACCATGCCGGCGGCGTGGGCCTGCTGATGCAGTCCTTGCCCCAGGCCCGGGTGGCTGTGCACCCCCGTGGTGCGCGCCACATGATAGATCCGACGGCGCTCTACCTGGGCGCCCTGCAGGTCTATGGCAAGGAAGAGATGCAGCGCTCCTACGGCAAACTCGTCGGTGTGGACGCCGAGCGGGTGCTGAGCACCAGCGACGGGCTGCAGCTTGAGCTGGCGGGCCGCCCGCTGCTGTTCGCCGACACACCGGGCCACGCCCGCCACCACCACTGCATCTGGGACGAGCGTTCGCGCAGCTGGTTCACCGGCGACACCTTCGGCCTCAGCTACCGCGAGTTCGACACCGCCCAGGGCCCCTGGATCATCCCGACCAGCACGCCGGTGCAGTTCGATCCCGAGGCCCTGCGCACCAGTGTGGAGCGCCTGATACGGCAAGGGCCGCTGCATATGCAGCTGACCCACTATGGCCGCATCAGTGACCTGCCCCGCCTGACCGAGCTGCTGCTGGAGCATCTGGACGCGACGGTGGCGATAGGCCTGGCACACCGCGATGCGCAGGACCGCCATGCCAGCATCAAGCAAGACCTGGCCCTGCTGTACCGCCGCTCGCTGCGCGCGCACGGCTGCCTGCTGGCCGAGGCCTGCATCGACGATCTGCTGGCGATGGATGTGGAGTTGAATGCCCAAGGCCTGGGCATCTGGCTGGATCGCGACAAAACCTGAACGCGACCCGGCCGGCACGCCGTCAATCGTCCAGGCCCAGTTCCTGGATCTTGCGCGTGATGGTGTTGCGGCCTATGCCCAGCTTCTGCGCGGCCTCGATGCGGCGGCCGCGGGTCTGCTCGAGCGCACAGTGAATCAGTTGCGCCTCGAAGCGCTTGCTGAGCACGTCCCAGACGTCTTTCACGCCGCGCTCCAGCAGGTGCTGGGCCTCGCGCTTGAGCTCCATTAGCCAGGGGTCCTGCACGCCGGCGCCCAGCTCGCGCAACGGCACCAGCGGCGTGGGCAGCTGCTGCACGGCGGCGCTGGCCGCCGGCGGTTCTGCCGTCAAGGCAGGGGTGTCGGATGAGGCCCCCTCCTGCAGCAGCTCCGGCGGCAAGTCCTTGGGTTCGACCACCTGGGTGGGCGCCATCACCGTCAGCCAGTGGCAGATGTTCTCCAGCTGGCGCACATTGCCGGGGAAGTCGAACACCTCCAGCCGGGCCAGCGCCGTATCGCTCAAACGTTTGGCCTCGACACCCAGCTCGACGGCGCTCTTCTGCAGGAAGAAGCGCGCCAGGGTGGCAATGTCTTCGCGGCGCTCGCGCAGCGCCGGCAGACGCAGGCGTATCACGTTAAGGCGGTGGAACAGGTCTTCGCGGAAGGCGCCCTGCTTGACCCGGTCCTCCAGATTCTGGTGGGTGGCCGCGATCACGCGCACGGTGCTCTTCAGCGGGCTGTGGCCACCGACGCGGTAGAACTGGCCGTCACTCAGCACACGCAGCAGCCGCGTTTGCAGATCCAGCGGCATGTCGCCGATTTCGTCGAGGAACAGGGTGCCGCCATCGGCCTGCTCGAAGCGCCCCCGCCTGGAGGCCTGGGCGCCGGTGAAGGCGCCGCGCTCATGGCCGAACAGCTCGGACTCCAGCAGGTCCTTCGGAATCGCCGCCGTGTTGATGGCCACGAACGGCCCTTCCGAGCGCGGGCTGTGCTTGTGCAGCGCGCGCGCCACCAACTCCTTGCCCGAGCCGGACTCACCGGTGATCAGCACCGTGACGACCGATTGGCTGAGCCGGCCGATGGCGCGGAACACGTCCTGCATCGCCGGTGCCTGGCCCAGCATCTCGGGCATCAGCGCGTCGCGCTCCTCCTGCACCGCCTCGCGCAGGCTTTCTTCCTGGGCGCGGCGTATCAGTTCGACGGCACGGGGCACGTCGAAGGGCTTGGGCAGGTATTCGAAAGCGCCGCCCTGGAAGGCCGACACGGCGCTGTCCAGATCGGAATAGGCCGTCATCACGATGACGGGCAATTTCGGCAGACGTTCCTTGACCTGAGCCAGCAAGTCCAGGCCGGAGCCGCCGGGCATGCGGATATCGGACACCAGCACCTGGGGACTGTCGTCTTCCAGGGCCGCGAGCACGTCGCGGGCATTGCTGAAGCTGCGCACCGGCAGGTTGTCGCGGGCCAGTGCTTTTTCGAGAACAAATCGTATCGAGTGGTCGTCGTCAACAATCCAGATCGACTTCATGCGGGACTCCCAGCGCGCCCTCCCCACTACGGTCAGGGCAAGGGCAAGGTGATCAGAAAATCGGTCCGTCCTGGTTCGCTGTCACAGGCGATCGTCCCCTGATGTTGCTGGACGAAGGTCTGCGCCAGTGTGAGCCCCAAGCCAGAGCCGCCGTCGCGCCCTGTCACCAAGGGATAGAAAATGCGATCGCGGATGTCCGGGGGTACACCCGGGCCGTTGTCCTCTACATGCAATTCCAATGCCAGGCGCCAGCGTTGTTTGCCCAAAGTCACCTGGCGCGCGACGCGTGTGCGCAGAACGATACAAGCATCCCCGGCCGCAATGCGCTCGGTGAGCGCCTGGGCGGCGTTCTGCACGATGTTGAGCACTGCCTGGATCAGCTGCTCGCGGTCGCCGCGAAAGTCCGGCAGCGAGGTGTCATAGTCGCGCACGATCTTCAGCCCGCGCGGGTGCTCGACCAGCACCAGCGAGCGCACCCGCTCGCAGACCTCGTGGATGTTGACGTCGCCCACCACCTGGGCATTGCGGTGCGGCGCCAGCAGCCGGTCCACCAGCGACTGCAGGCGGTCGGCCTCGTGGACGATCACATCGGTGTACTCGGTCAGCTCGGGCGACTCCAGGTCCATCGCCAACAGCTGGGCCGCGCCGCGTATGCCGCCCAGCGGGTTCTTGATCTCGTGCGCCAGATTGCGAATCAGCTCCTTGGTCGCCTGGGCCTGGCCCAGCGCCCGCTCCTCGCGGTCCTGGCGGGTCTGCTGCTCGATCTCGATCAGCTCCAGCAAGACCTGGCTGGGACCGTCCATCTGCGTGACGATCACATGCACCGGCAGCAGATCGGTGTGCAGGCTGGCGCCGCGCCGCAGCTGGCCCTCGAAGCGGCTGTTCGAGAACTGGTTCTGCGCCACCGCACTGACCGTGTCGCGCACGGTCTTGGGGTCGGTGAAGGTGTCGAACAGATTGCTCTTCAGCATCGCCCGGCGCGACAGACCCAGATTGGTCTCGAAGGCCGCATTGGCGAACAGGCACTGGCCATCGGCACCGACGATGGCGATCATCGTCGTCAGCAGATCGAACGCCTGGAAGTGGGGATGGCTGTCGCGGACCGGATCGTCGCTCATGCTACGAACCCAGTTTGCTCAGCTCACGCTTGATCGCCGCGATATCGCTTTCCTTGCGGCCTATGCTGGCCTTCATTTCGGCCACGCGGTCGATATAGCGCTGGTAGTTGCGCTCCTCGGCGCGGCGCTCGGGCTCGCCGCCGTTGTATTCCTTTTGCAGCGCCTGCAGGCGCTCCTCTTCCTTGCGCAGCTCGGCCTCGAGGATGCGGCGGGCATCGCTGTCGCGGCTCTTCTGCTGAGCGGGGTCGATGCGGGTATCGCCGGGGCGCGAGGCCGCTGACGATGCCGAGGCATTGGCCGCTGCGTTGTTCGCAGGGGCCTTGGGCTTGCTGGTCTGCATCACCGTGATCGGCGCGCCCTCTATCGTGCGGCAACCCTTGTCCTGTGCCTCCTTGGCGCTCAGCGCATCGGTGTAGAGCACCGGCGGGCCGGGGCAGCGATAGACGATGGAGTTGCCCTGGGCCGCAGCGGCGCCGGCCAATCCCATAGCTGCGATCCATCCGGTGAATCGGACTATTCCGTTCAAGCGCAACGACGTTACTCGGGTCATGCAATGCCTCCGGGCCGCAGCCTGACGCCACGACCTGTGTCTGAACCGGCCTCTATCGGCCACGGCCGGATTGTGGCCCAAGCCTGACCCATAATGGAAAAGGGACAACCGAGGTTGTCCCTTGCTGTTTCTGTCCGGGGGTTTGAGGCCCCCGAATGCAGATCAGGCGCTGTAGTACATATCGAACTCGACCGGGTGCGTGGCCATGCGGAAGCGGGTGACTTCCTGCATCTTCAGGTCGATGTAGGCATCGATGTAGGCATCGGTGAACACGCCGCCCTTGGTCAGGAAGGCGCGGTCCTTGTCCAGATGCTCCAGGGCCTGATCGAGGCTGTGGCAGACGGTCGGGATCTTCGCGTCTTCTTCCGGCGGCAGATGGTACAGGTCCTTGGTGGCGGCTTCGCCCGGGTGGATCTTGTTCTCCACGCCGTCCAGGCCGGCCATCAGCAGAGCCGCGAAACCCAGATAGGGGTTCATCAGGGGATCGGGGAAGCGGGCTTCCACGCGACGGCCCTTGGGGTTGGCCACGTAGGGGATGCGGATCGAGGCCGAGCGGTTCTTGGCCGAGTAGGCCAGCTTCACCGGGGCTTCGAAGCCGGGCACCAGACGCTTGTACGAGTTCGTGCCGGGGTTGGTGATGGCGTTCAGCGCGCGGGCGTGCTTGATGATGCCGCCGATGTAGTACAGCGCGAAGTCGGAGAGGCCTGCATAGCCGTCACCGGCGAACAGGTTCTTGCCGTCCTTCCAGACCGACTGGTGCACGTGCATGCCGGAGCCGTTGTCGCCAACGATGGGCTTGGGCATGAAGGTGGCCGTCTTGCCGTAGGCATGGGCCACGTTGTGGATCACGTACTTCTGCAGCTGCACCCAGTCGGCGCGCTGGATCAGCGTGCTGAAGCGGGTGCCGATTTCCATCTGGCCGGCATTGGCCACTTCGTGGTGGTGCACCTCGACCGGGATGCCCAGGTTTTCGAGGATCAGGCACATCTCCGAGCGCAGGTCCTGGCCGCTGTCGACCGGGGGCACGGGGAAGTAGCCGCCCTTGACGGTGGGGCGATAGCCCTTGTTGCCGTGCTCGTATTCCTTGCCGGTGTTCCAAGCGGCCTCTTCGGCCTCGATCTTGGAGAAGCAGCCCGACATGTCGTTGCCCCAACGCACGCTGTCGAAGATGAAGAATTCGGGTTCCGGGCCGAAGTAGGCGGTGTCGCCCAGGCCGGTGCTCTTCATATAAGCCTCGGCGCGCTTGGCCAGCGAACGGGGGTCGCGCTCATAGGGCTTGCCGTCGGCCGGATCGACCACGTCGCAGGTCAGAATCAGCGTCGGCTCTTCGAAGAAGGGGTCGATGTTGGCAGTCTCGGGGTCGGGCATCAGCTGCATGTCCGAGGCTTCGATGCCCTTCCAGCCGGCGATGGACGAACCGTCGAAGGCGTGGCCGGAAATGAACTTGTCTTCATCGAAGTGCGAAACAGGCACGGAGACGTGCTGCTCCTTGCCGCGTGTATCGGTGAAGCGGAAGTCAACAAACTTGACTTCGTTCTCTTCCACCATTTTCATGACATCGGCGACGGTCTTGGCCATCAGAATCTCCTCAGCAGGGGCTAATTGGGGACGGAATGCTTGGTTTCGAATTCAACGGTCGCAAGGCCCATGCAGGCGCTGCGATTTCGTGTTCGCACTGCAATTTAGCAGATAGCGTGCCAGCGTCGGATGACAGGGCTGGCGCCTGTTTCGTGCCGTGCTGAAGGTCGCTGTGCGGCCAGCGAACACCAACGCACCAACATGATGCGCTTGGTTGCCCATCATTGGTGCGTTGATTTTCGCCTCAGCGCACCATTTCGGCGCTGATCACCGCACCAAACTGCGCCAGCCCGGTCTTCAGTGCGGCGTAGGCGGAATCCAGTTGGCCGGCGTCACCCTTCACGCCCAGTTCGATATGGCGGCCCCATTGCGGGTGATCGACGCTGGGCAGGCTGAAAACCTTGATGCCGGGGTGCTGGTGCTCGATCTGCTCCATCAGCGGCGTCAGCGTGGCCTCCATCGCGCCCTGCACGATCAGCGATTTCTCCAGCACGCCCAAGGCCTGGTGCAGATGGCGGTAGTGCGTGTCCAGCACCCACTCCATCATCGGCCAGGCCATCACCGGGAAACCGGGCACGAAGTGCACATGGCCGACCGAGAAACCTGCGATCTTGTTGTACGGGTTGGGGATGATGGCGGCGCCCTCGGGGAACACGCCCATGTTCAGCCGGTGCTGGTTGTCCGGCGTGTCGGGTTCGTAAGGTTTGCCCTGCTCGGCCGCCACATCGCGCATGCGCTCCAGTATCAGCTCCCTGGCCTCGGGGTGCAGGGCCAGGGGCCGGCCCAGCGCAGCGGCGGCACACTGGCGCGTGTGGTCGTCCGGCGTGGCGCCTATGCCGCCACAGCTGAAGACGATATCGCCGCTGGCAAAGGCATGGCGCAGATCGGCGGTGATGCGCTCGCGCTCGTCACCGGCATAGCGGGCCCAGGCCAGGCTCAGGCCGCGCGCCTGCAACAGCTCGATCAGCTTGGGCAGGTGCTTGTCCTGCCGTTTGCCCGAGAGGATTTCGTCGCCGATGATGATGAGGCCGATGTTCATGTCAGATAGGGGGTAAGGCGGTCAATTGATGCGGGTCGCCAATCTCAGGCAGAGGTGCGGCACCCACAGGCGCAGGCGGCAGCACAGACTCGAGCTGGCGCAGCCGCTCCAGCGCCGCCAGCGCATAGTGGGCAAACCACAGCGAGGCAAAGGCAAACACCAGGGTGTAGATCCAGACCGTGACCACCACCAGCAACGGCCACAGCACCACAGCGATGACCCCGAAGGCCCAGACCAGCGACGGTGCAGCGCCCAGATAGCCGCAGATCACGCCCATCAGCAGCATGGGCGCACGGTGTTCGCGCATCAGCTGGCGGCGCTCCGTTGCCGAGGCATGCTCGGCCAGCACATCGAAGGCAAACACGCGAAAGCTCAGCCAGCCCCAGATCAGCGGCGGCAGAATCATCACCAGCGGCGGGATCAGCCACAGGGGCACGCTCAGCACCAATGCGATGAGGGCCGCAGCCGTGCAGCCCAGCGACCACAGCACGCTTTGCCAGAAGGCCGCACCTTTGCGGCGCTCCAGTTGAGGGAAGCGGCGACTCGCCACCAGGGTGACCAGGGCCGGCGTCATCAGCAGGGCCACCAGCACCAGGGACACGACGACGATCACCGGCACCGCCAAGGCGATGATGATGATGGGCACCAGTACCGAACGGAAACCCTCGCCGCCAATGCTGCCCAGCCAGCGCAACAGGCTGTCGATGATCAGCCAGGAGTCCAGCGTCGTGCGCAGGCCATCGACCGCAGCCTCCCAGTAGAAATAGGCCAAGCCGCCGCTGAGCCCCGCGGCGATCAGGAGCGGCAGCAGGGACAGCAATATCACCTTGGGATGCAGGCAGTAGGCGACGGCGCGCCAGAAGGCATCGAAGAGCAGATTCATGCAAGCAAGCATACATTGCGGGTCAGACCTTGCTGTACTCGGCAAGCTCTGCCCCCAACTGGCTGGGTCGCGGGCCCTATGGTGTCAGGCCTTGCCCACCAGCCGCTTCAAGCCCAGCCACTGCTGAACCCAGAAGCCATCGCCGTAGTCGCGCCCGCCCTCGTCGGGCAGCTGGTCGCGTATGCCGGTGGGATCAAAACGCAGGCCGAAGTCTGCGGTGCGGAACAGCACATCCCAGACCGGCAGCAGCACGGCGAAGTTGCAGCCGCCCAGCGTGCCCCTGCCGGCCGACTCATGGCCGACACCGATGGCATGGTGCACGCGGTGAAAACGCGGGCTGACCAGCACACGCTCCAGCACCGGGCCGAACCACAGCCGCACATTGGCATGCTGCAGGCTCTCCATCAGCTGCGACACGGCCACCACGGCGACGAACTGGCCCGGCGCAATGCCGATGAAGCGGGCCACCAGCACCAGGATCGCATCGCGCAGCAGGTCATCGAGCAGGTGGTTGCGGTTGTCGCTCCACATCGTCATCTGGCGCTG
Organism: uncultured Roseateles sp.; assembly: GCF_963422335.1. Taxonomy (NCBI): domain Bacteria; kingdom Pseudomonadati; phylum Pseudomonadota; class Betaproteobacteria; order Burkholderiales; family Sphaerotilaceae; genus Roseateles; species uncultured Roseateles sp. The sequence continues at coordinate 5,014,949 of NZ_OY729424.1, forward strand.
GCTGTGATGCAGGGCATGGAGCTGCCACCACCAGCCAAACTGATGCTGGGCTCGGTGTATCCAGTATTCGAGCAGGTCAAAGGCGAGCAGGTAGAGCACGAAGCTGAACACCGGCTGGTCGCTGACACCAGGCCAGAGCGCGTCAAGCTGGAAGATCGGGACACCCGCCACGCGCATCTGGCCGAACAAGGCATCCCACAAGGGATCGATGCTGAAGAACAGCGCCAGCCGGAACAGGCCCAGGCGGTGGATCAGCGTGTAGATGACATCGACGCGCACCGCGGCAGGGTCGACGACGGGCTCGACCGGGTTGTGCCGCTCGAGCGCGCGTATCACCGTCAGCATGATGACGATCTGCAGCAAGCCCACCAGCAGCCAGCCAGTGGCAGCAAAGGCCTCCTCCATCAGATTGCTCATGCCAAGGCCGAATACCAGGGGCTGCACGACGGCCTCGAACAAGGCCTGCTGCACCTGGCCAAAGGCGTCGGTCACGGTGTCGTAAAAACTGTCCATCTAAGGTTTCTTGATCAAGGCCCCGTAGACCGGATGATCGCGCAAAGGCGCAAAGCACAGGCCCTTGGCCTTCAGTCCGACGATCAGGGGCTCCAGCACGGCCGGGGCCCAGGGGTCCTGGCGGCTCCAGATGCCCAGGTGGGCCAGCAGCACGTCGCCGCTGCGCACGCTTTTCAGCGCGCGCTCCAGCAGCAGCGTATTCGGATACTTGTCGCTGTTCAGCTCGTCGCCCAGAAAACCATTGGGCGTCCAGGGCACATGGGTGAAGCCGCAGGCCTGGGCGGTGGCCAGCAGGGCCGGCGAGGTGCGACCTGCAGGGGCGCGGTACAACGGCAGCATCGCCTGGCCCGTCATTTCCTGGAAGCGGGTGGCGCTGCGCTTGATGCCCTCGCAATAGGCGGCGGCACTGACATCACGCAGCTTGCCGGGCTCGGGCCCGGTGCCGCTGCGCACGCGAAAGCCTCCATCGGGCAGATCGGCCACCCAGATGTCGTGTTCCCAGGTGTGCGAGCCAAAGTCGTGCCCCTCGGCCGCGCGGGCCTTCCACCAGGGCGCCCACTGGGCATCGAGGCTGGTGCCGCCGGTCTTGGTGATCTCGCTGGCCAGGAAGAAGGTGGCCTTGACCTGATGGCGCTGCAGGACTTCGGCAATCAGCGGCGCCACCTCCATATGGCCGGTGTCGAAGGTCAGATAGACCGGCTTGTCGCAGCCATTGGCCCAGACCGCGGTCTGCACAAGGGCCAGCACAGCGGACAGCAGCCGCGGCGCCCAGCGCCGCTCAGCGCGGCGCATGGTTCAGGGTCCAGACCCCATGCGGCGACTTGCCCACCTTGACCTGCTTGACGACCTTGCGCGTCTGCGTGTCAATCATCGTCAGCTTGCCGGCCCAGCGCGAGCCGACCAGCAGGGTCTTGCCATCGGGCAGCAACTCCATATCGTCCGGGCCGCCGGGGCCGGGGAACTGATCGACCACCGCAAAGCTCTGCAGGTCGATCTTGCTGATGGTGTTGCCGGCGCGGTTGCTGACCAGCACATGGCGCTTGTCGCCCCAGGCGCGGAACGAGTGGGCGCCATTGCCGGTGGGCAGGCGCTTGACCAGCTTCGGCTGTGCGCCGGTGACGTCATAGATCTCGACCAGCTTGTCGCCGGTCAGGGCCACCAGGATGTGCTTGTCGTCGGGTGTCAGGTAGATGTCGGCGGGCATCTTGCCGACCTTGATCTTCCAGCGCGGCGTCTGCGTCGATAGGTCGATCGCCATCAGCTCGTCGCTGTCCTGTATCGACACGTAGAGCACCGTGCTCTTGCTGTCGATGTAGAGATGGCTGGGCGTCTCGGGCGCCTCGATGCGCTTGACGAACTTCAGCGGATTCGCCTCCAGCGGCTGCCAGTGGTAGAGGTTCACATGGTTGAGCCGATTGGCCGCCGTGACGAACCACTTCATGTCCGGCGAGAAGCGCAGATGGTAGGGGTCGGCAATGCCGCGCAAGGTGCGCTGCACCTCGGCCGTGACCGGGTCGATGAAGGTCAGTGAATCGCCTAGAGCGTTGGCCACGATCAGTGACTTCTCGTCCGGCGTCAGGTACAGATGGTGCGGCTCCTTGCCGGTCGGGATGCGCTTGATCTGGGTGAAGCTGACCGGATCGATCACGCTGACGTCGGCGTCCAGCGAGTTGAGCACGAAGATCGGAGGCGTGGCGGCCTGGGCCAGGCCGGCCGCGGTAAAGGCCATCAGGGCCAGGCTGCGGCGCAAAGTCAGAGTGAGCAGGTTCAAGGGCAATCCGGGAATCAAGGAATCAGGGAACTGAACCGTCTAGTGTAGGCGGCGAGGGCACAGCGCCTGAGCAGCGGCATTGATGCCAGGCAAGAGGCGCGCAAATTCTCCAGTCAGTTGGGGTCAGAGCTTTCGGCCACGCTTCGCGTGGATCTCAAGGTCTGACCCGCAAGATCTCAGTCTTCATCGCCCCCGATCAAACCGCCCAACAGCCCGGCGCCCGCAAAGCCCCCCAGCAAGGAACCCTCCTCCTTGCGCCCGCCATTCTGCGGCGCGGCGGCGAAGATGCGCGAGGCCAGGCGCGAGAACGGCAGACTTTGCAGCCAGACGGTGCCGGGGCCCGTCATCTTGGCCAGGAACAGGCCCTCACCGCCGAACAGTGCCGTCTTGATCTTGCCGACGTACTGGATCTCGAAATTGACGCTGGGCGTGTAGGCCACCACGCAGCCGGTGTCCACCAGCAGGGTCTGGCCAGGCTGCAGCTCGCGTTTGACGACGGTGCCGCCGGCATGCACAAAGGCCAGGCCGTCGCCGTCGAGCTTTTGCATCACGAAACCTTCGCCGCCGAAAAAGCCGACCGACATCTTCTGCTGGAAGGCAATGCCCAGGGACACGCCACGCGCGGCGCACAGGAACGACTCCTTCTGGCACAGCAAGGTGCCGCCGAGCTGGCGCAGATCCATGGCCAGGATCTTGCCCGGATAGGGCGCGGCAAAGGCCACGCGCAGCTTGCTCGAGGCCTGGTTGGTATAGATCGTGGTGAACAGCGATTCGCCGCTGATCAGCCGCTTGCCCGCGCCCATCAGCTTGCCGAAGAAGCCGCTCTGCTGGGCCGAACCGTCGCCGAAGATGGTGTCCATGCTGATGCCGGCGTCCATGAACATCATGCTGCCGGCCTCGCCGATGGCCGCCTCGCCGGGATCCAGCTCGACCTCGACAAACTGCATCTCGGCGCCCTTGATCTCGTAGTCAACAACGTCCATCGCCATGTTCTCAGTCCTCGTCAAAACGGTTTGGGTTACGCAGGGCGCGATGGTACTGAAATTTCAATGCACTTCTGCGCCGGATCGGGCGGGCCGCACCCAGCCGATCCAGAACATGGCCCAGGCGGTAAGCGCCAGGGCCAGCCAGCCATTCAGGTGATAACCGTCCAAGCGGCCGCCGGGGCCGTTGCTCAGCAGCAGCCCGCCGACCCAGGCGGCACAGCCCACACCCAGCGACTGGATCGCGTTGTTCACGCTCATGAAAGCGCCGCGGTGCGCCTTGGCCGGCACGGTGGACAGCAGCGCCTGCATCGGTATCACCCGGCCGGACACCGGCACCATGAACAGGGGGAAGAACAGCATCAGGCCCCACAGCGGCCAGGCCGGCAGATAGGTCACGGCCAGCAGCGGCAGTGCCGACACCAGGGCGAGCACGCGAAATACCCGCACCGCGCCGTAACGGTCGCTCAGCTTGCCCACGGCCCGGGCAGTGAACAGCGTGGCCAGGCCGCCTGCCATATAGACCCAGGACAGGTCCTCGGGCTTGAGGTGCAGATTGGCCACGAACACCGGCGAGATGAAGGGAATCACCAGCATGCCCGACATCATCATCGGCCCCGACAGCGCAAACGCCCGCAAATGCCCCGGCTCCCGCAGCAGCGCCCACAGCTGGGGCAGCACCTCGGCCATCGGCACCCGGCGCTGCGCCAGGTGGGCATTCAGGGTTGGCAGGGTGTAGCGCCCGATGATCCAGATCAGCACCGACACCAGCACCAGCACGTAAAACGGCGACTGCCAGCCGTGGTGCGCACCCAGGAACACGCCCAGCGGCACGCCGGCCACGGCTGCCATCGGGAAGGCCGTCATGATCAGGCCGGTGGCGGCGCCCCGGCGCTGCACCGGAATCACGTCAGCCACGATGGCCATCACCACTGCCCCCATCACGCCCCCGGTGAGCCCGGCAAAAGCGCGCGACAAGACCATCAGCGAAAAGCTGCTGGCCAGCGCGCAACCGAGATTGGACAGCGCGAACAGCGCGTAGACCACCAGCAGCAGGCGCTTGCGGTCGAAGCGGTCGATGTAGGTGGCCGACAGCAGGCCCGAGATGCCTGAGCACCAGGAGTAGGCCGATACGGCGGTGGCAAAGGCGGCCGGGCCGACCGAGAAGGCCTCCATGATCTGCGGGCCCAGCGGCATCATGATGACGAAGTCGGTGATCACGGTGAACTGGGTGAAGGCCAACAGCCACAGCAGCGCGCGCTCGCGCTTGTCACTCAGGGCTGGTGTCTTGATGAGGTCGGCCATCATTCGATCGCCTCGATCTCTTGCGTCGCGCGCTGCAGCACCGCCTCGATGCGGGCCAACTGCTCGGCGCTGGGCGTGCCGCCGCGCACCCGTGCCACCACCACCGCCTTGAGCTGGTGCAGGCTGCGGCGTATGCCGCTGTGGTGGTCGCTCTCGCCGCAGTGGCGGGCCTGTATGCTGCCCAGCACGGCGCTGTTCTGCGCCAGAAAGGCCTGGCCTTCGGGCGTGATGGTGTGCAGCTTGCGGTTGCCCTCGCGGCTGACCAGCACATGGCCCAGGTCTTCCAGCAGGGCCAGCAGCGGATAGATCACGCCCGGGCTGGGGCTGTAGCCGCCGCCGGCGCGCTGCTCGATCTCCTTGATGATCTCGTAGCCATGGCGGGGCTGCTCGGCAATCAGCTTGAGCACGACAAAGCGCAGGTCGCCCGCGTCGAACATCTTGGGGCCGCGCCGCCCCCGGCCGCCACCCCGGCCATCGTGATCGCCGCCATGCCCGCCGCGACCACGCCCGCCGCCGCCCTCGTGATGGGAGTGGCCATGCAGCCAGTGACCGAACCCGGGCCGGCCGTTGAAGAGAGCAAACATCCGAACCTCGTAAGATATGTCTTAATAAAGATATATCTTACTGAAAACTACTGCATTCGCAAACCGGGCGAAAGACCTTGGCACGCGCAAGGTCACGGCGCGGGCGTACGGGCGCCCTGCCAGCTCTCGGCCCAGTCGTAGAGCGGCTGCATCGCGGCGAGCAACTGGCGGCCGCTGGCAGTGAGGCGGTAGCCGCCGTCAGCATGCTCCAGCAGGCCGGTGGCACGCAACTCCTTGAGCCGGGTATTCAGCAGGCTGGGGTTGCTGTCGCAAGCCTCCTGCAGCGCGCGAAAGGTCAGCGGCTCGCCGCGCAACTCCCACAGGATGCGCAGCGCCGCGCGGCGACCGAGCAGGTCCAGCGCCACCATGATGGGGCGGCCGGTCGTCGAGCCGCGCACCGCTTGGCCTGAGATTGGAATTTTCATGCTTTACTTTTCATAGCAAACAAGTAGCATTGCTATGCAAACTATAGCGGAGCCAGCCCATGCAACTACGTATGCCCCCAGCCCAGGCGCCCTTCCCGCCCGAGATCCAGCAGGCGCTGGACCGCACCATGCCGCCCGGCCGCGCGCCCTTGCGGCTGTTCACCACCCTGGCCCGTGATCCCCGGCTGTTCGGCAAGTTCTTTGCCGGCGGCCTGCTGGACCGCGGCCATCTGACGCTGAGGCAGCGCGAGATCGTCATCGCACGCACCACGGCGCTGTGTCGGTCCGAGTACGAATGGGGGGTGCACATCAGCCTGTTCGGCGCCAAGGCCGGCTTCGACGAGGCGCAGGTGCGCTCGCTGGCTCTGGCTGGATCGCAGGACGGGTGCTGGACCGACGAGGAGTGCGACCTGCTGCGTCTGTGCGAAGCCTTGCACCGCGAGTGTCAGGTCGAAGACGCCCTCTGGCAGGCGCTGAAGGCCCGCTTCAGCGACGAGGCGATGCTGGAGTTGCTGATGCTGGCCGGCTTCTACCGCACGGTCAGCTATCTGACCAACGCCCTGGAACTGCCGCTGGAAGCAGAGGGGGCGAGGTTTCCGGGAGATTGAAGCTCCCCGGCCGAGGGCCTGCAGGCCCTCGGCGTGAAATGGCGAGCAAGCAGCCGCAGGGCTGCTTGCTGTCCCATGTCACCCCATGTGCAAGCCGCCGTTGCAGCTGAAATCAGCCCCGGTGGTGAAGCCCGAATCTTCCCCTGCCAACCAGGCCAGGATGGACGCAATTTCTTCCGGCGTACCCAGGCGCTTGACAGGGATCGTGGCAACGATCTTGTCCAGCACGTCCTGGCGAATGCCCTTGACCATGTCGGTGGCGATATAGCCCGGGCTGATGGTGTTCACCGTCACGCCCTTGTTGGCCACTTCCTGGGCCAGGGCCATGGTGAAGCCATGCATGCCAGCCTTGGCGGCCGAGTAGTTGGTCTGGCCGAACTGGCCCTTCTCGCCGTTCACCGAACTGATGTTGATGATGCGGCCCCAGCCCTTGTCCAGCATGCCTTCGATGACCTGCTTGGTCACATTGAACATGCTGTTCAGATTGGTGTTGATGACAGCATCCCAGTCGGCGCGGCTCATCTTGCGAAACATGCCGTCACGGGTGATGCCGGCGTTGTTGACCAGCACATCCACCTCGCCGTGCTCGGCGCGCACCTTGGCGAAGGCCTCGACGGTGGACTCCCATTCGGCCACATTGCCGACCGAAGCGTAGAAGCTGTAGCCTAGCGCCTTCTGCTCGCCCAGCCATTTGTCGAAGTCGCGGCTGGGGCCGCAACCGGCAACCACCTTGAAGCCTTCCTTGTGCAGGCGTTGGCACATCGAGGTTCCGATGCCACCCATACCGCCGGTGACGTAAGCCAATTTCTGCGTCATTGATGTCTCCTTGCGCGTCTAGCGCTGTCTGTCAAAACTCGGGGCTTGCTCGTCTGGGCAAGCTACCCGTCAACTAGGGTCCCGCAGGCCGTTGGCCCGGTCAATCGGGTTCCCCCTCATGCCGGCCCTGCGGCGACCGATATCAGCGCTCGACGGTCAGCGCCACGCCCAGGCCGCCGCCTATGCACAGGCTGGCAATGCCGCGCTTGGCATCGCGCTTTTGCATCTCGTGCAGCAGCGTGACCAGAATGCGACAGCCCGAGGCACCGATCGGGTGACCCAGCGCGATCGCGCCGCCGTTGACATTGACCTTGCTGGTGTCCCAGCCCATTTCGCTGTGCACGGCACAGGCCTGTGCGGCGAAGGCCTCGTTGATCTCCAGCAGGTCCAGATCGGCGGGCTTCCAGCCGGCGCGCTCCAGCGCCTTGCGCGCGGCGGGCACCGGGCCCATGCCCATGTAAGCGGGGTCCAGGCCGGCGCTGGCGTAGGAGGCAATGCGTGCCAGCGGCTTCAGGCCCAGGGCGGCCGCCTTGGCCGCGCTCATCACCATCACGGCGGCGGCACCGTCGTTCAGGCCCGAGGCATTGCCCGCCGTCACGCTGCCGGCCTTGTCGAAGGCGGGGCGCAGGCCGGCCAGCACCTCGGCATTCGACTTGCGGTTGATGAACTCGTCGGCCGCGAACACGATGGGGTCGCCCTTCTTCTGCGCGATGCTGAAAGGCACGATCTCGTCCTTGAAGCGGCCGGCGTCCTGCGCCGCGGCCGCCTTCTGTTGCGAGCCCAGGGCCAACGCATCCTGCTGCTCGCGCGACACGCCGTACTTCTTGGCCACGTTCTCGGCCGTGATGCCCATGTGGTACTGGTTGTAGACGTCCCACAGGCCGTCGACAATCATCGAGTCGATCATCTTCCAGTCACCCATGCGCTGGCCGTCGCGCGAGCCATTCAGCACGTGGGGGCTCAGGCTCATGCTCTCCTGACCGCCGGCGATGACGATCTCGCTGTCGCCGTCGCGGATGGCCTGGGCGGCCAGCATCACCGCCTTCAGGCCCGAGCCGCAGACCTTGTTGATGGTCATGGCCGGCACCGTGTTCGGGAAGCCCGACTTGATCACCGACTGACGCGCCGGGTTCTGCCCGGTGCCGGCCTGCAAGACCTGACCCAAAATCACTTCGCTGACCTGGCCAGCCTCGATGCCGCTGCGCTTGATCAGCTCGGCCAGCACGGCCGCGCCCAGTTCGGTGGCCGGGGTCTTGGCCAGGGTGCCACCGAACTTGCCGATGGCGGTGCGGGTGGCGGCGACGATGACGATATCGGTACTCATGAGGTTCTCCTGCTCAAGTTGTGGGGGAGGCGGTATCAGGCCTTTTGTTTGACGTAACGCCCGGGCGCCGGCTCGATCGCCTTGTATTTGCGATTGCCCGGCGTCTTAGGTGCAGCAATTTTCTTGCCAGCGTGCTCGCCCAGCCATTCGGCCCAGTCGGTCCACCAGCTGCCGGGGTATTCGGTCGCGCCCTTGAACCAGTCCTGGGCGTTCTCGGGGAAGGTCGATTTGCCAATCCAGTGGCTGCGCTTGCCCTTGGCCGGCGGGTTGATCACGCCGGCGATATGGCCCGAGGCGCCGAGCACAAAACGCTTCTTGCCGGCGAACACCTGGGTGCTGCGGTAGGCACTGTCCCAGGGCACGATATGGTCTTCGCGAGAGCCGTAGATATAGACCGGGGCCTTGATGGCGGGGAGGTCCACCGGCTCGCCGCAGACGGTCAGTTGGCCCGGTTCAATCAGCTCGTTCTGCAGATAGGTGTGGCGCAGATACCAGCAGTACATGGGCCCGGGCAGATTGGTGCTGTCGCCGTTCCAGTACAGCAGGTCGAACGGCGGCGGCGACTCCCCCTTCAGGTAGTTGCCGACGACATAGTTCCAGACCAGGTCGTTGGGGCGCAGAAAGCTGAAGGTGGCAGCCAGGTCCTTGCCCATCAGAAGGCCGGGGCCGGTCGGGGCATCGGGGCCAATGGTCATGTCGCGCAGCTTCACCGAGGCCTCGTCGACGAAGATGTCGAGCACGCCATTGCTGCTGAAGTCGATCAGGGTGGTCAGCAGGGTCACGCTGGCGGCGGGCTGCTCGCCGCGGGCGGCCAGCACGGCCAGCGCGGTGCTCAGAATCGTGCCGCCGACGCAGAAGCCCAGGGTGTCGATCGTCTTGGCGCCGCTGATCTCCTGCACCACTTCGATAGCCTTGATCGCGGCCTCTTCGATGTAGTCATCCCAGGTCAGCTGCACGCAGCTGGCATCGGGGTTGCGCCAGCTGACGACGAACACGCGATGGCCTTGCGACACCGCATAGCGTATCAGCGAGTTCTCGGGCTGCAGGTCGAGGATGTAGTACTTGTTGATGCAGGGCGGCACCATCAGCAGCGGCCGCTCGTAGATCTGCGCCGTCAGCGGCTTGTATTCGAGCAGCTGGAACAGCTCGTTCTCGAACACCACATCGCCCTCGGTGGTGGCCACATTGCGCCCCACCTCGAAGGCCGACTCGTCGGTCTGCGAGACATGGCCCTTGCGCACGTCTTCCCACAGCTGCTTGGCCCCCTTGGCGATGCTCTCGCCCTTGGTCTCCAGCGCCTTGGCCAGGGCCTCGGGGTTGAAGGCCAGATAGTTGCTGGGCGAGGCTGCATCGACCCATTGCTGGACGGCGAAACGCACACGCGCCCGGGTCTTCTCGTCGCCCTCCATCCTGTCCGCCATCTCCATCAGGGTGCGGGCGTTCAGGAGGTACATCTGGGCCATGTAGGCAGTGGCCGGGTTCTCGGCCCAGGCCTGGTTGGCAAAGCGCCGATCGGGCAAGGCCGGCGCCGGCTTGGCCTCCTTGCCCTCGTGGGACAGGCGCTGCACCGAGCCGTTCCACAACTCGGTGGCCTGCTTCAGATAGTCATTCTGCAACTGGGCCAGCGCGTCCATGGGCAGTTGCAGGCTGCTCAGCGACTTCAACATCTCGCCCATGCCGGGCAGAGCGTCCAGGGCGGGGTTTGCCACTTCTGGCGCGGACGGGGCAGACTTGCGCTTCATATGTCTCCTCACACTCTCTGGGCTGGGTTCGGCAAACCGGCATGGCGTGCGCAACAAGCCCTTGGGTGCATGCTACAAGCGCTTTGCGCTCTGCCGGCTTTGTACGCCAAAAAACTTACCTTGCGATGACATACCCTATCGTCCCGAACATTGAGACTCCGCCATGTACCTGGTCGCGATAGCCTGGATTTATGTGGCCCTGATGATGGCCGCCGCCGAAGCCACCAGCAGCCAGGGCACGGTGCTGGGCGCCTTCTTCACCTTTGTGCTCTACGGCGTGCTGCCGGTGTCCATCGTCGTCTACGTGATGGGCACGGGCCGGCGGCGCCAGGCCAGGCAGCGGGCCGAGGCCAGCCAGGCGGCCTCAGCGCAGGCTGATGGCGGCGACCATGCGGCCGGCCAGGGGCTCCCGCCGGTAGGAAAAGAACCGTGAGTCGTGGGTGCACCACGCACCGCCGCTGATGTGGCGCAGCCCGGTGTCCTGCAGGCGCTGGCGTGCCAGCGCCACCAGATTGGCGCGCCAGCGCGGCTCGCCGGCGGCATTGGGCCGGTAGACGAAGAAGCGCGGGTCGGGTCTTGCCGGATCGGCGCCAAAGGCCTGCAGCACATCGGCGCCGACCTCGAAGGCCTCCGGGCCTATGCAGGCCCCCATCCAGGCCTGGATCTCGCCCGGCTCGCAGCCGGCCGCAGCGCTGAGCGCCGCGACGGTGTTCTCCAGCACGCCCGTGGCCAAGCCGCGCCAGCCGGCATGGGCCCCGCCCACGCCCCCGGGCGCGGCGAACAGCACCGGCAGGCAGTCGGCCACCTGTATCGCCACACCGAGGCCCGGCGTGGTGCTGATGCTGGCATCCGCTGGCGGCGACACCCAACCCGGCTCGGCATGCTCGGGGCGCAGATGCAGCACGTCCGCCCCATGCACCTGGCGAATGAAGACGGCATGCGCCTGCAGCGCCTGGCTGACGCGGGCGCGATTGGCGGCCACATGTTCGGGCACATCCTGAACCGCGGTGCCGACATTCATGCTGGCATGCAATCCTTCGCTGACGCCGCCGGTGCGGGTGGTCATGAAGGCGTTGACCCGGGGCAGGTCCCAATCGGGGCGCAGCCAGTCAGGGTGCGGTTCAATCGGCATCTGGGCAGGCCGAAGGCTGGGTGTTGGCAAAGGCCGGCTGCGTCATGCAGTGCTCGAAGATGCGCATCACCGTCGGCACATGGTCGAGCCGGCAGTTGAAGCGCTGGGCATTGAAGATCTGCGGCACCAGCGTGCAGTCGGCCACCGTGGCTTGTTCGCCATGGCAGAAGCTGCCGGTGCCGGCCTCCGTGACCAGACGGCGCTCGACCACCTCGAGGCCGGTCTCCACCCAGTGGCGGTACCAGCGGTCCTTGTTCTCGTCGCTGGCACCCATCTCGCGCACCAGGTAGCGCAGCACACGCGGGTTGTTCAGCGGATGGATCTCGCAGGCAATGTCCATCGCCAGCGAGCGCACGCGGGCGCGGCCCAGCGCATCGGCCGGCAGCAGCGGCGGCTCGGGATGGGTTTCGTCCAGGTATTCGAGGATGGCCAGCGACTGGCTCAGCACGGCATCGCCATCCCGCAGCAGCGGCACCAGGTGGGCGGCCGACAGCGCGGCATAGGCCTCCCCGTGCTGCTCCTGCTTGACCAGGTGGATGGCGCGGTAGTCGTAGTCCAGCCCCTTCAGGGCCAGTGCGATACGCACGCGGTAGGAGGCCGAGGAGCGAAAGTAGTTGAAGAGTTCCATGAGCGGGGATCCTGAGAGAAGGCATGGCCGAAACCATCATGCCACGCACGATACACTGGCCCACATGCAGTTTTTCAAGCGCTTCCACCATTGCCCGGCCTGCGGCGGGGCCGTGGTCTACAGCATCCCGGCTGACGACAATCGCGAGCGCGCCACCTGCACCATCTGCCACACCATCCACTACCAGAACCCGATCAATGTGGTGGGCACCCTGCCGGTCTGGGGGGATGGCCAGGAGGGGCAGGTGCTGCTGTGCAAACGCAATATCGAGCCCCGCTACGGCATGTGGACCCTGCCGGCCGGTTTTCTCGAACTGGGCGAATCAACCGCCGAGGGCGCGTTGCGCGAAACCGATGAAGAGGCCGGGGCGCAGATCGAACTGCAAGGCCTGTACACGGTGCTGAATGTGGTGCGGGTCGGCCAGGTGCATTTCTTCTACCGTGCGAGGCTGCTGGGCACCGAATTCAACCCGGGCCCGGAGACGATAGAGGCGCGGCTGTTCCACGAGCACGAGGTGCCCTGGGACGAACTCGCCTTCCGTACCGTACGCGAAACCTTGCAGCGGTATTTTGCGGATAGGCGCGAGGGGCGGTTCGAGGTCTACTGCGGCGACATCGCCTAGCGAGTCGCCTTGCCCGAGGCGCTGCCTATCTGCGCACTCGCCCAGGGCCCGGTCACGCCATCGACCTCGCAGTCCCACAGCGCCTGCACGTCCATGGCGTCGGTCACGCCCTCGGCATAGACTTTCAGCGCCAGGCTGCGCAGCATGATGACCATGCCGCGCACAAAGGCGGCCCGTGCGGCGTCGCCGGCCACGCCCTGCACCACCGAGGCGTCGAGCTTCACGTAGTCCAGACCGGCCTGGTACAGGCGCTCGACCTGGGACAGGCCCGCGCCGGCATGCTCGATGCCGATCAGCACGCCCAGCGGCCTTAGCTGGCGGCCCATCTCGTAGAGCAGGTCGAAGCTGTTGATGGCGGCGATTTCGGCCACCTCCATGCCCAGCTTGCGGGCGGCCTGCGGCGACTGGAACACCAGGTCGCGCAGCCGGGCGGTAAAGCCGGTGTCCAGCAAGGACATCGGCGCGATATTGACGCAGCGGTGCTGGCCGTCGCGGCTGATGGCCTCCAGCGCCAGCGCCACCGCATGGGTGTCCACCTCGGCGGTGAGGCGGCTGCGCACGGCCAGCGGCAGCCAGCGCATCGCCGGCTCGAAGTCGCCATGCGAGTCGAGCTGCAGCTGCAGCGGGCACTCCAGGTGCTGGACCTGGTTGGCGCGGTCAATCACCGGGTACTGGATCAGGCGGGTGCGCCGCTCCTTGATCGCATCGGTGATCTGCTGGCGCCAGACGCGCTCGCCCTGCAGCGGCACATCGGGGGTGGCCGGTGGGGCCATCTCGACCGCAAACGGCCCCAGCGCCTCGGCCCGGGCCAGCGCGGCATCGGCCTCGCCGAACCAGGCACCCGAGGGCCGGCTGCGCGACATCTCGACCGCGCCGAAGGACACATGGATATGCGGCCCGAAGGCCGGCAAGCTGACGCGCAGGGCCTCCGCCAGCGAGCGGGCGGTCTCTATCGCCACCTCGGGCGCGGGCAGCCACAGCGCGAAGTCGGCGCCATTGAGCCGGCCGGCCACACAGCCCTGCACCCGCTCGGGATAGGCCTTGACCGCATTGGCCACCGCCATCAGCGTGCGGTCGGCGGTGGGGCGGCCCAGGCGCAGGTTCAGGCCCTGCAGATCGCGCAGGCGCAGCAGCACCAGACCGGCCTCTGCGGGTCCGTCCTCGCGCTCCAGCGCCGACTCGAACTGGGCCAGGAAATGCTTGCGGTGGCTCAAGCCCGTCAGCGGATCGCAATGGGCCTGGATGCGCAGCGCCTCCAGCTGCGCGGCCTGGGCCTCGAACATGCTCTTCATCCGCGCGACCATGGTGTTCATGGCCCGTGTCAGCCGCTGCAGCTCCGGCACATGGGACTCTTCGATCATCATGAAGCTGCCCTCGACCAGGGACTTGGCCTGCTCCACCGCGTTGTCCAGCGGCTTGCGGATGCGGCGCATCACCAGCAGGGCCAGCACGCCCGCCACCAGGCCGACCACGGCCAGCAGGCCCGCGGTCCGCATGGTGCTACGCCACAGCTCGTCATGCACATAGGCCGACTGGCTGGAGACCTCGATCGCGCCGACCGCCTTCCAGCCATTCGACACCTGGGCCACGCCGGGCTGCACGGTGATGGGCGTCAGTGCCACGAACCAGGCCGGAGCGATGCTGGGCACCGGCGTGGCATGGCGCTCGAAGCCCACCTTGCCATCGGCCTTGCGCCATTGCAGGCTCTCGTAATAGCCGCTGTCGAACTGGGCGGCGATCAGCAACTCCATCAGCTGCTCGTCACCACGCTGCTGCGACATGGCCAGGGCCAGGGACAGTGCGTTGTCGCTGTTCTTCAGCTGCAACTGGGTCTGCAGCACATAGCGAATCGAGCCCGCCGACACCGCCGCGCTGCCGACCAGCGACAGCAGCACCACGCCCAGCAGCAGCAGCCAGATCTGGCGTATCAGTGACATGACGCGTCCCTCAAGCTTGTGTGCTCCAACTTGCCATCCATCATAAGAATCCCTCCGCCCGCAGCTTGGCCAAGACCTCGCGCCAGCGCGACAAACGCACCAGCGGATTGCCGGCCGTTTGCGCCCCCACACCTTGCCACAGACCTTCGCTGTTGAAACTGAACACCGGCATCAGATCCGGCCGCTTGGAGGCGGGTCTCAGCTCGGGCACCAGATTGTCCAGGATCAGGGGCTCGGCATCGGGGCTTGCATAGTAGGCCAGCACCATGTGTGCCTGCGAGCTGCCGGCCAGTTGCGCGCGCACATAGACCAGGCGCAGGCGCGGCACCGGCACGCCGGCCGCCACCAGGCTGGCGTATTTGCCTATCGCATAGTCTTCGCAATCGCCCGCGCCCTTGTCGAGGAACTCCAGCGGGCTGGCCCAGTAATCCTCCTGGCCCCAGACTTCCATATCGCTGCGGAACTGCACGCGCTGGTTGAAGAAATTGTTCACCGCCGCCAGCTTGGCCGCCTCGTCCAGCGGGATGGCGCGCTCGATCACCTGCTGCAGCAGGCGCGCCGCCACGGTGGCCCGCGGGCCGATGGCCGCGGCCGCGTCCAGCATGCGCTCCTGCTCCCAGGAGACAGCCGCCGTCAGGCTCAGACCCAGGATCATGGACAGCAGCAGGCGCAGCGGCCAGCGCAGGCCACCGCAAAGGATGGCGCCCAGCCGGCCGCGAAACCGGCCAGAATCGTGCCTTTGGCATGGACTCAAAGTTGTAGTGGGGGCTGGCACAGATCAATCGGCAGGAGGCGCTTTAAGATTCATCCCGAACGCGAGCATGCCGACCGCGGCGCCTTTGTTCACAAATGTTTCTACCACGGCTGAACGCCGCCCGATCGAATTTGTAGGCCCCGTGCCCGGCCCCAGCCACAGCGAATGTGGAACTCCGTGCCGTAGTTTGCTGAAATCCCGCCCATCCCTCGCCACCATGCAGCCCCAAGACATCCAGCAAGAACTCGAGCGCGCGCGCGACAGCGGCCCCACCAAGACCCTGGTGATCCCCCCCTGCCCCGAGCTGCTGAGCCAGCTGCAACGGGTGATGGAGGCCGAGGACCCGGACCTGAACGCCGTGGCCCGCATCGCCGGCAGCGATGTGGCCATGTCGGCCGCCCTGCTGAAGCTGGTCAACAGCCCGCTGTATGCCCGAAGCCGCCGGGTCGAGACGATCGATCAGGCGATGTCCACCCTGGGCCTGCGCCAGACGGCGGCAATGCTGACCGGCTTTCTGGTGCGCTCCAGCCTGCCCGTCAACTCGCCGCTGCTGGGCCAGTTCTGGGAGCGCTCGGGCCGGCGCGCGCTGGCCCTGGGCCATATCGCCCGCCAGCTCTACAACCTCGAACCCGATCTGGCCCACACGATGGGCCTGTTCAGCCATGTCGGCATTCCGGTGATGCTGCAAGGCCTGCGTGGCTACAGCAGCACCCTGGTGGAGGCGCAGGCGCGCATCGACCGCTCCTTCATCGCCACCGAGAACGCCGCCCATCGCACCGACCATGCCGTGGTTGGCGCCCTGGTGGCACGCACCTGGCGGCTGGCCCCCAGCATCCAGATGGCGGTGCGCCTGCACCACGACTTCAACATCTTCGGCGACGAGCAGCTGCCGATGGAAGTGCGCAGCCTGGTCGCCGCCAATCTGGTGGCCGACCACATGGTGCACCGCTACGACACCCTGGAGTCCGAGGCCGACTGGCTGGCCCATGGCCCGGTCTGCATGGATTTTCTGGGGGTCACCGAGATGGAGGTGACCGACTGGATGGACACCTTGCATGAGGCGTTCGCGGCGCCGACAAGCTGATAACTTTGTGTGCCAGACCTTGCCGTACTCGGCGAGCTCTGGCTCCAACTGACTAGGTGCGAAGCGCCGGCCAGGCCCAGAGGGTCAGCGCACGCAAGCACCACTCCGCGGGGCCATAGGCATAGCGGGCCAGCCACCAGCGGCTGCCGACCAGTTGCAAGGCGTACAAAACCAAAGCCATCAGCAGCACCCACAGCGGCGCCACCTGCCCCATCAGGCCCAGGCCGTAGGCGGTGAAGACCCAGGCGCAGACCAGCGACTGCAGCAGATAGTTCGACAGGGCCATGCGGCCCGCCGGCGCCAGCCAGGCGAGCGGCCGCGCACCGGCGGGCCGCTGGAACAAAGCCATCAGCCCCAGCACATAGCTCAGGGTCAGGAGCGGCGCCGTCAGCAGATCGATGGCCAGGGCCAAGAGGGTCCAACTATCGCCCAGCGCCAGGGCGGCCACGCTGGCATAGCACAGCGAGCCCAGCAGGCCCAGGCTCAGCGCCCAGGCCGGGCGCCCGCGCGGGGCCCACTGCCGCAGGCCCTCACGCCAGCCCTCGCCCTCGAACCAGCGCCGCCCGCCGGCCAGCCGGCCGAGCAGGAACATGGCCAGCGCACAAGGCGCCTGCACCAGCCAGACCAGGCCCCAGGTGCTGGGCAGCTCGCGCAAGTGCTGCGCCACCACCGAGGCCGGCGACGCCAGATAGGCCTGCTGCGCCGCCTGCGCCTGGGCCTGTATCTCGGGGGTAAAGCCATTTGCCCCAGAGATCAGCAGCAAGGCGCCCAGCAGGGCCCAGGCCAGCGCCGTCAGCCCTATCAACCGCCGCGCCCAGCGCAGCAGCAGCGCATCGGCACGCCCACGCTGCGCCAACAGCACCAGGCCCAGCAGCGCATAGGTGCTCAGGATGTCGCCGAGGTAGAGCAGCACCGCATGGGCCAGGCCCAGCAGCAACAGGCCCAGCTGGCGGCGCAGCATGCGCGGCACAAAGGCCTGGCCGGCGCGCTCGGCCGCGTCCATCTGCAGAATGAAGCTGTAGCCGAACAGAAAAGAGAACAGCAGGTAGAACTTGGTCTCGAACAGCAGCGCCACCATCCAGCGCACCCCCTGGTCCAGCGGAGCGTCGAACCGTGGGTCGCCCACGCCCAGACCGAAAAAGGCCGAGGCGAAGGCGCCGATATTGACCACCAGAATGCCCAGCAGCGCAAAGCCGCGCAGGGCGTCGAGTTGCAGCAGGCGGGTGGGTGGGGAGGAAGGCGGCGACTCAAGCACCCGGGTGGCCCGGATAGCGTGCCGCCGCCACGCGCGCGGCGGCCAGATCCCAGCGGGCGCAGCCCACACTCTTGAAGACGCGCGCACCGCACTGCGGTGCCGAGGGCGGGTCCAGCACCAGCTGTTCCAGGCCCTGCACCTCGGCCCAATCCACCCCGGCCTGCAGCAGATCGCCGGCCTCGGCCCGGGCGCCGTCCAGATCATCGACAAACAGCGCCGCGCGCTGCACCAGGGCCGGTGGCAGCTCGGCCATGTCGTGACGGTAGGCGCCGACGGCAATGACCAAGGCATCCTGCACGGCCGAGTCGGCCAGCACCGGCGTGGCACTGGTGGTGGCGGTGATGATCAGATCCCAGGGCCGCGAACTCTGCTGATCCGGGGCCAGGGCTTGCGCCGCTATGCCTATCGCTTGCAGCCGTTGGGCGAAGGTGCTCGATGCCGATGCGTTGCGCCCCTGCACCTGCAGGCGTGCCTGTGGCAGCAGGGCAGCCAGCGCTTCGGCATGCACCAGCGCCTGCGCACCGCTGCCTATCAGCAAGACGTTTTGCGCTTCGGCCGCGCCCAGCAGGCGCGCCGCCAGCAGGCTGACCGCGGCCGTGCGCCGGGCGGTCAGGGTCGGGCCATCGAGCTGCATCAGGCGCTGGCCGGTGCGGGTGTCCATCACCACCACCTCGCCCTGTATCGTCGACAGGCCCAGGCTGGCATTGCCGGCGTGGACGGTGACCAGCTTGGTGATGCTCAGGCCGCGGCTCACCGCCGGCATCACCAGCAGGGTGCCGGCGGCGCCCAGCGGCACGACCAGGCGCGTCGGACAGACGACCAGGCCGGCCGCATGCTCGCGGCACACTGTCTCCAGTTCGGCCAGCAAGGCGGCCCATGGCAAGGCCGCCCTTGTGGCCTCGGCGTCCAGCGTCCGCATCTCAGGCCTCCCGCGCCAGCCACTCGGCCTGCGTCATCTCATAGGTCGAGCAGTCGTTCTCGTACCAGCGCTCCACGCCGCGGTAGCGCATGCCCAGGCGCTGCATCACCCGCGCCGAGGCGGTGTTCGCCTGATCACACACGGCGAGCAAGAGCGGCGTCTGCACCGTCTCGAATGCGAACGCTGCCATCGCTTGCGCCGCCTCGGAGGCAAAGCCCTGGCTCTGCTTGTCGCGCCGCAGCCGCCAGCCTATCTCCAGCGGATTGGCCATGTCGCGGGCCAGGTACTGGATGCAGCCGGTGCCTATCACCTCGCCGCCGGCCAACTCGACAAAGGCCCACCAGGAGAAGCCCCACTCGGCCCAGCGCGCCTTGACCCGGTCCACCATCGCCTGTGTCTCTTCCAGGGTCTCGGCCTTGCCGGTGATGTAGCGCATCACCTCGGCATCACCGTTGACGGCATGCAGGCCCTGCAGGTGCCGGTCATTGAGAGGCTCGAGGCGCAGGCGGGGAGTGGTGAGGATGGTCATGCGAAGAATGGGGTGGTGAAGCGAGATCAAGTCTAGCGGCAACTTGACAGACTACCTAGTGGTAGGTAATGATGAGCACATGCCAGCCACAGACTCCAGAACCGACACCCGCGAACGCATACTGAACGCGGCACAGATGTTTGCACAAATGCGAGGCTTCAATGCCTTTAGCTATGCCGATATCGCCGAGGCGGTGGGGGTGCGCAAGGCCAGCATCCACCATCACTTCCCATCCAAGGATGACCTCGAACTCGAACTCGTGCAGCGCTATCGCCTGCAGTTCGGCGCGCAACTGGAATGCGTCGAGCGAGAGCAGTCCACGGCGCTGGGGCGCCTGACCGGTTACGGCGCGCTGTACCGGGCGACGCTCAGCGCCGGCGGTATTTGTCTGTGCGGAATGATGGCGTCCGATATACAGGCCCTGCCCGACGCGCTGCGCGCGCCGCTGCACGCGTTCTTCGAGGAGCAGGCGGCCTGGTTGTCCCAGGTGCTGGACGACGGGCGCAAGAACGGTGAATTCGTGTTTCGCGGGCCGGCGCTACGGCGCGCGCAATTGGTGCTGGCGACCTTGCAAGGCGGGCTGATCATTGCCCATGCCTCGCGAGATGAAAGCCAGTTCGACTCACTGCTGGACGACCTGGTCGCCAGTGTCGCCCAGTAGTGGGCTTTTTTTTATCTCAACAACCTACCTACTGATAGGATAGTCATGACACTCCCTCTCCACGACTTCAAGAACCAAACCGCCGTGATCACTGGCGGCGCCAGCGGCATAGGCCTGGCCACTGCTCGGCGGCTGTCGGGCTTGGGCGCCCGCGTCGTGCTGGTGGGGCGCGACCTAGAGAAAGGCCAGGCCGCTGCGCAATCGCTGGACAACGCCGTATTCGCGCGCGCAGACCTGACCCAGGCCGATCAAGTGCAGGCCCTGGCGGCCCGCCTCGCCGACGAGCAAGGGCCGGTGCGCTATCTGGTCAACGCGGCCGGTGTGTTCAGCCCCAAGTCCTTCGTCGATCACACGGTGCAAGACTACGACCGCTACCTTGACATCAACCGAGGCACCTTCTTCCTCACCCAGGCGCTGGTACGCCAAATGATCGCCACCGGCAACGGTGGTGCGATCGTGAACGTCGGTTCGATGTGGGCACACCAGGCGGTGAAGCTCACGCCGTCATCGGCCTACTCGATGGCCAAAGCCGGCCTGCACGCCTTGACTCAGCACCTGGCCATGGAGCTCGCTGACGCCGGCATCCGCGTCAACGCCGTGGCCCCGGCCGTGGTCGAGACACCGGTCTACGAGGCTTTCATTCCACGCGAGGAAGTGAAGGCCGCGCTGCAGGGCTTCAATGCCTTCCACCCGATCGGGCGAATCGGTACGCCGGATGACGTGGCGGGGGCGATCGAGTTCCTGCTGTCTAGTCAGTCCGCATGGATCACGGGCACCACGCTGGACGTGGACGGTGGCGTCATGGCCGGACGCAACTGACTGCACAGCAGCACTTGGCGCGCCCCGGCCACTGCTCGCGCCGGCGGGCTGCATTTCATCGCAAGGCACTGGCCGCCGGCGCACGCCCCCGTTCAAATCGCTCGCGGACGTCTACACGCTGCTGATACAGGGTGTTAGCCGCCACATGAGCTGCCAATCCCGACAGAGCGGCAAGCCAGTCTTGTCAGACTCACCAGAGGGGCCCATTCATCACCATCAGCTTTGCTTGCGCCATCCGGCGCACGGCGGACCGCCGCTGCGCCTTTCGATTGACGACACCCGGCACAAGCGGGTGCTCTCGCCATCTGCAATTTCTACCGGAATTCTCAAAATGACTACTCGACTGCATCTGTCCGCGCTATGCGCCGCTCTGTGCCTGTCCCTCACCGCCTGCGGCGGCGGCGGTGACGACAATCCCTTGCCGCCCGCACCCAGACCCATGGCGCTGAACGCCGACAATATGCTCGATGCCGTTGGCGTCGCCGCCCTGGCCCATCAGCGTGCCCATGGCGATGCAGCTCTGCTGCTGAGCGCGGTGTTCAACAACTATGTGCAACAAACTCCTGCCGGCACCTACCCCTGCGCCGCCTCGGGCACCCTCACACTGACACGCCCCAGCCCGCTGCTATGGAACTACACGGCGCAGAACTGCGACAGCGGCGCGTTGCTGATCAAGAGCGGCCAGCTGCAGATCGATGCCACGCTGCCAACCGGCCAGGGCCTGAAGTTCCAGTTCACCGACGCCCTCTACCGCGCGAGTGCAACGCCCGCTGCAGCCCTGCAAACCGCCACGGGCTCACTGACCGTGCTGATCAATGTGGCAGACGATCTGGGCAAGCGCAGCACCGGCAGCATGAGCTTCACCAGCAACGGCCGTGCCGACAGCTATACCGACATCTTCATCGCGAACAAGACCAGCGATGCGGGCTTCGTGCAATACGGTGCGTCGCTCAAAACGCCGCGCTTCGCCTACCCGCTGAAGACGCTGTTCGACCAGCGCAGCCTGGCGATGACCCTGGAGGCCGAGGATGGCTCTTCGGTCACGGCCACCGATCTGGGCAGCAGCACCCGGCTGGAACTGCGCGCCAGCGCCGGTGCCGAACCCACGCTGAGCAAGACGGTCAGCGACAGCGAGCTCGACGCCGCCCTCAGTCGCGCATTGCAATAGCAAGCTGCCGGCTGGCCTCAGGACGCGACGGCCGTCAGCTCAGCCAGGCGTGCCTGCAGATCGGCCAACTGCCGCTTCAGCGCCGTGTTCTCGGCCATCAGTGTGTCCACCGCCTGCTGCAGCTGGGCGATTTGTTCGTCGCTTTCCCAGGGCGGCGCACCGCTCGCGAGCTCAGCCGGGGTTTCAGCGGTGGTCTCCACCGGCGGGCGCGATGCCGACTTGGCCTCGCGCACGCGCTTGGCCGCATCGCGCAACTCCTTCTTGCCGCCGGCCACGGCCGCCACCTGCTCCTCGCTGGGCAGGCTGGCCACGGCAGCGGCGGCATTGATCGAGATCGTGCCCTGCTTGACGGCCTCCACCAGCTCCGGCGCGGCGCTCTTCTGGATCTTCTCGATCTGCACCACCGTGTTGCTGCTGATGCGCGCCGCCTTGGCAATGGCCTCGCGTGTGTTCAGCGGCTCGGCGGCCGGTGGCGCGCCTTCTACCGCGGCCACCGCCGCCGGGGCGGGTTCGCTGGCCGCCTGGCTGCGGCGCGCCGCGATGATCTCCTTCTTGCGCAGGGCCAGCACGCCGCGCTGGAAGTCCGACACGCTGCGCCGGCCCAGGTGCTGGTCGATCATCCACAGATGCACGTCGTCCATGGACTTGAAGCGGTCGTTCTGCACGGTCTGAAACGACAGGCCGTGCTTCTGGCAGATGCCATAGCGGTTGTGCCCGTCGACCAGCACCTCGCCCCACAGCACCAGCGCGTCGCGGCAGCCTTCGGCCAGGATGCTGCGCTCCAGCGCCTGATGTTCATCGGTCGTCAGTGGATCGATGTAGGCGCGCAGTTCTTCAAGTACCGTGATGTTCATGTCGGAGCGGGGAGCGTGTAGCGGATAGGGGGCGGCATTCTATGTCGGCCCCGGTGCGGCGGCGTTTCCAGCCGGGCAGACTGCCGGGTCATGTCCGGATCTGACCGCCAACGGTCCGTCATCGACTCGACGGCGCGCGGCGACCCAGGCAAGCTGGCGCCACTTGTCTTCACTGCCCACAGGACAGCCCATGCTCCAACTCCGCCCCACCTGCGAACACTGCAACAAGGCCCTGCCGCCTGCCTCCACCGAGGCGCGCATCTGCTCCTACGAGTGCACCTTCTGCGCCGGCTGCGTCGATGCGGTGCTGGGCAATATCTGCCCGAATTGCGGTGGCGGCTTCGTGCCCAGGCCCGTGCGGCCGGCGCGCAACTGGAAGGGCGACAACTTCCTGGGCAAGGACCCGGCCAGCACGACGGTGAAGCACCGGCCCGTCGACGCGGCCGCGCATGCACTGTTGGCTGCCGCCATCAACGGCATTGCACCCGAGCAGCGCTGAGCGCCACCGCCGGGTCAGGGCCTGCTCTCGATGACGGGCCCCGACAGCGTGCCCAGAAACACCGCCAGATCCTGAACCTCCTGCGTCGAGAGCCGGATCGGCTTGCGCTCGGCATGGCCTGAGCCGCCCGGCGTCAACTCGGAGACTCCTTGTGCCGCCGGCGGCGACTTCGCGTAGTGCGCCACCACCTCATCCAGGCTGGCGAACTGGCCGGCATGCATATACGGCGGGCGCAGCGCCACATTGCGCAGGCTGGGCGTCTTGAACGCCGCCTCCAGCTTCGGGTCGTCGGTGACCATGAAGCGCAGCTCCTGGCATTGCAGCGCGTTTGCATCGCTGAAGGGCCCGAGGCAGTTGAACTCGTCGCGCTGCACCTTGGCGATGGCGGCCGCGCGGCCGGCATCGGGGCGGCTGCGATCGCGTGGCGGCACGCCGGTGTTGTGGAAGTGCTGGTCGCTGAGCAAGGGGCCGCTGTGGCAGGTGACGCACTGGCCCTTGCCGATGAACAGGCGCAGGCCCTTCAACTCCTGGGGTGACAGCACCTGCTGCGCGGCGGCGTCGTTGGCGACGACGGCCTGGGCATAGCGATCGAAGCGCGAGGCGCCATAGCCCAGCCTGCGCTCGTAGGCCGCGATCGCCTTGCCCATATTGGCGAACACACGCGAGACCTGCTCCCGTGCCGCCGGCGGCATCGCCTCCCAGGCGGCCCGCTCGGCCGCATCACCCAGGGGCCCTGCGTCCTGCGGCAGCAGCGCCAGATCCGGCAGCGGGCCGAACAGCGCCTCATAGTCGGCCCGGTAGTGGGCGCGCAGCACATGGGCGTAGCGGGCGCGGTTGCCGCCATGCTCGACACCATCCTCCAGCGGACCCAGCGCCTGCGACCAGAGGCTGTCCTTGCGGCCATCCCAGAACAACCAGGGACTGTGGGCCGCGGCGGCCAGCGGCATGGCCCGGCGCGAACCGGTGCCCACGCCCTGCCCCAGCGCCCGGCCATCCTGGAACTGCTTGTCCGGCGCGTGGCAGCTGGCGCAGGACACCGCCTGGTTGCGGCTGAAACGCACGTCGTTGAACAGGCGCTTGCCCAGCTCGGCGGCGGCGGGCAGTTGTTCGAAGCGGTTCGACGGATCCGCCGGCGCCAGTGGCAGCTGGCTCAGGCGCAGCGAGGCGATCACCTCGCGCTCGTCCGCCGTCCAGCGCTCGATGCCCCAGATGGCGCCCTCGGCAATGCCGATGCCAGCGGCCACCGTCAGCATGACGGCCAGCAGGGCCTGGCCCAGCCGTGAGCCGAGGGCGCCCATCACAGGCCCGCCTTGGGCTGGGCGACCACGGTGTTGAAGCTCACCTTGTCGGCACCCTCGGCTGCCTGGATGCTCAGCTTGATCTCCCACCAGCCGCTCATGCTGAACTTCATGCCTTCGAGCAGATAGCTGCCATCGGGCAGCTGCAGCGTCACCTGCGGGCGGGTGGGCAGGCCATGGCCGTGCTGCGGCATGCCGCCGTCGACGGCGAAGCGGGCGCCGTGGACCGGCGCGCCCTCGGCCGTGGTCAGCCGTATCTGCCAGGCATGCAGCTGATTGATCGCCGCCGGCTTGGCTGGCGGCTGCAGTGCCACGATGAATTTTCCGTTGGCGCTGGGGTGTTGCAACGACAGATCAAGATCGGCCGGCGGGGTCGAACAGCCGGCGGTCAGCACCAGGGCCGCGGCGGCGAGCAAGAGGGAGGGCGAGCGATACAGCATCAGTGACTCCATGAACGATGAAAAGGAACAGGGTCGATTCTCTGGATCAGCGGCCGCCCGGACTTGAACGAAAGGGCTAAGCTGTGCACGCTCAAAAAAGCAAAAAAAAGGCCTGCCGCATATGCATGTCACCCCTTCAGCGCTGCCCACCGCTCCAGCCGCCAGCCGGCTGACCGTGGCCGCCGGCCGGGTGCATTTCTGGCCCGGTGGCAGCCTGTGGATTGGCCAGGGCAGCGGGCTCTCCGACTGGCACGACCACCATGCGCTGCAGATCGCGCTGGCGCTGGATGGCGTCTGCCGGTTTCGCGATCGGGAGGACGGTGGCTGGTCCACCTTCACCGGCGCCCTGGTGCGCTCGCATTGCCAGCACCAGTTCGAGATCGACGACACGGTGGTCGCTCATCTCTTCGTCGAGCCGGAAACCACGGCCGGCCGAGCGCTGAGCCGGCGCTTCGCCGACCAGGGCATCAGCCCGCTGCCTGAGGCCGAGCACGATGCCATGGCTGCCCTGCTGCTGGGTGCCCATCGCCGTGGCGCCCACGCCGACGAGATGGTGGCCACGGCCCGGGACGCGCTGGCCCTGCTGACCGGCGCGCCCTCGGCCGACGCCCCGGTGGACCCGCGCATAGCCAAGACGCTGGGCTACATCCGCGCGCATCTGCACGGGCCCATCACGCTGGCCGAAGCAGCCGCCGCGGCCGCGCTGTCACCGGGGCGATTCCGGCACCTATTCGTGCAGGAGACCGGCAGCGCGTTTCGCGCCTATCTGCTGTGGCTGCGCCTGAACACGGCCATCCAGTGCGCCATGGCCGGCCAGTCCTGGACCAGCGCCGCCCATGAGGCTGGCTTTGCCGACTCGGCCCACCTGACGCGCACCTTCAAACGCATGTTCGGCATCAACCCGGCGACGCTGCTGCGGGTGTAATTCAGGTGGCGGGCACCGCCAGCGCGTCCCGGACGAAGCGCACCAGCGCCCGCGCCGTCTCCGAGCCGGCCGGCACCGGCAGGGTCAGCGCGTGCACCCACTCGCCCTGATCGACCAGCAGACGCCAACCGGGCAGCAGATCGACCAGGCCGCTGGCCGGGGCCACGCAGAAGTCGGGCAGCAGCACGATGCCGGTGCCGTGGCGGGCCATTTCCATCAGGCTGTCCATGTCATTGCCCCAGGCGGCGGCCTGCAGCATCACGTCTTCAGCCGCTCCGGCGTCGTGGCGCCACTGCCCGGGCCGCGCCTCCTCGTTCTGGCCGATCAGCAGGCAGGGCAGCTCGGCCAGGGCCTGGGGGCCGGGCAGCACCGCTTGACCGGCCGCACCATAGGCACGCACGGCAAAGCGCAGCACCGGCTGGGCGACCCAATCCTCAGGTGGCCGCGCGGTGACGCGAAAGGCCAGATCCAGGCCCTCGCGCAGCAGGTCCACGCGCCGGTCGGTGACGAACAGCTCGTAGCGCAGCGCCGGGTGCAAGGCCTGAAAGCGGGCCAGCAGCGGCGCCAGCACATGGCGGCCAAAGCTCAGCGGTGCGCTGATGCGCAGGGTGCCGCCGAGCTGGTCGCGCTGGCTGCGCAGGGCCAGGCGAGCGCCCTCGGCGGCCTCATGCACCGCTCGGGCGCGGGCATGCAGGCGCCGGCCGGCCTCGGTCAGGCCCAGGCTGCGGGTGCTGCGGGCAAACAGCGCCAGACCCACGGCCGCCTCGATGGCGGCCACGCGCCGGCTCACCGCCGCGCGGGTCAGGCCCAGATCGCGGGCCGCCTGGGCAAAGCTGCCGGCCTGAGCGATGCGGGCGAACAGCTCCAGCGCATTGGCGTCGAGCGCAGCGTCGGCCGCGGTGAGGCGGTTGCGCGAGATCTTGGCTGTCTTTGTCATCAAAGTGGAATCAATGTGTGGCTTCCAGCCAGTCTAGTCGCTCGATTGTTGCCAATCTAGACTGCCTTCAACGACCAGGAGCCCCCCGATGAGCCAGCAACCCACAGCCGAAGAACCACGGCAGC
The DNA here is from genome assembly GCF_963422335.1 of uncultured Roseateles sp. NCBI lineage: Bacteria > Pseudomonadati > Pseudomonadota > Betaproteobacteria > Burkholderiales > Sphaerotilaceae > Roseateles > uncultured Roseateles sp. The sequence continues at coordinate 5,041,606 of NZ_OY729424.1, forward strand.
ACGACACCCAGCTGCGCTGCGCCGATGGCCGTCTGCTGGCCGGCCGCTGGTACGAGCCCAGCGGGCCGGTGCGTGCGGTGGCCGTGGTCAGCCCGGCAACGGCGGTGGCCAGCGGCTTCTACCGCGCCTTCGCCCAATGGCTGGCCCGCCGCGGCTATGCCGTGCTGTGCTACGACTACCGCGGCATTGGCGCCTCGCTGCAGGGCGAGCTGCGCGACGAGCCGGCCCGCCTGCGCGACTGGGCCCAGCTGGACATTGCCGCCGCGCTGCGCACCGCCCACAAGCGCAGGCGGCTGGAGCAGGCGCGACAGGGCCATGAGCTGGGCCTGCTGCTGATCGGCCATTCGTTCGGCGGCAATGCAGTGGGCCTGGCGCCCGGCTATGAGCAGGCCGACGCCCTCTTGGGCGTGGCCGCCCAGGCCGCCGACTGGCGCAACTGGTCGGGCCTGGACAAGGCCAAGGCCTGGCTGTTCTTCCATGCGCTGCTGCCGGCGCTGAGCCATCTGTTCGGCCATTTTCCCGGCCGCCTCTTGGGTGCGCGGGCGCACAGCATGCCCAAGCCGGCGGCGCTGGAATGGGCACGCTGGGGCCGCCGGCGCGGTTTCATGTTCACCGACCCGACCTTACAGTCAGAGCTGGGCTATCACCACTTCATCGGTCCCGTCCATCTGTGGAACATCAGCGACGACCACGTCTTCGGCCCGGCCCGCTGCGTCGACAAGCTGGCGCTGCAGTTCCACCGTGCGGCGGTGGCCCGCCACACGCTGGCGCCTCAGCAGGTGGGTCTGCGTGCCATCGGCCACTTCGCGCTGTTCCGCCGCGAGCTGGGTGAGCGCATCTGGCCGCTGCTGCTGGCGCCAATCGAGGCGGCGACGCCTCGGCTGCACGCGCAGCTGGCTTGGCGCCCTACTGAACCGGGCAAGGCTTGATGCCGGCGGCCTCGGGCTTGAAACCCGCAGGCCAGCGCATGCCCGCGCCGTAGCAGCTGTTCTCGAAACGGGCTCCGGCCAGCTGGGTTTTGCGCAGATCCAGGCCCAGGAAAATTGCCCCGCGCAGGTCGGCCTGGCGGAAGTCGGCGCCGTTCAAGCGGGTGCCCCACATACGGGCTCGTTGCAGATTGGCGCCGCCGAAATTGACCGACTCGAAGGAGCCCTGGTCCAGGCTCAGGTCGGCCAGATTCGCCTGGCTGAAGTCGCTGCCATCGAATTGGCTGTCGGCGATGCGATAGCCCGCCAGGTTCAGGCCCTGCATGGCGCTGCGCGGCGACACCACCTGGTGCAGCACCATGCCCTTGGTCAGGGCATAGGCAGGGTAGTAGGAGGGGCGGGGACGCTCGTAGGCATAGCCGGCGCTCAAGCCGGTCTGCGGCAGGGGCGTGCCGGCCGGGCAGTCCGACCACAGCGGCAGCAAGGGGTGGCGTCGCCCATCAAAATCGGCCGGAAAACGGGTGCGGCAATCGACCAGGGCTGGCCCCCACACCACGCCGTCCAGGCTGGCGCCGGACAGATCGGTGCCGCGCAGGTCCAACAGCGGAAAGAAGTCGGGCCAGATGCTCTTGAACCGGGCCCCGTTCAGCGAGCTGTGGCTGAACACCGCGCCACGCAGATCGGCGCCCTCGAAGGCCAGGCCGGACAGGTCGTGTCCCTCCCAGCGGGTGTTGCTCAAATCGGCCTGGCTGAAGTTGGCCAAGCGGAAGATAGCCCCCTCCAGCTGCGCGCCACCCAACTTGGCGGAGCGCAGATTGGCATGGGAGAAGTCCGCGCCGCGAAGGTCGGCCGCGCTGAAGTCGGAGCCTCCCAGATCGGTTGCTTTGAATGTGGCGCCATCAAGCCGCGCCGAGACGAAGCTCACGCCCATCAGCTTGGCCCCTTCGAAGTCGCTGCCTCGCAAGTCCGCGTGGGAGAAGTCTGCGCCTTGCAGCTGTGCGGCACGCAGGCTGGAGCCCTTCAGATCGGCACTGGCCAGCTTGATCGGTGCGTCGCGGTATGCCTGCACATAGCCATTCAGGCTGAGGCCGGGACCCGCCACTTCGTCGAAGCGCTTGAGCTTGATCAGCGCGGCCTGACGGCCTTGCAGCGCCTCGCGCAAATTCGGTTGGCGCAGCAAGGCGGCCAGGAAGTCCTGCAGCGCCTCGGCAAACTGCTGCTGCCCGAAGCGGGCCGCGCCACGGCCGGCCAGGGCCCGGGCGTCATCGGCATTGGCCCGCAGCAGCTGGGCGAAGCTGTCATGGGCATCGTCAAACTCCTGGGCCTGGAGGTAGAAGGCCCCCTGCGCCAGCAGCAGCTCGTGATCATCGGGCTTGGCGGCGAGTCCTGCGGCCAGGCGCTGGCGTTCGGCCTGGTAGGTGGCCAGCAGGGCGCTGCCGGTGAGGAAGCCGCTGCAGGCATTGCTCGAGAACCCCTGCCTGCGGTCGCCGCGGGCGCTGACGGTATAGGTCTCACCGACCCGGAAGCTGCGGCCGCAGTTGGCGCCATCGGCCTCGGTGTAGTTGATCTCGACCTCCTGGCTCATCGGCCCCTTGATCGACTCGATCAGCGCGAAGCGGGCCTGCCGGTTGCCGCAGCTCGGCCTGTCATCATTGCAGGGTGTCACCGCCTTGACCTCGATGACCCTGCCGCTGAAGGCCAGGCTGGTCTTGGAGAAATAGCCATCCGGTGACACGAAGGAGCAGGAACAGGCCTGGGCGCCGAGACTGCTGGCAAACAAGAGCAGTGCGGCGCTGAGTTTGAGGGTCATGTGAGCGGCGTTCCGGAAAGGATGCTAAGCCTGTGCAACGCGCCAGCCTCCTCAAAGGCCGACAGGGCCACGCTTTCTTCTTTCAGCCGCGAAGATGACAGGCCACCCAATGCCCGTCGCTGCTCTGCTTCAGCTCCGGCGACTCGCTGGCACACAGCGGCAGCTGCTTGATCGGGCAGCGGGTGTGGAAGTGGCAGCCGGTGGGCCGGTTGATCGGGCTGGGCACATCACCCTGCAGCATGATGCGTTTGCGCTTCAGGGTCGGGTCGGGGATGGGCACGGCCGACAGCAGCGCCTCGGTGTAGGGGTGCAGCGGGCGGCTGTAGAGTTCGCGCGAGCTGGCGATCTCGACGATGCGGCCCAGGTACATCACCGCCACCCGGGTGCTGGTGTGCTCGACCACCGACAAGTCATGGGCGATGAACAGATAGGTCAGCTTGAACTTGGCTTGCAGGTCTTCGAGCAGATTGATGACCTGGGCCTGGATGGACACATCCAGCGCCGACACCGCCTCGTCGCAAACGATCAGCTTAGGGCTCACCGCCAGCGCGCGGGCAATGCCTATGCGCTGGCGCTGGCCACCGGAAAACTCATGGGGATAGCGGCGCAGATGATCGGCGCTCAGCCCGACCGTCTCCAGCAGGTCGACGATACGGGCCTCGTAGTCGGCCCGGGTCCTGGCCAGCTTGTGTATGGTCAGGGCCTCGCCGATGATGGCGCCCACCGTCATGCGCGGGTTCAGCGAGGCATAGGGGTCCTGGAAGATGATCTGCATGTCGCGCGCCAGCGCGCGCAGCTCGGTCTTGCCCAGGGCCGTGACCTCGCGGCCATCGAACCAGACCTGGCCCGAGGTCGGCTCGATAAGCCGCAGGATGCAGCGGCCGGTGGTCGATTTGCCGCAGCCTGATTCGCCGACCAGACCCAGGGTTTCGCCGGCGGCCAGATCGAAGCTGACGCCGTCCACCGCATGCACCCGCGCCTGCTCGCGGCCCAGGAAGCCGCCCTTGATGCCGAAATGCTTGACAAGCTTGTCGACGCGCAACAGGGGCTTGTTCATAGGATGCAGGCGACCTTGTGGCCGGGGGCGATCTCGCGCAGGGCCGGTGTTTCGGCGGTGCAGGCGCTGCTGGCGTATTTGCAGCGCGGCGCAAAGCGGCAGCCCTCGGGCGGATTGATCAGTTTGGGCACCGTGCCGGCAATCGCCTCCAGCCGCACCTTGTGCGTGGCGGCCAGGTCGATGCGCGGGATGGACCGTATCAGCCCCTGCGTGTAGGGATGGCGCGGGTTGGCGAACAGCTGCTCCACCGTCGCTTCCTCGATCACCTTGCCGGCATACATCACGACCACGCGCTGCGCCACCTCGGCGACCACGCCCATCGCGTGGGTGATCAGCAGAATGCTCATGCCCAAGCGCGACTTCAGCTCGGCCAGCAGCTCCAGTATCTGCGCCTGTATGGTCACGTCCAGCGCCGTGGTCGGCTCGTCGGCGATCAGGAGCTGTGGGTTGCAGCTCAGCGCCATCGCGATCATCACCCGCTGGCGCATGCCGCCGGAGAACTGGTGCGGATAGTCGCGCACACGGCGCTCCGGCGTCGGGATATTGACCAGACGCAGCATCTCGACGGCACGGTCCATCGCATCGCGGCGGTTCAGGCCTTCTTGCAGGCGCAGCACCTCGGCAATCTGCTGGCCCACCGTGTAGACCGGATTCAGCGAGGTCATGGGCTCCTGGAACACGATGGCAATCTGTTTGGCGCGGATGCGCCGCATCTCGCTCTCGGGCAGCGGCACCAGGTCCCTGCCCTGCCAGAGGATCTGCCCGGCGGCGATGCGGCCCGGCGGCATGGGCAGGAGCTTGAGCACACTCATCGCGGTGACCGATTTGCCGCAGCCCGATTCACCGACCACGCAGACCGTCTCGCCACGGTTCACCGTCAGATCGACGCCGTCGACCGCATGCAGCCAACCGGCATCGGTGGCGAAGTGGGTCTTCAACCCACGGATTTCAAGCAATGGGGCTTCCGCCATCACATCACCTTGCGCGGGTCCAGCGCATCGCGCAGGCCGTCGCCAATGAAGTTGATCGTCAGCACCGCCAGAAAGATCGCCAGGCCGGGGAACAGGGCCCAGTGCGGGGCGATGTCCAGATAGTCCTTGGCATCGAACAGGATGCGGCCCCAGGTCGGAATGTCGGGCGGAAAACCCAGGCCCAGAAAAGACAGCGTCGATTCGGCAATGATGGCCGCCGCCACGTCTATGGTGGCGGCCACGATCACCGGCCCCAGCGCATTGGGCAGGATGTGGCGGGTGACCTGGCGCGGCGTGCTGGCGCCCAGCGCCCGCGCCGCCTCGACGAATTCCTTCTCGCGCAGCGAGAAGAATTGCGCCCGCACCAGCCGCGCCACCGGCATCCAGCGAAAGCCGCCGATGACGACGACGATCAGGATGAACACGCCCACCTCAGGGCCGAAGGTGGCCTTCAGTCCGTCGCGGAACAGGTAGATGATCAGCAGGAGCAGGGGCAGCTGGGGCAGGGACAGGAACAGGTCGGTCAGCCACATCAGGCCCGCATCGACGCCGCCGCGCGAGATGCCCGCAATCGAACCGATCAGCACGCCCACCACCACCGCCATCAGCATTGCCGCCAGACCCACCGCCAGCGAGATGCGGCCGCCGTAGAGCAGGCGGGCCAGCAGATCCTGGCCCAGGTCGTCGGTGCCCAGCGGATGGACCAGCGACGGGCCTTTCAGGCGCGCGGTGAAGTCGATGTCGTTGATGGCCAGCTTCCACGCCATCGGGCCCAGCAGCACGGCCGCCACCATCAGCGCCAGTATCACCAGGCTGAGCATGGCCATGCGGTGGCGCCTGAAGCGCCGCCAGGCCTCGCCCCAGGGCGAGACATGCTGCGCCGCGCTAGCGGTAGCTGATGCGGGGATCGAGCCAGCCATAGAGCAGATCGGCCAAGAGGTTGAAAAGGATCACCAGGCAGGCGAACACAAAGGTCACGGCCATGATCACCGGCGTGTCATTGGCCAGGATGGCGCTGATCAGCAGCGAGCCTATGCCGGGAATGCGGAAGATCTGCTCGGTGACGATGGCCCCGCCGAACACCGCCGGCATCTGCAGCGCCACCAGGGTGACGACCGGTATCAGCGCATTGCGCAGCACATGCTTGATCACCACCCCGCCCTCGCTCAGGCCTTTGGAGCGGGCGGTGGTCACATAGTCGAGCCTGATCACGTCGAGCACGGCCGAGCGCACATAGCGCGTCCAGCTGGCGCCCTGGAACAGGCCCAGCACCATCACCGGCATGAGGGACTGCTTGATGTGCTCCAACCACCAGGCCCAACCGGTGGCGGCGATGTCTGCACGGTAGACGAAAGGCAGCCAGTCCAGCGTGATCGAAAACAGCAGGATGAAGAGCAGGCCGGTGAAGAAGGTCGGCAGCGAGAAGCCGACAAAAGCCAGGGTGTTGGCGATCTGGTCGAAGATCGAATAGGGCCGGGTGGCGGCAAACACGCCCACCGGGATGGCGATCAAGAGGGCCAGGACTTGCGAGCTGCCTATCACCACCAGGGTGGTGGGCAGACGCTGCAGTATCAGCTGGTCCACATCGACACGGCTCACGAACGAGAAGCCCCAGTCGCCCTGCAGCATCGCAAAGAGCCAGCGGAAGTAGCGCTGCCAGACCGGATCGTCCAGGCCGAACTTGGCGCGCAGCATGGCGCGCACCTCGGCTGGCACGTTCGGATTGGTGGCCAGCTCTTCGAACGGATCGCCCGGCGCCAGGGCGAGCACGGTGAACAACACCACGCTGATGCCCAGCAAGCTGGGCAGGGCGTAGAGCAGGCGGCGCAGCAGGTACTGGAACATTCAGTGCAGCGTCGTCGTCACTCAGGCTTCGCGGAACCAGTCCTTGAGGTTCCAGAGGTCGTTGTCCCATCCGCTCAACGGTGCCTGGAGCTTGGTGGCCACTGCCGACACACGCGGCCGATAGACCACCGGGATGACCACCGCGTCGTTGCAGATCAGCTCGTTCATCTTGATGAACAGCGCGCCACGCTTGACCGGGTCAAGCTCGTTTTCGGCGGAGCGGAAGGCCTTGTCGTATTCATCGTTCTTCCAGCGCCCGATATTGCGTCCCTGCCACTTGTTCTCCTTGGCCGAGAACTCCCAGGACACGAACTGGTTCATGAACAGCTCGGGGTCGGGCTGCGTCATCGTCGTGGTGTACATCTCGACATCGCAGAAGAACTTGGTATAGGTGTCGGGGTTGCCGACGTCGGACGAGAAGTACACCGACGAGGTGATGGACTTCAGCTCCAGATCGACGCCAGCCTTCTGCGCGGCCTGCTTGATGATGGCCTGGGTCTTCTGGCGCGGCGCATTGATCGAAGTCTGGAACACCAGCTTGAGCTTCTTGCCACCCTTCTCGCGTATGCCGTCGCCGCCCTTCTTCCAGCCACCCGCCTCGAGCACGGCACCGGCCTTGTCGACATTGAACTCCCACTTCATCGTCTTGGAGCGGAAGCGTTCGGGGTTGTTGAGGAAGTTGGCCGTGGCCACGCCGGTGCGGCCGTAGATGAATTCCTGCACCGCGCCCCGGTCCACCAGCAGGTTCAGCGCCTGGCGTACCGCCGGGTCGGACAATATCGGATGGCGGCTCTTCGGATGGGCGCGCTCGCCCTCAACCTCGGTCCAGGGGTCGGCCATGTTCAGCAAGATGAACTCGATATTGCCGCCCGGGGTGATGCTCACCTTGCCACGGCCGCCGGTCTCCAGGCGCTTGAGGATCTCGTCCTCGACCTGCATATTCCATGCATAGTCGAACTCGCCAGTCTGAATCACCGCACGCGCGGCCGACACGGCATCGCCGCCGCCCTTCATCTCTATCGTGTCGAAGAAGGGACGGTTGTCGAAGTGGTAGCTGGTGTTGATCGCGCCGCGCACCATATCGCCCGGCTTGAAGTCGACGAACTTGTAGGGGCCGGTGCCCACCGGCTTCAGATTGGCCGGTGCATCGCGCGACTTGGCACCCTTGAAGTCGGCAAACAAATGCTTGGGGATCAGCATGCCGCGCGTGCCGACGAAGGGGTCGGCCCAGAATGGCGTGGGCTTCTTGAAGGTCACCTTGACGGTGTGGCTGTCGATCTTCTCGACCTTGCAGTCCTTGTAGGTGCCGATCGTGACGGCGGCGGTCTCGGGGTCACTGGAATATTCCCAGTTGAACACGCAGTCATCGGCAGTGAAGGGCTTGCCGTCATGCCAGGTGACACCGCGCTTGAGCTTCCAGATGACGGTCGTGCCGTCCTTGGACAGACCGCCGTTCTGCACCGAAGGGATCTCCGCCGCGAGCATGGCCACGAGGTTGCCGTCGGCGTCCCAGCCGGCCAGCGGCTCGTAGAAGATGCGCGCGCCCTCCTGGTCCTTGGTGCCGGTGGCGAAGTGCGGATTCAGCAGGGTGGCGCCCTGCCACCAGAGCAGCTTCAGTGCCCCGCCGCCGCCACGCTTGGTCGGCTTGTAGGCCGACGGCGTCTGGGCCTGTGCGATGCCAGCATGCATCAACATCTGGCCGGCCATCGGGGCCGTCAGCCCCAGCGCCAGCATGCGCTGGACAAAGGCCCGGCGGGGCAGCCGCCCCTCGCGCACGTCTTCGATCAGGATGCGCAACGCTTGCTCTTGCATGGGAAACCTCCGCAAAACCGATGACGGTCCGTGGCCAAACTGCCAAGCCATGCTAGCAGTGCAGCGGGCATTGCCTGATTGGGGTAGGCCCTGAGGGCGCCGGTTCTTTTCGGTGCACGCCGCACCCGCCGCAACGCAGACAATGCAGCCCATGCCCACCCGTTCTGCATTCTTCAGGCACCGCCGCGGCCGCCAGGTGCTGGCCCTGCTGTGGATGAGCCTGGTCCTGGTGCCCGTGACCGGATGGCTGCTCTCGCCCAGCGGCACGAAGGTGCAACTGGTGCACAAGACCTGGCACCTGGCGATCGAGGTCGAGACCTGGGTCGTTGACCATGGCTCAAACTGGTGCGATGAACTGCCTGCTGGCGCGCACATCACCCTGCGCCGCACCATCGTGGACCCCAGCGGTGCACGCACCGCCCCCGCCGATCATTGCCGCTACACAGCGCTGCAGTGGCGGGCGCTGCACAGCGCGATGGCCGAGGGCGAGGCCCCCGCAGCGCCGCGCTGGCCCGTGCTGCAGCTGCTGCCAGCAAGTGATCCACCGGCGCTGGGAGCCGAACGCGCGGGCAAACGGCACGAGCGCTATGAGGTCCTGCTGCGCGCCGCATCGGGCCAGGAATGGACCTGCCGCCTGGCCCTGCCCCATTGGCAAGGCCTTGCTCCCGGCCTCAGCTTCAGGCTGAAGGTGGACCGCCATGGCGTGGCCAATTGCAGCAGCGTGCCGGGCTCATCCCCGACCTGACCGCATTCGCTCGCGCCGCCGCCGCTTTGGTCGCATTGACAACATGGGCCTAGCCCCCTGCCCCAGCATGCGGCCTGAGTCCACTCACTGAATCACCGATGCCCACCCGCTCTGTCACATCCCTGCTGGCCGGCCTGCTGCTGGCGCTGCATCTGTCCTCCGCCCAGGCCGTCCTGCAGATCGAAGCCCTTGCACTGGGTACGGACGACCCCACCCAGCAAAGCTACAACCTGCAGGAGCAGCGCGAGCTGCGCGTGTTCGCACGCTCCGCCGCAGGCTTCAAGCGCGCGCAGATCTTCTGGCAGCGCCGCGTCAACGGCGAGTGGCAGGCGGCGCAGCCATGGCCCTTCGCCGACGCGCGCTGGCGTGACTCCGATCCGCACCTCAGCGCCGACGGCAAGACGCTGACCTTCATCTCCGACCGCCCGGCCGAGGGCGACAAGCCGCTGGGCCAGCTGGACTTGTACGAATCACGCTGGGTTGACGGTCAATGGGCCACTCCACAGCGCCTGGCCGAGGCGGTGCAGAGCCCGGCCTACGAGCTGGGGCCGGAGCGTTATGGTGAGCGCCTGTACTTTGCCTCCAATCGCCCCGGCGGGCCGGGGGCGCTGGCGATCTACCAGAGCGAGCGGTTCACCGGTGGCGAGCACAGCGCGCCGATTGCGCTGCCGGCGCCGATCAATGTGGGACTGTCCAACAGCGATTTCACGCTGTCGCCGGACGGCCGCTACGCACTGTGGTGGAGTGACCGCAGCGAGAGCCAGGCCAAGCAGGACGGCGACCTGTTCCTGGCCGAGCGGGTAGGCGCCGGATTCGGCCCGGCGATACGCCTGCCGGCGCCGGTCAACAGCCCGGGCACCGAGTTCACGCCCTCGGTCAGCAGCGATGGCCGCTGGCTGGTGTTCGCCTCCACCCGCCCGGGCCAGCATGCCGCTGGGCTGTCGCAGCTCTACCGCGTCAGCTGGCCGGCCCTGCTGGCCGAGGTGGGCCCGCAGGCCGAGGCCCACAGCCAGGCCCAGCTGGAGCAGCGCATCGGAGATCTGTGGCGCACCTTCAACAGCAAGGCAGGCGGGTCGCCCGACACAGAATTGCTGCGCTCGCTGCTGCATCCGCAGGCGCGGATCTGGGGCCAGCGCCTGAAAGACGCAAGCCTCGACGTGCGCAGCTGGACGGGCACCGAGTTCCTGGCCGCACTGAAAGAGACTACGCCCAAGGCGGTGTTCGAATGCGAGGTCCATCGCGAGCTGCGTCGCCATGGTGCCCACGCCCAGGTTTATAGCGTGGTCGAGACGCGCCACGACAGCGCGTCAGCCCTGCCCGCGGCAACGGGCGTCAACAGCAGCCAGTGGCAGCTGGGCCCGCTGGGCTGGCAGCTGCTGTCACTGCACTATGCGCTGGAGCTGCCGGGGCAGGCGCCCGCGCCGCACAGCCGCGCCAGCGGCGACTGCATCGGCTGAAGGGTCAGACCTTGCGTGGCGGAGGCACGTCCGTGCACGAGCCGTGCGCGATCTCGGCCGCCATGCCTATCGATTCGCCCAAGGTCGGGTGCGGATGGATGGTCTTGCCGATGTCCACCGCGTCGGCGCCCATCTCGATGGCCAGCGCGATCTCGCCGATCATGTCGCCGGCGTGGGTGCCGACGATGCCGCCGCCGAGGATCTTGCCGTGGCCGTGGGCCTCGGGCGAATCATCGAACAAGAGCTTGGTATAGCCCTCGTCGCGGCCGTTGGCGATTGCGCGGCCGGATGCCGTCCAGGGGAACAGGCCCTTCTTGACCTTGATGCCCTGGGCCTTGGCCTGGTCCTCGGTGAGGCCCACCCAGGCCACCTCGGGATCGGTGTAGGCCACGCTCGGGATCACGCGGGCATCGAACTGGCTGCGCGCCAGCGCGGCGTCGCCAAGAATGGAGCCGGCCGCCACCTCGGCCGCCACGTGGGCCTCGTGCACGGCCTTGTGCGCCAGCATGGGCTGACCCACCACATCGCCGATGGCGAAGATGTGCGGCACATTGGTGCGCATCTGCACATCGACGTTGATGAAGCCCCGGTCGCTCACGGCCACACCGGCCTTGTCGGCGGCAATCTTCTTGCCGTTGGGCGTGCGGCCCACGGCCTGCAGCACGAAGTCGTAGACGCCTTCGCTCTTGGCGCCGTCCAGGCCCTCGAACTGCACCTTGATGCCCTCGGGCGTGGCCTTGGCCCCCACCGTCTTGGTCTTCAGCATGATCTTGTCGAAGCGCTTGGCATTGAGCTTCTGCCAGACCTTGACCAGGTCGCGATCGGCGCCCTGCATCAGGCCGTCCAGCATCTCGACCACATCCAGGCGCGCGCCCAGGGTCGAATAGACCGTGCCCATCTCCAGGCCTATGATGCCGCCGCCGATGATCAGCATCTTTTTCGGCGTGCCGGCCAGCTCCAGAGCGCCGGTCGAATCGACGATGCGTGCGTCGTCCGGCAGGAAGGGCAGGCGCACCGCCTGCGAGCCGGCGGCAATGATGGCCTGCTTGAAGTGCACGGTCTTGCTGGTGCCGGTTTTCTCCTGGCCACTGCCGGTGGTCTCCTCGACCTGCACATGGTTCGGATCGACGAAGGCCCCATAGCCGCGCACGATGGTGACCTTGCGCATCTTGGCCATCGCAGCCAGGCCGCCGGTCAGCTTGCCTATGACCTTTTCCTTGTGGCCGCGCAGCTTGTTGACGTCGACCGTCGGCGCACCAAAGTCCACGCCCAGATCGGCCATATGGCTGACCTCGTCCATCACCGCGGCCACATGCAGCAGCGCCTTGGACGGGATGCAGCCGACGTTCAGGCACACACCGCCCAGCGTGGCATAGCGCTCGACCAGCACCACCTTCAGGCCCAGATCGGCGGCACGGAAGGCGGCTGAATAGCCGCCGGGGCCGGCGCCCAGCACCAGCAGATCGCAGTCCAGATCAGCGCTGCCGGTGTAGCTGGCGGCGGTGGGAGCGGCCACGGGTGCAGGCGCTGCAGCTGCCGTCACAGATGCAGCGGCCACGGGAGCAACAGCCAACGTCGGTACCGCCGCTGATGCGGCGTCCGACTCGAGCATCAGCAGCACCGTGCCCTGGTTGACCTTGTCGCCCAGGGCCACCTTCAGCTCCTTGACCACGCCGGCGTGCGACGACGGAATCTCCATCGAGGCCTTGTCACTCTCGACCGTGACCAGGCTTTGCTCGACCTTGATGGTGTCGCCGGGTTTGACCAGCAACTCGATCACGGGCACATCCTTGAAGTCGCCGATGTCGGGGACTTGAACTTCAATCAACGCCATATCGCGCTCCTTCTGATCGTTAGAGCACAATGCGGCGGAAGTCCGCCAGCAAGGATGCGAAGTACACGTTGAACCGGGCCGCCGCAGCACCATCGATCACCCGGTGATCCCAGCTCAGCGACAGCGGCAGCATCAGGCGCGGCACAAACTGCTTGCCATCCCACTTCGGCTCGATGGCGCTCTTGCACACGCCCATGATGGCCACCTCGGGTGCATTGATGATGGGCGTGAAGTAGCGCCCGCCAATGCCGCCCAGCGACGAGATCGTGAAGCAGCCGCCGCTCATCTCGGCGGGGCTCAGCTTGCCGTCTCTGGCCTTCTTGGCCAGCTCGCCCATCTCCTGGCTGATCTGGAAGATGCCCTTCTTGTCGGCATCCTTGAGCACCGGCACCATCAGGCCGTTCGGCGTATCGGCCGCGAAGCCGATGTGGAAGTAGTTCTTCAGCACCAGCTGATCGCCGTCCAGCGAGCTGTTGAAGTCGGGGAACTTCTTCAAGGCCGCGACTGCCGCCTTGATCATGAAGGCCAGCATCGTGACCTTGACGCCCGATTTCTCGTTCTCCTTGTTGGTGGCCACGCGGAAGGCCTCCAGCTCGGTGATGTCGGCATCGTCATGGTTGGTGACGTGCGGAATGACGACCCAGTTGCGATGCAGATTGGCGCCGGAGATCTTCTTGATGCGCGGCAGGTCCTTGCGCTCGACCGGGCCGAACTTGGTGAAGTCCACCTGCGGCCAGGGCAGCAGGCCGGGGAAGGCACCGCCGGCGGCCGCTGCCGCTGCGGGCGCCTTGGCCTTCTGCGCCGTGGTCTGCTGCTCGCCGCTCATGATGCGCTTGACGAAGGCCTGCAGATCGCCCTCGGTGATGCGTCCCTTGGGGCCTGTGCCCTTCACTTCAACCAGCGGCACGCCCAGCTCGCGGGCCTGCTTGCGGATGCTGGGCGACGCGTGCGGCAAGGTGCCTGTGGGTGCGGTCGGCTCGTGCGCCGGCAAGGCGGCGGTGGGCACCTGGCGCTCAACCGGGGCTGAGGCGGGTGCCACAGCAGCAGCCGCTGGAGCAGGCGCGCTTGCGGCGGCCGCAGGCGCGGCGGCAGCGGCTCCAGCCACTTCCAGCACCACCAGCAGGCTGCCCTTGGCGATCTTGTCGCCCAGCGCGACCTTCAGTTCCTTGACCACGCCGGCATGCGAAGACGGAATTTCCATCGAGGCCTTGTCCGACTCGACGGTGACCAGGCTTTGTTCGGCCTTGACCGTGTCACCGACCTTGACGAAGACCTCGATCACGGCGACGGACTCGAAGTCGCCAATATCAGGCACAACGACCTCGACCAGACCGGCAGGCGCCGCGGCTGCCGGAGCAGCAGCAGGCGCAGCCACCGGAGCCGGCGCAGCAACAGGTGCCGCAGCGGCAGCCGGAGCAGGCGCTGCAGCAGCGGCACCAGCCGCCTCCAGCACCAGCACCACCGAGCCCTCGTTGACCACATCGCCGACCTTGAGCTTGATCTCCTTGACCAACCCTGCAGCCGAGGACGGAATCTCCATCGAGGCCTTATCGGATTCGACGGTGATCAGGCTCTGCTCGGCCTTGACGGTGTCGCCCACCTTGACCAGCAGCTCGATCACCGCCACGTCCTTGACGTCCCCGATATCGGGGACCTTGATTTCTACCAATGCCATGTCTTGTCTCCGGTGCGCGGCCGATTAGGCGTAGAGCGGGTTGATGCGATCGGCCTTGATGCCGTACTTGGCGATCGCCTCGGCCACCTTGGCCATCGGCACCGTGCCCTCATCGGCCAGCGCCTTCAAGGCCGCGACAACGATGTAGTGCCGGTTGATCTCGAAGTGCTCGCGCAGCTTGCTGCGGAAGTCGCTGCGACCAAAGCCATCGGTGCCCAGCACCTTGTAGCTGCGGCCCTTGGGAATGAAGGCGCGGATCTGCTCGGCGTAGTTCTTCATATAGTCGGTCGAGGCAATCACCGGGCCATTGTGCGGCTGCAGCTGCTGCGTCACGAAGGGCACGCGGGCCGCTTCCAGCGGGTGCAGCAGGCTCCAGCGCTCGGCGTCCTGTCCGTCGCGGGCCAGTTCGTTGAAGCTCGGGCAGCTCCAGACATGGGCGGCCACACCCCAGTCTTCTTCCAGCAGCTTCTTGGCGGCCTGGCTTTCGCGCAGGATGGTGCCCGAGCCCAGCAGGTTGACGCGCGGCGTCAGCTTCGCTGCTTCGTCCAGCAGATACATGCCCTTGATGATCTGCTCTTCGGTGCCCGGCTTCAGGCCAGGCTGGGCATAGTTTTCGTTCAGCAGCGTGATGTAGTAATACACGTTCTCCTGCTTCTCGACCATGCGCTTCAGTCCGTGCTGCATGATCACGGCCACCTCGTGCGCGAAGGTCGGGTCGTAGGACACGCAGTTCGGGATCGTGCCGGCCAGGATGTGGCTGTGGCCGTCTTCGTGCTGCAGGCCTTCGCCGTTCAGCGTAGTGCGGCCCGAGGTGCCGCCCAGCAGGAAGCCGCGCGCCTGCATATCGCCCGCCGCCCAGGCCAGGTCGCCAATGCGCTGGAAGCCGAACATCGAGTAGTAGACGAAGAACGGAATCATCACCCGGTTGTTCGTCGAGTACGAGGTCGCCGCGGCGATCCAGCTGGCCATGCCGCCGGCCTCATTGATGCCTTCCTGCAGGATCTGGCCGGCCTTGTCCTCGCGGTAGTACATCACCTGGTCCTTGTCGACCGGTGTGTACTTCTGACCATCGGGGTTGTAGATGCCGATCTGGCGGAACAGGCCTTCCATGCCGAAGGTGCGCGCCTCGTCAACCAGGATGGGCACGGTGCGCGGGCCCAGATCCTTGTCGCGCAGCAGCTGCGTCAGGAAGCGCACATAGGCCTGGGTGGTCGAGATCTCGCGGCCCTCGGCGGTGGGCTCCAGCACGGCCTTGAAGGTGTCAAGACCCGGCACCACCAGCTGCTCGTCCGACTTCGGTCGGCGCTTGGGCAGGTAGCCGCCCAGGCTCTCGCGGCGCTCGTGCAGATAGCGCATCTCGGGCGTGTCGTCGGCCGGCTTGTAGAAGGGGATGCCGTCGGCGATCTGCTGGTCGTTGACCGGGATGTTGAAGCGGTCGCGGAAGCTCTTGATGTCTTCGTCGGTCAGCTTCTTGGTCTGGTGGGCGGTGTTCTTGCCCTCGCCGCTCTTGCCCATGCCGAAGCCCTTGACGGTCTTGATCAGCATCACGGTCGGCTGGCCGACGGTGTTCACGGCCTTGTGGTACGCGGCGTAGACCTTTTGCGGATCATGGCCGCCGCGGTTCAGGCGCCAGATGTCGTCGTCGCTCATCTTGGCCACCATCTCCAGGAGCTTGGGATGCTGGCCGAAGAAGTTCTTGCGCACGAAGGCGCCGTCATTGGCCTTCATCGCCTGGTAGTCGCCGTCGACGGTGTCCATCATCACCTTGCGCAGCAGGCCGTCCTTGTCGCGGGCCAGCAGCGGATCCCAGTAACCGCCCCAGATCAGCTTGATGACGTTCCAGCCGGAGCCACGGAACTCGCCCTCCAGCTCCTGGATGATCTTGCCGTTGCCGCGCACCGGGCCGTCCAGGCGCTGCAGATTGCAGTTGACGACGAAGATCAGGTTGTCGAGCTTCTCGCGGGCGGCCAGACCGATCGCGCCCAGCGATTCCGGCTCGTCCATCTCGCCGTCGCCCAGGAACACCCAGACCTTGCGCTTGCTGGTGTCGGCAATGCCGCGAGCATGCAGATACTTCAGGAAGCGGGCCTGATAAATCGCCATCAAGGGACCCAGCCCCATCGAGACGGTGGGGAACTGCCAGAACTCGGGCATCAGCTTCGGGTGCGGGTAGCTGGACAGGCCCTTGCCGTCCACCTCCTGGCGGAAGCTCAGCAACTGCTCTTCGCTGATGCGGCCTTCCAGAAAGGCGCGTGCATAGATGCCGGGCGCGCTGTGGCCCTGGATGTAGAGCAGATCGCCGCCATGGCCTTCGCTGTCGCCATGCCAGAAATGGTTGAAGCCGCAGCCCAGCATCGTCGCCAGCGAGGCGAAGCTGGAGATATGGCCGCCGAGGTCACCACCGTCATCAGGGTGCAGGCGATTGGCCTTGACGACCATGGCCATCGCGTT
The DNA here is from genome assembly GCF_963422335.1 of uncultured Roseateles sp. NCBI lineage: Bacteria > Pseudomonadati > Pseudomonadota > Betaproteobacteria > Burkholderiales > Sphaerotilaceae > Roseateles > uncultured Roseateles sp. The sequence continues at coordinate 5,058,189 of NZ_OY729424.1, forward strand.
CCAGCGCATATAGGCGCGCAGGCGCTCTTCGATTTCGATATTGCCGGGGAAGCGCTCTTCCTGCTCGGTCGGGATGGTGTTGACGTAGGCCGTCTTGGCCGAGAACGGCACGTCGATGCCGGCCTGGCGGGCGTGGTCTATCAGTTGCTCGAGCAGGAAGTGGGCGCGGTCACCACCCTCGCTGCCAATGACGGCGGACAAAGCGTCCAGCCACTCGCGGGTTTCTTGCGAATCCTCATCGTTGGCGCTGGCGCCTAGATAGGGTTGGGGGATGGCGCTCATGCTTGTCTCCTGAATTAGGCGTACACAACTATTTTGTCGCGAGCGAAGTTTCGCACAAGTTTTTGAAATTTCAAATAGCGCTAGTCGATTTCATTATGTGGGATATACGTATTTCGGGAGAGTCTGCCGCTCCCTGGATAATCCCCCCATGCAACTCTCCTTTTCCGTCCCGACGGCCCTGCGCGAATTCGGCGTGCTGCTCAAGCGCCGCTACGCCACCTGGTGGCGGCGCCAATCGCCGGCGCGGCAGGACCGCTTTGCCACGCTGGGGCCGCTGATCTCGGTGATGCTGTTCCTGGCGGCCATCATTGCGGCCTTCTGGTACCTGCGGAACGAGGAAAACGAGCGCGAGGCCGAGGCCGTCAAGCGCGACACCGAGATCGCCCAGCAGCAGATCCGCCTGCGCCTGATCGAGAACCAGGAGCAGCTGGTGCGCATCGCCCGCGAGCTGGTGACGCGCAGCATAGACACCCAGGAATTCATCGCCCAGACCGCCAGCTTCACCCGCGAGAGCCCGGAGATCACGCAGATCACCTGGGTCGGTGCGCGACGCGAGCGCAAGGCCAGCGTCACCGCGTCCAGCTTCCACCCGGAGACGGACCCGATCTCGGATGCACGCGACCCGTCGATGCCGGTGGCCGGCTCGGGCAATGCGTCCGAGATCGCCTTCACCAACGCCAAGGAGCGGCGCCAGCCTATCTACTCGCCACCGTTCACCGACGCCAGCGGCACCAATGTGTTCCAGATCCATGTGCCGCTGCTGGACCGCAGCGGCTTCTCGGGCACCCTGATCGCCGAATACTCGGTCGAGGCGCTGCTGCGCTACTACGTGCCCAGCGAGGTCTCGGCCCGCCATCCGGTGGCCGTGCTGGACGCCAGCGACCAGGTGCTGACCAGCACTGTCACCCCCATGCCCGGCCAGGTGCCGCGCCGCCCGTCCATCCTGCACGAGGTGCCGCTGGCGCCGGCCGTCAACGGCCTGGTGCTGCGCGGCCAGGGCTACCGCACCTCGATCGGCCTGATCAGCAACACCCTGTTCTGGATGGTGCTGTCGCTGTCCGGCCTGACGGTGTGGATGCTGCTGGGCACCTGGCGCCATATGCGCCGGCGCCTGCAGATGCAGAACGCGCTGGTGTCGGAAACCAATTTCCGCCGCGCGATGGAAAACTCGATGCTGACCGGCATGCGCGCCATGGACATGGACGCGCGCATCACCTACGTCAACCCGGCCTTCTGCGCGATGACGGGCTTCTCCGAGAACGATCTGATCGGCCGCCGCCCGCCCTTCCCCCACTGGCCACGCGACCGCTTCGAAGAGAACGCCCGCCTGCTGCAGCAGGAGCTGCAGGGCCGCAGCCCGGCGGGCGGCATCGAGGTCAAGGTGATGCGCAAGGATGGCAGCCTGTTTGATGCGCGCATGTATGTGTCGCCGCTGATCGACCCCAAGGGCGCGCAAAGCGGCTGGATGACCTCGATGACCAATATCACCGAGGCCAAGCGGGTGCGCGACCAGCTCTCGGCCTCGCACGAGCGCTTCACCACCGTGCTCGAGGGCCTGGATGCGGCGGTGTCCGTGCTGTCGGTTCAGCAGGGGGAGCTGCTGTTCGCCAACCGCTCCTACCGGCTGTGGTTCGGCGCTGACCCCGGCGGCCACGCGCTACTGGCCGGCAGCCAGGTCGGCATGAGCACCGAGCACGGCGCCAAGGACGATGCCGGCGAGGCGGTGGACAGCTTGAGCGGTCTGCCGACGCAGGAGCTGACCGAGGTCGGCTCCGACCCGCGCGAAGTCTTCATCGAGGCGCTGGGCATGTGGTTCGACGTGCGCGCGCGCTATCTGCAGTGGACCGACGGGCGCCTCGCGCAAATGCTGATCGCCACCGACATCACCGCCCGCCTGCGTGCCGAGGCGGTGGCCGCTCAGCAGGCCGAGAAGGCCCAGGTCACGAGCCGGCTGATGACCATGGGCGAGATGGCGTCCAGCGTGGCCCATGAGCTGAACCAGCCGCTGACGGCCATCACCAACTATTGCAACGGCATGGTCTCGCGCGTCAAGGCCGACACCATACGCACCGAGGATCTGCTGGTGGCGCTGGAGAAGACGGCCAAGCAGGCGCAGCGCGCCGGCCAGATCATCCATCGCATCCGCGCCTTCGTGAAGCGCAGCGAGCCGCAGCGCCAGCCCTCGGCGGCCACGCAGATCGTCGAGGATGCGGTCGAGCTGGCCGGCATCGAGCTGCGCCGGCGCAATGTCGCCATCCACAGCTATGTGGCCCAGCGCCTGCCGATGCTGATGGTGGACCCCATCCTGATCGAGCAGGTGGTGCTGAACCTGCTGAAGAATGCCGCCGAGGCGATAGACAACGCCGGCCTGCCGGCCTCGCGGCGCCACATCGAACTGCGCGTCGTGCCGCGACACACGCCCGAGGAAGGCGGCGGCATCGAGTTCAGCGTCACCGACATGGGCCCCGGCCTGCCCGAGGAGGTGATAGGCCGGCTGTACGAGGCCTTCTTCTCGACCAAGGCCGATGGCCTGGGCATAGGGCTATCCCTGTGTCGGTCCATCATCGAGTCACATCGGGGCAGAATCCGTGCCCAGAACTTATACAATGGCCCAGCCGTCGTGGGCTGCCGTTTCTCGTTCACCATCCCAGTGGACATCCCCCGACCCGAGCCCGCAGGGGCTGTGAACATCTCCGTGACACCATGAGCCTGATCCCGAAAAAAGGTACTGTTTACGTGGTCGATGACGACGAGGCCGTGCGTGACTCGTTGCAATGGCTGCTCGAAGGCAAGGACTACCGCGTCAAGTGCTTTGACTCCTCCGAGTCCTTCCTGAGCCGCTACGACTCGCGTGAAGTGGCCTGCCTGATCTGCGACATCCGCATGGACGGCATGAGCGGCCTGGAGCTGCAGGACCGCCTGATGGAACGCCATTCGCCGCTGCCCATCGTCTTCATCACCGGCCATGGCGACGTGCCCATGGCCGTGCAGACGATGAAGAAGGGCGCGATGGACTTCATCGAAAAGCCGTTCAAGGAAGAAGAGCTGCTGAACCTGGTCGAGCGCATGCTGGACCAGGCCCGCTCGGCCTTCAGCCAGCACCAGGAAGCCGCCAGCCGCGACGCGCTGCTTAGCCGCCTGACGACCCGCGAAGCCCAGGTGCTGGAGCGCATCGTCGCCGGCCGCCTGAACAAGCAGATCGCCGACGATCTGGGCATCAGCATCAAGACGGTGGAGGCGCACCGCGCCAACATCATGGAAAAGCTCAACGCCAACACGGTGGCCGATCTGCTCAAGATCGCGCTCGGCGCGCCTGCCAAGACTTGAAGCACCCGATCTTTCAACAAGGCCGCTGCCAACACAGCGGCCTTTTGCATTCCTGAAAAGGACGCCCTCATGACTGCCCAACGTATCGACGGTAACGCCCTCTCGACCCAGATCCGCGCCGAAGTGGCGCAACGCGCCGCTACGCTGACGGCCCGCGGCCACCAGCCCGGCCTGGCCGTGATACTGGTCGGCGAAGACCCGGCCAGCCAGGTCTATGTGCGCAACAAGGTCAAGGCCTGCGCCGACAACGGCCTGCACTCGGTGTTCGAGAAGTACGAGGCCACGCTGAGCGAGGCCGAGCTGCTGGCCCGCATCGATGCACTGAACAGCGACCCGGCCATCCACGGCATCCTGGTGCAGATGCCCCTGCCCAAGCACATCGATCCGCACAAGGTCATCGAGGCGATCGCGCCGACCAAGGACGTCGATGGCTACTCCACCTTGAGCGCCGGTGAGCTGATGACCAATGCGCCCGGCTTCCGCCCCTGCACGCCCTACGGCTGCATGAAGCTGATCGAGAGCACCGGCGTCGATCTGCGCGGCAAGCATGCGGTGGTGATAGGCCGCTCCAATACCGTAGGCAAGCCGATGGCCCTGCTGCTGCTGCAGGCCAATGCGACGGTCACGATCTGCCACAGCGCCACCGCCGACATCGGCCACCACACCCGCCAGGCTGACATCGTCGTGGCCGCCGTGGGCCGGCGCAATGTGCTGACCGCCGATATGGTCAAGCCCGGGGCCATCGTCATCGACGTGGGCATCAACCGCAATGAAGAGAACAAGCTTTGCGGCGATGTGGACTTCGCGCCGGTAGCCGAGCTCGCGTCCTACATCACGCCGGTGCCCGGCGGCGTGGGCCCGATGACGATCACGATGCTGCTGGTCAACACGATAGAGTCGGCCGAGCGGGTCGCGGCCTCGGCCTAATCACCGACGGCATCACTGCCCCACAGTCGAGCAAACAGCGGCGAGTGGCAGGCCAGACGGCCATCGGCGGTCTCGAAGCCGTCGCGCTCCACCAGGGTGGCCGGCGCGCCCGGCGCCAGCAGTGACACGCCCAGCCCCAGCCGGTGCGGCTGCGGCGCCCAGCTCAGGCCCGCCGCCTCGGCCAGGGTGGGCAGCACATCCACATGGCTGAACTGGCGCTGCGCATCGGGCGCCGGCAGCTCGCGGCCCTTGCCATCGAAGCGGGCCAGCACATGGAAGACGGTGCGCGCGCCATCGGCCGCCGGCGTCAGGCTGTCGGCCAGCAATTGCTTGGGCGCCAGGTGGTCGCCCATGATCCAGACCACCTTGGGCCGGCCATCGGCCTGCTCGGTGAAACGGCGCGCCAGTTGCTCGATCATGCGGTCGGTGCAGCGCAGCGCATCGCTCATCATCACCGGCGCCTCGATCTCGGCTGCTGCGGGGGCCGGCGCACAACCCGGGTCTTCGCTGCCGGCCGGGCCATGGGTGTTGACGGTCAGCAGGATGTGCATGCGCGGCTCATCCTGCCGGCGCGGCCGGTTCATGTCGGCCCAGGCCTGTTCGCTCAAGGCGCTGTCGAGCAGGCCCCAGCCCTCGGCCGGCACCGGGACGCCGCGCGCCTGCCATTGCTCGCGGCCAAACTGGCGCCGCACCTGGTGGCTGGCCAGGAAGCGGCCCTTGCCGGCAAACTGCAGCGAGGCGCCACCGTAAAAGCTGATGTCCCAGCCCTGGGCAGCCAGCAGATCGGTCAGGCAGCGGCCCTGGTCGAAGAACTGCTGCGAGTACTCGAAGGACTGCCGGCTCATCAAGCCCACCGGCTGCAGCGGCACGCCGCACAGGGCGGTGAACAGGCCGCCGACGGTCCAGCTCGCGCCGCTGAGATTGCGCAGTGCGCCAAAGGTCTGATGCGCCTCGTGCCAGTGGCTGAGCCTGGGCAACAGCGCCTGCGCCGCATCGCGCGGCCGGGTGTAGGCCTCGTCCAGCGATTCGATGAAGACAAGCAGGATATCGGGCCGCTCGGCCTTGACCACCGGGGCCTTCACTGTCAGCACCGACGGATCGACATAGTGCTGGGCCAGGTAGTCGCCATCACCCGGCAGGCAGGGGTCCTTGACCGTTGCCGCCACCGATGCTGCGGCGCCCAGGCCCAGCAATCCCCACACCGCCACCCGGCCCCAACGGCCGCTGCGGCGCAGTGCGCCCAGCAGCAGCAGGCTCAGCACCAGGGTGCCGCCCAGATAGCGCCAGGCGCGCGACAGCATGCGCGGGTCGCTGTAGTCCAGCCCGCCATGCTGCAGGTGGAACAGCACCTGGTCGAAGGTCACCGGCCCCAGGTATTTGCGCAGAAACCAGGTGCCGGTGATGACGAACAGCAGCGCATACAGCGCCAGCAAGACCGGCAGCCAGCGCCGGAGCGCCCTGCGCGGCGCCGCCGAAGGGCTTGAAGAGGCATTCATATCAAGCTCCCGATTCGCAAAAGCTGCAGTCTGCGCAAGGCCGGTTGCGCAGTTTTGTGTGCACGTGTCCGAACATGGCCCAAGGTAAACATTCATGTCGCCAGCGATATCCCTGGGCGCAGAGCGCCCGGTCGCCAGCGCTTACCATGTGGGTTCCTGCTACAGATCCGCCCCGTCCATGAATTCGAACCCCCTGCTCCAGACCGCCGGCCTGCCCCTGTTTGCCGAGTTGCGCGTCGAGCACATCAAACCCGCCATCGAGGCATTGCTTCGCGATGCCGAGGCCGCGCTCGAGCGCGTCGTCAGCGACGCCGTGCCGGCCACCTACGATGCCGTCACCGCCGTGTTGCCGGTGGCCACCGAGCGCCTGGGCCGGGCCTGGGGCGCCGTCAACCATCTGAACGAGGTGCTCAGCACGCCCGAATGGCGAGCTGCCTTCAACGAGATGCTGCCGGCGGTGACCGAATACTTCACCCGCCAGGGCTCGGACGAGCGCCTCTATGCCAAGTACAAAGCCATCGCCGCCAGCCCCGAGGCCAAGGCCTTGAGCGCGCCGCGCCAGCAGGCCCTGGCCCACTGGCTGCGTGACTTCGTGCTCTCTGGCGCCGAGCTGCAGGGGGAAGCCAAGGCCCGCTATGCGCAGATCCAGGAACGCAGCGCCGAGCTGGGCCAGAAATACTCCGAGCATGTGCTCGATGCCACCGATGGTTTCAGCTATTACGCCAGCGCCGAAGAACTGGACGGCGTGCCCGACGATGTCAAACAGGCCACCCGCAGCGCCGCCGAAACCGAAGGCAAGCCGGGCCACAAGATCACGCTGCACCTGCCCTGCTACCTGCCGGTGATCCAGTACGCAACGAACCGCGCCTTGCGCGAGAAGCTCTACACCGCCCACGCCACCCGCGCCAGCGAGCTGGGCCCGGCCGAGCGCGACAACTCCGCGCTGATGCAGGAGCTGCTGGCGCTGCGCCAGGAGGAGGCAGCGCTGCTGGGCTATCCGAACTTCGCCGAGGTCTCGCTGGTGCCCAAGATGGCCAGCTCGCCGCAGCAGGTGATCGGCTTTCTGCGTGACCTGGCCGCCCGCGCCAAGCCCTATGGCGAGCGCGATCTGCAGGAGTTGCGTGCCTTTGCCGACGAGCAACTTGCCGCCTTCGGCCTCGACGCCACGAATCTGCAGGCCTGGGACCTGCCCTTCGTCAGCGAGAAGCTGAAGGAGGCCCGCTACGCCTTCAGCGAGCAGGAGGTCAAGCAGTACTTCACCGAACCAAAGGTCTTGCAGGGCCTGTTCAACATCATCGAGACGCTGTTCGGCGTGGCGATCCGTGAAGACCAGGCCCAGGTCTGGCACGAGAGCGTCAAGTTCTACCGCATTGATCGTGGATCGACGCTTGTCGGCCAGTTCTACCTCGACCTGCACGCCCGCCCCGGCAAGCGCCCCGGTGCCTGGATGGACGATGTGCGCGGCCGCTGGCTGCGCCCCGAAGGCACCTTGCAAACGCCGGTGGCCCATCTGGTGTGCAACTTTGCGGCTCCGGTCGGTGACAAGCCCGCGCTGCTCACGCATGACGACGTGACCACCCTGTTCCACGAATTCGGCCACGGCCTGCACCATCTGCTGACGCAGATCTCCGACTACGGCGTGGCCGGCATCTCCGGCGTCGAGTGGGACGCCGTCGAGCTGCCCAGCCAGTTCATGGAGAACTTCTGCTGGGAATGGGACGTGCTGAAACGCCTGACCGCCCATGTCGATACCGGCGAGCCCCTGCCCCGCGAGCTGTTCGACAAGATGCTGGCCGCCAAGAACTTCCAGAGCGGCATGCAGACGCTGCGCCAGATCGAGTTCGGCTTGAGCGATATGCGCCTGCATGCTGAGCCCGGCAGCGAGCGTGACGTGCAGGCGGTGGTCGACGCGGTGCGCCGCGAGGTCAGCGTCTTCATGCCGCCGGCCTTCAACCGCTCGCAGCACAGCTTCTCGCACATCTTCGCCGGCGGCTATAGCGCCGGCTACTACAGCTACAAATGGGCCGAGGTGCTGAGTGCAGATGCCTGGAGCGCCTTCGAGGAAACCGGCGTGTTCAATGCAGAAACCGGTGCCCGCTATCTGCATGCCATCCTGGAAGCCGGCGGCAGCCGCCCGGCGATGGACAGCTTCAAGGCCTTCCGTGGCCGCGAGCCTACTATTGACGCCTTGCTCAGGCACCAGGGGATGAGTTGATCATGAAGCATGGCGCGCTGCTGCTGATGGGCCTGCTGGCGCTGAGCCACGCAGCCCACGCCCAGTACAAGGTCGTTGAGCCCGGGGGCCGCATCATCTACACCGACCGGCCGCCCAACGACGGCAGCAAGGTCACGCCGCTGCGCGCCCAAGGTGGCACCGAGTCGGAACTGGCCAAGCTGCCGCTGGCGCTGCGCGAACCGGTGTCGCGCTATCCGGTCACGCTGTACACCAGCAACGACGTCTGCCTGCCCTGCGACAACGCCCGCGCGTTGCTGCGCCAGCGCGGCATTCCCTACGCCGAGAAGCAGGCGCAGAGCAATGAGGGAAAGCGCCAGCTGGAGGCTCTGATCGGTGCGCTGGAAGTGCCGGCGCTGACGATAGGCGGCCAGGTGCTGCGCGGCTTCTCGCCCGACAGCTGGCAAGGCTATCTGGACGCCGCGGGCTATCCGCGCAGCTCGGTCTTGCCCTCGAGCTACCAGCAAGCTCCGGCCACCCCGCTGAGCGGGGCTCAGGCCAACAAGCAGGCCGCGCCACAGCCGGCCTTCACGCCCGAACTGCCGATGGACGTGCCAGCGCAAAACCCGGTGAGGTTCTAGGTCCGTCGCAGCGCGCTGGCCGGCCACTGCGCAGCCACCAGCAGCGAGGCCATCAGCCACATCGGCGCGGCGGCCACCGTGCCGGCGGCCAAGAGGCCGAAGCCCGAGGGCATCAGTATCGTGGCCGCATTGGTGAACAGCATGCGCAGGCCCAGCGCCTGGCCATGGCGGTCCGAGGGCGTGACCTGGTGTAGGGTGGCCAGAATCATCGGCTGCACCGAGCCCAGGGCCAGGCCCAGCAGGCTCGATCCCACCATCAATCCCCAGGTGCCCGGCAGCCAGGCATAGGCCATCAGCACCCCGGTGGCCAGCAGCATGGCCGAGCGCAGGGCCTTGACTTCGTCCAGCTCATCGGCCCAACGGGTGATGGCCAGGCGCACCACGGTGGCGGCCACCGCGAACGAGCCCAGCAGCAGGCCTATGCTGGAGGCGCTCAGGCCCCGCGCATGGCCGACCACCGGCACGACGAAGCTGTGCGCGTCCCAGCAGGAGGACAGCACGATGTTCAAGATCAGCAGCCGGCGCAGATGCGGCAGGCGCAGCAGGTCCCAGGCGCGGCGCGGCCTGGCTTGCGAGTCGGGCTCGGCATGTGAAGCCTGCGGCAGGCGCGGCACCTTCAGCGCCACCCACCAGGCCAGCGGGCACAACAGCAAGGCGAGCACAAAGGCCGAGCGGTAGCTGACATGGTCGATCAGCAGGCCCGCCGCCATGGGCGCCAGCGCATTGGACATCGCCGGTCCCAGCGCCATCCAGCTGAACACCCGCTTCAGGTCGCCGCTGTCGCTGGCCATCAGGCCGGCCTCGCGCTGTATCGCCACCGCCGCCACGCTGACGGCGCCGCCGGTCAGCAGGCCGGCGATCACCAGGGCGGCCAGGTGCTGAGACACCACGGCCGCCAGCGCACCAACGCCGGCCATCGCAATGCCCCAGCCGACCGGCCGGTGAAAACCGAAGCGGTCGGCCAGCCGGCCGGCCCACATCGAAAGTACCAGTGGCGCCACCGCGTACAGGCTCAGGAGCACGCCCACCATCCACTCCGGATAGCCCTGCTTCAGCACCAGCAGGCTGGAGGTGACGCGGGTGGCGGCCATGCAGGCATGGACACCGATCAGCGTGGCCACCACATAGGGCAGCGCGGCGCGCAGATTCGGTGCGGCAGGCGCGGCGGCAGCACTCAAACGTCGGCCTCGGGCTCGGTGTCCGCAGCTCCGAGCAGCGCCTGGACCCGGGTCTCGGGCAGCGCCTCCACGCTCTTGAGCTTGCGCGTCATCTGGCGGGTGCGGGTCTCGGCCAGCTCGATGCTGCTGCTGGCCTCGTCGAGCTTCTTCTTGGTCTTGGCCAGCACATCGCCGAACTTGCCGAACTCGGTCTTGACGGCGCCCAGCACCTCCCAGACCTCGGCTGAGCGCTTCTCCAGCGCCAGGGTGCGAAAGCCCATCTGCAGGCTGGTCAGGGTGGCCAAGAGCGTGGTCGGGCCGACCAGCATGACCTTGTGCTCGCGCTGCAAGGCCTCCACCAGGCCGGGCCGGCGCAGCGCCTCGGCATACAGGCCCTCGGTGGGCACGAACAGCATGCCGAAGTCGGTGGTGTGGGGCGGCGCGATGTACTTCTCGCGTATGGTCCTGGCCTCGGCGCGCAGCCGCATCTCGATCGCCTTGGCCGAGGCCTCGACGCCCACCGCATCGGCGCGGTCCTGGGCCTCCAGCAGGCGCTCGTAGTCCTCGCGCGGGAACTTGGCATCGATGGGCAGCCACAGCGGCGCACCATCGTCGCGCTGGCCCGGCAGGCGGATCGCAAACTCGACCCGCTCGCTGCTGCCCGGAATCGTCGCCACATTGCTGGCGTACTGCTCGGGCGTGAACACCTGCTCCAAGAGGCCGGCCAGTTGCACCTCGCCGAAGATGCCGCGCGTCTTCACATTGGTCAGCACGCGGTTCAGCGCGCCGACGTCGCGGGCCAGCGTCTGCATCTCGCCCAGGCCCTTGTGCACCTGCTCCAGCCGCTCGGCCACCTGCTTGAAGCTCTCGCCGAGGCGCTGCTCCAAGGTGGCATGCAACTTCTCGTCCACCGTCGCGCGCATCTGCTCGAGCTTCTTCTCGTTGTCCTGCTGGATCGCCGTCAGCCGCTGTTCGACCGTGTGGCGCACCTCCGAGAGGCGCTGCTCGTTGGCCGTGGACATGGCCTTGAGCTGCTCGCGCATCGCGTCGCTCAAGCGCTGCATCGCCTGGTCCTGGGCCTCGCGGGCGGCCAAGGCCTGCCCGCCCAGCGCCTGTTGCAGGCTGGCGAGCTGGACACGGAAGCTGTCGATCTGCTCGTTCTGCGTGCGGGCCACATCGCCCGACTGGTTCAGCAGCGTCTGCTGGAAGCTGGCCAAGGTCTGCGACAGCTCCTGGCGCGTGGCGCTGCCCGAGCGCGTCAGCTCATCGCGCAGCTCGCGCTCGGTGCGCTCGCCGCTGCTCATCAGGTTGCGCTGCAGCGCATCCAGCGCCTGAGCCTGCGCCTGGGCCTGTTCAGCGCCCTGCCCCGCGGATTTGCTGCGCCATAACAGCAGCAATGCTGCCACCTGCAGGGCGATCAAGCCCAGGATCACGAAGTCTTGCCAAGTCATGGCTGGATTGTCGCCCAGCGTTTGCCCGCGCTGTGCGCGCAGCGACTACTTCAGCACGGACAGCACACTGCTGTAGTCATCGCTCCAGAGCCTGAAGTCGGCGGCGACGGCTATCGGCGCGGCCTCGGTCAGCGCGGGTTGCTCGAAGAAGCGCGGATCGGCGCTGACCAGCACCCAATCGGAGTGATAGACCAACCGGTCGCCATCGCTGGCCGTGCTGAGCAGGCGCGCCTGCCAGCCGAAGTGATCGGCGGCGGACTTGATCACCTGCTTCAGATCCAGAAACCGGTTCGTGACATGCACGGCCAGCACGCCCTGCGGCTTCAAATGCCGGAAGTAGGAGGCAAAGGCTTCCTGGGTCAGCAAATGGATGGGCACCGCATCGCCCGAGAAGGCATCGACCACCAGCAGGTCGAACTGCTGCGCGGTCTCGCGCTCCAGCGCCAGCCGGGCATCGGCGATGACAATCTCGGTCGTCGCCTTGCTGCGGCTCAGGAAGGTGAACTCGCTGCGTGCCAGCTGCATCACCAAGGGGTCGATCTCGTAGAGCCGGAAGCTGTCACCGGGGCGGCCATAGGTCAGCAGGGTGCCCACGCCGACACCGATCACGCCGATGCGCAGCGGGCCGCCCGAGGCCATAGCCGCCTTGGTCAGCAGCGCCCGGCCCACGCCCGAGTCCTGGCTGTAGTAGGCCGTGGGCCAGTCCTGGCGCTCGGGTGCCTGGAACTGCCGGCCGTGCACGATTTGGCCATGCATCAGGCTGCGGCGCGCATCCAGGCCCTCGCCGCCATCGAGCACGCGCAGCGTGCCGTAGAAGTTGCGCGCGGTGACGCGGGCGCCGTCCAGATCGTCCACGATCTCGCTCAGGCTGACGCCGGCAATTCCCAGCATCAGGGCCGCTGCAGCACCCCAGGCCAGCAGCTGCCGCCGGCCGCTGGCAAAGCGATGGCTGCCCAACACCACCCAGCTGGCCACGCCCGCCGTCAGCACCAGGGCTATGGGCAGCTCGAAATTGCCACTGAAGCAATAGGGTGCGACCACGCCGACGAACAGGCCGCCCAAAGCGCCGCCGATGGCGATCATCAGAAAGTAGCCGGTCAGCTGCGAGGGATGCGGATGCAGCCGCGCCAGCTCGCCGTGGCAGACCATGCAGGCCGCGAAGAAGGCCGCCAGGTTGATGCCCATGGCCAGGTAGATGGGCAGGGCCGACACGCCCAGGGTCGGCAGGTAGGCCATCGCCCCCAGGCCCAGGGCCAGCAGCGGCAGGAACAGCCCGCGCCGGTACCAGCCCCTGCGCTCGAAGCAGAAGATGAAGGACAGCAGGTACAGGGCCAGCGGCAGCACCCACAGCAGCGGTATCGGTGCGATGTTCGCCGTCAGGAAACTGGTGTCGGCCACCAGCAGGATGGACGGGCAGGCGGCCAGCGCGATCCAGCGCAGGCGCAGCGGGAGGGTCGGAGCAGTCGCCTTGACCGCCGCAGGGACAGCAGCCAGCGCCGGCCCGCCATGCCGCCCTCGCCAAGCCAGCAGTCCGCACAGCAGCGCGAACACCGCGAACAGGGCCGACCACAGGCCCGATTGCCAGCGCGTCGGCAGTCTGGGCTCCACCAGCACCGGGTAGGCCAGCAAGGCCAGCAGCGAGCCGAAATTCGACAGCGCGAACAGGCGATAGGGCACGGCGCCGGGCTTCTCGCGCGCAAACCAGGCCTGTATCAGCGGCCCGGTGGTGGACAGCACGAAGTACGGCAGGCCTATGGTCACCGTCAGCAGGGCCAGGATGTGCGGCGTCGGGTCCTCGCCGCCGCTGGGCCGCCAGTCGGCGCTGGGGCTGATCGGCAGCAGCAGCAGGCTGACGCCCAGCAGCGCGATGTGCAGCAGGCTTTGCTGGCGCGCCGACAGCAGGCGCACCACGAAATGCGAGTACAGATAGCCCAGCAGGAGCAGCATCTGGAAGAACAGCATGCAGGCCGTCCAGACCGAGGCCGAGCCGCCGAACCAGGGCAAGATCAGCTTGGCGATGATGGGCTGGACCTGGAACAGCAAAAAAGCGCTGAGCAGAATCGTCAGGCCATAGTGGAGTGCCAGGCCTAGTTGGGCGAGCATGGGTTGCCTTCGTCGGCGCTGGGGCAGGTTGCCAGCGAGCCCGCAGTCTATGGGGCACCTGCCGCGCAGGCGATACGGGTTAGCGCCCGGTATCAAGTGCCGCCAATTGCTTGTAGAAGTAGGCGGTGGCGTGCAGCTCGCCGCAGGGACATTTGGTGTAGGCCGGGATTTCGCCGGCATGCTGCCAGCCCAGGTGGCGGTAGACGCTGTCGGCCTTGGAGCCAGCGTCGGCGCCCAGCACCAGCAGCTGCCGCCCCTGATCCAGGGCAAAGTTCTCGAGCTCGCGCATCAGCATCGTTGCCAGGCCCTGGCCCTGGCAGGTGCTCAGCACCAGCAGCTTCTGTACCTCGGCGCGGTGGCGGCCGTCATCCCGCTCGCACAGGGCCAGTTGCACCGCCCCCAGCACCTTGCCGCGATGACGGGCGACGAACAGCACCTGATGGGCCGACAGCTTGCCGAACACCTCGCGCCAGTAGGCGGCCGCGTCGGTGGGGGCCAGCGGGGCCAGAAAGCCGACGGCGGCGCCACCATGGACGCTGTCGATCAGCAGATCGCTGAGGCTGTCGATCAGCGCCGAGGTCGGCAGGGTGACTTGTTCGATGCGCATGGCGGTGACGGGCTTGAGTTGCCTTCATCGCCAGCAAGAAGCAAGCCATGCCAAACAGCCCCCCAGCCGCCCGCCATGCACCCGGATGGCGAGTCTGCTCCCGGTCCTGGTGCGCTAGACGCCCAGCACCTCGGGATTGATGGGCGTGGGCGGCCGGCCTCCGGTCAGCGCCGCCGTCAGATTGGCCGCCGCCAGCTCGGCCATGGCGAGCCGGGTCTTCATCGTCGCACTGGCGATATGGGGCGTCAGCACGACATTGGGCACGGTCAGCAGGCCCGGGTGCAGCTGGGGCTCGCCCTCGAACACATCCAGGCCGGCGGCGGCGATGGTTCGGTTGCGCAAGGCCTCGGTCAACGCCACATCATCGACCACGCCGCCGCGGGCGATATTGGTCAGGGTGGCGGTGGGCTTCATCTGCGCCAGCTCGGCAGCGGCAATGGTGTGGTGGGACGCGGCCGAGTAAGGCAGCACGATCACCAGGTGATCGGCCTCGCGCAGCAGGGTCGCCTTGTCCACATAGCGGGCGCCGACCTCGGTCTCCTGATCGGCCGGCAGCTGCGAGCGGTTGTGATAGATCACCTGCATGCCGAAGCCCAGGGCGCCGCGCCGTGCGATCGCCCGGCCGATGCGGCCCATGCCCAGGATGGCCAGGGTGCTGCCGTTGACCTCGGCGCCGGCGAACATGTCATAGCTCCAGCGCTTCCATTCGCCGCGGCGCAGCGCATGTTCGGCCTCGGCCATGCGGCGGGCGGCGGCCATCATCAGCGCGAAGCCGAAGTCGGCCGTGGTCTCGGTCAGCACATCGGGCGTGTTGGTGGCCAGCACGCCGCGCGCGGTGCAGGCGGCGACATCGATATTGTTGTAGCCGACGGCCACATTGCAGACCACCTTGAGCTGCGGGCAGGCGTCCAGCAGCGCCGCGTCGATGCGCTCGCTGCCGGTGATCAGCGCGCCGGCCTTGCCCTGCAACCGGGCGATCAGCTCGGCCGGGGCATAGGGCTCGTCACCCGGGTTGCTGCTGACCTCGAACTGCGTCTGCAATTGCGCCAGCACCGACGGAAACAGCGCGCGGGCGACCAGGATGGCGGGTTGGGTGGGCATGGAACTCCTCAGCGGAAGAAGATGAAAGTCATCAGCACGAACAGCGGCACCAGCACCCCGCCAGACCACAGCATGTAGCCGAAGAAGCTGGGCATGCGTATGCCCCGCCCTTCGACAATGGCCTTGACCATGAAGTTGGGGGCGTTGCCGATATAGCTGTTGGCACCCATGAAGACCGAGCCGGCCGACACCGCCGCCAGCACCGGCGCCAAGGTCGTCATCAGCAACTGCGGATCACCGCCGGCCATATTGAAGAACACCAGATAGGTCGGCGCATTGTCCAGGAACGAAGACAGGCCGCCCGAGAACCAGAAGTAGGCCCAGGGCAGCGGCTGGCCTTCGGGCCCGGTCACCGCCTGCAGCAGGCCGGCGAACGGCCCGGCCAGGCCGGCACGCAGCATGGCCAGCACCGGGATGATGGTCAGGAAGATGCCGGCGAACAGCTTGGCCACCTCCTGCATCGCCCCCCAGCTGAACTGGTTGCTGTCGCGCACCGCCCTGGGCGTCAGCCACAGCGAGGCGGCCGTGACGGCAATCAGTGCGCCGTCGCGCACGACCTGGGCCAGGCCGACCTCGGTGCCGGCTATCGTCCAGCTCAGCGCAGGCTTCCAGATGCCGCTGAGCAGCACCAGGCCCATCACCGCCAGCAGCAGCAGGAAGTTGACTCCGCCCTCGATGCCCAAGGGCTGGTCGGGCGTCGGGTCGTAGGGCTTAAGGTCTTCCTTGCTGAAGTAGTAGCGGTCCAGCAGCCAGAAGACCGCCAGCAGCGTGCCGCACAGGAACAGCGTCGAGGGCAGCAGATGCTGCACCGTCCAAAAGAAGTCCACCCCCTTCAGAAAGCCCAGGAACAGCGGCGGATCGCCCAGCGGCGTCAGCGCGCCGCCGGCATTCGAGACGATGAAGATGAAGAACACGAACACATGGGCGGCATGCTTGCGGTTGTCATTGGCGCGTATCAGCGGCCGCACCATCAGGATGGACGCCCCTGTCGTGCCCATGAAGCTGGCCAGCACCGCGCCAATGGCCATCAGGCCGACATTGAGCCCGGCGCTGCCATGCAGATTGCCGCGGATGAAAATGCCGCCGGCGACCGTGTACAGCGCCGTCAGCAGAATGATGAAGGGGATGTAGTCGGCCAGCAGCGCATGGGCCAGGTTCTGCCCGGCGATTGAAGGGCCGAAGATCACCGCAAACGGCAACAAGAAAGCCAGCGACCAGCCGGCCGAGACCTTGCCGAAATGATGGTGCCAGAAGCTGGGCAGCAGCAGCGGCATCAGCGCAATGCTCAGCAGGATGCCGGCAAAGGGCAGCGCCCACCAGACAGCCAGCTGGCTGCCATCGAAGGCCGCGGCCTGGGCCAGGCCAGGGGCCAGCAACAGGGCGCCGAGGACAGGCTTATTCATGGAAGGTCGTGAACGCGGCCACCGGATCGCGCTCGGTCACCAGCGTGTTCTCGATCGCCGCCGGGTCGGCATGGCCCAGTGACATGCCACAGACCAGCATCTGCTCCGGCCCCACGCCCAGATGGGCCAGGATGATTTTGTGGAACTGCGTGAACGCCGCCTGCGGACAGGTGTGCAGGCCGCGCGCGCGGGCCGCGACCATGATGTTCTGCAAAAACATGCCGTAGTCCAGCCAGCTGCCCTGGCACAGCACCCGGTCTATCGTGAACATCAGGCCCACCGGCGCGTCGAAGAAGGCGTAGTTGCGGCCATGCTGGTCGTGCATGCGCGACTTGTCGGTCTTGGCAATGCCCAAGAGGCCGTAGAGATCCCAACCGACCTTGCGGCGGCGGTCGATATAGGGCGAGCGCCACTCGCGCGGGTAGTACGGGTACTCCTCGCTGTGGGTGGCCAGCTCCTCCGGGTCGTCATAGACGGCCTGGATGCGCTCGGACAGGCGCAGCTTGGACGCGCCGGTCAGCACATGCACCTGCCAGGGCTGGGTGTTGGTGCCCGAGGGCGCCCGGGCGGCGACGGCCAGAATGTCCTCTATCGTCTGTCGCGGCACCTCGATGGGCAGAAAGGCCCGCATCGAATGACGCGAGGTGATGGCGGCATCGACCGCGGCGGTGGATTCGGGAGAGATCTGGGTCACGGGCGAAGTCCTTCAAGCAGGGCCTGGAAATTGGCGGGCAGCGGCACCGGGCGGCGCGTCTGCCGGTCCACATAGACATGAACAAAATGGCCGCGCGCGGCGCACAGGGGCTCATCCGCACCGAACAAGCCTATCTCATAGCGCACACTGGACTGGCCCAGGTGGGCCACGCGGATGCCGGCGTCCACCGGCTGCGGGAAGGCCAGCGAGGCAAAGTAGTTGCAATGGGTCTCGACCACCAGGCCTATCACCGGGCCGGCATGGATGTCCAGCACGCCGCCGGCGATCAGCATCTGGTTCACCGCCGTGTCGAACAGGCTGTAATAGACGACGTTGTTCAGATGGCCGTAGGCATCGTTGTCCATCCAGCGGGTGGTCAGCGGCACGAAGTGCCTGTAGGCCTCGCGGGCTTCGGGTGAGGGGCGGCTGTTCATGGGCTAGATTGTGTCTCGGCTTGCCACAGCTGCCAGGAGGAAGCCGCCTCGCGCAGGGTGTTCAGCTGCACATCGACCGTGGTCTGGAGCTCGCGCCCGTAGCCACCCGCCATGCTCAGCGCCACCGGCAGGCGGCGGGCGCGCAGCGCCTCGAACACGCGGCGGTCGCGCTCACGCATGCCGGCGGTGGTCAGCTTCAGGCGGCCCAGCCGGTCGCCCTCGTGCGGATCGGCGCCGGCCAGATAGAACACCAGACCCGGCGGCGTGGCGGTCAGCCGGGCCCAGACCTGCTCCAGCGCAGCGTCCAGGGCCTGCAGATAGGGCCCGTCGGTGCAGCCATCGGGCAGATCGACATCCAGATCGCTGGGCTCCTTGCGGAAGGGGAAGTTCTTGGCGCCGTGCAGCGACAGGGTGAACACGGTGGTGTCGTCGCGGAAGATGGCCGCCGTGCCATTGCCCTGGTGCACGTCCAGGTCGATCACCAGCACGCGCAGCAGCTGGCGGTGGCGGCGGTGCCACTCGGCCTGCATCAGCCGCGCGGCCACGGCCACATCATTGAAGACGCAATAGCCCGAGCCGCGGTCGGCATAGGCGTGGTGGGTGCCACCGGCCAGATTGGCGGCCACCCCTTCGGCCAGCGCGGCGCGTGCCGCGGCGATGCTGGCGCCGACCGAACGGCGCGAGCGCTCGGCCATCATGGCCGACCAGGGAAAGCCGATCTCGCGCTGCTGGGCCGCCGTTAGATGGCCTTGCAGCACCGCCTCCACATAGTCGGGGGTATGGGCCAGTGCCAGTTCGCCCTCGCTCGCCGCCTGCGCCTCCTGCACCCGCCAGGGCCCGGCCACGCCGGGCAGCTGATCACGCAGCATGCGGTACTTGCTGGCCGGGAAGGTGTGGCCCGGCGGCAGCGGCAAGGTGAAGTTGTCGGAGTGGAAGGCCTGCATGGGTGGCCTCATTCTGCCCGCTGGCCGGGCGGTGCAGGTTGTCACCAGCGCGTCATGCGCACAGGCGAAGCTGGGCCGGGATTTAGGCCTTACCCTCTAGAATGCTGCACCGCAACAAAAAGTGCTTGCAGTCCCACCAAAGCTCAGTAGAATTGCGCTCATGTTGCAGTGCAACATTTTCGCTGATCAATGACTTTACTCTTGGAGATGCACCATGCTGACTGCTGAACAAATTCTGGCCGCCCACAAGGCAAATGTTGAAACCCTGTTTGGTCTGACCAACAAGGCTTTTGAAGGTATCGAAAAGCTCGTCGAGCTGAACATGCAGGTCGCCAAGACCTCGTTCGGCGAAGCCGCCGAAACCGCCAAGGCCGCCCTGTCGGTCAAGGACGCGCAAGAGCTGATGGCTCTGCAAACCGCGCTGCTGCAACCGGCCGCCGAAAAGGCCGCCGCCTACAGCCGTCATCTGTATGACATCGCTGCCGGCACCAACGCCGAAGTGGGCAAGGCTGTCGAGGCGCAAATCGCCGAAGGCCAGCAAAAGTTCATGGGCCTGGTCGACACCGCCGTCAAGAACGCGCCCGCCGGTTCGGAAAACGCCGTCGCTCTGGTGAAGTCGGCTGTCTCGGCCGCCAACAACGCTTTCGAGTCGGTGCAAAAGGCCGCCAAGCAAGCTGCTGACGTCGCCGAAGCCAACTTCCAGGCGCTGAACACCCAAGCCGTCAAGGCCGCTGGTCAAGCCACCAAGGCTGCCAAGCGTTCGGCTGCCTAAGCTTCCCGAACGTCAAAAAGCCCGATGCTCGCATCGGGCTTTTTTTCGTCTGCGCTCAGCGCGTCTTGGCGGCAATCGCCGCCTTGATGGCCGGCAATTGCGCCTTGGCGATCTCGCGGCCGGCCTTGATGGCGCGCTGGCGGGCGCCGAAGTCCGAGCTGCCGACATCGTTCAGCGCCGGGCGCAACACCACATCGGCCTCGCGCAACTCCAGGGTGTTGATGCTGCGGCCCATGATGCTGAAGGTCTGCATCAGCATGCGCATGGCATCCTGCGGCGCAATGGCGTCAGGCGGCGACGAGATATCGACGGCAATCACCAGCTCCGCCCCCATCTGCCGGGCATAGCGCACCGGCACCGGCGCCACCAGGCCGCCATCGACAAATTCCTGATTGCCGATCTTCACCGGCTGGAACACCGCCGGCACGGCGCTCGATGCGCGCACCGCCACGCCGGTGTCGCCGCTGCGGAACAGAATGCCCTCGCCGGTGGACAGATTGGTGGCCACTATGCCCAGTGGCAGGCGCATCTGCTCGATCAGCAGGCCGCCGGTCTTCTCGCGCACATAGCGGGCCAGGGCCTCGCCGCGTATCAGGCCGCGGCCGGGGTAGGACCAATCGGTCAGCGCCCCCTCGTCCATGCCGGCGGCCACCGTGGCCAGTTCGGTGCCGGTCCTGCCGGCGGCATAGAGTGCTGCCACCAGGCTGCCGGCCGAGGTGCCTATGACCAGATCGGGCTTGATACCGTTCTCTTCCAGCACCTGGATCACGCCGATATGGGCAAATCCGCGCGCGGCGCCACCGCCCAGGGCCAGGCCGATGCGCGGCGGCTTCGGTGGCGGTTTGGGCGGCGGGATGACGGGAATGTCGACCGCTGCCGGCGGGGTGGGTGGCGCGGTGCTGCTACAGCCGCTGGCGGCAAGGGCCAGCAGCATCAGGCTTTGGCGGCGGGTCAGGAGGGTGCGTGGGAACAAACTATCCGGGATGGGCATGCTGTCGATTCTAGGAGCCCCCAGTTTGCAGGGTCTTGCGGCCGCCAGATCGCTTCTTGCACCCACCTCGAGCAGCTATAGTGAAGCCGGCCTAGAGACACCGACAGGCGCCGTGGCCAACCCGCAGGGAGCCGGTTGTATTGCAGGAACCCGCTGTACCGATGACGCTTAGCCCCCGACTGATACTGATGGCCATCGGTGCCCTTGTTTGGCATGCAAGCCCGGCTCAGCCCACGGTGCTGATCGGCGCCGAGAACGACTGGGCCCCCTACTCCTCCAGCCCCGATGCGGGCGCCACCGGCAACGGCCCGGTGCAGGGGTTTGCCGTCGATCTGGTGCGCGCCAGCTTCGCGGCCAAGGGCATCAAGGCCGAGTTCATCGCCCTGCCCTTTGCGCGCTGCATGCTGTATGCCAGCACCGGCCGGGTGCTGGGCTGCTTCAACGCCACCATCACCGACGACAACCGGCCGCGCTATCTGTGGCACCAGCCGCCGATGTTCGAGGAGGAGCTGTCGATCTTCGCCCGCGCTGATACAGCCGCCGACAAGCTGAGCCTGGCCGACCTGCGCGGCCACAGTGTCGGCTACACCAATGGCTACACCTATCCGACCGGGTTCATGCAGGACACGGCCATCAAGAAATACAGTGCCACCTCGGACCAGTACCTGCTGAAGATGCTGATCTCCGGCCGGGTGGACTACATCCTGCTCAACCGCTCGCCCGGCTACTGGCGCATCAATGGCAGCCCGGAGTTCGTGGGCAAGGTCAAGCGCGTGGGCATGATCTCGCTGGACGGCTTCTGGATCGCCTTCTCCAAGCAACATGCCGAGGGTCCGCGCATGGCCGAGCTGTTCGGCCAGGGCCTGATCGAGCTGCGGCAGAACGGCAGCTACCAGCGCATGCTGGGCGAGTTCAGGCGCAAGATTGGTGATCGCTAAACCGACCGCAAGGAGCTAACCGCATGCCCACCCTGACAGGCTTCTCGCTGAGCACGGGCATCGCGCTGCTGCTGCTGGGCGCCACGGCCGGTGCCGAACCCCTGCCGCGCGACCCGCTGGAGCGCCGCTGCTGGCTGGCCCAGACCCCGCAACGCACCGGCGCCGACCTGCGCGAGCCGGTGCGGGTGCGCCTCTCGAATCTGCGCAACGGCTACCAGCTGCGGGCGCCGTTCTGGGTCGAGTTCGGCATCCGCGGCATGGGGGTGATTCCGGCCGGAACGAAGCATGACAAGGCCGGCCACCACCATCTGCTGATCGACACCCCGCTGCCCAAGGACCCGCGCGAGCAGATTCCCTTCTCGGCCACGCACAAGCATTTCGGCAAGGGCCAGACCGGCACCGAGGTCGATCTGCCGCCGGGCGAACACACCTTGCGCCTGCTCTTCGCCGACCATGAGCACCGGCCGTATTTCGTCTTCAGCCCCGAGATCACCGTGCGCGTGCTGGGGCGCCGCGACGCCGCGCCGCCTGTCATCGACGCCAAGGATTTCGACGCCAGCTGCGCCCTCTGGTACCAGGACCAGATGAGTGCCCCGCCCGGCAAGACCAAGCAGGTCTACGTGAAGAATCTGCGCGACGAGGAACCGGTGGTCAGCCCCTTCGTGCTGAGCCTGGGCGTGATCGGTTTTGGCGTGGCGCCCGCCGGCCAGAGCATCGCCGACACCGGCCACTTCGAACTGAACGTCAGCGGCCGCGCTGGCGCCCCCTCGCAGCGCGTGCTGCTGGCCGACGGCCGCACCGAGGCGATGCTGGATCTGCCCCGCGGCGACTACGAGATCGAGTTGCGCCTGCTCGATGGCGCCGGCGCGGTGCTGCTCAAGGCGCCACCGCTGAAGGTGCCGGTCACGCGCCAGGAGCGCTGAGCTCAGGCCAGGTAGACCTCCAGCTCACCGACATCGATCTGCTCCGGGTGCAGAAAGCGCCGCGCATAGTCCATGCAGACGCCGGAGCGCAGGAACAGCTCGAACAGCTCGCCATCGATATGCTGCTCGCGCCGCATCGTGGCCATGATGTCCAGCGCCTCGGACAGCGGCTTGCCCTTCTTGTAGGGCCGGTCATCGGCGGTCAGCGCCTCGAACACATCGGCCACCGCCATCATCCGCGCCGGCACGCTCATCTGCTCGCGGGTCAGGCCGCGCGGGTAGCCGCTGCCGTCCATCTTCTCGTGGTGGCCGCCGGCAATCTCGGGCACGTTCCTCAGGTGGCGGGGCAGTGGCAGCTCGTTGAGCATCTTGATGGTCTGCACGATATGGTCGTTGATCTTGTAGCGCTCCTCCTCGGTCAGGGTGCCGCGGGCAACGCTGAGGTTGTAGAGCTCGCCGCGGTTGTACAGATGCTCGGGCACCTGCAGCTTGAAGCCCAGCGGATTGGCCTCGGGCGGGCGCTCGCGCTCGGGCCGCGGCAGCACATGCTCGGGCTTGTCGGCCAGAAGCGCCTCCTGCACCGGCAGCACCGCGGCAGGCCGGGCGGCCTTGCGCTTGAGTTCGTCGCTGGACAAGCCCAGGCGGTCGTCCAGCGTGCGTGTCCAGCGGCGCGCGCCGATCTCGCGCAGCCTCGCCAGCTGGGCCTCGCTCATCGTCTCGCCGCCCTGGTTGCAGGCGGCGACGAAGGCAAACTCCTGGTCCAGCTGAGCCAGCTCTGGGGCCAGCGCCTGCCGGGTCTGCTCCAGGTCCTGCGGCGACAGCAAGGCCTCGTAACGGGCCAGCAGGGCCTCGCGCTTGAGCAGCTCGAAGCGCATGCGCACCTCGTGGATACGGTCGTTTATCGTCTCCAGCTTGGTCGCCTTGTCGACCACGAACTCGGGCGTGGTGACCTTGCCGCAGTCGTGCAGCCAGCCGGCGATGTGCAGCGCCTCCCAGCCATCGTCATCGAGATTGAAGGCGGCGAAGGGGCCGCTGCCGGCATCGCAGGCGGCACGGGCCAGCATCTTGGTCAGCTCGGGCACGCGCTGGCAGTGGGCGCCGGTGTAGGGGCTCTTGGCGTCGATGGCGCCGGCCACCAGCTGGATGAAGCTCTCCAGCAGCTCCTTGCGCGCGCGCAGCAGCAGCTGGTTGTCGATGGCCACCGCAGCCGGGCCGGCCAGCGCCTCGATGAAGGCCTTGCGCGAGGGGGACAGGTCTTGCGGACGGTCGGCCCCGTGGTTTTCATCCGGCACAAAGCTCAGCGACAAGGTGCCCACCACCTCGTTCTGGCGGTTCTTCAGCGGCAGGGCCACCAAGCGGAAACTGGTGGTGTTGAGCCCCATGAAAACGGCGCTGTAGTGGGCCAGCTGGGCCGGGTCTTCCCAGTGCAGGTCCAGGCTGATCATGCGGTCCTGGCGCACCGCCTGCACCGCCGCCGAGAGGCTGTCGGCATCGTCCAGCCGCCACTCGATCAGCGCCGCCGGTTCGCCCGGAGCACCGTGCAGGCGCACGCCCATGGGCTCCAGGCGCGTGCCATCGGTGCTGAGCAGGTGCAAGGCACCGCCGGTGGCGCCGGCCACCGAAATGGTCTCCGTCAGGATGCGCTGCAGCAGGGTGTCGAACTGACGCTCGGCCGACAGCGCGCTGGAGATTTCCATGAAGCGGCTCAGCGTGTGCTTCATGCCGGTCATGGCCAGGGCCAAGCGATCCACCTCGCGGATGCGGCTGCGCGCCGGGTCGGGGCCGCCGAAGTCGAAGCGCCTGATCGTCTCGGCCTCACGTGCCAGCTGCTCCAGCGGCCGGGACACCAGATTGGCGGCCCAATGCACCAGCGGCAGCATCAGCAGCACCATGCCGGCGGTGATCAGCACCGACAGATTGCGGTTGTGGATGGCATCGACCAGCAGTTCATCACGCGGGGCCGCGATGGCCAGGGTCAGCGACGCGGCGCCTGCCGCGTCCAGCGGCTCCAGCCGCACCACCCAGTCGCGGTCGGCAACGCTGAGCACCGGTTCATCGGCCGCGGGTGCCGCGCCATTGCGCGCACGCTGCCACAGCGCACTGAGCACCGGCACATTCAACTCGTCGACGGTGACCAGGCGCGACTCGCCGACCTGGGGCGAGGCACTGGCCGGCAGGCTTTTGGGATAGGCCAGCACCGCACCGCGGGCATCGACAATCATCAGCTCGGCCGAGGGCGTGATGCGCTGGCGTGCCAGCATCGCCGACAGCGCCTGCAGGCTCACATCGACCCCGGCCACCGCCGCCCCCCGGGCACTGGCCAGGGTCAGGCCGACCTCGCGGGTGGTGAAGAACAGATAGGGCGCCGTCTGCACCACCGCGCCGCCGGGCTCGGCCGCCTGGGCCTGCTTGAACCAGGGCCGGCCACGGGGCTCGAACACATAGTCGGGGCGCTCGCGCGCCTCCAGCAGGCGCAGATCGGCATCGAAGAAGTCATACCGGCCCTGTATCACCGGCCGGTCGCGGTTGACCGACTGCAACACGAAGGCGGCCTGCTCGGGCGATTTCATCATGCCCCGCAGCGACGCGTTGTCAAGCCGGCGCAGCAGCAAGAAGGAGCCGTTCTCGCTGCCGCCGTAAACCGCCGACAGCGAGGGGTTGGAGCGCAGGGCGCCGGCCAGCAGCGGCAGCTGGGCCAGGCGGGCGGCCTGGTCCGGGGCGGTCAGCAGCGCGGTATCGGCCAGCAGGGCGGTGGTGATACGCGCCGGCCGCAACTCGCCCTCGATGGCGGCGGCGGCCTCGCGGCCCACGCGCTCGAAGGTGTCGGCGGCAACGCGCAGCATGCGCTGCTTGCCGGCCCGCAGCTGGTAGCTGGCCAGCGCCAGATAGAGCAGCACCACCAGGGTGATCATGATCACCGACAGCGTCACATAGATGGACCGCGGCGTGTAGTGCAGCGTCTTCATGGCCCTCCCCGAGCTTGGCAACCCCGATGAGGCCCAAGATCGTCGCGCAAGTCAACCGCGGCTGTGGTTCAAACCACGCGCTTATCGGCCACTCTGGGTCAGCGTGTCCATGATGCGCACGCCGGCACCGGGCAACTGCTCGTGGGCATGGCGCACAGCCTCGTCTCGGGCACTGCGTCGCGCCGTCAGCTGGGCCAATGCCAGCGCCACCGCAGCGCTGTCGCCGCTGGCGGCATGCAGACGCACCTGAGCCTCCAGCGCTGGCAGAGCAACGCTGTCGCGCACGCGCAGCTCCGGCGGGTCGAACAGGGCCTGGAGCAACACCAGCGCCGGGCTGCGCCGACCGGCCACCTCCGCGATCAGGGCCATCTCCAGCTGAGCCGAACGGCGTATCGCCGTCCAACCCCTGGCCTGGGCCAGGGCGGCCAGCCGTTGCAGTTCAGCATCGGCGCGATCGGCATCGCCACGCCGGCGCTGCCAGCGCGCCACATTGGCCTCCCACATGCAGCGCAGATAGTCGCTGTCGATGGCCTGGGCAGCGGCGGTGCCCTGAGCCACCACACGGCTGGCGCGGGCCAGCAGGCCATGGGCCATGCCCGGGTTGTCCTGTTTCAGATAGCCGTCGTGCAGGCTGCAGACCATGTGCAGCGCATTCGAATAGCGCTGCACCCGCTCATAGGTCGAGCCCTGCTGCTCGATCAAGCCCAGCGCCTCCTGCATGAAGCGCTCGGCCTCGATGGCGTCGCCCAGTGTCAGATGGCACATGGCCACCCGCTCGATGGCACGGGCGGCCAGCGGCGTGTGTCCGAGGGACTGCGCATCCTGCCAGGCCATGCGCGCCGCCCGCAAAGCCAGCTCGTGCATGGCCAGCTGGCTGTGGGCGAACGACATATGGGTAAGCAGCTCGGCGCGCTGCAGCGAGGGCTGGTCCAGCGGCACCAGGCCCAGCAAGCGCACGCAGTCCTGCAGCACGGCATCGAAGCGTTCGAACTTGAGCCGGCAACGCACGCGCAGCATCAGGGCCCGGAACAGCAACTCCTCGGAGCGGCATTCGATCGGGTCGTCCACCACACGCAGCACCGCATCGCTGGCGCGCAAGGTCTCATCGAATCGGGCCAGCTCGAAACTCTGTTCGGCCTGCTCCAGCAGGGTCTGGCAATGGCGTAACTGCGACATCCGGCTCGACGTTTCACGGTCCCAAAAAACAATCTGGCCCGGATCGTAGCGCTGCACGCTGACGCCGGGCCAACAAATATGCTAAAAATTGCAGGCCTGACCTCTCCTTCAGTAGGCGCCCATATAGTCCTTCTTGCCCACCTCGACGCCGCTGTGGCGCAGGATGCCGTAGGCCGTGGTGACATGGAAGAAGAACTGCGGCAGGCCGTAGTGCAGCAGATAGTCCTGGCCCGTGAAACGGCGTTCCTTGGGCGTGCCGGGGCGGGTGATGATTTCGCGGCTGGCAGCGGCGGCAAACTGCTCGGGCTTCAGCCCGGCAAGAAAGGCCTGGGTCTTGGCGATGCGCCCGTGCAGATCGGCAAAGCCCTGCTCGCTGGCCTCGAACACCGGCACCTCGACACCCGCCAGGCGTGCGCTGACGCTGGCGGCAAAGTCGCAGGCCACCTGCACCTGGCGCAACAGGGTGAACATATCTGGGAACAGCCGCGCCTGCAGCAGCGCCGAGGGCTCGATATTGCGCGCCGTGGCATGGGCCTCGGCCTTGGCCAGCACATCGTCCAGGCCGCCCAGCATCTGCTTGAAAACGGGTATGGCGCTTGAATACATCAGTTCGGTCATGGGGGTTCCAGTGGGAGGCAATGCCACATTCTCGCAGGCCTGGTCCGGCCGGGAGCCCGTTAAAGCAGGCCTAAATTCGATAAAAATGATTATTTAACTCAAGAACCGGTGACCGGCACCGATAGAACTCTCTGGTTGACCACATCAGGAGCCACGTGAGCAAACCGAAGCGCCCCATCGTCACCGCCAATCGTTCGGCCGCATGAAGCCTGCCGGCCCGGACTCCATGCCCAGCGGTCTGCAACACTCCCACAGCATCGATGCCAGTCTGCTGCTGGCTGCCTATGAGCGCAAACAGCTGAACCTGCTGATGACCGCTGCGGCCATGGCGCTGGTGGTGGCAACGGTACTGAAGACCGCTGTATTTCCTACCCACCTGATGTGGCTCTGGGCCGCCGTCGTCCTGTTCTGCACCGCCCTGGGCTGGCTGGAGTCGCGCGCGTTCCGTCGCGCCGTGCCGACACCCCAGGCCCTGACGCCCGCGCAGCTGCTGCGATGGCAGCGCATCTTCATCGCCCAGGCCCTGCTGGCCGGGGCGGCCTGGGCCCTGGGTCCGGTCCTGCTGGTGGGTCATGCGCAGAGTGCCGAACTGGCGCTGCTGGTGAGCCTGCTGCTGTGCGTCTGCGCCGTCGCCATGACCTCGGTGGCCGAGCAGCGCGGCGCCATGCAGGCCTTCCTGCTGGCCACGCTGCTGCCGGTGGCTCTGGCGCTGGCATTGAACGGGGACACGGTGCAGCGCATGCTGGCGATGGTGCTGCTGGGAGGCATGACGCTGATGATCATCGTCGGCCGCAATGCCCATCAGGCCATGCGCACCCAGCTCGAGACCCAGCAAGAACTGCGCGCGATGCTCGACGCTTCGCAAGACGCGGTGGTCGGCATCGATGACCGGGGCCTGATCACCGACTGGAACCTCAAGGCCCAGACCGTGTTCGACCGCAGCCCGCAGCAGGCCCTGGGCCAGGCCTTCGAGGCGGTGCTGGTTCCGCAGCGGCACCGTGCCAGCTACCGCGAAGCGCTGGCGCAGTTCCTGACCCATGGCGATGAGGGGCGCATGAACCGCCGTATCGAGACCACGGCGCTGCGCCGCAATGGCGAAGAGTTTCCTGCCGAGGTGGCGATCACACCATTGAAATCGGGCCGCAGGCACCGCTTCACCGCCTTCATCGCCGACATCACCGAGCGCAAGGCGGCCGAATCGAGGCTGGCACTGTTTCGCCGCGTGTTCGACGCCAGCAGCCAGCTGATCAGCATCCTGGATGGCGATGGCAAGGCGCTGTACCAGAACCGCGCCCATGCGCTTGAGCTGGGTTACAGCGATGAGGAAATCCGGGGCAGGCACTTCTCCCTGACGGTGGCGCCGGAAAGCATGGCGACCCTGCCCGAGGAACTCCGCAAGGCCATGCTCGAAGACCGGCGCTGGACCGGCCAGCTGACCCTGCGCCGCAAAGATGGCAGCAGCTTCATAGCCAACAACAATATCGGCTTCATCCAGGACGAAGCCGGGAAGGTGCAGTACGGCTTCAACATTTTCAGCGACTTCAGCGCAGAGCTGGCGCGGCGCAATGAGCTGGCCCAGGCCAAGGAGGAGGCCGAGCGCGCCAACGCGGCCAAGTCGGACTTCCTGTCGAGCATGAGTCACGAGCTGCGCACGCCGATGAACGCCATCATCGGCTTTGCGCAGATGCTCGAGTTCGACAGCGCGCTCAATGCCGACCAGCAGGACAATGTGCACGAGATCCTGAAGGCCGGCCGGCATCTGCTCGAGCTGATCAATGAGGTCCTGGACCTGGCCAAGATCGAGGCCGGGCACGCCAATCTGTCGCTGGAGGCGGTGGACCTGGGTCTGCTGGTCGATGACTGCCGCCAGCTGCTGCAACCACTGGCGGCGCAGCGGCAGATCCGAATGCACCTGCAGGTGCCCGAGCAGACCCTGGTGCGCGCCGACCGCGTGCGGCTCAAGCAGGTGCTGCTGAACCTGCTGTCTAATGCGGTCAAGTACAACCGCGAGGGTGGCGACATCAGGCTGACGGTGCAGACGCTTGCCGAGGCTCGGCTTCGCATCACCGTAACCGACACCGGCGCAGGCATCGCACCGGAGCGCATTGCCGAGTTGTTCCAACCCTTCAACCGGCTGGACGCGGCCCACGGCGAGGTTGAGGGCACGGGCATAGGCCTGACCATCACCCGGCGACTGATGTTGATGATGGACGGCACGGTGGGTGTGGACAGCCCGCCTGGGCTGGGCGCCAGCTTCTGGGTCGAGCTGCCGGGCGCCGAGGTCGGCACCTCCGCCACGGCCGCCAGGCCAGCCCCAGGGCCGGCCTTGTCCGACTGCTCCCAGTCGTCCTCCCAGGTACTGTGCATCGACGACAACCCGGTCAATCTGAAGCTGATGGCGCAGCTCTTTGGCTTGCGCGCTGACACCAAGCTGTTGATGGCTCTCGGCCCCGAGGAGGGCATAGAGCTGGCGCTGGCACACCGCCCCGACCTGATCGTGCTGGACATCAATATGCCCGCTCTGGACGGCTACCAGGTGCTGGCGTTGCTGAAGGCCAGTCCGGGGTTGGCAGGCACTCCCGTGATCGCCGTCACGGCCAATGCCATGCCGCACGACATCGCCCGCGGCATGGCGGCAGGCTTCGCCGCCTATCTGACCAAGCCGCTGGATGCCCGGCAGTTTCTGAACACGGTCACGCGGTACCTGGCCCCCGGAGCGGAGCAACCCACATGACCGAACTTCGACTTGAACATGCCCGAATCTTTTTGGTGGACGACGAGCCCGCCAATCTGAAGCTGCTGGACAAGCTGCTGCGGGTGCAGGGCTATCGTCAGCTGGTACCGATCCAGGACCCGCGCGAGGTGCTGAGGCTTTACCGGGAGGTGCGGCCGGACCTGATACTGCTGGACATCAATATGCCGCATCTCGACGGCTTCGAGGTGATGAAGCAGTTGCAGGCGCTGAAGGATCCGCTGCTGCCGCCCATCGTCATCCTCACCGCCCAGCACGGGCGCGAGCATCTGATGAAGTCGCTGATGGCCGGCGCGCGAGACTTCATCGGCAAGCCCTTCGACCGCATCGAGCTGCTGATGCGCGTGACCAATCTGCTCGACGCCCAGCTCGCACACCGCATGATGCACGACCAGAAAGCGGTGCTTGAGGACATGGTGCGCGCGCGCACCGAGGCGCTGAATCAGACCCGGCTGCAGGTCGTGCATCGGCTGGGCCGCGCGGCCGAGTACCGCGACAACGAGACCGGGTTGCACATCCTGCGCATGAGCCAGTATGCAGCACTGCTGGCACGCAGCCTGGGCTGGAGCGAGCCCGACTGCGAGCTGTTGCTGCATGCCAGCCCTATGCACGATGTCGGCAAGATCGGCATTCCGGACGCCATCCTGCTCAAGCCGGGCAAGCTCGACGCGGCCGAGTGGGAAGTCATGAAGACCCACGCCAGCATCGGCGCCGACATCCTCGACGGTGGTGACTCCGACCTGCTGCGCCTGGCAGCCAAGATTGCGCTGACTCATCACGAAAAATGGGACGGCAGCGGCTACCCCGCCGGACTGCGAGGCAGCGATATCGACCAGGCCGGTCGCATCGTCGCCGTGGCTGATGTGTTCGATGCGCTGACCTCACCGAGGCCCTACAAAAAGGCCTGGCCGCTGGACGAGGCGCTTGCCTTCATTCGTGCGCAGTCCGGCAGCCATTTCGACCCCGAGGTGGTGCAGCACTTCGAGCTCAGGACGGCCGAAATCCTGGCCATACGCGAACAACACCTGGAAGCATGAGCGATCGGGCGCCCGCGGTGCCGCCCTAAACTCTGCCCATGCAATTCGCCCCCCTCATCAAAGAAATCGGCCGCGGCAGCAAGGGTGCCCGTGACATGGACGGGCCCCAGGCCGAGGCGCTGTTCGGCGCCATCCTCGATGGCCAGGTGCCGGACATGGAACTGGGTGCCATCCTGCTGAGCCTGCGCATCAAGGGTGAAAGCGCGGCCGAGGTGGCCGGCTTTGTGCGGGCGATGCAGGCACGCACCGCCTCGGTTGAGGTGCCCGCCGGCCCGCGCTGCGTGCTGCTGCCCACCTTCAACGGCGCGCGCAAGCAGGCCAATCTGATGCCGCTGGTGGCGCTGCTGCTGGCCCGGGCCGGCGTGCCGGTGCTGATACACGGCCGCCATGACTTCGACAGCCGCGAGAGCCCGTTCGCGCTGCTGGCAGCGTTGGGCATACCGCTGGCCGGCTCGACCACCGAGGCCGCCGAGCATCTGGCGGGACGGCGACTCGCCTGCCTGCCGCTGGCCGCCCTGAACCCGGGGCTGGACCGGCTGATGGCCCTGCGCCCCCGCCTGGGCGTGCGCAACAGCGGCCACAGCGTCGCCAAGTTGCTCGACGCTGCCCCCGGCCGCAGCGTGCGCGTGGTGGCCGTCACCCATCCCGAGTATCTGGACAGCATGGGCCAGGCCCTGCCGGGGCTGACCGCCAACGGCGGCCGGGCCCTGCTGATGCGCGCCAGCGAGGGCGAGGCCTATGCCCATCTGCGCCGCCCGGCCCACCTGATCGGCCATGCTGACGGCCAGGCCAGCGAGCTTCACGCCGCCGACACGGCCAATATCGACTGGCCGCTGTCGGATGCCGTCGAGGCGGCAGCCAATGCGGCGCTGATTCAAGCGATGCTGGACGGTCGTGAGGCCTTGCCGCCGCGCATCACGGAGCAGGTGCAGGCACTAACTTGGCTGGCCGAACACTGATCTCAGAATTCTTCATATGCTTATTCGCGATAAGCAATCTACGAATCAGTAGTTTGTCTATATATAAAGCCTGCCTACAGTCCGCACCCTAGGGTTGCCACCGAGGCGACCTTGCTTCAAGGGGCAGATTTGGACTGGATTGCAGTGGCAAGCGGATTTGGCGTCGGCGCCATCGTCGGTATCACCGGCGTGGGCGGCGGTTCGCTGATGACGCCCTTGCTGCTGTCGGTGTTCAAGCTGAACCCGGCTGTGGCCATAGGCACCGATCTGTGGTTTGCGGCACTGACCAAGATGTCGGGCTCGGTGGCCCATGCCCGCCACGGCCATGTGAACTGGCAGATCACCCGCCGCCTGCTGGCCGGCAGCATTCCGGCCTCGCTGGCCACCGTGGCGCTGATGCATTTCACCGGCATCACCAAGGGCTGGGCGGCGGCGCTGACCTTCTCGCTGGGCATCGCCCTGCTGCTGACTGCCGTCGTGGTGGCCTTCAAGCAATCGTGGCAGATCGTCGGCCTGAAGCTGGAGCGCTACATCACCGAGCCGCGCAAGCCAGCGCTGACCGTGCTCTCCGGCGTGCTGCTGGGCGTGCTGGTGTCGCTCAGCTCGATCGGCGCCGGCGCGATTGGCGCGACCCTGATTCTGTTGATCTACCCCCGTTTGTCGGCCCGCCAGATCGTTGGCAGCGACATTGCGCACGCCGTGCCGCTGACCCTGGTGGCCGGCATCGGCCACGCCACCCTGGGCAATGTCGATTGGCAGCTGCTGGTGCCGCTGCTGGTCGGCTCCATCCCCGGCATCTGGCTCGGCGCCCAGCTGACGCGCAAGTTGCCCGAGGGCCTGGTGCGCGGCCTGCTGTGCGGCTCGCTGGTGCTGGCCGGCCTCAAAGTCATCCATTAAGAACGCTGAGACGAGATGTACCACTACAACGATTTCGACCGCCAATTCGTCCATGCCCGCGCCGCGCAGTTCCGCGACCAGCTGGAGCGCAACCTCGCCGGCAGCCTGAGCGATGACGAATTCCGCCCGCTGCGCCTGCAGAACGGCTGGTATGTGCAGCGCCATGCACCGATGCTGCGCGTGGCCGTGCCCTATGGCGCACTGAGCAGCAAGCAGTTGCGCGCGCTGGCGGCCATTGCTCGCGAATACGACCGCGGCTACGGCCATTTCACGACCCGCCAGAACCTGCAATACAACTGGATTCCGCTGGTCAAGAGCGCCGACGTGATGGATGCACTGGCGGCGGTGGACATGCACGGCATCCAGACCAGCGGCAACTGCATACGCAATATCACTAGCGATGCGCTGGCCGGCGTGGCCGCCGACGAGATCGTCGATCCCCGCCCCTACTGCGAAATCCTGCGCCAGTGGAGCACCCTGCACCCCGAGTTCGCCTTCCTGCCGCGCAAGTTCAAGATTGCCGTCAGCGGTGCCGTCGAAGACCGCGCCGCCATTGCCTGGCATGACATCGGCCTGCAACTGCTGAAGAACACCGCCGGCGAGGTCGGCTTCAAGGTGCTGGTCGGCGGCGGCATGGGCCGCACGCCCATCATCGGCACGGTGATTGCCGACTTCCTGCCCTGGAACCAGATCCTGGTCTTCATCGAGGCCATCGTGCGCGTCTACAACCGCTACGGCCGGCGCGACAACGCCTACAAGGCGCGCATCAAGATCCTGGTCAAGGCCGAGGGCCAGAAGTTCATCGACGCCGTGCACGTCGAATTCAAGAACATCCTGGAGCGTGACGAACAGGGCGCCGCCCACATCGTGCCCCAGGCCGAGCTGGACCGCGTGGCCGCGCACTTCGTGACGCCCGCCGCCGTGCAGCCGCTTGACCGCATCGAGCTGCTCAGTGCTGATGCACCGCAGGCCTACCGCCGCTGGATTGAGCGCAACGTCCATGCCCACCGCGTCAGCGGCTATCGCTCGGTGACGCTGTCGCTGAAACGCACCGGCCAGGCGCCGGGCGACGCCACCGACAGCCAGATGGAGCTGGCCGCCGACCTGGCCGACCGCTTCAGCCAGGGCGAGCTGCGCGTCAGCCATGACCAGAATCTGGTGCTGCCC
Source organism: uncultured Roseateles sp. (assembly GCF_963422335.1). Taxonomy (NCBI): domain Bacteria; kingdom Pseudomonadati; phylum Pseudomonadota; class Betaproteobacteria; order Burkholderiales; family Sphaerotilaceae; genus Roseateles; species uncultured Roseateles sp. The sequence continues at coordinate 5,092,125 of NZ_OY729424.1, forward strand.
TGGGTGCGCGAGAGCGATCTGGCCGAGTTGTTCCAGGCCGCCAAGGCCGCCAGCTTTGCCACGCCGAACATCGGCCTGTTGACCGACATGATTGCCTGCCCCGGCGGCGACTTCTGCGCGCTGGCCAATGCCCGCTCGATCCCGATCGCTGCGGACCTGACCGCGCGCTACGAAGACCTCGACGAGCTCTACGACATCGGCGACATCGACCTGCACATCAGCGGCTGCATCAACAGCTGCGGCCACCACCACAGCGGCCATATCGGCATCCTCGGCGTCGACAAGGACGGCAAGGAGTGGTACCAGATTTCGCTGGGCGGCTCCGACGGCTCCACCCTCAGCGGCGCCTCGGTGCCCGGCAAGGTGATTGGCCCGTCCTTCGCCGCCGACGAGGTGGCCGACGTGATCGAGGCCGTGGTCCAGACCTACCGCAAGGAGCGCGCCGCCGACGAGCGCTTCATCGACACCGTGCGCCGCATCGGCCTGGAGCCATTCAAGGCACCGGCCAACGCCGTGCGCACCTCCACCGGCGCGGCCAGCCATGTGGCCGCCGCGGTCACCGCCTGAAGGATCACGACATGAAGTTCATTGACACCCATCAAGACGCCTGGCACCAGGTCATTGGCGAAGACGGCCCCAAGCCCGACCCGGATCCACGCCCCAATCTGCTGCTGAGCCTGGAGCAATGGCATGCCGTGCGCGACCACTGGCCCGCGGGCCTGGCCACCGGTGTGATCGTGCCCAATGACGCCGACATCGAGACCCTGGAGCAAGACCTGCCCCGCCTGCAGCTGATCGTGCTGCAATTCCCCAAGTGGGTGGACGGCCGCGCCTACAGCCAGGCACGCCTGCTGCGCTCGCGCTACCGCTATGCCGGCGAGGTGCGCGCCATCGGCGACGTGCTGGTGGACATGCTGCAACTGCTTGCCCGGACAGGCTTCGACGCTGTCGTGCTGCGCCACGACCAAAGCGTCACCGCAGCCCAGCGCGCGCTGGGTTTCTTCCCGGCCCACTACCAGGGCGACACCCAGGACAACCGGCCCTGGTTTCTGAAGACGGCGACGCAAACATCGCTTGAGGTGCAGTGATGAGTGAAGGCGTATCCATGCTCTCCCCGCTCGGCGGCCCCCCGCCCACGGCCTCGGCCATAGGCCTTTATGCCCGTGAGACTGCCGGCTTTGCCGAGCGCCTGGCCTCGGCCATCGAGCGGCTGCAGGCTGCCGCCGCCCGGCATGGTGCCGGCCTGGTGCAGTCCACCAGCCTGGGCGCCGAGGACATGGTCATCACCGACCTGATCGCCCGCCATCAGCTGCCCATCGCCATCGCAACGCTGGACACCGGCAAGCTGCACGGCGAAACACTGGCGCTGATTCCCCAGATCGAGGCCCGCTACGGCCGCAAGGTCGAGGTCTTCAGCCCGGTGCACGACAGCGTGATCCATTTCGTCCGCGTGCGCGGCGAAGCCGCGATGTACGAAAGCCTGGCCCTGCGCAAGGAGTGCTGCGGCATCCGCAAGCTGGAGCCGCTGTCGCGCATGCTGAGCAACCGCACCGGCTGGATCACCGGCCTTCGCCGCGAGCAGTCGGCCAACCGCGCCGTCGTGCCCTTCGATGAGCTCGATGCGCAGGGCCGCGTCAAGTTCAACGCGCTGGCCGACTGGAGCTGGGCCGATGTCTGGCACTACATCAAGACCTTCGACGTGCCCTTCAACGCGCTGCACGACCAGTTCATGCCCAGCATAGGCTGCGAACCCTGCACCCGCGCCATCGCCGTCGGCGAGGACTTCCGCGCCGGCCGCTGGTGGTGGGAAGACGAGAACGCCAAGGAATGCGGCCTGCACAAGGCGCAATCCAATGAAGAACTGAAGACTGGAGCAACGGCATGAATGCCCCCGTGAACCTCGACAAGCTGCTGCCCGATCTGGACCACCGGCACCTGGACCATCTGGAAGAAGAAGCCATCTTCATCCTGCGCGAAGTGGCCGCGGCCTTCGAGCGGCCGGCCCTGCTGTTCTCCAGCGGCAAGGACTCCTGCGTCGTGCTGCGCCTGGCTGAGAAGGCCTTCAAGAACCGTGACGTTGCGGATCCTTCGGGCAAGGCGTTCAAGGGCCGCCTGCCCTTCCCGCTGCTGCACGTCGACACCGGCCATAACTTCCCCGAGGTGATAGCCTTCCGCGACCAGCGCATCGCCGAGATGGGCGAGCGCCTGATCGTCGCCCACATGGACGACTCGATCGCCAAGGGCACGGTGCGCCTGTCGCACCCGCTGGAGTCGCGCAACGGCCACCAGACCGTGACGCTGCTGGAAGCCATCGAGGAGCACCGCTTCGACGTCCTGATCGGCGGCGCCCGCCGCGATGAAGAAAAGGCCCGGGCCAAGGAACGCATCTTCAGCCACCGCGACTCCTTCGGCCAATGGCAGCCCAAGGAACAGCGCCCCGAGTTGTGGAACCTGTTCAACACCCGCATCCGCCCGGGCGAACACTTCCGCGCCTTCCCGATCTCGAACTGGACCGAGCTCGACGTCTGGCTCTACATCAACCGCGAGAACATCCCGCTGCCCAGCCTCTACTTCAAACACGACCGCCAGGTCATACGCCGCAAGGGCTTGCTGGTGCCGTTGACCGAGGTCACGCCACCCGAGGCCGGTGAGGTGGTGGAAACCGCCGAAGTGAGATTCCGCACCGTCGGCGACATGACCTGCACCTGCCCGGTGGAGAGCGATGCCGAGACCGCCGCCGACATCGTGGCGGAGACATTGACCGTCACGGTCAGCGAGCGTGGCGCCACGCGCATGGACGACCGCACCTCGGATTCGTCGATGGAACGCCGCAAGAAGGAAGGGTATTTCTGATGAGCGCAGTTTTGAACACCCTGATCCACGACCAGGACGTCGATACCCACCACCGCGCGCTGCGCTTCCTGACCGCCGGCAGCGTCGATGACGGCAAGAGCACCCTGATCGGCCGCCTGCTGTTCGACAGCCGAGCCATCCTCGCCGACCAGCTCGACACCCTGGAAAAGCGCGCCGCCGGCCAGCCCATCGACCTCAGCCTGCTGACCGACGGCCTGGAAGCCGAGCGCGAGCAGGGCATCACCATCGACGTGGCCTACCGCTACTTCGCCACCAAGCACCGCAAGTTCATCATTGCCGATGCCCCGGGCCATGAGCAGTACACGCGGAATATGGTCACTGCGGCGGCAGGCTCGGATGCAGCGGTCGTGCTGGTGGACATCACCAAGCTGGACACCACGCAAAGCCCGGTCGTGCTGCTGCCGCAAACGCGCCGTCACAGCCTGCTGGCCCATCTGCTGCGCGTGCCCAGCATCGTGTTCGCCGTCAACAAGCTCGACGCCGTGGCCCAGCCCGGCCCGGCCTTCGAAGCGGTCAGCCAAGCGCTGAAGGCCTTTGCCAGCCAGGCCGGCATCGAAGTCGCGGCCATCGTGCCGGTGTCCGCCCTGCGCGGGGACAACGTCACCCAGCCGCTGGACGCCACCTGGTACCAGGGCCCGTCGCTGCTGCAGGTGCTCGAATCCCTGCCCAGCGTGCAGGAGAAGGTCGAGTGCAATCTACTGCAGCCGGTGCAGTACGTGGCCCGCGAGGGTGAAGGCACGGGCAACCAGCCCCGCACGCTGTGGGGCCGCATCGCCCACGGCCAGGTCAAGGCCGGAGACGCGGTGCAGATTCTGCCCAGCGGCCAGGAGGCCATCGTGGCCGAGGTGCGCCGGGCCGGCAGCGTGGTCGAGCGCGGGGTGGCCGGCGAATCGGCCGGTCTGGTGCTGGACAGGCAACTCGACGTGTCCCGCGGCGACTGGGTCGTCACCCCCGGCACGGCGACACCGAAGCAGGAGTTCGAAGCGACCCTGGCCTGGCTGGACACCGAGCCCGCCGTCGTGGGCCGCAAATACTGGGTGCGCCACGGCAACCGCTGGACGCAGGCGCGCATCACCGCCATCCGCCATCGGCTGGACATCCACAGCCTGCAGGAGAGCGATGCCGAGCAGTTGGCCGTCAACGAGATCGGCCATGTGCAGATCCAGACCCAGCAGGCGCTGCCGGTGGAGGCCTATGCGGACAACCGGGTTGGCGGCGCGCTGATCGTCGTCGACCCGACCACCAACCGGACCAGCGGCGCGCTGCTGGTGAGAGCAGACAAGCAAGAGGAGGCGTGATGAGCACCGGACGCGTCGTCTTCGTCGGTGCCGGCCCCGGCGCCGCCGATCTGATCACCCTGCGCGGCGCCCGCGCGCTGGCCGCCGCCGAGGTGGTGCTGTTCGATGCGCTGACCGACCCGGCCCTGCGCGAGCTGGCCCCGAATGCCCAGTGGATAGACGTCGGCAAGCGCGGCTTCTGCCACAGCACGGCTCAGACCGCCATCAATGCCAAGCTGGTCAAGCACGGCAGCAGCCAGCAGGTGGTGCGGCTCAAGGGTGGTGACCCCAGCGTGTTCGGCCGCCTCGAAGAAGAGCTGCTGGCCCTGCATGAGGCCGGCATCGAGTGCGAAGTCGTGCCCGGCATCACCGCCGCGATTGCCGCCGCCGCGCTGACCCAGCGCCCGCTGACCCGCCGCGGCACCGGCCGCAGCGTCAGCCTGACCACGGCGATGACGCGCGAGGGCGAGCTGCAAGCCGCCCGCAGCGCCGACACCGAGGTGTTTTATATGGCCGGGCGCCAGCTGCCGACGCTGTCGCGCAAGCTGCTGGAGGCTGGTTGGGCCGCAGATACGCCGATCTGCGTGGTCTCCCGCGCCGGTTGCGTCGACCAGATTGCCAGCGACCACACCGTCGCCAGCCTGGCCGCCGCCGCGCTCTTGCACCGGGGCCGGCCGGCCGTGGTGACGGTGGGCGCGGGTGCCAAAGCGCTGATTCCGGTGCATTCCGCAGCGCAAAAGCCCGCAAAGTCCCTTGGCCTTGACATGACTCAGGGCTCGGACCGGGCCATCCCCGTCTAAAATCACGCGTTTTCCCTTACGACCCGCGCCAAACCCGGAGGTTTGAGTTGCGGCAACCCAGGCCTCCATCAGAGTTGCTCCATGACCCACGTCGTTCTCGAATCGTGCATCCGCTGCAAGTACACCGACTGCGTCGATGTCTGCCCCGTCGACTGCTTCCGTGAGGGCCCTAACTTCCTCACCATCGACCCGGACGAGTGCATCGACTGCGCCGTGTGCATCCCCGAGTGCCCGGTGAATGCCATCGTGCCCGAGGAAGATGTGCCGGGCAATCAGCAGCACATGATCAAGATCAACGCCGATCTGTCCCGCAAATGGCCCAGTATCACCAAGCGCAAGGCGCCCCAGCCCGATGCCGATGACTGGAAAGACCGCACCGACAAACTGTCTGAACTGATACGCTGAAACGAGCCGCCGATGGACCTGCAAGTGAACCAAGAAATCAAAGAGACCGCCCTCGCTCACGAAGGCGCGATTGAGACCGATGCCGTCATCGTCGGCGCAGGCCCCGTGGGCCTGTTCCAGGTGTTCGAGCTGGGCCTGCTTGAAATCAAGGCCCACATCATCGATTCGCTGGCATATCCCGGCGGCCAATGCATCGAGCTTTATCCCGACAAGCCTATCTACGACATCCCGGCCGTGCCCGTGTGCACCGGCAAGGAGTTGACCGACAACCTGATGAAGCAGATCGAGCCCTTCGGCGCGACCTTCCATCTGGGCCAGGAAGTCACCACCGTCGAGAAGCAGGATGACGGCCGCTTCTTTGTGGCCACAAGCAAGGGCACGACCTTCCTCACCAAGACCATCTTCATCGCCGGCGGCGTGGGCTCGTTCCAGCCCCGCACGCTGAAGGTGGACGGCATCGAGAAGTACGACGGCACGCAGCTGCACTACCGCGTGCGCAACCCCGAACAGTTCGCCGGCAAGAACCTGGTGGTCGTGGGCGGCGGCGATTCGGCACTCGACTGGGCGCTGAACTTCGTGGGCGACGGCCCGAACAAGGCCGAGAGCGTGATCCTGGTGCACCGCCGTGATGGCTTCCGTGCCGCGCCGGCCAATGTGGCCAAGATGAAGGAGCTGTGCGACAACTACGAGATGCAGTTCATCGTCGGCCAGGTGACCGACATCGTCGAAGAAAACGGCACGCTGAACTCGGTCAAGGTCACGGGCGGTGATGGCGTGACCCGCGTCGTGCCCTGCGACCAGGTGCTGGTGTTCTTCGGCCTGAGCCCGAAGCTGGGCCCTATCGCCGAATGGGGCCTGAACATCGACCGCAAGCAGATCGTTGTCGACACCGAGAAATTCCAGACCAGCACGCCGGGCATCTTCGCCGTCGGCGATGTGAACGTCTATCCGGGCAAGAAGAAGCTGATCCTCTCCGGCTTCCACGAAGCGGCTCTAGCCGCCTTCGGTGCCGCGCCCTACATCTTCCCGGAAAAGCGCATCCACCTGCAGTACACCACCACCAGCCCGAAGCTGCACAAGGTGCTGGGTGTGGAGTCACCGGTGTTCGACTGATCGGTCTTCGCACCAAGCCCCTACAGCCCGCCCCGTGCGGGCTGTTTGCTTTCTGCGGCCCGCTACAATTGCAGCCGCTGCAGGGCCTGGTGCCTGTGGCCACTCGCTAGGGGTGTTGGCTCATTGCATGAGCCGACTGAGAAAGTCCCTTTGAACCTGATTGAGGTAATCCTCGCGCAGGGAAGCACGCATCAGCCCGCGTCGGTATTTTTCTTTCTCTTCGACGTCCGGGCCCTGTCGTTTGCCGACCTGCCATCTTCTGTCTGTACCCAAGATGGCACATCACATTCCCATGAAGTCCCTGCTGGCCGCTGCGGCCGGCCTTGTTTGCGGCGCAACCGCATTCGCACAATCGCTGCCCACCGTGTCGGTCAGCGGGCGTTCGGTCGATACGCCGGTGTCGGTCGGCGGCTTCGGCGACACGCCAATCGCCAAGCTGCCAATGCAGGCCACCGTGCTGAATAGCGAGCGGCTGAACGACCTGGGCATCAACTCGCTGGCCGGCATCACCAGCCTGGACGCCAGCCTCAGCGATTCGTACAACTCGCAGGGCTATGTCTCCTACCTGAAGATCCGTGGCTTCGATCTGGACAACCGCTTCAACTTCCGCCGCGACGGCCTGCCCATCAATGCCGAGACGGCGCTGCCGCTGGGCAACAAATCGACCATCGAGGTGCTCAAGGGCACCAGCGGCATTCAGGCCGGCACCAGCGCGCCCGGTGGCCTGGTCAATATGATCGTCAAGCGCCCGCAGGCGAGCGACTTCACAACGCTGAGCCTGGGCTATAGCGAGCGCGGCACGGTCGAGGCCGGCTTGGACTGGAACCACCGCTTCGGAGCCGACTTCGGCCTGCGCGTCAATGCCAGCGCGGCCCATCTGGACCCGCTGCTGCACGATGCCAAGGGCTCGCGCCATCTGCTGGCCATGGCCGGCGACTGGAAGCTGTCTCCCGACACCCGCATCGAGGCCGAGTTCGAGCTGAACCGCCAGAGCCAGCCCAGCCAGCCCGGTTTCAGCCTGCTCGGCGACAAGCTACCCGACCCCAAGGCCATCGACCCGAACATCAACCTCAACAACCAGGTCTGGTCGCAGCCGGTGGTGTTCGACAACCAGACCGCCTCGCTGCGTGTGCAGCAGCGCTTGAGCGCCGACTGGCGCGCCCAGGCCCACCTCGGCGTGCAGCGCCTGAAGACCGACGACCGCCTGGCCTACCCCTTTGGCTGCACCGCCGCCGACGGTACCTACTACGCCGACCGCTATTGCCCCAACGGCGACTTCGACATGTACGACTTCCGCAGCGAGAACGAGCGCCGCAACAGCGATGCGCTGGACCTGTCGCTGGCCGGCAAGTTCGTCACCGCCGGCCTGCACCATGACATCAACACCGGCGTGCTGTTCACCCGCTTCAAGAGCCGCTTCCAGCGCCAGGCCTACAACTGGGCCGGCACCGGCAATATCAGTGGCCTGCCTGCCACCACGGCCGACCCCAGCCTGACCGACGAGAACACGCTGCGCGACGAGCGCAGCACCGAGCTCTATCTGCGCGATGCCATCCGCTTAAGCGAGCAATGGCAGGCCTGGCTGGGCCTGCGCCACACCCGTCTGCACCGCGAGAGCGTGCGCACTGATGGCTCGCGCGCCACCAGCTACGGGCAGAGCCTCACCACGCCCTGGCTGGGCGTCAGCTATGCGCTCAACGCTCAGCACATGCTCTATGCCAGCTGGGGTCAGGGTGTGCAATCCGAGGTGGTGCCCAACCGCAGCCGCTACAGCAATGCCGGCCAGGCACTGGCAGCGCTGAAGAGCGAGCAATTCGAGTTCGGCCTCAAGGCCGGCAGCAACACGGTGGACTGGTCAGTCAACTGGTTCGACGTCAAGCAGCCGCTGTGGCGCGACATCGGCGCCTGCGACGTCAGCAACAGCTGCGTGCGCCAGGCCGATGGCGAGGCCCACCACCGCGGTCTGGAGGCGCAAGCCGACCTGAAGTGGACCGGCGGCGGCCTGCTGGCCAGCGCGATGAAGCTGCACGCGCGCCGCCAGGGCAGCATAGCTGCCAGCCTCAACAGCCTGAAGAAAGAGAACGTGCCCGAGACCACGCTGAAGCTGCAAGCCCGCCAGGCCATTGCCGCCCTGCCCGGCCTGCAACTCCAGGCCGGCCTGGTCTACGAAGGCCCTCGCCCCGTGCTGCCCGACAACAGCCTCAGCATCCCCGGCTGGACGCGGCTGGACGCCGGCCTGCGCTTCGACCAGACCTGGGGTGGCCTTCAACAAAAGCAGCTGCTGACCTGGCGCGTGGGCGTGGACAACCTCAGCAACCGCCGCGCCTGGAAGGAATCGCCCTACCAGTACGAGCACAGCTACCTCTATCCGCTGGCCCCACGCACCTGGCGCGCCAGTTTGGAAATCCAGTTGTGACCCACCAAAAAAACAGTCTATAATGCGAGGCTCTGTTCCTCGATAGCTCAGTCGGTAGAGCGCCGGACTGTTAATCCGTAGGTCCCTGGTTCGAGCCCAGGTCGAGGAGCCACAGAAAAGAAGACGAAAGCCCGTTTTGCCTCAAGCAGGACGGGCTTTTCAATTTATGAGGGCCTGCTGTTTTTGCAGCAAGCCACGCAACACCGAACAATTCCTCGATAGCTCAGTCGGTAGAGCGCCGGACTGTTAATCCGTAGGTCCCTGGTTCGAGCCCAGGTCGGGGAGCCACCTTAAAGTTGTTGTAAATCAATGACTTACCAAAAGCCTCAGTGTTCTGCACTGGGGCTTTTTTCTTGCCTGAAAAAAATTAAGCTACACGTAGGCTACACGCCACACTTTTAGCTCCCCTCCCCTGTGCATCCCGATAGCTGGGACCAATCGCTGAGCGGCGATTTCAGCTCTTTGGTCCTATGGACGGCCTCAGGTGCCAATCGCGTCCGAAAACGGCTAGAAGGGGCCTTCGTGAGCCTCCAAGCAGGGAACAAACCTAGGGTGGAATGGGGGCAAGGCTACAGGTCGTGCGTAGCCTAGAAATTGGCGAACGTAGCCTAGGCTACAAATCGCGGCCAGCTTGTTGCGAGGCCGATTTGCCCAAAGCCACACGGCCGAAGTGGTGATCGCCGAGGTGCATGCGTCGACTGAAAACCACAGGCGGTTAGAAGCTCTTTTCGATGCTGAAGTGGTAGGCCGTGGCTTGGTTGTATGCCTTGAACCTAGGCAAGACAGTCATCCTCAGACTTGTCTCCTCAGTCAAAGGAATCTTGACACTCGGGGCCAACATCAAGCTCAACTTGGTTCCTTTGACGGTGTTCGGATATCCAGACACAACACCTACCGTCAAGCTCAATGTCTTCACCAATGGAAGACTTGTGGTGTCGTAGTCGAAGGTGTAGCCACCGTAGATGGATGTCCTTCTAAGACTGTTGCGGTAGATGCCGCCAGTCCATCCACCAGACCTCACATAAAGACCAGGGTTGACATTGTTGTAGTCACCTCTATCGTGGATGCTGCCCAAGTGCATTCCTATAGTCATTGAGTCTTTGGACTCTTCATGTGCTTGAGCTGAAATGGCTGTTAAGACAATCAAACCTCCAATTAAATACTTGTTTATCATACATTCTTTCTTCTTGTTGTCTATTTAATATATCAAACGATATGCAAATAGCAAGAGCAAGAATGCAAAAGGCCATCATTGCGATGGCCTTTATTGTTTGCAATTTAATTTAATCAGCGTTAGAGCTATCGTGAAGACTAGCCAGTTCAAAGGCGGCTTTGTTCTCCCTCGCTATCACCTCAACTCTAGACAAGAAGGAATGCCATCCCAACTCATCATTGCGAACCTCATCAATCAACCTCTCAATTGCCATTAGACAACCTTGAGCGACGCCTTCAGGATTTCTCAAATAGGCAAGCGATTGATAGATTGTGAATTGGTTGATTGGATGTTCGCTCATGCCAACCTCCCATTACCTGAAGTCTGATAGCGACAGTAGGCAGTCAGGTACTTTTGAAAAGCTGGATTGTCAAAGTCCAATGCCGATTGCTTGAGGATGCTGTAGAGCTTATCTATCGCTTGATGACATAGATTGTGGAAGTCCATGCTCAAGCTGTTCTCGACCAACTTTCTAGACTTGAACTGATCATCAGTCATCGGAATGTACAGATTGGTCGCTTTCAATCCTCTGGACCTCCAATATTTTCCACTCACTGTCTCAATCTTGAAAAGATAGGACAAAGCGAACTGCATCGCTCTGAGGTTTGAGCAGTTCAGTCTGATCGCGATGTCACGCAGCAAATTCGCGTGCTCCTCCGAAATCTTGAGGATGTGTTTCTTGTGTGGGTTTTTCATGAAGACCTCCCTTCTTGCTATTCATTCTTATCCCTTACCAAATCAATATATCAAATAAACCAGGGAAATCAATCCTCCAGAGCGGATGACTTGATTTTTGATTGCCATTTGATAATCTGACTCCATAACTATTATTAGAAGGAGTCAAGATGGCAATTACAAAGAAGATTCAGGAGAGAGAAGGAAAAGACCATCAGCAAATTTTGACTGATAGTGTCATTGCTCGTATGGAAGAAGCGAAGAAGCTGAATTGGTCAAAGCCTTGGATTACCTGCTCAGAGGCACCGTACAACCCAGTGACGGGTACTAGATACAAGGGCATTAACTTCGTGTCGTGTTTGTCTGCTGGGTTTGCAGATCCTCGCTTCTACACCTTCAACAATGTACGGGAGGTAGCCCAGAAGACAGGAAACACGGTACACGTGAAGAAGGGAGCCAAAGGCATACCCATATTCAAGCGAATTGAATTCAATTACTTAGAAAAGAAGGAAGGCGAGGAGGAAGAGGAAGTTCGTTTATTTGTGAAGATGAAGTATGCAGGCATAGTCTTTAACGGATCACAGATTGAAGGGCTTGAAGCTTGGCAGAAACGCGAAAACAAGGTTGATGACTGTCAAGAAGCCGAACTCTTGTCTCTCGCTTTGCAGGAGAGAACTAACCTCATCGTTGAGCATTCAGAAGTGGGACGTGCCTACTATTCACAGAAGGGGCACACGGTATGCCTTCAGGTACTCAGCGATGAAGCGGTCAAAGTGCTCCTTGCGGATCTCGCCTATGCGGGGAATTGCATCGAGGGCGAGAGAGAAGGCTTCGTGCTCTTGGTTGATGAGGCTGTAGAAGGTGCCTGCACCGATCATGCTGCCGAACCATTCAGAGTTCGGGATGCTCTCGCTGACGAGGCCCGCGATGCCTCGGCGAGCATCGAAGGGGATGTCGTTGAAGTGCTCGTGCTCATCGAACTGCTCACGGACGGACTTGAGCATGGCAAGCCGATCCTTGAAGCCGTGTGTCTTGTCCTGCTTGACCTTCGCGAGGTAGCTGGCCCAGTCCATCGGCATGACACTGGATTGCACGGCCGGCTTGCTGGTCTTGCGGTCGCCGTAGATGTCGGCAACCTTCTTCAGTTCGCGGCTCTTGAGCTTCCACAGCATACGGTAGTTGTCCGCCTCTTCTTGGCTGACGGTTTCCGCCTCATCCCAGTAGCCGCGAATGACAGCAGCAATCTCCTGCTTCAGCTCGGATTGGTCATCGTCGCTAGTGATGAGGACGGACAGCTCAGAGTTCTTCGACAGTGCCCCTACCGTCAGGTTAGGGCTGCCGACGATGCCGTCCTTTCCCTTCTTCTGCTTGATGATGTGCTCTGTCTTGTAGAAGTCCAACAGCCATTGCAATGTCTGGGCATCGGCCGTTGAATACTTCTTGGCTTCAAGACGAGCAGCTTTTTTCTCGGCATTGATATCCACACCATGCACGAGCTGGCTGAGCTTTTCTTGGGCCAGCTTGCGGGCCTGCTCGACCGTCAGTGCTCCGTACTTGCCAAGAGTGACTTTTTGTGGCGCACCGTTGTGAAGGCGCTTGTAGGCGATGAAGGTCTTGCTTGTCGCACCCACCCGAACAGCAAAGCCCTTCAGCTCCGTGTCGCCCACGATGTACTGCTTGCCGGCGATATGCGGCAAAGCGTCGATGACGGCCTTGGTAAGCTTCGTTTTTGAGGGCGGTTTGGGCTGTTCGCTCATGCTTTCTCCCGATTTCGGTCCGTATTAGGTTACAGATCCTATCGAGGTTGCTAGGCTACGTATAGGCTACGTCCCAGCGGAAAGCATCGGCAAGCAACGGCAATGAGCCGCAACGAAAAATTATATAGATCAATAGGTTAGGCTACTTTTTACCCTTCCCGCCGGGCACACCTGCCGACTGTTAATCCGTAGGTCCCTGGTTCGAGCCCAGGTCGAGGAGCCAAATGATGAAGCCCTGCATGCTGACGCGTGTGGGGCTTTTTTCTTGGCGCCGAGCAGATCGACAACACCATCCATTCACCCGACCCAATAGCCCATGAAGCCATTCATTCGACTCTTCTTCAGGACCCTGCGCATCCTGCTCGGCCCCATCATGCTGCTGAAAGAGCGCCTGTCTCGCCCGGTAGCCCTGCAGCGCTCTGCCGAACAGCAGGCCGAAGTCGATCGCCAGTGCAATGGCCTGGCTCTCTATCAATTCAAGACCTGCCCGTTCTGCATCAAGGTTCGCCAGGAGATGCATCGCCTGTCACTGCCGATCATCCGGCTGGACGCTCAGCATGACGCCCAGAATCGCACAGCACTGCTGCAGGGCTCTGGAGCAACCAAGGTGCCCTGCCTGAAGATCACCAACGCCAATGGGTCCGTGCAGTGGTTGACTGAATCGGGCGCGATCATTGATCACTTGCGCGGGCGGTTTGCGGGGTGAGCTGCGGCTTTACACGAGCCAGTTGGAGCCCTGCATGCTGACGCGTGAGTGGGTCTGGGCAATGCCTAATTACGCGTAAGCAGGTTCGCGTCAACAATGCGATGACTCATCCCGTGGAGTGCTATGCCCGCAATCGCCGCCTCAGCCGCAGCATCGACGACAAGTTCGATGCCGATTTCTTACGCAGCAACCGCTTCGTCTGCAGTAGCGGCGCCATTTCCCGCAGCCTCAGTTTCTGCTGCAGGCGCGGCGTCGCCGTTCAGCCCATTCACGCCAGACGCGTTTGCTAACGGTTTCTCAACACTAGTTGGCGCACTCCTCGGCGCGATGCTGGCGTTTGTACTTCAGTACTGGTTCACACGGTACCAAGAAACGAAAGCTGGTCGGGCATCGGCACACAAGATCCTGTTCTTTGTCTTCCAGCAGATCAATACGATCTTGATGATCCAGCGCGACTTCGTTCAGCCTCGCCTGAAGGACCCACTCCGTTTCATCTCGATCAGCGCCACACTCGATTTCGAGCCGGAGAAGGATGTTGTCGATTTCAGCGTGTTTGCTTTCATGATGGAGAACACGAAAAGCAGAGCCATCCTCTATGACCTTTGGCTCGCGCAACAAAGCTACGTTGAAGCCCTTCGCGCGTGGAACATGCGATCTCAGTTCCACAACAAAGAGGTCCAGCACAGACTGGCGGAATCAATCGAGAACGGGTCAATGGTGTCGATCAGTGAGATCGAATCGGCCTTAGGCGTACGGGTATTCGACACAATCACCAATGCGACGGACGCGGTTCTTGGGTCATTGAAGAGCGCTTTCGTAAAACTCAACGACGTAAACGTCCGATTGCGTGCATACATCGTCGAGCACTTCAAGAGCGAGGACTTCACGCGCTTCGAACTGCCTGAACTTTGGGACATCATGGACAACGATGGTCCGCGCCCGATGCCATTGAATCCTCGAGCCCCTGACCGCGCATACAGACCTAAGGCGTTTTACAAAGGCGATGGGACCATGACTATCAAGTTTTCGACCCCGCTGCTAAAACGGACCTAACCACCGCCCAGCGCAAACGCCGAACATGCACTCCATGAAATTTGATGAACTACGCGCCCTGATCGAACTCCATTGTGCCGACCTGCTGGACAAGCCCGGCGAGGTCTACTTCGGAAGCCTCGATGCGTTGAGCCACCCCAATGGCTTAGCAATTATTGGCCTAAACCCAGGCGGCAGTGAATTGCCATCAATGCGCGAAAACCTCGACCGCTATTCGCAGGAAGGGCGCCAGAGGTTCAGCGGCTATCTAGACACCTGTTGGCACGAACCATTCTTTTCCAGATACGAGACATGTTCAAAATGCGAATCGAGCCTGGTCAAGTCCAAGAAAGTGCATCAACAGCGGCACCAAAGGACGGTGGATCACATTGCGACCGAGTTGGACATTGACCTTCGCGAAACGTTGGCTCTGAACGCGATCTGGCTTCAAACCCCGAACACCGACTCCCTGAGGCAGTTGCTAGCTCAGTTGCAACTGCCGAAAATGGAATCGCTGTTCCAAGCCAAATTCTTTCCGGTGATAGACGAGTTGCTGGACCGCTGCAAAGTCCGATTGGTCCTTTGCCTAGGTAACGGAGCTACCGAAAGCTCCTTCAACTTCTTTCGCGAGGCGCTTGGCGTGTCCAGAACTGACGTTGTACACGTCAGCGACGACTACCGAGACGGCCGCTATTTCGTGCATGACCGCAACGGCCAACGCAGAATCTACTTCGGCATTGCACACCCCAGTTTGCATTCGACTCGCCCAGCCGGCTTGGCAAGACTACGAGATCTGTGGGCCACCACTACCAAGGCAACTGGCGACGCCGCTCTCTAAGCCGCCCTGGTTCAAGCTCAGGTCAAGGTGCACCCAGGGCCGCTAGCGACAGCCCCCTCGCCGTGGCCCAGAACCGCCGCCTGTGGGCCGACTTCGGGGCGAGGCATGGCTACCCCCAACCGGGCCTCTGGCTGGCTCGCTATGGTGCACTTTGGCGGGGTGCGACGGTGTGGGCTGCCAGAGCGCATTGCGTCAAGTGATGTTGCTAGAAATTCAGCCATCTGCTATCACCAAGGCCCGCATCGCCGGTTAACTAGCACTCCACATGACTACTGTCGTTCTCACCATCTCGTGGGAGCGCGCCGAAGAGCGCGTTCGAGTAAATCTTGAAGCTCTGAAGGATGGCGTCGCCGCCCTTCGAACCACTGAAAAATGGATGGACCATAGAAAAACCGTCACCTACGAGCCCCGTGCTCGATACTCCAAGACCCGCAACGGGCGTCACATTCTCAATCTGACCTATTTGGAAACGGACCACCCAGAGCTCCGCGGCAAAGGCGTGATCTGGGGCGCTTCCAAAATCTCCATAGCGGCTGACCTAACGTCCGCAAGCGTCAACTGGACGTCTTCTCCCCCGGATGAGCATACCGATGGTCAAGCGAACTGCTCCATCAGTATCGAACCGGACGACCGGAATGAAGAGCGCGAATGGGTCTCTCGAATCAAACGGCGGCAGCAGGAATTCAAGGCGACACTGGTTCGCTGCGGTGCCACCTGCGAAATAACGAAGGAACCATTGACCGCAGTCTTGGAAGCCGCTCATATCCGGGATGTAAACGACGGGGGCCAAGACATCCCTGAAAATGGCATTTTGCTGCGGGCCGACCTTCACACGCTGTTCGACGCGGGCTACTTCTCGATCGAGCGCGACGGAACGTTGCGCCTTCACCCTGATCTGTCTGCCTCCTACCGCGACCTTCTGGCGAACGCCAGCATCTCCCCTGCAGCGCTCAAACGGATCGCGGACCACTTGGCACAGCGAAAACCGCGAGACGCTGCCTCAGGCACCAACGATTGAGCGGCACTCCCCACGCTCAGTTCCAGGGCCCAGCCACCAAGCGTGGGGAGCAAGTACCCTGGGCGGAAACAACCAATCTCGTCAGGAACGCCAGCGCCAACCCCCTCACCGTGGCCCAGAACCGCCGCCTGTGGCCGACTTCGGGGCGAGGCATGGCTACCCCCAACCGGGCCTCTGGCTGGCTCGCTATGGGGCGCTATGGGATGGCTCGGAGGGTAGAGATTCCGGGGGAAATTCGTTACACCCGAAATGCGCAGTGCGCAAGCTCCTAGTTTCCCCCCCGTGCGCGCAGTTACAAAAAGTGCGACAAAGGATCACAGGCACCGGGAACCGCAGGTGCCGCCCCCGAGCAAGAGGGAAGCTCTGTCACTTGCGCTAGTTGTCCGAAATTGGCGTAGCGCTCTCGAAAGCACATTAGCCTTCAATACGCCCAGGATCCCTCATGCAACCTCTAGTCGATATCGCCTTGGTCATGCTGACAGCTGGCGCACTTGGAGGTCTTGTTAATTACTTTCTCTCTGATCCTGAACAAGAGAAGCGACTTGCTTGGTGGCAACACGTTTTCGTTGGCGTGGCGGCGTCGTTCATGGTGCCCTTGTTCTTAAACATGATATCTGGAGATCTGATCGACAAGATTCGGGGAACAACCGAAAAACCGGGTGACTATTCAAAGCTGTTCGTATTGGCCGGATTTTGTCTCGTTGCAGCGGTTTCTTCGCGGGCGTTCATAAAGTCACTCTCCGAACGCGTTCTTCAAGAAGTCAAGAAGAAGGTTGACGCAGTCGGACGAACTGCCGATAAGGCCGCCGAAAAGGCGGACTCAGCGAAGGCGCAGGCGACTGCCGCATCAGTCGACGCGAACGAAGCTAGACAAGCAGTTGCACCATTTGTTGAAGACGAATCAATCGACACCGCTACAGAGTCTCAGCTCAGTCAAGAATCAATTGTCAAGTTGCAGCGTTCGCTAGCCACATCAGAGACACTTCCCAGCAACGAAGTCGCTGTTCTCAAAGCGATGAAAGAAAGCCAATTTAGCCTGCGCTCGATGACGGGAATAGCCAAGGATGCAAATCTATCGAAGCCCTTCGCAAATGAAGCGATAACTTCACTCCTAAGCAGAGGCCTGCTTGGTGAGGCGATAGGGAAGGCAGGGCAGCCGCGTTGGTTCATAACGCAGGCCGGCCGAGCTGCCTCTCTTGATGACTAGCACAATTTTCCAGCGGATTTAACTCGGCAGCCGATGCACATATACAAAGACGCCGCGACCCCAGGTGCCGCCCGAGCAATAGGAAAATTCTGTCAATTGCGCAAGGTGCCCGATATGAACACAGTGCGCTCGACAACACCTTGGAAGCCTTCTCAAGACTAACGTGAGGCGAGCGGAAGTTCCTAGCCTTCAAAATGCGATGACTAAGCCCAAGCAAATGCCCAAGTTCTCCGAGCGGATCGGCGCAGTTCAGGTCCCCAAGATTGCACAGACCGAAAGCATCAACGATGCACTACGAAACACCATTTGGAACTTTCTGATTTCCATCTATGGTGATGGTGAATCGGGCTGGTTCTCGATCTCCCACTACGTAGCAAATTTCGTCTTCAAAGTGCCCGTCGACGAGCTTCCGACCTACAACATTCGCTTGCGAGACTGGCTTAAGGACAAGTTTTATAAGTTGACATGGTACGAGGTGTACGACCTCGTCGAGGCGATCTGCCGCGATCAAGAGGTGATTGACCGCCACACGCGTTGGCACACCAATCAGTTGCACCAAATCTTTAACAGGATGTTCGAGACTGAGCTTTCCGGTTACCGGTTCGTCGAAGGGATCCTTGTGCCGATCGCGAGTCCTGCCGAGACCGAGTCCATCGAAGCGGCAGTTGAATCGAGTAGCCGGCTTGGCCTTGCAGGCGCACACACCCATATCATCACTGCGCTTCAGCTATTGGCGAAACGTCCAAACCCGGACTACAGGAATTCAATCAAGGAATCCATCAGTGCCGTGGAATCGATGGTCAAACAGCTGTCGGGCGTGGATTCTCAAGGACTATCACCGGCGCTCGGAGCGCTTTCAAAGAGGGTGACCATTCATGAAGCAATGCGGAGTGGGTTCGTGAAAATGTACGGTTACACCAGCGATGAAGATGGGATTCGGCACGCGATTCTTGAGGACTCCAACGTGGGATACGACGAAGCCAAGTACATGGTTGTTGCGTGCTCCGCGTTCGTGAACTATGTAGCCGCCAAAGCGCAGGCCGCCGGCATGCTGGATTCGAGCACGTGAACGCAGTCTCCCGAGCTTGCCTCCACCGGAATGGTCGCGAGAGTCGCTGCGGCGCCATGTCAATCGCGCCACCAGCCTTGTACCGGAGCAGGTGTGCTCAAACACGAACGCCGCCTCATGACGCCATCTGACCAGATCGCAGTCGCGGCACTAGTCGTTGCGGGATGTGCGTTCTTTGCGACGGCTTGGCAGGCATTTCTTGCGCACAGGCACAATCGCTTGAGCGTTCGCCCATACCTCGTCTGGCACCGAGACCAATCGACAACTGAGGCGGGCACAGAGGTAACGTTCAAAGTGAGCAACTGCGGCATAGGGCCCGCTATTGTCAAGGAGCGCTTCTTTAGCATTAATGACAAACGCTTTCAGCCCGGCCAGACATCAGGAGATGAGGTCCGTGAGCTAGCTGTGGCGGTCCTCGCTCAGCGATTCCAATATCACTTGAGCCAGCATAGCATCCCCGGCATTCACACCGCGATCCCACAGGGCGGTGAGTACGTGATTGCACGAATTCTGTTCCCCAATGCCAATGACGGTATGGTGAATTCAATTCTTAAGCAATCAGGCAAGATCGATTTTTGTATTCGCTTCGAATCGCTCTATGGTGAAGATTTTGTTTTTTCCACTGACAAGGCAAGCCGCCAACATGAAACCTAAGCAAGCGATTGCAGCGCAGCCTCCGGGCTAGAGTGTGCCTAGATTTATTCCGCTCACTAGGTAGTCGCGCTAGTCGACTTCTGAGGTATCGAGATGGGCAATCACTTCGTTCCGCAGTTCTACCTTCGAGGCTTTGAGAGCGCCGGCAGAATATGGGCGCACGACCGTCATGCCAACCGCAGCTTCTCGACGCAGGTCAAGACCATTGCAAACGAGAACGACCTCTATCCGGACGAGCTTGAGACGCGGCTGAACGAAACCATTGAGAAGCCAGCAAGGCCCGCGCTAATCGCGCTGAGAGAACGACGTCCCCTGAGCCCGGCAGAACGGCTTGCGCTGGCTCTGTACGTAGTTACGCTC
The DNA here is from genome assembly GCF_963422335.1 of uncultured Roseateles sp. Classification (NCBI taxonomy): domain Bacteria; kingdom Pseudomonadati; phylum Pseudomonadota; class Betaproteobacteria; order Burkholderiales; family Sphaerotilaceae; genus Roseateles; species uncultured Roseateles sp. Next base: position 5,111,539 of record NZ_OY729424.1, read on the forward strand.
TGGAAGCGGGTGCCGCAGGCTGGCCGACGGGTCCTCGATAGGCTTCCAGAGGTGGTCGACGAAGTGCACACGAATATGCGCGCCGAACTTGACCTACTGGCTCAAGTCCGCCCCGAAATGGACGTCGAGGGGTTGCGATCGAAGGTGGCCGAAGTAATGCAGCGGCAGCTCACCAATCCACGACCGGAGCTGTGGCATTCGACAATAGAGTCTGAAAGTGGCCCTCGTGTTGTTGACGCACTGCTGTCCATGAATTGGGTATTTCTGTACCACGACAGGCTGCAGTTCCTGACCTGCGACAACCCTGTCTTCTTCGAGTCTGAAGGCATCGGTAGCCCCAAATCTGAACTGACCTTGCCGATCTCCAACTCGTTGGCGCTGTGGGCAACGCGCACACCTCATAGGTCAGGAAGCTATCTGCAAGCGACGCCCGCTGCTGTCAAACAGATCAATACGCGGACCGCACACAACAGCACAAGGTTCATTTACTCTCAGCGCAACGAGCTATGGATCCTGCCCTTCACGCTCAAGGGTGAACAGCAGCTTCAGAGGCTAGAGCCTTAATGGGTCAACAGATCTAGAGCAATTCAGCAATAGACCAAACGAAACAAACGAACCGATGGCAACTACTTCACCGTCCAAATCACTCGTCTTGGTCGTCGGCGCTGGCGCAAGCAAAGAGGCCGGGCTTCCGGTGGGGTGGGAGTTGAAGCAGAAGATCGCTGATGCAATCGAATATCGTGTTAGCAGCGGGCAAATAGAACGCTCAGGCGACGACGAAATCCTGAATGCAATCCGCTTGGCTGGCGCAAAGTTGGGCGAGCGTGACCCCATCAACAGTTTCCTGCATAAGTGTCGGCAGATCCGTGACGCCATGCCACAGGCGGCCTCAATAGACAACTTCATTGACGCCCACCGCGATGACCAAAAAATCACTCTGGTCGGAAAGTTGGCCATCGCTCGATGCATTCTTCGGGCTGAGCAGAAAAGTTCGATGTGGGTCAATCGGGCCCGTGGCGTCAATCGCATGGACTTCAAGCCGATTGATGGCACCTGGTACGTCGCGCTCTTCAGACTCCTTGTGGAGAACTGCCAGCGGCAAGACATTGCCGAAAGATTGTCCCGGCTGACGATCATCACGTTCAACTACGACCGATGCATCGAGCACTATCTGCACGAGGCTCTGATCAACTATTACAGCATTCAAGAAGATGAGGCCAGAGAGATATTGGGCCACTTGAATATCTATCACCCGTATGGCCACATAGGTCCATTGCCTTGGGAGCGCAAACCTCCAGCTATAGGCTTCGGCGCCACGCCGCACCATGAGGAACTTCTTGCCGTGGCAGAACAGCTGAAGACCTTCACAGAAGGCACTGACGAGAGCCACAGCGACATCGTTGACATTCGTGCCACCGTGCACAGCGCAAAGCGGATGTTGTTCCTCGGATTTGCGTTCAACCTTCAGAACCTCCAGTTGCTCTATGGAAGTGGCACGGTGACAAAACGGACCTGCCCTGTATTTGGCAGCGCCTTTGGACTTTCGCCCAGCGATGTGGAAATGATCTCCCAGGAGCTCATGGACCTTGGTGGCTATATGCAGGCCGGTGACATACACCTGAGGAACTCGCACACGTGCACGCAGATCTTCAACGAGTACGGACGAAGCCTTTCAATCCGATGAATTGTTCGAGCCTCAAGGCGAGGATCGAGACGGGCGCCAAGATCGAAGATTTCGCTGTCTGACGAGGTAGCACCTCAGTAAGCGTCCGCCAAACCCATCTTGACGGCGATGGCCAGATCAGATGGCGGCGGGATTCCAGCGGTGCGGCAACAACTCGGCGATCCGACTGGCCGGCTGCGTGGGCAAGCGCTCCAGCGCGTCGCGCAGGTAGGCATGCGGTTCATGCCCATTCAGCCTCGCCGAGTGCACCAGACTCATGATGGCAGCCGCACGCTGACCCGCACGCAGGCTGCCAGCGAATAGCCAGTTGTTTCGACCTAGGGCGATGGGCCTGATCTGGTTCTCGACCCAGTTGTTGTCCGCAGGCAGCTCGCCATCGTCGATGAAGCGCGTCAGCGCCTGCCAACGCTTGAGGCTGTAGTCGATGGCCTTGGCCGTGGCTGAGCCTTCAGGGACCCGTTGCCGCTGCCCGCTCAACCACTGCCGCAAGGCATCGGCCACGGGTCGCGAGCGCAGTTGCCGGATGCGCTTGCGCTCATCGGGATCCAGTTCTCGGACCTCACGCTCGACGTCGTAAAGCTCGCCAAAGAACTTCAGCGCCTGTTCGCCGACTGGACTGCCATGGTTGGCCCACAGTTCATGGAACTTGCGTCTGGCGTGGGCCAGGCATCCGGCCTCGGTCACGCCCAGCTCGAAGCAGGCCTTGTACCCCGAGAAGTCGTCGCAGACGAGCTTGCCGCACCAACCCGAATTGCTTGGCTCCCCCAAGCCTAGGAAGGCCCGAACGTGCTGGCCGCCCCGGCTGTCAGCGAAGTCGAAGACCACAGCGCGCAGGCTGTCGTAGGCCGTCGTGCAATAGCTCCACAGATAGGCCCGGTGTGTCTTGCCGTGGCCTGGCTTGAGCATGGCCACCGGTGTCTCGTCAGCGTGCAGCACGGCTCGGGCCAGCATCTCTGCCTTGAGCGCATCCACCAGTGGCTGCAACTGCACGCCGCATTGGCCCACCCACTCGGCCAGCGTCGAGCGCGGGATGGCCAGACCGGCCCGGCCAAAGATGCCTTCCTGCCGGTACAGCGGCAGGTGATCCAGGTACTTGGCCACCAGCACTTGGGCCAGCAGCCCGGTGGTGGGGATGCCCTTGTCGATGATGTGCGGCGCGACAGGCGCCTGCACGAGGGTCTCGCACCGGCCGCAGACCCACTTGCCGCGGACATGGCGTTCGACCGTGAAGACGCCGGGCACGTAGTCGAGCTTCTCGGCCACGTCTTCGCCGATGCGCTTGAGCTGGCAGCCACAACCGCATGTGAGGCTGTCAGGCTCATGACGCACTTCGCGCCGTGGCAGTTCGGCCGGCAGTGCGGTGCGCTTGGCTTGGCGTTTCTCGGTGGAGTTGGGCTTGCCAGCTTCGCGCTGCTCGATCTCCAGCGCCAGCGCAGCCAGATCGGCGTCGAGCGCCTCTTCGAGAAGGCTCTTCTGCTCCGCGTTGAAGCTCTCGGACTTGGCGGCAAACTTCAGCCGCTTGAGCACCGCCATCTCGTGCGTAAGCTTGTCGATGAGGGCGCGGTCGTGAGCGGCCTGGCGCTCGTGACGCTGGACTTCGGCAAGCGCCGAATGCAGCGCCTGGCGCAGTTGCTCGGGTGTCAGCGTGTCGATGCGGTCGGTGGCGATCACGGGAGTTGATCGTGCCAGCGGTCGAGCCTGTGCGCATCAGCACATTCGACAATTGCGTGGAACTGCGACCGGGGTTGCCGCGTCAAGGCACCTACAGCACGCTGATGATGCCGGCTTCGCCGATGCGCTGCCAGGGCAGGCCCAGCACCAGTGCGCCGAGCTGCTGCTGCGTGAGCGCCAGGGTCAGCCCGGCATCGCGGGGCCAGACGAACTTGCCCTGGTTGAGTCGCCTGGCGGCCAGCCAGACGCCAATGCCATCGTGCACCAGCACCTTCATGCGATTGGCCCGGCGGTTGGCGAACAGGTAGGCATGGTGGGGCCGGGCAGCGCCGAAGACCTGCACCACGCGAGCCAGTGCAGCCTCAGTGCCAGCGCGCATGTCCAGCGGCTCGACCGCCAGCCACACGGCGTCCACACGGATCATCGGAGCAACTCGCGGGTCCAGGCGGCGAAGTCGGCAGCGGCCGACACCGGCCAGGTGATCGTCATCGTTGTTGCGCCTCGACGCAGTTGGACCTGGATGTCGGAGCTGGCCGGCACCACTGGCGGTATGGGCGATGGGGCAAGGGGCACCGGGATGAAGCCGCTTGAGATCGCGGGCACAGCGGGCTGGTCTTCGCGGGCGAGTTGGCGCCAGCGGTGCACGACGTTGGCATTGATGCCATGGGCCAGGGCCACCTTCGCCACCGAGGCGCCCGGCGCTTCGCACTCGGCCATCACCTGCGCCTTCAGTGCTTCGCTGTAGTGCCGTCGCTTAACCGGTTTGTCGCTTGTCATCGTGTCCACCATCGTCTGATCGTGGACATGATCCTTGCCGCCTCAGCGGTCAACTTCAAGATGGGTTGGCCGGACGGTTACGCACCTCAGCGCGTCATCACGACGCACACCACAAGGCCACCCAATGAGGTGGCTTTCGTGCTTTCTGGGCGCTCCTATGGGCCTCTAGGAGGCTGGCTTCAGCGTCTCCAGAACCTGCCTACGTTTCGCTTGGGAAAGCGAATGCCAGAGCAGCAGCAGTTCGGCTGTTTGATCGTCCGGCGAGTACAGGAATTCCACTGGCACCCCAAGCGCTTTGGCGAGGTTCTGCGCAATGTTGAACCGTGGCGTGTGAACACCGCGCTGGTACTGGCTCATACGCACGCTGGCGGCATCGTCAATCTCGGCAGCCACAGCAACCTGCTCCAACGTCATGCCGGCCCGCTCTCGGGCTTGGACGAACCGCCGAGCGAACACAGGCAACGCATCCCCAACCACCTTGCGGGATGTCTTCTTTGCGAGTTTTTCATGGGCCGTTGTCACCTAAGCAACTCTTAGGTATTCGGCTATTCTTGTCCCTAAGTTTTCCTTAGATTTACCTAGGCCTACATCATGCCTGCGCCTCGAACGGTAGAGGCCAACCCAATCCCGTCAACACACCCTGGAGGAACAATGCATTTCAAGAAAATAGCAGTTCGATTGATCGCAGCCGGAGTCGTCGGACTATTGGTTGGCATGTTTATGGACACGACTGTCGCAGTGGAATACTCCTCGCAGCGAATTCACAACCTGCACGCTCAAGCTCGACAAACAAACATCCTGCTACTGAGCGGGCTACTGTTCATCGCCGGCATCATCCTCTTCTCCGCGGCGAAGATCAAAGCCACGAAGGAGGACGATGCAACTGAGGAAGAGGCTCGGCAACGCGCTCAGGCTGCAAGGAAGGCTGCTCTCGATGCCTCTGCTATTAAGGCGCGTGAAAACCTGGGGGCAACGGCGGGGTTCCTGCGCAGACATTTCTCATCGGACCGGCTAAAACAGCGCTTGCCCATCGGCCTCATAGTCGGCGCATCGCTCGGCATGTGGAGCGAAGCCTATCGACTCGCCCCATGGTGGATCGCGGGGTCGGTATGTGTCTTGTACGCATTCCGGCGAGCAGAGCCGCGAGCGCTAGCTACACATCTGCTGATCGTCCATACGGCGGCATACCTAGTCTCAGCGGGGCTCCATTCACTGTCCTTTGCCGGCCGCGACGACATATCAATTGCCGAACTGTGGATGTATGCCTCGCTGTACGGCCTTCCCGGCATCGTCTCACTTGTTTTGCTGTTCTTCGCTCGTCGAAAGAAGCCAACCCCCAGCACCTGACCTCCCACATTCTCGGTTCACCCCGCCAGCGCCCTCGGAGCAATCCCTGGGCGCTTTTTTCCGTCCCAACCCAAAGGACTTTGTCCCAACCCAAGGAGTACGCCTATGTTTGTTTTGCGCGATGCAGCGGCCGTTGAGGCCTTTCTCGCGTCATCCCCGGATGCCGAGCTACACGGATTGATCGCCGGCCGCGTCCAAGAGCTGAGCGAGTACGACGACTACGACCTCAGCGACCTTGTGAACTTCATCGTCATGGAGGCCAGCGAGCCAGTTTCCCAGCTCGACACGGCCCTCAGCTTTCCAGCCCTCATCAATCGCTTCGACGGCCACGCCTATGGGTCTGCTGAGTTCACCCCCTCGTGGGAAGACCTGGCGGACCACAGCGGCTGGTATGAGATGACCTATGTGCTGCGCGATGACGGGTTCGGCCTGGTGGTGTTCATCCAAAAGCACCCTGGCCTCGACCCCGGCCTCAATGCCATGTGTGCTCGGTATGCCCGGACTGCCAAGCAAACCAACCCTGAGGTAGTTGACCCATGAGACGTATGAATCCCTCGCCCCCAGGCCACCACTCGGTGGCTATTTTTTCGCCTATCGATTTTGTGGAGGCACTTTGAACTGCACCAATCCGACCGTTGCCGCGATCGTCGAGCGCCTGGACGCCAACCTCAAGGAGGCCTTCGAGGAGCGGGCCGCAATCATGGAATTCGATGCTGGCCTATCTCGGGATCATGCCGAATGCCTTGCCCTGCTGGAGTTGATTCGACTTCATACCGCTGAAGTATTCCTCTATTTGATCTGATTTACTGCGGGAGATTCGGCATCTTATTTGAAGGAACACAAATACCTTCGACCTCAATTTTTCCTTCGACTTTTCAACTTTCATAAGGACTGCCCTATGACAAAACTTGACCCACAGAAACATGATTCTCAGAAACCTGAAGCACAGAAACCCTCACTGCGCATCCTCAAGGCCGCTGCCTGCCCGTCCCTCTCGGGCCGATCCACGTTGACCTACCAGATTGCCAGCTCCTCAGAGTCCGGCGTGATGCTGCGTGTTTCGGCCAACACCGGCGGCGGCTACTTCAGCAAGGAATGGGTGCCCTTCTCGGCCATCGATGAATTGCTGGTTGCTGGTACTCCGCTGACGTTCTCCACTCTGCAGCCGATCTTTGCTGGTCGCTCAGTGAACACGGGCGGTTTCTTGATGGCCGTACTGAAAGGCCTGAACGTGATCAAGCCCACCGATGACGACCCGCGCTGCAATGAGCGTGGTGACGTTGATGGGTTCCTCGCCGAAGTTCAGGCATTGATGGCCACAGATGTTTCGCTCCGGGAGGACGCGAGGCCTGATGGCGTAAAGGGCAAACGCAAAACCATCACGCTGCCCAAAAGCCAATAAGGGAGCACTGGAGATCTAGTCCGCAGATGCCTTGATGGCATCGCGACTAACTCATTGAAACGCAAAGGGTTTGGCTGCTCGCCCGGGTGTCAGGTGTCAATACCGCCCCAATACCGACCCTCTCGTTTTAAGGAGCCGCAATGGTCTCTTTGGCTTTCACGCTGCTCATCACCGCGGCCATCAGCTTCCCGTTCCGCCACACCCGTGGCATCGGCATCGCCTGTTTGAGCCTGTTCTGTTTTCTCTTTCCCTGGGGTGCCCTCGCCTTGTTGCTCACGGCTGGCGTGGCCTTCCTCATCTATTTCTACTACTACCGCTGAAGGATTTTCACCATGTTTTTCCAAGACTGCTTGCTGACTGCTGCTGCCACCTTGCTTGACCTGGATCTGCCGCCCGAGCTGCTGCCGCTGACGATCACGAACCAGGCGGCCTTCTTGGCTGGCCTCGACTCGGAGTGCGGTGGGGACCTTGACTGGCACTGAGCCCCGTCCTGACCCTCTGCATCGCCCTCCTCGCCTTCCCTCTCCCGACCCCACCCCTCGCATTTTTCGTTGATCCGCTGCCCTGCGGAGGCATCAGTGCGTCTGGCGTGTGAGGCGAGAGACGGACGGCGTCCCTAGCACCCATCAGGGTTTCGCCTGTAAGTTTTCAGGAGCACCTCGTGTTCACTTCGACCCAAAATCAAATCATCTACTGCGAACGCTTGATCGATAGCCAGCGTGTTCAGCACACGGCCAAGCTTTTCGGGCTGCAATTTCCGTTGCTGCTAGAGCCCACAGTGTTTGCGATGGCCGGGAGGCTCTCGCGGACCTATCAGGGTGGCCTCTGGCACTTCAACGCCTTGAGCAATGGCGGGTTCTACATGGCGCCGGCCGGGGATGCCGGTTTCGAGGTCCGCGCTGAAAACGGCTTCTCGGGGGTCATGTCGGGCGACGCCCTGGGGGTCACGGTCTGCCTATACGCTTACAGCCTGCTGTCGTTCCAGCCGCTGCCGTTTGCTGAGGTCTGCACCGAGCACTACCACCTGCTGCGGGCCTATGCGCTGGCTCATGCGGAGTGGGCGGCTATCGCCCGGGCCATTGACTGATTGAGACTAACGCGACGGCAGTTTGGGGTGCACCTGGCAATTTCAAGGCCCGCATTTCCGGGGGATGGTTGCCTCCAAGCTCGCCGCTAAGATCCGTTCCCCAGCAAGCAGACCCAATCACGGTTCTGGTAGCTGGAACCCCATTTGGACGAGTTCTGAGCTCAATGCCATAGGAAACGAGAAAATATGAAGATCACTAAAAATGTATACGTCAATTTCCGCCCAAGATGGCACTACTCCGTCCGTCACATCGTCTAGCTTTCCCGAAATCCCCCAAGGGCCGTCTAACGGCGACTCGGGCCAACCAAGTTCCTCCTACCCTGTTGCCCCCTCCGGGCCGACAACACAACCCATTGGCACTCGCCTTGACCAGTTCAAGCCGCAGGATGCCGATCAAAACTCGGCCGATCTAGATCCGGTTGAGGCTGAACTGCAAGCCCAGCACCACGCTGGCAATCCGTGCAGTTTTGAACTCACTCCCGCCGCACTCGAAAACTTCCTTGGGTCGCCGCAAGACCTTGTGACGACTACCCGCAATCCTGCCACCGAGCTTCTGAATGCCTTGTGGAAGCCCGGCAGCCTGACCCATCAGTTCGCGGCCAAGGGCAAGAATGGCATTTTCAGGAATCTGCCTATTGCCGATTTCGATGCCGACCTGGCGAAGGCACTCAAGCTGTCCACCTATGGCGAAGATGTCTACTTCGCATGCGCCGAGTACGAGATCCCTGAAAACCGCAAGGCCGAAAACGTCGTCCAGGCCCGAGCCTTTTGGATGGACATCGACTGCGGCGAGCAAAAAGCCGCGGATGACAAAGGCTACGTCGACACAGCGGCGGCGGAAGCGGCACTGGTCCACTTCTGCGAGAGCATCGGCCTATACGGTCCAACGCATATCGTCGAAAGCGGCAGCGGTCTACACGTCTATTGGGCGCTCGACAAGCCGGTCGATGCCAAATGCTGGCAGAAGCATGCGCGCCAGCTCAAGGCGCTGACCAAGAGCCAAGGACTAATCGCTGATCCAAGCAGGACCGCCGACATCGCCAGCCCGTTGCGTTTGCCAGGCACGCTGAACCACAAGCAAGTGCCGGGCAGACCGGTAGTGCTGAAGCAGGCCAACCCTCCGATCGAGCGTGACAGCATGCTGCAGACCATTAGCAGTGCCCACGAGAAGCTGTGCGGGGCGATGACGGAGCCGGCGGTGACGTTGGCGTGCGACGAGTTGGACCGCGAAGAGCGGAACTATGGGCCTGCGGACTTGACCACCTTGGCGTCAGCACTGAAGGTTCTGGATCCCGACTGCGACGATGCGACTTGGAAGCTCAAGCGACTGGCCCCGATGGCGATTGCGGCAAGTCAATGGCCTGAGCAGGCGACCGAGCTTCGGACCCTGGCAAGAAGTTGGAGTAGCGGGGCCTTGCGGGACAAGCCGGCCTTGGCCTGGACCATCCCAGGGGCCAAAAGCGGCATTACCGGAGAAGCAGCGTTCGATGGCACATGGACGCGCTTTTTGACCGGCCAGTTCGGCGGACGACCGGCGACCATCGGCACCATCTATCACGATGCTAAGGAAGCAGGGTGGCGGCATCTGGATGCGCACTTCGAGGTGGTCGAGACCGAGACCATTGCCGGCGCCGTAGATCAGCGTCAGAAGCCCAGCGACAGCATGAGTACTGCTCTTGCCAAGGCCATGAATGGCGACGTTGGTGCACCGCCGAGAGCTGCATACTTGGACAAGCCTGTTCGACTGAACACCAGTTCATTCCCAGATCAGCCCACTGGCACCGGACGTGGCCTCCCAACAACGATAGCGAACACCGAGCACTTGCTGACGTCCTCTGGCATCAAGGTTCGGTACAACGTCATTAGCAAGAAGCTGGAAGTCTCGGTGCCGGGCCAATCTACCCCTCTGGACAACAACGTTGCTCTTGCTCGTATTCAGAGCCTTGCCGCGCTCAATGGCATGACGCTGCCAAATCTTCAAGGGTACCTGGGGGCGATCGGCGACGAGAAGCAATTCAACCCTACGGCGGATTGGATGCTTTCCAAACCATGGGATGGCGTAGATCGTCTGCCCGCGTTTTACGCGACATTGGTCGAGCGAGAAGGGTTCCCCACGGCACTCAAGACGACGCTTTTGTATCGATGGATGCTGAGCGTGGTTGCGGCTGCGCTGATGCCGTCTGGCTTCCGCTCTCGCGGCGTGCTGACACTGCAGGGGCCTCAATCGATCGGCAAGACCTCGTGGATCAGATCTCTCGTCTCCGATCCGCTCCTGCGCGAGTCGCTGATCAAGCTTGATCACCATCTCGACCCGTCGAACAAGGACAGCCTGGCCACCGCCATCGAGCATTCGATTGTGGAGATCGGCGAGCTGGATAGCTCCTTCAAGAAGGACATAGCAAGGCTCAAGGGCTTCCTCACTGCCGGACCCGACAAGTTCAGAAGGCCCTACGACCGCTTCAACTCGGAGTACCCGCGCCGGACAGTGTTCTGCGCATCGGTGAATGACGACAACTTCCTGGTGGACCCGACGGGCAACACCAGGTTTTGGACAGTTCCGGTGACCAGCCTCAGCCATGAGCATGGCATCGACATGCAGCAGCTCTATGCGCAGCTGGCCGAGGACTTCAATCGCGGCGCGCGCTGGTGGCTGACACCTGAAGAAGAGCACGAGCTCGAATCGCAGAACCGCAATCACGTCGCTGTCAGTGCCCTTCGCGAAATGCTGCTCGAAAACCTGGATCTCAGCGGCACGGGCAAGTCCACCCGCATGACCGCAAGTCAACTCCTGAGGGCTCTGGGTATTCAAGTCCCGAACACCTCACAGGTGCGGGAATGCGGCGCGATCCTGAGGGAGTTCCTGGGATCACCAACGATGGTCCACAAGACGAGCGCCTGGCACGTGCGCATCAGGGAGACCGACATCAATGCGCCCTCGGTATCTGCTGGCCAAGTAGCGATGCCTGGTACGGCTCAGCAGAGCTGGCTGGAGCTGTGTTGCGCGATCCCAGAGGAAGTAGCTTTCTGATCACCGCCATGGAGTTGCAGGCCCACACGATGACCTGCGCTGCTTGGCTCAAGCGACCTGAGGGGGAGAGGGGGAGTGGGGAGTACTTTCTGAAAAGTTCGAGGTAGTACCTAGGTATAGGCACTGAGCCGGGAATTTTCCAGCGTCGCTCCCCCACCCCCACCTCCCCCATCAACCCAGCTCCAACGCCATCCCAGGTATCCAGCCTGGCGGCCCTGGAGCCACTTCTCTCCGTTTTTCCTTGTGGTCCGCCCAGAGGCTCGCCGCTGCATTGCCACCCTTATCAATCTATCCAAGGAGACAGCCATTCCCATCGTCAAACTCACCCCGGCCTTCGTGGCCAATTCGCTCCAATGCCCGCCCGGCCAGCGCCGCATTGAATTCGTCCCCGATGACCTCCCCGGCATGTACATCGAAGTACGCGCCACCAGCCCCGGCCAGGGCACCTACTTCCTGCGCTATAAGGATGCCGCCAGCAAGACCTGTCACCAGAAGATCGGGAAGTCCACCGCGATCACCCTTGCCGATGCCCGCAAAGAGGCCAAGCGGCTCAAGGCCGAGATCGCCCTTGGGGCCAACCCAAGTGCGCAAGCCAAGGCCGCAAAAGCGGTGCTAACCTTCGAAGAATTCTTCGAACAGAAGTACCTGCCGCATGTCAAGCCTCGCAAACGCTCTTGGAAGCGCGATGAGGAGCTGTACCGGTTGCGGATCAAGGGTGAGCTGGGGTCCTTCCGGCTGAACCTGATCACCCGCCAGAAGGTGCAGTTGTTCCATACCGCGCTGCTGGCCAGTGGCCTCAGTCCCGCCACTGCCGACCACCATGTGAAGCTGATTCGATACGCACTGAACCTCGCCGTCGAATGGGAGGTGCTGGAGTCGAACCCGGTCAAGGGCATCAAGCTGTTCAACGCCGATAACAAGGTCGAGCACTACCTCGATGGCGCTGAGCTGGATCGGCTATTGGCAGTGCTGCGCAGTGATGAGAACCGGACCGTCTGCCTGATCGCCATGTTTTTGCTGAGTACCGGCTGCCGCCTGAACGAAGCATTGCAGGCGAAGTGGGCTCAGGTGGACCAGGCCAGTCGCCTATGGCGCATCCCGGCGGCGAACTCGAAGTCAAAGCGGGTTCGGGCAGTACCGCTGAATGACAGTGCGATTCATGTACTGGAGCAGTTGGACACAGAAGGCGAGTTCGATCACGTGTTCATCAACCGCCTATCGCGCAAGCCCTATACGACCATCATGAAAGTGTGGGCAAGGCTGAGGGTCAAGGCTGAAATCCCTCATCTGCGCATCCACGATCTGCGGCATGGCTTTGCATCACTACTGGTGTCGAGTGGTCGGACCTTGTACGAGGTGCAGCAAATATTGGGGCACTCAGACCCCAAGGTGACCATGCGGTATTCGCACCTATCGACCAAGTCATTGCAGGAGGCGGCAAACACCGCTTCGGTGATTTTCAACAACCCGCAGGTGGTGGCGGCAGTGGCGGCCCAGGTCGGGTAGCCGGGTTCAGGGCCGGGGGCTAACAACCCCTCGCCTTGGGCCAGGACGGCCCCTAGAGGGCACAACCGAGGGAGACCTAGGGCGACCTCATCCGGGCTGCTAGCAGGCTCGCCATGGGGCGGCATGACCTGACCCCAAGGATAAAAACAACAAACAACAAAACTTGGAGAAACGAATGGAATCGGTAGAAGTAAATTTTGGAAAACACTGCGGGATGAGCATTGGCGCACTGATGCTTAACGAACCCAAGTATGCATATGACTATGTCCTCAAGGCGAAGTCGCCGGAAGGTCCGTTGATCATTCTCAGGCAGCAGGTGGTGGCACTGGTTCATACGTTCAACGCAAAGCCTCTTCTGAGGTGCTGCGAAGGCCGGTGTGGTCGCAAGGCAACCTGTGGGATGGGCCGAAAAGGGGTGCTCTCAATGTCTTGGTGGTGCGACCACTGCGACGCTCACAGGAACCTCAGTGTTAGGCCAGGCATGCTGAAATACGTAGCCTCGTATCAAGAAGCCCTGGAGTACGCGAACAGCTGCACGCGAAGCAACCTTGGCTGGTCAAGGGTAGTTCGCCAGTTAGCGCGGGCGAAGGGGCTGCCTGAACGCATGACCGAAAAGGCGGTGCTAGAGTTTTTCTACGACCTTTGACGGGGTGACACCTCGACCGGCCTCGGGAGATCCTGGGACGGCCTGGCTGCTCACCCAGGGGTATAGCGGGTGCCTAAGGGCCTGGATTCCGGCCGAACACAGACATCAGAGCTGCACTGATCAGACTTGCATTTGACACATTCACAATAACTTGCAAAGTAGATGGAAAAAGTTGACCTATCCTCCGCAAAACAGAGGTGGCGGCGCCGGCGAAATTCAATGAATATCGAGGCGCTTATCCGCTTACTTACGGGGGAATTACATGAGGATTTCGAAAGCGCAAAAATGGTCAATTGCAGCAACGCTATCTGTAGTCTCAGCTGTCGCGATAGCAAAATTTTGGGGGCCTTTCAACGTAACGCTGTACAACCCAACAATCCAAAGTTACGCAGACGATCAACTAGTCGAGTTCGCTGCCTCCATGAACACGCCGCGTCTTGCGTTGAACATCGGTGTTCAGCAAATCAAGCGAGGTGACATCGTACGCATGACCTATGCCAGCGGCGATGTCTACGATATGGAGGCTGCGCTTCAATGTTCATACGCGGGGGTGGGTTGTACTTGGGCAAAGAAGACAAGGAAGGATTCCATTTTCGCGCCACCCACGGTCTCATACCTTGAACAGAAGGATTGGCTTGCCAAGCACGGTCCTTGCGAGGACAGACCTGGAAGTCAAGATCCCTCGGCGATGAGGGACGTGACGTTCAACACAGGTCGCTGGACAGTGGAGTGGCCAGATTCTGGCAATCCCGATGTCATCATTACGCATGGCTATTGGTTGAATACAGGCCAAGTCACGGTTAGGCTCCCTTCTGGCCCTAGTAACGGTTGCAAATGACGAGACCCAAGATGCAGCGCCGAATAATCGCCTGGGCGGGAAGCGCTGCCATCGCAGCATTGTCTATCTATGTTGCAGTGCAGATGCAAAGCGAGGAGCGAGGAGTAGCGTCGGCGACGGTCGCGCCACCATCCTTTTCCGTCGACAACTCGACCAAACCTATCTCCGCACCGCATACCGCGTCTCAGCCAGCCTCTGTAGCAATTGCTGTCCAACGGCAGTACGCTGCGTACAAAGTTGGTGATGCCGCGAAATTGTGGGCATCGAGTCCTGAAGCGCTTTTCAACGTTTACAAGCATGGTCGAGAGTCAGAGAGCGCAGTAGAGAAGTATCTCGCACTGCAGGCGCTTTCGTTCTGCTTGCCCATTGCGATGAACAGGGCGAACAATCAGTTGCCAGCAGACGCTGTGCTCAATATGGTGAGCGTATACAGATCGCGCAATGAGCTCCAAGAGCGATGCCGACTCTTCTTCGGCGTGAGCCATGATGAATTGCGCAAAGCCAACACTGAATTGCTGGCCGCAGTCAATGATGGCTCTTCACCGGTGAACGCTGCTGCAATGGAATTGCGACGAGACGAGTCCGATGCAAGGACGATCAAAGATACGCAGTCTGCGCTGTTAAGGACCCTGGAAAACCATAAGTCCGACGCTCTCCTTTGGGCTGGGCCGGGTCTTGGAACTTGGCTGGAACACGCAGCCGGAAACAATGCGCTCCGAGGGTCAATAGACCCCGTGTTATTGCAGACTGACCACATTGCTGAGGCGATGATGATTGCCATGTGCGATATGGGCTACGACTGCGGAAAAGACAGCCTTCTATATATGCGCCTCTGCGCAACTGCCGCGCAATGTTCGGCCTCAGTAGCTGCGCAAGTACTGGAGAACCTTCCATCGGATGCCTCAAGACAACTAGTAAAGCAGCAAGCCCGAGTCATCGCAGAAGCCATCGCCACCAAGCAGTTCGTACGCCTCGGCCTTCACTAGGAGTCACTTCCGCAGACCTCGAACACAGACGCTTGACCCCGGCGAAACTTGGATATGAACCGGGTTCGTTGTACCCACCTCCAGGCGTGCGGAACAACACGTGCCCCAAGTGTCAAAAGGCATTCAAAAGCCCGATGGCCGTCAAGCAGCATCAGAGCGCCTATCACCATGTGACTGACACGCCGATCAAGGCCAAGAGCGTCGGAACGCCGGAGTAGATCCCGGTCGCGACTACTTGGGAACGCGCTTGACGAGATAGAAGGGCCTCCGGCGCCGATCAAGAACGGCCTGCTGCGCATCAAGGTCAGCCGGGTCTGGATTCAGCCAGGTGTCTACGTCAGCCGGGTCGATGGGGATGATGCATCTGTTGTGTCCAGCGACCTCAACCTCGGGCGGTGGGTCCTCGGTGACGAATGCAAACGAGTCCAATTGCTCCCCTTGGTCTCCCTCCCAATGCGACCAAACACAGGCCAGTAGGAGGTCTTCGCCGGTGTCGGGTCTGAACTCGATGACGATCTTCTGTTCGTCTTCGCCAGGCCGCAGCGCGCGTTGTTCAAACCGGTGCAGAAGGACCGACTCGTAGAAGGCCTCAATCTGTACGATCCCATGCGTGTGTCCCCAGACGCGGCGCCAAAAGAAGCCGCCGAGGCTGTCGCGGTTCGCGTTGTAAGTTCCCGGGTATTGCTCATCAAATGACGCGGGGACCCCCACAGGCCGGCATCGAAACCGCATCGGCATTAGGACTCGTTCGCCGTCCTTGACGATCAGAACGGGCGTAAAGCTGCCCGGAAACAGGCGCGAGTCCCAAGCCCTCGGCACCGTGCGGCCTGAGTCATCAATCGCCGCTTGCAGGGCCGCCACCTTGTCGGCTGCCCGGCGCTGCTCAAGCTCCAAGGTCTTGGTCTTCGTCGCGCCCTTGGCCCGCTTCGCTGCCAAGTCAGATTCAGCCTTGGCTAGGCGTGCTAGTTGCGCTTCCAACTTCTCCCCCAAGTCCTTGAGCCGCCTCTCATCGGTTTCTCTCACCAACTCAGCCAGCTTTCTGTCCTCATCGGTCTGCGGGTTGTCCAAAAAGGCCAAATCCATGGCGCGAAGCCTCTGCACGATCTGGCCCTCGGGCCGATGCCAGTACAGATGAAAGTAGGCCGCGGCGCTAATCTTCGCGTTGAACAGTTTGCAAAACTTCTTGTGCTCGGCAAGGATCTGGGCTGAATAGCACATGGACAAACTCTAGCGGAGGTGCTCGCTGGTCAGGATGACTGTCACCAAAAGAAGGAATCATCCTCCGGGGGCGGCTCGGCCTCGAAATGGGACTGGGCGACAGTGATCGGGTCTTCTTTCCAGTGGCCGTCAAATACGCGCTCAGCAAACCTGGCCAGCGAGCCCGTTGGGTCCTCACAACCCAACTTGCTCAAGTGCATCAGGTAGCTGTCAATCCACTTCGGTCGGATCAAAGCCTTGGGTGCGGCATCTGCCTGCTGACGCTCAAGTACTTCCTGCGTGACCACGGCACTGAACATATCGGTGATCTGCAATCCATCCAATGTGCCTGGTGCGTGTTTGCGATAAGCCAGATAGAGCTTCCTGTGGCTTGGGAGGGCAGGCAGGTCACTCACCAAGTCGATATCGGCGAGTGCCGGCATCAGGTGCATCTGGCCTAGCATGACTGAGGCTGCGGTCAGGAAGTCGGATTCATTGATCTGGTCGAAGCCCCAAAAAGCGGCGTCTACGCTCTCGTCCAGTTCCTCATCGCTCATCCCGAGAGCTCGATCCGTGGCGTGTTGTGACACCTGGATGAGCCGAATGTCGCTCCACATGGACAGAAGCTCGACAGTCTCTTTGATGACCGCCGGCGGCACCTTGGAGAGCGCCAGCGCCTGCTTGTACTGTTCGTGGGTCAACTCCATAACGTACTCCTGCTCGTGGATGAGCGCTAGTGCCGGTCAGACGATTCAGCCAAGGCCGATAACGTGCTCAAGGCCCCCTTCTTGCTCAAGCTGCCGGCGGTGCTGTGCTTCACTGTGCTTGCGCACTTCCAGGTTGTAGGCGGTTTCCTCGTCGGCAAAGTCTGCCGGGATCATGAGCCAGCTTTGCTGACACGCCACATGCTTGTCCGGCAAGATGTCTGTCAGACGCTCCCAGCCGGTCACGGTCCATCTGTTGGGGCGCGCCGAAATCACATCGGCATCCAGCAATGGCCCCATCAGCACCTCGCCGGCCGCCGTGCGCAGCGTGGCCTGCTTCACGGTACGGTTCAACTCTACGTCGCGGACTTGCTCCAGAACAAACTCGCCTCGGATGTGGCTTCCCGAGAAGTGCCGAACTGCCGTCACACCCTTCACCCGGAGGGGCAAAACATCGAACTGCATACCTCACCATTTGCATCAAGCCATCGCCTCTTCAGCCACGGCCACCGCATCGGCATCGTGCTGCTGCTTATCCTCGATCAACTCCCGCGCCGCAGTCAACGCCCGCCGGAACTGCGGCCACATGCTGGCAAACGTCTCCATCTGCGGGCCATGCAACTCGGGATGAACGTGATACCAGGTCACGATCGACTTCGGGTCATTCAGGTTCAGCGTCATGGCTGCCCTCAGTGGCTAGGTGGAGTGAACTCAGCGATGAGGCGAGCGCCAATCTCGGCGCCATGCTCGAACTTGCCATCCTTGAACCTCAGCAGCATCAGAGCGCAACGCTCGGCAACATGCAAGGCAAGGGCTTCGGCCACCGGAAGGGGAATGTTGTGCTGCGCGGCGAATGCGCCCACCGCGGTTGATTGATCTTGGTACTGCATGTTGGGTCTCGCTTTCGGATACTGTATGTTTATACAGTGACAACAAAAATGCAAGGACTAGGTGGTAAGTGACAACTGGCGGCTGGTTGACTCCCTGGTCGGGTCTTGACCCCCCATCCAGAGGCTTTGGTGCCCTCGGCCACTCAACAATTGCGCCAAAAATGCCGCTAGAATTCGGAGCAAGGCGCCCGCCTCAGACATGGATGACTCAAAAAAGGCTTCGTTGGCACACCCTGTGCCGGCGTGAACTCAATCGGTTTGACTTGGTCGCAACGGCTTCAATTCGTTTGCGGGAAATCGTCCATCGCTCAATGCGGCCCTCACGAAATGAAAGAACTGTTATGTCAAGTCTGTTTGCCGACCCGGCGTTTCATGCGCAGCGCAATTTGAAGGCGTTGGGATATGAGGTAAAGCGAGCTCAGGTCTTTGAGATCTTCGCTGGCTTGTTTGGCTACCATCATCACCGCGATATGCAGCTGGATCTCGCCGACATCGAATACGCGATTCGGAATAGCGCCCCCTATGTCGTCTTGCAGCCGCCTATGGGCTACAGCCGTCTTCGAGAGATCCTGCCTCGACTGGATGAGGATCAACTGCACGTCGCCTTGATGGTGATCTGTAACGAACTCACCAAAGCATTGCCCACCACCGTGCACCTCGGGGACGATGCGTTCATCGACTATTTCGGCAAGCACGAACTGAGCGCTTGGCATCTGGACAGCAATAGCGAGTCGGTGATGGCAGCTCAAATGAAAGTTGCGACCTATTGCGATCACTTCAGAGTCGATGGTTTCGAGATTGATCCGTTGATCGAGGAGCGAGGTGATGTTTGGTCTGGCAGCATCTATGGGGAACTGTGTCGCTCGCTTCCGAGTGGCGCCCCGGCATTGACCGAGGATCAGATCACCACCTCGTCGTATGTCGCGTTTGAAAAGCTCGGGCGAGTACTGCTTGCTCCCGATCCAGTGATCCGTACGGGCGCGACAGCCTTTACTCCACATCCCAGCATGGGCGGCGTGCGTCTATAGCCTGGATTGCCCCCGACCCCGAGCCAGGGCGAACCGCACCATCGTCGGCTATTGATCGGTCTATCGGTGTCCAAGCCGTTGATCCAGTTCGACTTTTTGAATGGGATGACCCGGAGCATCTATTCCGGGCTCGGCTTTAGGTCGGTTCCCACTATTGCCACAAACATCCATCACAAAAGCTCGTTATGAATCTTCGGCTTAGAGCGATGAAAAGTGCCTTGTGATCTGGACTGTTAATCCGTAGGTCCCTGGTTCGAGCCCAGGTCGAGGAGCCAAATGATGAAGCCCTGCATGCTGACGCGTGTGGGGCTTTTTTCTTGGCGCCGAGCAGATCGACAACGCCATCCATTCACCCGACCCAATAGCCCATGAAGCCATTCATTCGACTCTTCTTCAGGACCCTGCGCATCCTGCTCGGCCCGGTCATGCTGCTGAAAGAGCGCCTGTCTCGCCCCGCAGCCCTGCAGCGCTCAGACGAACAGCAGGCCGAAGTCGATCGCCAGTGCAATGGCCTGGCTCTATATCAATTCAAGACCTGCCCGTTCTGCATCAAGGTCCGGCAGGAGATGCATCGCCTGTCACTGCCGATTATCCGGCTGGACGCTCAGCATGACGCCCAGAATCGCACAGCACTGCTGCAGGGCTCGGGAGCAACCAAGGTGCCCTGCCTGAAGATCACCAACGCCAATGGGTCCGTGCAGTGGTTGACTGATTCGGGCGCAATCATTGATCACTTGCGCGGGCGGTTTGCTGCCTGAACTGCTTGCTTCGGCGAACAACACCCAACAGAAGCCTGGCATGCAAAGCGCCAGCGGGCTTCCATCTCAGCATCAAGAAAGTCCATCTGCCATGAGCAACCTGCTGCCAAACTGCCCGAAGTGCCATTCCGAACTGACCTACGAGGATGGCAGCCAGTTCATCTGCCCCGAGTGCGGCCACGAGTGGTCGGCCGAGTCGGCTGCTGCTGCTGAAGATGGCCCGCGAGTCATCCGGGACGCCAACGGCAATGAGCTCAAGGATGGCGACACCGTCACCGTGATCAAGGACCTGAAGATCAAGGGCTCCTCCCTGGTCGTCAAGGTCGGCACCAAGGTCAAGAACATCCGCCTCGCCGAGGGCGATCACGACATCGACTGCAAGATCGACGGGATCGGGGCGATGGGGCTGAAGTCGGAGTTTGTGCGGAAGGTGTAACGCGGACGGAACACGAGTCTGGAAGGCAGGCGGCCCCTTTCGCATGCGTGGCGCTTGCGGTCCGTCACCGCCGATCATCAACCTCCCCGGATGCCCCAGAACCACCACCGTAGGCGCTGCAAACCAGCTGCGCGAGCAGCCGTGCCGGCTCGCTGAGGCTTTGCCTCGCCCGGTGGACGAGGCCGATGTCGCGGTGGAAGGTGTGAGGTCCGAGGTCGATCGCGCGCACGGCCGCGGGCCAGCGGCGATGGGCGGCGGTCTGCGGCACCAAGGCGACCCCCACCCCGTTGGCCACCAGGCGCACGATCGCATCCAGCTCGTCTAACTCGCAAACCTGCTGCACGCTCAGATGCGCGGCGCGCAGGAAGCGATCGACCTGCCGGCCGCCGAATGAGGCGCGGTCATATCGAACAAATGGTTGCCCGGACAGCAGCTCGGCCCAGTCGTCGCCCTGGAGGTGCCTCGGCACAAGCAGGCGAAACGGCTCGTGCACCAGCGTGTTCCAGCGCAGATCGCTCTGCAGCGAGAACGGCGGCCGGATGATTGCTGCCATGGCTATCTCGCCGGCATCGACCAGGTTCAACAGCTCCATTGACAGGCCCGGCACGACTCTCGTGCTGCAGCCGGGAAGCTGCTTGTGAAACTTGCCGAGCGCGTCGGGCAGCAGCGAGCGTTGCACCGAGGCGATGGCGCCGATATTGAGCAGTACGCTGGCCTGCTGCCCCGCCTTGCTTGACCCCAGGTCGCTGTAGAGGCGCAGCAGCTCCTGCGCTTGCGCGAGCGTCTGGTGCCCCATGGCATTCAAGCGCGCCGATCGGCCTGTGCGGTCGAACAGCGGGAAACCGAGCTCGGCCTCCAGGCGCTGCATCTGCGCACTGATGGCCGCCTGCGTCAGGCCTATCTGTTCGCCGGCCGCGGCAAACGTGCCCTCCCGTGCCACGGCAATCAAGGTCTTGAGTTCGCGGATCATCAACAAATTCTATTGGTGCTCGGGGCAAATATATATTGATTTTCATTTTCCATAGCCCTGCCTACGATAGGTAACCCACCACCGGAGCCATGACCATGCATGCCCCCACCACGAATCCCGCACCGCTGTCCCCCTTCCACGTCGCCTTCCCGGTGCACGACATCGCGCTGGCCCGGCAGTTCTACGGCGAGCTCCTTGGCTGCCCGGAAGGCCGCAGCGCACCCGACTGGGTAGACTTCAATTTCTACGGCCACCAGATCGTGGCCCACCTCGCGCCTGACGAAACCGGCACCGCGCAGCGCAATGCGGTCGATGGCCATGGCGTGCCGGTGCGCCACTTCGGCATCGTGCTGCCCATGGCCGACTGGGAAGCGGCCGCCGCGCGCCTCAAGGCGGCCAACATCGAGTTCGTGATCGAGCCCTACATCCGCTTCAAGGGCGAGCCCGGTGAGCAGGCGACGATGTTCTTTCTCGACCCCTCCGGCAACGCGCTGGAGTTCAAGGCCTTCGCCGACATCACGATGCTGTTTGCCAAGTGATAGTCGATCCTCACCCCTGAGGATGCAATCTGTTGAAGAATCTGCTACATGACACCTCACTTCCGCCCTGTCGCGCTCGAGCACGCGAGTCGCCTCATCAATCACGGCCCGACCGTGCTGGTAACGAGTTCGACGGGCGTTCACCGCAATGTCATGGCGGCCGCCTGGTCCATGCCCGTTGAGTTCACGCCACCACGCATCGCGGTGGTGATAGACAAGAGCACCTTCACCAAGGAGTTGATCGACGCCAGTGGCGCCTTCGGGCTTTGCCTGCCCGGCACCGCACTCGCCGACCTGGCCTATGCCGTAGGCAACCAGAGCGGCCGCGACATCGACAAATTCACCCGCCATGGCATCGTCGCAAGGACAGGGCCTGTGCTTGGTGTGCCGCTGATCGAGGCCGGCTGCGCGGCCTGGCTCGAATGCCGGCTGATCCGCGAGCCGCATACCGAAGCCGTCTATGACACCTGCTTCGCGGAGGTGGTAGCCGCCGCAGCCGACGAACGCATTTTCACCGGCGGCCATTGGCAGTTCCGGGACGACAACGTCGAACTGCAGACCCTCCATCACCTCGGCGGCGGCAACTTCGTGCATGCTGGCGGTGTGCTGCGCGCACAGCCGCTGCGGACCTAGCTTTTCTCTGCTCGCAAGCCCGGGGGAGTTTCCGCCTCCGATCAATCGCCCCCTAACTTCGGGGGTTCCAGGCCTGACGGCACCGGGTATAAACGAAGCCTAGATGAACAATGGAGCGGTTTGCGCATATTGCCATCCGCATCTGCTTGGCCATCGCCGTCCAACCCAAAGGAATTGCCATGAATTTCAGGTCCCTGTCTTGCTCTGTAGTGTTCGCCACCATGGCGGCATCGGCCACAGCAGCCTCCTCCTGGGATCTGGCGGGCGACTATGCCGCGGCCACCAACCCCAATGGCGCCTGGACCTACGGTGAAATTCCGGGTGGCACCTTCAGTGCATTGGCCTGGAATGCCGGAACCAGCAGCTACGGCATTGCAGCCGTTGGCCAGACCTTCATCTACAAGAATTTTGGCCCGTATGACTACGGCATCGCCACGGGCAAGGTGTCCCTGGAGTCCGATTGGGGCGATGCGGCCGTACGTTGGACAGCCCCGACGGCGGGCGCCTACACCTTCACGATTGCCGTTGGCGGCAGCCAGGCCGGCGGCCCTGGCGGCACGGGCAACAACTTCGCGAGTCTGGCGGGCGTCCGGGTCAACGGCATCGATCAGGCGCAAGACAGCTTTGCCGGCAACGTCAAGTCCTGGAGCT
The DNA here is from genome assembly GCF_963422335.1 of uncultured Roseateles sp. Classification (NCBI taxonomy): domain Bacteria; kingdom Pseudomonadati; phylum Pseudomonadota; class Betaproteobacteria; order Burkholderiales; family Sphaerotilaceae; genus Roseateles; species uncultured Roseateles sp. The sequence goes on from NZ_OY729424.1 coordinate 5,134,317, forward strand.
TCACGGCCTCGCTGGCGGCCGGTGGCACGGTTGATACCTTTGTGCTGAACCCGGGGTTCGCGGCCTCCGGCAATACCCAGACCGAGATCTCGGTTTCGGCCGTGCCCGAGCCCACCAGCGCACTGCTGCTGGCGCTGGGCCTCGGCGGGCTGGCGCTGAGCCGCCGTCAAGGCGGCAGGGGTCAGGCGGCCGCCAGCTGAAGCATCTGCATGCCCGCCTTGACGGACACCATTCCTCCACGGCTGCAAGAAATCCTCGACGCCCGGGTATTCGACTTTGCCCAGGCGGCGCAACGCCACTTCAAGACTAATGACCTGGTCGTGGTGCTGGATTTCAGAGACGAGACGCCCGGGTTAGAAGCATTGCCGCGCCAGGCCTTGGCCGACTCAAGCGACTTGCCCGCCGAGACCCGGCTCATGCTCTCCAAGCCCGCTTCTGCACTCAGCGAGGTGCTCGGTTCGCCCGACCAGTCGTTCTGGTTTCTGGTCATCCATGAGGATGAAGATTCAGACTGCGGCGCGGTCAACGCGTCCATGCTGGCGCCGGGCGGGAGTGCCTAGCGTTCCATCAGTGCAGGTCCTCTTCGTGTCCGGCCTGGTGGTTCGCCGGCGCGACCACCTTCACCTGCACCCTGACCTTGCGGGCCGTCGACGCCCCCTTGTCCTTCACGGCCAGCTCGAACGGTACCGTCTCGCCGCCCTTGAGCGGCCGCTTCAGTTGCAGCGCCATCAAGTGGAATGATCCGATGCCGGTGCGCAGCTGGACCGGCGCGTCCGCAGGCAGCTCGACGCTGGCCACCGGCGCCATCTGCACGGTGTCGCCTTGGCGCGCCATGGTCAGCAAGGCCACCGACCGGGCGACGCCGCTCGATGCCCCGACCAGCTCGGCGCCGCCGCCGCTGGCCTGCAGCGTCATGAAGACGACGGTCGAGTTGAAGCCCTCGCGCGGCAGGCGCATCCAGGCCTCGCGCACCTCGACCGTCGGTTTGTGGGCCTGCAGTGCCGGTGCCGCTGTGGCCAGCAGGCCAAACGCGAGCGCGAGGCCACAGCTTCGTAGGGTGTGGCGCCGCGAGGTGCCGCTGCGTATCACTGGGGTGTGTTTCACGGATTGTTCTCCATCGATGGGCTGCCCGACCGGTGCCGGGCAGCGGGGGTCACGCGATACGCTGCGTCGACATCAAGTCGGTGGCAGCACCGCGCCCTTCTTCGCCAACGCAATGACGCGGTCGACGTTGGCCAGCGGATTGGTGGCAGCGGCGGCGACCAGCTGGCTTTGCAGCTTGGCGCGCAGCGCCGGCAGTTGCAGCGTGGCAGCGGCGTAGTCGCCCTTGCGCACCAGTGCGTAGATCGCGTCGAACTGCGCCAGCATCTCGGCCTGCGCCGTGGCCGCCACGACGCCGGTCTGGAAGTTGGCCGCCGTCAGCGCCTGGATATTAGCCCGCACAATGCCCCAGTCGGGCGCCAGCTTGGTCAGGTCCTCGGTCGACAGCGTCTGCAGCAATCTTGTCGAGGTCCGCACCATGGTGCGGAAGTACTCGGGGTCGACCCGCACACCCACCGCCGGGTAGAAGGCCTGGTAGCCCGAGCTCGGCCAGTCGCCGGTGACGTGAAACGCCGGCAGACGGCCGTGTTCGACGAAGGCCGACATAAAGCCCGGGCCGAACCAGAAGCCCTGGTTCATGCCGTTGACCCCTCGGGTGCTGTACACATTGCCCAGGCCGGTGGCCGATGGCGTGGCGACGATGGCCCGGCGCAGATTCACTTCCTTGGCCACGCTGATCGACGTCTCTATCGCCATGGGGTTGGGGAAGGTGTAGATGCTGGTGTGCGCAGGCCAGCCGGTTGCCTTGTAATCGTCGTCGACCTCGTTGAACTGCATGCCGCCGAAGTGCTCCATGGCCAGCCCGCCAACCAGGCCCTTGGCTGCGTCAGGGAAGTCCTCCATGTAGTCGTACGGGTAGGCGCTCTCTGCGCCGGCCACGAAATGACGGTTGTCGAGGTAGACCATGAGGGTGCGCGGGCGCTCGGCCTGCGGGATCTGCGAGTAGTACTTCAGCACGGCGAGAATGCCCAGCGAGCCGTTGTCCTCGACGTTGCTCTGCCCTTCGGTGTGGGTCACCATCAGCAGCTTCTGGTCGTTGTCCTTGCCGTAGTTGCGGCCGGGCAGATAGGCCACGATCTGCGCCGGCCGCGTGTCCTTGATGGTCGAGTTCAGCACCAGGGTGGCGGTCTTGCCGGCCGCTGCGTCGGCCAGCACCTTGACGCCAGCGTTGCGGTCCAGCAGCACGCCCGGGCAGTTGTACTGGCGCGGCGTGCCATGCTGGCGCGCACCCTGGGCGGCCAGCGGCGACATGTCCAGCACCCACACGGCGGCCAGCGCACCGGCCGCCTGACAGACGTTGGTGCCGTAGGTCGTGGCGGTGCTCAGCTGCGAGCGGTTGCGGTAGTCGGCATCCACCGAGGCCGGGATGTTCTGCCCGGGCGGGATCGGGAAGCGGTCACTGTCGGTACGGAATTCGTAGTCGAACAGGGCGCTACCGGTGCCAGGTGTGCCGGTGATCGAGTGCACCGGATGCTTGATGACGATGATCTTGCCCGCCATCTGCGCCGCCGTCGGCCGCTGCGCCGCGGGCAAGGACGGGTCGTACACAATCATCTGCGCAGTGACGCCGGCGGCTCCGGTGTTGCCGGAGTTGGTGGCATAGGACGCGACGTCGATGGCCGCTCCGTCTGACTTCAGCGACCAGCCCGACTTGTCGGGCCACTCCGTCGTCGACCAGAACGGGTACGGGAAGGTATAGCGCGTGAAGTCCACCATGCCCAGCGCACGCATCTTGGACTCGAGGAAGGCGATGTAGTTGTCGTATTTCTCCGAGCCGGCATAGGCGGGGCCGAAGTTGTCCTTGGTCATCAGCCAGTCCTTGGCTTCGGCCGAACTGACCATCTTGGTCTCGTCGATATAGCTCAGCGCACTCTTGGTGGGGGCTGCGGAGGCCGCAGGCGCAGGCGCGGCCACGGGAGTTTCGGCGGGGCTGTCCGAGCCGCCGCATGCGGCGAGGGCGAACACGGCCGCGGTCAAGGCGGCCAGGGTGGAACGGTCTGTCATCGGTCATCTCCTGTAGGTGTTGTCATGGCATGTCTGCGTCGATGCGGAGCACCGCATCGGTTCGTTGCTCCGGTGCTTTCCTTCTTGGCGGGTCGCGTGTCTCCTTCTCAATTGGCGTCTTCCGCCGGCTCGACTGCGAGGCCGTTGGCGTCGTAGGCCGCGACCTTGGGCAGCCGCTCGACCGCAACGACAAGACGCGTGGCGGCCGCCGGCTGTGGCGCGCTGGCGGCGGCGGATCTGGGTGCTGCAACCACCGCATGGCGTTGCAAGGTCGTGCTGGGGCCGGCCGCGGCCTTGGTCGCGACGCGGTCGGAAGGAGGAGGCACCGGCGGCAGTTCCGCGCGCCCCGCCGATGGCCTGGTCTCGGGGTCCGCTGCGCCCGCGGGCTGCATCACAAAGGCCGGTACCGCCAGGATCACAAAGACCGCAAGCAGCAAGACGACCGTCCAGGCCAGGCCGCCCCTCTGCACCGTCCGCCCTGCTCCGCACTGTCGATAGCTGTGCTGCACATTGCCCTTCCCGCTGAAACCACAGAGCCCACCCGGAACTCACTGGTATATAGTTTCCGAATACATAAGCGGCTGGTCCAATCAATTTATGCCGACATCCATCCAAATAATGGATACCTGAGATGCCTTCATCGCCGAGCGTGCTGTTCGCCCGCCTCACCGCCAAGGCACGCCTCAAGCATCTGCAGCTGCTGGTTCACATCGGCGACCTGCACAATCTGAAGGGCGCCGCCGCTGCCGTCGGCATGAGCCAGCCGGCGGCGACGCACGCGCTGGCGGAACTCGAATCGCTGCTCGGCGTGGCGCTGTTCGAGCGCCACTCGCGCGGCATGCGCCCCACCACGACGGGCAAGGCGCTGCTGCCCGCGGTGCGTGACGCGATGCGCTCGATGCAGGAGTGCGCCGACGCCGTGGCGACCGCCCAGGCGGGCGCCAGCGCCCTGGTCAAGGTGGGCGCCATCGGTGCGGGTATCTCGGGCGTGCTGGTGCGGGTGCTGCCGGCCTTCAGCGAGCGGCATCCCGAGGTCGTCGTCGAGGTCGCCCAGATCGAGGCGGAGGATCTGCTGGAGGACTGGGATCGCCGTTCGCTGGACCTGCTGCTGTGCCGGCAACCCGCGCACTGCCCGAGCGACAGCGCCTTCCTGGCGGTCGCGTCCGACCGCTACTGCGTGGTCGGCCGGCCCACGCACGCGCTGGCCGGCCGCCGCGGCGTCAGCAGCGATCAACTGGCCGCCTGCACCTGGCTGATGCAGCCGCCGCGCAGCATCGCCTCGCGTGACTTCTACCGGCTGTGGGAAGGCGCCGAGATGAACCCGCAGCAACGCTGGGTCAACGGCCGGTCGCTGCTGCTGCTGCTGGCGATGCTGCAGCAGCAGGAGTTGCTGGCCTTCCTGCCCTACAACTCGGTGCGCCAGCTGATCGAGAACGGCCTGCTCGCCGAGATCGACGCCGCGCTGCTGAGCGCACTGCCCCCGATCGGCCTGCTGTACCGCCCGGCCGATCTCGAGAGCAATCCGCCCGCAAGAGGGTTGGCCGACGCGATCGCCGCGGTCGGCGACCTGTCAGCGCCGGGGCCGGTGGGCTGAAGACGCCTGCTGCAGATCCGCCAGGCGCTGCAGCTCGCTTTCGACAAAGGCCGGAAAGCCCAGGCCGTCCGCCACCGCGCCGGGGTCGGCCGGGAAGCTGCCAAGCTGGACGATGGCGCTGCGCAGCGCCGGGTTGCGCAGGCTGTCGGCGAGTGCGATGCGCAGGCGCTGCACCAGCGCCTGCGGCGCGCCGGCGGGCATGAACAGCCCCGCCCAGGCGTTCGTCGTGACGCCGCTCAAGGACGCGCTCTCGCCGCTGACCGGCCAGGCCGGCAAGGTCGGATGGCGGTCTGTGCGCAGGATGCCGAGCAGCTTGACCCGCCCGTTGTCGACCAGTGGCCGCGCGGCAGTCACCGCGATCAGCGCGACGTCCACCTGGCCCGAGGCAAGGTCGGCAAGCATCGGCCCCGAGCCGCTGTACGGAACGTGCAGCAGCTCGATGCCGGCACGCCGCTCTATCTCCAATGCGGTCAGGTACTGCAGCGTGCCATAGCCCGGATGGGCCAGCGATATCCTGCCGGGCGCCGCCTTCGCGGACCGCACCCACTCGTCCAGCGAATTGGCGCCGAACTTCGGCGTGGCGACAACCACGTAATCGACCGAACTGACCTTGCCCAGCGCCGTGAAGTCGGCGAGCGCGTCGGCCAGCTTGCGGCCATCGCCCTGCCCCAGCGCGAAGTGGACCAGCGAACCGAGCAGCAGCGTGCGGCCATCGGCCGGGCGCTGCCGTACGCGCTGCGCACCGATTGCGCCGCTGGCTCCACCGACATTGATCACCACCACCGCGCGGCCCAGCCTGCGGCCCAGGTCGTCGGCGAGCACGCGCGCCAATGCGTCCAGCGATCCACCGGCCGGAAACGGCACCACAAGTTCAATGTCGCCGGAGAGCCCTGCGGACGGCGCGGCGGCCACCGTCTGCTGCGCCCTGGCCGTGCCGAAGGCTCCGAGCAGCGCAGTCACGGCAGAGGCGGCGATCTGCCTCACTGCATCCCTGCGGCTGCCGCCCATTGTCCGCTGCGCCGCGGTCCTGCTGTGTCCCATCATGGACCGACGGTACTGCGCCGGTCGACCACCGCGCTTGGGGAGATTACGTAGCGTTCACGCCTTGCCCGGGGCTGTTTCAGCTTCTTCCGCGGTCCGCGCCACCAGCTCGGTTTCGTTCCACAACTCGATCAGGCGCTTGGGCGTGGGATCGTTGTTGTGACCGAGGATGCTCAGGCTGGCGGGCTTGAGCACGAAGTGCTGCCCGGCGTTGATGGACAGGCCTATCCATCGCGCGGCCAGCGCCGAGCCCAGATGACCGTGAGTGAACAGCGCCACATTGCCGTGCATGCTGCACAGATGGGTGATCAGGCGGTCCACGCGGCTGGCCATCTGCGCTGGCGACTCTCCGTGCGGGCAGCCGTCCTGCCACACGCTCCAGTTGGGCCTGTCCTTGCGGATGTCCACCTCACGCAGGCCTTCAAAATCACCGTACAGCCATTCGGCGAGCTTGGGTTCCACCTCGCTGCCCGAGGCCAGCTCCGCGAGTTCGCAGGTCTTCTGCGCCCGGATGCGCGGGCTGACCAGCACGTGGCTGAACTCGACGTCGATCAGCCGGTAGGCCAGCGCCCGCGCCTGAGCCTCGCCGTGCTCGGTCAGCGGGATGTCGCTGGTGCCGGTGTGCTGTCCCGTCAAGGTCCAGGCGGTTTCGCCATGGCGGATGAGATAGATCGTTGGCAGTGCTTTCAAGCGAGCTCCCTTGTGTGATGCAGACCGTGATGCCGGCCGTATTGCCGGCCTCAGGGCCGCGCGCCCCATTGTGCGCGCCGATTCGCCGCTACACTCCCGCCCCATGCGCCGATGCATCGTCTTCTTCCTCACGCTGTTCCTGCTGACCCAGTTCTCCTGGGCGACGGCGGCCGGCTATTGCGGGCATGAAGAAACGACACCCAAGCACGGCACGCATTTCGGCCACCATGCCCATGCGCATGGGGCCGAAGAGACGGCCGGCAAGCCCGCGGCAAAAAGCCTGCTGCAGGCCACCGATCTCGATCACGGGCACTGCCATCTGAGCCCGGTGGCGCTGGCCACCGATGACGGCCCGGCCTTCACCGCCACAGGCCGATTTGCTCCGCCCACGGATCGGCCACACCTGGCCGAGTCCTTCGTGCCCGAGGGCCTGGAACGCCCCAATTGGCTGCGCGCCTGATTCGGCGCGTCGTCTTCCTCCCCTGAAATTCCTGCTCGCTGACGCGGGCTGACGCTGCGCCGAACCGTACCCCCGTTGTTTCCACAACCCGGAGAGTTCGATGCACAGCCATCCACAAGGCTTTTTCGCGCCGCTGCTATTGGCGGCGCTCTGTTCCCATGCCCTGGCCACAGGCGGCGACACCCCGCCCACGGCTGAGTCCCCGGCCGCAGCTGTGGCCCCCACCCGAGCGGGCATCAGCCTGACCCAGGCCCTTGGTCTGGCCCTGGCCCGCAACCCCGAGCTCGCCAGTGCCCGCCTGGAAGTGCAGGCAATGGAAGGCGCGGAGCTGCAGGCCGGCGCCCGCCCCAACCCCGAGCTGGGTCTGCTCGTCGAAGACACGCGCAGCGCCTCGCGCACGGTCACCCTGCAGTGGTCGCAGCCGATCGAGCTGGGAGGCAAGCGTGCGGCCCGCCAGGCCGCGGCGGCCCGCGCCCGCGAGCAGGCGGGCGTGATGCTGCTGGCCCGGCAGATCGATCTGCGTGCGGCCGTGGCCAGCGCATTTTTTGACCTGCTGGCCGCCCAGGAGCAGGTCCGCCTGACCCAGGCCTCGCTGGACCTGGTGGGCCAGGCCACCCGCGTGGCCGCCAGGCGGCTGCAGGCGGGCAAGGTGCCTCCGCTGGAGCATGCCAAGGCCCAGCTGGCCGAAGCCGCGGTGCGTGCCGAGCTGGCCCAGGGCCAGAGCGAGCTGCTGCTGGCCCGGCAGAAACTGGCCTCGTTCTGGGGCGAGGGCCAGCCCGCCTTCGACCACGCCGAGGGCCAGGCCGAGCAGCTGCCGGACCTGTCCACCGACCGCGGACTGGCCGAGCTGATGGCGCAGGCGCCGGCCATCCGGCTGGCGCAGCTGGACATCGCCCGGCGCCAGGCCCTGTCCGACAGCGAGCGGGCGAACCGCGTCCCGGACCTGACGCTCACCCTGGGCGCCAAGCGCGACGCCGAGCCGGGCCGCACCCAGGCGCTGATCGGGCTGTCGATACCGCTGCCGTTCGCCGACCACCGGCAGGGCCAGCTGACGGAAGCGCTGCGCCGCGAAGATCAGGCGCGCCAGAGCCTGATCACCGCCCGGTTGAAGCTGCAGGGCGAGGTCTCGCAGGCGCAGCAGAAGCTGCGCCTGACGCACCAGCAGGTGCAGATGCTGCGCAGCGAACTGCTGCCCACCGCGCAGTCCACCTACGAGCTGGCCTTGAAGGGCTACGAGCTGGGCAGGTTCGCCTTCCTCGAGGTGCTGGACGCCCAGCGCACGCTGCTCCAGGCCCGCCAGCACATCTTGCGCGGCACGGCCGATGCCCACCGCGCCGCCGCCGAACTCGACCGCTTGCTGGGCCGCGAAGCGCCCCAATCCGGTCACCCTCAGGAGTAAGACATGATGAAGATGCGTACCAAGAAGTCGGCCCTGGCCGTCGCCGCCGTGCTGCTGGTCGGTGCCGTTCTGGCCCTGGCGATTCTGCGCAGCGGCCAGCCCGAGGGCGAAACGCATGGCCACGAGGCCTCGCACGACGAGAAAGAGCATCACGACGAAGGCGCCCCGCAGGCCGAAGGCCGGGCCCAGCTCAGCGACGAGCAGCTCAAGCGCAACGGCGTCGAGATCGCCACCGCCGGACCGGCCCGCATGCGCAGCAGCCTGCAGCTGCTGGGTGAGGTCAGGCTGAACCAGGACCGCAGCGTGTGGGTCACGCCGCGCCTGGCCGGCCTGGTCGAGGCGGTGCATGCCAATGCCGGTGACCGGGTGCGACGCGGGCAGCTGCTGGCGGTGATGTCCAGCCAGGCCCTGGCCGACCAGCGCAGCGAGTTGCTGACCGCGCAGAAGCGCCTGGCCCTGGCCCGGACCACCTACGAGCGCGAGCGCACGCTGTGGCAGGACAGGATCTCGGCCGAGCAGGACTATCTGGCCGCCCGCCAGGCCTTTCAGGAGACCGAGATCGCCGTCGAGAGCGCCCGCCAGAAGCTGGCGAGCCTGGGCGCCGGCGCAACCGATTCGACCCGGGGCCTGACCCGCCACGAAGTCCGCGCGCCGATCGACGGTGTCGTCACCGACAAGAGCATCAGCGTGGGCCAGGCACTCAAGGATGACGCGACGATCTTCCAGCTGGCCGATCTGTCCAGCGTCTGGGTCGAGCTGACGGTGCCGGCCAAGGACGTGAACCGGCTCAAGGTCGGCGATGCTGCCCAGGTCCGGGCCGCAGCGGCCGAAGCACCGGTCGCCGCCAGGCTGGCCTATGTCGGCGCGCTGCTGGGCGAGCAGAGCCGCCAGGCCACGGCGCGGCTGGTGCTGGCCAATCCCAGGGGCTTGTGGCGCCCTGGCCTGCCGGTCACCGTGGCGCTGAGCTCGGAGGACGTCGAGGTGCCGGTGACGGTGTTGGCCGACGCCGTGCAGTCGCTTGGTAACGACACGGTGGTGTTCGGCCGCGAGGGCCAGCAGTTCGAGGCCCGGCCGCTGGAGCTGGGCCGCAACGACGGCCGCGTGGTGGAGGTGCTCAAGGGCCTGAAGGCCGGCGAGCGCTATGCCGCGAAGAACAGCTACCTGATCAAGGCCGAGATCGGCAAGTCCGGCGCGAGCCACCAGCACTGAGGCGCTCCCATGTTTGAAAAAATCATCCGCTTTGCCATCGAGCAGCGCTGGCTGGTGTTGCTGGCCGTGCTGGGCATGGCCGCCCTGGGGCTGTACAGCTACCAGCGCCTGCCCATCGACGCCGTGCCCGACATCACCAATGTGCAGGTGCAGATCAACACCGAGGCGCCGGGCTACTCGCCGCTGGAGTCCGAGCAGCGTGTGACCTTCCCGATCGAGACGGCAATGGCCGGCCTGCCCCACCTCGAGGCCACCCGCTCGCTGTCGCGCTACGGCCTGTCCCAGGTCACCGTGGTGTTCAAGGATGGCACCGACATCTACTTCGCCCGCCAGCTGGTGAACGAGCGCATCCAGGAGGCCAGGGCCAAGCTGCCCGCCGGCCTGGCGCCGACCCTCGGTCCGATCGCCAGCGGCCTCGGTGAAATCTATATGTGGACGGTCGAAACCAGGGACGGCGCACGCAAGCCGGACGGCAAGCCGTACACGCTGACCGACCTGCGCGAGATCCAGGACTGGATCATCAAGCCCCAGCTGCGCACCGTGCCGGGTGTGACCGACATCAACACCATCGGTGGCCATGCCAAGGCCTACCAGGTGGCGCCGTCACCGAATAAGCTGGCGGCCCACGGCATCAGCATGGCCGAGCTGGTGCAGGCGCTGGAGCGCAACAACGCCAACGTCGGCGCCGGCTATATCGAGCGCAGCGGCGAGCAGTACCTGATACGCGCGCCGGGCCAGGTGGCCCGCATGGCAGACATTGCCGACATCGTCGTCACACGTGCGCAGGGCGTGCCGATTCGAGTGAGCGACGTGGCCGAGGTCGGCATCGGCGAGGAACTGCGCACCGGCGCGGCCACCGAGAACGGCCGCGAGGTCGTGCTGGGCACCGTCTTCATGCTGATGGGCGAGAACAGCCGCACCGTTTCGCGGGCGGTGGACAAGCGGTTGCAGGACATCAACCTCAGTCTGCCGCCGGGCGTCTTCGCCCAGACGGTCTATGACCGCACCGTGCTGATCGACAAGGCCATCGCCACGGTCAAGAAGAACCTGGTCGAAGGGGCTCTGCTGGTGATCGCCGTGCTGTTCCTGTTCCTGGGCAATATGCGGGCGGCCCTGATCACGGCGGCGGTGATTCCGCTGGCCATGCTGTTCACCTTCACCGGCATGGTCAGCAACCGGGTCAGCGCCAATCTGATGAGCCTGGGGGCGCTGGACTTCGGCATCATCATCGACGGCGCCGTCGTGATCGTCGAGAACTGCGTGCGCCGGCTGGCCCACGCCCAGGCCGCCGCCGGCCGGCCGCTGAGCCGCGACGAGCGCTTCCACGAAGTCTTCGCCGCCGCCCGCGAGGCGCGCCGGCCGCTGCTCTACGGCCAGTTGATCATCATGGTGGTCTACCTGCCGATCTTTGCGCTCACCGGCGTGGAGGGCAAGATGTTCCATCCGATGGCCTTCACCGTGGTGGCCGCGCTGGTCGGGGCGATGGTGCTGTCCGTCACCTTCATCCCGGCGGCGGTGGCGCTGCTGATCGGCAAGCACGTCGGCGAGAAGGAGAACCGCCTGATGGCCTGGGCCAAGCGCGGCTACGCGCCGATGCTGGACTGGGCGATGCTGAACAAGCCGCTGGTGCTGAGCGTCACGGCCGTGTCGGTGCTGCTCAGCGGCCTGCTCGCCACCCGGCTGGGGCAGGAGTTCATCCCCAGCCTCAGCGAGGGGGACATCGCACTGCACGCCCTGCGCATCCCGGGCACCAGCCTGACGCAGTCGATTGACATGCAGCTCGAGCTGGAGCGCACCATCACGCAGTTCCCGGAGGTGGAGCGGGTGTTCGCCAAGCTGGGCACCGCGGAGATCGCCACCGACCCGATGCCGCCCAATGTGGCCGACACCTTCCTGATGCTCAAGCCCAGGGCTGCCTGGCCCGATCCGCAGCGCAGCATCGAGTCGCTGGTGGCGGCCCTACAGGCGGCGGTCGCCAAGGTGCCGGGCAACAACTATGAGTTCACCCAGCCGATACAGATGCGCTTCAACGAGCTGATCTCGGGGGTGCGCAGCGATGTGGCGGTCAAGGTTTTCGGCGACGACATGGCCGTGATGGAGCGCTCGGCGGCGCAGATCTCCACGGTGCTGGAAGGCGTGCCCGGTGCGGCGGACGTGAAGGTCGAACAGACCAGCGGCCTGCCTATGCTGACGGTGCAGATCGACCGTGCCAGCCTGGCCCGGCTGGGGCTGAGCATGGCCGAGGTGCAGGAGACGGTCGCCACCGCGGTGGGCGGCCAGGAGGCCGGCGCCCTGTTCCAGGGCGACCGGCGCTTTGCCATCCTGGTGCGCCTGCCCGAGGCGGTGCGCAGCGACATCGAGGCTTTGAAGCGCCTGCCCCTCAAGCTGCCCGCCAGCGGCGGCGTCACGGCCCATGCACAGCTGGGCGACGTGGCCAGCTTCGAGCTGGCACCGGGGCCCAACCAGATCAGCCGGGAGAGCGGCAAGCGACGCGTCGTGGTGACGGCCAATGTGCGGGGGCGCGACATCGGCTCCTTCGTGGCCGACGCCCAGGCGCAGTTGCAGGCCAAGGTCGCGATGCCCAGCGGCTACTGGACGAGCTGGGGCGGCACCTTCGAGCAGTTGCAATCGGCCACGCAGCGCCTGCAGATCGTCGTGCCGATGGCCCTGCTGCTGGTGTTCGTGCTGCTCTTCGCCATGTTCAACAACGTCAGGGACGGCTTGCTGGTGTTCACCGGCGTGCCCTTTGCACTGACCGGCGGCATCGTGGCGCTGTGGCTGCGCGACATCCCGCTGTCCATCTCGGCGGGTGTGGGCTTCATCGCCCTGTCGGGCGTCGCGGTGCTGAACGGCCTGGTGATGATTGCCTTCATCCGCTCGCTGCGCGATGAGGGCATGCCGCTGGATGCCGCCGTGCGCGAGGGGGCGCTGACGCGGCTGCGGCCGGTGCTGATGACGGCCCTGGTGGCTTCGCTGGGCTTCGTGCCGATGGCTCTGGCCACGGGAACGGGCGCCGAGGTACAGCGGCCGCTGGCCACCGTCGTCATCGGCGGCATCCTGTCGTCCACGGCGCTGACCCTGCTGGTGCTGCCGGTGCTGTACCGCTGGGCCCATGCGCTGGGGCTGCGGCAGGCCCGGCAATGAACCGGCCTCTTACAATTGGGCCGAGTCTGCCTCCGGCATCGCAAGGTGCCGGAGGCGCTCCCTCCTGTTTCCGACCGAAAGCCCGCCATGCCCGAGAACAGCGCCGACGCCTTCGTCAAACCCTTTGTCTACGAGACGCTGACGACCAAGGCCCTGCACTTCACGATCTCGGAGATCCAGAGCCGCATGCAGCCTCAGCGCCCCTATGCGCTGGACCTGGAGTACACGCAGACGATGATGGCCGTGCTGTTGTTCAACAGCCAGCCCGAGACGCTGACCATGATTGGCCTGGGCGGCGGCTCGCTGGCCAAGTTCTGCCATCACCATCTGCCGACGACGCGCATCAAGGTGATCGAGATCAACCCCCACGTCATCGCCCTGCGCGACGAGTTCAAGGTGCCCCCCGACAGCGAGCGCTTCAAGGTCCGGCGTGGGGACGGCGCCGAGTTCGTGCGCTTGGCCCCCTACCCGGCCGATGTGCTGATGGTGGACGGCTTCGACAACGAGGGCCAACCCCCCGAGCTGTGCTCGCAGCGTTTCTACGACGACTGCCTCGACGCGCTGCAGCCCGATGGCCTGATGGTCGTGAACCTGCACGCTGGCGATCGCGAGCACGACCTCTTTCTGGCCCGCATCAAACGCAGCTTCGGTGACGAGGTGCTGGTGGTCGGCGATGCCGACCGCAGCAACAGCATCGTGTTCGCCTGCAAGGGCTCGCTCGCCCGGCGCTACAAACCCACGGCCCTGCGCAGGTCCCGGCACTTCGACGCCCAGACCTGGGACGAGCTGAGGCCGGCCTTCGACCGGGTGGCAGCGGCCTGGCAGCGGCAGCGTGCGGACTAACGGCCCGGCCGCCGCAGCCAGCCGCTGACGATCAGCAGCAGGGTCCCGGCCAGGCCGGCGAAGTTGGCCAGGGTCAGCAGGCTCATGGCCGCGCCGCTGACCATCGCCAGGCCCTCATGCTTGAAATGCAGCAGCACCAGGGTCAGATAGCTCGCCGCGTTCTCCCCCAGGTCGGCGAACACGGCCAGCGGCAACGCCCAGCCCAAGCGGTTCAGCCAGGTCGAGACCGGCCGGCCGGCGCGTCTCAGGCCGGTGTGGCGCGCAAACGCGGCCACCGCGAACCAGGCCAGCACATAGGCATAGGCGGCGATCAGCAATTGATCGGCCGCCAGCGCCCAGCCCGGATGGGCAAAGCCGTCGAGCCCCCGCCTCAGCCCGCCGTCTGCCCACCAGAGCAACTGCCAGCGCGCGAAGTCGGTGTTCGCCGCCATCGCGGTGAGTGGATCAAGCGCCCCGCTCTGCAGCCAGCCAAGCAGCCAGAGCAGCAGCGGCAGCGCCACCAGGCCGGCCAGCAGCACGGCTTTGGGCCGCGCGGCGGCCCAGGCCGTGCCCTGCGGAAAGGCCGGGTCCCAGGCCGCGACACTGGGGTGCTCCACCGCCTGGACGCGCGGGCTGCTGCCGTCATCGAGCAGCACCCGGTCGGACACGCGCTGCTCCATGCCGGTCAGGGCCCAGAGGCAGGTGCGCTGCAGTTCGCTGTTGACGCGGGGCGGCGCGGGCGGGCCGCCATCGATGCCCTGCAAGGCCTGCAGCACGGCGGCCTCGCTGCTCAGCGGCTGGCCGGCCGCATCGAGCAGACGCAGGCCCTGGCCGACCGCCTCGCTGACCAGCCAGGCCTGCGGGGTGACGGACAGGCCCGCCTCGGCCCGGGCATAGCCGCCGCCGATATCGCAATGCCCGCCGCGGAACCACAGCTGGGTCAAGGTGCCGGGGCTGCCGTCGGCGCAGACATGGGCGCCGTTGTCGCCAAGGTAGAGCCGCGGCTTGAACTGGGCACGCAACTCGTCCAGCGCCAGCGCCTGGCGCACGTGCACATAGTGCTTGCCGGCAACATCGGGCCGGCTGGTGAAGCGGGTGCTGAACGGCCACATGCCGACCGAGGCCACGGTGTCCCAGACGCCGACGAAGTGGATGGGCACGGCGCGCGAGCCGGCCGAGGCGAACAGGCGCTTGGCCTGGGCCGAGATCGGATCGGCCTTGCTGCGGCTGTCGTCATCGGTGAAGTACAGGTGCAGCAGGGTCGGCACCATGGCCTCCATCTGGGGCTCCAGCAGGCCGAAGCGGTTGACCATGCCGGCGATGCTGCGCGCGGTGAAGGCGCCGCGGGAAAAGCCGAAGATGAAGAGCTGGTCGCCGGGCCGGTAGTGGCGCATCAGGAAGCGGTAGCCGTCGGCCATGTTCTGATAGACACCCAGGCCGAAGGCCAGGCCACCGATACGCTCGCTGATGCGCTTGATCTGCTCGAAGATCGTCGCCCCGGGCAGCTCGCCCGGGTTGCCGACGCCGGGGTCGTAAAACAGCAGCCGCTCCGGGTCACTCGACAGCGCCAGCAACTCGCACAGCTTGACGACGGCGGTGTCGTACCGGCCGCCGGTCAGGTTGTTGTTGGTGCCGTCACAGCACAGCAGCAGTTGTCTCACCATGGGCCGCTCCGGTCAGTCGCCCTGCTCCCGCTGCGGCCGTTGGGCGCTGCGGCAAGGCAGGCGGAGTATGGCCAAGGCTGGCGCGCGCGGCCAGCGGGTGTTTCCCCCCGATTGGGGAGGCCGGCCGTCAACGGCTCAAGCTATCCGCGGCTGCCGGCGGGAGCGCCCGGGGCGTGCAAGGGCCATCAGCCCCAGTGCCAGCCCGACCAGGGCCACCGAGCCGGGCTCCGGCACCGTGGCCACGCCCTGGGCATAGCTGGCAAAGCCGCCGGTATCGAGAAAGCGCTGGGCGCTGGCGGTGTCGGCAAAGCCGTCGAAGGTGAAGCTGACGTTGTAGAAGGCGGTCTGGCCGGCACCCATCACACCGAAATCGAACAGCGGCAATTCCCAGTCGGCCGCAGTGGCAATGGCGGTGTATTTGAGCGGGTCCGGTGTCCAGGGGTTGCCGACCCAGGTGTCGCCCTGCACGTCGCCGGGGCGCAGCATCAGTGTGGCGGCGTCGGTGCGGGCCACCGTCAGACTCAGGCTGCCGGTGGTGAAAGCCTGGCCGGCATTGCTCCAGGGCATGGACTGGTAGGCGCCGTTGGCCTCGGGGCGCACCCAGGACCAGCCGAAATACATGCCCAGATGGCGTGCTTCAGAGCCCATATTCGTGACCGACTGGCTGCTGAAGCTGACCGTCGCCTTGGTGCCCGAGGCCTGGCCGACGTAGTTGTTGTCGAGATCGCCGGCAAGCAGGTCGTACTGCGCCCACACCGGTCCGGCCTGTGCCGCCGGTGAAGCAAGCATGGTGGCCAGGGCGGCGCAGAAGGCGACCAGGGTCAGGCTGAAATACCGCGGTGTGGATGCCATGGGACGGGTTCTCCGAGAGGATTTGGAAGGAACGGGTCCAGTGTGCGCGCCGGCAGCCCTCGCCTGATTTCAGTTCCGGAATGCCGGCGTTTCATTTGTTTCAGGCCTTGAAACCGCGAGGGCCGCGGTGCAGAATTTTTGCTGCCAAGTCCGGAGGTTTATCGTGCCCCAACGAACCCGTGATGATCCGGCCCACAAGCGCGTCTGGCGCATCACCGCCGACGCGCCGCAGGGAGAGTATGTCGACCCCGACGAAGCCGCGCGCAAGGATGCGCTGGCCCGCCTGGCGGAGGCCGGCTGGCAGCAGTCCTCGTTCGATCTGAGCATGGGCGCGGAGGTCAGCGACGCTCCCGAAACGCTCACACCCGAGATGTTCGACGCCCTCTTCAAACACTAGGGCCTGCGGCCCTGGGCATGCCATCGCGCAGCCAGGCCTTCAGCCAGCGGCAGAAGTGCCGGGCCGTCTCGGGCCTGGCGCTGCGCGGATTGACATAGGCCTGGTAGCTGGCGTCCCGGCGCACGGTGTCGGGCGTGGCCATCAGCAACTGGCCCTGGGTCAGGGCCTCGGCCACCAGGGCCAGCGGTGCGACCAGATGGCCCAGGCCGGCAATGGCCGCCGGAATGGCCAGAAAATAGTGGTCGAAGTGGCCGCAGATGGCTGGCGGCCCACCCTCGGGCCGCACCTGGCGGACCCAGGCCAGCAGTGCCTCGGGGCGCGAATGGGTGGCCAGGAACTGCCACTCGGCGACAGGCCGCTGCGCCCACTCGCGCTGGCGTTGCGGAGCGGCCACGCACACCAGCACCTCGCTGCACAGCAGCCATTGCTCGGCGTCCCCCAGGTGCAGGTCGCGGCTGATCAGCACGTCATAGCTGTCGTCCGGGCCCGGGGCGTCCAGCGAGGTCACCAGATCGACACCTACCGGCGGCGTGGCAGCAAAGTGCGGCAGCGCCGGGATCAGGCTGGCCATGGCAAAGGTCGGCAGCGAGGTGCGCACGATCAGGCGTCCGGCCCCGGGCTGGCGCTGCGCCATCTGCCGCGTCGCCAGCTCGATGCCGGCCATAGGCTCCTGCACCGCATCGAAGTACAGCCGCCCGCCATCGCTCAGCGCCACCGCATTGCCGTGGCGCACGAACAGCGCAAAGCCCAGATGGCGCTCCAGTGTCGCGATATGGCGGCTGACCCCGCCCTGGGTGATGCCCAGTGCCCGCGCGGCACGGCTGAAGTTGAGCTGGCGTGCCGCCTCGACGAACACCCGGATGGCATTCAGCGGCGCTGAGGCGCCCGCGGTATCACTATCTTTTTTACTCATCATGCAGCGCACTGTGGCCATGGCTCGACAAGACATTTCTCCTGTGAAGCTTCATTATCGCGGTGCGGCTTGAAGCGAGACCGATGATCTTCCTTCATAGCGTGATCAAGCCGGAAAGCCCGCCATGCCCCTGATACTCCATGCCTGCGCCGGCGGCACGCTGTGCCTGCCCGACACCCTGCTGTGCGACCGCCTGGACGGCGGCCACCTGATCGTCAACCCGCCGCGCCCGGTGTGGGAGCGTCACGCGCTGACCCCGCTGGAACTGGCCCAGTGGTCTTTGCTAGTGGCCGCCACCGGCCGGGCGATGCTGGAGACCCTGCCCTGCCTGGCCGGGGGCTGCATCAACTACTGGGAGGCCGGCAACTGGGCACTCAACGACCAGGCCGCGCCGGCTGGCCCGAAGGACGTGCGCGAGCACCGGCGCGTGCACCTGCATCTGTTCGGCCGCAGCCGCCAGGCGCAACACCCTGACTGGCGCTGGGGCGAGTCGCCGCGCTTTCCGGCCTGGCGCGACGTCAAGGCCTGGACGGCGGCGATGACGCCACTCGACGACGCCGAATGCGAGGCCGTGGCCCAGCGCGCTGCCGAGCTGCTGGCGGGCGAGATGCAATTCACGCCATGAGCGCCAGCACCCTGGCCCTGGTGCTGGCCGGAGCGCTGTGCCATGCACTGTGGAATATCGTCGCCAAGCGCGTGGCCGGTGCAGCGGCGGGCGGCCTGGCCTTTGTCTGGCTGTTCGGCTGGGTCAGCCTGGCCGCCGCCACGCCGCTGGCGCTGTGGACCTGGCACACCCGACCGCAGGCCTTCGACGGCTGGATGTGGCTGGCGGCCATCGCCAGCGGCCTGGTTCACGTGATCTATTCCCTGGTGCTGCAGCGGGGCTATCGCGCCGCCGACTTTGCCGTCGTCTACCCGGTGGCGCGCGGCAGCGGCCCGCTGCTGGCCGTGCTGGGTGCGGTGCTGTGCCTGGGCGAGGCGCCCAGCCTGCCGGGTTGGCTGGGCGTGGTGCTGGTGCTGGGCGGGGTGGTGCTGACGGCCAGCGCCACCAGCCGGCCCGGCAGCGGCGACGCCCAGCGCCGACGCCGCGGCGTGGGCTGGGGCCTGCTGACGGGGCTGTGCATCGCCGGCTACACCGTCATCGACGGCTGGGCGGTGAAGACCCTGGGCATGGCGCCGCTGCTGTTCTACACCGTGGGGCTGGCGGCGCGCACCACCGTGCTGGCACCCTGGGCGCTGCGCCGGCCGGCCGAGCTGCTGCGCCAGGCACGCGCCCATGCCGGGGCCATCGCCGTCGTCGGCCTGCTTTCGCCGCTGGCCTATTCGCTGGTGCTGTTCGCACTGCAACAGGCGCCGCTGAGCTATGTGGCACCGGCGCGCGAGATCTCGATGCTGCTGGGCACGGTGTTCGGTGCCCGCCTGCTCAAGGAGGCCTTGAGCAGCCGGCAGTTGCTGGGCGCGGCGCTGATGCTGGCCGGCGTGGCGGGGCTGGCGCTGGCGTGACGCTGCGCTGACACTGGCGTTCGTCAGGCGCAGGCGTCATGATCGACACGGTGCAAGCCTGCAAAGGAACCCGCCGTGAAACTTCGCTCTCAGATCATTGCCTTCGGGTTGGCCGGTGCGGCCATGGCCGGGGTGGTTGGTGGCATCGGCCTGCTGGCGTCGTCCAGCCTGGGCGTGGCGATCGACGACTCGATCCAGTCCGGCCAGGCGCTACAGGCCAGCCAGGAAGCCGACATGATGCACGATGCGATCCGCGGCGACGGCCAGCTGGCGCTGTTTGGCGCGCTACAGAAGAGCACCGAGCGCATTGCCGAGGCCGAGAAGGGCCTGAGCGACCATGCCGACACCTTCACCAAGGCGCTGGCCAAGCTGGAAGGCCTGCCGCTCAGCGCCGAGAGCCGCAGCGCGCTGGCCACCACCCGGCCGCTGGTCAAGCAGTACATCGCCGCCGCCGACCAGATGATCAAGGCCTCCAAGGTCGATCAGGCCACAGCCGAGAAGCTGGTGCCGGTGCTGCAGGTGGCCTTCACCGATCTCGAAAAGCAGATGGCCGCGCTGTCCGACTCGATAGAGAAGAGCAGCGACGAGCTGAACACCCATGCCAAGGACGGTGTGGGCACGACGCGCATGGCCATCATCGTCGCGCTGCTGCTGTCCACCGGGGTGATGGTCGGCCTGGCCCTGTGGCTGGCCCGGCGCATGACCACGCCGATGGCTCATGCGGTGGCCGTGGCCGACCGCATGGCCCAGGGCGATCTGAGCGCCGCCATCCACCCCAGCGGCAATGACGAGAACCTGCAGCTGCTGCAGGCGATGGCGCGCATGCAGACCAGCTTTGCCGGCATCGTGCGCGAGGTGCAGGGCAATGCCGACCGGGTGGCCAGCGCCAGTGCCCAGATTGCCGATGGCAACCAGGACCTGTCCAGCCGCACCGAGCAGCAGGCCAGCTCGCTGCAGCAGACCGCGGCCACGATGGACGAGCTGGGCGCCACCGTGCGCAACAACGCCGACAACGCCCAGCAGGCCAACCAGCTCGCGCTGGGTGCGGCCCGCATCGCGGTCAAGGGCGGCGAAGTCGTCGGCCAGGTGGTGGAGACGATGAAGGGCATCAACGACAGCTCGCGCAAGATCGCCGACATCATCGGCGTGATCGACGGCATCGCCTTCCAGACCAATATCCTGGCCCTCAACGCCGCGGTCGAAGCCGCCCGTGCCGGCGAGCAGGGCCGCGGCTTTGCGGTGGTGGCCGGAGAGGTGCGCAGCCTGGCGCAGCGCTCCGCTGCCGCGGCGCGCGAGATCAAGACCTTGATCGCCGCCAGTGTCGAGCGCGTCGAGCAGGGCTCCGGCCAGGTCGATCAGGCCGGCCGCACGATGAACGAGATTGTTGCCTCGATCCAGCGCGTCAACGACATCGTGGCCGAGATCAGCTCGGCCAGCACCGAGCAGAGCGCCGGCGTCAACCAGGTCGGCAAGGCGGTGACCACGATGGAGCAGGCGACGCAGCAGAACGCCGCCCTGGTGGAGCAGAGTGCCGCCGCCGCGGAAGGCCTGCGCCAGCAGGCGGCCGAGCTGGTGCGCGCGGTTGCGGCCTTCCGCCTGGCCTGATCAGCCCGGCTGCTGCACCCGCACCGCCAGGCCGCCCAGGGCGGCCGAGGCTTCGATCTGCACCAGCAGGCCATGCGCCGCGGCAATGCGCTGCACGATGGACCAGCCCAGGCCGCTGCCGCTCTCGCCGCTGCCGATGGCGCGGAAGAAACGCTCGCCCAGGCGCCGCCTATCAGCCTCGGCCAGTCCCGGCCCGCTGTCCTCGACACTGAGCCGCACCCGCCCCTGCGGTGCCGCCAAGGTCACCACCACGCGGGCGCCCGCCGGGCTGTAGCGCAGGGCGTTGTCGACCAGATTGCGCAGCAGCACGGCCAGCAGGGTCGGCTCGCCCGGCAGGCGGCACGCGGCGTCGGCGTCGGCGTCAAGTTCCAGGGTCTGGCGCCGGGCCGCCGCCCTGGGCGCCAGATCGGCCAGCACCTGGCGGGCCAGCGCGGCGAGATCCACCTCGGCAGCAAGCGCGCCGTCGGGCAGTGCCTGGGCCTCCAGCCTGGCCAGGGTCAGGAGTTGCTCGACCAGGCGGGTGGCCCGGTCACAGCCTTCCAGCAGATGCTGGAGGGCCAGCCGGCGCGGCGCGGCATCGCCCTCGCCCATCGCCACCTGGGCCTGGGCGCGGATCGCGGCGATCGGCGTGCGCAGCTCGTGCGCGGCGTCGGCGGTGAAACGGCGTTCGGCCTCCAGCAGCTGGGCGATGCGCTCGAACAGGCCGTTCAGCGCCGCGATCATCGGCCGCATCTCGGTCGGCGCGCCGTCCAGCGTGACCGGGTGCAGGGCCTGCGCCTGGCGCTGGGCCAGGCCGGCACCCAGGCGGCGCAGCGGCGCCACGCCGCGGTGCACGGCCCAGGCCACCAGCAGGGCCAGCAGGGGCAAGGCCAGCAGCAGCGGCCACAGCAGACCGCGCAGCACCGCCCGCAGGATGGCAGCGCGCGAGCTGCGCTGCTCGCCGACATAGACCTGGATGTCGCGCTCCGCGCCATAGGCGGCGAACACCCGCCAGTCGGCACCGGCGATCAGCACGGTGTCGAAACCGGTCCTGAAGCCGCTGCCGGGGCGGACCATGGGCTCGGCCGGCGCATTCGCCGAGCGCTGCGCCAGCCGGCCTTCGTGGAAGACCTGGAAGGCCACCTTGGGGGCATAGCGGTGCAGGCTGGGGGCATCGACAGCGGTGTCGCCTTCGTCCAGCTCATGCGCCTGCTGCACCACCAGCAGGGCCGCGGCCTGAGCCAGATGGCCATCCAGCAGCTCGTCCAGTTCGTGGCGGGCGTCCAGCCAGGTCAGCACCGCCGTGGCCAGCCAGATCAGCGTGACCGCCGCCAGCACCGTCACCAGCAGGCGGCCCTGCAGCGAGCGCGGCAGCCGCATCACGGCGCGGGCACCTGGCGCAGCAGCATGTAGCCGACGCCGCGCACGGTCTGTATCAGACTGGGCCCCAGCTTGCGGCGCAGGTGGTGCACATGGACCTCGACCGCATTGCTCTCCACCTCCTGGCCCCAGCTGTACAGATGCTGCTCCAGCTGCTCGCGGGACAGCACGCGGTCGGCATTGAGCATCAGCGCCTGCAGCAGATCGAACTCGCGCTGCGACAGCGTCACCGGCACGCCCGCCTGCAGCACGGTGCGCGCGGCCGGGTCCAGCACCAGGTCTTGCGCCTGCAGGCATTCCTGCACCTGGCCGTGGGCGCGGCGCACCAGCGCCCGCAGGCGTGCCGCCAGCTCATGCAGATCGACCGGCTTGAGCACATAGTCGTCGGCGCCGAGGTCCAGGCCGCGGATGCGGTCGGGCACGGCGTCGCGCGCCGTCAGCACCAGCACCGGCACGGCCAGGCCGTCACGGCGCAGCGAGGCCAGCACGTCGAGGCCATCCTTCATCGGCAGCCCCAGGTCCAGCACCGCCGCGGCATAGGGCTGGGCGCGCAACTCGCGCTCGGCGGCCTGGCCGTCACGCACCCAGTCCACCTGGAAGCCCAGCTGACGCAGGCCGGCACGCAGGCCGTCACCCAGCAGCGGATCATCCTCGGCAAGCAGCAGGCGCATGGTTCGAATATTGCGCTTCAGCGCCATCAGTCGTCATGATCTTCATCATGCCCGGAACGTGCCGATGCCGAGGGCCGATCGGCGAGACCGCCGGCGGGAGCGCCCTGCCACTGCAGCCACCAGAAGCCCAGCACCGCCACCAGCATCAGCGCCGCCACCGAGCGCCAGGCGCTGCGGATCGCATCCTGCGGGCGGCCGGGCTTGCGGCCGCTGACCATCGCACCGATCAGGTTCTCGCCATGCAGCCAACTGCTCAGCACCACGGCGGCGATGTGCACGCCGACCAGGGCCAGCATCAGATTGGCGACCAGCTCGTGGGCCTCCTCCAGCCATTCACCGCCGACCTCGTTGTAGGCCGCCCAGCCCGAGGCGGTCAGCGCCAGCGACAGGGCGAGCAGGCCGACGATGGCCAGCGCGCCGGCCGGGTTGTGGCCCAGATGGTGCTCGGGCCTGCCGCGCAGCAGCGAGCCCAGGTAGCGCATCACCGCCTGCGGGCCGCGCACGAAACTGGCGAAGCGGGCATAGCGTGTGCCCGTCAGGCCCCAGACCAGGCGGAACAGCACCAGCCCGGCCAGTGTGTAGCCCAGGCTCACATGCACCAGGCGCCAGCGCTCGCTCTCGGCCGTCAGGTAGGCGCCGGCGAAGCTCAGCACCGTCAGCCAGTGGAAGACGCGGACCGGGGCGTCCCAGATCAGGACATCGGCGGCGGGCGATCGGTCGGTAACGCTTGCATCGTGGTTCATGGCGGCTTTCATGCCTGGTGATCAGGTCCGCCCATGCTCCGTCCGCCGTCTTATCGCAGTCTTAAGCCGGGGCGCCGAGGGCCGCGACCGTTGCGCCAGCGCAAGCTGGGTGCCGTCATCGAGGCGGCGGCGGCGCCGCCTCACGTTAAGCTCGGGGCTGGCCCATCAGCGCTGGCCGGCAAGGCCTGGCACCCACATGCATCAAGACGAACTGCCGGACGACAGCGAAGATCCTCAGCACAGCCCGGCCGAACGGGCGGCGGCGGGCACGCGCAGCACCTGGGTCAGCGTGGCCGTCAATGTCTCGCTGAGCGCCACGCAGATTGCGGTCGGTGTGCTGGCCAGGTCGCAGGGCCTGGTGGCCGACGGCCTGCATTCGCTGTCCGACCTGGTGGCAGATTTCGTCGTGCTGTTCGCCGGCCACCATGCGCGCAAGGACGCCGACGAGGACCATCCCTACGGCCACCAGCGCTTCGAGACCGCCGCCTCGCTGGTGCTGGGTCTGCTGCTGCTCGGCGTCGGCCTGGGCATGCTGTGGTCGGCCGCGGGCAAGCTGGAGGCGCCCGAGACGGTGCCGCAGGTGCATATCGTGGCGCTGTGGGTGGCCGGGGGCGCACTGGTGGCCAAGGAGCTGCTGTTCCGCTACATGCTGGCGGTGGCCAAGCGGGTCAAGTCCAGCCTGCTGGTGGCCAACGCCTGGCACGCGCGGTCCGATGCCGCCTCCTCGTTGGTGGTGGGCCTGGGCATCATCGGCAATCTGCTGGGCTACCCCATCCTCGACCCTATCGCTGCGGCCATCGTCGGTTTCATGGTCGCCCGGATGGGCTGGGGCTTCGGCTGGGATGCGATGCACGACCTGATGGACCGCGCCGTCGATGAGCAGGAGGTCGAGGCAATACGCCGCACGCTGCGCGAGACCCCCGGCGTCAGCGATGTGCACGATGTGCGCACGCGCAAGATGGGCGACATGATCGTCGTCGATGCCCATCTGGAGGTCGATGCCAGCCTGACGGTCGAGGCCGGCCACGACATTGCCGTGGCCGCCCGCCAGCGCGTGCTGCAGCGCCACCGGGTGCTGAACCTGATGACCCATGTGGACCCGTACCGGCGCCCGGATCTGGACCACAAGACCGCGCCGCCATGAGCGAGGAGGGCCTGAGCGCCGCCGAGGCGCGGCAGCGCCTGATGCAGGACGGCCCCAACGAGTTGCCGCAGTCGCGGCCGCGCAGCCTGCTGCGCCTGCTGGTCGAGGTGGTGACCGAGCCGATGTTCCTGCTGCTGGTGGCCTGCGGCGGCGTCTATCTGCTGCTGGGCAACCGTCAGGAAGCGCTGATGCTGCTGGGCTTCGTGTTCGTCGTGATGGGCATCAGCTTCGTGCAGCAGCGCCGCACCGAGCGCTCGCTGCAGGCGCTGCGTGACCTTTCGAGCCCGCGCGCACGGGTGCTGCGTGACGGCCGGGCGCTGCGTGTGGCTGGCCGCGAACTGGTCCGCGGCGATGTGGTGCTGCTGGCCGAAGGTGACCGCGTGCCGGCCGACCTCGACCTGATGGAGACCAACAATCTCACCGTCGATGAGTCGCTGCTGACCGGCGAGTCGGTGCCGCTGCTCAAGCATGCCGGCCCCGGGGACGCGGCCGAGTGCCGGGCGCTCTCAGGCACGCTGGTGACCCAGGGCATGGCGCGCGGCCGGGTCATCGCCACCGGCGAGCACAGCACCTTGGGCCGCATCGGCAAATCGCTGGCCGGGCTGGGCGGCGAGGCCACGCCCATCCAGCGCGAGACCGATCACATCGTCAAGCGCGTGGCCGCCATCGGCCTGGCGCTGGCCGCCGGTCTGGCGCTGGCCTACGGGGCCCGCTCGGGCGACTGGTTGAACGGCCTGCTGGCCGGGCTGACACTGGCGATGGCCATACTGCCCGAGGAGTTGCCGGTGGTGCTGACCCTGTTCCTGGGTCTGGGTGCCTGGCGCCTGTCGCGCGAGGGTGTGCTGGCGCGCAGCGTCCCGGCCGTCGAGCTGCTGGGGGCCACCAGCGTGCTGTGTGTGGACAAGACCGGCACCCTGACCGCCAACCGCATGGAGCTGAGCCGCCTGTGGTCGACGGAGGCTGCCTACGACACGGCGACGAACGCCGCCGAGCCGCTGCAGGAGGCCCTGCACGGCCTGCTCGAATTTGCCGTGCTGGCCAGCCACCGCCGCGCCTTCGACCCGATGGAGATGGCCGTCGCCAGCGCCGGCCAGCGCCTGCTGGCCGACACCGAGCATCTGCACACCGACTGGACCTTGGTGGACGACTATCCGCTGTCGCGCGAGATGCTGGCGATGTCGCGCGTCTGGCAGTCACCCGATCGCCGCGAACGCATGATCGCCGCCAAGGGCGCTCCCGAGGCCATCGTCGACCTCTGCCATCTCGACGCGGCGCAGGCCGAAGGCATCGCCGCGCAGGTGGCCCTGCTGGCTGCCGACGGCCTGCGTGTGCTGGGTGTGGCCCAGGCGCGTTTTGCCGCCGCCGTGCTGCCCGGCAACCAGCATGACTTCGAGTTCGCCTTCCTGGGCCTGATCGCGCTGCAGGACCCGCTGCGCCCCGAGGTGCCGCAGGCGATTGCCGAATGCCGGGCGGCCGGCATCTCCGTGGTGATGATCACCGGCGACCACCCCGCCACCGCGCAATCGATCGCCCGGCAGGCCGGGCTGAGCACCGGGTCGGCACCGCTGGCGGGCCCCGAGCTGGCGGCGCTGGGTGACGCCGAGCTGCAGACCCGGCTGGCCGACACCCGCGTGTTCTGCCGCGTCCAGCCGGAGCAGAAGCTGCGTCTGGTGCAGGCCTTTCGCGCGCGCGGCGACATCGTCGCCATGACCGGCGACGGCGTCAACGACGCACCGGCGCTGAAGGCCGCCCACATCGGCGTGGCCATGGGCGCCCGCGGCACCGATGTGGCCCGCGAGGCCGCCGCCCTGGTGCTGCTGAACGACGACTTCGCCTCGCTGCTGACGGCGGTGCGCTACGGCCGCCGCGTGTTCGCCAACCTGCGCAAGGCGATCGTGTTCGTGATCGCCGCCCACGTGCCCATCATCGGCCTGTCGGTGCTGCCGGTGCTGCTGGGCTGGCCGCTGCTGCTGATGCCGGTGCACATCCTGTTCCTGCAGCTGATCATCGACCCGGCCTGCTCGATCGTGTTCGAGGCCGAGGCGCCGGAGGACGGTGCGATGGCCTCGCCGCCGCGCTCGCCACAGGCCCGCCTGTTCGATGGCGTCGTGCTGCTGCGCGGGCTGTGGCAGGGGCTGGGGTTGCTGGTGCTGCTGATGGCCGTCTACGCCGGCATGCACCACAGCGGCCACCCGGACGCGATGGCCCGTGCCCTGAGCTTCACGGTGCTGGTGCTGTCCAATCTGGCCCTGATCATGGCCAATCGCAGCTGGAGCCGCTTGAGCAGGATGGGCTCGAACCGGGCGTTTGTGTGGATCGCTGCCGCCACCCTGGGCCTGCTGGCCGCCGTGCTGGGCCTGCCGGGGCTGAGCGAGCTGTTTGCGTTCGAGCGCCCGCCGCTGCCGTTGCTGCTGCCCATCGGCCTCGGCCTGCCCCTGCTGGCCTGGGCCTGGTTTGAGGCGGTCAAACAGCGGCTGGCACGCCGCCAGGCGCACTCAGCCGCCTAGCAACTCGCACAGCATGTCCACATGGGCCTGGCGGTACTGCTGCAGCCCGCGGGCCTGTTGCCCGCCGAGTATCAGGTGCAGGACCACGGCATGCACCACCGGGGCCACCGCCAGCCAGGGCTCGCGCACGATCACGCTGGGCGTCCCGCCGCGGTGCGCACTGCCGGCGCCGAGGATCTCGCCCAGCAGCGCCAGGTGCGGCTGCACGACGCCGGCATGCCAGTGCGCGACCAGATGGGGCACGCGCTCGCTCTCGGCAATCAGCAGCCGCAAGGTGGCGATCGCCTCCGGCCGGGCCATATTGGCGTAAAGGCGATCGACCAGCCAGGCGGCCAGCTGGCGTGTGGTGGCCGCACCGGGTGGCGGCATGTCGTGCAGGTCGGGCGGGGTCAGCGAGCGGGTCAGCAAGGCCTCGAAGATCTCGTCCTTGCTGGCGAAGTGGGCGTACAGCCCGCCCTTGGACAGGCCGCTGCGGCGCGCGATGTCGTCCATGCGCGTGGCGGTGAACCCGCGCTCCGCGAACTCGACCAGCGCCGCGTCCAGGATCTGCTGCATGCGCACGTCGGGTGGCAGACGCAGGCGCTGCGGCGCCAGGGCCGCAGCCTCGCTTGGCAGGGCATTCATGGCAGTCTGTCTCCATATTTTTGATGTGCCTCATTAAAAACCGACCAGTCGGTAGCTTGATTGACCCAGGTCAATCTGCAGCCTGATGACCGTCCCTACAGTCAGGTCATTCCATCGCTCCAGGCCGCAAAGGCCCGCCACCGACATGACTGCCTCGACCCCGCCCAGCCTGGCCAGCCGCATCGATCCCGCCTTCCATTCGGCGCTGGCCAAGGCCAGCTCGGCGCTGTCGATCGCCTCGCCGGTGCTGGCGTCGGCCGACTGGGCCCTGCACCTGGCCCTGTCACCGGGCCAGCGCATGGACCTGGCCCGCCTGGCCCTGAGCCAGGGCGTCGAGCTGGCCCGCTATGCCCGTGCGCGCCTGGTGGCCACGCCCGAGACGCGGGATGCCGTCGAGCCGCCGCTGCGCGACCGCCGCTTCGCCGCACCCGAGTGGCAGCAATGGCCGTTCAATCTGCTGCACCAGACCTTTCTGTTGACGGAGCAATGGTGGGCAGCCGCGACGCACGGCGTCTGGGGTGTGGAAGCGCATCACGAAGATCTGGTCGCCTTCGGTGCACGCCAGTGGCTGGACATGCTCTCGCCCGGCAACCAGATGCTCACGAACCCGGTGGTGCTCAAGCGCACACTGGAACAGGGCGGCGCCAATCTGCTGCGCGGCGCCGGCTTTGCCCATGACGACCTCAGGCGCCAGGCACTGGAGGCACCGGCGGCCGGCACCGAGGCCTTCGTGGTCGGGCGCGACGTGGCCATCACCCCCGGCACCGTGGTGCTGAGGAACCGGCTGATGGAGCTGATCCAGTACACGCCGACCACGGCCTCCGTCCACCCCGAGCCCATCCTGATCGTGCCGGCCTGGATCATGAAGTACTACATCCTCGACCTGTCGCCCGAGAACTCGCTGATCAAGTACCTGGTCGACCAGGGCCACACGGTGTTCTGCATCTCCTGGCTCAACCCCAAGGCCGATGACCGCGACCTGGGCATGGACGACTACCTGGAGCAGGGCGTGATGGCAGCGCTGGACGCAGTGGGTGCCATCGTGCCGAAACGCCAGGTCCATGCCGCCGGCTACTGCCTGGGCGGCACCCTGCTGGCCATGGCCGCTGCCGCCATGGCACGCGATGGCGACGCGCGCCTGGCCTCGATGACGCTGTTCGCCGCCCAGACCGACTTCACCGAGCCCGGCGAGCTGGGCCTGTTCATCGACGAGAGCCAGGTCAGCCTGCTGGAAGCCAAGATGGAGCAGACCGGCTACCTGACCGCCACCCAGATGGCCGGCGCCTTCCAGATGCTGCGCTCGCAGGACCTGCTGTGGTCGCGCCTGATCAACGAGTACCTGCTTGGCGAACGTTCGCCGATGAACGACCTGATGGCCTGGAATGCCGACGCCACCCGCATGCCCGCGCGCATGCACTCGCAATACCTGCGCCGGCTGTTCCTGCACAACGACCTGGCGGCCGGGCGCTATCCGGTGCGCGGCAAGGCGGTGGCGTTGAGCGACCTGCAGCTGCCCATCTTCATGGTCGGCACGGCCACCGACCATGTGGCGCCCTGGCGCTCGGTCTACAAGCTGCACCACCTGACCGAGGCCGAGATCACGTTCGCGCTGACCAGCGGCGGCCACAACGCCGGCATCGTCAGCCCGCCCGGCCACCCGCACCGTCACTACCAGATCCAGACCCAGGCCGAGCATGCCGGCTATGTGGCCCCCGACGACTGGCTGGCCGCAGCGCCCCAGGTCGAAGGCTCCTGGTGGCCGGCCTGGCAGGACTGGCTGCGTGCCCGCTCGGGCGCCAAGGCCAAGCCGCCGCAGGTCGGCGCCAAGGCCTACCCGCCCGTCTGCGCGGCACCTGGTAATTACGTGATGGAACGCTGAGATGACCTTCACACTGCAAGGCAAGAAAGGCCTGGTCGTCGGCATTGCCAACGAGCACAGCATCGCCTGGGGTTGCGCACAGGCCTTCCGCGACGCCGGTGCCGAACTGGCCGTGACCTGGCTCAATGACAAGGCCCGGCCCCATGTGCAGCCGCTGGCCGATCGGCTGCAGGCCGCCATCGCGTTGCCGCTCGATGTCGAGCAACCCGGCCAGCTGGAGGCGGTGTTCGAGGCCATCACGCGCCAGTGGGGCCGGCTGGACTTCGTGCTCCACTCGATCGCCTTCGCGCCCCGGGAGGATCTGCAGGGCCGCGTCACCGACTGCTCGCGCGAGGGCTTTGCCCGCGCGATGGATATCTCCTGCCACTCCTTCCTGCGCATGGCCCATCTGGCCGAACCGCTGATGGGCCAGGGCGGCAGCCTGCTGACGATGAGCTATCTGGGCGCCGACGAGGTGGTGGCGAACTACGGGATGATGGGTCCGGTGAAGGCCGCGCTGGAATCCAGCGTGCGCTACCTGGCCACCGAACTGGGCCCGCAAGGCATACGCGTCAACGCGGTGTCGCCGGGGCCTCTGGCCACGCGAGCCGCCTCGGGCATCGCCGACTTCGATCAGCTGCTGGCCAGCGCCGCCGCCCGGGCACCCTTGCGCCGGCTGGTCGACATCGACGAGGTCGGTGCGCTGTGCAGCTTCCTGGTCAGCGACGGCGCCCGGGCCATCACCGGCGACACGCTGTATGTCGATGCCGGCTTTCACATCCTCGGTTAAGCCATGAGACTTCTTGCAAGCGCGCTGAGCGCGCTCCTGCTGGGGGCTTGCGCCTCGATGGCACCGCCCTACCAGACCCCGGCGCTGCCGGTGGCGGCGAGCTATGCCCAGAGCGCCAGCGAAGCGGGCACGCCGGCCGCCGCCCTCGCCTGGCGCGACTACTTCCGCGAGCCGCAGCTGCAGGGCCTGATCGCCCAGGCGCTGGCCCACAACCGCGACCTGCGGCTGGCCGCCCTGCGCGTGGCCGAGGCCCGCGCCGCGCTGGGCATGCAGTCGGCCGAGCGGCTGCCCACCCTGGCCGCCCAGGCCGGCGTGGACCGCTCGCGCGTGCCGGCCGACCTGAACCTGACGCGCCAGCCGCTGCTGGGCAGCCAGTACCAGGCGGGGCTGGGACTGGCCAGCTGGGAAGCCGACGTCTGGGGCCGCCTGCGCAGCCTGCAGGATGCCGCGCAGCAGACCTACCTGGCCAGCGACGCGGCGCGCCAGGCCGTCACGCTGGGCCTGATCGCCCAGGTGGCGAACAGCTATCTGGCCCTGCGCGAAACCGACGAACGGCTGGCCCTGGCCCGCCAGACCACGGCCAGCCGGGCCGAGACCCTGCGCATCTTCACGCGGCGGGTCGAGCTCGGCTCCACGTCGAAGCTCAACCTGACCCAGGTGCAGACGCTGTACACCCAGGCCCAGGCGCTGGGCTCGCAGCTGGCCCAGGCCCGCGAGGCGCAGGCCCAGGCCTTGAGCCTGCTGATCGGCGCGCCGCTGGACCTGCCGGTGGTGGCCGGGCGCCTGGACGATACCCAGCTGCCCGCGCTGCAAGCCGGCCTGCCCGCCGACCTGCTGCTGGCGCGCCCCGACATCATTGCCGCCGAGCACCAGCTGCGTGCCGCCCAGGCCAGCATCGGTGCCGCCCGCGCCGCCTTCTTTCCGCGCATCGCCCTGACCGCTTCGCTGGGCACGGCCAGCGCCGAACTGGGCGGCCTGTTCGATGGCGGCAGCCAGGCCTGGACTTTCTCGCCCCGCATCACCCTGCCGCTGTTCGACGGCGGCCGGCGCAAGCTGAACCTGAGCCTGACCGAGACGCGCCGCGACATCGCTGTGGCCGGCTACGAGAAGGCCGTGCAGGCCGCCTTCCGCGACGTCAGCGACGCCCTGTCGGCGCAGCGCTGGCTGACCGAGCAGCAGGGCATCGCGGCGGCCGCGCTGGCCGCCCAGACCGAGCGCGCCCGCCTCTCGCAGCTGCGCTACGACAACGGCGCCGCCGCCTTTCTCGAAGTGCTGGACGCCCAGCGCGATCTGCTGGCTGCCGAGCAGCAGGCGGTGCAGACCCGACGCGCGCTGCTGAGCGCCCGCGTGGCGCTGTACGCCGCCCTGGGTGGCGGCTCGCTGGCCACGACCAGCCCCTGAACATCCGAGCACACCATGGCACTTGACCTGAAGAAACCACTCATTCCCGCCGCGCTGGTGCTGGCCCTGCTGGGCGGCGGCGCCTTCGCCTGGAAGTCGCTGCGCCCCAGCGGCCCCGGCGAAGGCTTTGCCAGCGGCAACGGCCGCATCGAGGCCACCGAGATCGACGTGGCCACCAAGCTGCCCGGCCGCGTGCAGGACATCCTCGTCGACGAGGGCGACTTCGTCAGCGCCGGCCAGACCCTGGCCCATATGCAGGTGCAGAGCCTTGACGCCCAGCGCGACGAGGCCAGCGCCCGCCGGGAGCAGGCCATCACCGGCGTGAGCAGCGCCGAGGCCCAGGTGGCAGTGCGCGAAAGCGACCGCCAGGCGGCCCTCGCCCTGCTGATGCAGCGCGAGACCGAACTCGATGCCGCCCAGCGCCGCCTGGTCCGCTCCGAGACCCTGGCGCGCGAGGGTGCCTCCTCGGTGCAGGAGCTGGATGACGACCGTGCCCGCGCGCGCAGCGTGCAGGCCGCGGTGCAGGCGGCCAAGGCCCAGGTCGAGGCGGCCGGGGCGGCGATTGCCGCGGCCCGCACCCAGGTGGGCGGTGCGCGCGCCGCGGTCAACGCGGCCGAGGCCACCGTGGCCCGCATCAAGGCCGACCTGGACGACAGCGCACTGACCGCGCCCCGCGCCGGCCGCGTGCAGTACCGCATCGCCCAGGCCGGCGAGGTGCTGGGGGGCGGCGGCAAGCTGCTCAACCTGGTCGATCTGGCCGACGTGCACATGAGCTTCTTCGTGCCCGAGGCCATCGCCGGCAAGCTGGCGCTGGGCAGCGAGGTGCACATCATCCTGGACGCCGCGCCGCAGTACGTGATCCCGGCCAAGGTCAGCTTCGTGGCCAGCACCGCCCAGTTCACGCCCAAGACGGTGGAGACGGCCAGCGAACGCCAGAAGCTGATGTTCCGCGTCAAGGCACAGATAGCCCGCGAGCTGCTGCTCAAGCACCTCAAGCTGGTCAAGACCGGCCTGCCCGGCGTGGCCTGGCTGAAGCTGGATGCCCAGGCCGCCTGGCCCGAGAACCTGGCGCTCAAGGTTCCGCAGTGACCGACGTCATCGCCCGCCTGGACGAGGTCAGCCTGCACCACGGCAAGACGCTGGCGCTGGACGAGATCAGCCTCGACCTGCCCGCCGGATGCATGGTCGGGCTGATCGGGCCGGACGGCGTCGGCAAGTCCAGCCTGCTGTCGCTGCTGGCCGGCGCGCGCGCGGTGCAGCAGGGCCGGGTCGAGGCGCTGGGCGGCGACATGGCCGACAAGCGCCACCGCGATGCCGTCTGCCCGCGCATCGCCTACATGCCCCAGGGCCTGGGCAGGAACCTCTACCCGACCCTGTCGGTCGAGGAGAACCTGCAGTTCTTCGGCCGCCTGTTCGGCCATGACAAGGCCGAGCGCCGCCGTCGCATCGACGAGCTGACGGCCAGCACCGGGCTGCAGCCCTTTCTGGCCCGCCCGGCCGGCAAGCTGTCGGGCGGCATGAAGCAGAAGCTGGGCCTGTGCTGCGCGCTGATACATGACCCCGACCTGCTGATACTCGACGAGCCAACCACCGGCGTCGATCCGCTGTCGCGCGCACAGTTCTGGGACCTGATCGCCCGCATCCGCAGCGAGCGGCCGCAGATGAGCGTGATCGTCGCCACCGCCTACATGGAGGAGGCCGACCGCTTCGACTGGCTGGTGGCGATGGACGCCGGCCGCGTGCTGGCCACCGGCACGCCGGCCGAGCTGCACCGGCGCACCGGCACCGA
This sequence comes from uncultured Roseateles sp., assembly GCF_963422335.1. Lineage (NCBI taxonomy): Bacteria > Pseudomonadati > Pseudomonadota > Betaproteobacteria > Burkholderiales > Sphaerotilaceae > Roseateles > uncultured Roseateles sp. The sequence goes on from NZ_OY729424.1 coordinate 5,167,601, forward strand.
CGCGCTGGAGGCCGCCTTCATCGCGCTGCTGCCCGAGGCCAGGCGGCGCGGCCACCAGGCCGTTGTCGTGCCGCCGCTGGCGGACGAGGCCGCGCCGCAGATCGCCATCGAGGCCCAGGGGCTGACGATGCGCTTTGGCGACTTCACCGCCGTCGACCATGTCGACTTCCGCATCCGCCGCGGCGAGATCTTCGGCTTTCTCGGCTCCAATGGCTGCGGCAAGTCGACCACGATGAAGATGCTGACCGGCCTGCTGCCGGCCAGCGAGGGTCGAGCCTGGCTGTTCGGCCAGGAAGTCAACAGCAGCGACCTGGCCACGCGTCGGCGCGTCGGCTATATGTCGCAGGCCTTCTCGCTGTACGGCGAGCTGACGGTGCGCCAGAACCTGGTGCTGCATGCGCGGCTGTTCCAGGTGCCCGAGGCACAGATCACCGCGCGGGTGGACGAGATGGTGGCCCGCTTCGGCCTGGTCGAGGCGCTCGACAGCCTGCCAGAGGGCCTGCCGCTGGGCATGCGCCAGCGCCTGTCGCTGGCCGTGGCCATGGTGCACCGGCCCGAGCTGCTGATACTCGACGAGCCGACCTCCGGCGTGGACCCGGTCGCACGCGACCTGTTCTGGCAGCTGATGATCGATCTGGCCCGCAACGACGGGGTGACGATCTTCATCTCCACCCATTTCATGAACGAGGCCCAGCGCTGCGACCGCATCTCGCTGATGCATGCCGGGCGGGTGCTGGTCAGCGACGCGCCGCAGGCGCTGGTCGACAAGCGCGGCGCGGCGACGCTGGAGCAGGCTTTCATCTCCTACCTGAAGGAAGCGGCCGGCGACGAGGCCGCACCGGCAGTGGCAGCACCGGCGCCCACAGCAAGACCTGCCCCCAAGCCGCAGCGCAGCGGCTTCAGCCTGGCCCGCGCGCTGAGCTACACGCTGCGCGAGGCGCTGGAGCTGCAGCGCGACCCGGTGCGCGCCACGCTGGCCCTGCTGGGCACGGCCATCCTGATGTTCATCATCGGCTACGGCATCAGCCTGGATGTGGAGGATCTGTCCTACGCGGTGCTGGACCAGGACCAGAGCGTGCTCAGCCAGAACTACGCGCTGAACCTGGCCGGCTCGCGCTACTTCATCGAGAAGACACCGATCCGCGACCACGCCGAGCTGGACCGCCGCATGCGCAGCGGCGAGCTGGCGCTGGCCATCGAGATACCGCCCGGCTTCGGCCGCGACCTGCAGCGCGGCAAGACGGTGCAGCTCGCCGCCTGGGTCGATGGCGCCATGCCGACCCGCGCCGAGACCGTGCGCGGCTATGTCGGCGCGATGCACCAGGCCTGGCTGATCGACATGGCGCAACACCGCCTGGGCCAGACCCTGGCCGCCGCCAGCACGCTGGAAACACGCTACCGCTACAACCCGGACGTGAAGAGCCTGCCGGCGATGGTGCCGGCCGTCATTCCGATGCTGCTGATGATGATTCCGGCCATGCTCACGGCCCTGTCGGTGGTGCGCGAAAAAGAGCTGGGCTCCATCATCAATCTCTACGTCACCCCGGTCACACGCAGCGAGTTCCTGCTCGGCAAGCAGCTGCCCTACGTCGTGCTGGCGATGTTCAACTTCGGCCTGCTGACGCTGCTGGCGGTGACCGTGTTCGGCGTGCCGCTGAAAGGCAGCGGGCTGGCGCTGACACTGGGCGCACTGCTGTTCGTGACCTGCTCCACCGGCTTCGGCCTGCTCGCCTCAAGCTTCACGCAAAGCCAGATTGCGGCCATGTTCGTGACCATGATAGGCACGCTGATTCCCTGTGTGCAGTTCGCCGGCCTGCTGAACCCGGTGTCTTCGCTGGAGGGCCTGGGCGCCTTCATCGGCCGCATCTACCCGGCCTCGCACTTCCTGACCATCAGCCGCGGCGTGTTCAGCAAGGCGCTGGACCTGGGCGGACTGGCCGCCTCGTTCTGGCCGCTGCTGATCGCCGTGCCGGTGATACTCGGCCTGGCCATCAACCTGCTCAGAAAGCAGGAAGCATGAAGCCTTCATCCTTTGCCGCCAATATCTACCGCCTGGGCATCAAGGAGCTGTGTAGCCTGGTGCGCGACCCGATGATGCTGGTGCTGATTGCCTACACCTTCACCGTGTCTATCTACGTCGCCGCCACCGCCATGCCGGAGAGCCTGCACAACGCGGCCATCGCCATCGTCGACGAGGACGCCTCGCCGCTGTCGGCGCGCATCGTCGCCAGCCTCTACCCGCCGCACTTCAGGACGCCGCGGCTGATCACCCTGGCCGAGGCCGACGCCGGCATGGACAGCGGCGAATACACCTTTGTGCTGGACATTCCGCCCAACTTCCAGCGCGAGGTGCTGGCCGGCCGCGCGCCCACCGCCCAGCTGAACGTCGACGCCACGCGCATGACCCAGGCCTTCACCGGCAGCGGCTACCTGCAGCAGATCGTGGCCGGCGAAGTCGGCGAGTTCGTGCAGCGCCACCGCGGTGGCAGCGCGATGCCGGTGGACCTGAGCCTGCGCATGCGCTTCAACCCCAACCTGGAGCAGGCCTGGTTCGGCTCGTTGATGGAGATCATCAACAACGTCACCATGCTGTCCATCATCCTGACCGGTGCGGCGTTGATACGCGAGCGCGAGCACGGCACCATCGAGCATCTGCTGGTGATGCCGGTGACGCCGGCCGAGATCATGCTGGCCAAGGTCTGGGCCATGGGCCTGGTGGTGCTGCTGGCCGCGCTGGTGGCGCTGGTGTTTGTCGTGCAGGGGGTGTTGCGGGTGCCGGTGCAGGGCTCGATTGCGCTGTTCATGGCGGTCGCCGCGCTGCACCTGTTCGCCACCACCTCGATGGGCATCTTCCTGGCCACGCTGGCCCGTTCCATGCCGCAGTTCGGCATGCTGCTGGTGCTGGTGCTGCTGCCGCTGCAGCTGCTGTCGGGCGGCGCCACGCCGCGCGAGAGCATGCCGGCCCTGGTGCAGCACATCATGCTGGCCGCGCCGACCACGCACTTCGTCTCGGCCGGCCAGGCCATCCTGTACCGCGGTGCCGGCCTGGACGTGGTCTGGCCTCAATTACTGGCGATACTGGCCATCGGCGGTGTGCTGTTCGCCGCCTCGCTGGCACGCTTTCGCAAGACCATCAGCCAGATGGCATGACATTCGATACACCAAGGCACTGCCCATGACCGATCTGCCCCAAGCCCCGCCCGCCGACGACCTCAGCCGTGTGCGCAACCGCACCTTCGACGAGATCACCGTCGGCGAGACCGCCTGCATCGAGCGCACGCTGACTGCCGAGGACATCCAGCTGTTCGCCGTGCTCTCGGGTGACGCCAATCCCCAGCACCTGGACCATGACTTTGCCGAGGCCTCGCGCTTTCACGGCGTGATCGCCCACGGCATGCTGGGCGGTGCGCTGATCTCGGCCGTGCTGGGCACGCGCCTGCCCGGCCCCGGCACGATCTACCTCGGCCAGACGCTGAAGTTCCTGGCGCCGGTGCGCATCGGCGACCAGCTGCGCATCAGCGTCACCGTCAGCGCCCGCGACGAGGTAAAGAAGCGGCTGAAGCTGGCCTGCGCCTGCGTCAATCAGGACGGCGTCAGCGTCATCACCGGCGAGGCCGAGGTGATCGCCCCGACCGAGCACATCGAACGCGCACGCACCACCCTGCCCGAGGTGCGGCTGACGACCGGCAATGACGGCCTGCAGCGCCTGCTGGACCATGTGCGGCCCTTCGGCGCGATCCGCGTGGCCGTCGTCCATCCCTGCGACGCGGTCAGCCTGTCGGCCGCACTGGATGCACAGGCCGCTGGCCTGATCACGCCGGTGCTGGTGGCCCCGCGAGCGCGGCTGGAGGCGGTGGCCAAGGAGGCCGGGCTGGACCTCAGCGGCCAGCTCATCGAAGACGTGCCGCACAGCCATGCCGCCGCGCTGCGTGCGGTCGAGCTGGCGGTGCGCGGCGAGGTCGAGGCCCTGATGAAGGGCAGCCTGCACACCGACGAGCTGATGGCCGCCGTGGTGGCCGCCGGCACCGGCCTGCGCACCAAGCGCCGCATCAGCCACTGCTTCCTGATGCAGACGCCGGCCTATCCGCGCCCCTTCATCATCACCGACGCCGCGATCAACATCACGCCGTCGCTGGAAGACAAGGCCGACATCATCCGCAACGCGATCACCCTGGCTCATGCGATCGGCGTCGAGCAGCCGCGGGTGGCCATCCTGGCCGCGGTGGAGACTGTCAACCCGCACATGCCAGCCACGCTGGACGCCGCCGCGCTGTGCAAGATGGCCGACCGCGGCCAGATCACCGGCGCGCTGCTGGACGGGCCCCTGGCCTTCGACAACGCGGTGTCGATCGCCGCGGCCCGCATCAAGGGCATCGTCTCCGAAGTGGCCGGCCGTGCCGACGTGCTGGTCGTGCCCGATCTGGAGAGCGGCAATATGCTGGCCAAGCAGCTGGAGTACCTGGGCGGCGCGTCCAGCGCCGGCATCGTGATGGGCGCCCGCGTGCCCATCGTGCTGACCAGCCGGGCCGACTCGCGCGAATCGCGCATCGCCTCCTGTGCCATCGCCCTGCTGCTGGCGCAGCGCTACCGGAGCACGCCGCCGTGAACCCCGTCGTTGTCGTGCTCAATTGCGGCTCGTCCAGCATCAAGTTCGCGCTGTACGAAGCCGCTGTCTCGCCGCTGCCGCGTACGCCGCTGTGGGGCGGCAAGATCGAGGGCCTGGGCAGTGGGGACTCGTATCACCAGGCGCTGGACCAGATCCGCCAGCGCATACTCAACCGGCTCGAAGGCCGGCCGATCGCCGCCATTGCCCACCGCGTCGTCCACGGTGGCAGCAAATACGCCGCCCCGGTGCGGGTGGACGCCGCCGTGCTGGCCGATCTGCGCGCCTACATCCCGCTGGCGCCACTGCACCAGCCGTTTGCGCTGGAGGCGATAGCGGTGTTGCTGCAGGCCCGGCCCGACCTGCCTCAGGTGGCCTGTTTCGACACCGCCTTCCACCACACGCTGGCCCGGGTCGAGCAGATGCTGCCGCTGTCCTACGCGGCCTGGGAGCGGGGCCTGCGCCGCTATGGCTTTCACGGCCTGTCCTACGAGTACATGGCGATCGCACTGGCCGAGCGCCACGGTGCCCTGGCCCAGGGACGCACGCTCGTCGCCCATCTGGGCAGCGGCGCCAGCCTGTGCGCCATGCAAGGGCTGCAAAGCGTGGCCACGACGATGGGCTTCTCGGCACTGGACGGCCTGATGATGGGCACGCGCTGCGGCGCGCTGGACCCCGGCGCCCTGCTGTACCTGATGGAGATCGAGAAGCTCAGCCTCGAGCAGGTCGGCCATCTGCTGTATCACGAGTCCGGGCTGCTGGGCCTGTCGGGGGTGTCGTCCGACCCGCGCGAGCTGCTGGCGCAAGAGGCCGGCAATCCCCGCGTGCAGGCCGCGCTGGATCTGTACGTGCGCCGCATCGTGCGCGAGATCGGCGCGCTGGTGGCGGTGCTGGGCGGGCTGGACCTGCTGGTCTTCACCGCCGGCGTCGGCGAGCACAACGCCGAGATCCGGGCGCGCATCTGCGCCGGCCTGGGTTTTCTGGGGCTGGCGCTGGATGAGGCGGCCAACGCCGGCAACGCGAGCACGATTTCGTCGTCCGCCAGCCCCGTGCGCGTGGCAGTGGAGCCGACCAACGAGGAATGGATCGCGGCACGGGATGCGCTGGCCTGCCTGAACAGCCCCGGCTGAGGTCACAATCTGCGGGCACAAGCAGGAGCGATGCATGGTCAAGATGATGGCGAAGAAGCGCAGCACCGTCGGCGACCTGCGCGGCGGGCTGCGGCTGATCGTCGACGGCGTCAGCGGCGTGACCGGCATCGTCGAGGCCATGCATTCGCGCATCACCCGAGTGGCGCGGCCCGTGGGCCCGGTGGCCGAGAAGCCGACGCGTGGCCTCACCGGCCTCGTCTACCGCAGCATCCAGGGCACGAACCGTCTGGTCGGCAGGGGGCTGGACAGCGCACTGGCACGGGCCGAGGCCAGCCTGCAGGCCTCGCTGCGTGACTTGCCCGAGAGCCAGCGCACGCCGCGCAGCGACGCGCTGGTCTCGGCGCTGAACGGTGTGATGGGTGATCACCTGGTGAGCAGCGGCAATCCTCTGGCGATCACCCTGCAGCTGCACCCGCTGCTGCCGCCTGCTGGCGGCAAAGTGCTGCTGCTGATCCACGGCCTGTGCATGAACGACCAGCAATGGGCGCGCAAGGGCCACGACCACGGACAGGCGCTGGCCGACTCACTCGGCTATGCCGCCGTCTATGCCCGCTACAACACCGGCCAGCACATCTCGATCAATGGCCGGGAGCTGGCCGGGCAGCTGGAGCACATGCTGACGGGCTGGCCCGAGCCGGTCACCGAGCTGGCCATCATCGGCCACAGCATGGGTGGCCTGGTCGCCCGCAGCGCCGTGCACCAGGCGCGGGCGGCCGGCATGGCCTGGCCCGGGGTGTTGAACAAGCTGATCCTGCTGGGCAGCCCCCACCATGGCGCGCCGCTGGAGCGCGGCGGCAACTGGTTGCACCGTGGCCTGGGCGTCAGCTCCTATGCCGCGCCGCTGACGCGGCTGTCGGGCCTGCGCAGCGCCGGCATCACCGACCTGCGCCACGGCAATCTGCTGGACGCCGACTGGAATGACGACACCCGCTTTGCCCAGGCCGACTCGCGCAGCACCCTGCCCCTGCCCGATGGCGTGGCCTGCTACGCCTTGGCCGGCAGCCTCAGCCCCAAGACTCCTGCGGGCAGAGCCGCCGACTGGCTCGGCGACGGCCTGGTGCCGGTGGCCAGCGCCCTGGGCCTTCACGAGCAGCCCGACCGCGATCTCCAGATCCCGGCCGCGCACCAGTGGGTGGCGCGCGGCGTCAATCACCTGGATCTGCTCAGCGACAAGGGCGTATACCGACGCCTGCGGCAATGGCTGGCGGAATGAGGGGCTTTTTGAACGACCAAGGCCTTGCCCGGGCAGGCAAGATCGGCCAATGCCTCGTCCCGCCCGCCCACTGCTGCTGATCGTCCTGACCGGTCTTGCCGGCACCCTGCTTGCGGCCTCCGCGCCCTGGTATCAATGGCGCAGCCAGCTCAATGGCGAGCTCTACTGCACGCAGCTGAGGCCCGGCGAGGGCTGGCAGCTGGCCGACGGGCCGTTTCGGGATGCCGGCTGCCAGCAGAAGGGGCGACCGGGGTCGCGGTAGAAGCCGCAGGCTATTTCAGCTTCAACTCCTGCAACTCCATGCTGCCGGCCAAGGTGCGCATCACCTTGCGTTCGCCGCCGGCCGTGTCCATCTTGCGCACGTCCTGGGCCATGAAGGCTTCGTACTTCTTCTGCACGGCCAGTTGCTCGGCCGTGCTCATATAGTCCTTGGACTCTATCGCCAGTATCAGGTCGGGCTCGCCATGGCGTGGGTTGTTGACCTGCAGCACATGGTAGGACACGACGTAGCCCTCCTTCTTCCCGAACTCGTTCGACTTCTTCCAGGTATTGGCCAGAAAGTCCAGATAGTTTTCGAACTGTCCCGGCTCGACCTTGACGTGGGAGAAGGTCCAGACCGTGCCCGGCGTGTAGCTGGAGCCCTGCGCGAACGCGGTCGTGACCAGCGACATTCCGGCACAGGCAAACAAGGCCATCGCGATACGGGTGAGTTTCATATCCACAGCTCCTTCACCATGTGAACGCTGGTGAATGCGGTTGCGCAAAAGGGCGCTGGAGCACTATGCGCCACCGGGCCTGGAGCCAGAACCTTGTTTTCCCGCCTGGGTTTCTGCACATGGATGGGCCGACGCCGGCCCCGCCTCAGCCGAGCAGGCCCAGGGCAGCGCTGCGGGTGTAGGACACGCCCACGACATAGGCCAGCAGCACCAGGGCCGCCAGATACTCGGGCAGGCGCAACTCCCCCTGGCCCATGGCCCGGTGGGCGACAAAGCCGTAGGCGGCAAAGGCCAGCAGCTTGGCCAGCAGCCAGCTGTCGTTCAAGGGGTTGTAGTAGCGCAGCATCCACAGGCTGAGGCCGGTGATGATGAGCAGCACCAGGGCGCCGAACACCAGCACCAGCATGTCGGCCACCCAGCTGACGCCCAGTTGCAGGGCCACACCGCGTATCAGGAATAGCGCCACAAAAGCCCAGGCCAGCAAGGCATGGATCTCGGTCATCTGCTGGTCGTAGGAGTACATGGCGGCGTGTCGGTCTCCGATGGCACGCAGCTTCGCCACTGCACGCCGCACTGTCAAGCCCGGGACGGTCCTCGCAGCAATCGGACGGCCCATTGAAAAAGCCTCCTGCATCGCTGCAGGAGGCTTGTCACGCGGGCGTCAGCAGGCGTTTCTTGAATCAGCGCTGAGCCATCGGCTTGACGTCACGGCGCTCGGAGCCGACGAAGAGCTGGCGCGGGCGGCCGATCTTGTACTCGGGGTCGCCAATCATCTCGTTGAGCTGGGCGATCCAGCCCACCGTGCGGGCCAGCGCGAAGATGGCGGTGAACAGGCTGACCGGGATGCCCACGGCGCGCTGCACGATGCCCGAGTAGAAGTCGACGTTCGGGTAGAGCTTGCGCGACACGAAGTAGTCGTCTTCCAGGGCGATCTTTTCCAGGGCCATGGCCAGCTTGAACAGCGGGTCGTCATGCAGGCCCAGGGCATTGAGCACCTCGTGGCAGGTCTCGCGCATCAGCTTGGCGCGCGGGTCGTAGTTCTTGTAGACACGGTGACCGAAGCCCATCAGCTTGACGTTGGAGTTCTTGTCCTTGACCTGCTTGATGAACTCGCCAATCTTCTCGACGCCGCCGTTGCGCTGGATGTCTTCCAGCATGTTCAGCGCGGCTTCGTTTGCGCCGCCGTGGGCCGGACCCCACAGGCAGGCCACGCCGGCGGCGATCGCCGCAAACGGGTTGGTGCCCGACGAGCCGCACAGGCGCACGGTCGAGGTGGAAGCATTCTGCTCGTGGTCGGCGTGCAGGATGAAGATGCGGTCCATCGCACGCACCAGCACTTCGTTGGGCACGTACTCTTCGCAGGGCGTGGCGAACATCATGCGCATGAAGTTCGCGGTGTAGCCCAGATCGTTCTTCGGGTAGATGTAGGGCTGGCCGACGGTGTACTTGTAGGCCATGGCCACCAGCGTGGGCAGCTTGGCGATCAGGCGGATGGCGGCGATCTCACGGTGCTGCGGATTGTTGATGTCCGTGCTGTCGTGATAGAAGGCCGACAACGCGCCGACCAGGCCGGTCAGCACCGCCATCGGGTGTGCGTCACGGCGGAAGCCGCGCAGGAAGAACTGCATCTGCTCGTTCACCATCGTGTGGTTGGTGACGCGGCCGACGAAGTCTTCCTTCTGCGCCGCATCGGGCAGCTCACCCTTCAGCAGCAGATAGCAGGTTTCCAGGAAGTCGCAGTTGGTGGCCAGCTGCTCGATCGGGTAGCCGCGGTACAGCAGCTCGCCCTTGTCGCCATCGATATAGGTGATGGTCGAGTTGCACGAGGCGGTGGACAGAAAGCCCGGGTCGTAGGTGAACTTGCCGGTCTGGGCATACAGCTTGCGGATGTCGATCACGTCCGGACCGATGCTGCCCTTGTACAGGGGCAGCTCCATGCTGGGGCTGCCGTCGGAGAACGACAGTGTGGCTTTCACGTCTGACGGGGTCATCATATTGATTCCTCTGGGGTTCGTGGTATCGGGGGGAATGACAGATGAGGTACGGGCTTGAGCATGCCCAGCACCTCACGAACTTCGGGCAAGTCCAACTCGGGGCCGGGCTCCTTGCGCGAGAGCAGCAAGTCCAGCAGGTCGTTGTCGGCCAGTTCCATCAAGGCATTCATGCCCTGCCCCTGCGCTTCGGTCAGCGTGTGAGCATAGGTATTGAAGAACCGCTCAATCAGCAGATCGTTTTCTAGCAGGCCGCGCCGGCAACGCCAACGCAGCTTGCTCAATGACCGCTCACTCAGAAGGGTATCCATGGTGGGTACTGCTTGATCCCGGTGTTGGCGTGAATCAGATCGCGCGCCTGACCATCAGCTCTTTGATCTTGCCGATCGCCTTGCTGGGGTTCAGGCCCTTGGGGCAGACGTCCACACAATTCATGATGGTGTGGCAGCGGAACAGGCGGTAGGGATCTTCGAGATTGTCCAGGCGCTCGGCCGTGGCATGGTCGCGGCTGTCGGCAATGAAGCGGTAGGCCTGCAGCAGACCGGCCGGTCCGACGAACTTGTCGGGGTTCCACCAGAAGCTGGGGCAGGCGGTGGAGCAGCTGGCGCACAGAATGCACTCGTACAGGCCGTTGAGCTCGTCACGCTCGACCGGCAGCTGCAGGCGCTCCTTGTCGGGCGGCGGCGTGTCATTGACGAGGTAGGGCTTGATCGAGTCGTACTGCTTGAAGAACTGCGTCATGTCCACGATCAGGTCGCGGATCACGGGCAGGCCGGGTAGCGGCTTCAACACGATGGTGCCGGGCAGGGTCAGCATATTGGTCAGGCAGGCCAGACCATTCTTGCCATTGATGTTCATCGCGTCCGAGCCGCACACGCCTTCGCGGCAGCTGCGACGGAAGCTCAAGCTCGGGTCCACCGCCTTGAGCTTGCCCAGGGCGTCCAGCAGCATGCGCTCGGAGCCGTCCAGCTCGACTTCCAGCGTCTGCATATAGGGCTTGGCATCTTTGTCCGGGTCGTAGCGGTAGATCTGGAAGGTGCGCTTGGTCATATTGTTTCCTAGAGGTCGGGGCCGGGTTACCGGGGCCGTTAGAAGGTACGAACCTTCGGCGGGATCGATTCAGCCGTCAGCGGCTTCAGGTTCACCGGCTTGTAGTCCAGGCGGTTGCCCTCCGAGTACCACAGCGTGTGCTTCATCCACTGCTTGTCATTGCGGCCGTTCGGGAACTCCGGGCTGTCGGCGTAGTCGTCCACCGTGTGGGCGCCGCGGCTTTCGGTGCGGGCCGCCGCGGAGACGATGGTGGCCTGCGCCGCCTCGATCAGATTCTCGACCTCCAGCGCCTCGATGCGGGCGGTGTTGAAGACCTTGGATTTGTCTTTCAAGGTGATGTTCTTCACCCGCTTGGCGATCTCGGCGATCTGGCTCACGCCCTCGTTGAGCATGGCCTGGGTGCGGAACACGCCGGCATGTTGCTGCATCGCGCTGCGCAGGTCGTTGGCCACGTCTTGGGCATACTCACCCGAGCTGCTGCCATCCAGACGCGCCAGGCGCGCGACCGAACGGTCGGCCGCGTCGGCCGGCAGCGGCTTGTGCGTCTTGCCCTTCAGGCCCGAGTCGACGATGTGGTTGCCGGCTGCACGGCCGAACACCAGCAGGTCCAGCAGCGAGTTGGTGCCCAGGCGGTTGGCACCGTGCACGCTGACGCAGGCACATTCGCCGACCGCATACAGGCCGTTCACCACGGTGTTGGGCTGGCCGTCCTTGGGCACGACCACCTGGCCGTGGATATTGGTCGGGATGCCGCCCATCTGGTAGTGGATCGTCGGCACCACGGGGATCGGTTCCTTGGTGATGTCGACGTTGGCGAAGTTGTGGCCGATCTCGAACACGCTGGGCAGGCGCTTCATGATGGTCTCGCCGCCCAGGTGGGTCATGTCCAGCTGGATGTAGTCCTTGTTCGGGCCACAGCCACGGCCTTCCTTGATTTCCTGGTCCATGCAGCGCGACACGAAGTCACGCGGGGCCAGGTCTTTCAGGGTCGGCGCATAGCGCTCCATGAAACGTTCGCCATTGACGTTGCGCAGGATGGCGCCTTCGCCGCGGCAGCCTTCGGTCAGCAGCACGCCGGCGTTGTGCACGCCGGTCGGATGGAACTGCCAGAACTCCATGTCCTCCAGCGGGATGCCGGCGCGGGCCGCCATGCCCAGGCCGTCACCGGTGTTGATGAAGGCATTGGTCGAGGCGGCGAAGATGCGCCCTGCCCCACCGGTGGCCAGCAGCACGGTCTTGGCTTCCATGATGTGCAGCTCGCCGGTTTCCATTTCCAGCGCGGTGACGCCGCAGACATCGCCCTCGGCGTCACGGATCAGGTCCAGCGCCATCCATTCGACGAAGAACTGAGTGCGCGCCTTGACGTTCTGCTGGTACAGCGTGTGCAGCATGGCGTGGCCGGTGCGGTCGGCGGCGGCGCAGGCACGCTGCACCGGCTTCTCGCCATAGTTGGCCGTGTGGCCACCGAAGGGGCGCTGGTAGATCGTGCCGTCCGGGTTGCGGTCGAAGGGCATGCCGAAATGCTCAAGCTCGTAGACGACCTTAGGTGCTTCGCGGCACATGTATTCAATCGCATCCTGGTCACCGAGCCAGTCCGAACCCTTGACGGTGTCGAAGAAGTGGTAATGCCAGTTGTCCTCGCTCATATTGCCCAGCGAGGCGCCGATGCCCCCCTGCGCGGCTACCGTGTGCGAGCGCGTCGGGAACACCTTGCTCAGCACGGCCACATTCAGGCCGGCCAGCGACAGTTGCAGCGAGGCACGCATGCCGGAGCCACCGGCCCCGACGATGACCACGTCAAATTTACGCTTCGGAATCAAAGTTGCCACCGTCATCACAGTCTCCACAGCACTTGGATTGCCCAACCGGCACAACCCACCAACCAAACAAGGGTGAACACATGCATCACCAGGCGAACGCCGACGGGCTGCACATAGTCCATCCAGATGTCACGCATACCGACCCACGCGTGGTACAGCAGCGAAACAATGACCGTGAAGGTCAGGAACTTCATCCATTGCTGCGAGAAGATGCCCGCCCATTTGTCGTAGCCGATCGGGCCGCGGGAGATCAGCACCTGCGCCAGCAGCACGATCGTGAACAAGGCCATCAGCACCGCGGTGACGCGCTGCGCGAGCCAGTCGCGGGCACCGTAATGGGCGCCAACGACCAGGCGCTTGGATCCAAAATTGGGATTCATACGTCCTCTTCCTCTTTCAGTACAGGCCGAACAGCTTGGCGCCCAGGACAGCGGTCAGCAGCAGGCTCGAGGCCAAGGTAATGACAGCGCTGGAGCGGCCCTGCTCCTTGCTGACGCTGTGCGTCATGTCCATCCACAGATGGCGCACGCCGGCAATGAAGTGGTGCAGATAGGCCCAGATCAGGCCCAGGCACACCAGCTTGATGAACCAGCCCGGCAGGAAGCCGATGCCGGCCACAAAGGCGTTGGTGAATTGGTCGTAGGAGATTTCGGTCGAGACGCTGGTGTCGAACATCCAGATGATGAAGGGCATCAGGAGGAACATCAGCATGCCGCTGGCGCGATGCAGGATGGAGACCACCCCGGCCAGTGGCAGACGGTACTGCACGGCGTCGATCAGACGCATGGTTCCCGGTCTTTGTTTTTGAGTTGCAGCCATGCTTCGCCTTTTTTATGTAATCCGATGAAACCCGATGATTTTATTGCAATGCAGCACCCTTGCTCCGCGCAATGACGTGATTTGCACGCCACGCCGGCGTCAGTTTCAGCTCAGTTCATTGCGATAGAAGTGCCCGGAGGTGTTGTAAAGCCCGCGGCGCAGCTCCACCGGCCGGTCATGATAGGTGTGCGATAGGCGTTCAACGCTGAGCAATGGGCTGCCAGGCGCCACCTGCAGCAGCTCGGCGCTGAGGGCATCGGCGGCGACCGCGCGAATTTTTTCCTCGGCCCGTATCATCCGCACCCCGAATTCGGTCTCGAACAGGCCGTACATCGGGCCGCGATGCTCGTTCAGCCGCTCGGCCGTCAGACCCTTGAACAGATGGCCGGGCAGCCAGATCTCGTCCAACACCACCGGCACCCCGGCAGCATGCAGCATGCGGCGCACCTGCACCATCGCGTCGCCGGTGCGCAGGCCCAGCGACCGCGCCACCTCGGCCGGGGCGCGCACGCGGCGGCAGTCCAGCAGCTGACGCTCGAGCCCCGGCCCCGCGCCGGTGTCGGGCGTCAGGCGCAGGAAGCGGTACTGGATCTTCTGCTCGGCGTGCGTGGCAACGAAAGTGCCCTTGCCCTGGCGGCGCACCAGCAGGTTCTCGGCCGAGAGTTCGTCGATGGCCTTGCGCACCGTGCCCTGGCTGACCTTGTAGCGCGCGGCCAGCTCCATCTCGCTGGGAATGGCCTCGCCGGGCTTCCATTCACTGGCCTGCAGGCTGCGCGTCAGCAAGTCCTTGATCTGCTTGTACAGCGGGCTGAAATTGGGCCCGCTGGTACCAATGCCGATGCCGGCCGTCGCTTCGGCGTCAAGCAGTGAGGAGTTGGGAGGGGCCATGGCGCGCATTGCACCACAGGCCGGCCCTTTTTGTCTTATATAAGACATAGGATTGAGCCGAATCAGGCTTTTCGCTTCGGGTTCTCCCTTGGTCTGCCCTACACTTGCGGGCTGTCCGGCCTGGAAAATCCCCGCCCATGCCTGCAACCGATTCCAGCGTTTTCTGTCCTTTCCTTCTCTCCATCCCCACGCTTTAGGAGCCTCCTCATGAGCAAGAAACCCGTTCGTGTCGCCGTCACCGGCGCAGCTGGCCAGATCGGCTATGCCCTGCTGTTCCGCATCGCCTCCGGCGAAATGCTGGGCAAGGACCAGCCGGTCATCCTGCAGCTGCTGGAAGTGCCGGTCGAGGGCCCGCAAAAGGCACTGAAGGGCGTGATGATGGAGCTGGAAGACTGCGCCTTCCCGCTGCTGGTGGGCATGGAAGCGCACAGCGATCCGATGACCGCCTTCAAGGACACCGACTACGCGCTGCTGGTCGGTTCGATGCCCCGCAAGGCCGGCATGGAGCGCGCCGAGCTGCTGGCCATCAACGGCCAGATCTTCACTGCCCAGGGCAAGGCACTGAATGCCGTCGCCTCGCGCAACGTCAAGGTGCTGGTGGTCGGCAACCCGGCCAACACCAATGCCTATATCGCGATGAAGTCGGCACCGGATCTGCCCGCCAAGAACTTCACCGCCATGCTGCGCCTGGACCACAACCGCGCCGCTTCGCAGATCGCGGCCAAGACCGGCAAGCCGGTCTCGTCCATCGAGAAGCTGGCCGTGTGGGGCAACCACTCGCCGACGATGTATGCCGACTACCGCTACGCCACTATCGATGGCGCCTCGGTCAAGGACATGATCAACGACCAGGTCTGGAACAAGGACGTGTTCCTGCCCACCGTCGGCAAGCGCGGCGCCGCCATCATCGAAGCCCGTGGCCTGTCGTCGGCCGCCTCGGCCGCCAACGCCGCCATCGACCATATGCGCGACTGGGCCCTGGGCACCAACGGCAAGTGGGTCACGATGGGCATCCCGTCGAACGGCGAATACGGCATCCCGAAGGAAATCATGTTCGGCTACCCCGTCACCTGCGAAGGCGGCGAATACAAGATCGTGGCAGGCCTGGAGATCGATGCCTTCTCGCAAGAGTGCATCAACAAGACCCTGGCCGAGCTGCAGGGCGAGCAGGACGGCGTCAAGCACCTGCTGTAAACCGCTGATTCTCTGTTGTTAAAACGCAAGAGCCGTCATGGCAACATGACGGCTCTTGCCGCATCTGGATTCGCAAAAAAGTGACCACGCCCCTGCTACATCCCCGCGACGCCCTGTTCGAAGACGGCGAGGCCGCCACCACCCTGCCGGTGTGCGACCACTACTGCGGTGTCGAGGCGCGCATGCGCAAGAGCCTGGAGCTGCAGGCTGAAGCAGGCCCGGTGTTCGACATCACGCTGGACTGCGAAGACGGCGCGCCCATCGGCGGCGAGGCCGAGCATGTGCGCATGGCCGCCGAGATGGTGGGCAGCGCCGCGAATGTGCATGGCCGCGTCGGCGCCCGCGTCCACCCGGTGGATCACCCGGCCTTTGCCGACGATGTGGACACGCTGGTCTCACGCGTCGGCGACCGCCTCGCCTACCTGATGGTGCCCAAACCGAAGGGCCTGGCCGATGTGCAGCTGGCGCTATCGCATATCGCCCACTCGATCCGCGTGCATGGCAACGGCCACGAGCTGCCGGTGCATGTGCTGATCGAGACCCACGGTGCGCTGCGCGAGGTGCAGGCCATTGCCGCCGAGCCCCGCATCCAGTCGCTGTCCTTCGGTCTGATGGACTTTGTCTCCGCCCATCGCGGCGCGATCCCGAAGACGGCGATGGGCGCACAGGGCCAGTTCACCCATCCGCTGGTGGTGCGCGCCAAGCTGGAGATTGCCGCGGCTGCACACGCCTACGGCAAGACGCCCTCGCACTGCGTGGTGACCGAGTTCAAGGACAAGCACGCGATCGAGGCCGCGGCGACCAAGGCGTCGCGCGAGTTCGGCTATATGCGCATGTGGAGCATCCATCCGGCGCAGATCCAGCCCATCGTCGACGCCTTCGCGCCCAGTGCCGCAGAGATCGACGAAGCGATCGAGATCATCCAGGCCGCGCAGGCCGCCCATTGGGCGCCCATCAGCCACCGCCACGGCAATCAGGACACCCTGCATGACCGGGCCAGCTTCCGCTACTTCTGGCAGCTGCTGGAGCGTGCCCACCGCACCGGCCAGCCGCTGCCGGCTGAGGTGCGGGTGGCTTATTTCGATGGCAAGCCCTGATTGCAAATGGTCACAAGACCGTTTCCAATCACTCGCACAATTGTTGGCAAGCCAACGCCAGACTGCCACTGCAGAGACATCATGACGAAACCCACCCTCTTCGCGCTCACCGCCCTGATCGCCGCCCTGCAACTGAACACGGCCTGGGCCGCGGCCGCGGTGAAGGAGACGCCGCCACCGCAACGCCAGCGCCCGGTGGCCAAGAAGGCCTCGACCCCTGCTCCGGCGCCGGTGGCCACAGCGGTGGAGGACGAGAACCTCAGCCCCGATCAGCTTGCCGCCGCCGAGCGCGTCAACCGCGGTGACGCTCAGTGCGAGTTCAACCAGACCGTCAAGGTGCAGCCCCATCCGCAGCGCCCGGGCCTGTTCCAGGTGCTGTTCAAGAACCAGATCTTCACGATGGCGCCCGAGCCCACGACCACCGGCGCCGTTCGCCTGGAAGACAAGCGCAACGGCATGATGTGGCTGCAGATCCCGACCAAGTCGATGCTGATGAACAGCCGCATCGGCCAGCGCATGGTCGACAGCTGCACCCACTCGGAACAGCGCGCGCTGATCGCAGCGAATGCCGCCAACCCCACCGGCACGAGCGGCATCGGCATCGTGCCCGTGGTCGGCCCCAACATGGCCAACGGCCCACGCACCACGACCAATATCGTCACCAGCGCCCTCACCGACGGTACGGCCACCCCTGAGGCACCTCCGGTGGTGGCGGCAGGCACGCCGGTGACCACGCCGACGCGCTGATACCGCCCGTGCGCCGGAAGGCGCCAGCGGCCGACATTGCGGTATGGCCACTAAAGTATGTACAATCAATGCATACTTTTCGCGCCATACCGGAGTGAACCATGGAAGCCACTGTTGCCGAACGCGGCCAGATCACCCTGCCCAAGGCGGTGCGTGATGCACTGGGCCTGACCAAGGGCACGACGCTCAAGGTCGAGCTCGACGGCGGCCGCATCATCCTGCGCAAGAACGTCGACGACGCGATCACCCGCGCCCGCGGCAAATTCAAGCTCGATGGTTTCGCCTCGGTCGACGAAGCGATGCGCGCCATCCGTGGCCGCGCCCCTGGCGATCCCATCGACAACTGATCCAGCCAGACCAGATGATCGCCATCGACTCCTCGGTGCTCGTGGACCTGCTCAGCAACAGCGAGCGCGCCGACCTGGCCGAGGCCGCGCTGCGCGAGGCCTTGAGCCACGGACCTGTCGTCGTCTGCGACGTGGTCGTGTCCGAGGTCTGCTCCTCGCTGCAGGATGGCGACCAGGCCATGCAGGTGCTCGAAGACATGGGCATCAGCTACAGCGCCGTCGAGCAAAAGGCAGCCATACGCGCCGGCGAGATGCAGCGCCGCTACCGCTCGCGTGGAGGTCACCGCGAGCGCACCGTTCCCGATTTCATCGTTGGCGCCCACGCGCTGCTGCAGTGCAGCGGCCTGATCACCAGCGACGAAGGTTTTTTTCGCGATTACTTCAAGGGTCTCAAGCTGATCAAGCCCAAGCTTGATTGAGCAGCCCTGCACCCAACCCCCGCCCAGCCCCACCCAACGGAGAAACCCATGCTTCAAGCCTATCGTCAACATGTCGCCGAGCGTGCCGCGCTCGGCATCCCGCCCCTGCCGCTGTCCGCCAAGCAGACCGGCGAGCTGATCGAGCTGCTGAAGAACCCGCCCGCTGGCGAAGAGGCCACCCTGGTCGAGCTGATCACCCACCGCGTGCCCGCCGGCGTCGATGACGCCGCCAAGGTCAAGGCCAGCTATCTCGCCGCCGTCGCCCATGGCACCGAGAAGTGCCCGCTGATCAGCGCCGCCAAGGCCACCGAGCTGCTGGGCACGATGCTGGGTGGCTACAACATCCATCCGCTGATCGAGCTGCTGGATGATGCGGCCGTGGCAGCCGTCGCCGCCGAAGCGCTGAAAAAGACGCTGCTGATGTTCGACCAGTTCCATGACGTCAAGGCCAAGGCCGACAAGGGCAATGTCCACGCCAAGGCCGTGCTGAAAAGCTGGGCCGATGCCGAGTGGTTCACCTCGCGCCCCGAGGTGCCGAAGTCCATCACCGTCAGCATCTTCAAGGTCACTGGCGAGATCAACACCGACGACCTGTCGCCCGCCCCTGACGCCTGGAGCCGCCCGGACATCCCGATGCACGCGCTGGCCATGCACAAGAATGCCCGCCCCGGCGTCACACCCGAGGAAGACGGCAAGCGCGGCCCGGTCAAGTTCATCGAAGACCTGCGCGCCCGCGGCAATCTGGTCGCCTACGCAGGCGATGTGGTCGGCACTGGCTCCAGCCGCAAGTCGGCCACCAACTCGGTGCTGTGGTTTACCGGCGAAGACATCCCCTTCGTGCCGAACAAGCGCTTCGGCGGCGTCTGCCTGGGCAGCAAGATCGCCCCGATCTTCTACAACACGATGGAAGACTCGGGCGCCCTGCCGATCGAGCTGGACGTCAGCCAGATGAATATGGGCGACGTGGTCGAACTGCGCCCCTATGATGGCAAGGCCCTGAAGGACGGCAAGGTCATCGCCGAGTTCACCGTCAAGAGCGATGTGCTGTTCGACGAAGTGCGCGCCGGTGGCCGCATTCCGCTGATCATCGGCCGCGGCCTCACCGCCAAGGCCCGCGAGGCCCTGGGCCTGCCCGCCTCGACGCTGTTCCGCCTGCCGCAAAACCCGGCCGACACGAAGAAGGGCTTTTCGCTGGCGCAGAAGATGGTCGGCCGCGCCTGCGGTCTGCCGGTCGTCGCCGGCGAGCAGCAGGGCGTGCGCCCCGGCACCTATTGCGAGCCGCGCATGACCTCGGTCGGTTCGCAAGACACCACCGGCCCTATGACACGCGACGAGCTGAAGGACCTGGCCTGCCTGGGCTTCAGCGCCGACCTGGTGATGCAATCCTTCTGCCACACCGCCGCCTATCCGAAGCCGGTGGACGTGAAGATGCACCACGAGCTGCCCGAGTTCATCAGCACGCGAGGTGGCGTGTCGCTGCGCCCCGGCGACGGCGTGATCCACAGCTGGCTGAACCGCCTGCTGCTGCCCGACACCGTGGGCACAGGCGGCGACAGCCACACCCGCTTCCCTATCGGCATCAGCTTCCCGGCGGGGTCAGGTCTTGTTGCCTTCGCCGCCGCCACCGGCGTGATGCCGCTGGACATGCCCGAGTCGGTGCTGGTGCGCTTCAAGGGCAGCATGCAGCCCGGCGTGACGCTGCGTGACCTGGTCAATGCAATCCCGCTGTACGCCATCAAGGACGGGCTGCTGACGGTCGAGAAGAAGGGCAAGAAGAACATCTTCTCGGGCCGCATCCTCGAGATCGAAGGCCTGCCGGACCTGAAGGTCGAGCAGGCGTTTGAACTGAGCGACGCCTCGGCCGAACGCTCGGCCGCCGGTTGCACGGTGCACCTGAACCCCGAGCCGATCAAGGAATACATCAACAGCAATATCACGCTGATGAAGTGGATGATTTCCGAAGGCTATGCCGACCCGCGCACCCTGCAGCGCCGCATCGCCGCCCAGGAAGCCTGGCTGGCCAATCCGCAGCTGCTGAAGGGTGATGCCGACGCCGACTACGCCGCGGTGATCGAGATCGACCTGGCCGACATCCACGAGCCCATCGTTGCCTGCCCCAACGACCCGGACGACGTGAAGATGCTGTCCGAAGTGGCCGGCGCGGTGATCGATGAGGTCTTCATCGGTTCCTGCATGACCAATATCGGCCACTTCCGCGCCGCCAGCAAGCTGCTCGAAGGCAAGCGCGACATCCCGGTCAAGCTGTGGGTGGCCCCGCCGACGAAGATGGACGCCAAGAAGCTCAGCGACGAAGGCCACTACGGCGTGCTCGGCAATGCCGGCGCCCGCATGGAAATGCCCGGCTGCAGCCTGTGCATGGGCAACCAGGCACAGGTCAAGGAAGGCGCCACCGTGTTCTCCACCAGCACGCGCAACTTCCCGAACCGTCTCGGCAAGAACTCCAACGTCTATCTGGGCTCCGCCGAACTGGCCGCGATCTGCTCCCGCCTGGGCAAGATCCCAACCAAGGAAGAGTACCTGGCCGGCATGGGCGTGCTCACCGCCGACAGCAGCAAGATCTACCAGTACCTGAACTTCGACAAGATCGAGGAATTCAGCGACGCTGCGGCGAGTGTGGGCGCCTGATCGATCGATCAGCACCGCTTGATCTGAGCGTAAGGCCCTGCCGGTGACGGTGGGGCCTTTTACTTTGGTCGCGCATTGCGAGCCGGCGGCGCCGACACCCCGAATGCGGCGCTTGGCCCTGCGGGCCAAGTTCCCTGTGCTGCTCACGTCCTGAGGCTACGCGCCTAACTCGCCCTCCCACCCTGCGGGGCCGGCATCTGCCTTTGGCAGCTGCCTGTGGTCGGTGCTCAAACAAAGACGCTCGGCCCATCGCCCGGAGCGATGGGCAACCTCCGGTCGCTCCGCTGCTCGGCGCCGCATAAGGGGTGCCGTCGCCACCGGCTCGCAATGCAGGCACCGCCGGTGGCACACCACTCTTGCCCCGCCACCCTGGTTCCGCGCAGGCGCAGTCCCGCCAGATGCCGGGCGCCTGTGCGGGGCTGAGGAGCGGAGTGGCTTGGGCCAGCGCGCCTTGGCGCGCGATTCCAAATCTGACTGGGCGCGATTGTCCGAACGTAGTGAGCGAAGCGAACGGCGTGAGTTTTGCGCCCGGCCCAAGTTGCGAGCACCGCAAGGCAGTCGCCCGGCAAGGGCGACCCCCGCACTGAAGCCCGGCGGCTGGCGGGGCTGTGCCTGTGCCGCCACCCACTATGATCTGATCAGCGCTTCCACCCGGGCAACGAGTGCACCCATCTGCTCCACCGGCACCTGCGCGTACCCCAACATCAGCCCGTGCCAGCCGTGGCTGCGGCCGCCGACCGAGTGCTGGCTCAGCGCCGGGGCGACGATGCCTTGCTGCAGGGCCATCGCGCTGATGCGGGCGTCGTCCAGCCGCAGTTCTTCGTGGAAGCGCAGCGCCAGGTGCATGCCGGCGCTGGCGCCGTGGACGCTGGCGACGTCTGACAGGCGAGACTCCAGTGCCTCGACCAGTGCATCGCGGCGTTGGCGGTAGAGCCGGCGCATGCGGCGCAGGTGCAGGCTGAAGTGGCCGTTGCGCAGGAATTCGGCCAGGGCCAGTTGATCGGCGGCGCGGCCGCGTGGCAGCGAGCGTGACAGCAGCGCCGCCAGCGCCGGGGCCAAGGCGGCGGGGGCGACCACAAAGCCGATGCGCAGCGCAGGGAACAGCGTCTTGCTGAAGGTACCCAGATAGACCACCGGCGCGTCGAGCGTCAGGCCCTGCAGCGCGGCCAGCGGCGGGCCGTCGTGGCGGAACTCGCTGTCGTAGTCGTCTTCGATGATCAGTGCCCCTGCGGCGGTGGCCTGGCGTATCAGCGCCAGCCGGCGCTCCAGGCCCAGCACTGCGCCGGTCGGATACTGGTGCGAGGGGGTCAGGTAGATCAGCTTCGGTGGCTGGCGGCGCCAATCGGCGGCCGTAGGGGCCATGCCGCCGCCATCGACCGGAATGCCGACCACGCTCAGCTGCGCGGCGCGCCAGGCGGCCAGGGCGCCGCCATAGCCGGGGTTTTCCATCCAGACCCGGTCG
Source organism: uncultured Roseateles sp. (assembly GCF_963422335.1). Lineage (NCBI taxonomy): Bacteria > Pseudomonadati > Pseudomonadota > Betaproteobacteria > Burkholderiales > Sphaerotilaceae > Roseateles > uncultured Roseateles sp. The sequence continues at coordinate 5,189,764 of NZ_OY729424.1, forward strand.
CCGGTATCGGCAAAGGCGCGGGCGCACAGGTCCAGGCTGCTTTGCGTGCCATCGGTGATGAAGACCTGGCTGGCGTCGCAGACCACGCCGCGCGCGGCGCGGAGATGGTCGGCAATGGCGCTGCGCAGCGTGGGCTCGCCGGCCGCTTCGCCGTAGTTCAGCTGGGTCGCGCTCAAGCCCCGCCAGCTGCGCTCCAGCAGGCGGCGCCACAGCGTCAGCGGAAACTCGGCCAGGGCCGGCACGCCGGGCGCGAAGGCCGCCGACAGCTCGGGCGCCACCGGCAGGCTGGCCAGGCTCTGGGCGCGGTTTGACAGGCCCGTGCGCAGCGTCTGCGGCGGTTCGGGCAGCAGCGCCAGCGCCGGCTTGAAGCTGACCGTGGTGCCACGCCGGTCCGAGCTGACAAAGCCCTCGGTGGCCAGCTGCTCGTAGGCATAGAGCACGCTGTTGCGCGCCACGCCCAATTCACGCGCCAGCGCGCGGCTGGCCAGCAGTCGCGTGCCGGCTGCCAGCGTGCCTTCACGTATCGCCTGACGCAGGCATTCGTGCAGCAGGCGCTGGCCCGACCAGCCAGGCTGCGCGCCGGTCTCGGCGAACCCGGCCATCAAGAGGGCGTAGTCCATTCTGTGGCTCTAGAAAAATAGTTGTCCGTGGGTCTTTCACAAGAGCCACAGCTTAACTACATTGCGCCCTTCTCCTTGCCTTCTACCTTGTTGTGAGTGCCATGAATCCCTCTGATATCGCGCCGCCCAGCGAGCGCACCCGCATACGCCGCGTCACCGAAAACGCCCGCTACGAGCGCGCCACGCTGCACGCCATCATCGATGCGGCCTATTTGTGCCATATCGCCTTCGCCGACGCCAAGGGCACGCATTGCATTCCGATGGCCTGCTGGCGCGAAGGCGAGCATCTCTACATCCATGGCTCCAATGGCGGCCGACTGGTCAAGCAGCTGCTGGGCGACACCCAGGCCTGCATCACCATCACCCACCTGGATGGCCTGGTGCTGGCCCGCTCGGCCTTCAACCATTCGATGAACTACCGCTCCTGCATGATTTACGGCCGCTTCGAGGCTGTGACGGACGATGCCGAGAAGCGCGCCTCGCTGGCCGTTTTCATGGACAAGATCGCCAACGGCCGCCAGGCCGAGATCCGCCCCGGCAATGACAAGGAGTTCACCGCCACCACGGTACTGCGCATCGCGCTCGATGAAGCGGCCTGCAAGGTGCGCAGCGGCCCGCCGGTCGATGATGCCGAGGATATGGGCGTCACGGCCTGGGTCGGCGTGCTGCCGTTGGTTCAGCAGCGCCAGGCGCCTATCACCTCGCCGGATTGCACTGCAGCGATGCCTGACTACGTGCGCGATTGGGCCACGGCCGAATAAATCTGCGGCGGCTGTCGAAATGCCGCGCTTGCCAACGTCATTGTCACGGTGCAGCATGCCGCTGCGCCGCAACCAGACATTGGAGCTGACGTCATGAAATACATGTTGCTGATCTATTCGAGCGAAGCCAGCGAACAGGCGATGAGCGAGGCCGATACAGGCCAGTTGATGGCCGCCTACGGTGCCTACACGGCGGCGCTGCAGCAGGCCGGTGTGCTGCTGGGTGGCGAGCGCCTGCGGCCCACCACCGCGGCGACCACGGTGCGCATGGCCGGCGGCAAGACCAGCGTGCTCAACGGGCCCTATGCCGAGACCCGCGAGCAGCTCGGCGGCTACTACATGATCGAGGCCGCAGACCTCGATGCAGCCCTGCTCTGGGCCTCGCGCTGCCCCGGCGCCAGTCACGGCTCGGTCGAGGTGCGGCCGCTCTGGGACATGTAGACCCGGTGCGTCTTGATTCGCCGTCGGCAGTTGGTGCCACCGCCGAGGCGGTGGCGCGCCGCAGCTACGGCCGGCTGATCGCCTTTCTGGCCGCGCGCACCCACGATGTGGCCGGCGCGGAGGACGCGCTGTCCGAGGCCTTTGCCAGCGCGCTGGCGAGCTGGCCGGCGAACGGCATTCCGATCAATCCCGAGGCCTGGCTGCTGACCGCCGCGCGGCGCAGGCTGATCGACGGCTGGCGCCAGCACCGTGGTCAGGAGGCGCTGGCCCAGCAGCTGCTGTGGCTGGGCTTAGACGAGGGCGCCGAGGACGTGCCGCCCGAGATCCCCGACCAGCGCCTGGCTTTGATGTTTGCCTGCACCCATCCGGCCATCGATGCCGGCGTGCGCGCACCGCTGATGTTGCAGACCATTCTCGGCTTCGATGCGGCAACGATTGCCAGCGCCGTTCTGGTCGCGCCAGCCACCATGGGCCAGCGCCTGGTGCGCGCCAAGGCCAGGATACGCCAGGCCGGCATACCGTTCCAGGTGCCCGGGGTCGAGCTGCTGGGCGAGCGCCTGGCCGCTGTGCTGGAGGCCGTCTACGCCACCTTCAGCCAGGGCTGGGACGACCCGACCGATGCCGGCCTGCTGGCCGACGAGGCGATCTGGCTGGGCCGGCTGCTTGCGGCCCTATTGCAAGGGAAACCCGAAGAACCCGAGGCGCTGGGCCTGCTGGCCCTGATGCTGCACAGCCATGCGCGGCGCCATGCAAGGCGCGACGGCGAAGGCCGCTACGTGCCCCTGTCCGAGCAGGACGTCGCGCGCTGGGATGCACCGATGATGGACGAGGCCGAAACCCTGCTGGGCCGCGCCGGCGTGCTGGGGGCACTGGGCCGCTTCCAGATCGAGGCGGCCATCCAGTCGGCCCATGCGGTGCGGCGTCTGAACGGCCAGGCCGACTGGCCGGCAATCGAGCAGCTGTACCGGGCGCTGGCCCTGCTGACCGATTCGCCGGTGGTGGGCATCAACCACGCCATTGCACTGGCCCATACCCAGGGGCCGGCGGCCGGCCTTGGTGCGCTGGACGGCCTGCTTCAGGACCCGCGGCTGGCAGACTTCCAGCCCTTCTGGGCCGCCCGCGCCGAGTTGCTGGCCCGCAGCGGCAACTCGGCCGCCGCCGGCCAGGCCTACGCGCGCGCCGCCGGCCTGACGTCCGACCCGGCGGTGCGCGCCTTTCTGCAGCAGCGGCGTTCGTCGCTCGAAACACCGGCTTTATCTCGACACCCGCGACGGGGAATTGATTGACGGCGATACTGCGCGGCCCTGCCCCGTTCAAACCAAAGGTCGACCGATGAAACAATGGATCTCCGCCGCCGTCATGGCCCTCAGTCTGCTGGGCACGGCCCAGGCCGACGACGCCTTGAAGGCTGCGATTGCCGGCGCGCAGCGCACCCCCGCCAATGCCGCCCGCGACGGCTGGCGCCACCCCTACGAGACCTTGAGCTTCTTCGGCCTCAAGCCGGAGCAGACAGTGGTCGAGCTGGTGCCCGGCGGTGGCTGGTACACCGAGATCCTGGCCCCCTATCTGCGCGACAAGGGCCGGCTGATACTGGCCGCCGACGATCCTCAGTCCGAGAGCGCCTACGAGCGCCGCTCGGCCGAGCGCCTGAAACTGAAGCTGGGCGCCCAGCCGATGGTGTACGACAAGGTGCAGGTGGCGGTGTTCTCGCCACCGGCCAAGCTGCAGTACGCGGCCCCCGGCAGCGCCGACCTGGTGCTGACCTTCCGCAACGTCCACAACTGGGCGGCCGACGGCGAGGCCCAGACCCTGGCAGTGTTCAAAAGCGTGTTCGACAGCCTCAAGCCCGGTGGCGTGTTCGGCGTTGTCGACCATCGCCTGCCCGCCGCGCGCGTGCAGGATCCCAAGGTCGGCAGCGGCTATCTGCACGAGGCCTATGTGCAGCGCCTGGCCGAGAGCGCCGGCTTCAAGCTCGAGGGCAAGTCCGAGGTCAATGCCAACCCCAGGGACATGGCCGATCACGAGAACGGCGTCTGGGCCCTGCCACCGACCTACGCCAACAAGGACAAGGACCGCGCCCGCTACGAGGCCATCGGCGAGAGCGACCGCCTGACGATGAAGTTCGTCAAGCCGCGCTGAATTTACTTGGCGGCAGCCTCGGCCTGACGTTCACGCATCGCCGGCAGCAGCACGGCGATGTCCTGAAGGCCCTGCTGCACGGCCGCCTGCACGGTGGTCAGCACCTCGGCGGCCTGGGCCTCGGCGATGGGCTGGCGCAGCGTCTGCTCGGCCGCGGCGGCACAGTCGGCCAGCGCATTCAAGCCCAGCGTGCCGGCAATGCCCTTCAGCGAGTGCAGGGCATTCATGGCCTCGGCCAGCGGCTCTGAGGCGCTGGCGGCGCCGCCACCGAGCAGCACCGCCAACTGATCCGGCAACAGGGCCAGGTTGTGCTGGAAGGACTCCAGCACCCGCAGATAGATGCGCCGGTTGCCGCCCATGCGGGCCAGCGCGGCCTCGACATCGATGGCCAGATCGAAGTGCTGCGCGGGGGGCGGCGGGGCCGCATCGGCCACAGCCAGCACCGCACCCTGCGTCTTGTGGCGCAGCAGGCAAGCCACCAGTTGGTCGAGATCGAAGGGCTTGCCGACATGGTCGCTCATGCCGGCGTCCAGGCAGGCCTGGCGGTCGGCCGGCATGGCGTTGGCGGTCATCGCGATGATGGGCAGGGTCTGCGCGCCGGGCTGGCGACGAATGGCTGCGGTGGCGCCGTAGCCATCGAGCACCGGCATCTGCACATCCATCAGCACCGCGTCGAACGGCCGTCCGCCGGGGGCCAGGCTGGCCAGCACGGCGTCCACGCCCTCCTGGCCTTGGGTGGCCACCTGCACCTCGGCGCCCTCGTCACGCAGCAGTTCCTGAGCCACCTGGCGGTTGTTGGCATTGTCTTCCACCACCAGCAGGCGCAGCCTCTGCAGCCGCCCCGCACCGGCCGGCGTGCCCAGCGCCTGCGGAGGGGCCGGCACCAGGCTCGGCTGGGCGGCACGGGCCTGGGCGTCGACCACCGCGTCGAGCAGCATCGAGGCGGTCACCGGCTTGACCAGAAAGCCTTGCAGCAGGGCCTGCTCCTCGGCGCCCCGCTCGGCCAGCATCTCGCGGCCATGGGCGGTGATCATCACCACCAGCGGCATCGGCTGCGCCGCGCAGAGCTCGCGCAGGCGCTGATTGGTCTCCCAGCCGTCCATGCCGGGCATCTGCCAGTCCAGCAGCACCAGCTGATAGGCCTGCGGGCCGCCCAGGCGCGCCTGCACCATCTCCAGCGCCTGGGGGCCGCTGGAGGCCACCTCGACCTGCCACAGCATGGCCCGGGCCATTTCACCCAGCACCTCGCGGGCAATCGCGTTGTCATCGACGATCAGCGCCCGCAGCGGGCCGGCATCGGCGCGGTTGGCCAGCCGTGGCAGCGCGTCCTCGGCCACCGGCAATTCGAGCTCGAAATGGAAGCTGCTGCCCCGGCCCGGCTCGCTGCTCAGGCGCAGCTCGCCGCCCATCATCTGCACCAGGCGCTGGCTGATCGACAGGCCCAGGCCGGTGCCGCCGAAGCGCCTTGTCGTCGAGGCCTCCGCCTGGGCAAAGGCCTCGAAGATGTGGCGCTGGTCGGCCTCGGCAATGCCGATGCCGGTGTCGCGAACCAGCAGCAGCAGGCGCACCGCACCGGGCAGGCGCTCGAGCACGCGCAGACCCACCACGACCTCGCCCTGCTCGGTGAACTTGATCGCATTGCCGCCGAGGTTGATCAGCACCTGCTGCAGGCGCAGCGCATCGCCCACCAGCACCGGCGGCAGGGCGGGATCGATGTCAAACACCAGTTCGATGTTCTTGCGGCCCAGATTGCCCGACAAGATCACCGACAGCTCGCGCAGCAGGGTGTCGGTGCGGAAGGGATGCGGCGCCAGGCTCATCTTGCCGGCCTCGACCTTGGAGAAGTCGAGGATGTCGTTGAGCAGGCCCAGCAGCGAGCGTGCAGCCCCCTCGGTCTTGCGCGTGTAGTCCCACTGGCGGGTGGTCAGCGGTGTCTTCTGCAGCAGCTGCAGCATGCCCAGGATGGCATTCATCGGCGTGCGCAGCTCGTGGCTCATGTTGGCCAGGAACTGGCTCTTGGCCAGATTGGCCTGCTCGGCCTTCTGCATCGCCACCTTGAGCGAGTTCTGATAGGTCTTCTGCCGCGTCACGTCATGGGCCACGCCCAGATAGCCCAGCGGCTGGCCGTCGGCGGCGACCATGGCGGTAACGGTCACCGCCACCTCGGTGCGCTGGCCGTTCTTGCCGACATAGGTCCATTCATGCTCGCGGCCAATGGCGGCCGGATCGACGAACACGCCGCGGCCGCGCACCGTGCGGCCGGTCTCCTGGGACAGCTGCTGCAGCCGCGCCTCGATCTCGGCCGGGTCGTGGAAGATCTCCGGCGTGCAGCGCCCCACCACCTCCTGCGCCGAATAGCCCAGCAGGCGCTGGGCACCGATGTTGAAGACGGTGATCTTCAGGTCCATGTCGGTGCCAATCACCGCCACCTCGGAGGCCGAGTCCAGCACCGAGGACAGCAGCGCGCTGGTCTGCCCCAGCTCCAGTTCGGCGCGCTTGCGGGCGGTGATGTCGAAATTGATGCCTATCACCCGCTCTGCCTGGCCGCTGGCATCGCGCACCACGCGGGCCGAGGCGCGCAAATGCCGCACCTCGCCGTTGGGCCAGAGGATGCGGAACTCGGTGTCGAACTCGCGCTCGCCGCTGATCGCGCGTGCCAACGCGGCCTGTGCGGCGCCCAGATCCTCGGGGTGCACGCTGTCCGACCACAGGCTGAACGGCGCCAGCTCGCCAGTCCGGTGGCGGCCGTAGAGCCGGTACATCCAGTCGTCCCAGCTCAAGGTGCGCTGGCGGCAATCCATTTCCCAGACGCCGATGCCGGCCGAGTCGGCGGCCAGCACGAAGCGTTGCAGGGTCTGCTGCAAGGCCTGCTCGGCCAGCTTGCGCTGGGTGATGTCCATGTGCGTGCCGACCATCCACTCGGGCTTGCCATCGGGCGTGCGGGTGGACAGGCGGCCGCGCCCCAGCACCCACATCCAGCGGCCATCCTTGTGGCGGGTGCGCGTCTCGACCTCGTAGTAATCCAGTTCGCCATCGAAATGGCGCTGCAGCAGGGCCTGGCCGCGCGCCAGATCGTCCGGATGGGCCAGCTTCAGCCAAGTCTGGATGCTGGTCGGCTGCAGTTCGTCCAGCGTGTAGCCGACGATCTCGGCCCAGCGCTCGTTGAAGTGGCTGACCCCGGTCTGCACATTCCACTCCCAGGTGGCGACGTGCGTGCCCTCGATGATGTTGGCCAGGCGCTCGCGCTGCAGGGCCAGCTCGGCGGCGGCCGTCTTGCTGGCGGTGATGTCGTTGCTGATGGCGACGTATTTCTCGATCCGCCCCTGGGCGTTCAGGAACGGGGCGATGATGCTGTCCACCCAGTACAGCCGCCCATCCTTGGCGCGGTTGCATATCTCGCCCCGCCAGGAGCGGCCGCTGGCAATGGTGCGCCAGACCTCGACCCAGAAGGCCCGCGGATGCTGGCCCGAGCTGAGCAGGCGGTGGTCCTGGCCCAGCAACTCCTGCAGCCCATGGCCGCTGATCTGAACCAGGGCCGTATTGGCCTCGAGGATCAGGCCGCGCCGGTCGGTGACCGAGACGATGGCGTGCGAGTTGATCGTGCGCAGCAGCACATCGGTGTCGCGCAGCGCCGCCTCCAGCCGCGTCTTGGCCACCTTCTGCTCGGTGATGTCCGACTCGATCGACATGAAACCGGTCAGGCGTCCCTGGGCGTCGTGCAGCGGCTGCACCTCGGCGTGGGTCCAGATCTCGCGGCCGTCCTTGCTGCGCTTTTGCAGCTCGCCGCGGAAGGCCTGGCCCTTGTCCAGCAACTCGCGCAGCAACTGCATCTGGTCGGGGTCGAGGCCCTCGCGGTGCGTCAGGTCGCCCGGCTTGCGGCCGCGCGCCTCGGCCAGGCTGAATCCGAACAGGCGCTCGAAGCCATCATTGACCCAGACGATGTGGCGCTGCGGGTCCAGTATCGCCACCGAGTTGGAGGTGTGGCGCACGACGGTGGCCAGACGCTCCAGATCGGCCGTCATCTCCGCCGCCAGTGATTCGGCACGGGCGCGGCCCGACACCAGCAGCCAGGCCGCCAGCGCCAGCAGGCTGCTCAGCAAGGCGCCGGCGCCCCCCAGCAGGGTGGCGGTGGTCTGGTCCAGCCCGCGCTCGAAGGCCGGTGTTGTGCTGGTGCGCAGGGCCAGGGTGCGCCCGCCCACGCTGATGTAGCGCGTGCTCTGGAACAGGCGCGGCTGGGTGCCGACGCGCGGCACGGCGCCGGGATCGCCGTCGACCTGCAGGCCGGTGTCGAACAGCAGCCGCGTCGGATCCACCTGGCCGGCATCGAAGAGCTCGAAATCGAGCTGCATATCGGCCACATCGACGATGCCGGTACAGAGCTCGCCGACGACGATGGGCGCATACAGAAAGCCGCGCAGCAGATCGAGCCGCTGCCCCGCCGCATCCGCGTGCCGCCGCCAGACCGGCACGACATACAGGAAGCCCGGGCCTTTCTTGCCGTCCTGCACCAGGGTGATGCGACCGCTCAAGGTCGGCTCACCGCTGCGCATGGCACGCTCCAGCGCTTCGCGGCGCACCGGCTCGGAACCAATGTCGAAGCCCCAGGCGGCGCGGTTGCTGCTCAGCGGCTCGATGAACTTGGCAATGTAGAGGTCCTCGCCACCGGCGCTGTAGCGCAGCTCGAAATCGGGCGCCTCATCCGCGCGCTCGGCGGCAACGAATGTGTCGACGTCCGCACGCTTGACCCGTTCGATGAAGCCAAAACCCCGCACTCCCGGAAACTCGACGCGCAGATTGCGCGACTCGACGAAATCGCGGAAGGCCTCGCGGCCGACCCGGCTGTTGGCCGCATACAGGCCGCGCAAGCCGTTCAGGCCGTAGACCGGCAGATTGAAGCGGCGCTGCAAATCGTCCTCGATGCGCGCGGCCTGGCGCTCGTAGCGCGCACGGGCCTCGACCTCGAGTCCGGACCGGAACCAGTACACCCCCAGCACCGTCAGGGCCAGGCCTATGGCCAGCACCAGGGCCGGAATCGCCCACACGGCCATGCGCCGGCCGGGCTGACCCTCGGGCGCGGCGCCAGCTGAGCCGATGGGGCTGATGGAGCTGAAGCGGTCCATGCGTCAATCGTCGGCGGTGGCGCCTCAGGGCGGCGGCGGCGCGATCTGCTCGGCGTAGTCGTAGAGCGCGCCCAGAATCGACTGGCCGCGCTCGTCGGCCTCCTCGCTCAGCGCATCAATGCGCTCAAAAAAGGCACTCAAGGTGCTGAAACCGCCCTCACCCACGTGCAGCCGCTCGGCGCAGTGCTGCTGCCAGCGCTGCTGCTCGGGCGGACTGAGGCTGTCGGGGAAGTTGCGCGCGCGGTAGCGGAACAGCAGTTCGTCCAGCCGGCCATCCTCGAAGGCCGGGTGCTGGCCGGCCAGCTTGTCGGCGTTCAGGCCGCGCAGCCGGTTCAGCAGGCGGCGGTCCTCGTTGCCGACGAAACCGCCGTAGAGATCTTCATCGACATCGGGCGCTTGATCGCCGGCGGGCCGGGCATAGACCTCGGCCCAGAGCTGCCTGGGCAGGGCAGGCAGCTGGGCGGCCCGCTCCGCATGGCGCAGCGCCAGATCCACATCCAGCCCCCAGTGCGCGGCCCGCTCGGCGCTCAGCACCTTCAGATTGCCTATCACCACCGGCGACTTGTTGATGTGCACGCTTTTGATCGGCAGCCGGGTGACGCCCTCGGGCAGTTCGTCCTGCTTGCTGAACATGCGCTGGCGCAGGGTGGCGGCGTCCAGGCCTTGCAGCTCGGCCGGGTCATGGGCCAGGTCCCAGACGATGATCTCGTTCTTGTTGGTCGGATGCTGGGCAATCGGCCAGACCACGGCCAGGCAGCCGCGCTCGACCGGGTACATGCCCGAGATATGCAGCACCGGCCGCGGCTGGCCCAGGCCGAATTCCTGCAGCACCGCATCCTTCTTGCGCAGCTTCAGGCAGAAGTCCCACAGCCGCGGGTTGCTCTGCCGCACCAGCCGCGCCAGCGCGATCGTGGCGCGCACATCGCTCAGCGCATCGTGGGCCGCCTCGTGGGCCAAGCCGTTGGCGGCGCTCAGGTGCTCCAGCTTGAACGAGGGCCGGCCGTCCTCGTGCCGAGGCCATTGCAGGCCGTCGGGGCGCAGCGAGTAGCAGCAACGCACCACGTCCAGCAGATCCCAGCGTCCGCAGTCGTTCTGCCATTCGCGGGCATAGGGGTCAATCAGATTGCGCCAGAACAGGTGGCGCGTCACCTCGTCGTCGAAGCGAATCGTGTTGTAGCCCAGGCCCACCGTGCCCGGCAGGGCCAGTTCATGCTCGATGGCGGCGGCGAACTCGTGCTCGGCCAGGCCCTGCTCCAGGCAGGTCTGCGGCAGGATGCCGGTGAGCAGGCAGGCCTCGGGGTCGGGCAGGAAGTCCGGCGCGGGCTTGCAGTACTGCATCAGCGGCGCGCCGATCTCGTTGAGCTCGGCGTCGGTGCGTATGCCGGCGAACTGCGAAGGACGGTCGCGTCGCGGCACCCGGCCGAAGGTTTCGTAGTCGTGCCAATAGAAGGTAAGGTCTGCCATGGCGAGCAAGATACCTCATATGGGCCGCTGAACGGGCAGCGCCCCGGCGCCGTGGCAGCCGCGCAACCCTCAAGTTTGGCTGAAGCCCTGTGCCGGTCCTGGCCCGGTGCCAGCGTCGATAATGGCGGCCATGCAGGTATTTCGCGGCTTTCACCACCCCGGCATCGCACCCGCGTGCGCGCTGACCATAGGCAATTTCGACGGCGTCCATCGCGGCCACCAGGCCATGCTGGCGCTGCTTCGCTCCGAGGCACAGCACCGCGGGCTGCCCAGCTGCGTGATGACTTTCGAGCCGCACCCACGCGATTTCTTCGCCGCCAAGCAGGGCAAGCCTGAGCTGGCGCCGGCACGCATCGCCACCCTGCGTGACAAGCTCAGCGAGCTGGAGCGCTGCGGCGTCGACCAGGTCATCGTGCTGCGTTTCGACGAAGCGCTGGCCACCCTGCCGGCCCAGGACTTCATCAGCCAGGTGCTGGTGCAGGGCCTGGGCGCGAAATACGTGCTGGTGGGTGACGACTTCTGCTTCGGCGCCCGCCGCCAGGGCGACTACAAGATGCTGGATGCCGCAGGCCAGATCCAGGGCTTCGATGTGGCGCGGATGATGAGCTACGAGGTGCATGGCCAGCGCGTCAGCAGTTCGGCCGTGCGCGAGGCGCTGGTCGGCGGCGACATGGAGGCCGCGGCGGCCCTGCTCGGCCGGCCCTACAGCATCAGCGGCCATGTGATCCACGGCCGCAAGCTGGGGCGGGAGCTGGGCTTCCGGACCTTGAATCTGCGTTTTGACCATGCCAAGTCGGCGGCCATGGGCATTTACGCCGTGCGCACCCATGGCTTGGCCGGGCAGCCGCTGGACGGCGTGGCGTCTCTGGGCGTACGGCCCACGGTGGAAGACGCCGGCCGCCTGCTGCTGGAGGTGAATTGCCTGGCTTGGCCGGCCGAACTGGGGCTGGACGGGGGCTACGGTAAACTCGTGCGCGTGGAACTGCTCAAAAAACTACGCGATGAAGCCCGCTACGACGGTCTGGAGGCCTTGACGGCCGCCATCCGCCAGGACGCCGACAACGCGCGCGCCTTCTTCGCCACGCACGCTGCGCGCTCGCGCCAGACCACGCGCGACCGAATTTGACGCTGTCTGCGCTCACGCGCACCACCGTCTCGCCCCTCCTGCCGGCAGCGCCTCAGCGCTGCGCCCAGCTAATCGGCAGCCCCAGCCCGCACCTATCAGGTTCCGCCATGACCGACCAAAGCTCCAAACCCGACTATCGCAGCACCCTGAATCTGCCCGACACCCCCTTCCCGATGCGCGGCGACCTGCCCAAGCGCGAGCCGGGCTGGGTCAAGGAGTGGGAGGAGCAGGGCATCTACAAAAAGCTGCGCGACGCCCGCTGCGGCGCGCCCAAGTTCGTGCTGCACGACGGCCCGCCCTATGCCAACGGCCAGCTCCATGTCGGCCATGCGGCGAACAAGATCCTCAAGGACATGATCGTCAAGGCCCGCCAGCTGGACGGCTTCGACGCTGCCTACATCCCCGGCTGGGACTGCCACGGCCTGCCAATCGAGAACCAGATCGAGAAGACCTTCGGCCGCGGCCTGCCGCGCAGCGAGGTGCAGGCAAAGAGCCGTGCCTACGCCACCGAGCAGATCGCGCAGCAGCGCACCGACTTCATGCGTCTGGGCGTGCTGGGTGACTGGGACAACCCCTACCGCACGATGAACTTCGCCAACGAGGCCGGCGAGATCCGCGTGCTCAAGCGCCTGTTCGAGCGGGGTTTCGTCTATCGCGGCCTGAAGCCGGTGTATTGGTGCTTCGACTGCGGCTCCTCGCTGGCCGAGTTCGAGATCGAGTACGCCGACAAGCAGTCGCCTGCGGTCGATGTGGCCTTCCTGTGCGCCGAACCTGCGAAGCTGGCAGCGGCCTTCGGCCTGCCCGCGCTGGCCAAGGACGCCTTCACCGTCATCTGGACCACCACGCCCTGGACCCTCCCCGCCAACCAGGCGCTGAACCTGAACCCGGCGCTCAGCTACGCGCTGGTGGACACCGAGAAGGGCCTCTTCCTGGTCGCCGAGGCGCTGGTCGAGAAATGCCTGGCGCGCTGGAAGCTCGAGGGCACGGTGCTGGCCACCACGCTGGGCAAGCACCTGGAGCTGCTGAAGTTCAAGCATCCGCTCAGCGCTGTGCATGCCGGCTACGACCGCGAAAGCCCGGTCTATCTGGCCGACTACGCCACCGCCGACGACGGCACCGGCGTCGTCCACTCGGCACCCGCCTACGGCCTGGACGACTTCAACTCCTGCGTCGCCCACGGCCTGGCCTTCGACGACATCCTCAACCCGGTGCAGGGCAACGGCCAGTACGCCGATGACCTACCCCTGTTCGGCGGCCAGCACATCTGGAAGGCCAATGCAGCAGTCGCCAAGGCGTTGGACGAGGCCGGCCGGCTGCTGGCCCATTCGCAGCTGACGCACAGCTACCCGCACTGCTGGCGCCACAAGACCCCGGTGATCTACCGCGCCGCGGCGCAGTGGTTCGTGCGCATGGATGAGGGCGAGGGTTTGTTCACCGCCGACAAGGCCCCGCTGTCGCTGCGCAAGACGGCGCTGGCCGCCATCGAGCAGACCAGCTTCTACCCGGAGAACGGCCGGGCTCGCCTGCACGACATGATCTCCGGCCGGCCCGACTGGTGCATCTCGCGCCAGCGCACCTGGGGCGTGCCCCTGCCCATCTTCCTGCACAAGGACACCGGCGAGGCCCATCCGAACACCTTGGACTTCATCGAGCGCGCCGCGGTGCTGGTGGAGGCCGGCGGCGTCGAGGCCTGGAGCCTGCTCGACCCGGCCGACTGGCTGGGCGATGAGGCCAGCCAGTACACCAAGGGCAGCGACATCCTCGATGTCTGGTTCGACTCCGGCTCCACCTTCCAGCATGTGCTCAAGGGCAGCCACGCCGGTGCGGCCCATGCCGAAGGCCCCGAGGCCGACCTGTATCTGGAAGGCCACGACCAGCACCGCGGCTGGTTCCACTCCTCGCTGCTGATCGCCAGCGCGCTGTACGGCCGCGCGCCCTACCGCGGCCTGCTGACGCACGGCTTCACCGTCGATGGCAACGGCCGCAAGATGAGCAAGAGCCTGGGCAACTACATGCCGCTGGCCGAGACCGCGCAGAAGTACGGCGGCGACATCCTGCGCCTGTGGTGCGCCTCGACCGACTACTCCGGCGACCTGGCCATCGATGCCAAGATCCTGGCCCGCGTCGTCGACGGCTACCGCCGCATCCGCAACACCCTGCGCTTCCTGCTCGCCAACACCAGCGACTTCGACGCAAAGACCGATGCACTGCCGCTGGACCAATTGCTGGAGGTGGACCGCTATGCGCTGTCGCGCGCCGCGCAGTTCCAGGCCGAGGTGCTGGCCCACTACAAGGTGTATGAATTCCACCCGGTGGTGGCCAAGCTGCAGGTCTACTGCTCCGAGGATCTGGGCGCCTTCTACCTGGATCTGCTGAAGGACCGCCTGTACACCACGGCACCGAAGAGCCTGGCCCGCCGATCGGCCCAGACCGCGCTGTGGCACATCACCCAGGCCATGCTGCGCTGGATGGCGCCCTTCCTCAGCTTCACCGCCGAGGAGGCCTGGAAGTTCTGCGCCACCAGCGATTCGACCACCGTGTTCACCGAAACCTACTGGAAGTTCGAGCCTGCGGACGAGGCGCTGCTGGCCAAGTGGACGCGCATCCGCGAGATCCGCGATGTCGCCAACAAGGAGATCGAGACGTTGCGCACGGCAGGCCAGGTCGGTGCCTCGCTGCAGGCGGTGCTGGAAATCGGCGTCAATGCCGAGGACCGTGCGCTGCTGGCCTCGCTGGCCGATGACCTGCGCTTCGTCACCATCACCTCGGGCGCGACCCTGGTCGATGCGGCCGAGCTGAGCGTCAAGGTGGCGGCAGCCACGGCGGCGAAGTGCGAGCGCTGCTGGCACTACGTCGAAGACATCGGCCAGACGCCCGAGCATCCCGGCATCTGCGGGCGCTGCGTCAGCAATCTGTTCGGCGACGGCGAAGCGCGGCGCTTCGCATAAAAACAAAGGGCGCCTCGGCGCCCTTTTTCATGGATGAAACAGTTTCAGGGAAAGGCCGGCACATTCGGCTCCACACCCTCGAAATGCGCTTCCGGATGGGTGCGTTCCAGCAATGCCTCGATCTCGGTGATGCGCGAGCGCGGCACGTCGACCATCAGCAGATACTGGCCCTGGGCCATCGCCGCCTCGAAACGGCGCAGGCGCCGGCTGGGGGTGGAACTGCCAATCATGCTGGACGACCAGGTGCCCAGGACGGCACCGAGTGCCGCCATGGCGATCACCACCGCCGCCGGAGCAGCCATGCTGCCCAGGGTGTAGGCAGCGGCCACGCCAGCCGCGCTGCCCAGGCCGGCACCGATCAGCATGCCCGACTGTGCAGCCTGGACCAGGTCCGAGCTTTGCAGCACATTGGCCGCATGCAAGCCGGTCATGTCAGCGCCCTCCTCGGCCATGAAATGGATGTGCTGGTCGCCGATACGGGCCAGCAGCAGATCGTTCATGGTCCGGGTGGCGCTGTTCAGATCGGGCAACAACCAGTAGATGCGTTTGCGCATGATGGCTCCTCGTGATGAGTGAAGCCCATGTCTGCGGCAGCCCTGTGCGCCGCATGGCAAGGCAGGAGCCAGTTTTACGCCTGTTCTTGAGGAACATCAAGTGGCGAGCCAGCCAGTGGGGACAGGCAAGACCTGGCCCCACCTTTGAGGCCAGGATCAGTTCAGCAGCGCGCGTTGGCGCTCATCCACCCAGGCCAGGCCCTGGCGGGTGGCATAGGCCTGAGCTTCCTCGGGGCTGGTGAACGGTTGGACAAAGCGCAACACACGGTCGTGGGTGGCGCTGCCACGGCCCGAGCGAATCGAGACCGAGGCGAGGTAGTGGCCGCATGCGGCCAGTTTGGACAGAGGTGAGACAAGGTATTTGCCCACCTCAACATTTTTATAGATGTTGTTCATGAGGTGTGGGCCGGGATTCAGCATCACGGCGCCAGTTCAGGGTGAAACGCGACCTGCAATCTGCGGGTCGAGACGGTTTCGGTCGAGTCGGGCCCTGGGCGTGGCATGCGCATGGGGCCGAACGGGCGCTGAACGGTGAAGCCAAGGCGTTGGCGCGCCGGCTAGAAGCTCAGAGGTGGGATCTCAGGGGGTGCCGAAGAGTCATCAGCACTTTGTTTGATCTGGCGGGTCAGCGTAGGCGCAGTTTGCTGCTGTTCGTTCGCTGGGGGCCGCTTGTTGCATCGGACGTTGGGGGCTTTGGGGGAGCCTGCCGTCCTAGGCCTTGCACAAGACGCAAGACCGCACACCGAAGCCCGAAGTGTAGCAGCATTGCGGCAAGCCCCATTCTCGACGCGCACGGACAGGCGTTGCCTGTACAGTACGGCGCGCTACTGCTCCAGCCAATCCAAGCCCCCATGACCAAGACCTATCGTGCTTCCGCCACCTCCCGCCCCCTGCTGATCTGGCTGGCTCTGGCCCTGATCGTGATCCTGGCCGACCAGTTCACCAAGACCTTGATACTGGGTCAGTTCCAGCTTGGCGACAGCCGCTATGTGACCGGCTTCTTCAACCTCGTGCGTGCGCACAACACCGGGGCGGCGTTCAACTTTCTGGCCGGCGCCGGCGGCTGGCAGCGCTGGTTCTTTGTCGGGCTCGGCGCGGTGGCCACTGTTTTCATCGTCGTGATGCTGCGCAAGCACGGCGGGCAGACCCTGTTTGCCACCGCGCTGTCGCTGATTCTGGGCGGCGCGCTGGGCAATGTGCTCGACCGGCTGCTGCATGGCTATGTGGTGGACTTTCTGCAGTTCCACTGGGCCGGCTGGTACTTCCCCTCATTCAATGTGGCCGACAGCGCGATCACGCTGGGCGCCATCCTGCTGATCTGGGACGAGTTGCGGCGCGTGCGCCGGGGTGCCTAGGTAAACCACGGCTGGAAAATTCGCTGCCGAGGCTTAGCCTTGACCCATGAGCGATCCCCAGACCCAGCAGACTCCGGCCCCACCCGACGAATCGTCCCCGTTCACGATCACGCTCAACACCCTGGGCTGGCGCCAGCCGTTCCAATGGCTGGGTATGGGTTTCAAGGACTTTCTGCGCCATCCCGGCATCGGCCTGTTCTACGGTTTTTGCTTCATGGCCATGGGCTGGGGCCTGCTGGCGGTCTACCACCGTGCACCGGCCTATATGCTGGCGCTGTCGGCCGGCTTTCTGCTGATGGGGCCGTTTCTGTGCATGGGTCTGTACCAGGTCAGCATGCGCCTGGAGCGCGGCATCGCGCCCGATCTCGGTGACTCCATCCTCGCCTGGGAATCGCATATGGGTCAGATGGCCATCTTCGGCACCGTGCTGCTGATTCTGGAGATGGTTTGGGCCCGCGCCGCGCTGGTGATCTTTGCCGTCAGCTTCGATGGCATGCCCGATCTCTCCGGCTCTATCACCAAGCTGCTGGCGCCCGAGAACCTGGCCTTCATCATCACCTACCTGGGCGTCGGAGCGGTCTTTGCCGGCCTGATCTATGCCGTCAGCGTGATCTCCATCCCGATGATGCTGGACCAGCAGGTGGACGCCATCACCGCCGGCCTGACCAGCCTGCGTCTGGTGCTGACGCAGACCGGCGTGATGCTGCTGTGGGGTGCGCTGATCACCGGGCTGGTGGTGCTGGCCCTGCTGCCGGGCTTTGCCGGCCTGCTGATCGTCGGGCCGGTGCTGGGCCATGCCAGCTGGCATGCCTACCGCGCCGCGGTCGCTTCGACGTGATTCATTTGAACTAGGGGGTGCGAAGCCCCAATCGCCCCCGCTTGCGGCATGATGCAGGCGCAACGCCACTTCGCCGCGCGCCATGCTCGATTTCAGTTGCCTCACGCATTACGAATGGCTGGATGTGCCGGTCTGGGTGTTCGACCACGCCTGCCAGCGCAATCTCTGGGCCAATGCGGCGGCACTGAATCTGTGGCGGGCCGACAGCGAGGCCGAGTTCCTCGGTCGCGATATGTCGGACTCGAGCGAGAGCGCGCGGCTGCGCCTCAATCTCACCGCCGCCGAGCATGCCAAGGGCCAGGTGATACGCGAGCAGTGGACGCTCTATCCCAAGGGCCATCCGGTCACCACCACCCTGGTCTCGCGCGGCATCCTCACCGACGAGGGCCGGCAGGTGATGCTGTTCGCCTCCGACCCGCTGTCCACCAGCTTCGACAAGGCCATGCTGCGCGGCATCGAGGCGTTGCAGCACACCTCGGTGCGCATCGCGATGTTCAATCTGCGCGACGGCAAGGCGCTGATGCTGAACCCGGCCGCCGCCGCCGCCTTCGGTTCTCTGCACCAGGGTCGTGATGCAGTGGGATTTGCCACGCTGTTTGCCGACGTCGAAGTGCCGGCGCGCATTCTCGGTCAGGTGAGGCGCGGCCAGACCTTCAGTGCCGACCTGGAGCTCATCACCACCATCGGCCGGCGCTGGCATGGGCTGGACGCGCGGCCGATGCGCGACCCGGTCAGCGGCGAGCTGGTGCTGCAGCTCAATGCCCGCGACATCGCCGACCTGAAGGCCACGCAGGCGATGCTGGAGGCAGCCCGCCAGGCGGCCGAGGCGGCCAGCCAGTCCAAGAGCAGCTTCCTGGCCCATATGAGTCACGAGATCCGCACACCGATGAATGGCGTGCTGGGCCTGACCGAGCTGGTGCTGCAGACCCAGCTGGACGAGCGCCAGCGCAAGTTCATCGAGCTGGCGCACAACTCGGCCAAGGGGTTGATGGTCATCATCAACGACCTGCTGGACGTGGCCAAGGTCGAGTCGGGCCGCATCGTCGTCGATCAGGCGCCGTTCTCGCTGCATGGCTGCCTGCGCGAATCGCTGCATCCGCTGCTGCTGCAGGCACATAACCGCGGTATCACGCTGAAGGTGCTGGTGCAGCCGGCGGTGGCCGATCAGCTGCTGGGCGACGCGCTGCGGCTGCGCCAGGTGCTGATCAATCTGGTCGGCAATGCGCTGAAATTCACCGAGCGGGGCGAGGTGCGCGTCGAGGTCGAGATGCTGGACGATCACCCGGCCGCGGCCGACGCGCAGGCGCAGCAACGCCTGCGCTTTGCCGTGCACGACACCGGCATCGGCATGACGCGCGAGCAGGTCCAGCACGTCTTCGACCCCTTCACCCAGGCCGACAGCAGCATCACCCGCCGCTACGGCGGCACCGGACTGGGCCTGACCATCGTGCACCGGCTGGTGCAGCTGATGGGCGGCCAGATCGACGTCGAGAGCCTGCCCGGCGTGGGCAGCTGCTTCAGCTTCGAGTTGCAGCTGCGGCGTGTCTGCGCCGCAGCGCCCGAGACTTCAGGGCAGCAGCACACCTGAACCGGTCGTCTTGCGTGCTTCCAGGTCGCGGTGCGCCCGGGGCGCATCGGCCAGCGGGTAGCGTTGGTCGATACGGATCTTGACCTGGCCGCTACCGACCACGGCGAACAACTCGTCAGCCATGGCCTGCGTGTTCTCGCGCGTGGCCAGATGGGTGAACAGCGTCGGCCGGGTCAGGTAGATCGAGCCTTTGGCGGCCAGCGTGCCCACTGCCACCGGTGCCGGCGGACCGGAGGCGGCGCCGAAGCTGGCCAGCAGGCCAAAAGGCTGCAGGCAGTCCAGCGAGCCATCCCAGGTGTCCTTGCCGACCGAGTCGTAGACCACCTTGACGCCGCGGCCACCGGTGATGTCCTTGACCCGGGCGACGAAGTTCTCGGTCCGGTAGTTGATGGTGAAGGCCGCGCCCAGTTCGGCGGCCAGCGCACATTTCTCGTCCGAGCCGGCCGTGCCTATCAGCTGCAGCCCCAACGCCCGCGCCCATTGGCAGGCGATCAGGCCCACACCGCCGGCGGCGGCATGGAAGAGCACGAAGTCGCCTGCCTGCAGCCCGCCCTGGGGCAGGGTGCGGCGCAGCAGGTACTGGGCGGTCAGGCCCTTGAGCATCATCGCCGCACCGGTCTCGAAGTCGATGGCGTCCGGCAATCGCACCACATTGCGGGCCGGCATCACGCGGGCCGTGCAATAGCTGCCGGGTGGCTGGCTGGCATAGGCGGCGCGGTCGCCCACGGCCAGGTGGGCGACGCCCTCGCCCACCGCCTCTATCACCCCCGCCCCCTCGCCGCCGATGCCGAAGGGCGTCGGCAGCGGATAGGCACCGCTGCGGTGATAGACGTCGATGTAGTTGATGCCGCAGGCATGGTGGCGTATGCGCACCTCGCCCGGGCCGGGGTCGCCGACCTCGACCTCCACCAGCTGCATGGCATCGGCGTCACCGGGCTGCTGTACCTTGATCGCGCGTTCACGGCTGCTCATGTCCTGTCTCCACATCAAGAGTTGATCTCCGGTATCGTGCCAGCAATCCGGAACGCCCGCTCGGCAGCCCCTCTTTCCCCGACCCCGATGACACTCACACCACGTATCGCCCTGCTCCTCCTGCTGCCGCCCCTGCTGTGGGCCGGCAATGCCATCGTCGGCCGGCTGGCGGTGGGCAGCATCTCACCGCTGCTGCTCAATCTCATACGCTGGGGCCTGGCCCTGGTCCTGCTGCTGCCGCTCGGGTGGCGGGCGCTGCGGCGCCCGACCGAGGTGCTGCAGCGCTGGCGCTATCTGGCGCCGCTGGGCCTGCTGGGCGTGGGCAGCTACAACTCGCTGCAGTACATGGCCCTGCGCACCTCCACGCCGCTGAACGTGACCCTGATCGCGGCCAGCATGCCGGTGTGGATGCTGCTGATCGGCGCGCTGTTCTACCGCGAGCATCCGCAGCGCCGCCAGTTGCTGGGCGCCCTGCTGTCGCTGCTGGGCGTGGCCCTGGTGCTGTCGCGCGGCGATCCGTCCTCGCTGGCGCGGGTGCACTTCGTGGCCGGTGACCTGCTGATGCTGGTGGCCGTGATGTGCTGGGGTGGCTACAGCTGGCTCTTGGCGCGGCCACCCGCCAGCATGCAGGGCGAGGCCCGGCCGGCTTGGGGCTGGGCCGAGTTCCTGCTGGTGCAGACGCTGTTCGGCCTGTTCTTCTCGGGCATCTCCGCCGGCATCGAGCATGAACTGACCCCGATGCCCATCGCCTGGAGCCCCTGGCTGCTGCTGGCCCTGGCCTATGTGGCCATCGGCCCCTCGGTGATTGCCTACCGCTGCTGGGGCCTGGGCGTGATGGCCGTCGGTCCGGCCGTGGCCGCCTTCTTCAGCAATCTGACGCCGGTGTTCGCGGCCCTGCTGTCGGCGGCGCTGCTGGGCGAGTGGCCGCAGTGGTTTCATGGCGCGGCCTTTGTGCTGATCGTGGCCGGCATCGCGGTATCGTCGCGGCGCCAAGCTCGCTAGAATCAATTCGAGATCAATCAACACCTCAACGGGAGCCTCCACCATGTCCAAGTTCCACCTTTTGCAGCGCCTGAGCCTGGGCATGCTGGTCGCCGGTATGCCGCTGCTGGCGGGCGCACAGGAGCTGGGCAAGGGTGGCTCGATGGCCAGCGGCAGCGCCGGCCCCGACGGCGCGCAGAACGCCAACTCGCAGCTGGAGCGCTGCGAGTCGCCCAAGGGCACGCTGGCGGTGGTCGAGCCGCAGAACCAGGTCGGCATGAATCTGCAGCGCTACGGCCTGGGTTCGCCGACGGCGGTGATACGGATGCTGGTGCAGCAGTCCAACTGCTTCCAGATCGTCGAGCGCGGCGCGGCGATGCAAAACATGATGCAGGAGCGCGCGCTGTCGCAATCGGGCCAGATGCAGGGCGGCCAGAATGTCGGCGCCGGCCAGATGGTGGCGGCCGACTTCATCGTCACGCCCAGCGTGGTGTTCTCCGACAACAATGCCGGCGGCGTCGGCGGCGGGGTGCTGGGCCTGCTGGGCGGGCGCGCCGGCCTGATCGGCGGCCTGGTCGGCGGCCTGAAGTTCAAGCAGGCGCAGACCAGCATGCTGCTGGTCGATACCCGCTCAGGCATCCAGGTAGCCGCGGCCGAGGGCAGCGCCGAGAAGACCGACTTCGCGCTCGGTGGTGCACTGTTCGGTGGCGGCGGTGGCGCCTCGCTGGGCGGCTACACCAGCACCAACGAGGGCAAGGTCGTGGTGGCCTCCTTCATCGACAACTGGAACAACATCGTCCGCGCGATCCGCAACAACCCGTCCCTGGTGCAAGCCACCTCGGGCACGGCCTCGAAGCAGAATGCCGCCGCCAGCGTGCAGGCCGGTGCCGCCGCCGAAGGCGATGTGATGGTGCCCAAGATCGCCGGGGCCAAGGTCTTGCGCCAGGCACAGGACGGCGCGCCTGAGTTGCAGACCTTGCAGCGCAGCGACGAGGTGATCTACCTCGGCGAAGAGCGCAACGGCTTCCTGAAGGTGCAGTCGGGCCGCGGCGAGGGCTGGGTCAAGAAGATCCTGCTGAAGAAGCCCTGAGCCAGCTGCTCAACATCAAAAAACTCCGCCGCGGCGGAGTTTTTTGATGCTGGCGCCGGCTTTCAGCTGCGGCGCCGGCGCGCCAGGCCCAGCAGGGCCAGGCCTGCAGCCATCATCGCGTAGGTGTCCGGCTCGGGCACGGCATTGGTCAGCACCACCACATTGTCGATGCCGAAGGCCTCGTCCGGTGCGCCCTGGGTGTTCGGGAACTGGATGTTGACCTGCAAGGTCGACGCGGTGTGGGCAAAGGTGAACGTCACCGCCTGCGCCGCATCGTGATAGGAGTTGTAGCCGTAGTTCGGCGTGTTGAAGTCGGTGAAGGGCGCGGTGATGTGCACGCCGGGGCCGTGGGAGATGTTGTCGCCGGGGAAGTAGTTGCCGAAGTCGGTGCTGCTGTACAGGAAGTTGCCGTCCGCCGCGACCTGGAACAGGTCGCTACCGATATCGATGCTGTCCCACAGCGCCAGCGAGAAGCTCAGCGTCACCGCCGTGTGCGGCGCCAGGCCGGACAGGTTCAGCTGGGTGGTGCTGCTGCCGTCGTTCTTCAGGTGCAGTTGGCCGAAACCGAAGGCGCCCAGGCCCTGGCTGCCCTGGATGCTGCCGGCGCCGGACCATTCGGCGCCCAGCACACCGGACTCGAAGTCCTGCGTGTAGGCCGTGGCGGCCTGGGCCGACAGGGCCGTCAGGCCCAGGGCGGTGCTCAACAGCAGGCTTTTGAAATGCATGAGAGTCTCCATCGACGGTGTACGCCGTTTATGGCATCCGACTCGCGGCATGGTCAACCCCGTGGCTGGGGCCTCCCCCTAGAACCGAAATCGACAGCGCTGCCAGGGTTTCTGAGAACAGGCGCTGGTAGCTGTCGAACTGGTGCACATCGTTGTGGGCCGCACCTTCGATCAAGACCAGCCTGGCGGCCGGCGCCCGCGCGAGCAGGGCTTCGCTGTGCGATGGCGCGATCAAGGGGTCCAAAGTGCCGTGGACCAGCAACAGGGGCCCACCCATCTGCGCGACGGCCAGGCCGGTGTCCAGCGGATAGCGCAGCAGCGCCGGGGGCACCAGCGGGAAGTGCTCGCGCATCAGCGCCTGCATGCTGCTGTAGGGCGACACCAGCACTGTCAGCTCAGGCCGCACCTCGGCCGCCAGGCTGGCAGCCAGGCCGGTGCCCAGCGAACGGCCGTAGACCACGCGCGGCAGGCCCTTGTACAGCGGCGCCACCTGCTCCCAGGCCATGCGCACATCGGCGTGCAACTGGGCCTCGCTGGCTATGTGGCCGCTGCTCTTGCCATAGCCGCGATAGTCCAGCATGAACAGGTCGTAGTTGGCCCGGCGGTAGAAGTCGACGTTGACGAACCAGTTCTGCAGACTGCCGGCGTTGCCATGCAGAAAGAACACCAGGCCCTTGGGATGGGGCAGCTTCAGATGCAGGGCCGAGAGGCGCGCGCCGGGCACGTCCAGGCTCAGCTCATGGACATCGTCGCCGAGCGCGAAGCGGTGACCGGCCGGCAGCACGTCGGGCTGGAACAGCAGTTGTTCCTGGCGCACATAGAGCCAGCCCATGGCCAGCGCATAGCCGCTGAAGGCCAGCAGTGCAGCCCCTGCGGCCAGGCGCGGCCAGTTGAGGGTCATCGTGCTTCCAGCAGGGCCTTGAGCCTCCGCAGCGCGCGCGCCGACTGGCGCTCCAGCACCCAGCGGGTCAGATTGGCGTCGAGCAGGCGCCAGAGCCAGAACTTCGAGCGGAACTGCAGCTTGCGCTCGAAGCGGCAGCCCGTGCCCTCGGCGCTGATCTGGTAGGTGATGCGGGCCACGCCCTGGGGCGTGTCGGTGGCGATGGCCCAGCGCTTGTGGGGCTCGCATACGCAGACCGTCCAGCGCGCCTTGAGGCGTCGGCCCGCCACGCTGAAATGCTCCAGCAGGGTCTCGCCCAGCACCAGGGGTCGCTCGGGGGTGTCGCGCACCAGCCGGGTGGCCGGATGCCAGCGCGACCAGTAGGCGGGCGTGGATACAAATTCAAACACTTCGGCGGCAGGGCGAGCGATGGAGATGGCGCTGGTCACGATGGGAGCGGCTTCTAGTTTCAAGATCAGATTGCGTTGCGCGAGTTTGGTCATCAGCATGCGCCGGGTCTCCTTTCTGCCATGCCCTTCCATTACGCACGCACGCCGCTTTTGGACGCAAGACTTGTCACGCTCGCTTGCATTTGAAATATTTCTTCGATTGCTCGCTCAGCGGACAGACCCGAACATGACGCTTTCGGAAAAGCCAAGGCAGAGGCACTGAAGCCCGGCCACATACAAGGAGCCCCTGTGAGCACGATTGGCCGTATTTGTTCCCGGATCCTGTGCCTCGCCGGCCTGGGTCTGCTCAGCGCCGGGGCCGCCAGCGCCCAGCAGATCACCGTTTACAGCAGTGGCACGGTGGCGGTGGGTGAGTCACGCCAGCTGACCGCCTATGTGCCCTTGAGCCCCAACAGCGTGAGCTGGACAGTCAACGGTGTGCCCGGCGGCAATGCCAGCCTGGGCCTGATCTCGGCCAGCGGCCTGTACGCAGCGCCGGCCGCGGTGCCGATGCCCACCACGGTGACGGTGCGCGCCACCAGCACCGCCTTCCCGGCCAAGTTCGGCGAGGTCAAGCTCAGCGTGACCCAGACGCCGCTGTACCTGTGGAGCACTGCCCCCAAGGCGGTGGCCGCCGGCGCCTTCAGCCTCCGGCTCAACGGGCGCAACTTCACGGCGGACTCGGTGGCCTACTTCGGCGCCACCGCGCTGAGCACGACCCTGCTGTCCAGCACCGATTTGATGGCCACGGGCACCGCACCGACGACCTTGGTGGGCACGAATGTGGCGATCACGGTCAAGGACGGCCGGCCCGGCGGCACGACCACCGATGCGGTGACTCTGGCCGTCAAGGCGGCCATCACACCGACGCCCACGCCAACCCCGACACCAACCCCCACGCCTACGCCCACACCGACTCCTACCCCAACGCCAGCGCCCGGCCCGGGCCAGGGCACGGCCAATCTGGCCGCCGGCCGCTGGCTGGAGCAGGCGGCCTTCGGGCCCACACCGGCCGAGCTGGCCAAGGTCAGGCGCATCGGCGCCGATGCCTGGCTGAACGAGCAGTTCGCCCTGCCCGAGACCACGATCGCCGACCCCGGCAACGCGGCCGGCAACAGCGCCGTGCGCTCGCAGTACATGAGCCGGCTGTCGCTGGCGCCCGATCAGTTGCGCCAGCGCGTGGCCTATGCGCTGGGCCAGATCCTGGTCATCTCGATGAACAAGAACAACTATCCGCAGGAGGTCGTGCCCTATCTGCAGATACTCAGCCGCAATGCCTTCGGCAACTACCGCACCTTGCTGGGCGAGATCGCCGCCAGCCCGCAGATGGGCAAGTACCTGGACCTGGCCAACAGCAACAAGCCCAACGCCGGCAGCAACGCCAACGAGAACTTCGCGCGCGAGCTGATGCAGCTGTTCACGATAGGCCTGGTGCAGCTGAATACCGACGGCTCGGCCAAGCTGGACGGCCAGGGCCTGCCGCTGGCGGCCTATGACCAGACCACGGTGCAGCAGGTCGCCCTGGCCTTCACCGGCTGGACCTATGCCGGCACTGGCAACAACAATTGGGAGAACTTCAGCGGCCCGCTGCAAGCACGCGATGTGAACCACGATATGCGGGCCAAGAGCTTTCTGGGCTGCAGCCTGGGTGCCGGCCAGGGCACGGCGGCCGACATGACGGCCACCTTGGACTGCATCTACAAGCACCCCAATGTCGGGCCGTTCATTGCCACGCGGCTGATACGCAGCCTGGTCACCAGCAACCCGTCGCCGGCCTATGTGGCACGCGTCGCCGCCGTTTTCAATAACAACGGCGCCGGGGTTCGCGGTGACCTGCGCGCCGTCGTCAAGGCCCTGCTGCTGGACACCGAGGCACGGCAGGACACCGCCACGGTCAACAGCGGCCGGCTGAAAGACCCGCTGATGCACACGGTGGCCCTGGTGCGGGCGCTGGGTGGCAGCGTCTCGCCCACCAATGGCGCCAGCTGGGAGTTCGAGCGCATGGGCGAGGCACCGTTGACGCCACCCTCGGTGTTCAGCTTCTACTCGCCGCTGTTCCGCATCCCGCACAGCACCTTGGCCGGCCCCGAGTTCCAGATCTACAGCCCGACCGAGGCGGTGCTGCGCGGCAATCTGTTCTGGCGCATCTTCTCCAACCCGGGCGCGGATTTCCCGCTGGACATCAGCCCCTTCGTCGCCGCGGCCGGCAACACCGCCAATCTGATCGATGCGGTCGACCAGGCCCTGCTCTACGGCCGCATGCCGGCCGCCATGCGGCAAAGCCTGGCCAATGCCATCAACGCCCAGGGCGATGCACGCAGCAAGGCGCTGACGGCGCTGTACCTGACGGCGCTGTCGGGCCAATACGCAGTCCAGCATTGATTGATTGACGAGTGAGCCACAACATGAACGCCAACACCCTCACCCGCCGCACCCTGCTACGCCAAACCCTGAGCGCCGGCCTGGGCAGCCTCGGAGCGCTGACCGCGCAAGCGCAGACCGCCAGCGACTACAAGGCCCTGGTCTGCATCTTTCTGATGGGCGGCAACGATGGCCACAATATGGTCGTGCCGTTGACGCCAGCCGCCTTCAGCGCCTACAAGACCGCCCGCCCCGGCCTGGCCCTGCCCGACAACAGCGCCACGCTGCTGTCGGTGGCCGCCCGCAACGGCGTGCCCTACGGCCTGAACAGTGGGCTGAGTTCGCTGCACCCGCTGTGGGCGCAGCAGAAGCTGGCCGTGGTGGCCAATATGGGCATGCTGGTGCGGCCGACGACGCGGGCCCAATACCTGGCGGCCAGCGTCAACCTGCCCAGCAATCTGTTCTCGCATTCGGACCAGATCGTGCAGATGCAGGCCGGCGATCCGAACGGCGCGGCCGGCGGCACCGGCTGGGCCGGGCGCATTGCCGACGCCAGCCTGGCGCGCAACAGCGGCACCACGTTTCCGCCCTCGATCTCGGTCGCCGGCTCGGCCCTGTTCTGCGCCGGCAAGACGGTGCAGTCGGCCAGCCTGCTGCCGGGTTTTGACCTGACCCCTGATGGCATGGCCGCCTGGCCCGCCAGCGCCGCCTCAGCCAAGGCGCAGGCCTTGCAGGAAATCCTCGCGCTCGACAGCGGCCTGGCCATGGTGCAGACGGCCAACCGCGTGCGTCAGGACGCCAGCGCGCTGAACGGCCTGCTCAAGAGCGCCGGCAGCAGCGGTGGGCTGGGCACGGCCTTCCCGGGCACCGGCATAGGCCAGCAGCTCAAGCAGGTGGCGCAAATCATCAAGCTGCGCGCCAGCACCGGCATCGGCCGCCAGGTGTTCTTCTGCTCGCTGGGCGGCTTCGACACCCATTCGGCGCAGAGCTGGACACAGTGGGATCTGCTGCGCCAGCTGTCGGACGCGATGCTGGCCTTCTACAACGCCACCGGCGAGATGGGCGTGGCCAACCAGGTCACCAGCTTCACCGCCAGCGAGTTCGGCCGCAGCCTGCAGCCCAGCGGCACCGGCACCGACCATGGCTGGGGCAACCACCAGCTGCTGCTGGGCGGGGCGGTGCGCGGCGGCGAGCTCTACGGCACCTTCCCGACCCCGGCGCTGGGCGGCGCGGACGACGCCGGTAGCCGCGGCGTGCTGATACCCACCACCGCGCTTGATCAGTTCGGCGCCACCCTGGCGCGCTGGTTCGGCCTGAGCCCGGCTGCGCTGCTGACGGTGTTCCCCAACCTGGGCAACTTCGCCGTCAGCGATCTCGGGTTCATGAGTTAGTGGCCAGCGCCCGGGCGATGCGATGCCGGTGCACCTGGGTCTTGGGCACGTGGCCCTTGAACCAGCTGCGCACGTCTTCGTCCAGACCGATGCCGTGCATATAGTTGTACAGCGCCTTCTTCAGCGCCAGACCGAGCGCGTCGTGATCGACGCCGGTCGGGTCGTGGAAGCCGACATCGTTCTTCGCGAATGACACCGGCGGCAGCGGCTGCAGGGTCACGCCATAGGCGGCCGGGTCCTGCCCCACCGGCGAGTGCACGGTGCAGGCAAAGCGGTGGAAGAAGCCGCTCTGTATGCAGCCCTGCTCGAACAGCTGGCGCACGTATTCCAGCGCATCGACGGTGTCCTGCACCGTCTGCGTCGGAAAGCCGTACATCAGGTAGGCGTGGACCAGGATGCCGGCATCCGAGAAGCCCTTGGTGACGCGCGCCACCTGCTCCACCGAAACGCCTTTTTTCATCAAGGTCAGCAATCGGTCCGAGGCCACCTCCAGGCCACCCGAAATGGCAATGCAGCCGCTGTCGGCCAGCTGCTGGCACAGCTCGGGACTGAAGGTCTTCTCGAAACGGATATTGCCCCACCAGGAGATCTCGACCTGGCGGCGCATCAGCTCGGCGGCCAGCGCCTTCAAGGCCTTGGGCGGAGCGGCCTCATCGACGAAATGAAAGCCGGTCTGGCCGGTCTCGGTGACGATGGCCTGCACGCGGTCCACCAGGGTGGCGGCCGAGGCGCCGTCGTAGCGCGAGATGTAGTCCAGCGACACATCGCAGAAGCTGCACTTCTTCCAGTAGCAGCCGTGCGCCACGGTGAGCTTGTTCCAGCGCCCGTCGGACCACAGCCGGTGCATGGGGTTCAGCATGTCCAGCAACGACAGATATTGGTCCAGCGGCAGGCCATCCCAGGTCGGCGTGCCAACCTCGGCGAAGGCGATGTCGGGCTCGACCAGGTTGATGTAACGCACGGCACCCTCCGTGCGCACAAAGGTGCGCACCAGCCGTTGCTGCGAGCGCTTGCCGGCCAGATGGTCCAGCAGCGCCAGCAGCGGCCGCTCGCCGGCATCCAGGGTCACGTAGTCGAAGTAGTCGAACACCCGGGCATCGCTCAGCTCGCGCAGCTCGGTGTTGACGAAGCCACCACCCAGCACGGTGACCAGGGTCGGGTCTTGCGCCTTGATCGCCTGGGCGATGCGGAAGGCGGCGTAGACGGCGCCGGGGAACGGCACCGAGATCAGCACCAGCGTCGGCCGGTGGCGGGCAATCGCCGCCAAGGTCAGCTCGCGCAGGGTCTCGTCCACCAGATTCAGCGGCGCGGCCAGCGCCTCGGCCAGCGGATCGAAGGTCGGCTGGCTCTGCGCCAGCTGCTCGGCATAGCGCACGAACTCGAAGCGCGGATCGATCGCGTCGCGCAGCACATCGGCCAGGTCGTTCAGATACAGCGTGGCCAAGTGGCGGGCCTTGTCCTGCAGGCCCAGGGCGCCAAAGGCCCAGGCCAGCGGGTCGCCGCCGTCTTCGTCGATATACACATCCAGCGACTCGAAGCGCGGACCCTCGGGCAGAAAAGCACGGCTGCAGATGCGGTGCGCCAAGGTCGAATCGCGCCCCTGCAGAAAGGCCATCGCCGGCTTCAAGGTCGCCAGATAGCGCGGGTACTGCTGCATGAACAGATCCACCCGCGCCGTGCGCTTGGGTGCCGCCGCTATCTGCCCATGCAAGGCCTGCAGCCCCTCACTGGAGAACAGCTTCAGCATCAGCGCCAGCGCCAGGTCCTCCTGCACCGCATCGAAACCCCGCGAGCGCAGAAACCCGGTCAGGTAGGCGGTGGACGGATACGGCGTATTCAGCTGCGTCATCGGGGGGATGACGGACAGGATACGGGGGGGCTGGGCTGACATGGGCGGGCGCCTGGGAGAAGGCCTGGGAGGGAGCGGCCCCTATTTTGCCAGTTCGCCCCAATTCAATGTCTGCCACTGGCTTCGCCCGAGGCTTTGCAATGGCCGGCAAGGCCTGATTTGGGGCTGAGGCCGGAGGTGTGCCTCGCAAGCGGTATCAGTTGCGCTGAGCCCTAGATAACCCCGTTCTTGCCCGAGGCGATTTCTGGCATGCTGATCCGAAGTGCAATGCATCACATTGGGCCGGGGGCAATGCTCATTGTTCATCCTAGAGATATCGAACCCGGTGGGTAGGGTCTGCGCTTTCAAACGATAAGAAATACTGGGGAGGGCTATGTTCGTGATCTATGGCTGGCGCAAGGAGTCACAGCCGATAAAGCAAGTTCTGGCTTGCTATTGCTATGTATGTCAAGGACGAAGCGAATGGCATCTCTGGCGTGAGTCCGAATGGGTCACCTTGTTTGGCATGAAGATCATTCAATTCGTCGCCAAGGATGCACTGGTCTGCGCCCGTTGCGAGGACGTACTGCCGGTTCCAAAGAATCAATCTCAGCAACTGCTCAGCGGTCATGGTGCAGCTCAAGCGATCTCAAGCATTGAGCAGTATCAGTTGGCTTCGAAGACGGAAGTGCAGCGCAATTTCTTGTTGTCCAGCCGCACCACCCGCGAGTTCGAGCGCGAGACCTGACCCGTTGCTCGAGCCGCCCCAACAGCGATCAAGACTCATGCCAAACCTTGGTCATCAGCTCATTTTCATGACTGTACTCAGTACAACTCAAGTGCGGAGTTATGCTGCCGCGTTCATGCACCCCAAACCACAACATCAGGGCTTTACCTTGCGAATCTCTGCCGCCCTACTGCTTCTTGTTGCCTTGTCGGCAAACGCCGGACCTATCGAGGAATCACCCTACAACAAGGGTGTTGCAGCTTGGCGTGCCAAGGATTTCGCCGAGGCGCGCAAGCAGTGGGCGCAGTCGCTTGCGATGGGTGGGCCCGCCCGGGCGCTCAACAACCTGGCTTTCCTTCTATACAACGGCCTCGGCGGCGAGCCGAACCCCGCCAAAGCGGTTGAGTTGTGGAGTAAGGGTGCCGCGCTCGCGGTTTCTGAGGCGCAGCTTCATCTTGGTGAGGCATACGAAGCCGGAAAAGGCATCGACCGGGATAGCACAGCGGCATATGCCTGGTATCGCTGCGCAATCGCCACCGCTGGCAGGCTTAGCGGCCACGACAAGACCGAGGCCGAAATAGAAAAAATGGCTGCCGCTCAGTTGGACCAACTGCGGCCGGAACTGTCTGCGGCTGAGGTCGCTGAGGGAGAAAAACTGGCTGCCTTACTGATTGCGAAATATTCTGATGTCAAGCCTCCTCAAATCGCTAGTCCCAAGTGATTGATTGGTCATGAAATTTTCTGAGTGACTTCCGAGCGATTGACGGCCCTGCCCCGATTCCTTCACCAACCAGTCACAGCAACTGCCCGCCGCGTCAACAACGTCGCATTGAATGTTGAAGACGTGCCAGCCCCTTCGGATGCAGCGGATTTGTCGATTTTCCCGGCGCTCGCTCGTCGTAGCATCACCGGGACCATCCCACATTTGGAGAGCAGCGCATGCGGTTCATCATCACGGCGCAGCCGAGTACAGAGACGAAGGCGACCGAACAATCGTCAGACTTCGATGCGGACCTCTTCAAGGCGTACATGCGCTTCAACGAAGAGATGCATCAGGCCGGCGTGCTTGTCGCCTCCGAGGGTCTCAATCCTGCAGCGCCAGGCGCCCGCATCGCGGTGGCCAATGGCAAGCGCTACCTGGTGGACGGGCCCTTCGCCGAGTCGAAGGAATTGGTCGGGGGCTTCTACCTCATCGAGGTAAGCTCGCTCGAAGAGGCGATTCAGTGGGCTCTGCGCGCTCCGTCCGGCTTTGGGGCGGACGACATCTTGGAGGTTCGTCAACTCACTGGCGCCGGAGATCTGCCGCCTGAAATGCTCAAGCTCATCAACGAGGCTGCGCCGACCTGGAGCGCTTCGGCATGGCAGTCGCGCGACGCGACCTCATGAAAGGACGGAGCGGGTCCGAAAAGGGTGCAATTTTGGGAGACTCTTCTGCTGGTGGCCGCTGCGATGCTCAGCTTCTAGCCCCTACCTCTGACGGCCCATGACAGTCGCGCCCTGCACCTTGCCGACCAGCACGGCCATCGATCGAGAACTGGTGGAACAAGCGTTCTTCGCCGACTCGTACCAGGTCTCGCTCGCACACAGCAGCGCATCGGTTGTCGACATCTTCTTTGCAGTTTTTGGCCATCATCCGCCCTGGCTGAAAACTGCATTGCTGGTGCGTCATCGCGTCGGTGCCTGGTTTGGGCTACAGGCGGCCAGCACCGCCGAGGTCATGAGGCCGGCGCGAGCCGCAAGCTACCGTGTCGGGCAGCACATTGGCCCGTGGCCCATCTACTTCCTGGACGAAGGCGAGCTTGTTGCCGGTCGAGACAACAAGCACCTTGATTTCAGGCTGTCGGTTCTCAAGCACGGCAGCGGTCCATCAGCGTCTGCCGTGATTTCCACTGTCTGCCGCACCCACAACGGCTTCGGCCGGATCTATCTTCTTGCCATCGCTCCGTTTCACAAGTGGGGCGTGCAGCGATTGATTCGGCGAGCGTCTCAGGCCGGCAGGCTGTGAGCGTCAACCCCCCGGCCCACCACCGCTGAGAGCAAGCTCAAGTCACCGGCGCCGGATTGAACAACACCAGCGAGTTGTGCAGCTTCCAATGCTCCGCCCAGGTCTTTCTGCGGCCGCTGGCCACG
Organism: uncultured Roseateles sp.; assembly: GCF_963422335.1. Classification (NCBI taxonomy): domain Bacteria; kingdom Pseudomonadati; phylum Pseudomonadota; class Betaproteobacteria; order Burkholderiales; family Sphaerotilaceae; genus Roseateles; species uncultured Roseateles sp. The sequence continues at coordinate 5,222,252 of NZ_OY729424.1, forward strand.
TCCAGCATCAGGCGGAACAGCTCCCAGCCCAGGTCTTCGATGCTGGCCTCGCCGTCGGCCACCTTGCCGGCGTTGACATCCATCAGATCGTGCCAGCGACGGGCCAGGTCGCTCCGCGTCGCCACCTTGATCACCGGGCATTCGGCCAGGCCGTAGGGCGTGCCGCGGCCGGTGGTGAAGACGTGCAGGTTCATGCCCGCGGCCAGTTGCAAGGTGCCGCAGATGAAGTCGCTGGCCGGCGTGGCGGCATAGACCAGGCCGCGCTGCGTGGCTTTCAGCTTCTCGCCGGGCGCCAGCACATGGGCGATCGCCGACGTGCCGCTCTTGATGATGGAGCCCATCGCTTTCTCGGCGATATTGGACAGGCCGCCGGCCTTGTTGCCGGGCGTGGTGTTGGCCGAGCGGTCAACGCGGCCGCGGTCCAGGTAGCGGTCGTACCAGCCCAGCTCGCGGATGATGGCCTCGGCCACCTCGGGGGTGGCGGCGCGGCTGGTCAGCTGCTCGACGGCGTCGCGCACCTCGGTGTTCTCGCTGAACATCACGGTGGCGCCGGCGCGCACCAGCAGATCGGCGCAGAAGCCGACGGCCGGGTTGGCGGTGACGCCCGAGAAGGCATCGCTGCCACCGCACTGCACGCCCACCACCAGCTCGCTCGCGGGAATCGTCTCGCGGCGGCGCGCATTCAGTCGTGCCAGATGGGGTTTGGCGCTTTGCAGGATGTCGTCCAGCATCGACATGAAGCCGACGTGGTGGTCGGCCTGCAGGCAGACGGTCTCGGGGCCCAGCGCCGGGTCGCGCTCATCGTTGATCGGAAAACTGCCCGGCGGCAGCAGACGATCGGGCTGCAGCTTCTCGCAGCCCAGGCTGACCACCATCACCTCGCCGCCGAAATTCGGGTTCAGCGAGATGTTCTTCAAGGTGCGTATCGGTATCACCGCATCGGGCGCGTCGATGGCCACGCCGCAGCCATAGCTGTGCTCCAGGCCAATCACGTCATCGACATTCGGGTACTGCGGCAGCAGCTCGCTCTTGATGCGGGCCACCGCCTGGGCCACCACGCCGGCCACGCATTGCACGGTGGTGGTGATGGCCAGGATGTTGCGGGTGCCCACCGAGCCATCGGCATTGCGATAGCCCTCGAAGGTATGGCCCTGCAGCGGCGCCAGCTCCGGCGGGCGCACGGTGGCGATGGGCAGACCCTCCAGCGCACGGGCTGCCGGCATCTGCAACAGGCGTTCATGCACCCAGCTGCCGGCCGGTATGTCTTTCAGCGCATAGCCTATGGGCACGTTGTAGCGCCGCACGACCGCGCCTTGAGCGATGTCGGCCAGCGCCACCTTGTGGCCCTGCGGCACCTTGTCGCGCAACGTGATGCCGGCGCCGGGCACGCTGGCGGGCAGCAGGGTGCCGGCGGCCAGGCCGCCGTCGTTGGCAACGATGGCGACGTTGTCATCCGCATGCATGCGGATGGTCAGCGGCGCGCGGAGTGGTGTCTCGCTCATATCGGTACCGTCAATCCCATCAGTCCAGCTGTACCTTGCCTTCGCGGGCGACGCGCGTCCACTTGGCTATTTCCGAACGGTTGAAGTCGGCAAACTGGGCCGGCGTCAACGCGCTGTGAACCAGGCCCAGCGTTTCCAGCTTGGCCTTCACGTCGGGCATGGCCAGTATCTTCTCGATCTCGCTGTTCAGCCGGGTGACGATGGCTGCCGGCGTGCCGGCCGGGGCATACATCGCCTGCCAGCTGGACACATCGAAACCCGGCACGCCGGCCTCCTGCATCGTCGGCACATTGGGCAGTGCGCTGCTGCGCTGGGCCGAAGTCACAGCCAGCGCCCTGACCTTGCCGGCCTGGATATGCGGCAGGGCCACGGTGACGGTCTCGAAGCTGCTGGGGATCTGGTGGCCGATCACGTCCTGGATCGCCGGAGCGCTGCCCTTGTAGGGCACATGGGCCAGATCGGCGCCGGCCAGCAGCTTGAACAACTCGCCCGACATATGTTGCGAACTGCCCTGGCCGGCGCTGGCAAAGGCGATGCCGTCGGGCTTGGCCTTGGCGGCGGCAATCAGGTCCTTGACGGTCTTGAACGGCTGATCGGTGCCGACCAGCAGCACATTGGAGATGCTGCCCAGCATCGCGACATGGGCAAAGTCCTTGTTCGCGTCATAGGGCATCTTGGGCTTCATCGCCGGGTTGATGGCATGGCTGGCGATGGTGCCCAGCAGCAGGGTGTAGCCATCGGCCGGCGACTTGGCCACCGCATCGGCCCCGACCACCCCGCCCGCGCCGGCGCGGTTCTCGACGATCACCGTCTGCTTCAGCGCCGCCTGCAACTTCTCGCCGACCAGACGGCCCAGGATGTCGCTGGTGCCACCCGCGGCGAAGGGCACGACCAGCTTGATCGGCTTGGCCGGCCAGGCGTCCTGCGCCTGCGCCAGCGCGGAGAAACCGGCGAGGCCAGCCAGCAGCGAAACGGTGATCAGGGTGCGGCGTTGCATGAAGGTCTCCAGTGGGGTGTTTTGATAGGCAGCGGCGTCATATGTTGTCATACAACATACACGAACTTTAATCGCATGGCTTCACAACGGGACTAGGGATACCACGTAATCACTGATGGCCGGCTCGCAGGAAGCTGCTTCGCAGCACGGGCTCAGTGATTCCCCGTACAACAATGCCCATATTCTAGTTGTACGATGACCTACAACATAAATCGCAGCAAGCCCGCTGCTCATCCGCCCCCCTCACCCCCATCCCCGGAGATCCGTCCATGTCGCCCCAAGAGCTCAAGACCGTGTTGCAGGCCGGCCTGCTGTCCTTCCCGCTGACCGATTTCGACAGCGCCTTGAACTTCGCGCCCAAGCCCTATGCCGAGCGCCTGGAGTGGCTGCAGCCCTATGGCGCCTCGGCCCTGTTCGCTGCCGGGGGCACCGGTGAGTTCTTCTCGCTGGAACCGGGCGAATTCAGCGAAGTGATCAAGGTCGCGCTGGACACCTGCCGCGGCCGCACCCCCATCATTGCCGGCGCCGGTGGCGGCACCACCCTGGCCATCAAGTATGCGCAGGAGGCTGCAGCGTTGGGCGCCCAGGGCATTCTGCTGCTGCCCCACTACCTGACCGAGGGCAGCCAGACCGGCCTGATCGCGCATGTGGAGTCCGTGTGCAAGAGCGTCAAGATCGGTGTGATCGTCTACAACCGCGGCGCCTGCAAGCTGACACCGGCCAGCCTGCTGGTGCTGGCCCAGCGCTGCCCGAATCTGATCGGTTTCAAGGACGGCTTCGGCGACATCGAGAAGTTCGTCGCCATCCGCCAGACCCTGGGCGAGCGCTTCGCCTATCTGGGCGGCCTGCCCACGGCCGAGCTGTTTGCCGGCGCCTACAAGGCGATGGGCTGCCCGGTCTATTCGTCGGCGGTGTTCAACTTCATCCCCAAGACTGCGATGGACTTCTACAACGCCCATGCCGCCGGTGACACCGCCACCTGCGACCGGCTGATACGCGACTTCTTCCTGCCCTATATCGCGCTGCGCAACCAGGGCGAGGGCTATGCGGTGTCCATCGTCAAGGCCGGTGCGACACTGGTGGGGCACAGCGCGGGGCCGGTGCGCCCACCGCTGTCTGACCTGCTGCCGGCCGAGGTCGATCAGCTGGGCCATTTGATCTCCAAGCTCGGCCCACAATAAGCGCCGCACTGCCCCTATCCACAGGAGACATGCCGTGAACAAGCTGTTGACTTCGCTGATGTTGGGCGTCATCGCCGCCACCGCAGCGCTGGGCGCCCAAGCCCAGGCCTGGCCCGACAAGCCCGTCACCCTGGTCGTGCCCTTCCCGCCGGGCGGATCGACCGATTCGGTGGCCCGCGCGATCGGCCCCAAGCTGAGCGAGAAGCTGCACCAGACCTTCGTCGTCGACAACAAGGCCGGCGCCACCGGCACCATAGGCGCGGCCCAGGTCAAGCGCGCGCCGGCCGATGGCTACACCTTCATGGTCACCTCGCTGGGCCCGCTGGTGATCGCGCCGCACCTGGTCAAGGCCGTGCAGTACGACGCGCTGCAGGACTTCGACCTGATCACCATCGCCGTGCAGGCGCCCAACGTGCTGGTCGTGCCGGCCGCGTCGCCGCACAAGACGCTGGCCGATGTGATTGCCTACGAAAAAGCCCACCCGGACAAGATGACCTTCGCGTCGTCCGGCAACGGCTCCAGCGACCATCTGACGGCCGAGTTGTTCTGGCAGCAGACCGGCACCAGCGGCTCGCACATACCGTACAAGGGCGGCGCGCCGGCCATCTCCGACCTGCTGGGCGGCCAGGTCGATGCCTCGTTCCAGAATGTCAATGCCGTGCTGCAGCACATCAAGGGCGGCAAGCTGCGCGCATTAGCCGTCACCGGGGAGAAACGTTCACCGGTGCTGCCCGAGGTGCCGACGATGGCCGAGGCCGGCGTCAAGAACGTCGATGTCTACTCGTGGCAGGCGGTGGTCGCGCCCAAGGGCCTGCCGGCCGATGTGCGCGGCAAGTTCCATGCGGCCGTGATCGCAGCGCTGAACGATGCGCAGATCAAGCAGCAGTTCACCTCGGTCGGGCTCGAGGTCGTCGGCAATTCGCCGGCCCAGTTCGCCGCCTTCCAGAAGCAGGAATTTGCGCGCTGGAAGAAGGTCATCGACACCGGCAAGATCACCGCCGACTGAGTCCACCATGAGCACCTCCTCCACCCCCTTGATCACCGCGCTGCGCGTGATCCCCGTTGCCGGCCGCGACAGCATGCTGCTCAATCTGAGCGGCGCCCACGGTCCCTTCTTCACCCGCAATCTGTTGATACTGACCGACAGCGCCGGCCGCACCGGCGTGGGCGAGGTGCCCGGCGGCGAAAAGATACGCCAGACCCTGGAAGACGCGGCCGAGCTGATCGTCGGCCAGCCGCTGGGCTCGCAGCAGCGCCTGCTGCAGCAGGTGCAGCAGCAGTTCGCCGACCGCGACTCGGGCGGTCGCGGCCTGCAGACATTTGATTTGCGCACCACCATCCATGCGGTCACGGCGATCGAGTCGGCGCTGCTCGATCTGCTGGGCCAGCACCTCAATGTGCCGGTCGCCGCCCTGCTGGGCGAAGGCCAGCAGCGCGAGGCGGTGGAGATGCTGGGCTATCTGTTCTTCGTCGGCGACAAGGCGGCCACCGATCTGCCCTACCACGCCGAGCCCGGCGCCGACAACGACTGGTTCCGCCTGCGCCACGAAAAGGCGATGACGCCTGCGGCCGTGGTGCGCCTGGCCGAGGCCGCCCGCGAGCGCTACGGCTTCAACGACTTCAAGCTCAAGGGCGGCGTGCTGCGCGGCGATGAGGAGGTCGAGGCTTTGCGCGCGCTGCACGAGCGCTTTCCTACCGCACGCGTGACGCTGGATCCGAACGGCGGCTGGCTGCTCAAGGATGCGATACGGCTGATGCGCGATATGCGTGGCGTCGTCGCCTATGCTGAAGATCCCTGCGGTGCCGAGGACGGCTTCTCCGGCCGCGAGGTGATGGCCGAGTTCCGCCGCGCCACCGGCCTGCCCACGGCCACCAATATGGTCGCCACCGACTGGCGCCAGCTCGCTCACGCGCTGGCGCTGCAAAGCGTCGACATCCCGCTGGCCGACCCGCATTTCTGGACCATGGCCGGCTCGGTGCGCGTGGCCCAGACCTGCCGCGACTGGGGCCTGACCTGGGGCTCGCACTCGAACAACCACTTCGATGTGTCGCTGGCCATGTTCACGCATGTCGGCGCCGCAGCACCGGGCCGCGTGACGGCGATAGACACGCACTGGATCTGGCAGGATGGCCAGCGCCTGACCCAGGACCCGCTGCAGATCGTCGGCGGCCATGTGCAGGTGCCCAAGAAACCCGGCCTCGGCGTCGAGCTCGATATGGTCGAGGTCGAGAAAGCCCACCAGCTCTATCTGCAGCACGGCCTCGGCTCGCGCGACGATGCGATGGCCATGCAATACCTGATTCCCGGCTGGACCTTCAATCCCAAGCGCCCCGCGCTCGATCGCTAGAAAGCAAACCCATGAACAAGAATTTCATCGCCGGCGAATGGCTGGACGGCGCCCGCGTCTCGCGCAATATCAACCCGTCCGACACCCGCGATCTGGTGGGCGAATACGCCCAGGCCGATGCGGCTCAGACCCGGCTGGCCATCAGCGCCGCCGAGGTCGCCTTCCCGGCCTGGAGCCTGAGCACGCCGCAGCAGCGTTTTGACATCCTCGACGCCGTCGGCACCGAGATCCTGGCGCGCCGCGCCGAGCTCGGCGACCTGCTGGCCCGCGAGGAGGGCAAGACCCTGCCCGAGGCGATTGGCGAGGTCGCCCGCGCCGGCAATATCTTCAAGTTCTTCGCCGGTGAGGCGCTGCGCCCCGGCGGCGAGGCCCTGCCCTCGGTGCGGCCCGGCGTCGGAGTCGAGATCACCCGCGAGGCGCTGGGCGTGGTGGGCATCATCACACCCTGGAACTTTCCGCTAGCCATTCCGGCCTGGAAGATCGCCCCGGCCCTGGCCTATGGCAATTGCGTGGTCTTCAAGCCGGCCGATCTGGTGCCGGGCTCGGCCTGGGCACTGGCCGAGATCCTGTCGCGCAGCGGCCTGCCTCAGGGGGTGTTCAATCTGGTGATGGGCCGCGGCTCCGAGGTGGGCGCCACCTTGCTGGACGACCCACGCATTGCCGCCGTCACCTTCACCGGCTCGGTGGCCACCGGCCAGAAGGTGGCCGCCGCCTGCGTGGCCCGCATGGCCAAGTTCCAGCTCGAGATGGGCGGCAAGAACCCGATGATCGTGCTCGACGACGCCGACCTGGGCGTGGCCGTCAACTGCGCGGTGCAGAGCGGCTTCTTCTCGACCGGGCAGCGCTGCACGGCCTCGTCGCGCCTGATCGTCACCGACGGCATCCATGACCGTTTCGTCGCCGCCGTGATCGAGAAAATGAAGACCTTGAAGGTGGACGACGCCCGCAAGGCCGGCACCGACATCGGCCCGGTGGTGGACCAGAGCCAGCTCGGCCAGGACCAGGAATACCTGGGCATCGCCCAGGCCGAGGGCGCACGCCTGGCCTTTGGCGGCGAGGCCATTGAGCGCAACGCCGAGGGCCAGCCGGGCTTCTATCTGCGGCCGGCCCTGATCACAGACACCACGCCCGAGATGCGCATCAACCGCGAGGAGGTGTTCGGCCCGGTCGTCAGCGTGCTGCGCGCCCGCGACTACGAGCAGGCACTGGCCCTGGCCAACGACACGCCCTTCGGCCTGGCCGCCGGCATTGCCACCACCTCGCTGAAGCACGCCACGCACTTCAAGCGCCACTCGCAGGCCGGCATGGTGATGGTCAATCTGCCCACCGCGGGCGTGGACTATCACGTGCCCTTCGGTGGCCGCAAGGGCTCCAGCTATGGCCCGCGCGAGCAGGGGCGCTATGCGGCCGAGTTCTACACTGTGGTCAAGACGGCCTACACCATGGCCTGAAAGCACAGCCCATGAACCTGCCTGCCCACCAGCTGACGATGACAGTGTTGATGACGCCCGATATGGCCAACTTCGCCGGCAATGTGCATGGCGGCACGATCCTGAAATTCCTCGACCAGGTCGCCTACGCCTGCGCCAGCCGCTATGCGGCCCGCTATGTGGTGACCCTGTCTGTCGATCAGGTGATGTTCCGCGAGCCCATCCACGTGGGCGAGCTGGTGACCTTTCTGGCCGCCGTCAACCACACCGGCACCTCGTCGATGGAGGTGGGCATCAAGGTGCTGGCCGAGAACATCCGCACCCAGGCGGTGCGCCATGCCAACAGCTGCTTCTTCACGATGGTGGCCGTCGACGATGAGCGCAAGCCGGTGGCCGTGCCGGTGCTGACGCCTGCCACGCCGGACGAGCTGCGGCGCCATGCCGCGGCCGAGATGCGCAAGCAGTTGCGCAAGGAATTCGGCACCCGTTTCGAGGCCCTGCGCACCGCGACCAAGCCTTGAGCATCGGAGGCTTCGCCTCCCTGCCCCCTCTCCCTCCTCGATTTCACTTCCGCCTGCTGTGCCCGGCCCGGACCATCGCGTCCCTGGGGCCGGCCCTGGGCATGCTCCTTGCGAACAGCCCCACAGCCACGCGGCCTGTGCGCCGGTTCGCTGGCCGGTGGAAACGTTCCTCGCGTAATGGTTATTACTGATGTTTTGCAAGAATACTACTAATATATTTACTCCAAGCAAGACATCAAGCCCCTACCGAAACAGGAGTCCCCCGACATGAGCGCAACCCGCTGGACCGGCATCTTCCCCGCCATCACGACCAAGTTCTTCGCCGATGAACGCATCGACGCCGAAGGCACGGCCCGCCACATCGACTTCCAGATCCGCAACGGCATCCACGGCATCGTGACCTGCGGCTCGCTGGGCGAGGCCAGCACCTTGAGCCTGGAAGAAAAGCTCGAGGTCGCCCGCATCGCGCTGGAGGCCGCCGAGGGCCGCGTGCCGGTGCTGGCCAATGTCTCCGAAACCAGCACCCGCGAGGCGCTGCGCTACATCGAAGGCGCCAACAAGCTGGGCGTGGCCGGCTACATGGTCATGCCCTCGGTGATCTATGTCGCCGACGCCCGCGAGGCCATGCTCAATGTGCGCACCATGGCCGAGGCCGCGCAGAAGCCGGTGATGGTCTACAACAACCCGGTCGCCTACCGCGTGGACCTGAAGCCCGAACACATGCTGGAGCTGGCCGACTGCAAGTGGATCGAAGCGATCAAGGAAAGCACCGGCGACATCCGCCGCATCACCGATCTGCGCAATCTGCTGGGCGACCGCTACCAGCTCTTCCTCGGCGTTGATGACCTTGCCTTCGAGGGCCTGGCGCTGGGCTGCGATGGCCTGCTGGCCGGCGTCGGCTGCGCCTTCCCGCGCGAAACGGTGGCCCTGTATGACCTGATGAAGGCCGGCCAGTGGGCCGAGGCGCTGAAGCTCTACCAGTGGATGACGCCAATGCTGCACCTCGACGTGTCGAACAAGCTGGTGCAGAACCTGAAGCTGATCGACCTGCTGGTCGGTGTGGGCAGCGAGCATATGCGCCGCCCCCGCCTGCCGCTGATCGGCGAGGAGCGTGCCTTCGTCACCGCCGTGGTCGAGAAGGCACTGGCCACCCGCCCCGAGAAGTACCGCTCGGTCGCCTGAGTTCAAGCATCCAACCCGGGCCCACCATGCAAACCACCAAAAGCAACACAACACATGGCTGGGCCCGCTGGGTGCAGCAGGCCTCCAGCGCCCTCCTCCGCGTCGAACGCCTGGCGCTGATGGTGCTGATGGGCGGGCTGACGCTGCTGATACTGCTCAACGTCGTCACCCGCTACACCGGCATGCCTATCTACTGGGTGGACGAGGCGGCGGTCTATCTGGTGGTCTGGCTGTGCTTCGTCGGCGCCTCGACGATGACACGGCTGCGCATGGACTTCGCCGTCACCCTGATGACCGACTATCTGGGCGAAGTCGCCGCGCGCCGGCTCAAGGCCACGGCCACCGCCGGGGTGTTTCTGTTCGGCTGCGCGATGCTGGCCATGTGCTGGCTGTGGATGGACCCGGTGGGCATTGCCAGCCACGGCTTCGACGCCAAGGAATTTGCCGCCGACAGCTTCAACTTCCTCTACACCGAACGCACCCAGACCCTGAACTGGCCGACCTGGGTGGTGCAGCTGATCCTGCCCATCTTCGGCATCACCTTCACGATTCACGCCGCCGCCAATCTGGTCGAAGACCTCGGCCTGCAGCCCCGCGCCACCGTGGCGGGCTTCGATCTCGGCAACGCCGAAGCCACCGTCAACTGAGCGTCCCAACCGCGGCGAACCCACACATGATCACCAGCATCTTCTTCCTCGTCATCATGCTGGTGGGCGTGCCCATCGGCGTGTGCCTGTGCCTGTCGGGCATTGCCTACATCTACAGCAACGGCAACACCGTGCTGCTGCAGTCCTTCCCCAGCCAGATGTTTGGCGGTGTGGACAGCTATGGCCTGATCGCCATCCCGCTGTTCATCCTGATCGGCGAGATCATGAGCAGCGGCGGCATCACGCGGCGGCTGGTCGAGCTGGCGATGGGCTTCGTCGGCTCGGTGCGCGGCGGCCTGGCCTACGTCAACATCCTGGCCAATATGATGCTGGCCTCCATCATCGGCTCGGCCACGGCCCAGGTCGCCATCATGTCCAAGATCATGGTGCCCGAGATGGAGAAGCAGGGCTATGACAAGACCTTTGCCGCCGGCGTCACCGTCTACGGCGGCATGCTGGGCCCCATCATCCCGCCCTCGGTGATGTTCGTCGTCTACAGCGTGCTGGCCCAGGTGGCGGTGGGCGACATGCTGATGGCCGGCATCCTGCCCGGCGTGCTGCTGACGCTGCTGTTCTTCGTCGTCATCGCCTGCATGGGTTTCTTCTACAACTACCCGCGCAGCGAGAAGCGCACCCTGCGCCAGCGTGCCCGCACCATTGTCTCGGCCTCGCCGACACTGCTGATTCCCATCGTCATCGTCGGCTCCATCCTTGGCGGGGTGGCCAACCCGACCGAGTCGGCCGCGGTGGGCGCCGTCGTCTCCGCCCTGGTGGGGCGCTATGTGACGCGAGAATTCCGCTTTTCGATGATGCCGCAGATCCTGCTGCGCGCCGCCGTCTACTCGTCCATCGTGCTGTTCCTGGTGGCCGCGGCGGCGGTGTTCTCATGGCTGCTGATCTACGGCAAGGTGCCGCAGGCGGCGGCGGAATGGATTCAGTCGGTGGCCAAGGACCCGGTCAGCTTCCTGCTGATCACCAATGTGATCCTGCTCGTCATCGGCACGGTGATAGACGGCATCCCCGGCCTGATCATGACCGTGCCCATCCTGCTGCCCATTGCCACCGATGTCTATCACATCGACCCGCGCCACTTCGGCGTGGTCGTGGTGGTCAATCTGGTGCTGGGCCTGATGTCGCCGCCGGTGGGGCTGAGCTTCTTCGTCGCCGCCGCCGTCACCGGCGCCAAGCCGGGAAAGATGTTCATCGTCACCCTGCCCTTCTTCCTGATCTCCTGCGTCGCCCTGGTGCTGCTCTCTCTGTTCCCCAGCCTGTCGCTTGGACTGCTCAAATAACCCACCCCGAAAGGCCTTCATCATGACCCTGACCCGTCGCCATTTCGTCCAGGCCGGTGCCGCCCTTGCCGCGCCCGCTCTCATCGGCAGCGCCCGCGCCCAGGCCAAGGAATTCCGCCTCGGCCTGATCACGCCGGGTGGCCACTCCTGGAACCGCGCCGCGCTGCAATTCGGCGAGTCGCTGAAGAAGGAAACCAACGGCCGGCTGTCGGTCTCGGTGTTCCATTCGGGCCAGCTGGGCAATGAGTCGGCGATGATGCAGCAGCTGCAGACCGGCGCGCTGGACATGGGCTGGATACAGGCCGCCGAACTCGGCTCGCGGGTGGCCAGCGTGGCCTCGATCAATGCCCCCTATCTGGTGCGCTCGACCACCGATGTGGCCAAGCTGGTGCGCCACGACGCGGCGCTGAAACTGCTCGAGGCGCTGCCGCGCGAGACCGGCACCATAGGCCTGGGCTGGGGCATCACCGGCATGCGCGTGGTGTTCTCGACCAAGGAGATCGCCGGCGTCAAGGACCTCAAGGGCATGAAGCTGCGCATCAATCCGACGCCGGTCTACCGAGACTTCTACCAGTCGCTGGGCGCCGCGCCGACGCCGATCCCGACACCCCAGGTCTTCGACGCGATGGCCAATGGCCAGGTCGATGGCCTGGAGGCCGATGTCGAGTTCTCCTGGAACCAGCGCTTCGACAAGGTGGCCAAGGCCATGCTGCAGATGAATGCGCTGTTCATGCCTTTTGCGCCACTGGTCTCGGGCCGCATCTGGCAGGGGCTGGATGCCAAGGACAAGGAGTTGATTCGCGGCCTGGTGCGCCAGTCGCTGGATCTGCAGATCAAGGACATCGTCACCACCGAGCTGGGTTTGATCGAGAAGTTCAAGGCCGTGCCCTTCGCCATCAAGACGGAGCCAGGTCTTGACACCAACACCCTGATCCAGGAGTTCGACAAGATCTGGCTGCCCAAGTCGCCGCAGATTGCCGAGCTGCGAAAAGTTGGCGCAAAACTGTGACCCACCCCCGAGGCGCTACGCGCCACCCCCTCAAGGGGGCGAACCCAGTGGCCCGGCAAAGCCGAATCCACGGGTTCCGCTGAGTCTGGCCCGTTTGGGTGATTGCCGGCTTCCGGCATGGAGAACTTTCAGAATGCAAATTTCCGGTGAGCAGTTGATAGGCGCGCAGCAGCGCCGCGGCACGGTGGGCGAGTTCCGGGCCTTCAGCCCGGTGCGCGAGGCCGGGCTGGAGCCGGCCTTTGGCGGCGGCGATGCGGCCGATGTGGCCCAGGCCTGCGCGCTGGCGCAGGCGGCCTTCGACCCTTTCCGCCGCAGCCTGCCCGAGCTGCGAGCGCGCCTGCTGGAAGCCATTGCCGAGGGTCTGCTGGCCTTGGGTGACACCTTGATCGAGCGCGCGCATCTGGAGTCGGCCCTGCCGCTGGCCCGGCTTAATGCTGAGCGCCTGCGCACCGTCAACCAGCTGCGGCTGTTCGCGCAAAACCTGCGCGACGGCCACTGGAGCGCAGCCACCCTGGACGCCGCCCTGCCCGAGCGCCAGCCGCCGCGGCCGGACCTGCGTTCGCAGAAGATTGCACTGGGCCCGGTGGCGGTGTTCGGTGCCAGCAACTTCCCGCTGGCCTTCTCGGTGGCCGGCGGCGACACCGCCTCGGCCCTGGCCGCCGGCTGCCCGGTCATCGCCAAGGCCCATCCGGCCCATCCGGGCACCTCGGAGCTGGTCGGTCGCGTGATACAGCAATCGGTGCGCGAGCTGGGCCTGCCCGAGGGCGTGTTCTCGCTCTTGCATGACAGCGACACGCGGCTGGGCCTGGCCCTGGTCACCCATCCTGTCATCCAGGCGGTAGGCTTCACCGGCTCACGCCGCGGCGGCCTGGCACTGCAGGCGGCGGCCCAGGCCCGGCCGCAGCCGATTCCGGTCTACGCCGAGATGAGCGCGATCAACCCGGTGTTCCTGTTGCCCGCAGCGTTGCAGGCGCGTGCGGAAACGATCGCCCAGGGCTTTGCCGACTCCCTGACCCTGGGTGTGGGCCAGTTCTGCACCAACCCCGGCCTGCTGGTCGCCATAGCCAGCCCCGAGTTGCAGCGCTTTTTGGAGGCGGCATCAGCGGCGCTCGCCGCCAAGCCCGCCGGCACCATGCTGACGCCGGGCATACGCGCAGCCTACGAGGCCGGGGCGGCGCGCCTGCGCGAGCAGACGGGTGTCCGCACCGCGGCCGAGGGCGCGGCCCAGCTGTGCGTCACCGATGCCGCCACCTTCATCGCCAACCCCGTGTTGCACGACGAGGTCTTCGGTCCCGGCGCGCTGCTGGTGACCTGCCGCGACCCGGCCGAGCTGCTGGCCCTGGCCGAGGCACTGGAAGGCCAGCTGACAGCCACCCTGCAACTCGATCAGGCCGATGCCGATCTGGCACAGGCCCTGCTACCGATACTGGAACGCAAGGCAGGCCGCATCCTGGCCAACGGCTTCCCGACCGGGGTCGAGGTCTGCCATGCGATGGTGCACGGCGGCCCCTTCCCGGCCAGCAGCAACGCGCTGCATACCTCGGTGGGCAGTACGGCCATAGCCCGATTTCTGCGTCCGGTCTGCTACCAGGACCTGCCCGACTGGCTGCTGCCCCCGGCGCTGCAGAACGCCAATCCGCTGGGTCTGTGGCGGCGTCTGGAAGGCAAGCCCCAAGTCCCTTGAGCGCCCGGCGCCGGCAGTGAGCCGCTAGCGGCTATGCTGGCGCCCATGAAAACGCTGGTGTGGATCTTGTTCGGCCTGCTGTCCCTGCTGTGGACCGGCGGCGCCTGGGTGCTGGCCCGGCTCGGTGACTGGGCGGCGGGCCTCGCGGCCAGCGGCGGCACGGTGGACTGGGTCGGCAAGGTGGCCGAGTCGCCGCCGATGCTGATGCTGGCCCGCTGGCTGGATGCCGCCTGGTATCAGCGTGTGCAGGACGCGATGATCGCGCTGCTGCAAGGCCTGGGTGAAGGCCTGCCGCTGCTGGGCTCGGCCCTGACCTGGCTGGCCCCGCTGACCTGGATCATCTGGGCCTTCGGCATGCTGATCCTCTTGCTGTTGGCCGGCGGCGCCCATCTGCTGCTCGGCCGCATGGCCAGCCTGCCGATGCAGCCATCCGCCGGGAGGTCTCTGTGAAGTATCCAATGGCGAAGAACTCGCTGTTCGCCATCCTGCTGCGTTCGCGCTGGTGGATCAGTGCCGCAATCGCCATCATCATGGGCGCGGTCAGCTTTGCCCTGCTGCCCGACGGCTTTCGCATCGTGGGTGCCATGTCGGGCCTGCCCTTTGCGGTGATCGCCGTCATGACCTTGCGCCAGCAATGGCATCTGCCCAGCGCCGCGCACATCGAGCAGACGCAGCAGGCCCTGGCCACCATGCCCTGGCCGGCCTTCGCCGATCTGCTGGAGCAGGCTTTCAAGCGTGACGGTTACACGGTCCAGCGCAGCAAGGCGCCGGCAGTGGACTTCGAGCTCGAGCGCCAGGGCCGGCGCATGCTGGTCAGCGCCAAGCGCTGGAAGTCGGCCCGCACCGGCCTCGAGGCCTTGCGGCCCCTGCAGACGGCGCGCGATGCGGCCGATGCGCAAGATGCCCTCTACATCGGCCTGGGCCCGCTCAGCGAGCAGGCCCAGCCTTTTGCTGCCGAGCACGGCATCGCCGTCTGGCAGGCCAGCGAGCTGGCCCATGCGCTGCGCGGGCTGCCGCTGTGATCAGGCGCGGGGTTCGCCCTGATCGTTGACGGTCACGTAAGAGCCGGACGGCGGTGCCGTCATCTGCACGTGATAGTCCTGGCCGCGGAAGTTGTAGGTCACGTCCCAATAGGCGGGGCGTGCCTGGCTGGGTTCACGGTTGCAACGTTGCACGTTCTGTGTCTTCACGACCTGCTGGTTGTTGTTGTCGCGGCCGGCGTTGCCGCCGATCGCCGCGCCGGCCACCACGCCAATGCCGGTGGCCACGTCCTTGCCGGTGCCGCCGCCCACCTGGTGACCCAGGATGCCGCCGATCACGGCACCCAGCAGCGCGCCGGGCACATTGGCATTGCTGCGCTCCTGCGGGATCTGCTCACGCTCGACCCAGCAGCGCTGACCGGAGTCCTCGACCACGGCGCGCACCGAGGTGATGTTGGCCTCGTACAGCCGCTCGTTGTTGCGGCGGCCGTAGTCGCGCGAGACCACGGGCAACGGTGCATAGCGCGGCTCGTCGACCCGTGCATTGGGGCCCACGCCCCGCACCGACGAGATGCGATCGTTCAGACCCATCGCGGCCAGCGACGGGTACTGCCCCGGCCGCAACACGGTGCAGGAGCCGCCGAACTCGGTGTTGTCGCAGACCTCCCAGCGCGAGCCACTCACCACCGCCGACGAGGCACGGTCGTTGAAGCCGGCGCGGCGCAGATCGGCGACCGGTGTGTCGGCCGAGAAGGTGCGGCCCTGGAAGCCCTCGCCCTCGTAGAAGACGATCTGGCTGGACTGAACCGGCACCGGCACGGGACGCTCGTCACCAACCTTGCGAACCGATGAAATACGGTCATTCAGACCTGCGGCCGCCAGCGACGGATACTGGCCCGGCAGCAGGATCGCGCACTGACCGCCGAATCTCGTGTCCGGGCAAACCTCCCAGCGCCCGCCGCTGACCATGGCCGACGAGGCACGGTCATTGAAGCCGCTGCGGCGCAAGTCATCCACCGCGGAGTCCGCCGTGAAGCTGCGGCCCTTGAAACCGTCGTTCTCGTAGAAGGTGACCTGGCTGGTCTGCGTCGGCGGCGCCACCGGCGCGGGCATAGGCGCATAGCGATCGTCGCCGATGCGCGCATTGCGGCCCACCGCACGCACCGAGGAGACGCGGTCATTCAGGCCCATGGCCGCCAGCGAGCCGTATTGGCCCGGCCGCAGCACGACGCAGCGGCCCCGGAAGCGCCGGTCCTCGCAAACCTCCCAGCGGTCGCCGCGATTGCCGGCCACCACGGCCGACGAGGCGCGGTCATTGAAACCAAAGCGCGCGAAGTTCTCGACCGTGCGCTCGGTGGTGAACGAGCGGCCTTGATAGGCATCGTTCTCGTAGAAGGTGACCTGGGCACCGGCTTGCGCCGCCAACGCCAGGCCGGCAACGGCCAGCGAGATCTTCGTGATGGTATTCATGAGGCGCTCCAACTTCGGGGGATAGGCATAGCCCGTCATGACTGGGCACAACGGGCGATGGCAGACCTGAGTCTGGGCGCCTGTCATGCCTGCGCCCATCGGACGGCGTCGCCGCATCGCGTAGTAGCTGTCCTACAGCCCTGCGTGGGGGCTGCCGCTTGCATTCGCTTACCCCGGATGCCCCCGCACACACCCGCTTGATCGAGCTTTACCTGGCTTAACCGGCCAGCGGTCGGCAGCACCCGCTCGGGGCCCGTTGAGTCATGGCGGCGGCCAATCCGGCCTGCCGTTCGTATCAAGGAGATACCTGCCATGAAAACACGCCATCTGATGCTCACCGGTCTGTGCCTGGCCGGCGCCCTGCTGACCGGCACGGCCATGGCCCGCGGCAACGACGATGTGCAGTGGTCGGTCACCATCGGTGGTGGCTCACCGGTGTACGTCCGCCCGGCCCCGGTCTATGTGCAGCCGGGCTATCCGGTCTATCCCGCCTACAACAGCTACAACGCCTACCCGGGTCCGCACCGCGGCGGCAACTACCAGCAGCCCAGCCGCTGGGACCGTGATGGCGATGGCATTCCGAATCGCTATGACCGTGTCTACAACCCGTCCTGGGACCGCGATGGCGACGGTGTGCCCAACTGGCGCGATCGTCATCCTGACCGGGCTGGACATTGGGGGCGATAAGCGGCGGCCGGGTCACGCGACGGCCACACGGGCATGACATAGTGGGGCCATGAAATACCTGACCTTGTTTCCTGTCCTGCTGGCCTGCCTGGGCGGTAGCGTCCATGCCGCCGGCCCAGATGAAGAGGTGCTCGGCAAGGCCGCCGGCTACCCCGCCGCGCCGCGCCTGGCACAGGCCTATCAGGAACGCTACCTGGTCGGCTCGTTCAGCGCGATGGACAGCCTGAGCCCCCACTGCACCGTGCCGCCGGCAGCCCAGCCGGTGGCGCTGAAGAAGGCCGCAGTCGAGACCGCGTTCAGCTACCGCTTCCGCGGTCTCACGCTGAATCTTGACGACTATATGCAGCGCCAGCGCGCCACCGCCGTGCTGGTGCTGAAGGACGGCGAGATCGTCGCCGAGCGCTACAACTACGGGCGCAGCGCCGCCATGCGCATGCTGTCCAACTCGATGGCCAAGACGGTGACCGCCCTGGCCCTGATGAAGGCACAGGAAGAGGGGTTGATCGACTCGTTCGATGACGCGGCCGAGACCTATGTGCCGGCACTGAAGGGCAGCCTGTATGGCCAGACCCGCCTGGTGAATCTGCTGCGCATGGCCTCGGGCGCCCACTTTGTCGAGGACTACTCGCCGCAGGACGACCGTGCCCGCTTCAACGCGGCGGTGAGGCGCCAAGGTGTTGCCCAGGCTGCACGACTGATCACCGAGCGGGACGACGAGCAGGGCCAGCGCTTCAACTACGGTGGCGCCCAGACCCAGGTGCTGGGCCTGGTGCTGCGCGCCGTCATCGGCAGCCGCACGCTGTGCGACTACGTGGCCGAGAAGCTCTGGCAGCCGCTGGGGGCACAGGCCTCGGCAACCTGGTTGATGAACCCGGTCGACCAGATGGAGCTGGCTCAGGGCGGCTTCAATGCCACCGCACACGACTACGCCCGCCTGGGGCTGATGATGGCCAACGACGGTCAGGTGGCCGGCCAGGCCGTGATCTCACGCGAGCATCTGCTCGACATGACCGATGCCGCCCGTCAGCCCGAAGCCTTCCGCCCCGGGCGCATGCAACACCATGGCAGCAGCTACGCCGGCTACGGTTTCCAGACCTGGCTGCTGCCCGGCACGCAGCGCCGCTTCGCGCTGCAAGGCATCCATGGCCAGGCCATCATGGTGGACCCGGGTTTGAAGCTGGTGGTGGTGCACCTGGCCGTCGGCAAGGACGCCTCGGGCGACGCCAGTGGCAACCACCTGGGCGCCGAGCGGGACGCTTTGTTTCGGGGCCTGGTGGCGAAGTACGGCGCCTGGTGAAGGGCTGCGCGCAGCCTGCTCAGACCGGAATCTGCACGCCGTTGACAATCCAGGCCAGGCCGAAGCGGTCGATCAGCATGCCCCAGCGCTTGGCCCAGAAGGCCGGCTGCATGGGCATGGTCACCTGGCCACCGCTGGCCAGCGCATTGAAGACCTGCTCGGCCTCAGCCTCGGTCGGATAGTCCAGCGCGATAGACACGCCCTTGATGCCCTCGTAAGGCATATGGGCCGGGCAATCACCGGCGTACAGCATGGCGCCGCCGGGCAACACCAGCCGGGCGTGGAGGATGCGGTGGGCGAACTCCTTGGGCATCTGATCGGCCATCGGCGAATCGGCCCCGCTCATCAGCACCTCGAGCTTGCCCTTGAGCGTGGTCTCGTAAAAACGCATGGCCTCGGCGCAATTGCCGTCGAAGGCGAGGTAGGGTATGGCTTGTGTCATGGTGATGCTTTCCTGACGGTAGGTTTGATCTGGTGCAATGAACAAAATGCAGGTTTGAACCTCCTGCATCTGCACGACGAACAAGAGCGGCCAAAATCGACAAGCCTTGACGGGCAGATCGTCAGAAGACCACAGCTTCCCTCAAGCCAGATTCCGCAACTCCCTCAAGGCCACCGACAGCATGGCCAGATCGGCGCTCTTGGCGTCTTCGTACTCGGCCAGCAGGCGCTGTGCCCGCTCCAGCGCAATCGTGTTGCGGCCCTCCCAGGCGGCCAGCATCTGCACCGGGCTGCCGGCGTCACCGGTCAGCACCTCCTGGGTGATGGCGCGCTGCAGGCTGGCCAGGTCGTCGCCCAGGGCTGACTTGGCCAGGCTTTGCCAGTAGCTGCCGGTGGGCAGGCTGTCGATCTGCTGGCGCAGGCGGGCCAGGCCCAGCTTGGTGGCGATGCCGGTGTGCACATCGCAGACCTCGCCGACGTCGCGTTGGGTGCTCTCGGCCACTTCGGCAATGTCCAGCGCGGCATACAGGCCGTCGGCACTGGCCACGCGCTGGGCCAACTCGGCCGGCACGCCTGCGGCCACCCAGGCCATCGCCTGTGTGGACTGGGCGGACTCGGCCGACAGCCGCTCGCGCAGCGCCGCCACGGCCGGCGTGAAGCGGGCAATCGTCGTCTCCACCGGTTCCGCCAGGCGGCGCGAGCGCAGGAACCAGGTCGTGGCGCGGGCGGTGAGCCAGCCCTCCTCGATCAGCATCTCGGCCTGCACACTGTCCGCCACCTTGTTGTCCAGGGCCTCGACCTGCTGCCACAGCGCCACATGACCCATCACCTCGCGGGTGCACAGATAGGCGCGCACCACCTGCGCCGGCTTGGCGCCCGTCATGTCGGCCAGGCGGTGGATGAAGGTCGAGCCGACGCGGTTGACCATGCTGTTGAGCACATGGGTGGCGACGATCTCGCGCTTCAAGGGATGGCGCGGGATGTAGGCCCCGTAACCGTCACGCAGCTGGGCCGGGAAGTAACGGGCCAGGGCCGTGCCTATCCAGCCGTCCTCGGGCAGGTCCGACTCGAGGATCTCGTCGAACAGCCACATCTTGCAGTAGGCCAGCAGCACGGCGCGCTCGGGCCTTGCGAGGCCAGCGCCGCGGGCGCTGCGCTCGGCAATCTCGTCGTCGGTGGGCAGGAACTCGATCGCGCGGTTCAGCTTGCCGGCCTTCTCCAGATAGCGCATGAAGCGCGCTTCCTGATCCAGTAGCTGCGGCCCAAGCCGCCCGGTGACCGACAGGGCCTGGGCCTGGAAGTAGTTGTCGCGCAGCACCAGGGCGGCGACGTCATCGGTCATCTGTGCCAGCACGCTGTTGCGCTGCTTCTCGGTCATCTCGCCATCGGCCATCGCCAGGCCCAGCAGGATCTTGATATTGACCTCATGGTCCGAGGTGTCGACCCCGGCCGAGTTGTCAATCGCATCGGTGTTGATGCTGACGCCACACTGGGCCGCCTCGATGCGGCCGCGCTGCGTGAAGCCCAGATTGCCGCCCTCGCCGACCACACGGCAGCGCAGCTCGCGGCCATTGATGCGCAGCAGGTCGTTGGCGCGATCGCCGACCTCGGCATGGCTCTCGCTGCTGGCCTTGACATAGGTGCCGATGCCGCCGTTGTAGAGCAGGTCCACCGGCGCCTTCAGGATGGCACTGAGCAGCTCGATCGGTGTCAGCCGCTCGGCCTCTATGCCCAGCGCCGCACGGGCCTGGGGCGAGATCGGAATCGATTTCTCCGTGCGCGCCCAGATGCCGCCGCCGGCCGAGATCAGCTCCTGTTGATAGTCGGCCCAGCTCGATCGTGGCAGCTTGAACAGGCGCTCGCGCTCGGCGAACGAGGCCGCGGCATCCGGCGTCGGGTCGATGAAGATGTGGCGGTGGTCGAAGGCCGCGACCAGGCGGATGTGCCTGGACAGCAGCATGCCGTTGCCGAACACATCGCCCGACATATCGCCCACACCGACCACGGTGAACTCGCTGCTCTGGATGTCGCGGCCCTGCTCGCGGAAGAAGCGCTTGACGCTCTCCCAGGCACCGCGGGCGGTGATGCCCATGGCCTTGTGGTCGTAGCCGACGCTGCCGCCCGAGGCGAAGGCATCGCCCAGCCAGTGGCCGTATTCCTTGCTGACGGCGTTGGCATAGTCGGAGAAGGTGGCCGTGCCCTTGTCGGCGGCGACCACCAGATAGGGATCGTCGCCATCGATGCGCACCACCTGCGGGGGCGGCACCAGGGCCGTGCCGGCCAGGTTGTCGGTCAGGTCCAGCAGGCCGCGCAGATAGTCCTGGTAGCAGGCGATGCCCTCCTTCATATAGGCCTCGCGGTCGCTGGCCGGCGGTGCCTTCTTCAGCACGAAGCCGCCCTTGGAGCCCACCGGCACGATGACCGTGTTCTTGACCATCTGCGCCTTCACCAGGCCCAGCACCTCGGTGCGGAAGTCTTCCGGCCGGTCCGACCAGCGCAGACCGCCGCGGGCCACCTTGCCGCCGCGCAGATGGATGCCCTCGAAGCGCGGCGAGTAAACGAAGATCTCGTACAGCGGCTTGGGCTCGGGCAGGCCCGGCACCTTGGACGAATCGAGCTTGAAGCTCAGATAGCTGCGCCGCGCGCCTGCGGCACCCGTGTGGCCGACGCCGGTGCGCCAGAAGTTGGTGCGCAGGGTGGCCTGCATCAGCGCCAGCAGCTGGCGCAGTACCCGGTCTTCGGACAGATTGCTGACGCGGTCCAGCGCCTGCTCGATCGCATTGACCTGCGACTGCGCGCCCTGCTCGTCATGGGCGGTCGGATCGAAGCGCAGCTTGAACAGGGTCACCAGCATGCGCGCGATGCGCGGGTGCGTGGTCAAGGTGGTTTCGATCGCGCCCTGCGACAGCGCAAAGCCGATCTGCTTCAGGTATTTGGCATAGGCGCGCAGCACGACGATCTCGTCGGCACCCAGGCCGGCGCGCAGCACCAGGCGGTTGAAGTCATCGTTCTCGACCTCGCCGCGGAACACGCGCGCAAAGCTGTCTTCGAACAGGCGCGCCAGCTTGTCCGGGTCGATCTCTTCGGCGGCTGGGGCCAGGAGTTCAAAGTCATGCAGCGAGATCGCTGCGCCGTCGGACTGGAGGCGGTAGTTCTGCTCGCCGAGCACGCGCACGCCCATATGCTCCAGCATCGGCAGGCTGTCGGACAGCACGATGGGATCGCCCAGCCGATACACCTTGAAGCCCAGCGCATTGGGACCGGCGCCCAGCGGCCGGTACAGGGCCAGCGCCAGCGGCGCCTCGGCCGACAGGGCAGCAATGCGCCGCAGATCGGGCACGGCGGCGCGCGCCGTCACCCGCTCGCGGTACTCGGGCGGAAAGGCGCCGCTCCAGCCCTTGTACAGCGCAATGCCGCGGGCCTCGCCTTCGGCCTCGACCAGTGCATCGCGCAACAGGTCAGGCCAGCGCCGCGCGGCAGCGGCCAGCTTGGCCTCCAGCTCCTTGCGGTCGACCGCCGGCACCTGGCCCGGCGTGGTGCGCACGGTGAAGTGGATGCGCGCCAGCACGGTGTCACCGAGCAGCACGTCGAAATCGGCACCGGTGCCCGCAAAGGCCTCCATCAGGATGCGCTGGCACTTGA
This sequence comes from uncultured Roseateles sp., assembly GCF_963422335.1. Lineage (NCBI taxonomy): Bacteria > Pseudomonadati > Pseudomonadota > Betaproteobacteria > Burkholderiales > Sphaerotilaceae > Roseateles > uncultured Roseateles sp. The sequence goes on from NZ_OY729424.1 coordinate 5,244,562, forward strand.
TGCGCAGATCGGTGGCATAGGCCTCGCGCGGTACATAGACCAGGCAGGACACAAAGCGGTCGAACGGATCGCGGCGCACGAACAGGCGCAGGCGCTGGCGGTCACCCAGGGCCAGGATGCCGAAGGCCGTCTGGTACAGCTCATCGTCCGAGATCTGGAACAGCTCGTCGCGGGGATAGGTTTCGAGGATATGGGCCAGCGCCTTGGCCAGATGGCCGCCCGGCGGCAGACCGGCGCGTTCGGCAATGGCGACCACCTTGCCGCGCAGCAGCGGCGTCTCGGCCACCCGGGCACTGTAGGCGGTCGAGGTGAACAGGCCCAGGAAGCGATGCTCGCCTATCACCTGGCCTTCGGCGTTGTAACGCTTCACGCCGATGTAATCGGTGTAGCCCGGCCGGTGCACGGTCGAGCGGGTATTGGCCTTGGTGACGACCAGCAGCGGTATCGGCGAGCGCGCCATCTCGCGGGCATTGGGCGGCAGGATGGAAACACTGCCGGCCGCCTTCTCGGTCTCGGTCTCGCGCAGCACACCCAGGCCGCTGCCGGGCACCAGCTTCAGCGCATCCTCGCCGTCGACATTGACCAGTTCGTGCTGGCGGTAGCCCAGCAGGGTCAGATGGTCATCGGCCAGCCATTGCAGAAAGGCACGGCTCTCCGCCACCTGGGCCGCCGGCAGCCCTGAAGGCGCAGCGTCCAGCTCGGCGGTGGCTTCGCGCAGCCGCGCCACCATGGGCCGCCAGTCCTCGACGGTGGCCCGCACATCACCGAGCACGCGCTCGATGCCGGCCACCAGCTCGGCGCCCTGCTGCGGATCGACCAGGCGGTCGATCTCGATATGCATCCAGGACTCCCGCGTGGTCGGCGCCCCATCGCCGGGCGACTGCAAGGTGGCCAGTCCGCCCGCCGCGTCACGCTCGACGGCAAAGATCGGGTGCACGATCAGGTGCAGGGTCAGGCCCTGGCGGTTGATCTCGGTGGTGGTCGAATCGACCAGAAAGGGCATGTCGTCATTGACGATCTCCAGCACCGAATGGCGCGAGGCCCAGCCATGCTCGGCCATGCTGGGGCTCAGCACCCGCACCTTGGGTCGACCCGCCGTGCGCTGGGCGCCGAACTGCCAGTGCGACAGCAGTGCGCCGCACAGGTCCTCGGGCGAGCGCTCGGCCAGGTCATCGACATCCACCTGACGGAAATACTCGCGGGCAAAGCTCTCGAGCAGGGGGCGCTGGTCGGCGCTGAGGCGGCCGCTGGCCAGGGCCAGCACCGCGTCTATGGTTTCGCGGCGCAATGCGTCGGTGGAGGCATTCATGGGCTGAGTCCTTGCTGATCGGGGGGTCAGGTCGGACTTGTGGTCCGACCTGCGATAGCGCGGAGCTTAGCCCCAAACCCGGAGCTTGGTCACTCCATCCTCAGCATTGAGGAATGCCTGTTGCGCATGGCTTGCGGGTCGGCCGGGCCTTTAGTACATTCGCTCACGAACCACCATCGGCGGCGCCTGCAGAGCGCTCCCGGGAAAGGGGGATCAATGGCAACCGTCCCTCCGAGCAAGCCCGACCCGGCGACCGACCGGCCTGCCGCTGGCACGGAAGCAGGCGGGTCGGCGGCCTTCGAGCCTGGCTCTCCGCTGGCCGAGACCACGCTGGAGTACTGGGCCGAGCTCGACGCCGACTACCGGCAGAAGTGCTACGAGGTCATCGAGGCCTACTACCAGAATCTGCTCGAGCACTTCCTCGACAATGCCAACGGCGCAGTCAAGGACTACACCCGATATGGCCGGCTCGGCAGGCGATGGCGCACTGCCCTGATCCTGCTGATGGGCCTGCTCGCGGTGCTCAACATCCTGGCCACCAGCTGGCCGGACAAGTGGCACTTCACCACCGACGACCGGGGCTACATCTCCTTCGCCGCCGCCATTTATGCCAGCCTGCTGGCCATGCTCGCCAACCTGGAAAGCTTCTTCAACTTCAGCGACAAGAAGACCAGCACCCGCGAGTCGCGCGAGCTCTATCTGGACGCCTTCCGCGAGTTCGAGATGCTGCGCCTGGTGCATGTCTATCCCTTCGGCTTCGAGGCGCAGGCCTGTTTCAACTTCAGCCGCCTGTACCGGCGCCTGGTGGTCAAGGACCTCGAGCTGCGGCGCAAGATCCTGCAGCTGACCGAGACCCGCGCCAGCCCGGCAGGCGCCAAGGTGTGAGCGCGGTGGCCGAAGTCGCCTTCAATTTCAGACCCCGGGCGCAGCCGCAGCGCCCGGGCATCGTGCTGCCCGATGCGGCGACGCAGGAGCCCGGCTTCGAGGCCAATGCCGCCGAGCTGCACAGGCCTCGGACGGCGCCTCGCTGGCCCGTGTTCAGAGGCCCGGGAAAGCCGGACTCGATCCCGACCCACACCGGCCCGGCACGAGGATCGCCATGACCATCCCGACGACACCCGCGTCCAAGACGGAGGTCATCGCCTTTTGCAGCGGCAAGGGCGGCACCGGCAAGACCTCGCTGATCGCAGCCCTGGGCTATGCCCTCAGCTACAGCGGCCATCGCGTGTTGATGATAGATGCGGACCGCGCCACCGATGGCTTCTCGCTGTTCATCCTCGGCCCCGAGGGCACGAGCCAGGTCGACGCCTTCGCGCCGCACAGCACCTTTGGTGGCATCCTCAGCCACTATGCCAACAGCGGCAGTCTGCTGGTGGCCGCGCACCAGGTGCACCGCCTCGGGCCGGGCGAGCATGAACTCAGCTATGAGGCCATCATCAGCGGCAAGGGGCTGTATGGCGACGACAACCCTGCCGACGGTCCACCGTCGGGCGACTGGAACCGGCAGTACGAGCGCCCGGTGTTCCAGGCGGCCGTGCGGGCCATGTTCGACCAGATCCGCGGCTGGCAGCAGTACGACTATGTGCTGGTTGATACGCGCGGCGGTTTCTCGTTCGAAAGCACCGATGTGGCGGCCGCCGCCGACAGCTTCGTCATCGTCACCGAGGCTACCTACACCAATTTCTACCAGGACCGCAATCTGGTGGACCGCATCAGCAGCGCCGCGCTGCAGATGGGCACGCGCTCGCTGCTGCGGGGCATCATCGTCAACAAGGCCACCGATCCGCCCGAGCTGTCGTTCCGCAACGAGCTGGTGCGCGAATTCGGCGTGCGCATGGACGACACCTTCTCCGTCTCCCTCGATGTCGAGGCAGCCAAGGTTTACAAGATGCAGAAGGCGATCTTTCTGGAGGCCCCGGCCTCGCGCTTTGCCTTTGACGCCATGCAGGCCTTCCAGAAGATACTCAAGGTCGTGACGGCGCAATGGCCCCAGGAGCGGGCGCGCAAATGGAACGAACTGGTGGCCAAGATTGATGCCGCCATCGCCGTGCACAACCAGGCGGTCGAGGCCAGGAAACTCGAAGACGAGGCACGCACCGCCGCCCATCAGGCGCTGCAGGCCGAGCGCGACGCGCTGAGCAAGGACATCGAGCTGCTGCGCGCCGCCAGCGAGCAGGAGCGGCGCCGGCAGGACATCCTGGCCGAGGAGTTGAAGACCCAGGCCCAGCGGCGCGACGAGCAAAGCATCCGCGACCGCCAGGAGTTCGAGGGGCGACTGGCCGAGGAGCGCCACCGCGCCGTGCTGGAGATGGATCGTCTGGCCCAGCGTCTGGCCGAGACCGAGCGTCAACTGAGCCTGGCCCAGAGCCAGGCCCGGGAGCTGGAGCAGCGCGGCGCCGATCTGGAGCGCACGGTGGTGGTGTCCAAGTACAGCGCCGAGGTGCAGGCGGCCCAGGCGCGGTCCAGGAGCGTGGTGGTCACCACCCTGGTCGCGGTGGCAGCGGTGGCGGTCGTTGGCGCAGGCGTGGTCAAGATGTTCTACCTGGATGGTGCAAGGTCTGCGGCATCTGCGCCGGCCCCGGCAGCGGCCATCGAGCCCACGACCCGGCCCCCAGTCAGTGCGGTACCCGAGCAACGCCCGAACCTGCCGCAAGCCAGCCGCACGCCAAATTGGCTCAGGACCTGCGTGGATGGCAGCTACAACGTCGTGGTCTCCAGCGGCTTCAGGGACTGGGAGTCCGGCCAGCAGGCGCTGGGCGACCTGCGCCGCAGCTTCCCCACCTTCGACTTCGCACTCAGCAGCACCGAAGGCGACCCGACATCGCCGCCCCGGTTCGCCATCTTCGCCGGCCATGGATTGAGTGCAGCCGAGGCCAAGCAGCTCAGCGCCGAGCTGTACGCCGCAGGCATCAGGCAAAGCGACAGCGTCGTGCGGCAGGACACCTCGGCCCAGTGCCTCGACCGGGACCTCAGCGCGCAGAAGAAGTCGGCGAGGCCGATGAAATAGTCTGCGCGGTCAGAACGTGCCCGGGTAGGCTCCGCCATCGAGCAGGATGTTCTGCCCGGTCAGATAGCCGGCCTGCTGGCTGCACAGAAAGGCGCAGATGGCGCCGAACTCCTGGGCCGTGCCGAAGCGCTGGGCGGGGATGGTCATGCGGCGCCTGTCCCAGGCTTCGTCGAAATTGCCGCCGCTCTTTGCAGCCGCGCCCTGCATGGTGACGCGCAGGCGGTCGGTGTCGAAGGCGCCGGGCAGCAGGCCGTTGAGCGTGACATTGCGAGCCGCCAGTTTCGGGCTGCGCGCCAGGCCGGCGACAAAGCCGGTCAGCCCGCTGCGCGCGCCATTGGACAGGCCCAGGATGTCGATGGGCGCCTTGACCGCGCCCGAGGTGATGTTGACGACGCGGCCATAGCCACGCGCGGCCATGCCGTCCACCGTGGCCTTGATCAGCTCGATCGGGGTCAGCATATTCGCGTCAAGCGCCTTCAGCCAGGTGTCGCGGTCCCAGTTGCGGAAGTCGCCGGGCGGCGGGCCGCCGGCATTGTTGATCAGGATGTCGACCTGCGGGCAGGCCGCCAACGCCGCCGCGCGGCCCTCGGGCGTGGTGATGTCGCCGGCGACGGTGCGCACCTCGACGGCCGGGTTCAGCGCCCGCAAGGCCTGTGCCGTGGCCTCCAGCGCCTCGGCGCCGCGCGCGGTGATCACCACATTGACGCCCTCGCCGACCAGCGCCTCGGCGCAGCCCCGGCCCAGCCCCTTGCTCGCAGCGCAGACCAGCGCCCATTTGCCTTGCAGTCCCAGATCCATGATGTCGCTCCATTGTTCTCAAGTCATTGCGGGTTGGACCTGACGGGTACACCCGGCAGCTCCGACCCCAACCGTTTGTAGCTGTTGGCTGCTGTTATCGCCAGCGCGCCAGCAACCACACGCCGGTCAGCACCAGCAGGGTGCCGGCCACCACCCACAGTGTGAACGGTTCGCCCAGAATCAGCACGCCCATGATGATGGTGGACATGGGCCCGACCATGCCGGTCTGAGCGGTGACCGTGGCCCCCATGCGCTCGATCGCCAGCATCACCATCAGCACCGGCGCAAAGGTGCACAGCGTCGCGTTCAGTACCGACAGCCAGATCACCTCGGGCGCCACGGCCATGGCCGACAGCGGCCGCAGTATCAGAAACTGGGCGATGCACAGCACGCAGGCCACCGTGGTGGCCAGGCCGGTCAGGCGCATCGCGCCCAGGCGCCGCACCTCCTCGCCGCTGTAGACCAGGTACAGCGCATAGCTGACCGCGCTGCCGAACACCAGGGCCGCGCCCAGCACCGCATGGGCACCCTGCAGATGGATCTCCTGGCCGAACACCAGCAGCACACCGGCATAGCTGATGGCCAGGGCCAGCAGCTGCATGGGCTTGACCCGGCGCTTGAACACGAACACGCTGAAGGCCAGCACCAGGGTCGGGTTGAGATAGAGGATCAGCCGCTCCAGGCTGGCGCTGATATAGGCCAGGCCGGCAAAGTCCAGAAAGCTGGCCAGGTAGTAGCCCGAAAAGCCCAGGCCCATCACGACCAGCCAGTCGCGCCGGGTCAGCGCCGGCTTGCCCCGGCTGGCCCACCAGGTGAGCAGCAGGAACAGCGGCAGCGCGAACAGCATGCGGTACATGATCAAGGTCACCGCATCGACGCCGTGGCGGTAAGCCAGCTTGACGATGATGGCCTTGCCGGAGAAGGCAATCGAACCTGCCAGCGCCAGGGCCAGGCCCGGCCAGACGGCGGGTGCGGGAGGGGCGGCGGCGGAGGATGGACTGCTCATGGGGACCAATCACTATACCCAAGGCCCGGTACCCGCCGCCGGGCGTCACAATGGGCAAAAGCCACCCACCGCACAAGGACCGCATGTCGCCCCTGCTCACCCGCATCGAGCTTGCTCTTGACCGGCTCTGCGCCGCTGCGGGCTGGCTGGCGCTGCCGATCTCGCTGCTGCTGTTCCTGCAGTGGCCGCTGCGCGAATGGCCCGGGGCGGCCGCGCGCCAGGCCAATGACCTGGCGCAGTGCCTGTTCGCCGTCTACGTGGCGCTGGCGCTGCGCCACACCAGCCGGCTGCACGGCCATCTGGCGGCCGACGGCTTGGCACGGCACTGGTCGGCCACCAAACGTGCCTGGGTGCAGCGCCTGGGCATGGCGCTGTGCATCCTGCCCACCAGCCTGTTCGCGCTGTGGTACTCGCTGCCCCTGGTCAGCCAGTCGGTGCTGCAGCAGGAAGCCTTTCCTGACTCCAACACGCCCGGCTACTTCGTCATCAAGCTGGCGATGGCCCTGCTGATGGCCGCACTGTCGCTGCAGACCGTGATCGAGTTCCTGCGGCCGGCCGGCCGGCCACCCGCGTGAGCGCCCACGCCACCGCCCTGCTGGGGCTGGCCATGTTCGCCCTGGCCCTGCTGCTGATCATCGTCACCGGACTGCCCAGCTATGCGGTGCTGCTGGGCGTGTCGGGGGGCTTCGGCGGCCTGGGCATGGCCCTGGGTGTGATCGACGTGCGGCTGCTGGGCGCCCTGCCCGCTCGCATCGTCGGCCTGCTGGAGCACGACCTGTTGCAGGCGCTGGCCCTGTACGCCTTGGTCGGCGCGCTGCTGCACCGGCTGGTGCTGGCGCCGACCCTGCTGCGCGTGGCCAGCGCCATTGCCGGCGGTAGCGCGCGCGGCGCGGCGCTCGGCGGGCTGCTGCTGGGGGCCTTGACCGCACCGCTGAATGGCGCCGTCGGCGCCAGCCTGAACATGCAGCTGCGCACCGTGATGCCGGCGCTGCGCCGTGCCGGCATCGCCCCGGCGCGCGCCACCGCACTGGTGGCGGTGGCCAGCACCCTGGGCGTGGTCGTGCCACCCTCGCTGGTGCTGGTGCTGCTGGGCGACGCGATGATGCGCGCCCACACCGAGGCGCTCAACGTCACCCACCAGGCCCTGCGCATCGTCAATCTGCAGGACGTGATGCAGGCCGCACTGCTGCCCGGTGCGCTGGTGCTGCTGGCGGTACTGGGCGTGGCGGCGCTGACGGCCGGCCGCAGCCTCGTGCACAGGCCCGAGCCTGCGCCGCCACTGACCCGGGGCCAGATCGTGACCGCCCTGCTCAGCGCGGCGGCCATCCTGGGGCTGCTGAGCCTGGTGGCAACGGGCAAGCTTTACGCCGTCGAGGCCGCCGCCACCGGGGGCCTGCTGCTGCTGGCGCATGGGCTGCTGTCGCACCAGCTGGACCGGGCGCTGCTGCGCCAGGCCCTGTCCGACGCAATGGCCCTGACCGGCATGGTGTTCGCGCTGCTGGTTGCGGCCAGCAGCTTCACCCTGGTGTTGCGTGCACTGGGCACCGACCTGCTGCTGACCCAGGCCCTGCATCAGCTGGACGGCTGGGGCACACCGGTGCATGCCACCCTGGTGCTGGGCCTCTTGATGCTGTGCGCCTTTGTGCTGGATGCCTTCGAGCTGATCTTCCTGGTCGTGCCCCTCATCATGCCGCCGCTGCTGATGGTGGCCGGCGATGCGGCACAGATCGCGGCTCTGACCCTCTTGGTGCTGCAGCTGGGCTTTCTGCTGCCACCGCTGGGCTATGCGGTGCTGATGGCCGGTGCCGGCCAGCCCGAGCCCCCCGGCCGCGCCGCGCTGGCCCGCGAGCTGGCGCCCTATCTGCTGGCGATTGCCGGCGTGATCGCGCTGACGGCCAGCGTGCCGGCGCTGACGCACGCCTTGCGCAGCAATGCAGACACGGTGCCGGCTGCGCAGCTCAGCGACGACGAGGTGCTGCGCCAGCTCGATGACGCGGCACGGGCGGCCGAGCCGGTCGATGCCGCGCCCAGCGCCGCGAGACCTTGAACGGCTAGCGCCAGAACTTGCCGTCCGGGCCGATGATGGACAGATCGGCGAAGTCCAGGCCGGTGTGGTCGGTGGGGCTGAAGCTGACTTCCAGCCCGCCGACATCGAAGGACTTCAGCCCGTCGAGCGCACGCTGGAGGCCGACCCGGGTCGGGTTCTTGCCGGCGCGCTTGATGCCTTCGACCAGCACCTTCGCCGCGGTGAAGCCCTCCAGATTGGCGGGGGTCAGGTCGCCCAGGCCCTTGGCCTTGGCCAGTTCCTGGGCCTGGCGCACCAGCGGGCTGGCCAGCGAGCGCTCGTACGGGAAGACCTGGGTCACGATGACGCCACGGCCGTTGTCCTTCAGCGACTTGACGAAGCCGGAGGCGGCATTGTTCGACAGGGTCGCCACCTGGGCCTTGGAGCCCGCCGCACGCATCAGCGCCACCCCGTCGGCCACTACCGAACCGCTGCCGATGAAGAGCACCGCCTGGCTGTCGCCGCGCACGATCTGCTCCACCAGACCGGCCAGATCGGGCTTGTTGCGGTCGTACTTCAGCACGATCTGGGGCCGCATCTTGACGGCGTCAAAGCCCTTCAGCGCCCCGACCACGGCATCGGCGCCGAAGCTGTCGTCCACATGAACCAGCGCAATGCGCCGCGCACCGATGGTGGACAGGTATTGCACCGCCTTCTCGGCCTCGCGCTGGTAGCTGGCGCGCACGTTGAAGACCCAGGGGTTGACGGGCGAATGCAGAATCATCGCGCCGGTGCTGGGAGCCACCAGAGGCGTCCGGGTCTCCGCCAGCAAGGGCAGTATTGCCTGCGCGTGCGGCGTGCCGCGGGTCAGGAACAGGGCCAGCACGTCCTGGGCCAAGAGCTTCTTGGCATTCTCGGCCGCCAGCTTGGGGTCGAAGCCGTCATCGAGCGAGATCAGCTCCAGCTGCTGGCCGTTGACGCCGCCGCTGGCATTGATCGCGTCGATGTAGAGCTTGGCGCCGTCGGTGGTTTCCTTGACACCCGCGGCCACCGGACCCGAGAAGCCCGCCGTCTGGCCGATCTTGATCTGCGCAGAAGCGCCCAGGGAGAGCAGCAGCAGGCTCAGCGCCAGGGCTGCCCGACGGGCCAGAGGTGTCACATGCATAGGATCGTCCGGTAGCGTGAAGCGGCAGGATGCGTGCGTGGTCTGTTAGCTCACGGCGCCCCGGATGGTACTGCCCGGTCCACGGCCGGCAAGGCAGGGAAAACCGTAATTTGCAATCAATCGTGACCGTGGAGTGCTGCAACCCGGCCTGCTGTGCATTAATCCCCAATCAGCGCCGGCGGATGCTTGTGCGCACCCCAGTAGCGGCTGTCGCGCTCGAAGCCCAGGCCCTCGTAAATGCCTATGGCCACGTCGTTCGGGTCGGCGCAGATCACCAGTTCCTCCAGCCCCATCTGCTCGAAGCCGTGGCGGCAGACGGCATGGATCAGTCCCGCGCACAGCCCGCGCCGCCGCCAGCCCGGGTGCGTGCCGACCATCTGGAAGCGGCCCAGGGTGCCGGCGCGGAACAGGCCGCAGTCGGCCACCAGCGCGCGCTCGTGCCAGAGGCCGAACCAGTGGCCCACACCCTGTTCCTGCATGGTCTGGTGGCGGCGCATCTGGCGCTTGCGGTGCTCGCGGTAGCTGGCCGGGTTGTGGAAGCCACCATCCACCTCGCATTGCAGGTCCACGCAGGCGTCAATGCCCAGCGGCAGGTCCATGACCCGGAAGTTGATGCCTGCCGGCAATACCCGTTTCGGCTCACGCAATTGCTGCGGCCGCAGCCGCAACGCCACCGTGCCGAAGACCTCGAAGCCGGCGTTGTGCCAGCTGATCAGCGGCTCGTGCGGCGCCCGCGCATCGAAGCCGATGGCGATATGGGCCGACTCGGGCTGCAGCGCGACGATCTCCTCGTCGAAGCGCTGGCACCAGTGGGCCAGATCGGCGTCGCGCGGCGGCTCGGGCAGTATCAGGCAGTTGCCCCAGTAGTACAGCGGATTGTTGGGCGTGCGCACCACCACGCAGTCGCGCCGCTCAATCACCTCGCCATCGAAACGGGCGAAGATCAGGTCGGTCTGCCACCCCAGGGTCAGGTCTTGCAGGATGCTCATAACCCGCAAGACTAACCGATGGGCGTCAGAAGCCTACCGCTGCTCCATCCCGCCGCGGATCGCTTGCCGCTGCATAGCCCTCTTCAGAAGGATTGCCAAGGCCCCAGATGAACTGCCCCGCACCGAAGTCCTGGTAGCTGTCATTGATCTCGGCGATCTCGTGACCCAGCGCGCGCAGGCCCTGCACCACGTCGCGGTCCATCGCCGACTCGACGTTCAGCGACAGGCCTTCGTTGTAGCGCCAGCGCGGTGCATCGCAGGCGGCCTGCGGCTGCTGGCCGTAATCCAGCATGCGCACCAGGGTCTGCATATGCCCTTGCGGCTGCATATTGCCGCCCATCACGCCATAGCTCATCACCGGCTTGCCGTCCTTGGTCAGGAAGGCCGGAATGATGGTGTGGAAGGGCCGCTTGCCCGGCGCCACCTGGTTGGCATGGCCGTCCTCCAGCGTGAAGCAGTGACCGCGGTTCTGCAGCGACACGCCATAGCCCGGCACCACCAGCCCGGAGCCGAAGCCCATGTAATTGCTCTGGATGAAGCTGACCATCATGCCGCTCTCGTCGGCCGTGCTGAGGTAGATGGTGCCGCCCTTGACAGGGTTGCCGGCGCCGAAGTCCTGCGCGCGGTCCATCGAAATCAGCTTGGCGCGCTCGGCCAGATAGGCCGGGTCCAGCATCTGTGCCGAGGTGACGGCCATGTCGCCCGGCTCGCCGACATAGCGGTAGGTGTCGGCAAAGGCCAGCTTCATTGCCTCGATCTGCAAGTGCTGCGAGGCCACGCTGTCCACCTGGTGGGCACGCACATCGTGGTGCTTCAGTATGCCCAGCGCGATCAGCGCGGCAATGCCCTGGCCATTGGGCGGAATCTCGTGCAGCGTGTGGCCGGCATAGTCCTGCGAGATCGTCTTGACCCACTCGGGCTTGAAGCCGGCCAGGTCGGCCGCCGTCATGGATCCACCGGTCTGGCGGGCAAAGGCCGCCACCGCCTCGGCGATCTCGCCGCGGTAGAAGGCCTCGCCCTTGGTCTCGGCAATCAGCCGCAGGCTGCGCGCTGCGCCGGGGAACTTGAACAGCTCGCCCACCTCGGGTGCACGGCCCTTGGGCAGGAAGGCCTCGGCAAAGCCGGGCTGCGAGGTCAGTTCGCCCACGGCGGCCGCCAAGGTCCATTTCTGCTGCACGATCACCGGCACCGCATAGCCGCGCTCGGCGATTTCGATCGCTGGCGCCATCAGGTCGGCAAAGGGCAGCTTGCCGAAGCGCTCGCTCATCGTCACCCAGCCTGCCACGGCGCCGGGCACGGTCACGCCGTCCCAGCCGCGCTTGGGCGGGGTGGTGGCGTCGGCACCGTACTTGTTACGGAAGAACTCGGGCGTCCAGGCCTGGGGGGCGCAGCCCGAGGCGTTCAGACCATGCAGCTCCTTGCCGTCCCACAGGATGCAGAAGGCGTCCGAGCCCAGGCCGTTGCTGCAGGGCTCGACCAGGGTCATCACCGCGGCGGTGGCAATCGCCGCATCGACCGCATTGCCGCCATTGGCCAGCATGCGCAGGCCGGCCTGGGCCGCCAGCGGGTGCGAGGTGGCGACCACATTGCGGGCAAACACCGGCGTGCGGGTGCTCGGATAGGGGTTGTTCCAGTCGAATGGGTGGGTCATGGCAGCTTGCTCCGTAGGGCTGTCTATCAATCAATCGGCGGTGATTTTGCGCTCGCGTATCAAGGTCGCCCAGCGTGCGCTGTCCGCCTTGACCATGGCCTCGAACTGGGCCGGCGTACCGCTAGTCACCGGCTCGGCGCCCAGCTTGGCCAGGCGCTCGCGCACCTCGGCAGCCTGCATGGCGCCCATCAGCTCGGTGTTCAACCGTGTCACCAGCGCGGGCGGCAGGCCCTTGGGCGCGTAGACGCCGAACCAGGTCACCGACTGGTAGCCCGGCAGGCCGGACTCGGCCACCGTGGGCAGATCCGGCAGCAACGCCGAGCGCTTCGGACCGGTGTAGGCCAGCGCCCTCAGCTTGCCGTCCTTCACATGGGGCAGGCCGGAGACGATGCTGTCCATCAACAGATGCACATTGCCGACCACCAGATCGGGGATGGCCAGCGCCGTGCCGCGGTAGGGGATGTGGGTGACGAAGATGCCGGCCTGGCTTTTGAAGGCCTCGGTGCTCAGGTGGATGATGGTGCCGTTACCGCTGCTGGCGTAGTTCAGCTTGCCCGGGTTGGCCTTGGCGTAGCTGATCAGCTCGGCCACCGATTTGACCGGCAGGCTGTTGGGCACCAGAAAGATATTGCCGGCATTGGCCACATGGGCAATCGGCGTGAAGTCGGCGTCCACCTTGTAGGGCAGATTGGGGCTCAGATTGGGGCCTATCGCATGGGTGCTGCTGGTGGCCAGCAGCAGGGTGTAGCCATCGGGCACGGCCCGCGCCACCTCGGCCGAACCCAGGCTGCCGCCGGCGCCGGGGCGGTTGTCGACCACCACCGCCTGGCCCAGGCTTTGCGCCAGGCGCTGAGACATTGCACGGGCCAGCAAGTCGGTGGCGCCACCGGCCGGAAAGGGCACGACCAGCCGTATCGGCTTGGTCGGATAGGCCTGGGCCTGCGCCTTCAGCGGCAGGCTCATCAGGCCCAGCAAGGCCATCCCCGCGAGCACGGCGCAGAGGGGCGAACGAACAAAGGCTTTCATCGGATCTCCCTGAGATTTTTCGATTGTGTTGGCAATCCATCAACAAGAAAAGCTAATAATCCTTGAGTTGAACACAAGAATTTCTTGAATATATGGAGATGTCCGGCATGAGCAGCCTGCGAACCCTGCGCACCTTTCTGGCCGTGGCCCAGGAGGGCTCGATTGCAGCAGCCGCGCCGCGCCTGGCTCTGACCCAGGCGGCCGTGAGCCTGCAGATGCGCGCGCTGGAAGCCGAGCTGCGCCGCGAACTGTTCGACCGCAGCGGCCGGGTGCTGACTCTGAACGCCGCCGGCCGAGCACTGCGACCCAAGGCCCAGCAACTGGTGGCCCTGCACGACGAGTTGCGCGGTGGCGCCCTGCTGGCCGACCCGCTGACCGGCGCCTACCGCATCGGTGCCGTGGTCTCGGCCATGTCCTCACTGGCCCATGCGGTGGTGGCGCTGAAGCACAAGCATGGCCAGTTGGACGTGAAGGTGATCTCCGACCGCTCCGGCCCGCTGGCGGCGCTGGTGGAGGCTGGCCAGCTCGATGCCGCCATCCTTGTCAGGTCGGCGGGCCGTCTGCCGTCCTCGCTGGCCTGGACGGCCCTGTACCGGGAGCCCTTGATCGTGCTGGCCCACCCCGAGGTCCAGGCCCGCGGCGCCGTCGAGGCCCTGACCACGCAGCCCTTTCTGCGCTTCGACCGCAGCGAACGCACCGGCGCACTGGTGGCCCAGGGCCTGAAGCAGCTCGACCTGGCCGTGAGCGAGTTCCTGGAACTGAACTCGATCGAGGCCCTGGCCGAGCTGGTGCGCCAGCGTGTCGGCGTGAGCCTGCTGCCGCGGCTGCGCCGCGCCACCTGGGAACAAGACCCGGCCCTGTCCGTGCTGGCGCTGCCCGAGCTGGATCTGCAGCGCGAGGTGGGCCTGCTGCACCGGCGCGAGGCCCAGGGGCCGCTGATCGACGCCATCGCTCAGGAATTTGTGGGTTGACCCCCGGGATATCCCTCAGCAGAAATGTCGAATTCTCACGCGCCCAAGCTGGGCGCTCTGCGTACACTGCGCCGCAACCCGTCACAAGCGGGCCCCGATCGAGCGCGGCCAAGCCAGCGCTGACGGCTATCCGGATGGCTGCCTCTCAAAGGCAGCGGCGTCGTTTGGAGGTACCGATGTTGCCCATGCACAGTCACAAGTGCCGCCTCGCAGGCCTGAGCCTGCTGCTGTGTGCGCTGCTGCCCAGCGCCCTTCATGCGCAGAGCCAGGCTCAGCCCCCGGACCTGGTGCTCAAATCTGCGACCCCGTCCGCACTGAGCGATGCCGACCGCGCCAAGCGTGATGCCGACAAGGTCTCGCAATGGATACGCCTGGTGGCCGACAAGGCGGCCGCCAAGCCCGCGCCCGCGCCTGCCGCGGTGGCTGCCGCCGCAGCCAAAAAAGCCGGGCCGGCACCGGTCACCCCGAGCAATAACAGCGCTACCTTGGCCGCCGCCCGCAAACAGATCGAGGCCTCGACCGAAACCGGCGCGACCGCCGCCGAGCCAGCCCCGGCACCCGTCGCGGCGGACACCGGCACCCGGATGGCCATGGCCACGCTGGCCGCGCCGGCGCCAGCAAGCGTGACGCCACCTCCAGCAGCGATCGAGGAGCCCGAGGTGCCGCTGAAGCCGCTGTTCCAGGTGCAGCCCGAGTTTCCACGCCAGCTGGTGAACACGCTGCAAAGCGGCATGGTGGCCGTGCGCTTCACCGTGCGGCCCGATGGCACGGTGTCTCAGGCCGAGGCCATCTCCAGCAGCCACCGGCGGCTGTCGCAGGCGGCCATCGACGCGGTCAAACAATGGCGTTTCGCGCCCATCAAGCAGGAGCGCACCGCCGCGGTCGAGGTCGGGTTCAAGCTGGAGTGAGCCTCAGCCGATCAACACCAGTACCAGCGCGATCGCCGCCGGCAGGGCCTGCACGAACAGAATCTTGCGGCTGACGGTGATGGCACCAAACACCCCTGCCACCAGCACGCAGCCGAGAAAGAACAGTTCGATCGCCCGCCCGGCCGGCCCCAGGCTCAGCCCCCACAGCAGGCCGGCCGCCAGAAAGCCGTTGTACAGCCCTTGATTGGCGGCCAGCACCTTGGAGGCCTCGGCGAACTCCGGCTTGTTGCCGAACGTGCGCAGGCCCAGCGGCTTGGTCCAGAAAAACATCTCCAGCGCCAGAAAGTACAGGTGCAAGAGTGCGACCAGGGTCACGGCGATGGCGGCAAGTGTTGTCATTGGGGGCTCCTCCGAATCGGGTCAAACCCCGATTGGGCCCAGAAAGCCCGCGGCGCGCAATGAGGTCTTGTGCCAGCCCTCGCACAGCCGAGGGCCCGGATCGGTCTGGCGGTGCAAGAATCTCCACGCATTCACCAACGGCCCTGCTCACCATGCGCCAGCTCACTTCCAATTCTCTCGCCTGTGCAAGCCTTGTACTGCTGATCGCCTCGACCGGCACAGCCGCAGCCGCCGACACCGAACCGCTGGACGCTAGCGTGGCCAAGATCGTCGCCGACGTGTCGGCGCAGCGCATCGCCAAGCGCATCGAGACCCTGGTCGGCTTCCACACCCGCCACACTCTGTCCGACACCGCATCGGACACACGCGGCATAGGCGCCGCCCGGCGCTGGATACAGCGCGAGCTGCAGGCCTGCTCCAAGGCCGCGGGCGGTCGGCTGCAGGTCGAGATGGACGAGTTCGTCGAGCCCGCCGGCCGGCGCGTGCCCACGCCGGCGACGCTGGTCAATGTCGTCGCCACCCTGCCCGGCAGCTCGCCAGCGTCCAAGGACCGGCTGCTGGTCGTCAGCGGTCACTACGACTCGCGCAACACCGATGTGATGGACGCCAAAGGCTTTGCCCCCGGCGCCAACGACGATGCCTCGGGCGTGGCCGCGGTGATGGAGCTGGCCTGCGTGATGGCGGCGCATCAATTCGATGCCACCCTGGTCTTCATGGCCGTGGCCGGCGAGGAGCAGGGCCTGCTGGGTGCCACCCACTGGGCGAAGACGGCACGGGCCAAGAACCTGCGCATCGAGGCGATGATCACCAATGACATCGTCGGCAGCGCCACCGGCGATGCCGGCCAGCACGACCCCAGGCAGCTGCGCCTGTTCGCCGATGGCTTCGACCCCCTGCTGCGCATGCTGGTCAAGGCGCAGAGCAATCTGCAGACCGCCGATGCCGACAGCAGCGCCAGCGATGCTGTGCGCAACCAACTGCAGGCGCTGGCCCTGGCCGGCGGCGGCGAGGATCTGCCGACGCACCAGCTGGGCCGCCATCTGAAGGCCGCCGGCGAGCGCTATGTGCCCGGCTTCACGGTCAATCTGATCCAGCGCCGCGACCGTTATCTGCGTGGCGGCGACCACCTGCCCTTTCTGGAGCGCGGCTATGCGGCCGTGCGCTTCACCGAGCCGTTCGAGAACTTCCGCCACCAGCACCAGGATGTGCGCACCGAGAACGGTGTGGTCTATGGCGACCTGGTCGAATTCGTCGACATGCCCTATCTGGCCGACGTCACCCGCATCAACGCCGCCGGCCTGGCCACGCTGGC
This sequence comes from uncultured Roseateles sp., assembly GCF_963422335.1. Lineage (NCBI taxonomy): Bacteria > Pseudomonadati > Pseudomonadota > Betaproteobacteria > Burkholderiales > Sphaerotilaceae > Roseateles > uncultured Roseateles sp. The sequence goes on from NZ_OY729424.1 coordinate 5,261,069, forward strand.
GCTGGCGCCCGCCGCGCCACAGAACGTGAAGCTTGAGGCGATAGAGCTGGACAACAACAGCACGCTGCGCTGGGACGCCAACACCGAGCCGGGGCTGAAGGGCTACCGCGTGGTCTGGCGCGAGACCGGCTCGCCGACCTGGCAGCAGCAGCGCGATGTGGGCCTGGTCACCCGCACGACGATCACCGGCGTGTCCAAGGACAATGTCGTGTTCGGCGTGCAGGCGATAGGCGCCCGCGGGCAGGCCAGCCTGGCCAGCTACCCGCTGCCGATGAGCCGCTAGGTTTTCGGTCTATCGGGGTGCGTGCCGTGCGATGCAATCGCGCAGCGCGTCGCTCAACTCGAAGCCCGCGCCATGCCAGACGGCCAGCTCGGCGGCGCGTTTCTCGAAGCGCTCGCCCTCCGAGTAGATGAACTGCATCGCCCCGCCGGTCCAGGCCGGGAAACCGATGCCGAAGATCGAGCCGATATTGGCGTCGTGCGTGCTGGTCAGCACACCCTCGCTGAGGCAGCGCAAGGTCTCGATCGCCTGGCGGTAGAGCAGCCGGTCTTTCAGCTCCTGCATGTCCCAGCGCGCGTCGGCTTTCTCGAACAGCGATTTCAGGTTCGGCCACAAGTGCTTGGGGCTGCCGGCGGGATAGTCGTAGAAACCGCCGCCGCCGGCGCGTCCCGGACGCTGCAGCTCCTTGACCATACGCTCGACCAGTCGCTCGCCCGGTGAGCTGTTGATACGCCGGCCCTCGGCGGCCAGATCGGCACGCGTCTGTTCCATCACGTGCACGGACAGGCTCAGGCTGGTTTCGTCCAGCACCGCCAGCGGGCCCACCGGCATGCCGGCCATCAGCCCGGCCTGCTCGATCACCGGGGCCGGAATGCCCTCGGCCAGCATCGCCGCCCCCTCCATCACAAAGGTGCCGAACACCCGGCTGGTGAAGAAGCCCCGCGAGTCATTGACGACGATGGGCGTCTTGCCGAGAAGCAGCACATAGTCGTAGGCACGGGCCACCGTCTCGTCGCTGGTCTGCCGGCCGCGGATGATCTCGACCAGCTTCATCTTGTCCACCGGCGAGAAGAAATGCAGGCCGACGAAATGCGTGGCATCGCGGCTGGCCTGGGCCAGGCCGGTGATGGGCAGGGTCGAGGTGTTGGAGGCGAATACGCCGCCCGGCATCAACATGCCTTCCGCCTCCTGCGTGACCTTGGCCTTGAGCGCGCGCTGCTCGAACACCGCCTCGATGATCAGATCGCAGCCCTGCAGATCGGCCACCGCCTCGGTCGGCCGTATCAGCGCCAGCAGGCCGGCCTGCCTGTCTTCGCTCATCTGACCCTTGGCGACACGGCCGGCGGTGATCTTGCGGCTGTAGTCACGCCCCTTCTCGGCCCTGTCCAGGCTCACGTCCTTCAGCACGCAGGCGATGCCCTTGGCGGCATTGGCATAGGCAATACCTGCCCCCATCATGCCGGCGCCGAGGATGCCGACCTTGGCCGGCATCCAGCGCGGACTGCTCCCCGGCCGCGACTTGCCCGCCTTGATCGCGTTCAGATTGAAGAAGAAGGCGGTGATCATGTTCTTGGCGTTCTGGCTGACCATCTGTTTCGCCAGCTTGCGGCTCTCGATCCGCATGGCGGTGTCGTAATCCACCATCGCGCCCTCGACCATGGCCTCCAGCGCCGCCTGTGCGGCCGGGTAGAGGCCGCGGGTCTTCTGCGCCAGCATCGCGGGCGCCACCATCAGCGCCTGGGCGACCTTGGGGTTGGCCGGCGTGCCGCCGGGCATTCGGTAGTCCTTGGCGTCCCAGGGCTGCTGGGCATCGGGATGGGCGGCGATCCAGGCCAGGGCCTGTGCCTTCAGCTCGTCCACACTCTGGCCCAGGCCCTGCACCCAGCCCAGCTTGACGGCCTCCTGCGGGCCAAAGAGTTTTCCCTCGATCAGATAGGGCTGGGCCGCCATCAGGCCCAGCATGCGCACGGTCTTGGTGATGCCGCAGGCACCGGGGATCAGGCCCAGGCTGACCTCGGGCGTGCCGAACTGGATTTTCGCGTCGTCCAGCGCAAAGCGGGCATGGGCACACAATGCCACCTCCCAGCCGCCGCCGAGCGCCGCGCCATTCAACAGCGCGACGACCGGCCGGCCCAGCGTCTCGATCGCGCGGAAGGCCTTCTTCAGTGCCTCGACATTCCTGAAGCCCTCGGCCGCGTCGTCGGGCTTGAGCTTGAGCACGCTGTTCAGCTCGGCGCCGGCGAAGAAGGTGCTCTTGGCCGAGGTCAGCAGCACGCCGCTGATCTGCGCCTTGTCGCGCTGCAGCAGGGCCGCGGCCTCGGCCATATCGGCCTGCCAGCGTTGGTTCATCGTGTTGATGGGCGAGCCGGGCTCGTCGAAGCACAGCGTGGCGATGCCGTCGGAACTCAGCTCGTATTTGATGGTTTGCATGCTCAGAGCCTCTCGATGATGGTCGCAATGCCCATGCCGCCGCCCACGCACAGCGTGATCAGGCCGCGTTTGAGCTGGCGGCGCTCCAGCTCGTCCAGCAGGGTGCCCAAGAGCATCGCGCCGGTGGCGCCCAGCGGATGGCCCATGGCGATGGCGCCACCATTGACGTTGACCCTGTCGTGCGGCACGCCCATCTCCTGCATGAAGCGCATGGGCACGGCAGCGAAGGCCTCGTTGACCTCGAACAGGTCGATATCCTGGATCGTCAGTCCCGCCTTGGCCAAGGCCTTGCGCGTGGCGGGCATAGGCCCGGTCAGCATGATGCTGGGGTCGGCACCCGACAGCGCGGTTGCAACGATGCGGCCGCGCGGCGTCAGGCCCAGGGTCTTGCCCATGGCCTCGCTGCCGATCAGCACGGCGGCCGCGCCATCGACGATGCCCGACGAATTGCCGGGGCTGTGCACATGATTGATGCGCTCGACCTGCGGGTAGCGCTGCAGGGCCACCGCATCAAAGCCCATCGCGCCGAGTTGCTCGAAGCTGGCCTTCAGGGCGCCCAGCCCCTGCAAGGTGCTCTGCGGCTTGATGAATTCATCGCGCTCGAGGATGGGAATGCCGATCGCGTCAACCACCGGCACCACCGAGCGGTCGAAATAGCCGGCGGCCTGGGCGCGAGCGGCGCGCTGCTGCGACTCCAGCGCAAAGGCGTCCACTTCCTCGCGGCCCCAGCCGCCCAGCGTGGCGATCAGGTCCGCGCCTATGCCCTGAGGCACGAAGCCGGTGACGGCGTTGGTCTCGGGGTCCTGTGCCCAGGCGCCGCCGTCGCTGCCCATGGGCACGCGCGACATGCTCTCGACGCCACCGGCGATGACCAGATCCTCCCAGCCGCTGGCAACCTTCTGCGCCGCCAGATTGACGGCCTCCAGGCCCGAGGCGCAGAAGCGGTTGACCTGCACGCCGGCCACGCGAAAGTCCCAGCCGGCCTTGAGCACCGCCGTTTTCGGGATCACGGCGCCCTGCTCGCCCACCGGCGTGACGCAGCCCATCACCACGTCGTCCACCAGGGCCGGGTCGAAGTCCAGCCGCTGTTGCAGCTGGCCCAGCAGGCCGGCCAAGAGATCGACCGGCTTGACCTCATGCAGGCTGCCGTCCTTCTTGCCCTTGCCGCGTGGCGTGCGAAGGGCCTCATAAATCAATGCTTGCGCCATGGTCGTCTCCAATGCACGGGGTGCCCGCGGCCGCCACCGATTGACAGCCGATTATGAAGCGCAGCACACTTACCAAGCAAGTGCTTGGTTGAATGAGGGATTGAGAGATGGGCGGCTATCGCAGTGTTTTCAGACCCGGGCTGTTCGACGGCCAGGTGGTCATCGTCACCGGTGGCGGCTCCGGCATAGGCCGCTGCACCGCCCACGAGCTGGCCGCGCTGGGTGCCACCGTGGCCCTGGTCGGCCGCAAACTGGAGAAGCTGGCGGCGGTGCAGGCCGAGATCGAGGCAGCCGGCGGCAAGGCCAGCGCACATGCCTGCGACATCCGCGAGGAAAGCGTCGTGGCTTTGACAGTCGCCGAGGTGCTGGCCCGGCACGGCCGCATCGACGGCCTGGTCAACAACGCCGGCGGCCAGTACCCCTCGCCGCTGCGCGACATCAAGGCCAAGGGCTGGGATGCCGTGGTGCGCAACAACCTGACCGGCGGCTTTCTGATGGCACGCGAGTGCTACACGCAGTATCTCGAAGCGAATGGTGGATCAATCGTCAACATCATTGCCGACATCTGGATGGGCATGCCCGGCATGGGCCACAGCGGCGCGGCGCGGGCCGGCATGCTGAACTTCACCGAGACGGCGGCGCTGGAATGGGCGCCGGTGCGCAGCAATGCGGTGGCGCCCGGCTGGATCGCCTCCAGCGGCATGGACCAGTACCCGCCCGAGATGGGCCCGCTGATACGCCAGATGGCCAGGATGACGCCCGCCTGCCGCATGGGCAGCGAGAGCGAGGTGGCTGCGGCCATCGTATTCCTGCTCTCGCCCGCGGCCGCCTTCATCAGCGGCGCCTGCCTGCGCATCGACGGCGGTGCGCCCAACGCCAAGCGCATCTGGCCCCAGGTCGGCACCGGCAAGAGCCCGGCGCAGTTCGATGGCTTCCATCTGGCGACGACCCCAAAGGTACTCAGCGATGCCCAAGATTGAATCGCAGCTGGACACCGGCAGCGCGAGCTTCGCCGAGAACCGCGCCTACCAGCTGGGCCTGATCACCCAGCTGCGCGCGCTGGAGGCACGCACCGCCAGCCGCAGCGCACAAAGCAAGCCGCTGTTCGACAAGCGCGGCCAGCTGCTGCCCCGCGAGCGGGTGGCGCGCCTGCTGGACCCGGGCACGCCGTTTCTGGAGCTGTCCTCGCTGGCCGGCTATCTGCAGGATCAACCGGATCCGGACGCCTCGATCGCCGGCGGCGGCTTCATCGCCGGCATCGGCGTCGTGTCGGGCACTCGGGTGCTGCTGGTCGCCGACGACGCGGGCATCGAGGCCGGCGCGCTACAGGCCAAGGGGCTGGAGAAGCTGCAACGGGCGCAGGAGATCGCGCTGCAGAACCGCCTGCCCTTTGTGCATCTGGTCGAGTCGGCCGGGGCGAATCTGTTGAAGTACCGCGTCGAGCAGTTCGTGCTCGGCGGCAGCGGTTTCTGGTGGCTGGCGCGGCTGTCGGCGGCCGGGCTGCCGGTGATCTCGGTCGTGCATGGCGCATCGACCGCCGGTGGTGCCTATATGACCGGCCTGGCCGACTACGTGGTGATGGTGAAGAAGCGCGCCCGCGCCTTTCTGGCCGGGCCGCCGCTCTTGAAGGCCGCCACCGGCGAGATTGCCAACGACGAAGACCTGGGCGGCGCCGAGATGCATGCCGGCGTGTCGGGCCTGGCCGAGTACGTGGCCGAGGACGATGCCCATGCACTGGCGATCTGCCGCGAGTTGGTTGCCTCGCTGGGCTGGGCCGGCAAGGGCGATCTGTGGCCCGACGGCCCTGCGCCGCAGCACGCGGCGGACGAGTTGCTGGGCCTGATGGGGCCGGACGCCAAGAAGCCGGTGGACATGCACGAGCTGATCGCCCGCCTCGTCGACCACTCCGACTTCCTCGACTTCAAGCCCGACTACGGCCCGGCCACGATCTGCGGCCATGGTTCGATTGCCGGCCACCGCGTCGGCATCATCACGAACAACGGCCCGCTGGACCCGGCCGGTAGCACCAAGATCACCCATTTCATCCAGGCCTGCGAGCAAAGCGGCCTGCCGCTGATCTATCTGCAGAACACCACCGGTTTCATCGTCGGCACGGAGGCTGAGCGGGCCGGCATGATCAAGCACGGCGCCAAGCAGATACAGGCGCTCAGCAACGCCACCGTGCCGCAGATCACCCTGATGTGCGGGGCCTCGTTCGGCGCCGGCAACTACGGCATGTGCGGGCGGGGCTTCCACCCCCGCTTTGTGTTCTGCTGGCCCAACGCACGCACCGCGGTGATGGGCCCGCAGCAGGCCGCCGACACGATGGAAATCGTCATGCGCGAGGGCGCGGCACGCAAGGGCCAGACTGTGGACGAGGCGCAGATCGCCGGCCTGAAGCAGCAGATCATCACCACCTTCGAGCGCCAGATGAGCGCCTTCTACACCTCGGGCCAGCTGCTGGACGATGGCGTGATCGATCCGCGCGACACCCGCCGTGTGCTGGCACTGGCCCTGCAGCTGTGCGCCGAAGCCGCGGCCAAAGCATTGAGACCGATGCAATTCGGCGTGGCCCGGCCCTGAACAAGATACTCCAGGAGAGAGAACATGCAATTCACCCACGAGCACGAAGAGCTGCAGCGCACCCTGAAGCGCTTCATCGACGAGCAGATCAACCCACACGTCGATGCCTGGGAGGCCGAGGAGATCTTCCCCGCGCATCAGGTGTTCAAGCAGCTCGGCGATCTGGGGTTGCTGGGCCTGTGCAAGCCGGTCGAGTACGGCGGCCTGGGGCTGGACTACTCCTACTCGGTGGCCATGGCCGAGACCCTGGGCCATGTGCATTGCGGTGCCATCCCCATGGCCATAGGCGTGCAGACCGATATGTCCACGCCGGCGCTGGCCCGCTTCGGCAGCGATGCGCTGAAGCGCGAGTTCCTGGTGCCGGCGATTGCCGGCGATAGGGTGGCCTGCATCGGCGTGTCCGAGCCCGGGGCGGGATCGGACGTGGCCGCAATCAAGACCACCGCGCGCAAGGACGGCGGCGACTATGTCATCAACGGCGGCAAGATGTGGATCACCAACAGCCTGCAGGCCGACTTCATGGTCGTGCTCTGCAACACCAGCGAAGGCCCGCCGCACAAGAACAAGAGCCTGATCGTCGTGCCGATGAACACGCCCGGCGTGACCCGCGCGAAGAAGATACGCAAGATCGGCATGATGAGCAGCGACACCGGACTGATCCATTTCGACGATGTGCGCGTGCCGCAGGGCAACCGCATCGGCGACGAAGGCATGGGCTTCACCTACCAGATGATGCAGTTCCAGGAGGAGCGCCTGTGGGCCGCGGCCAATGCGGTGCAGGGCCTGAGCAACTGCATCGCTCAGACCGTCGACTACACCCGCGAGCGCAAGGCCTTCGGCCAATCGGTGCTGGACAACCAGGTCGTGCACTTCCGCCTGGCCGAGCTGAAGACCGAGGTCGAGGCACTGCGCGCTCTCACCTATCTGGCCACCGAGCATTACGTCGCCGGCAAGGACGTGACCGAGTGGGCCTCGATGGCCAAGCTGAAGGCCGGCCGCCTCTTGCGCGAGGTGCCCGACGCCTGCCTGCAGTACTGGGGCGGCATGGGCTACACCTGGGACAACCTGGTCTCGCGCATGTACCGCGACGGCCGCCTGGGCTCGATAGGCGGTGGTGCCGACGAGGTGATGCTGGGCATCATCGCCAAGTACATGCACACCCTGCCGGCCCGGCGATGATTGACCTGCTGCAGCAGGGCTCGGCCCTGATACTCACGCTGAACGCGCCGGCCTCGCGCAATGCCTTGACCGACGCGATGGTGCAGGTCTTGAGCGAAGCCCTGGCGCAGGCGGCGCAGATCGAAGACCTGCGTGCCGTGGTGCTGCGTGGCGCCGGCGGGCATTTCTGCGCCGGGGGTGACTTCAGCGGCTTCAAGCGCCTGATCGCCGAGCCCAGGCCCGAAACCGGCCCTGACCCGATCGCCGTCGCCAACCGGCGCTTCGGTGCGCTGCTGGAGCAGTTGGCCGCCTGCCCGGTGCCGACGGTTGCCGTCGTCGAGGGGGCTGCCATCGGCGGCGGCATCGGCCTGGCCGCCGCCTGCACCGTGGTGCTGGCCTCCGACACCGCCAGCTTCGGCATGCCCGAGGTGACGCTGGGCCTGCCGCCAGCCCAGATCGCGCCGTTCGTCGCCGGCCGGATCGGTGCCGGACCGGCGCTGCGCTTGATGCTGACCGGCCGGCGCATCAGCGCCGCCGAGGCGATGGCCCTGGGCCTGTGCGACGAGATGCTGACCGGCGACCATCTGGACGCACGGCTGCAGCACTGGCTGAGGCTGTTGCAAAAAGCCGAGCCACAATGCCTGCGCCATACCTTGCAGATCATGCGCAGCACGGCGGGCCGCGACGCCACCTTGGATCAGGCGTCCGAGCTGTTTGCCCAGGCCCTGCGCAGCGGCACGGCGGCCGAGGGTCTGGCGGCCTTCGGCGCCAAACGCCTGCCGCTGTGGGCGCTGGAGGCCGACAAGTCATGACACGCATCAACCGCCTGCTGATTGCCAACCGCGGTGAAATCGTCGCCCGCGTGGCGCGCACGGCCAAGGCCATGGGGGTTCACACCATCGCCGTCTACTCCGACGCCGACCGCGGGGCCGTCCATCCCGGCCTGTGCGACAACGCCGTCGCCATCGGCGGCGAGCGGCCGGCTGACAGCTATCTGAACATCCCGAAGTTGCTGAAGGCAGCGCGCGCCGGCGATGCCCAGGCCGTCCATCCGGGCTATGGCTTTCTGTCCGAGAACGCCGCGTTTGCCCAGGCGGTGCTGGACGCCGGCCTGGTCTGGGTCGGCCCACCGCCAGCGGCGATGGCGGCGATGGGCAACAAGTCGGCCGCAAGGCAGGCGATGGCGAAGGCCGGCGTGCCGGTGTTGCCGGGCTACGACGGTGATGAGCAAGACCTGGCCCTGCTGGCTGGGCATGCACGGCGCATCGGCTTCCCGCTGATGGTCAAGGCCGCCTCGGGCGGCGGTGGCCGCGGCATGCGGCTGGTGCCGCAGGCCGATCAGCTCGACGCTGCGCTGCAATCGGCCCGCTCCGAGGCGCTGGCTGCCTTCGGCGACGGCCAGCTGCTGCTGGAGCGGGCGCTGCTGGCGCCGCGCCATGTCGAGGTCCAGATCTTTGCCGACAGCCAGGGCCAGGTCGTGCACCTGGGTGAGCGCGACTGCTCGGTGCAGCGCCGCCACCAGAAGGTCGTCGAGGAAGCGCCCTCGCCGGCCGTCACACCGGCGCTGCGCCGGCGCATGGGCGAGGCCGCGGTGCAGGTGGCCCAGACCATCGGCTACGTCGGCGCCGGCACGGTCGAGTTCCTGCTCGACAGCGATGGCAGCTTCTGGTTCATGGAGATGAACACCCGGCTGCAGGTCGAACATCCGGTGACCGAGGCTCTGACCGGCGTCGATCTGGTCGAGTGGCAGCTGCGCGTCGCTCAGGGCGAGCCCTTGCCGCTGAGCCAGGACGAGCTGCTGCGCCGCGTCGAGACCGGCGGCCATGCGATCGAGGTGCGGCTGTGCGCCGAGGACCCGGGCCACGACTACCTGCCCCAGGCCGGCCGCCTGCTGCGCTGGCAGGTGCCGGGAGGCATTCGCTGCGACCACGCATTGGCCGACGGGCTGGACATTGCCCCCTTCTACGACTCGATGCTGGCCAAGCTGATTGCCCATGCGCCGACACGCGCGGCCGCCGCGGCACAGCTGGCCGACGCGCTGGACCGCACGCTGTGCCTGGGCCTGGCCACCAACCGCGGCCTGCTCGCACGCATCCTGCGCGACGACGAATTCCTCGGCGGCGACTTCAGCACCGCCCTGCTGGCCCGGCGCTTCCCCGACGACGCCGCCCGCCAGATGCCGCTGCCGCCTGGCCTGCTGGCTCTGGCCGCCGCCACGCTGGCCCTGCTGCCGGCCACGCCCTTGCCCGGTCTGTGGACAGACTGGTCAAGTAACAAGCCGGTGGATCAACAGGTCCCGCTGGAGCATCAGGGCCGGCCGCAGCGCTGGCAGCTCCAGGGCACCGGCTCAAGCTTCACCGCCAGCTGTGGTGACGAAACCCATCAGATCACCGATCTGCGCCTGTCAGGTCCACAGCAACTCAGCGCCACGCTGAACGGCCGCCCGCTGCGCGCCACCCGCGTGCAGGACGGCAACACGCTGTGGCTGATGGCCGAGGGCGTCGAGCTCGCGGTGGAAGACCGCCGCCTGAGGCCGGCGCAGCAGACCCAGGCCCTGGCCACCGGTGCGGTGCTGGCACCGATGCATGGCCGGCTGGTGCTGCTGAACGCCCAGCCCGGCGACAGGGTCGAGGCCGGCGCCCTGCTGGCCGTGATGGAGGCGATGAAGATGGAACACCAGCTGACCGCGCCGATCGGCGGCACGGTTCGTGCAGTCCATGCCCGTGTGGGCGAGCAGGTGGCGGCGCGCAAGCTGCTGCTGGAAGTGGTGGCTACATGAGCGCAGAACTGCAAGCCTTTCGCGATGCACTGCGCCAGTTCGTCAGCCGCGAGATCGCCCCGCATGTGAATGAGTGGGACGAGGCCGGAACCTTCCCGCGCGAGCTGTATGCGCGCGCGGCCGAGATGGGTCTGCTGGGCATAGGCTATCCCGCGGAACTCGGCGGGCTGGGCATCACGCCGCAAGATGCCCGGCTGCGGCTGATCGCCACCGAGGAAATCGCCCGCGCCGGCAGCGGCGGGCTGATGGCCAGCTTGTTTTCACACAATATCGCGCTGCCGCCGCTGCTGGCTCAGGCCAGCGTCGAGTTGCAGCGGCGCGTGCTACCCGATGTTATGAGCGGTGCCAAGATCGCGGCACTGGCGATCACCGAGCCATCGGGCGGCTCCGACGTCGCCCGGCTGCGCACCACCGCCCGGCTGGACGGCAGCGACTACCTCGTCAACGGCGAAAAAGTCTTCATCACCTCGGGCCTGCGCGCCGACTGGTTGACCCTGGCCGTGCGCACCGGCGGCCCGGGCGCCGGCGGCATCTCGCTGCTCGCCGTGCCCGGTGACACCCCCGGCCTGACCCGCAGCCCGCTGCAGAAGATGGGCTGGTGGGCCAGCGACACGGCGCTGCTGCATTTCAACGACTGCCGCGTGCCGGCGGCGAACCTGATAGGCGCCGAGAACAGCGGCTTTCGCGCCATCATGGAGAACTTCAATGGCGAGCGGCTGATGCTGGCCGTGGGCGCGAATGCCTTTGCCCAGGTCTGCCTCGACGAAGCGCTGGACTGGGCCCGCCAGCGCCAGACCTTTGGCCAGCCGCTGGTACAGCACCAGGTGATACGCCACAAGCTGATGGACATGCGCATGCGCGTGCAGGCCACCCGCGCCTGGATAGCTGCGCTGATCACGCAGCAGGAAGCGGAACAGAAAGGCGGCCTGACCTCGCCCGAGTGGGTGGCCGATCTGTGCCTGCTGAAGAACCAGGCCACGCAGACGATGCAGCACTGCGCCGACCAGGCGGTGCAGATACTCGGCGGCATGGGCTTTATGCGTGGGTGCAAGAGCGAACGCATCTACCGCGAGGTCAAGGTGATGATGATTGGCGGCGGCGCCGAAGAGATCATGAAGGAGCTGGCCGCGCGGCAGCTGGGCCAATGCTGACCGACAATGCAACCATGAGCTGCACCTCCACCCTGTTCGAGCCCGAGTTCCAGCGCCTGCTGTGCGAGATCTTCGAAGACAGAATAGTCTTCAACCGCGTGCTGGGCCTGCGCATCGACGCGCTGGAGGCCGGCCATGTGCTGGGACACATCGCGATGCGGCCCGAACTGATAGGCCACTACACCCACCAGCGCCTGCATGGCGGTGTGATCAGCGCCACCCTGGACGCGATGGGTGGCCTGGCCGCCATGGCCGCCATCGGCGCCCGCCACATGGACGAGCCGGTCAACGCCCGCCTGGCCCGCTTCGCCAAGCTGGGCACCATCGATCTGCGTATCGACTACCTGCGCCCCGCCACCGGTGCCACCTTCAGCGCCAGGGCCGAGGTCCTGCGCCTGGGCAGCCGCGTAGCGTCCACGCGGATGGAGTTCTTCGATCAGGATGGCAAGCTGCTGAGCGTGGGCGCGGGTGCGTACATCGTCAGCTGATCTGCGCCTCTGGGTGAACTGCTATAAGCAGACGATAGTCACCCGAGCAAAGCTGCCATGCCCCGCAAATCCGAACCGCAAACCGTGCTGGTGTTCCAAGGCGGCGGCGCGCTGGGCGCCTACCAGGGCGGGGTCTACGAACAGCTGGCCGCCCATGGCTTCCAGGCCGATTGGGTGGTGGGCACCTCGATTGGTGCGATCAATGCCGCGTTGATTGCCGGCAATCCGCCCGAGCGGCGGCTGCAGCGCTTGCAGGCTTTCTGGCAACGCGTTGGGCGCGATGAGCCGCTGTTTTCCTTCGGTGCCAACAACCCGTTCACCGCCTGGCTGCAGCCCTGGCTCAATGCCGGCGGGCGCTTCGACACGGTCACGCGCGGTGTGCCCGGCTTCTTCGTGCCGCGCCGCAACGGCCTGCTCAACATCGACCAGCAGGTGCCCACCCAGGACGCCGGCTTCTACGACACCAGCCCGTTGCAGGCCACGCTGGAGGAGCTGGTGGACTTCGACTATCTCAGCGACGGGCCAGTGCGCTGCACTGTCTGCGCCGTCGAAGTTGCCAGTGGCGAACTGAAGGTGTTCGACAGCAAGAAGGAGCGCCTGAGCGCCTTGCACATCATGGCCAGCGGCGCGTTGCCGCCGGGCTTTCCGCCCATCATGATCAAGGGCAAGGCCTTTTGGGACGGCGGCATCTACTCGAACACGCCGGTGGACATCGTCATGGATGACGCCGAGCGCCGTGACACCCTGTGCTTCATGGTCGATCTGTGGGACCCGAGCGAGGCCGAACCCCGCTCGATCGCCGAGGCCATGGCAAGGCAGAAGAGCATCCAGTACGCCAGCCGCTCGCGCGAGCATCTGGACGATCACCGCCGGATGCAGAACATGCGCCGTGCCATCAATCTGCTGGCCCACCGACTGCCCGCCGCAGACCGTGGCGACCCGGTGGTCAAGCAGTTGGCGACCTTGGGTTGCGCCAGCAGCATCAACATCGTGCGCCTGATCATGAAGGCCCTGCCCGGCGACGACAGCACCAAGGACATCGACTTCTCGCGCCGTACCTTGACGGCCCGCTGGGAGGCCGGCCTGCATGACGCGCAGCGCGCCTTGCAGCACAAGAGCTGGCTCGCGCCCATGCCGCCGCACATGGGCATGGTGGTGCACGAGCTGCCGCAGCAGGAGCGCGAGACGCCAGCGGTGAACCCGGCGAAGAAGCCTCATGGATAGCCTGGAGGCTTTGCAGTCGCTGGGCCTGACCCTGCCCAGCCCGGCCTATATCTTCGGCGCGATCCTGTTCGGCCTGGTCGGCTTCGGCGCCTGGCGCATCGGCAAGCGCACCGAGCGCCCGCGCACGAAATGGCTGGGCCTGGCCTTGATGCTCTATCCCTATGCCATCTCGCAGACCTGGGCGCTGTATGCCGTGGGCGCCCTGCTCTGCGCGGGGCTGTGGATGGATCGTCCCTGAGCCCTCCTGTGTCCACTTTGGCACGCCGTGGCGCTGCGCGCATCCCCTTCGCACCGCTTCGGTGCGGCATCTGCGTCAGAATGCGCTGATACGGACTTGCCTCGCGCACGCAGGAGTGCCCCGCACGTGGGGTGCCGCCACAGACCTCATGGCAACGCCCCACGACCCACCCGCCAGCGCCCCCACACGCACGGCCACCGACATCAACGCACAGCTGATCCATGCGCTGCGCGAGCGCGACGTCATTCTCGAGAATGCCGGCGTCGGCATCGTGTTCGTGAAGCAGCGCACCATCGTGCGCTGCAACCAACGCTACGCCGAGATCTACGGCTTCACCGACCCGCTGGGGCCGGTGGGCACCAGCAGCATCGAGATCTACCCGAGCGAGCGGGACTTCAAGCAACTCGGGGCTCAGGCCTATCCTATCCTGGCCACCGGCCAGACCTACAAGACCGAGAGGCTGATGAAGCGCCGCAGCGGCGAGCTGTTCTGGTGCAGCCTGACCGGCCGGCTGATCAATGCCGACGACCCGGCCGATGGCTCGATCTGGATCGTTGACGACATCAATGAGCAGAAGCAGGCGCAGAGCGAGCTGCAGACCGTCACCCACCAGCAGCGCCTGATACTCGACCACTCGATGGTGGGCATCGTGTTCCTGCGCGACCGCAAGGTCACGCAGTGCAACCGCAGCTTCGAGGCCCTGTTCGGCTATGCGCCGGGCGAGCTGGCGGGCAGCTCGTCGCGCCAGTGGTACTTGACCGACGATGACTGGAACGAGGCCGGCCGCCGCTGCTACGAGCCCTTCTCCAAGGGCCTGGCCTTCGAGGGCGAGATGCTGCTGCGCAAGAAAGACGGCACGGCCGTGCATTGCGAGGTGCGCAGCAAGGCCATCGATCCCCACGACCTGTCGCAGGGCTCGATCTGGATCACCATGGACATCACCGCGCGCAAGAACGCCGAGAGCGCGCTGGTCAAGGCCAAGGATGAGCTGGAGCACCTGGTCGACGAGCGCACCCAGCAGCTGAAGCTGACCGTCAACGCGCTGCAGCTGAAGGTGCTGGAGCAGCAGGCGGCCGAGGCCCACATCCAGCAGCTCGCCCACTACGACTCGCTGACCGGCCTGCCCAATCGCCTGCTGCTGAGCGATCGCTCCAACCAGGCGCTGGAGATTGCTCGTCGCCAGCAGGAGCCGCTGGCCCTGCTGTTCCTCGATCTGGACCACTTCAAGAACGTCAATGATTCGCTGGGCCACCGTGTCGGCGACGAGTTGCTGACCCTGCTGGCCCGGCGCCTGAAGACCGCCGTGCGCGAGCAGGACACCGTCTCGCGCCTGGGCGGCGACGAGTTCATCCTGGTGCTGCCCGGCACCGATGCCCAGGGCGCCGCCCATGTGGCGGCCAAGGTGATGGAGCTGGCCGCCCAGCCCTTTCACATCGAGCATCACGAACTCACCGTCACGCCGTCGATAGGCATCTCGCTCTATCCCGGCGATGGGGCCGACTTCGACACCCTGTGCCGCTGTGCCGACATCGCCATGTACCGCGCCAAGCACGACGGCCGCAACAACTTCCGCTTCTTCACCGGCGAGATGCAGGCCCAGTCGGTGCGCGCGTTGCAACTCGAGAACGCCTTGCGCCGCGCGCTGGAGCGCGAGCAGCTGAGCCTGCACTACCAGCCCCAGGTCTGCCTGAGCAGCGGCCGGGTGATAGGCGCCGAGGCCCTGCTGCGCTGGCAGCATCCGGAGCTGGGCAACGTCTCTCCGGCCGAGTTCATTCCGGTGGCCGAGGCCAGCGGCCTGATACTGCCCATAGGCGAATGGGTGCTGCGCAGCGCGGCTACGCAGCTCAAGGCCTGGATGGATGCCGGCATGGCGCCGCTGACGATGTCGGTCAATCTGTCATCGGTGCAGTTCCGCCATGCCGATCTGCCGGCGCTGGTCAGCCGCATCCTCGACGAGGCCCGACTCCCGCCCGATCTGCTGGAGCTGGAGCTGACCGAGGGCGTGGCCATGGTGGACCCGCTGGGCGCCATCGCGGTGATGAACGACCTGCATGATCGCGGCATACGCATGTCCATCGACGACTTCGGCACCGGTTACTCGTCGCTGAGCTATCTGAAGAAGTTCCGCATCTACAAGCTGAAGATCGATCAGTCCTTTGTGCGCGACATCACCGAAGACCCCGAGGACAAGGCCATCGTCAGCGCCATCATCAGCATGGCCGCCAGCCTGGGCCTGCAAACCATCGCCGAGGGCGTGGAGACGGCCGGCCAGCTGGACCATCTGCGCGCCATGGGCTGCAACGAGGTGCAGGGCTACCACTTCAGCCGGCCGGTGCCGGCCGCGGAGTTCGCGGCCTTTGTGCAGGCGGCCCGCTGACTCAGGCGTGCAGATCCAGCACCACCTCACCCGAGACCGGGTCGGTCACGCCCAGGCCGCCGCCCAGGTCCTCCAGTTCGGCGCGGAAGGTGTCGAGCAGGCCAATCATCTGCGGCCGGGCCGCCGCCAGACTGGCCATGCTGTCCCACTCACCGACCAGGCAGAACTCGCGCTCACCGGTCTGCACCATGGTGGCGCCATGGAAGCCCTTGAAATTCGGGTCGGCACGGCGGTGGGCGTCGAGAAAGGCCTGCTGACGGCCGGGCTTGACGCGAAAACGGACGATGTTGAGGGCCTTGGCATTCATGGCATGACTCCTGTTGAGTGAACGACATGCGGGCACGCAGGCAAAGCACAGCGTGGTGCCGCAAGCAGTAGTCGCTGCAGCACCCTCAATACTTACTTGCTGCGGGGTCGGGCTTCAAACCCAAACTGGGCCTGGCCGACGAGAAAAAGGCCTGACGCCGCGAAGCGTCAGGCCTTTTCTGGCTCAGTTGGGGCTATTCGGTCCTACTCGCCGCCCACCACGCCCGGCTTGGCCGCAGCGCTGCCACGGCCCTGCGCGAAGCTCACGCCGCGCTTCAAGGTGCGGAACACGAAGCGCAGCAGCAGCAAGGTCAGGATGGCCTCGACAAAGGTCAGCGCGAAGGCGAACAAGGCGTTCCAGCGCAGCTGCCGGCGCTCGAACTTGGCGAACATCCGTTCGCGTGCGATCTCGATGCTGTCGTAGAAGCTCGGCACCATCAGCAGGGTCAGGAAGGTCGACGTGATCGTGCCACCGATGATGGCCACGGCCATCGGGCGGTAAAACTCGCCGCCCTCGCCTATGCCTATGGCCACCGGCAGCATGCCGGCGATCAGCGCAAAAGTCGTCATCAGGATGGGCCTGAAGCGCTTGCGGCCCGCATGCATCAGCGCCTCCTCGCGCGGCACGCCAGCGCGCTCCTCGGCACGGGCGGCATCGAGCAGCAGGATGGCATTCTTCGCCACCAGGCCGGCCAGCATGATGATGCCGATGAAGCTCATCAGGTTCAGCGTGCCCTTGGTCAGCAGCAGCGCGACGACGACACCGATCAGCGACAGCGGCTGCGACAGCATCACGCCCAGCGGCGCGGTGAACGAGCCGAACTGCATCACCAAAATCAGATACATCAGGCCGATGCCGGAGGCCAGGGCCACGGCCATTGCACCGAACACCTCCTCCTGGTCCTTGGACGCGCCGGCCAGCTCAATGCCATAGCCGGGCGGGAACGGAATCGCGGCCGCCAGTTTCTTGGCCTCGGCCGTGACCTCCCCGGGCGAGCGGCCCTGCACATTGGCCGAGACGGCGATCATGCGCTTGCCATCCGAGTGCTGGATCTTGGCCGGGCCCTTGCCCATGGTGACGGTGGCGATCTGCTCCAGCGGCACCATCGTGCCGCTGCCGGCCACGGTGATGGGCAGGCGTTCGATATTGCTGGCGTCGACGCGATCGGCCGGATGCAGGCGCACGGCCACATCGCGGGTCTCGCCGCTCGGGTCGACCCAGTCGCCGACCTCGACGCCGGCAAAGGCCACGCGCAGCGCAGTCGCCGCGTCGCCGACCGAGATGCCCAGCGAGTTGGCCAGGCCGCGGTTCAGCTCGATCTGCAGTTCGTCCTGCGGGTCCTGCTCGGACAGACCCACATCGACCGCACCCTTGACCTGGCGCAGCTGAGCCATGTAGTCGTTGGTGATCTGCAGCAGCTTGCGCGAGTCGGCGCCGTGGAAGCGGATCTGCACCGGCTTTTGCGCGCCGTTGTTCAGATCGTCCAGCACCACGTATTCGGCACCCACAAGGCGCGAAACCTTCTCGCGCAGCTCCTTGGCGATCTCGGTGGCCGAACGCTTGCGCTCGTAGCTCTTGCCCAGGTCCACATAGATGCGGCCGCCGCTGACGTTGACATAGCTGTTGGTCGCCTTGGTCTCCTTGATCTCGAAGGCCTGGGCGGCGGCTGCGGCCATCTTCAGCTTCGAATACTCGAGGCTGGCGCTGGCAGGGGTGCGCACCTCGATCGCGATCGTGCCGTAGTCGCTGGACGGCAGGAAGCTGGAGCCGCCGAACGTCATCTGCAGAAAGATCGCCAGCACAAAGCTCATGACGGCGAAGATCGCCATCCAGATACGGTGGTGCAGCGCCCAGGCAATCACATTGCCGTAGCGGTCGGCCTGGTGGTCGAACCAGACATTGAAGCGGTGCAGGACTTTCGAGATGCCCTTCTTCGGCGCCTCATGGTGGCCGGGAGGGTCGCCCCAGAAGGCCGACAGCATCGGGTCCAGCGTGAACGAGATGAACAGGCTCACCAGCACCGAGGCCACCACGGTCAGGCCGAAGGGCCGGAACCACTCGCCGGACACGCCGGGCATGAAGGCCACAGGCACGAACACGGCGACGATGGAGAAGGTCGTCGCGGCCACGGCCATGCCAATCTCGGCCGTGCCGTTCAGCGCGGCGGTGACGCGGTCGGCACCCCGCTCCATGTGGCGCACGATGTTTTCTCGCACCACGATCGCGTCGTCGATCAGCACCCCGATGGCCAGCGACAGGCCCAGCAGGCTCATGAAGTTCAGGGTGAAGCCGCACAGCCAGACGGCGATGAAGGCGGCGATCACCGAGGTCGGCAGCGAGGTTGCCGTGATCAAGGTCGAACGCCAGGAGTTCAGGAACACGTAGACGACCAGAATCGTCAGGCCGGCACCGAAGACCAGCGCGTCGATCACATTGTTGAGGCTGTTCTGCGCGTCCTTGCCACCGTCCTGGGTGACCTCCAGCTTGCTGCCCTCGGGCAGGGTCTTCTGGATCTCGGCCACCATCTTGCGCACTTCGTTGGCCACGGCCACGGTGGATGCGTCCCGCGAGCGGGTGACGGACAGGCCCACATTTGGCGAGCCATTGCGCACGCTGACGCTGGTGCGTTCGGCAAAGCCGTCCTGGATGGAGGCAACCTGGCCCAGGCGTATCAGCTCGTTGCCCATGCGCTTGACGACGATCTGCTCGAACTCGGCCGGCGATTCCAGCCGGCCCAGCAGGCGGATGCTCTGGTCTTCCATTGCGCCGCGCACCTTGCCCACCGGAGCGGTGGTGTTCTGGCTGCGCAGTGCGTTGACGACCTCGGTCACCGAGACATTGAACTCGCGCAGCTTTTGGGCACGCAGCAGCACCGACAGTTCACGGGTCAGCGCGCCGTCGACATTGACGGTGGCCACGCCATTGATGCCGCGCAGCTTGTCGGCGATCTGATCCTCGGCCATGCGCGAGATCTCGGCATGGGTCTGGCTCTTGCTGGACAGTGCCAGCTGCATGATGGGCTGGGCAGCGGGGTCGATGCGGCGCAGCACCGGCTCGCGCATTTCCAGCGGCAGCTTGTAGCGCACCGCGCCTATGGCGTTGCGGATGTCGTCCGCCGCCTCGATCATGTTCTTGTTGAAGTTGAAGATCAGCAGCAGCTGGGCATTGCCCTCGCTGGCGGTCGAGCGGACCTCGGTCACGCCATTGATGCTTTGCATCGACTTCTCGATGCGGTTGATGATTTCGCGCTCGGCCGTCTCGGGCGAGGCGCCCGGATAGGCGATATTGACCACCATCAGCGGCTGCTCGACGTCAGGAATCTGGTTGACGCGCAGTTTCTTCAGGGCCATCACGCCCAGACACATCAGGCTGATGATGATGACGACCGTCGCGATCGGCTTCTTGACGCTGAAATTCGACAGGAACATATCAAGCTCCCTTCTGGGCAGCCGATGCGGCCGGCACGGCCGGCGCAGCCACTGCTGCCTTGCTCATCTCGACCTTGCGGCCATCCTGTAGCGCGCTGGTCGGGCGGCGCAGCACCACATCGCCGGCGGCCAGGCCGCTGGTGACAACGTACAGGCCCTGGCGCTCGTCGCGCGCACCGAGCTTGAGCGGCGTCTTGGCGATCTGGCCGCCCTTCACCAGCCAGGCGAAGGCCTCGTCGCCCTCGCGCTGGATCGAGGCCTCGGGCAGCAGCAAGGCGCTGACGGTCTGCGTCTGCACCCGGCCTTCGGCATACAGCCCGGCCACGGCCGGAGCTTCCTTGCCGGCGAAGTCGACCAGCACCTCGACCTGGCGGGTGGCGGCATTGGCCGCGGCGGCGATGCGGCGCACCTTGCCCTGGAAATCGGTATCGGAATAGCCGTTGACACGGAAGAACACCGTCTCGCCCACCTTCAGCTCGGCCATGCGGTCGGCCGACACCAGGCCCTCGAAGCGCATGCTGACCGGATCGATCACCTTGACCAACTCCTTGCCGATCTGGGCGGTGTCACCAGGCGAGACCTTGCGGTCGCTGACCACGCCGTCGAACGGGGCGCGCACCTCGGTGCGCTGGATCTGCTGGCGGGCCGTGGCCACGCGGGCCTTGGCCGCGACCAGGTCGCTCTGGGCATTGTTGCGGCGCACCTCGGCGTCCTCCATCGCCTGCATCGAGCTCATGCCCTGTGCCTGCAGGGTGCGCAGGCGCTGGTACTGGCGTTCGGCCTGATCGAAGCTCTGGGAGGCAGCGCGGGCAGACTCGTCGGCGGAGGACAGGCTTTCGCGGATGGCGCTGTCGTCCAGCCGGGCGATCAGGTCGCCGCGCTTCACTTTCTCGCCGTTCTCCTTCAGCACCTGCAGCACCACGGCCGAGACCTCGGCGCGCAGGTCGGCGCGCTTCTCGGGCTGGATAGAGCCGGTGATCACCGGGCCGGAGTCGTAGGAGCCCAGGCTGAGGCGGCTCAGGTCCTCCTGCGAGATCAGCAGGGGCGGGACGACCGCCTCCGCCTTGGCCTTGGCGTCGGGAGGGGTCTTGCCGCAGGCCACAAGCAGGGTTGCAACAACTACGGCAAGTACGGTCAGGCGCAACATCGGCATCTCCGGGAACGGTGGTCTGTGGAAGGCGCGCAAGCTTAACCGCGCTGGCCGCAGATGCAAGAGGGCTTGCGCCCACCGACAGCAGCAGGCGACGAAGCGCATATTCGGTGGCGTGAGTGGCGAGCGTCTGCCGGCATGGCTCTTCAAAGGCGATGACAAGCCAGGGTGGACCGTGACACCATGCGGCCACCTCAGATCAGAGTCAAGCCCATGCGATACCCCCTCCTGCTGATCACCACCCTGCTGGGTCTGCTGCTGTGCGGGCCGGCCCGGGCGGCGGGCTATGCTGAACTGGCCGCCGCGGTGCGGGCGGGTGACACGCCGGCCGTCGAGCAATTGCTGAAAACGGGCGTCGCCGTCGAGCCGCCGGCCGGCAGTTCGGCCCCTCTGCTGATCGCCGCCTCGCGCGGTCACCATGCCATCGCCCGGCTGCTGCTGGCCCGGGGCGCCGAGCCCAATCCGCGCTTTGCCGCCTATTACAACGCCACCCCCCTGATGCTGGCCGTCAACCAGCACGATGTCGAGATGAGCCGCCTGTTGCTGGACGCCGGCGCCCAGGTGAATCTGGTCGACAGCTACGGCGACCCGGCACTGAACTGGGCCGTGTTCTACGGCGACATGGCCCAGATCGAGCTGCTGCTGGCGCACAAGGCCGATGCCAGCCTGGTCGGCCACGGCAATGCGCTGGAGGTGGCGATGCGGCGTGGCCACCCCGCCGCGGTCGAGCGGCTGCTGGACTACACCGGCCAGCGCCTGGTGCTCAGCGCCGCACACACCAAATTGGTGCAGGCCATCCAGCAGGGCGACGGCGCCGCCGTACGCCTGGCCCTGGCCAACGGCGCCAGCCCCGACGCGCTGGACGCCAGCGGCCGGCCGGTGCTGGCATTGGCGGCGCGCCTGGGCCAGCTCGACGCGCTGCGCGCCCTGCTGGATGCTGACGCAGCGGTGAACAGCGTAGACGCCATAGGCTTCACCGCGCTGATGGAAGCAGCGCGCGAAGGCCGGGTGGCGGCCTGCGAACTGCTGCTGAACAAGGGGGCAGCCCTGAATCAGCAGGCCCTGCCGCGTGGCTTGGCCCTGACCGCCCTGCATCTGGCCGTCGCTGGCGGACGGCTGGAGGCCGTGCGCCTGCTGGCAAAGCACGGCGCCGATCTGGAGGCGGCCGACAGCGAACAGGCCACACCCATCATGTGGACCGGCGAGAAAGATCCCATCCGCCAGCTGCTGCTGGAGCTCGGGGCCAAGCCACCCACCGCCAAGGCCGGCTGAGGATTTGTTGAATCAGCGCTATTGAAATCAGCGGCTCGGGCACCCAACTGCTTCATCAAGAGAAATCGCTACGGGAATCACTGTGCCCCTTCTGATGCTTGGCTTGTTGACGCTGCTGCCGCTGGCCTGGCTGGTGGGTGAGCCCTGGTGGACCGAACGCCGGCGCGAGCGCCTGCGCCGCCAGCCCTTCCCGAATGAGTGGCGCGAGATCCTGAAGCGCCGCGTGCCCCAGGTCCGGCGCCTGCCGGTGGACCTGCAGCTGCAGCTGAAACGCCATATGCAGGTGTTCCTGGCCGAGAAGGCCTTCATCGGCTGCGACGGCCTCGTCGTCACGCCCGAAATGCGCGTCACGGTGGCCGCCCAGGCCTGCCTGCTGCTGCTCAACCGCCGGCGGCCAAGCTATTTCCCGAAGTTGCGCCAGATCCTGCTCTACCCGGGCGCCTTCATCGTCAACCGCCCGCACACCGATGGCGCCGGCGTGCTGCAGGAGCAGCGCCAGGTGCTGTCCGGCGAGTCCTGGACCCAGGGCCAGGTGATTTTGTCCTGGCAGGACGCGCTGGAGGGCGCAGCCGTGGCCGACGATGGCCGCAATGTCGTGATCCATGAATTCGCCCACCAGCTCGACCAGGAAAAAGGCCATGCCAATGGCGCCCCGGCCCTGCCCCGCACCCAGTACAAGACCTGGTCGCGTGTCATGCAGGCCGAGTTCCAGCAGCTGCAGTGGGAAGCCCAGCAGGGCGAGGAGTCGCTGCTGAGTCACTACGGCGCCACCAACCCGGCCGAGTTCTTTGCCGTGGCCAGCGAGGTGTTCTTCGAGCAGCCGCTGCCGCTGGCCCTGCGTCACCCGGCGCTGTACGAGCAACTGAGCCGCTACTACCGTGTCAACCCGCTGAGTTGGTAATTCAAAACCAAGCCCTTGTCTGAAAGCATCACCCATGAAGATCGACTTCGTCTCCGACGTCTCCTGCCCCTGGTGCGCCATCGGCCTCAAATCGCTTGAAACCGCGCTGGAGCGCGTCGGCGGCGAGATCCAGGCCGAGTTGCATTTCCAGCCCTTCGAGCTGAACCCCAAGATGGCGCCCGAGGGCCAGGACATCACCGAACACCTGGCCGAGAAGTACGGCATCTCGCCGGCCCAGATCGCACAGAACCGCGAGGCGATTCGTGCCCGTGGTGCGGCGGTAGGCTTCGAATTCAGCATGGGCGGCCGCAGCCGCATCTACAACACCTTCGACGCCCACCGCCTGCTGCACTGGGCCGAGGGTGAAGGCAAGCAGGTGGCGCTCAAGCATGCGCTGCTCAGCGCCTATTTCACCGAAGACCAGAACCCCAGCGACCATGCCCTGCTGTTGAGCAAGGTGGCCCAGGTCGGCCTCGATGTGGAGCGCGCCCGCGCCATCCTGGCCTCGGACGAGTTCACGGCCGAGGTCCGCGAGCGCCAGCAGTTCTATCTTCAGCAGGGCATCAACTCGGTGCCGGCGGTGATCATCAATGACCGCCATCTGATCTCTGGCGGCCAGCCGCCCGAGGTGTTCGAGCAGGCACTGCGCCAGATCGCGGCCGAGGGTTGACCCGCAGCCCGGATCGCAATCCGGGCTACGCGGAGATCAGCGCCTTCAGTTCCCGCTCCAGCAGATGCGGCTCGCCGAGATTGACCTCGATCAGGCGTCGCAGATGGGTGATGCTGTCGATGTCTATGCTGCGGCACAGCAGGCCGACGTGATGGCCCTGCACATAGGCCACCTCGGCGGCCATGGCGATGCTTTCTTCCCTGTCGTTGAGGCGCACACTGAGCAGGCAGGGTGCACCCACCGGCACCTTGGCCTCGGGCGGAAGACTCAACAAGGCGCCCTTGAAGGACAGGTCCAGCACCTTGGCTTCGAAACGGTTCTGAGTCGTCGTCAGCTGGGCCGGTGCATCGAAGGCGATGCGCACAAAGTGTCGGCGTTCGGTATTCATGGCGGCCTCCGGCAGCGTTGACTGACACCGCTGATGCTATCCCAACTCGCCGCAGCCGGCGGCCACCCGGATGCAGCTTGCGCGCTCAGCGGCCCAGGACCACATCCTCATAGGCATGCAGGGCCGGCGCGCCGCCGGTGTGCAGGAAGAGGATGCGGTCGCTGGGCTTGAAGCGCTGCTTGCGCACCAGATCCATCAGGCCGGCCATGGCCTTGCCGGTGTAGACCGGATCGATCAGCACGCCCTCGCTGCGCGCCATCAACTGCACCGCCTCGACCATGGCCGGCGTCGGCACCGAATACTTGGGCTGCCAGTAGCCGCCCACCGTCACCACCGCCTCGCGCGGGATGTTCAGGCCGAGCTTGAGCAGATCGGCCACCGCCTGGGCCTCCTTGTGCACCAGCGGGTCCTGGTCGACCGGATCTCGGCTGGTGCCTATGCCCAGGACGGGCGTCTCAATCCCCAGGGCCGCAAAACCGGCCAGCAGGCCGCCGTGGGTGCCCGAGCTGCCCGAGGCCAGCACCACATGGTCGAACTGCAGGCCCTGCTCCGCCCACTGCTGCTGCAACTCCTGGGCGCAGACCGCATAACCGAGTCCGCCCAGCGCGTTGGAGCCCCCTCCCGGAATGATGTAGCCCTTGCGGCCAAGGGCCCCCAGCTCGTCGGCCACCGCCTGCATGGCCGGGCCCATGGCGCTGCCACCGGGCAGCACGGTGATGGCCTCGACACCCATCAACTCGAACAGGAAGTTGTTGCCACTGGCCTCTTTGCGGTAGCTGTTGGCCACCCGCTCCTCGATCACGAAGCGGCAGTGCAGGCCCTCCTTGGCGGCGGCGGCCAGGGTGATGCGGCAGTGGTTGGACTGCGGCGCGCCGCAGGTGATCAGGGTGTCGGCCCCCAGGGCCAGGGCCTCGGCGACCAGGAACTCCAGCTTGCGCGTCTTGTTGCCGCCGGGCGCCAGGCCCAGCATGTCGTCGCGCTTGAGCCAGATCTGCGGGCCCGGCCGGCCCTCGTTGAGCGCGGCGCTGAAGCGCGGCACGGCCTCGATCGGCGTGGCGCCATGGCTGTAGATGCGGCGGGGAAAGCGGCTCAGGTCCAGGGTCTTCATGGTGAGTTCTCCAGTGGACGACGATTGTGAAGCAAGGGGCGGACGGAAGGCCAAGAAACAGTGCGCAATGCGCATTGCCCGCAGTTTTTCGCCCCACCGGAGAAACCCTCTGCTAATCTGCCCCATCGACACAAAACATCAGGGAGCCGTCGATATGGTGGACAGCCATGTGAGCGTGCTGCAGCGCGGCGCGAGCTTGACAAGGCCGGCGCGCGAGGCCAGGGCATGAAGTGGCCCTGGGGTGGGCAGCGCCTGCTGATACTGGGGCTGGCGCTGGGCCTGCTGTCGGCGCTGGCCTGGCTGGCGCTGCAAGGCCGGCAGGACGGCTCGCTCGAACGGCTGCAGGAGCGTGGCGTGCTGCGCGTCGGCTATGCGGTGGAGGCGCCTTACGCCCTGGTCGGACCGGGCGCCGAGGTCACCGGCGAGTCACCCGAAACCGCACGCCGGGTGGCCGCCCGCCTGGGCCTGACGCGCATCGAGTGGGTGCAAGTGCCTTTCGGCGAGCTGATTCCCAGCCTCAACGAACGCCGCTTCGACATGATTGCCGCCGGCCTGTTCGTGACCGCCGAGCGCGCGACCAAACTGCGTTATGCCGACCCCAGCGTGCGCGTGCTGCCGGGCTGGCTGGTGCGCAAGGGCAATCCCAAGGGCCTGACGTCCTACCAGGCCGCGGCGGCGCGCCGCGACGTGATGGTCGCGGTGCTGGAGGGTTCGGTCGAGCAGCAGCGCCTGGGCGCGCTGGGCCTGCCCAAGGCCATGATGCTGGTCGTGCCCGACGCCCAGGCTGGCCGCTCCGCCCTGGCCAAGGGGGCGGCCGATGGGCTGGCGCTGTCGCTGCCGACCACGCGCTGGATCGCCAACAGCAGCCCGGAGACCTTCGAGGCCCTGCCCGATCTGGCGCCCGAGGGCCAGGCCGCTCCGGCGGATTGGGTGGCCTTCGCCTTTCACCGCGATGATCTGAGCCTGCAGCAGGCCTGGAACCAGGCCCAGCACGGCTGGATCGGCGGCGCCGAGCACGCCCGGCTGGTGCGGCGCTTCGGCTTTGCCCGGGACGACCTGGGCGGCGAGACGCGCGTCGACGACCTGCTCAAGCGATGAGCCCCCCGCCCTCGCCGCCCTCACCACGCCGCTTCCGCGCCTGGATCTGGCTCAGTCTGGTCAGTGCCTTGCTGGTCTCGGGCCTGCTTGCCGGCCTGCACTTCTACCAGCACGACCGGCTGGCCCGCGCCACCGCCCTAGTGCACAGCCTGGGCCGCGCCGGCGAAGATCTCGCCACCGGCTTTCTGCACATCTCGCTGAGCGGCTCGGCCGACGAGCCCTGGCAACGCGAGCAAGGCCTGGCCCTGCTGGCCCAGGCCCTGGACGCCTACGACCGCAGCGCCCGCTCGCTGGACGGCGACTTCCCCGAGTCGCTGGCCCTGCACTCCAAGGTCGAGGCCATGCGCCGGCAGCTGCGCCAGACCGACACCGAGGACGGCGGCTCGGCCTACGACCTGAAGCTGGAGATGCGTCTGAGCATGTACCAGCTGACCCAGGCCGCGGCCCGGCTGGACAGCCGGGTCAGGCAGGAGCTGGCAGCTCTGGCGGCACATCTGGATCTGGTGTTCCGCGTCGGGCTGGCGCTGTCGACGCTGCTGCTGGGCGCCATCTGTGCCGCCGTCTACCGCGCCGAGCGGGCACGCGGTCGAGCCGATCTCGAACTCGACCGCCACCGCCACCACCTGCAGGAGCTGGTCGACTCACGCACCCAGGCCCTGCAACTGGCCCTGCAGGAGCGCAAGGAGGCGGACAGCCTGCTGCGCATCATTGCCAACAACAGCCCCGGCCGCATCGTCTACTGGGACAGCGAGATGCGCTGCCGCTTTGCCAACCAGACCTTCTACCAATGGTTCGGCAAGACGCCCGAGCAGGTGCTGGACCGCAGCGCCGACGAGATCTTCGGGCCGGAGCGCCGACAACAGCAGCATGAGCGCATCAATGCCGCCCTGAGCGGCGAGGCCCAGGTCTTCGAGCGCGAGGAGCGCAGCGCCAGCGGCGAGCAGCGGATCACGCGGCTGCACTATCTGCCCGACCAGCGCGACGGCCGGGTCCAGGGCTTTTATGTGCACACCACCGACATCACCGACGCCAAGGCCGCCGAGCAGCGGCTGCAGCAGCTCAACCAGGCCTTGACCGAGGCGCTGGGCCGGGCCGAGCAGGCCACCCGCACCAAGAGCGCCTTCCTGGCCAATATGAGCCACGAGATCCGCACCCCGATGAATGCCATCATCGGCCTGACCCATCTGCTGCTTCGCGAGCAGCCGCTGCCCGCGCAGCAGGAGCGCCTGCTCAAGGTGGCCGACGCCGCCCAGCACCTGCTGGCGCTGATCAACGACATCCTTGACCTGTCCAAGATCGAGGCCGGCAAGCTGACGCTGGAACAGGTGGACTTCTCGCTCGACGCCATGCTCAGCCGCACGCTGGACCTGGTGGCCGACAAGGCCCATGCCAAGGGCCTGGAGCTGGTGGTGGACACCGACCACATGCCCGACCTGCTGCGCGGTGACCCGACGCGCCTGTCGCAGGCCCTGCTGAACCTGCTCAGCAATGCGGTCAAGTTCACCGACCAGGGCTCGGTGACCCTGCGCGCCGACCTGCTGAGCGAGACGACCGGCGGCCTGCGCGTGCGCTTCGAGGTGCGCGACACCGGCATCGGCATCGCACCCGACACCCTGCCGGGCCTGTTCAGCGCCTTCGAGCAGGCCGACAGCTCGACCACCCGGCGCTTTGGCGGCACCGGCCTGGGCCTGGCCATCACCCGCCAGCTGGCCGAGCTGATGGGCGGCACGGCCGGCGTCAGCAGCGTGCCTGGCCAGGGCAGCCGCTTCTGGTTCGAGGCCCAGCTGCCCCCCGCCAGCCGGGCCCAGCCACCGATGCGCAACGCCCTGATGGACGGCCTGCGCGGCCTGGTGGTCGACGATCTGCCCGAAGCCCGCGAAGCCCTGAGCGAGATGCTGCTGGGCCTGGGCCTGCAGGCCGAGTCGGCCGACTCGGGCGCGCAGGCGCTGGTGCTGCTGGAGCAGGCCCGTGCCGATGGCCGACCCTACGACGTGCTGGTGCTGGACTGGCTGATGCCCGGCATGGACGGCCTGGAGCTGATGCAGCGGCTGCGCCAGAGGGAGGAGGCGGCTATCAGCAGCAGTCAGGCAACGCGGCCGGCCTGCGTGATGGTCAGCGCCCAGGACGACCCCCTGCTCTGGGGACGCGCGCGGGCCCTGGGCATCGCCAAGCTGCTGGTCAAGCCGGTGTCACGCTCCAGCCTGCATGACGCCTTGCTGCAGGTGCTGGTCCATGCCATGCCGGCGGTCGTGCCGCAAGCAACGGCCAGCGGCGACGCCGAGCAGACGCTGCACCGCCTGCACCAGGGCCGCCGGGTGCTGCTGGCCGAAGACAATCTGATCAACCAGGAGGTGGCCACCGCCCTGCTGCGCGCCGTGGGCCTGGAGGTGGATGTGGCCGGCAACGGCCGCGAGGCGCTGGCCCTGGTGCAGCAGCAAGACTATGCGCTGGTGCTGATGGATGTGCAGATGCCCGAGATGGACGGCCTGGAGGCGACCCGGGCGCTGCGCGCCCTGCCCGCCGGTGCCCGGCTACCCATCCTGGCGATGACGGCCCATGCCTTCGGCGAAGACCGCGAGGCCTGCCTGCGCGCCGGCATGAACGACCACGTGGCCAAGCCGGTGGACCCGCAGCTGCTGTACGCCGCCCTGCTGCGCTGGCTGCCCCAGGCCCCCCCTCTGCTGCAGGCGGCGGAGGCCGCACCGCCCACCTACCTGTCTACCGACGCGCAGGCGCTGGCCGGCATCACCGGGCTCGACACCGCCGCCGGCCTGCATGCCTGCGGCGGCCGCTGGCCCATCTACCGCTCGGTGCTGCACAAGTTCATGCAGATGTACGGTCCGGGCCTGCCCGCGCTGGGCCCAGGGGCCACCGCAGCCTCCGCCCTGCGCCAGGCGGCGCACTCCTTGCGCGGCGCCAGTGCCACCATAGGCGCGGTCGAGGTCCAGTCGCTGGCCCAGCGGGTGGAGCAGCTGTCGGCCCGGGCCGACGATCTTCCGGCCCTGGCAGACGCGGCGCAGCAGCTGGGGCAGCGCCTGGGCAGCCTCGTTCAGCTGCTGCAGCAGCGCCTGGGTTGAGGCCCCGCCGTCAACCCGCAGCGTCGAAGGCCGCGCGCAGCCAGGCCAGCAGATCGGCATCAATGTCCTCGGGCCTGCCCAGGCGGGTGCTGAACTGGCACATGCCCCCCGGCGGAATGACCTTGAGCCGCGCATGCGCGGGCAGCTGCTTGACGTTGAGGCCCAGCTCGAGTGCATCCTTGGTGGCCGGGCCCAGTGTGGCGAACTGCTTCTTGCGGCGCAGGCTGACATTGGCCTTCTTCGGCGCGATCTCATAGCGGCCGAAGCCGTTGACGGCAGCGATCACCGCCTCGTGCAGCGGCCGCAGATGGGCCTTGGGCCCGGTGTAGATCGCATCCAGCGGGTCGGCCCCGGCGGCCGGCGCCGGGGCCTGGGCCGCCAGGTTGACGATGGCATTGGCGTCGCCATAGCCCAGGCCCAGGGTCTGCATCAGCATGCTGCGCTTCTCGCCATGCTTGGCCAGGCCGCTGGCAGCGAGCAGCTTGCGAAAGCTGTCCAGGTTGTGGCCGGTCCTGGCCTCGATATTGCGCAACTGGGTTTGCTGCGCGGCATGGGGATCGCTCATTCAGGCTCTCCTCAGTTAGGGCCACTCACAGCGGCCAGTGGCGGGATTGGGTCTTGGCCGGCAGCACGAACTCCAGCCAGTCGAACATCAGGTACATCAGCCGTATGCCCAGAGGCGGTTTGCCGGTCTCGGCGATGGCCTTCAGGCTGTTCAGAATCATCGTGCCGCCGCTTTGCATGCTCTTGGCCGTGGCCGTGCCGGGCGGCATGCCGATCACGCGCAAGGTCACCTCGACGCTGGCGCCGACCTGCTTCAGCTCGTAGGCCACCTGGCAGACCGGGTCATCATGCTGGGTGAAGCGGTGCGTGTGCACGAAGCGGTGCGGGGGCTCGAAAGCCACCACCTCGCCGACCACCATCACATGCTTGCCGGTGCCGGTGCGCATCTGCATCGCCGCCCCGGGCACCAGGCCGCCGCGGGTGTGCAGCCAGGCGTTGAAGACCGCACCCTGGGCGGCATCGGTCTTGGTCAGCTCATGCCAGACGCGCTGGATGTCGGCCTTGATCAGGATGCGGAACACCGCGTCGGGGGTCTCATCAGCCATGGCGGCCTCCTTCTTTCTTGCGGGTGGGCAGGGGTGTGACCAGGGCGCCCTCGGCGCTGTACTTGAGCTGGGTCAGCTGGGCCGCCCAGTAGGCGCTGTATTCCGTGGTCCAGCGCTCGTGTATCCACTGGATGGGCGTGGGGTCGAACCACAGCAGCTTCTCGCGGCCGACGCGCTCGGCAATCACCAGGCCGGCACGTTCCAGCGTGGCGATGTGCTTCATCACCGCAAAGCGCCCCAGGTCGGGCGCCAGCAGTTCGCAGAGATGGTTGACATTGCAGCCGGGCTCCAGCTTCAGCGCGTCCAGCATGCGCCGGCGCGGCTCGGAGGCCAGCGCGAAGAACAGCGCGTCGAGTTGGTCGGCATCAGGTAGAGCGCTCATATGTGCCAATATAGTCACATATTGCTCAAGGCGCTGTCAAGCGCCCTGCACGGCTCAGCCCTGGCGCGAACGCATCTCCCAGAAGGCGACCATGATCAGCAGCACCGTCACCAGGCTGGAGAGCAGCAGCAGGTCGCCCAGCCCCGCCAGCGGCACCAGCAGGGCCAGGCCGGCAAGGCCCACCAGATGCGACAGCGGCAGGCGGCCGAAGACGATGCGCTTGTAGATCGCATTGCCCAGCACATACAGCGCCGGCCCGCCCAGCAGCACCGCGGCATAGGCGATCTTGACCGGCGCGTCGGGGTGGGCGATGGCGAGGTCGCTGGCGACCGCGCAGACGATGATGCCGGCCACGATCAGCACATGCACATAGTGGTACAGCGCGCCATAGCGGCCGGGGTCCTGGGCATGGACGATCAGATGCTCGGCGGCCTTGCTGCCGGTATCGAAATACAGCCACCACATCGCCAGGCTGCCGGCAAAGCTGAGCAGCGCGGCGATCAGCACCGGCGCCGTCCAGCCATGCACATGGGCGACGGTGGCGCCGGTCACCAGGATGGACTCGCCCAGGGCGATGATGACGAAGAGGCTGCAGCGCTCGACCAGATGGCCGCCATCGATGGTCCAGTCCCGGGTCTGCGAGCGGCCCAGGCCGGGCAGGTAGAAGCCCAGCATAGGCGACACATACTCACACGCCACGGCCACCGCCCACAGGGCCAGCCGCGTTGAACCCTCCTGCGCCAGGCCGCCAGCGAGCCAGAAGCCGGCCGAAATCAGCGTCCAGCCCAGGATGCGCCGGAAGTTGGGCGTCAGTGCGTGCCCCGCCCCCAGCTGCCACAGCACATAGGCACTGCGACCGACCTGAATCAGCGCGTAGCAGCCGGCAAACACCAGTCCGCGCTCGCCAAACGCCTCAGGCAGGGCAGCAGCCATCACCAGGCCCACGCCCATGATGACGAACAGCAACACGCGTATCGGCAAGGCCTCGGGGTCGAACCAGTTGGTCACCCAGCTGGTGTACTGCCAGCCCAGCCAGACGGCGAACCACAGCAGCAGGGTCTGCAGCGCGCCGAGTGGCGTCAGATGCTCCAGCAGATGGTGCGACAGCTGGGTCACCGCGAACACATAGATCAGGTCGAAGAACAGCTCGGCGAAGCTGACGCGGCCACCATGGCCCTCGCGGCTGCGCAGCAGGGGCTGGGAGAGTTTGCTCATGCCAAGGTCGCTTCAATGTCGTTCAGGGAGTGGGGTTTGCCGCTTCATGTTAGCGTTGCCCGACTCATTTCCGGAGAGTCCCCCATGTTCGGCATCGCAGACTATGGCGCTTTTGTCGCCGCCATCATCATCTTCCTGATGATCCCCGGCCCGGGCAATCTGGCCCTGATCACCTCCACCGGCAAGGGCGGCATACGGGGCGGCCTTGCCGCCACGCTGGGTGTGATCGCTGGCGACCAGGTGCTGATGTGGTTGGCCGTGGCCGGCGTGGCGGCCCTTTTGAGCGCCTACCCGACCGCCTTTGCCGCCGTGCAGTGGCTGGGCGCCGCCTATCTGGCTTGGCTGGGGGTGATGATGATCAGGGCCAAGCCGGGCACCAAGCCGCTGCTGGACATACGCCCCGGCCAGTACTTCCGCCAAGGCATGTTGATCACCCTGCTCAACCCCAAGGCGATCGTGTTCTACATGGCCTTCTTCCCGCTGTTCGTCGATCCGGCCCGCCACCAGGGCCTGAGCACCTTCGCCGCAATGGCGGTGACGATCGCCGCGCTGACCTTTGCCTACGGCCTGGTCATGACCCTGCTGACCCACCACCTGGCCGAGCGCCTGCGCGCCAACCCGGCCATCTCCAAGCTGCTGGAGCGGATCGCCGGTGTGTTCCTGATCGGGTTTGGCATCAAGCTGGTGCTGAGCAAGTAGGGGCAGGCGGGCGTCAATCGGGCGCTGTCATAAAAAATGCGATTGCGTGGGATAAAATCCCACACATCACATCAACATGACGCTCGCCCGAGCGCTTAGCCCATGCGCCACCGCACACCCGCCCTCGTCCGCCCCTGGCTCGCCGCCGCCCTGATCACGCCGATGCTGTTTGCCTGCGGCGGCAGCATCAGCGAACCTGAGCCGCCCCGGGCCGAGCTGATGCTGAGCAGCGACCGTGGCCTGCAAAGCATCGTCTTCGATGGCGGCAGGGCGCTGCTGTCGCAGTCCAACAGCGACACCCAGCCCAGCCGCGTGCTGCGCGCCGACGCCGCCAACCTCACCCCGGCCGCCCAATGGCAGCCTCTGGCCATGGGCGCTTGCGCCCTGCCCGCCAACCCGAGCGGCGAATGGCTGAAAGCCGGCAAGCTGCAGCGCGCCGGCGGCAAGACCTGGCTGCTACAAGGCCCGGTGCAGAGCGATGCCGACCATGCGCTGTGCATGCTCGATACGGCAGGCACCGCATGGCTGCCCCAGGACGCCGGCCTCAAGGTCTGCAACAGCGGCTACTGCGACACCCTGTGGGCCAGCGAGCTGAAGGCGGTCGGCTCGCGCCTGTTCAGCAACGCCGGCGCCGGGCCCAATCTGCTGGTGTCAGACGACCAGGGCACGCACTGGCGGGCCCTGCTGGGCCAGATGGACTCGATGATCTGCACCCACCAGTCCTTCCACATCGTCGGCTCGCGGGTGCTGGTGGGCGGCGAATGCCCGCTGGACATCGCCTATGTGCGCGCCTACGGACTGAGCGCCGATGGAGGCCACCTGAGCTCGCCCAACCCGCTGCCGATGCAACTGCCCGAGCTGGAAAACCGCAATGTGCATTTCATCGAATCGGTGCCGGGCACGCAGCGCGTCTTCGTCGGCGTCGAGGGCGGGCTGCTGCGCAGCGATGACGGTGGCCAGACCTTCAAGTTCGTGATACGCCAGCCGCTCAGCGGCGGCAACGGCTACCCCTACATCACCGCCCTGCTGTCACCGGCCGGCAAGCCGAACCGTGTCATCGCCGCCGGCTTCGACAAGGCCGCCGGCAAGCCCTATCTGACCTGGAGCGACGATGGCGGTGATCGCTGGACCGAGCTGTCCGCCCTGCTGCCGGGCTATGCCAAGCCCGCCGGCAACGAGAGCACCACCCAGGTGACCTCGCTGACCGAAGATGCCCAGGGCCGCATCTGGCTGACGGTCAATGAAGACCTGGGGCGCAAGGGGCGTCTGTTGAAGCTGAGCCTGGGCGCGCCGTAAGCTCAGCCTGCTACGCCATTCCGACTACGGCTTGACGTAATCCGACACCACCTTCCACTTCGCATCCTGCAGCTGCGACAGCCGCGAGACATCGCTGCCCAGGTGCTTGGTGGGGCTGAACGAGCCCTCGGCGCTGCCGAAGATGTCGGGCGGGATGACCATGGTGTCCATCGCCTTGACGAAGGCATCGGTGCTCAGGTTCTTGCCGGCCTTCTGCGCGCCGCGGATGAAGGCGTCGATGGCGTTGTAGCCATAGATGGAGAACACCGTCGGGTCGTCGTTGTACTTGGTCTTGTACTTGTTGGCCCAGAAGCGTATCGGCTGCGAGGCCTCGTCCAGATAGGGGTTCTGCACCGTCATGGTCGCGTACAGACCGTCCATGGCCTTGCCGCCGAGCTTGTGTATCAGGTCGGTGTAGGCCGCACTCGAGCCCAGGAAGGTCGGGTTGAAGCCTGTCTTACGCGACTCGCCTATGGTGCCAATCGTTTCGCGGATGATGGTGCCCAGCACGACGAAGTCGCAGCCGGCGGCCTTCATGCGCGCCACCTGGGACGAGAACTCGGTCGCGCCGCGCTTGAAGCTGGTCTTCTCGGCCAGCTCCATATTGATGCTCTTCAGGCCAGCCTCGGCGCCGCGCAACACCTCAAGGCCGAACTCGTCGTCCTGGTAGATGCTGCACACCTTCTTGGCGCCCTTCTCCTTCACCAGCTTCGGTGCGGCCAGGCGGATCTGGTCGAAGTAGGTGGCGGCGAACGAGTACTTCAGCTTGTGGAAGGGCTCGTACATTTCACGCGCCGCGGTGACCGGGAAGAAGTTGATCACGCCCTTCTCGAACTGGATCGGCATGGCGGCCATATTGCCGGCCGTGCCCAGATGGCCAATGACGGCAAAGACCTTGTCCTGATTGACCAGCTTTTGCGCGGCCAGCACGGCGCGCTTGGGGTCGTAGCCGGAGTCCTCGATCACCAGCTTGAGCTTGCGGCCGTTGACGCCGCCCTGCTCGTTGATCTCGTCGACGCGCAGATTCATGCCCAGGCGTATCTGCTTGCCGAAGCCCGCCAGAGGGCCGGACAGATCCTGGATCGAGCCGACGACGATCTCGTCCTTGTTGACACCCTGGGACTGCGCCTGCGCCAGCCCAGCCGCCAGGCTCAAGCCGGCGGCACAAACCAAGACTGAGAACTGCTGTTTCATCACGGTCTCCTTGTTGTGGATGGTGGATCAACCACCACGGTACATCGAATCAATCAGCGCGGCGTACTTCTGCTGCACGAACGAGCGCTTGAGCTTCATCGTCGGGGTCAGTTCCTCATCCTCGGCGCTGAGCTGGTTCTCCAGCAAGCGGAACTGCTTGATCTGCTCGACGCGGGCGAACTTCTTGTTGACCTTGTCCAGCTCGCCCTGGATCAGGTCCTGCACCTCTTGCGCGCGCGTCAGGCTGGTGTAGTTGGAGAAGGGCACGTCATGATCCTGGGCGAATTTTTCGACGTTCTCCTGGTCGATCATGATCAGCACCGTCAGATAGGCCCGCTTGTCGCCTATCACCACGGCATCGGTGATGTAGGGCGAGAACTTCAGTTCGTTTTCCAGTTCGCTGGGCGTGATGTTCTTGCCGCCAGCGGTGATGATGATGTCCTTCATCCGGTCGGTGATGCGGAAATACCCTTCCGCATCGACCGTGCCCACATCGCCGGTGTGCAGCCAGCCGTCGGCGTCTATCGTCTCTGCCGTCTTCTGCGGCTGGTTCAGATAGCCCATGAAGACATTGCGGCCCCGTATCAGCAGCTCGGAGGTGGCCGGGTCCAGCCGCACCTCGACGCCATCGGCGGCACGGCCTATCGTGCCCGGCCGCAGCTGGTTGGGCAGCATCACCGTGCCCAGGGCGCAGGACTCGGTCTGCGCCCAGCCCTCCAGCATCGGCACACCCAGGCTCAGATACCAGCGTATCAACTCGGGCGAGATCGGCGCCGCGCCGGTGAGCAGCGCCCGGCAGCGGTGTATGCCTATCAGCTTGCGCACGTTGTTCAGCGCCAGCCAGCGGGCTACTGTGAACTTCGCCTTCAGCCCGCCATCGACGGGCTCGCCGGCCAGCACCCTCTCGGCCACCTTGGCACCAACGCCTATGGCCCAGCCGTAGATCGCCTGCTGCAGCGGCGTGGCCTCCTTGATGGCAATCGCCACCGAGGAATAGAACTTCTCCCAGACGCGGGGCACGGCGAAGAAGATCGTCGGCGCGATCTCGCGCACGTTCTCGGCCACGGTGTCGGGGTTCTCGACGAAGTTCAGCACCGCGCCCGAGTAGATGGCCGAGTAGGCACCGACCATGCGCTCGGCGATATGGCATAGCGGCAGAAAGCACATGCGCTCGTCGCGCGCGTCCTGCGGCAGCCAGCCGATCGACTGGCGCATCGAGAAGGCCAGCCCGCCGTGGCTGTGCATCGCGCCCTTGGGCTTGCCGGTGGTGCCCGAGGTATAGACCAGGATGGCCAGGTCCTCGGGCCCGCGGCTGGTGCGACGGGTGTCGAACAGACCCGGATGCTGCTGGTCGTGCGCTCGCCCCAGCTCGCGCAGCGCGGCCAGGCTGATCACGCCCGGGTCCTCGAAGCGGTGCAGGCCTTCCATGTCGAACACGACGATCTTCTTCAGCAGCGGCAGCTGGGCGCGCACGCTCAGGGCCTTGTCGAGCTGCTCCTCGTCTTCGACGAACAGCACCGAGGTGGCAGAGTCTTCGCAGAGATAGTGCACCTGGGTCGGCGCATCGGTCGGGTAGATGCCATTGGTCACGCCGCCAGCCGACTGGATGGCCACATCGACCAGCACCCATTCGACCACGGTGTTGGCCAGTATCGAGGCCGTGTCGCCCGGCCCGAAGCCGAGGGCCGCCAGGCCCATGGCGATCTCGCGCGCGGCCACGCCAGAGGCTTGCCAACTCCAGCTGTGCCAAAGACCCAGCACCTTCTCGCGCATGAAGACCCGCTCGCCGCGCGCCGCCACCGCGGTCCAGAACAGCTCGGGCAGGGTCTCGCCGGCCAGGCCCTGGGTGCGGGTCGGCATCGCTTCACTGGCATCCCACAGATTGCTCATGGCTGTGCTCTATCCATTCATCGCCAGGTCTTCTTCTTCTTCCAGCGCTGGCCTTCGCGCGCGCCGGTGTCCTTCATGCCCAGATAGAACTCCTTGATGTCGTCCTTATCGCGAAGTCTTGCGCAGGTATCTTCCATGACGATGCGGCCGTTCTCCAGCACATAGCCGTAGTCGGCCGCGTTCAGCGCCATATTGGCGTTCTGCTCGACCAGCAGCATGGTCGTGCCGCGCTCGCGGTTGATGCGCACGACGATCTCGAAGATCTCCTTGGTCAGCTTAGGGCTCAGGCCCAGACTCGGCTCGTCAAGCAAGATCAGATCGGGGGCCGCCATCAGCGCCCGCGAGATCGCCAGCATCTGCTGCTGGCCGCCCGACAGCAGACCGGCCGGCTGCTGCGCACGCTCCTTCAGGATGGGGAAATAGCTGAAGACCAGGGCCAGGTCACGCGCCACGCCATCGGCATCGCGCCGCGTGTAGGCCCCCATTGCCAGGTTGTCGCGTACCGACAGCAGCGGGAACACCTCGCGCCCCTCGGGCACATGGCTCAGGCCACGCTGCACGATCAGCGCCGGGTCCATGGCGGTGATGCTCTCGCCCTTGAATTCAATCGTGCCCTTGCGCGGATCGAGGATGCCCGAGATCGTCTTCAGAATCGTCGACTTGCCCGCGCCATTGGCGCCCAGCACGGTGGCGATCTCGCCCTGGCGCACCTGCAGGCTGACGCCCTTGACGGCCTTGATCGGGCCGTAGGCGCTCTCCACATTCGACAGCTTCAGGATCACCGTGCTCATGCTGCAGGCCTCCGCAACGACGAGGCATCATCGGCCGTGCCCAGATAGGCCTCGATCACCGCCGCGTTGGCCTGCACCTCGGCCGGCGAGCCCATGGCCACGAGTTCGCCCTGGTTCATCGCCAGCACGCGATCCGAGACCTTGGAGACCAGGGACATATCGTGCTCGACCATCAACACGGTGATACCCAGATCCTTCTGGATGTCCTGTATCCAGAAGGCCATGTCATTGGTCTCCTCGGCGTTCAGCCCGGACGACGGCTCGTCGAGCAGCAGCAGCTTGGGCTCGGTGGCCAGCGCGCGGGCCAGTTCCACCACCTTGCGCACGCCATAGGGCAGGCCGGCGACCAGGGTGTCGCGGTAGTGGGCCAGGTCCAGGAAGTCGATCACCTCCTCGACCTTGTGCCGCGTCTGACGCTCGGCCTCACGCACCCGTTGCGTGAACAGCAGCTCGCGCCACAGGCTGCGCGGGTGGTGGATGTGGCGGCCGATCAGCAGGTTCTGCAACACCGTTGCATGCTCGAACAGCTCGATGTTCTGGAAGGTGCGCGCGATGCCCAGGCCCGCCACCTGATGCGGCGGCACGCGGCTCAAGGGCTTGCCCTCGAACTGGATCGAGCCTGTGGTCGGCGTGTACAGGCGGCTGATCAGATTGAACACCGTCGTCTTGCCCGCACCATTGGGGCCTATCAGGGTGAAGACCTCGCCGCGACGCACGTCGAAGCTCACCTTGTTGACGGCCAGCACACCACCGAAGCGGACGCTCAGTTCGTGGGCTGAGAGCAGTGTTTCGCTCATTTCAGTCTGTCCGATTTCTGGAACGACTTCTGCCGCTTGAACAGGCCCTGGCGGTAGAACGGGAACAGCTGGAACCAGGTGCGTATCTTCAGCCAACGGCCGTACAGACCCAGCGGTTCGAACAGCACGAAGACGATCAGCACCAGGCCATAAACCACCGCCTGCAGGCCCGGCGCCTGGCCCACGGCCTCGGGCAGATAGTCTTTGGCCAGGGTGATCAGCTGCGGCATCGTGATCAGGAAGATCGCGCCCAGAAAGGCGCCGTGCACCGAGCCCACGCCGCCGATGACAATCATCAGCAGCAGGTCGATGGACTGCAGGATGTTGAACTGGTCGGGCGACAGGAAGCGGATCTTGTGGGCGTACAAGGCCCCGCCAATGCCGGCCATGCCGGCCGACAGCGCGAACGACAGCGTCTTGTAATAGGCCAGGTGGATGCCCATGCTCTGCGCCGAGACCTCGGAGTCGCGTATCGCCACAAAGGCCCGGCCGGTCGGAGAGCGCAGCAGGTTCAGCACAGCCAGGGTGCAGCCCACGGCGCAGACCAGGCAGACGAAGTAGAAGGCCTCGGCGCTGTCGAACGACCAGCCAAAGGCCTGCAGACTGGCCACCGCCTTGCCGGCATTGCCGCCGGTGACGCTCTCCCAGCGCGCCAGCACCTCCTCGACGATGGCCGCGAACGACAGCGTGGCGATGCCCAGGTAGATGCCCTTCACCCGCAGCGCCGGCAGACCCACCATCGCGCCGACGATGGCCGACAGCAGGGCGGCCAGGGCCATGGACACCGGAAAGGGCCAGCCCTTGGCCGCCAGCACCGCCTGGGTGTAGGCGCCAACGCCCAGAAACGCCGCATGGCCGATGGAGAACAGTCCGGTGAAGCCCGACAGCAGCATCAGCCCCAGTCCGACAATGCCGTAGATCAGCACAAAGGTCAGCTGCGCCAGCCAGTAGTCGGGGAAGGTCCAGGGCGCCGCCAGCAGCACCAGCAGCAGCGCGCCGTACCAGCCGACATGGCCGCCGTGCTTGGCCAGGTTGATGTCCTGGTCGTAGCGGGTTTTGAACAGGAATCGCATCAGCGCCCGCCCGGCCGCCCGAAGGGCGCTGAACACCCCCTCGGGGGGCAGTGAACAAAGTGAGCGTGGGGGCTAACCATTGCTAGACCTTCTTCCTGAGGCTCTCGCCGAACAAGCCATTGGGCTTGAACATCAGCATCACCAGCACCACCACATAGGCCGCCACATCCTTGAAGCCCTCGGGCAGATAAAAGCCCGACAGCGCCTCGACCAGGCCTATCACCAGCCCGCCGACGATGGCGCCCGGCAGGCTGCCGAAGCCCCCCACCACCGCGGCCGGAAAGGCCTTCAGCCCGATGAAGCCCATGTTCGCGTGAACGAAGGTGATGGGTGCCAGCAGCAGGCCGGCCAGCGCCGCCACCGCAGCGGCCAGGGCCCAGACCAGGCCGTTCAAGCGCTTGACCGGAATGCCCATGTAGTAGGCCGCGATCTGGTTCTGCGAGGCCGCCTGCATGGCGATGCCGACGCGGCTGTATTTGAAGAGGGCAAACAGCGCCGCGCACAGCACTGCGGTGGTTGCCACGATCACCAGTTGCTCCACCGCCAGCACCACGCCGCCGAACTGCAGCACCTCGCCCTTGTAGGGCACGTCGAGTGCTCGGGTGTCGGTGCCCATGCCCGGGATCATCGTGATAGCGCCACGCGCGACGTAGCCAATGCCTATGGTCAGCATGACGATGGAAAACGCCGGCTGGCCGAGGATGGGGCTGATCACCAGCCGCTCCAGCAGCATGCCGAACAGACCCATGGCGATGATCACGGCCGGCACCGTGATCCAGAACGGCAGGCCGGCGACGGTGAGCAGGGTCAGGCCCAGAAAGGCGCCCAGCATCATCAGATCGCCCTGGGCGAAGCTGACGGTTTCGGTGGCCTTGTAGATCAGGCAAAAGCCCAGCGCGATCAGGCCGTAGATACAGCCCTGCGCCACGCCACCCATCAAGACCTGCAGTACCTGGGCCAGTTGCAAAGCGCTTGTCTCCTGCAGAACTTTCTTAGCGGGAAGCTCGCATTGCACTGGGTAGCGCCGGTTGATATGCTGGCGGCACCCAAGCCAAGCAAGCAATTGCTTTCTTTGTTCGCTTTGTACAGAAGGGCCCACCTGCTGTGTGCCCGGAGAAACCCGACATGCCCGGCCCCCGCCGCAAGACCGCCCCCGAAGACAACCCCGCCAACCGCCGCGAAGACCTGGTCCGCGTGGCCGCCCGCTTGTTCCGCGAAAAGGGTTTCGATGGCACCACCGTGCGCGATATCGCCACCGCCGTGGGCATGCGCTCCGGCAGTCCCTTCTACCATTTCGCCAACAAGCATGAGCTCTTGATGGCGGTGATGGAAGAAGGCCTGCGCCTGGGCCTGGAGCGCAGCGAGGAAGTGATCAGGGATGCCGACCTGCCGGCGATGGAGCGCTTCAAGCGCCTGGTGCGCACGCACTACGGCATCCTGCACGACAACGGCAGCGACTTCATCCCGGTCATGCTCTACGACTGGCGCTCGCTGCCCGATCAGTACAAGCGCCGCATCATCGAGCTGAAGGACCGCTATGACGAGATCTGGCAGTCCACCCTCGAAGACCTGCAGCGCCAGGGCCTGATACGCACCGACGCCAAGCTGGCGCGGCTGATGATTCTGGGCGCGATCAATTTCTCGGCCACCTGGTACCACGCCGCCTCGCGCGCCAAGGGCTCGGTGAGCCTGGACGCGCTGGCCGAGCAGACGGTGGCCCTGGTCACCCACCCCGCCTGACATCATGAAGCCCCCACGCTCACTTCGTTCGCTGCCCCCCCGAGGGGGAGCTCAGTCCCTTCGGAACGGCCGGGCGGGACTGACATGAAGAAGATCCGCCTCGCGGCCGGCCTCGGCTTCTACGGCGACAACTGGGAGCCGATACGCGCCGCCATCGAGTTCGGCGA
Organism: uncultured Roseateles sp.; assembly: GCF_963422335.1. Lineage (NCBI taxonomy): Bacteria > Pseudomonadati > Pseudomonadota > Betaproteobacteria > Burkholderiales > Sphaerotilaceae > Roseateles > uncultured Roseateles sp. The sequence goes on from NZ_OY729424.1 coordinate 5,302,458, forward strand.
GGTGGACTATGTCTGCTCCGACCACCTGGCCGAGCTGACACTGGCGATTCTGCGCAAGGACCAGGCCCGGGACCCGGCAACAGGCTTTACCCGCGACCTCGTGCCCATGCTCAGCGCCCTGTGGCCGATGGCCCAACAGGCCGGCGTCAGGTTCGTGCTGAATGCCGGTGGCCTGAACCCGGCCGGCGCCCGCAACGCCCTGCTGGCCGCTTTCAAGGCCAGGGGCTGGACGGCGCGCATCGCCGTCGTCACCGGCGACGCGCTGCTCGACCGCATCGACGAGCTGCGCGCCCAGGGGCAAGACCTGGCACACCTCGACACCGGCGCGGCGATAGACGAGGTGCGTGAACGGCTGGTGTTCGCCAACGCCTACCTCGGTGCCGCACCGATTGTCGAGGCGCTGGCCCGTGGCGCCGACATCGTGCTGACCGGCCGCGTGGCCGATGCCGCACTGTTCCTGGCGCCGCTGATCCATGAGTTCGGCTGGTCGCTGCAGCCCAGCGACGCCGAAGGCTGGAACCAGCTCGCGCAAGGCCTGTGCGTCGGTCATCTGCTGGAATGCTCGGGCCAGGGCGCCGGCGGCAATTTCGGCTCGGCCGGTGCCTGGCAGAAGGTGCCGGACCTGACGCATATCGGCTATCCGATTGCGGAGGTGTTCGAGAACGGCAGCGCCATCATCACCAAGGCACCGGGCACCGGCGGGCGCATCAACTTCCACACCGTGCGACAGCAGCTGCTCTACGAGGTGCACAACCCGCAGCGCTATCTGTCGCCCGATGTGGTGCTGGACATGAGCACCATCCAGCTCGACGAGTTGGGCGGCAACCGCGTGCGACTGCACGGTGCCAGCGGCTCGGCACCGCCGGCCACGCTGAAGCTGGTGGCCGGGTTTGAGAACGGCTGGATGGGCTCGGCCGTGCTGGGTTTTTGCTGGCCCGACGCGATGGCCAAGGCGCGCACCGTGGTCGCTTCGATCAAGACCCAGATGGATGAGAAGCGGATGCGTCACGAGGAGCTCCATGTCGAGTTCCTGGGCCATGACAGCTTTCTGGGGCCGCACGCCGACACCACGCGGGAAGCCGAGCTGAACGAGGTCTGGCTGCGCATGGCGGTACGCGCTGGCGACAAGCGCGTCGCCGACGCCTTCCCTCGCCTCTTCCCCTGGATGGCACTGTCCGGCCCGCCCTTCATGGGTGGCTTTCACGGCATACAGCCCGCCAGCCAGCTGCTGGGGTTGTGGCCCAGCCAGGTGGCGCGGGAGCTGATCGAGCCACTTGTGAAGGTCGAACTCAGCGAGGTGCAGGCATCATGAAGTTGCGCCTGGCAGAAATCGCCCACGCCCGCAGCGGCGACAAGGCCGACCGCGCCGACCTGGGCCTGTTCGCCTGGGACGCCGCCGGCTATGCCGCCCTGGCCCGCGTCATCACCCGCGAACGCATCGCCGCGCACTTTGCCCACCACCTGGGCAGCGCCGACGCCGGCCGTGTTGACCTCTACCCGCTGCCCAATCTGCTGGCCATCAAGCTGGTGCTCAACGGCGCGCTGAACGGCGGCGCCGCTTTAAGCCTGCGCAGCGACAACCTGGGCAAGACCCTGGGCGCCCAGTTGCTGCGCATGGAGGTCGAGCTGCCCACCGACGAGGCCGCGCTCGTGATGGCTGGGGTCAAGCTGGCGCTGGAGAATTTTTAGTCCTTGCGGGTTGGACCTGACGGGTACTCCCGGCAGCTCCGACCTCAACCGTTTGTAGCTGTTGATTGACTTTCAGGAGGAGCGCTGCAATGGATGATCAGCGTTGCGTGTTGCTCGATATCGATGGCCCGGTCTGGACCTTGACCCTGAACCGCCCTGAGGCCCGCAACGCCATCGATGGCGCCACCGCACGCCGTCTGGTCGAGCTGTTCACCGCCTTCGATGCCGACACCACAGCCCATGTGGCCGTGCTCACCGGCGCCGGCGGCCATTTCTGCGCCGGCGCCGATCTGAAGGCACTGGCCAGCGGTGATCTGCAGCAGGCGCTGAAGGTCAATCCAGACATGAACACCCCCGGCCCGCTGGGCCCGACGCGGATGCGCCTGAGCAAGCCGGTGATCGCCGCCATCAGCGGCTATGCCGTGGCCGGCGGCCTGGAATTGGCGCTGTGGTGCGATCTGCGCGTGGCTGACCCGTCGGCACAGTTGGGTGTGTTCTGCCGCCGCTTTGGCGTGCCCCTGGTGGACGGCGGCACGGTGCGCCTGCCCCGGCTGATCGGCGAGAGCCGCGCGCTGGACATGATTCTCACCGGCCGCGCCGTCGCCGCCGACGAGGCGTTGCAGTTCGGCCTCGTCAACCGCCTGGTGTCCGAGGGTCAGGCCTTGAGTGCCTCCCAGCAGCTGGCCCGCGAACTGGCCGCCCTGCCCCAGCAATGCCTGCGCAATGACAGGCGCAGCGCGCTGAGCCAGAGCGGCCTGGCCTTCGAAGCTGCGATGGCCGAGGAAACGCGGTTGGGACTGGACACCCTGGCCAGCGGCGAGACGCTGCTAGGCGCCGGCCGCTTTGCCTCGGGCTCAGGCCGGCACGGCGGCGTGGCCTGACTCCACGCCACCGGTCAAGACCTTCGCCGGCATCAGACGGTTCAAGGCACTCAGCACCGCCAGCACACTGGCCGTGACGGTGTTGGCGTGCCGGCCCGCACCAAAGCGCGCACCGGCCACACCGCCACAGGCCAGTTCGACCAGGGCCAGGGCCGTCGCATCGGCGCCGCTGCCCATGGCGCGCTCCTCGAACGAATCCAGCCGCAGCGTCAGGCCGAAGGCCTCGGTCAGCGCCGCCACCGCGGCTGCGATCGGGCCATTGCCGCTGCCCTCAATCACGCGCCGTTCACCCTGTACGCTCAACTCAAGCGCAATGCCCTGTTCACCGTCGCTGTCACTCAGCTGATGGCCCAGGTACTGCAGCGGGCCCGCCTCACCCAGATAGGTGTGCTCGAACAGCTGCCACAGCTGATCGACCGTCACCTCGGCCTCGCTGGCATCGCTGAGCCGCTGCACGACGGCGCTGAACTCCACCTGCATGCGCCGCGGCATCACCAGGCCTTTGTCGCGCTCCAGCAGAAAGGCGATGCCGCCCTTGCCCGACTGGCTGTTGACGCGTATCACGCTGTCGTAGCTGCGGCCCAGGTCGGCCGGGTCTATCGGCAGATAGGGCACGGCCCAGGGCGCATCGGGCCGCTGTGCGGCAAAGCCCTTCTTGATCGCATCCTGGTGCGAGCCCGAGAAGGCGGTGTAGACCAGATCGCCCGCATAGGGATGGCGCGGGTGTATCGGCAGCTGCGTGCACTCCTCGGCCACGCGGGCCACGGCATTGATGTCGGAGAAGTCCAGGTTCGGCTGCACGCCCTGGGTGTACAGATTCAAGGCCAGGGTCACGATGTCCACATTGCCGCAGCGCTCGCCATTGCCGAACAGACAGCCCTCGACACGCTGAGCACCGGCCAGCATGGCCAGCTCGGCCGCCGCCACGCCGGTGCCGCGGTCGTTGTGCGGGTGCACGCTGAGTATCACGTGCTGGCGGTTCGTCAAATGGCTGCTCATCCACTCGATCTGGTCGGCGAACACATTGGGCATGCTGGCCTCGACCGTGGTCGGCAGATTGATGATGACCTTGCGCTTCTCGCTGATGCCCCAGGCATGCATGGCCGTGTGGCAGGCACGCAGGGCCACGCCGAGTTCCGTCGCCGAGAAGGTCTCGGGCGAGTACTGCAAGATCCATTCGGTCTCGGGATGGGCATCGGTGAGCCGGCGCAGATAGCGCACATGGTGCTCGATCAGCTGCATCACCTGCTCGACGCTCATGCCGAACACCACCTCGCGCCACAGCGGCGCGGTGGCGTTGTACAGATGCACGATGGCGCGCTTGGCGCCAACCAGCGACTCGACGGTGCGCGCGATCAGGTCTTCGCGCATCTGCGTCATCACCATGGGCGTCACATCGGCCGGTATCTGGTGCGTGGCGATCAGGCCGCGCACGAAGTCGTAGTCGATCTGCGAGGCGGCCGGAAAGCCGAGCTCGATCTCCTTGAAGCCTATCTGCACCAGCTGCTGGTAAAGGCGCTGCTTGCGCGCCAGGTTCATCGGCTCGAACAGGGCCTGGTTGCCGTCACGCAGATCGGTGGAGAGCCAGATCGGCGCCTGCTGCAGGCGGCGGTTGGGCCATTGGCGGTCGGGCAGGCCGGCGATCGGCGCCGGGCGGTATTTGGTCGAGGGATTGGAAATCATGGTGGCCATTCACTTGGCTGGGTCCTGGCCCGCGTCAGAGGCAGGTCAAGACAAATTGAAGATTGCTGCGGCTTCGCCCCTGCAGAGCACTCGTCACGAGTGCGCTGTTGTGATGGCCGGGGTCAGGGGGAGAAGTGTCCTGCTGCTTGACTGAATCAGCGCAGGCATGCAGATGATGCGCGCAGACCCCGGCCGGGTACTAGACGTAGTGCTAGACCAAGCGTGTGGATGGGGGTCGCGGCGCGATGCATGGCATCAGGTTAAACGATGTCGGGCAAGACCGTCAAGAAAAAAGGCCCGGGGGTGCCGGGCCTTTCGGGTGCGAGCGGAGCATTCCGCCGGAGAGGCTTACTCCTCCTGGAACGCTTCCTCGCGCTTGTTCTTGATCGACGGCAGCATCACCACCACGATCATCAGCGCCGCGGCGATCAGCAGGCCGGCAGACAGCGGACGCGTCATGAAGGTGCTCCAGTCGCCGCGCGACAGCAGCAGCGCGCGGCGCAGGTTCTCCTCCATCATCGGGCCCAGGATGAAGCCCAGCAGCAACGGTGCCGGTTCGCAGCTCAGCTTGTAGAACACATAGCCGATCAGCGCGAACAGAGCCGTCATGTAGACGTCGAAGCTGCTGTTGTTCAGCGTGTAGGTGCCGATGCAGCAGAACACCACGATGGCCGGGAACAGGAAGCGGTAGGGCACCGTCAGCAGCTTGATCCAGATGCCGATCAGCGGCAGGTTCAGGATCACCAGCATCGCATTGCCCACCCACATCGAGGCGATCAGGCCCCAGAACAGCTCGGGGTTGCTGGTCATCACCTGCGGGCCGGGCTGTATGCCCTTGATCGTCATCGCACCGACCATCAGTGCCATCACGGCGTTGGGCGGAATGCCCAGGGTCAGCATCGGGATGAAGCTGGTCTGCGCGCCGGCGTTGTTGGCCGACTCAGGCCCTGCCACGCCCTGGATGGCACCCTTGCCGAAGGGGATGCGCGGGTTGCGCACCATCTTCTTTTCCAGCGTGTACGAAGCGAACGAGGCCAGCAGTGCGCCGCCGCCGGGCAGCACGCCCAGTATGGAGCCCAGCGCCGTGCCGCGCAGCACCGAAGGCCAGGCCTCCTTGAAGTCCTGCTTGGTGGGCCACAGGCCCTTGACGTCCTTGGTGAAGACCTCGCGGTGCTCGGCCGGCTGGCCCAGATTGGCGATGATTTCACCAAAGCCGAAGATGCCCATGGCGATCACGACGAAGCCGATGCCGTCGGTCAGCTCCGGAATGTCGAACGAGAAGCGCGGCGTGCCCGAGATCACATCGGTGTTGATCTGGCCGAGCAGCAGGCCCAGCAGAATCATTGCAATCGCCTTGACCAGCGAACCCGAGGCCAGCACCACGGCACCGATCAGGCCCAGCACCATCAGCGAGAAGTACTCGGCCGGGCCGAACTTGAAGGCCAGCTCGGTCAGCGGCGGCGCGAAGGCAGCGATGATGACCGTGCCCACGCAACCGGCGAAGAAGGAGCCCAGGCCGGCTGCCGCCAGCGCGGCCCCTGCCCGCCCCTGCCGCGCCATCTGGTAGCCATCGATGGCCGTCACCACCGAAGACGATTCACCGGGCACGTTGATCAGGATGGCGGTGGTCGAACCACCGTACTGGGCGCCGTAGTAGATGCCGGCCAGCATGATCAGCGCCGGCGTTGCGTCCAGTGCGTAGATCGAGGGCAGCAGCATGGCGATGGTCGCCACCGGCCCGAGGCCGGGCAAGACGCCGATCAAGGTGCCCAGCAGAGCGCCACCGAAGGCATACATCAGGTTTTGCAGCGTGAAGGCCACGCCGAAACCAAGCGCCAGATTGTTCAGTAATTCCATGATGTGATCCTCAGGCGCCCGCGGTCAGGAAGACAGGCCAAAGCGGAATGATCAGCTTCAGGCCCCAGATGAAAATGATCCAGCTGCCGATGGTGAGAATCACGCTGTTCAGCAAAGCATCCTTCCAGTGGAATTCATCGCCCGCCAGGGCCGACATCGTGACCAGGATGGGCAGGGTCACCGCCATGCCCAGACGGGGCAGCGCAATGCCGAACACGACAATGGCCGCCACGATGATCAGCAGGGGCTTCCAGGCCACCTCGCCGATGCGGTCACCGCCCTCGGACTCGATGGTCAGCGCCTTGAACAGCACCATGCCGCCCAGCACGGCCAGCAAGACGCCGAGCCAGAACGGAAAGTAGGCCGCACCGGGCCGGGCCGAGCTACCGAAGCTGTAGCTGGTCGAGCCCCACGCGAACGCGATGCCCACCAGAACAAAGATCAAACCGGACCAGAAGTCCCTTTGACTTTTTATTTTCACTTGAGTCTCCTGCAAGCTTGTTGGATGCAGGAGATTCTAGGGAGCGCAACCCACCTGCGCGTCTGTGGATTACACGTAGCAGTGTCTAGGGATGACCCTAGGCTTCCCAGCCCGGCGTGCTGCGCAAGACCTCTTCCACCGTCGTCAGACCCTCGGCCACCTTCATGGCGCCGGCCAGGCGCAGCGGCCTCAGCCCCTCCTGCATGGCCTGGCGGCGCAGGGCGGTGAGGTCCGGTGTCGGATGCAGCGTCGCCTTGACGGCTTCGCTGACGGTCAGCAACTCGTACAGGCCGGCGCGTCCGCGGTAGCCGGTGTTGCGGCATTCGATGCAACCCACCGGCCGATAGGGCTTGACGCCGCCATTCATGCGCCAGTGCTTGACCAGTTCGTTGAGCGAATCACGCGTCGTGTCCGGGTCGGGCTCCTTGCAGGCCTCGCACAGCGTGCGCACCAGGCGCTGGGCCAGCACGCCGATGACGGTGGCGCTGATCAGATAGCCAGGCACACCCAGATCGGTCAAACGGGTGATGGCCGAAGCGGCGTCATTGGTGTGCAGGGTCGAGAACACCAGGTGGCCGGTCAGCGCGGCCTGGATGGCCATCTCGGCCGTTTCCAGGTCACGGATTTCGCCGACCATGATGATGTCCGGGTCCTGCCGCATCAGCGCGCGCAGGCCTTCGGCAAAGCCGAAGTCCAGTACGTTCTGCACCTGGGTCTGGTTGAAGGCCGACTCGATCATTTCGATCGGGTCTTCGATGGTGCAGACATTGACCTCGTCGGTGGCCAGCCGCTTCAGGGTCGAATACAGCGTCGTGGTCTTGCCCGATCCGGTGGGGCCGGTGACCAGGATGATGCCGTGGGCCCGCGACGTCAGCTCGTTCCAGCGCTTGGCCTCGTGGGGCGCAAAGCCCAGCGCGGCCGTGTCCTTGACCGTGGTGTCGGGATCGAAGATGCGCATCACCATCTTCTCGCCGAAGGCGGTGGGCAGGGTCGAGAGGCGCATTTCCACCTCATCGCCGACCGGGTTGCGGGTCTTGATGCGGCCGTCCAGCGGCCGGCGCTTTTCGACCACGTCCATGCGGCCCAAGAGCTTGATGCGCGAGGTCATCGCCGCCAGCACCGTCGGCGGCAGGCGGTAGACGGTGTGCAGCACGCCGTCGATGCGGAAGCGGATCACGCCGGTGTCGCGGCGCGGCTCGAGATGGATGTCGCTGGCGCGCTGGTCGAAGGCGTACTGCCACAACCAGTCGACGACCTGCACCACGCCCTGGTCGTTGGCGTCCAGCGCCTTGTTGTTGCGCCCCAGCTCGACGAGTTGCTCGAAGCTGGCCGGCTGGTTGCTCTCGCCGCTCTTCTGCGCCGCGCGCACCGAGCGCGCCAGGGTAAAGAACTCGGTCGTGTAGCGCTGGATCTCCAGCGGATTGGCCACCGCCAGGATCACCCGTTTGCGGGTGTGCGATTCGATCTGCGCCACCCAATCCAGGTCGAAGGGCTCGCAGGTCGCCACGGTGACCTCGGTCAGGCCCACCAGCACCGGCAGGCTGCGACGCGCCTCGGCATAGCCGGCCGACATGATGTCGCCGATGCGGCCCACATCGGACTTCAAGGGGTCTATGCGCAGATGCGGCAGGCCGGCCCGCCGGGCCAGCCATTCCGTCAGCAGATCAAGATCCAGGGCCTTGCCATCGGCCAGCCGGGTCAGATTGCCATGCGACAGGCGCACCAGGCCATGCATCGAGGTGTCGGCCCCGCCAAAGCGCTGTTCGGTGCGCTGCAGCTGGGCCTCGTCGATCAACCCGTCTTCCAGCAGCCAACGCAGCATCTCGCGCCAGGACAGGCGGCCCTTGTGAACCTCTTTGGGCATGTCCTTGCGTGGCGCGGCGATGCTGGCTGATTTCATGGCTTGTGGGTCTGGATGGGCGTCAGCTGGCAGGGTTGATGATGGACTGCGGCAGCGGCCGCACCATGCGCAGCCATTTGCGCGCCGGCAGCTCGAACCGCGACTCGATATTAGCCGCGCGGCGCTCCAAGGTGTCACGGTCCGGCACCTGCACGCCGCGGGCGGCGACCAGGATGGTGTTGCCCTCCTTGGTCGGCGTCAGGCTCCAGACCTGGTCCGAGCCGAAGATCTGCGCCACGCGCCGGGCGCTGCGGGCAAAGCTGGCATCACGGCCGAACAGATTGACCGTCATCACGCCGCCGTCATCGAGCACGCGGTGGCAGCCGGCGTAAAAGGCCTCGTCGTCCAGCACCGGCGAGGCGGCGTCCTGGTCGTAGAGATCGACATTGAGCACCTGCACGGTCTGCACATGGGCATCGTCGGCCACCCATTTCGCCGCATCGGTGTTCAGCACCGTCAGCCGCTTGTCGTCGTCGGGCAGATGGAACCAGGCCCGGCAGGCGGCAATCACCGAAGGGTTGATCTCGACCACCGTGGTCTGCATGCGCAGCACCTTGTGCGTGAAGCGGGTCAGCGCCGCGGCGCCCATGCCCAGCTGCACGGCATGGCCCTCGGTGAGTTCGCCCTCGGGACGCCACAGCATCCAGGCCATCATGCGCTTGATGTAGTCCAGCTCCAGCGCTTGAGGCTTGCGTATGCGCATCGCGCCCTGGACCCAGATGCTGTCCAGGTGCAGAAAGCGCACGCCATCGAATTCGGACATGGTGGCCGGGGCCAGGGCTATCTTCTTGCTTGTTCTCATGGGGCTCGCAGCGGGGAATCGCCGACCATGATAAGCGCCAGACTCAGCTCAATGCGGCCTGCAAGGCCAGCCAGGCCGTGCGCTTGTGCTCATAGGCCAGGGTATAGGCCGGGCTGCTGGAGGGCAAGGCGACGATGCGATAGCGCCCGCCCTCGCTGCCCAGCTGCTTGATGCCTATGCGCGCGGCGGTGCCGCCGTTGAAGGCCAGCGTCGTCACGGCCGGCAGCTCGCCGAGCAGATTCAACAGATCGCTGCCGACGTGGGCGCGGATGCTGCTGTCCAGGCTGCCCTCGCGCTGGGCCCGGGTGATCACGTCCCACAGGCCCACCCGATGCCGGCGCAGCCTGGCCAGGCGCTCGGCATAGGGCAGCTCGTACAGCGGCTCGCCCAGCACCTCGCCCATCAGCCGCCAGAAGTGGTTGCGCGGATGGCCGTAGTACTGCTGCACCTGCAGCGAGGCCACGCCGGGGAAGCTGCCCAGCACCAGCAGGCGGGTGTCCGCACCCGCCACCGGGGCCAGGCCTTGCTGCAGCGCCTCCTTCTTTTCCGTGCTCATCAGACCAGAGCCGCCAGGCGCGGCAGCGCCGCACGCACATTGGCGCTGGTGATGGCCGCCGTCTGCTCCAGGCTCCAGCCGCGCAGCTCGGCCAGCTGCTGGCCTATGCGCGGCAGCTCGCCCGGTTCGTTGCGACTGCTCTGGCCCGCGGCGCGCTGCTCGGCGGTCTTGTACAGCCAATGCGGCGGGATGTCAGGTGCGTCAGTCTCCAGCACCAGGGCGGTCTCGGGCAGATCTGTGGCCAGGCGGCGGATCTGCAGCGAGCGCTCGAAGGTCAGGGTGCCGCCGAAGCCCAGCCTGAAGCCCAGCTCGACAAAGGCCTGGGCCTGCTGGTCGCTGCCATTGAACGCATGGGCAATGCCGCCGGCCACCTTGATGCGCCGCAGATGCTTGAGCAGCTGATCGGCACTGCGCCGCACATGCAAGATCACCGGCAGCTCGAAGCGCTTGGCCAGCTGCAGCTGCATGGCGTAGAAGCGCTCCTGGCGGCCGGGGTCCAGGCCGGGCACAAAGTAGTCCAGCCCGATCTCGCCAACGGCCACCAGCCGCGGGTCGTGGCGATGAGCCAGCAGGGCAGCCTCCAGCTGCACCAGGTCGTCGTCGGTCGCGCGGCCGGTGTACAGCGGGTGTATGCCCAGCGCGTAGCTGAACCCATGGCGGTGGGCCAGCTCGCGCACGGTGTCGAAGTTGCTGCGCGCTACGGCCGGAATCACCATCTGCGTGACGCCGGCCTGCACGGCCCGACGCACCACCTCGTCGCGGTCGGCATCGAATTCCGGCGCGTCGAGGTGGACGTGGCTGTCTGTAAACATCAACGGAAGACCACGGTCCTTTTGCCGTTCATCAGCACCCGGTGTTCGGCATGCCACTGGATCGCCCGCGCCAGTGTCACGCACTCGGTGTCCCGGCCTATGGAGACCAATTGCTCGGGCGCCATGCTGTGGTCGATGCGGGCCACTTCCTGCTCGATGATGGGGCCCTCGTCCAGGTCCGAGGTCACGTAGTGGGCGGTGGCACCGATCAGCTTGACGCCGCGCTCATGGGCCTGGTGGTAGGGCTTGGCGCCCTTGAAGCTGGGCAGAAAGGAGTGGTGGATATTGATCGCCCGGCCGGCCAGAAACTGGCACAGCTCCTGGGACAGCACTTGCATGTATCGCGCCAGCACCACCAGATCCACCTGCTGCTCGGTGAGTACCTCCCGCACCTTGGCCTCCTGGGCCGCCTTCTGCTCGGCCGTGCTGTTCAGCAGCGGCAGGTGGTGGAAGGGAATATTGTGCGAGGCGGCGAGCTGGTAGAAGTCGCGGTGGTTGGAGATGATGGCAACGATCTCCACCGGCAGATGGCCGGTCTGCCAGCGGAACAGCAGATCGTTGAGGCAGTGGCCGAGCTTGGAGACCATGATCACCACCCTTGCCTTGGCCTCCTTGGCGACCAGGGTCCAGTCCATCTGCAGCCGCGTGGCCAGCGCTTCGAAGCCCTGCTTCAGGCCAGCCGCGTCCTGTGACGCATAGTCGCATTCGAACTCGATGCGCATGAAGAAGCGCCGGTGGTCCGGATCGCCATGCTGGGCCGAGGTGATGATGTTGCCGCCACGCTCGAGCAGATAGGCGCTGACGGCATGGACGATGCCTGCCTGGTCGGGGCAGCTGAGTTTGAGGATGAAGCGGGGCTTGGTGGTGGTCATATGGGGCAAGAGAGTTCTTGCCCGCATCGTACAAGCCCTGCGCGATCAGCCTTTCAGCCAGGCCAGCGCATCCACCGCCTCATAGCCCAGCGCATGGGCCACCTCGGCGTTCGTCACCTTGCCACCGGCCACATTCAGGCCGGCGCGCAGATGCTTGTTGTCCATCAGGGCCTGGCGCGTGCCCTTGCCGGCCAGCTCCAGGATGAAGGGCAAGGTGACGTTGTTCAGCGCCATCGTCGAGGTGCGCGGCACGCCGCCGGGCATATTGGCCACGCAGTAGTGGACGATGCCGTCCACCTCGTAGGTCGGCTCGGCGTGGGTGGTGGCGCGCGAGGTCTCGAAGCAGCCGCCCTGGTCGATGGCCACGTCGACGATCACCGCGCCGGGCCGCATCAGCTTGAGCATGGCCTTGCTGACCAGCTTGGGCGCCGAGGCGCCGGGAATCAGCACACCGCCGATGACCAGATCGCTGTCGGCCAGGTGGCGCTCGATGCTGTCGCGCGTGGACACCGCCGTCTGGATGCGGGTGCCGAACTGCGCCACCAGGCGGCGCAGCACATCGACCGAGCGGTCTATGACCACCACCTGGGCCCCCAGGCCTATGGCCATGATGGCGGCATTGGAGCCGACCACGCCGCCGCCCAGTATCAGCACCTTGCCAGCCTCCACGCCCGGCACGCCGCCGAGCAAGAGGCCGCGCCCACCCTTGGAACGCTCCAGGCAGGAGGCCCCGGCCTGGATGGACATGCGGCCGGCCACCTCGGACATGGGCGCCAGCAGCGGCAGGCCGCCATTGGCCGCGGTGACGGTCTCGTAGGCAATGCAGATGGCGCCGCTGGCCACCAGGTCCTTGGTCTGCTCGGGGTCGGGGGCCAGGTGCAGATAGGTGAACAGGGTCTGGCTGGCCCGCAGCTGCGCCCGCTCCACCGCCTGAGGCTCCTTGACCTTGACGATCATCTCCGCCTGCGCCCAGACATCGGCCGCCGTGTCGGCAATGCGCGCGCCGGCAGCCCGGTAGTCGGCATCGCCGGCACTGATGCCTGTGCCGGCACCGGTCTGCACCAGCACCTCATGGCCATGGGTCACGGCCTCGCGCACCGAGCCCGGCGTCATGCCGACGCGGTATTCGTGGTTCTTGATTTCCTTGGGTACGCCTATCAGCATCTTGTTGTCTCCTCAATGTGATGGAGGCCGGGCGCCGGATGGGCGCTGCGCGGCCCGGTCATGCCCCCGGCGATCGGCCCGAGACATGACGCCCAGAATAAGCGATCGCGCCAGTGCTGAACGCAGGAAATCCAAGCGCCGCGGCCCAAGGGTTTACGCGGAAACTCGCGCGCCCAGCGGTTGTCGGCAGGCTTTACACGCCAGCTCGCCGCAGCACAGACACGGATCTGCGCCACCACTGCAAGCAATTGATTTACATGTGAAATGTCAAAACCGGCAAAACATGGCACAAAAAATGCTGCCCTTGCCCCTCGCGTTGGGACTCCAAAAAAGGTGCGGAGAGCGCACGAATCAAGGCCTGACCCTTGGCGTCAGCCCCTCAACCGAAACGAAAGGGATTTGCATGTCGAGACCATGTTTCAAGCCGGTGGCCGTGGCCCTGTTGCTGCTGGGCGCCACCTTGGCTGCGCAGGCAGCCGTCGTGACCGTTCTCCCCAGTGATGCCAGCTGGACCTCCTCGGGCAATACCGGGGGCGGCAGCAGTGCCATCACCGGCAGCGCGCCACATCTGGGCAATGGCTCGGTCGAATTGCACGGCGATCGCACCCGCTTCCAGAAGGCCGCCAGCGATCTGGGCCTGCTCAACAACGTGCTGAGCCTGACCTTCGACTGGTCGATTGCCATGGGCAGCACGTCCAATCTCAGCCCCGACTACACGCCAGCCCTGCGCCTGCTTGTGGTAGACGGCGCTCAGTTCAGCGAGCTGATCTGGGAGGGGGCCTACAACGGCACCTATGGCAACACCACCAAGGGTCAGTGGTACTCCAGCGGAGCCAGCGACAAGTTCTACCGTTTTGTGAGCGGCGGCCCCGGCCTCACCCTCGATCAAGGCGCCCAGGTCAATCTGTCCATCACGGACTGGGCTGGCAAGGCCAGTTCGGGCGGCAACCAGTGGTACAGCGACAGCGCCCGCGTCTATGCGCTCAGCCTGGGTGCCGGCTCCAGCGTGGGCTCGGGCTATCAGGCCTATGCCGACAACGTGACCTACACCACCACCGCCGGCAGCACCAGCTACAACTTCGAGGTGGACGCGGGCACCGTGCCCGAGCCAGCCAGTCTGGCCCTGGTGGGGCTTGCACTGGCCGGAGCAGCGGTCGCAGGCCGCAAGACCCGCCGCTGAAGCAGGCGCCCGGTCACCGATACCCCGCCACGGCGGGGTATTTTTTTGCCGGCGGCCGGCACCATGGTGATGCCCGGGGCAGCACGCCCCTGTTGGCGTGGCGTGCGAATTGACATGCGGTGAAGGTCAAAAGACTGCGCAGTATCCCCACAACAGTGGCAATGGCAATTACCGGGGCCGCTTGACCCTCCCATGATGGCAAGCTTGAGAATCAAGCATCTGATCACACCCCGAGGCCCCATGCCCACCGCACCTGCCACAGCCCGCCCCCTCTCGACAGACTTCCAGCTGCAGATCGGCGGCATGACCTGCGCCTCTTGTGTGTTGCGGGTGGAGAAAGCGCTGTTGAAGGTGCCCGGCGTGGCCGCGGCCAGCGTCAATCTGGCCACCGAGCGAGCCACTGTGCAGGCCGGGCCCGAGGTGGCCCTTGACGCGCTGACGGCGGCCATCGCCAAGGCCGGCTACGAGGCCAGCGTCTACCAGGACAGCCCGCCCGCAGTCGAGGGCAGCGACGCGCCCGTCGACGAGGTCCTGCACCTGCCCGAATGGTGGCATGTGGCCCTGGCCGGCATCCTGACCCTGCCACTGGTACTGCCGATGCTGCTGAGCCCGCTGGGCATTGAGTGGATGCTGGGTGGTAGCTGGCAACTGGCCCTGGCCACGCCAGTGCAGTTCTGGTTGGGCGGGCGCTTCTACATCGCCGGTTTCAAGGCGGTGCGCGCTGGCGCCGGCAATATGGACCTGCTGGTGGCGCTGGGCACCTCGGCGGCCTATGGCCTGTCGGTCTATCTGTTGCTGCGCCATGCCGGCCATGGCATGACGCATCTCTACTTCGAAGCCTCGGCCGCCGTCATCACCCTGGTGCTGCTGGGCAAATGGCTGGAGGCCCGCGCCAAGCGCCAGACCACGGCGGCGCTTCGCGCGCTGAATGCACTGCGGCCCAGCACGGCCAGGGTGCGCCGCGGCGAGCAGGAGCTGGACCTGCCGATCGCCCAGGTGCGCATCGGCGACCTGGTGCTGGTGCGGCCCGGCGAGCGCATTGCCGTCGACGGCCAGGTGCTGGAAGGCCGCAGCCACGTGGACGAAGCGCTGATCACCGGCGAGAGCCTGCCGGTGGCCAAGGAGCCCGGTGGCCGCGTCAGCGGCGGTGCGCTGAACGGCGAGGGTGCGCTGCTAGTGAAGACGCTGGCCGTGGGTGCCGAAACGACGCTGGGCCGCATCATCCGCCTGGTCGAGTCGGCCCAGGCGGCCAAGGCGCCGATACAGCGCATCGTCGATCGCGTCAGTGCCGTCTTCGTGCCGGTGGTGCTGGGCCTGGCCCTGCTGACCCTGCTGGGCTGGATTGTCTACAACGGTGACTGGGAGCAGGCCCTGGTCAACGCCGTCTCGGTGCTGGTCATCGCCTGCCCCTGCGCGCTGGGCCTGGCCACGCCGACGGCCATCATGGTGGGCACCGGCGTGGCCGCCAGCCACGGCATCCTGATCAAGGACGCCCAGGCGCTGGAGCTGGCCCATGCAGTGACCACCGTGGCCTTCGACAAGACCGGCACCTTGACCGAAGGCCATCCGCGCCTGAGCCATCTGCAGGTCGCCGAGGACCAGACCGACCGTGAGTTGCTGATGCTGGCCGCCGCGCTGCAACGCCATAGCGAACACCCCTTGGCCCGCGCCGTGACGACACGCGCCCAGGCCGATGGCCTGCAGCCGCACGAAGCCCAGGATCTGCAGGCCCTGCCCGGCCGTGGCCTGCAGGGGCGGGTCGATGGCCGCCTGCTGAGCCTGGGCAGCGACCGACTGGCGCAAGAGCTGCACGCCACACCTACCGCAGCGCTGACCGAGGCCGCCAAGCGGCTGCAGGAACAGGGTCAAAGCGTGTCCTGGCTGATCGAGCAGACGGCCGAAGGCCATCGCGTCCTGGGCCTGCTGGCCTTTGGCGACACCCTCAAGCCCAGCGCCGCCAAGGCCGTGGCCCGCCTGCATGCCCTGGGCATTGCCACCGTGATGCTGAGCGGTGACAACCTCGGCGCCGCCAGCGCCGTGGCCAGGGAGCTAGGCATACAGACGGTGCGTGCGCCGGTGCTGCCGGCCGACAAGGCCGCCGCCGTGCAGGCACTGCGCGCCCAGGGCCAGATCGTGGCCATGGTCGGCGACGGCATCAATGACGCGCCGGCCCTGGCCGCCGCCGATGTGGGCATCGCCATGGCCAGCGGCACCGATGTAGCAATGGAAACCGCCGCCATCACCCTGATGCGCGGCGACCCGCGCCTGGTGGCCGAGGCCATCCATGTCTCGCGCCGAACCTACGCCAAGATCAAGCAGAACCTGTTCTGGGCTTTCGCCTACAACGTGGTCGGCATACCGCTGGCCGCCCTGGGCCTGCTGAGCCCGGTGATCGCCGGTGCGGCCATGGCCTTCAGCAGCGTCAGTGTCGTCAGCAACGCCTTGCTGCTGAAGCGCTGGAAACCCGAGTCAGACAACCGCGATTGAGGGAGCGAGCCATGCAAGCCATCACCATAGGTGCCGCCTCCAAGGCCTCGGGCGTTTCGGCCAAGATGATCCGCCACTACGAGCAGGTCGGCCTGCTGCCAGGCCCGACACGCAGCGAGGCCGGCTACCGGCTGTTCACACCGGCCGAGGTGCACGTGCTGCGCTTCATACGTCAGGCCCGCGATCTGGGCTTCTCGATTGCCCAGATCGGCGAGCTGGTGGGCCTGTGGCAGGACCGCAAGCGCCCCAGCCGCCAGGTCAAGGCGCTGGCCCAGGCCCATATCCAGGAGCTGGAGCAGAAGATCGAGGAACTGCTGGCCATGAAGGCGACACTGGCGCACCTGGCCCACTGCTGCCATGGCGACGACAGGCCGGACTGCCCTATCCTGGACCAGCTGTCCGGCAAGCAAGCGCTCAGCGGCGACGCGCCAGGCTGAGCAGCCCCAGGCCCGCCAACAGCAGCAAGGCGCTGGCGGGTTCCGGCACCGGCGTGGTCGTCAGTATCAGGCGCTGCTTGGTGTTGTCCTGCACCAGGTCAATGGTCTGCTGCACCAGCGGCGCGCCGAACTGGCCAGCAAAGCCCTTGAACTCGGTACCGGCGAAGGCAATACCTACGGTGAAGCCCCCACCGGCGGCGGCGTTGATGTCGGCGATCGCCTGGGCCGACAGCGTGATGTCCACATTCATGCCGACATTCGACAGGGTGGCCGTGTAGCCACCGTAGACGTTGCCCGTGCCCAGGTCGGCAAAGGCCGCCATCCCGGCCACATTGGGCGTGGGCGGGAAGCAGGCACAGGCATTGATGAAGGCCGACTGCAGCGACGCGTACGAGGTGCTGACGTCGTAGATATTGAACAGCTCCGAGGCATGGCTCAAGGTCGCGAACGGGAAGGTGGGCCCCGGACCCTGGGAGGTGTAGGCGCCGTTGAACAGCCGCAGCGTGGCGCCGGTGACCGGTTCACTCACACCGCTCAGGTCGAAGCTCAGGTACAGGCGGCTGTAGCCTTTGAACCCGCCAATGCCCATAGGCCCGGCGGGCAACTCGACCACACCGGCCTCGGAGGCCAGGGTGCCGGGCGACAGCGTGCTGAAGCCGAACAGGCCGGTGACCGAGCCCATGGTGGTGGTGCCCAGATCAACCGTGGCGGCCATCGGCGCCCCAAACCCCAGGACAGAAGCGGCCAACACCGCGCCGCGAACCAGATTCAAGAGCTTCATATCGTCCCCTGTTGGTCAAAACAGCGAAAACGATAGTCCAGCGCCGGCAGATTGCAAACACCTAATATCGCTGTAGTCATCGCCGCGGTGATACAGCGCAGCGCTGTGCGGCCGGGTTTGTGTCTTGGCGCCCTGGCCGCCGAACCGTACGCTAGGCTTCCATCCCCTGGAGCCCGACGTGATGACCGAGTTGCTGCCCCTGATGACCTACTGCATGGTGATGTCGGGCACGCCCGGCCCCAACAATATGATGCTCACCGCCTCGGGTGCCAACTTCGGCTACCGCGGCGCACTGCCGCAGATCCTGGGCATCAGCAGCGGCGTGTTCGTGCAGACCCTGCTCACCTGCCTCGGCCTGGGCAGCGTGTTCGCGGCCTACCCGACGGCACACAGCGTGCTGCGGGTGGCGGGTTCGCTGTACCTGATCTTCCTGGCCTGGAAGCTCAGCGGCGCGCGCATCGGCGAGGCCCAGGCACCACGCCCGGCCACCTACATCCAGGGCGCCCTGTTCCAGGCCGTCAACCCGAAGAGCTGGGTGCGCGCCATCACCATTGCCTCGGTCTTCATGCCCCCGGGCATGGACGCACTGCCCGGTGCCCTGCTGGTGGCCGTGGTCAGCCTGATGGTGGGCTTTCCCTGCATCTCGATGTGGGCGCTGTTCGGCGTGGCCATACGCCGCCTGCTGACCGACCCGCGCAAGCAGCGCATCTTCAACCTGACCATGGGCGCCGCGCTGGTGGTGCTGGCGCTGATGTTTCTGCGCTAAGCTGATCCGGTGTTTGCCCTAGACCGCTCCTCATCCACGGCCCTGGCCGACCAGATCGAGGCACGCCTGCGCGAGCTGATCGTCGAGGGCAGGCTGCCCACCGGCTCACGGCTGCCGTCGATACGCCAGCTGGCGGCGCAGCTGGCGGTCAGCCCCAATACCGTGGTGGCAGCCTATGACAGGCTGGTTGCGGCCGGCCTGATCGACTCGCGCGGCACGGCCGGCTTCTTTGTCTGCGAATCGCGCGGCGCCGCGCCCGATCCGGTGGCACTGGAGGCCGGCGAGGAGCAGGAGGGCATCTGGCTGGCCCAGCAGGCCAATGACCAGCGCGCCGGCATGCTGCTGGCCAGCAGTGGCGCCCTGCCCCCCGCCTGGCTGGAAGACGCCGTGCCCGCCGCGGCCGTGCAGCGCGGCCTCGCCCGCAGCACCGCCGGCATGGCCTCGCGCTGTCCGCCCCAGGGCCTGCCGGAGTTGCGCGAGCGCCTGGCGCTGATGTTGCGCGGGCTCGGCATCGCGGTCGATGCCGGCCGCATCCTCACCACCTATGGCGGGACGCACGCCATCGACCTGATCTGCCGCGCCTTTCTGCAACCTGGCGACACGGTGCTGGTCGAAGACCCCGGCTACTTCCTGATGTTCGACCGCCTGCGCCAGGACGGCCTGCGCATCATCCCGGTCAGGCGCCGTCCGGACGGGCTGGACCTGGACGGCCTGGAGGCCGCCTGCCGCGAGCACCGGCCGCGCCTGCTCTTCATCCAGCCGGTGCTGCACAACCCCACCGGCTGGAGCAGCAGCCCGGCCAATCTGCACAAGGTGCTGATGCTGGCCCACCAGTACGGTTTTCTGATCGCCGAAGACGATGTGCAGGGCCATTTCCACCCCGGCCATGCGACGCGGCTGGCCGCCCTCTCGGGGCTGGACCGGGTGATCTACTACTCCAGCTTCTGCAAGGCCTTGAGCCCGGCCCTGCGCATCGGCTATGTGGCCGCCGACCCGGCCCTGCTCAAGCCCTTGCTGCGCGCCAAGATCTACTCGGTGCTGACGACGCCGGCACTGAACGAATACGTGCTGCTGGAGGTGTTGATGGCCGGCCGCTGGCGCAAGCATCTAGAGCGGCTCAACGCCAAGCTGCTGGGCGCGCGCAACAGCAGCGCCCGGCAACTGACCGAGGCGGGCATCCGGCTCGATCATCCCGGCGAAGGCGGCCTCTTCCTCTGGGGCGAGGTGCCCGAGGGCGTGGAGCTGGACCTGCTGGTGCAGGACGCCTACCGCAACCAGATCCTGCTGGCCCGTGGCGCCACCTTTTCAGCGAGTAGCCAGGCCAGCACTCATCTGCGCTTCAACGTCGTGTTCAGCCAGCAGCCGCGGCTGGCCGCCTACTTGCGCGAGCGGCTGCAGGCGCTGGCCGGTGCTCGGGCAGCGCTCGGTCTGCTACGAAGCCCTCACTCGTAGCGCAAGGCCTCGGCCGGCTGCACGCGGCTGGCCCGCCAGGCCGGGTACAGCGTGGCCGCAAAGGCCAGCAGCAGCGAGGTGATGGCGATGGGCAGCACATCGGCCTGCTGCGGATCGCTGGGCATGTGATCGATCAGATAGATGCTGGGTGACAGCAGGCTGGCGCCCAGCACCCGCTCGATGGCCGGCACGATGGCGCCGACATTGAACGAGATCAAGAGCCCGAGACCCACGCCGGACAGCGTGCCTATCACCCCCGACACCGCCCCCTGCATCATGAAGATTGCCATGATGGAGCGGGGGCTGGCGCCCAGGGTGCGCAGGATGGCGATGTCGGCCTGCTTGTCGGTCACCGTCATCACCAGGGTGGACACCAGATTGAAGGCCGCCACCGCGACGATCAGGGTCAAGATCAGCGACAGCATGCGCTTCTGGTAAGGCAGGGCCTCGAACCAGATGCGGTTGGCTTGCGTCCAGTCGCTGACACGCAGGCCCGGGCCCAGACTGGCGTGCAACTGGTCACCGACAGCTTGCGCCAGCTCGGCATCGCTGAGCTTGAACTGCACGCCGTTGGGCCCGGCAACGCGGAACAGCGGGGCCGCATCGTCGATATGCATCAAGGCCAGGCCGCTGTCGTACTGGAAGTGGCCGGCATCGAACACGCCTACCACAGTGAACGGTGTCAGCCGCGGCACAAAGCCGGCTGCCGTGGCCTGGCCGCCCGGTGCCACCAGAGTGACCTTGTCGCCCTCGCGCACGCTCAAGGTCCGCGCCAGCTCGGCGCCGAGCACGATGCCCTGCTGGCCGGGCTGCAGCCTGGCCAACATGCCACTCAGCCGCGCGGCCAGCGCCGAGACCTTCGCCTCCTCGGCAGGGACGATGCCGCGCACCAGGGTGCCCCGCAGGTCCTCGCCACGGCCGATCAGGGTCTGTGCGGCCACAAAGGGGGCTGCCTCCAGCACCGCCGGGTTCTGCTTGGCGCGGGCCACCGTGGCCCGCCAATCGGGCAAGGCGGTCAGGTCGGCCGAGGTGACCTCGACGTGGGCGATCACCGCCAGCATGCGCTCGCGCACCTCCTTCTGGAAGCCATTGATCACCGACAGCACGATGATCAGCGCCGCCACGCCCAGCGCAATGCCCAGCACCGACACCGCCGAGATGAAGGACACGAAACGCGTGCGTCGCCCGCCACGGCCTGCGCGGGCATAGCGCCAGCCGATCTGCAATTCGTAAGGCCAGTTCATCATCAATCGACCAGCACGCCAACACCCATCGTCAGGCGGCGCGCACAGCGCTGTGCCAGCTCCTGGTCATGGGTCACCAGCACCAGGGCCATGCCGCGCCCCGCGGCCAGGTCCAGCATCAGCTTGAACACACCGTCGGCCGTTTCTCGGTCGAGATTGCCGGTCGGCTCGTCGGCCAGCACGCAGGCCGGCTCGGTGACCAGGGCGCGGGCAATCGCCACGCGTTGGCGCTCGCCGCCGGACAGCTGTCCGGGCCGGTGTTCGACGCGGGCAGAGAGACCCACCTGCTCCAGCATGGAGCGCGCCCGCGCACGGGCTGCCGCCAGATCCATGCGGCGCATGCGCAGCGGCATGGCGACGTTGTCCAGCGCAGTGAATTCAGGCAGCAGATGATGGAACTGATAGACAAAGCCCAGGTGCTGGTTGCGCCAGCGCCCCTGAGCCGCGGCATCCATCGCCGCCATGTCTGCGCCGGCAAGCAAGACCTGACCCTGGCTCGGCGCGTCCAGCCCGCCCAGCAGGTGCAGGAGCGTGGACTTGCCCGAACCCGAGGCACCGACGATGGCCAGGCTCTCGCCACGGGACACGCTGATGTCCACGCCGCGCAGCACATGCACATCCAGGCCGCCCTCGCTGAAATGCTTGTGCAGACCTCGCGCCTGCAACACGAGCCCCGTCTTGGATTCACTCATATCTCAATGCCTCAGCAGGTTGAACTCGGCTGGCGCGCCAGCTCGGATAGACGGTGGCCGCAAAGGCCAGCAGCAGGGAGGTGACGGCAATCGGCACGATATCGCCCCGCTGCGGGTCACTGGGCATATGGCTGATCAGATAGACGCTGGCCGGCAGAAAAGCGACGTGCAGCAGCCGCTCGATGGCCGGCACGATCACATCGATATTGAAGGCCACCAGCAGACCCAGGCCGACGCCGGCCACCGTGCCTATCACCCCCGAGGCAGCCCCCTGCACCATGAAGATGCCCATGATGGAGCGCGGGCTGGCGCCCAAGGTGCGCAGGATGGCGATATCGGCCTGCTTGTCGGTCACCGTCATCACCAGCGTCGACACCAGATTGAAGGCGGCCACGGCGACGATCAGGGTCAGGATGATGAACATCATGCGTTTTTCCAGCTGCACGGCGTCGAACCAGCTGCGGTTGGCCCGCGTCCAGTCGCTGACGCGCACGGTCGGGCCCAGGCTCAGCGCCAGCTGGTCGGCCACCTGGCGCGCCTGCTGCACATCCTTGAGCTTGAGCTGCACGCCGGTCGGCCCCTCGACGCGGAACAGCCGTGCGGCGTCGTCCACGTGTATCAAGGCCAGCGCGCTGTCGTATTCGTAGTGCCCGGAATTGAAGGTGCCCACCAGGGTGAAGGCCTTCAGCCGCGGCACCATGCCCGCCGGCGTGACCTGGCCCCCGGGGGCGACGATGGTGACCTTGTCGCCCTCGCGCAGACCCAGCGAGCGCGCCAGCTCGAAGCCCAGCACAATGCCCCACTGCCCCGGCTGCAGGCGGCCGAACACGCTGTCTTTCAGCTGCGCGGCCAGTGGTGTGACCTGGGCCTCGTCGGCCGGCGAGATGCCGCGCACCATCGCGCCGCGCATGTCCTCGCCGCGGGCAATCAATGCCTGGGCCGACACAAAGGGCGCCGCGCCGACGACGGCCGGGTTCTGCCTGGCCTGGGCCATCGTCGCCTGCCAATCGGGCAAGGCACCCTGGTCGACGGCATGGACTTCGACATGGGCGATCACCGACAGCATGCGGTCACGCACCTCCCTCTGGAAGCCATTCATCACCGACAGCACGATGATCAGCGCCGCCACGCCCAGTGCAATGCCCAGCACCGAGACACCGGAAATAAAGGAGATGAAGCGGTTGCGGCGTCCGCCGCGGCCGGCACGGGTGTAGCGCCAGCCAATCTGCAACTCATAGGGCCAATTCATGGGGGGATGCTAACCGAGGCTCCAGCCCGGACATGGCATCATCGCCAGCGGGGCCCCGGCTGGGTCTCCTACCGCCATGAAACCACTTCTGCAGCACTTCCCCCGGCGCTGGCTGGCCTTGATGGCCCTGCTGGCGCTGCTGGCACTGCCCATCGGTCGCGTACAGGCGCTGGAGATCGGCAGCCCGGACAACTCCGAGGTCGCCCGCGTCGCCCAGGTGGTGCTCAAGCAGGCCTATGCCAAGGCCGGCATCGAATTCAAGCCGACCCCGCTGCCGCTGCGGCGCTCGCTGAACATGGCCGACCGGGGCGACACCGACGGCGAGCTGATACGTTCGGCCGGCACCTTGCAAGCCATGCCGCAGCTGATTCGCATCGACGTGCCCGTCGTGCGCCTGGTGCTCACCGCCTACCGCCGCGGCGACTGCCCGCGCAGCATCAGCCTGGCCGAGCTGAGCCAGCAACGGGTGGCCTACTTCCGCGGCACGCGCTCGATCGAGCGCCTGCTGCCGGCCAGCGCCCTGGTGCCCAGTGACGATGGCTGGGATGCACTGCGCCGTGTCCAGGCAAGCATGGTCGATGTGGCCCTGGGGCCCGAGCAGGAAATCGATGCCTTGGTGCTGACCCATCACCTGAGCGGCATCTGCAAGATTGCCGAGCCGGTGGTCAATACGCCGCTGTACCACGCGCTGCACGAGCGCCACGCCGCCGCGGCCGCGAAACTCGAGCAGGTGCTCAAGGAGATGCAGGCCAGCGGCGAGGTGGCGCGGATCTGGGCTGTAGAAGAAAAGCGCTTGCGGGATGAGGCGGCGCGGCGGACGCGGGTGCTGAAGTAGGCCTTGCAGCCCGCGCTCAGTGCGCCTCGTCCCAGTTCGCACCCACGCCCACCTCGGCCAGCAGCGGCACCTTGAGTTGGGCCACGCCGGCCATCAGCCTCGGAATGGCCGTCTTGGCCCAGTCGAGCTCGGCGTCGGGCACCTCCAGCACCAGTTCGTCGTGCACCTGCATCACCATCCGAGAGCGCAGCTCGGGCCGGGCGTCCAGCTCGGTCTGCACGGCCAGCATGGCCAGCTTGATCAGGTCGGCGGCCGTGCCCTGCATGGGCGCGTTGATGGCCTGGCGCTCGGCACCGGCGCGGCGCGGGCCGTTGCCACCCTTGATCTCGGGCAGATAGATGCGCCGGCCGAACAGGGTCTCGACATAACCTTTGTCGATGGCCGAGGCACGGGTCTCGTCCATATAGCGCTTCACGCCGGCGAAGCGGGCGAAGTAGAGCTCGATGTACTCCTTGGCCGCCTTCTGCTCTATGCCCAGGCTGGACGCCAGGCCGAAGGCGCCCATGCCGTAGATCAGACCGAAGTTGATGGTCTTGGCATAACGGCGCTGCTCGGTCGTGACGTCGGCGACCGGCGTGCCGAAGACCTCGCTGGCGGTGGCGCGGTGCACGTCGATGCCTTGCTCGAAGGCCCGCAGCAGGCCCGGGTCCTCGCTGATATGGGCCATGATGCGCAGTTCGATCTGCGAATAGTCTGCGCTGACGATGAGGTGGCCCGGCGGCGCGACAAAGGCCTCGCGCACGCGCCGGCCCTCGGCGGTGCGGATCGGGATGTTCTGCAGATTCGGGTCATTGCTGGACAGCCGCCCGGTCACCGCCACCGCCTGGGCGTAGTTGGTGTGCACGCGTCCGGTGTCGGGGTTGACCATCAGCGGCAGCTTGTCGGTGTAGGTGCTCTTCAGCTTGGCCAGGCCCCGGTGCTCCAGCAGCTTGGCCGGCAGCGGGTAGTCGGCGGCGAGCTTTTCCAGTACCTCCTCGTCGGTGCTCGGGGCGCCGGTGGCCGTCTTCTTGCCCACCGGCAGGCCCAGCTTGACGAACAGGATCTCGCCGATCTGCTTCGGTGAGCCGAGGTTGAAGGGCTGGCCGGCGATCTCGTAGGCCTCCTGCTCCAGCGCCACCAGGCGCTGGCCCAGCTGCTGGCTTTGCTGGTTCAGCCTGGCCGGGTCGATCAAGACACCGGTGCGCTCGATGCGCGCCAGCACCACGCTGGTGGGCATCTCGATGTTTTCATAAACGAACTTCAGGCCGGCCTCGGCCTCGAGCTCGGGCAGCAGGGTCTGGTGCACATGCAGGCACATATCGCTGTCTTCGCAGGAGTACTCGGCGGCACGGGCCACGTCGACCTGGGCGAACGGGATCTGGTGCGCGCCCTTGCCGCACAGGTCCTCATAGTCCAGGCCCTTGCGGCCCAGGTGGCGCTCGGCCAGGGCCGCCAGCCCGTGGGTGCGATGCGCCTCGATGACGTAGCTCTGCAGCATGGTGTCGTGGCGGTAGCCGCGCACGGCGATGCCATGATTGGCCAGCACATGGGTGTCGTACTTGATGTTCTGGCCCAGCTTGGCGGCGTTGGCGTCCTCGAACCAGGGCTTGAGCCTGGCCAGCACCTCATCGAGCGGCAGCTGCTCGGGCGCGTCCGGGCCGTTGTGGCGCAGCGGGATGTAGCAGGCCTCGCCGATGGCGACGCTGAACGAAAGGCCGACGATGCGCGCGCGCATGCCATCGAGCGAATCGGTCTCGGTGTCCAGCGCCACCAGCTCGGCGGCCTGCAGCCTGGCCAGCCAGGCGTCGAACTGGGGCCAGGTCAGCACCGTGTCGTAGCGATGGGCCATCTTGTCAGGCGAGGCGGCTGCAGGCGCCGCCGCAGGGACTTCGTCGGCGAACAAATCGCCATTGCTGCCCACGGCCGGCGCGGGAGCCGGGGCCGGCGCAGCCACCAAGCCCAGCACAGCCTCCAGCTCCTTGCTCCAGCTCTTGAAGCCGTAGCGCTTGTAGAAGTCCAAGAGACCCGGCTGATCGACCTCGCGCAAGGCCAGCGCGTCAAGCGCCGGCCACTGCTGGACATGGGCCGTCAGATCGCAGTCCAGCACCACGGTGACCAGCTTGCGTCCGGTGGGCAGCCAGTCCAGCGCCTTGCGCAGGTTCTCGCCGGCCACGCCCTTGATGCTGGCGGCGGCGGCAATCACCCCATCCAGCGAGCCATGCTCGGCAATCCACTTGGCGGCGGTCTTGGGGCCGACCTTCTCGACGCCGGGCACGTTGTCCACGGTGTCGCCCATCAGCGTCAGGTAGTCGATGATGCGATCGGGCGGCACGCCGAATTTCTCCTGCACACCGGCCACGTCCAGGCGCTCGTTGCTCATCGTGTTGATCAGCGTCACCTGGGGGTTGACCAACTGGGCCAGATCTTTGTCGCCGGTGGAGATGATGACGCTGTGTCCGCTCTCGGCCGCCACGCGCGACAGGGTGCCGATCGCGTCGTCGGCCTCGATGCCGGGCACTTCCAGCACCGGCCAACCCAATAGCTTGACGACCTCGTGGATGGGGCCAATCTGCTCGCGCAGCGCATCGGGCATGGGGGCGCGCTGGGCCTTGTACTCGGGATACCAGTCATCGCGGAAGGTCGGGCCCTTGGCGTCGAACACGCAGACGGCATGCTCGGCCGGGAACTGCTCGCGCAGCCGCTTCATCATGGCCACCATGCCGTGGATGGCGCCGGTCGGAAAGCCGTCGGGTGCGCGCAGATCGGGCATGGCATGGTAGGCGCGGTACAGGTAGCTGGAACCGTCGACCAGCAGCAGGGTAGGAGTGCTCATGCCCGAATTGTGCGGGATGTAGAGGTCTCTGGCGGCACCCAGGCGGCCAGCAGTGCGCGGGCGCCTAGAATCAGGCCCATGAAAACCCTGCCCCTGCACGCTCTGCGTCATGCTGCCCTACCGGCGCTGGCGGTGGTTTTGCTTTTCGTGGGTTCGGCCGCCACCGCGGCCACCAACCCGCCGGCCGCACCCAAGGCTGAATCCGCCCAGCTCACCGCCTCCGCAGGCACGCCCGAACCCGCAGTGCGTGACGTGATCATCGAAGACGATGCCATGCGCATCGAGGAGACTCGCGTTCGCGGCCAGCTGACCAAGGTCACGGTGCAACCCAAGGGCAGCAAGGCGCCGGCCTACGAGATCCTGCTGCCCACGCCGGGCCAGGATGTCTCGGGCACGCCCGGCCCGCAGCGTGGTGGCGCCGGCCAGCGCGTCTGGCGCGTGATGAGCTTTTAAGAGCCACCCTCCCCTTTCCAGAAGAACATGGCCGTATTCACCGAAGTGTCGCGCGAGCAGGCTGCAG
Organism: uncultured Roseateles sp.; assembly: GCF_963422335.1. NCBI lineage: Bacteria > Pseudomonadati > Pseudomonadota > Betaproteobacteria > Burkholderiales > Sphaerotilaceae > Roseateles > uncultured Roseateles sp. Next base: position 5,329,610 of record NZ_OY729424.1, read on the forward strand.
CCCTCGCTGCCGAACTGCATCTGGGCGCCCTGACCGATCTGCGCGGCATCAAGGCCGGCATCGAGAACACCAACTACTTCCTGACGACTGAAAAAGGCGAGTGGGTGCTGACGGTGTTCGAGCGGCTGACGTTTGCAGAACTGCCCTTCTATCTGCAGCTGATGAAGCATCTGGCCCGGCATGACATCCCGGTGCCGGACCCGCAGGCCAATGCCTCGGGCGAGATCCTGCTTCAGCTGGAAGGCAAGCCGGCGGCCGTGGTCAACAAGCTGGTCGGCGGCCACCAGCTGGCACCCGATCTGTTCCACTGCGAGCAGCTCGGCGCGATGCTGGCCCGCATGCATCTGGCGGCCCAGGACTTCGAGCTCTACCAACCCAATCTGCGCGGCCTGCCCTGGTGGACCGAGACGGTGCCGGTGGTGCTGCCCCACGTCAGCGCCGAGCAGGCCGAGCTGCTGCGCAGCGAGCTGGCCTTCCAGCAGACGCTGGCGGCCTCGGCCACCTATGCCGAGCTGCCGCGCGGGCCCATCCACGCCGACCTGTTCCGCGACAACGCGATGTTCGAGGGCCTGCCCGGTCGCGAGCAGCTGACCGGCTTCTTTGATTTCTACTTCGCCGGTGTCGATGCCTGGCTGTTCGATGTGGCTGTGTGCATCAACGACTGGTGCATAGACCTGGCCACCGGCCGGCTCGATGAGATCCGGGCCGAAGGCCTGGTCAATGCCTATGCCAAGGTGCGGCCGCTGAACGGCGCCGAGTACCGCCTGCTGCCGGCCCTGCTGCGCGCGGCGGCGCTGCGTTTCTGGATCTCGCGGCTGTGGGACTTCCACCTGCCGCGCGACGCCGCCCTGCTCAAGCCCCATGATCCCGGCCATTTCGAGCGGGTGCTGCGCGAGCGCGTGGCACGGCCCTGGCATGCTCTGCCAAATTTGCAAAACCCGTGACCCAACCCGTGACTGGCCCTTTTGATGAGTGACCGCGAGCCCTTGATGACGACGACGATGGCCTTGCGCCTGCAACAAGTTCCCGCCAGCCACGGGGTGCGCTGGCTGCGCCACGGCTTCAAGGTGTTCAAGCGCTTTCCGCTGGGCTTTGTGGGCCTGTTCGGCATGTTCATGTTCGCGGGCCTGGTGGCCATGCAGCTGCCGGTGCTTGGCACGGCCCTGCTGCTGATGGCCCTGCCGATTCTGTCGCTGGGCTTCATGCTGGCCACCCATGGCGCGCTGCAGGGGCACAGGCCGACGGTGGCGGTGTTCATTGCCCCGTTCCGGCTCACGCCCGCCCGGCGCAAGACCCAGCTGATGCTGTGCGCCAGCTATGCGCTGGGCACGGTGCTGATCATGGTCATCAGCGACTGGGTCGACGGCGGTGCCTTCGACCGTTTCGAGACCCTGCTGTCGGGTGGCAAGGTCGACGAGGCCAAGGTCGCCGAGGCACTGGCCGATCCGTTGCTGGCCATTGGCTCGCTGACGCGCCTGAGCCTGGCGGCCCTGCTGTCGGTGCCCTACTGGCATGCCAGCGCGCTGGTGCACTGGGGCGGCCAGCGCAGCCTGCAGGCGCTGTTCTCCAGCACCCTGGCGGTATGGCGCAACCGGGGCGCCTTCTTCCTCAACGCCATGGCCTGGCTGGGCGTGATGATTGCCTTCGGCCTGATCACCAGCCTGCTGGCGGCCCTGCTGGGCCTGAACAATTTCGTGGCCGTGATCGCCTTGCCCGCCGGCCTGCTGTTCTCGACCGTGTTCTACGCCTCGCTGTACTTCACCTTCATCGACAGCTTCCTGTTCACCAACAAGGACGAGCCCGCCGAAGCGCCGCCTTCATCAAGCTGACACACGCGCTTCCTACAGTCCTGGGTTGGCCGGGACTGGAGGAGCGCACTGCGTACCCCGGAGCCCGGCACGCGTCTGATGCAGACGCCAGCCCTCAACCTCTTTGGAAGTACTCAGCATGTCGCACCCCTCCCAGCCGTCCCGTCGCCAGGCCCTGCGTTTTCTGGCCGGCGCTCCCGTGATGCTGCCCCTCGGCGGTTTTGGTGGCCTCAGCGCCACCCTGCTGACAGCCTGCGGCGGCGGCGATGACGCCGTTGCCGAACCGGTGACCCCGCCGGTGGCGGTCAACTATGTCTCGGCCACCTTCGCTGCGATGGCCGCACCGAGCCTGAGCGCACCTGCCGCCATGGCCACCACCACCGTGGCATCGACCCTGGACGTCTTGCTCAGCAACAACGCCACCCAGAGCTACAAGCTGGCCTACCAGCCCTTCTTCGTCACCGGCGATCAGGTGCCGGATGGCAAGGGCGGCACCCTGCTGGCCGGTGGCTATGTGGACATCAAGAACCAGCCCATCTTCGACAAGTCGGTCGCCGGCAAAGAGCGCCAGATGTTCTCCGACTCGCCCGATGGCACCTCGCTGCTGAGCCTGGCTGCCCCCACCGTCACCGGCATCAAGGGCAAGGCCGTGTTCGCCGTCGTGCAGTTCGAATACACCACCCGCGACCTGGCCGGCAACAACACCTACGGCACCCTGCCCTCGCCGATCGCCGTGCTGACGCTGGACCAAGACCAGGCCACCGGCAAGCTGAGCCTGGTCAAATACCACAACGTCGACACCTCGGCCGCTCACGGCCTGTGGATCACCTGCGGCTCCAGCCTCTCGCCCTGGGGCACCCATCTGTCCAGCGAAGAATACGAGCCCGATGCCTTCACGGCCGCCAGCAGCGCCCAGTTCAAGGCCTTCAGCAAGAATGTGTTCGGCAACGAGACCACGGCCAACCCCTACCACTACGGCCACCTGCCCGAAGTCACCGTCAACCCCGACGGCACCGGCACGATCAAGAAGCACTACTGCATGGGCCGCATCTCGCACGAGCTGATCCAGGTCATGCCTGACAACCGCACCGCACTGATGGGCGATGACTACACCAACGGCGGCCTGTTCATGTTCGTCGCCGACAAGGAAAAGGATCTGTCCGCCGGCACGCTGTACGTGGCCAAGGTCGGCGCCGGCTTCTCGCTGGACCCGGCCGCCGCTGGCGCACCGCTGACCTGGATCAACCTGGGCCACGCCACCAGCGCCGAGATCGAGGCCCTGGCCGACTCGCTCAAGCCCACCGACATCATGACGGTGGCCAGCGCCGACCCGTCGGACGCCAGCTACACCAAGATGTTCCTGGACGGCAAGGCCAGCTGGGCCAAGCTCAAGCCGGGCATGGAAAAGGCGGCTGCCTTCCTGGAGACCCACCGCTATGCCAATCTGAAGGGCGCCAGCATGGGCTTCACCAAGATGGAAGGCACGACGGTCAACATCAAGGACAAGGTCGCCTACTCGGCACTGCAGAATATCCAGGGCTCGATGGTCAAGGGCAACGCGGCCTGGGTGGAGGGCAACGGCATCAGCGTGGACAAGGCACTGATCGCCGGTGGCGTGCTGGCCCATACCCTGGCCGGTGGCCAGAAGGACCTGGCCGGTGCGGCCATCAACAGCGAATGGGTGCCGACCGTGACCAAGGCCCTGCTGATGGGCGAGGACATTGCGGCCGACGCGCTGGGCAATCTGTCCAACCCCGACAAGATCGGCAACCCGGACAACCTGAAGTTCTCCGAGAAGATGCGCACCCTCTTCATCGGTGAAGACAGCAGCACCCACGTCAACAACTTCGTCTGGGCCTACAACGTCGACACCAAGAAGCTGTCGCGTCTGATGTCGATGCCGGCCGGCGCTGAAGCCACCGGCCTGTCGGTGGTGGACGACCTGAATGGCTGGACCTACATCACCACCAACTTCCAGCACGCCGGTGACTGGAGCTCCTCGCTGCACGCCAAGGTGCAACCGACCCTGGATCCGCTGGTGCGCGCCAACTACAAGGACCGCTTCGGCGCGGCCGTCGGTTACCTGACCGGCGAGGCGGTAGGCGTCAAGCTGTCCAAGGCCTGAGCCAGCGCAGGGCCCTGGGCCTCGCGGAAGGCGGCGCACAGGCGCAGCCTTTCGGTGGCCTTGGCCAACACCCCGGGGCCGGCCTCATGGGCCTTGGCCTTGGGGCCGAACAGGCGCTGCAACTCGTCCGCCTCGGTGGCGCTGCAGCCCTGGCCCAGTTGCTCCGGCCAGTAGGCCGGGGCCTGGACGGGCATGCGCTTGCGCATCGCTTCGCCATTCGCCACCACAAAGGCCAGCACCGCCGACGCCAGCGCCGGTTGGCGCGACTGCTGCCGCAGCAGCTCCGGCGCAATCTCACGTATGTCCACACGCGGGTCCAGCATCAGCCGGCGGGCGCGTTCGGCCAGGGCCGGTGCCTCGAACCAGCCCAGTGCCTGCAGCAGGTCTTCGCGCAGCTGGCGCTGCGGCGTCTGCAGAGCCCGCTTCAGCATCGCATCGAACAGTGCGGCGTCGCCCTCGATTGCGGCGCTTTGCAGCAGAGCCTCGCGCAGGCCCGGGTCCAGTTCTGAAGCCTCCGGTCTGGCCAACCAGGTCGAAACCCGCTCACGCGCCTGCGCCCTCAGTTCGGCATCCCGCCCCAGATCAGCCAGCAGCGGCAGCAGCAGCTCGCGCAGCAGCCGGCGATCCTCGCTGTCGCCGGACGCCACGGTCCAGCTCAACTCGCGGGCCAGCGCGCCATAGCGCTGCTGCCACAGGCGGGCAAACGCAGCCTGCTGCTTTGGCGCCAGCAGCGGCCGCAGCTCGATCAGCACCCGCGTCACGGCCTCGACGATCTCTCGGCGCGGGTCGCGTGCCAACTCGGCCGCCAGCGCCAGCACCTGATCCAGCGGCACATCACCACTCTGGGCCAGGGCCATCTGATCGTCCAGCAGGGCCAGCCATTCATTGATGGACAACTCGGGCGCCCGCAAGCCGGGCGCCAGCTGGGCGCGGTAATAGCCCTGACCGCCCGGATTGGGCTGCAGCCAGGCCGGGCAGTCGCGGTCCGGCAAGGCAATGCTGTCGCTGGCCGTCTTCAGCCAGTGCCGCGTGGTGCCGGCCGGCGTGCGCAGCAGCAGCGGCACCTGCCACAGCTGTGGCGCTCCACCGGTCATGCCCAGCGGCCGGTAACGGCCCTGCTCGACCTGCAGCCGGGCACCACCCGCCTCGCAGATCAAACGCATCGTCAGCTTCGGAATGCCGGGCTGGTCGATGAAGCTGGAGAACGAGCGCACCAGTTCCTGATCACCATCGCCCAGAGCCATCAGGAAGTCGTCACCGGTGGCGCTGCCCCAGGCATGGCGGGCCATGTAGCGGCGCACACCGGCCTGCATCTGATCCGCCCCCAGCCAGCTCTCGAACATGGCCAGCACGGCCTGGCCCTTGGAATAGGTGATCTCGTCGAAGGCCGTGCCCAGATCCTGCGGCGTGGCCACCGGCTGGCGCACGCGGCGGGCGCTGGCCAGGCGATCACCGCGCATGGCGGAGCGGCGCGCATGCTGGCCGCTGACCTCCCAGCGCCAGTCAGGCCGCACCTCGGCGGTGATCTTGTCGCCCATCCAGGAGGCGAACGATTCGTTGAGCCACAGGTCGCTCCACCAGGCCATGGTCACGTAGTTGCCGAACCACTGGTGGGCGATCTCGTGCGCGGCGGTGGACACATAGTCGCGCTGCAGCGCCCGGCTCTCCGCGCCGGGTGGGGCCAGCAGGATGCGCGAGGCATAGGTGATCAGGCCGGCGTTCTCCATGGCGCTGAACCAGTCGGTCAGCGGAATGACCAGGCTGTCGAGCTTGTCGTACGGGTAAGGCAGGCCGAAATAGGCCTGCAGGTGCTCGACGATGGCCGGCGTCACGGTGGCCGCAAAGGTGGCGTCCTGGGCCTTGCCCTGGGGCGTGAGATAGCGCAGCGGCAGCGCGTCGGCCGACGCGCCCTGCAGCACATCGAAGGGCCCGACGGCAAAGGCCAGCAGATAGCTGGGCATCGGCGGGCTGGGCTTGAACTCCAGCCGCTTCCAGCCCGCTCCGGCCGCGCTTTCGCGCAGCACCGGCGTGTTGGCAAAGGCCTGCTGGCCGCTGGGCACCGTCAAGCTCAGGGTCCAGGGCACCTTCCAGCCCGGCTCGTCGAACAGAGGGAAGGCACGGCGGGCGCCGACATCCTCCAGCTGCGTGAACGCATACCAGCGGCCGCCCTCGCGCTGGCGGAACAGGCCGAACACGTCCTTGTCGCTGATCTGGCCCTCAAAGGCCAGGGTCAACCGTGCGCGACCGGCCGGCAAGGGTTTGGGGAAGTGCAGATAGACGCTGTCGGCATCGGCCTTGGCGGCACGGCCCTTCAGCGCCGCGCCCTGCCCGGGCTGCCAGCTGACCGTACCGATGCGCAGGTTCTTCGCATGCAGGCGCAGGCGCTGCACAGGCGCCTTCAGCTCCAGCTCAATGGTGACGCTGCCGCTGTGGCGGGTGCTGTCGGGGTCGACGCGCAGGTCCACCGCATAGGCCAGCGGCCGGGCGGCATCGCCCAGGCGCATGGGCAGGGTCGCCGAGGTGGCCAGGCCGCAGGTGAAGAACAGCGCAGCGCTCAGGCTGCACGCGATCAAACGCTTCATGGCAAGCCTCCCCAGGCTTTCTTCAAATCAATCGATAGGCGTCAGCTTGGCCACGCTCAGCGCCAGCCACTTCACGCCATGGCGGCCGAAGTTGACCTGCGCCCGCGCATCCTGGCCCTTGCCCTCCAGCGTCAGCAGCACGCCTTCGCCGAACTTGGTGTGGAACACGCTCTTGCCCACGCGCAGGCCGCCATGCTCGTTATCCACCTTCTTCAGCATTGCCTGCGGCACCGGCGGGTTGGTGAAGGCCGGCCGCTCGACGCGCCCCGCGCCGACCATGGACTTGAGGCCCGAGCCGCGCTCCCAGGCGTTCTGGTACTCGCGGGCAAAGCCGGAGCCGAAGCCCTGATTGCGCGGTGTCAGCCACTTCAGCGTGGCCTCGGGCAGCTCGTCGAAAAAGCGGCTCTTGACGTTGTAGCGGGTCTGGCCATGCAGCATGCGCGTCTGGCTGAAGCTCAGGTAGAGGCGCTGGCGCGCGCGGGTGATGGCCACATACATCAGCCGGCGTTCTTCCTCGACGCCATCGCTGTCGGACAGCGAGTTCTCGTGCGGGAACAGGCCCTCTTCGAGGCCGGTGATGAAGACCGCATCGAACTCCAGGCCCTTGGCCGAGTGCACGGTCATCAGCTGCAGCGCGTCCTGGCCGGCCTGGGCCTGGTTGTCACCGGCCTCCAGCGAGGCATGGGTCAGGAAGGCGGCCAGCGGCGACATGATCTCGCCGGTTTCGGCATCGGGCGTGAACGGTGCATCGGACACGGCGGCGGGCAGGCCCGGGGCGATATTGCCCGGCGAGAAGCCCTCGCCATGCTCGTCGACCGGCAGCGCCACCGCATCCTTGCCGAAGCCCTCCTGCGTGACGAAGGCCTCGGCGGCGTTGATCAGCTCGTCCAGATTCTCCAGCCGGTCGGCGCCCTCCTTGTCCAGCTTGTAGAAGTCGGTCAGGCCCGAGCTTTGCAGCATCTGCTCGATGATCTCGCGCAGATTCAGGCCCTGAGTGCTGGCTCGCAGCGCATCGATCAGCTGCGTGAAGGCCAGCAGATTGGCGCCACCCTTGCCGCTGACCGCGGCCACGCTCTGGTAGAGGCTGCGGCCACTGGCGCGGGCGGCGTCGGCCAGCAACTCCATCGTGCGCGCGCCGATGCCGCGGGTCGGGAAGTTGACGACGCGCAGAAAGCTGGTGTCGTCGTTCGGGTTCTCGATCAGGCGCAGATACGAAAGCGCATGCTTGACCTCGGCCCGCTCGAAGAAGCGCAGGCCGCCGTAGACGCGGTAGGGAATGCCGGCATTGAACAGCGCAGACTCCATCACCCGTGACTGCGCATTGCTGCGGTAAAGCACGGCGATTTCCTTGCGGTTCAGGCCGCCGCGGTGCAGGGCCTGGGCCTCCTCGACCAGCCATTGCGCTTCGGCGAAGTCCGAGTTCGACTCGAACACCCGCACCGGCTCGCCGGGCCCGGCCTCGGTGCGCAGGTTCTTGCCCAGGCGCCGGCTGTTGTGGCCGATCAGCGCATTGGCGGTGTCCAGGATATTGCCGAAGCTGCGGTAGTTGTGCTCCAGCTTGATGACGGTGTCCACCCGGTACTGGCGCTCGAAGTCCGACATATTGCCGACCAGGGCGCCGCGGAAGGCGTAGATGCTCTGGTCGTCGTCGCCGACGGCGAACACGCCCTGATCGCCGCCGGGCGGCGCGAACATCTTCAGCCAGGCGTACTGCAGGCGGTTGGTGTCCTGGAACTCATCGACCAGCACGTGGCGGAAGCGCCGCTGGTAGTGCTCGCGCAAAGGGCCGTTGTCGCGCAGCAGCTCGTAGGTGCGCAGCATCAGCTCGGCGAAGTCGACCACGCCCTCGCGCTCGCACTGGTCCTGATAGGCCTGGTAGATCTCGACCTGCTTGCGCGTCTGGTCGTCACCGATATCGATGTCGCCGGGGCGCTTGCCGTCGTCCTTGGCGCCCGCAATGAACCAGCTGACCTGCTTCGGCACGAAGCGCTCTTCGTCCAGGTTCATCGCCTTGATGATGCGCTTGACGGCCGACTGCGAATCCTGCGTGTCCAGGATCTGGAAGCCCTGCGGCAGGCCGGCCAGCTTCCAGTGCGCACGCAGAAAACGGTTGCACAGGCCGTGGAAGGTGCCAATCCACATGCCGCGCACGTTCACCGGCAGCATCGCGCCCAGGCGCGTCAGCATCTCCTTGGCCGCCTTGTTGGTGAAGGTCACGGCCATCACGCCGGCCGGGGTGATCTGGCCGGTCTGCATCAGCCAGGCAATGCGGGTGGTCAGCACCCGCGTCTTGCCCGAGCCGGCACCGGCCAGTATCAGCGCCGGCTTGGCCGGCAGGGTCACCGCCGCCAGTTGTTCGGGATTGAGGTTTTTCAGCAAACCGGGGCTCACCGCAGGCTGCGGGGCGGCAAACAGATCGTATTCCAGATTCAGGCTCATGGGGCATTTTAGAAGGTGTGACCTTCAGGCAAGATCGCCAGCCATGAAAAGCGCATCTCAAGCCTGCCCCTGCGGCAGTTCACGTCCTTACGAGGCCTGCTGCGGCCGGCTGCACAGCCTCTGGACCGACAGCGGCCAGGGCGCGCCCGATGCAGAGGCGCTGATGCGCTCGCGCTACAGCGCCTATGTGCTGGAGCTGCAGGACTATCTGTTGGCCACCTGGCATGCGAGCACCCGGCCGGCGGCGCTGGAGGCCAATGAGCATGGCCTCAAATGGCTGGGGCTGGACGTGAAGCAGCACCAAGTGCAAGACGCCGACCATGCCACGGTCGAGTTCGTCGCGCGCAGCAAGCTGGCCGGCCGCGCCCACCGCATGCACGAGATCAGCCGCTTCGTGCGCGAGAACGGGTTCTGGTTCTACGTCGATGCGCAGACCTGATCAGGCGAATTCCTGACGCACCGGGCGCGACATCAGGCCCCGGGCGGCCCAAGCCAGCAGGCCGCAGACCAGCCCCGCCAGCAGCAGGCCGCGTAGCGACAGCAGCAGGCCCAGGCCCAGCGGCAGCGCCGCCATCACCAGCAAGAGCAGCGCAATGCACAGGCGCCGGCCCCAGTCATGACGCTGCCATTGCGCCACACCGGCCGCCAGCGCCGTGGTCGACAGCACCACGCCGGCCGCGGCCAGCCCGAGCCTGAGCCCCACCGGCTCGACCATCAGCAGCAGCGCAGCCGCCCACAGCCCGGCAACGCCGACGGCCATCAACAGGGCTGACAGGCAGCTCACCAGCAGCGAGCGCGATCCAACGGTAAAGGTCTGGGGCATGATCAGCAACTCCGGTTCATCGACGAGCCGGATTCTTTCCGCCCAGCCCCGCGCTGTCATGTCCCCCTGTTGGGGGGAGAGCCCGCCTTGTTGCCCATCCTCCACCTCGACGACCACCTGGTCGCGATAGATAAACCCGCCGGCCTGCTGGTCCACCGCACGGCGCTGGATGCCCATGAGCAGCGTTTTGCGCTGCAGATGCTGCGCGACCAGCTGGAGCGCACGGTCTGGCCGGTGCACAGGCTGGACAAGGGCACCTCGGGCGTGCTGCTGTTCGCCCTGAGCCCGGACATGGCCCAGATGCTGTCGCTGATGTTCGAGCAGGGCCAGATGGACAAGCGCTACCAGGCCCTGGTGCGCGGCTGGCCGGCCGCAGAGGCCGGACGGATAGACCACCCGCTGGCCCGCGACCCCGAGTTGCCCTCGCAGGGCCAGGTCTTGCTGGAGGCGCGCACCGACTGGCGGCTGCTGGCCCGCGCCGAATGGCCGCAGGTCACCGATGCCCGCTTCGCCAGCAGCCGCTATGCCCTGCTGGAACTGGCGCCGCACAACGGCCGGCGCCACCAGATCCGACGCCATCTGAAGCACATCGCCCACCCCATCATCGGCGACGCCACCCACGGCAAGGGCCCGCTGAACCGGGCCGTGGCGCAATTCCTGGGTCTGCAGCGGCTGTGGCTGCATGCGCGGGAGCTGAGCCTCGTCCATCCGCTGACCCGCGAAAAGCTGCACTTCAGCGCCGCCCCAGGCCCCGAATGGGCGGCGCTACAGACTCACGGCAGCTGGCAGCCACTGTTGCAGTCGCCACACTGACACAGCATCGCGCCGAATAGCGAAGGCTGTGCCGGTGCCCGGAGGGGGCCGGCCGCTATGCTTGCGCCATGGAACTCTCACACTGGCTGCTGTTCACCGCCGTTTGCCTGGCCACCACCTACAGCCCCGGCCCGGGCGTGCTGCTGGCGGTGTCGAACGCCCTCACCCACGGGCCGCGCCAGGCCCTGATCAGCTCCAGCGGCAATGCCCTGGGCATCTTCATCGTCGCCGGGCTGACGGTCAGCGGCCTGGGCCTGTTGCTGCACACCTCGGCCCTGGCCTTCACCGCGCTCAAGGTGGTCGGCGCCGGCTACCTGATCTATCTGGGCATTCGCCAGTGGCGCGCCCGCAGCAATGCCTTCAGCACGGGCACCGGCGCAGCGGCCGAAAGCGTCACGCCGCGGCGCCTGTTCCTGAACGGCCTGATGGTGGCGCTGAGCAACCCGAAGAGCGTGCTGTTCTTCAGCGCCGTGTTCCCGCAGTTCATGCCCGAGCAGGCCAGCGTGGGCCAGCTGCTGCTGATGACCAGCACCTTCGCCGCCTGCGCCGTCATTTCGCACCTGACCTATGTGCTGGCCGCCGGCCCGCTGATGCGCTGGTGCGCCGCGCCCAGGCGCCTGCGCAATCTCAACCGCTCGCTGGGCCTGATCTTCATTGGCATGGGCCTGGGCGTGTTGCGCATGGGCGCCGGGGGTCGGCCATGACGCTGCACTCGGGTTTGGAAGTCCTGCACATCGCCGCCTTCTCCGACGGCGCCACCGGCGGCAATCCGGCCGGCGTGGTGATCACCGAGCAGTTGCCCGAGGCCTCGCTGATGCAGCAGGTGGCAGCCGAGCTCGGCTATTCGGAGACCGTCTTCGCGGCCCCGGAAGCGTCGGGCTGGCGGGTGCGCTACTTCGCACCGGCGGCCGAGGTGCCGTTCTGCGGCCATGCCACGATTGCCCTCGGTGCCGCCCTGGCGCTGCGCGAAGGCGACGGCGTGTTCGACCTGCAGCTGAACCAGGCCCGCATCACCGTGCAGGGCCAGGGCGGCGCCGCTATGCGCGCCAGCCTGCAGTCGCCGCCGACGCGCAGCCGGCCCACGACCGATGCCGAGTTGCAGCAGGCTTTGCAGCTCTTCGGCCTGACGTTGGACGATCTGGATGCGTCATTGCCGCCGGCCGTGATGCATGCCGGCGTCGATCACCTGCTGCTGGTGCTGAAACAGCGCGACCGCCTGGCCCGCATGGATTACGACCTCGAACAGGGCCGCGCGCTGATGCAGGCCCGGGGCTGGACGACGATGATGCTGGCCTGGGCCGAAACCCCGCAGTGCTTCCATGTGCGCAATGCCTTCGCCATCGGCGGCGTGCTCGAAGACCCGGCCACCGGCGCCGCCGCGGCCGCGCTGGCCGGCCATCTGCGCAGCGTCGCCTGGCCCCATGGCGGCCATATCGCCATCGTCCAGGGCGAGGACATGGGCATGCGGTCCCTGCTGGAGGCCGACATCACCCCAGAGGCCGGCGCGAGCATACGCGTCAGCGGTGACGCTCGACTGATGAAGGTTTGAAGAATGATGCTGAAGCTACTGGGCAAGGCCTCGTCCATCAATGTGCGCAAGGTCTTGTGGACCTGCGCCGAGCTGGGCCTGGCCTACGAGCTGGAGGAATACGGCTCGGGCTTCAAGCCCACCGAGACGCCGGAATTCCGGGCGCTGAACCCGAACGCGATGGTGCCGGTGCTGCTGGACGGTGAGCTCGTGCTGTGGGAGTCCAACACCATCTGCCGCTATCTGGCCACCCGCTACGCCCCAGGCACCCTGCTGCCCGAAGACGCCACCGGCCGCGCCCGGGTCGAGCAGTGGATGGACTGGCAGGCCACCGAGCTGAACAATGCCTGGCGCTATGCCTTCATGTCGCTGGTGCGCAAAAGCCCGGCGCATCAAGACCCGCAGGCGCTGGCGGCCGGCGTGGCCAACTGGCACCGCCACATGGCCATTCTCGACCAGCAGCTGCAGCGCACCGGTGCTTTCGCAGCCGGTACGCAGTTCAGCCTGGCCGACGTGGTGCTGGGCCTGTCCACCCATCGCTGGATGGCCGCGACTATGGAGCACCCGGATCTGCCCGCCGTGCAGGCCTATTACGAGCGGCTCAGCCAGCGCCCGGGCTTTCTGGCCCACGGCCGCAACGGCATCCCTTGACGGTGTCAAGGAGTTAGGTGCGAGGCCAGCGCGACAGGCGCTGGCTGGCGACAATGGCTTACCCAGCTATCCGGTCTCCGATGAATTCCTCCTACTCCAAAGGCGTGCTCAGCGCCGCCCTCGCCTATATCTGCTGGGGTCTGTTCCCGCTCTATTTCCGCCAGGTGGCGGGTGTGTCGTCGCTGGAGGTGGTGCTGCACCGCACCGTCTGGTCGCTGGTGTTCGTGCTCGGTGTGCTGGCGGTGATGCGGCGCTGGGCCTGGCTGAGCACCACCCTGCGCAGCCCCAAGGTGCTGGGCACTTTTGTGCTCAGTGCGCTGCTGCTGTCATGCAACTGGCTGGTCTATGTCTGGGCGGTGCAGAACCATCATGTGATGGACGCCTCGCTGGGCTATTTCATCAATCCGCTGGTCAATGTGCTGCTGGGCTATCTGGTGCTGCACGAGCGGCCGCGCCCGGTGCAGTGGCTGGCGCTGAGCCTGGCCGCCCTGGGCGTGCTGTGGCTGACCTGGACGGCCGGCCATCTGCCCTGGATCGCCCTGGCCCTGGCCGGCAGCTTCGGCCTCTACGGACTGTTGCGCAAGACCGCCACCCTGGGTGCCCTGGAGGGCCTGGCGCTGGAGACCATGGTGCTGGCGCCGATAGCGGCACTGTGGCTGGGCTGGCTCAGCTGGCAGGGCCAGAACAGCCTGGTCACGGCCTCCACATCGACGGTGACCTGGCTGCTGCTGGCCGGGCCGCTGACGGCCATACCGCTGCTGCTGTTCGCCACCGGTGCACGCCGCATTCCGCTGGCCACCCTGGGCGTGCTGCAGTATCTGTCGCCCAGCCTGCAGTTCTGCCTGGGCCTGTGGGTGTTCCACGAGCCGCTGCAGCCCTCGAGGCTGATCGGTTTCGTCTTCATCTGGGCCGCGCTGCTGGTCTATAGCGCCGAGGGCCTGTGGGTCAGCCGACGCCCGGCCCTGCAGGCGGCCTGAGCGATACCGCTCAGCGCGGCGCCAGCGCCCGCGAGAAGAAGTCCAGCGCCTCGATCTGCAGCTGGCGATGCAGGCCCTCGCGCGGCTGGCCCGGTGGGTCGCTGCAGATAGGCGCGGCCTGCTGGCGGCCGAGCTCATTGCAGGGCGACAGAAAGCTGTAGTGCCCTGCCCCCTGCAGCACATGGAGGGTAGCGCCAGGCACGGCCGCGGCCACCCGCTGTGCGGTCACCGACGGCGGTGCCTGGTCGTCGGCCTCGGAGGCGATCAGGTGCAGCGGCGCGCGGATGGCGGCCAGGCTCTCGGTGCTCATCAGCGCCCCCATCACCGGTGCCAGCATCAGGCCGGCGCGCAGGCGTTTGTCGCTCCAGTCCCGCCCGGCCTCCTCGATGCTGGCGCGCAGGCGCGCGTCGCTGCGCAGCAGTTGGCCGACCGCGGCCGCGCTGTGCCGGATGGCGATCTCGGGCGGCAGCAGGCATTGACCTGCATCGGCACAGCGACGATGGAAGCGTGCCAGTGCCGCGCCATCCAGCCGCGCCCCCAGCGCAGCCAGCGCCGTGTAGCCACCGAGCGAGAACCCGACCACGCCGATGCGCTGGGCATCGATGCGCGGGCCCCACAGCGGATCGGCCAGCAGCCGGTCCATCGCGGCGCTGAGGTCGCGCGGCCTGTCCCACCAGGCCAGAAAGGCCTCGAGCCGGTACTCGGCCTCGGCGCCGGTATTGCCGTGATGGTCCACCCCCGCAACCAGATAGCCGCTCGCGGCCAGCGCCCGCGCCAGCCAGCTCAGCGACAGCGCACTGCCGCCGGTGCCATGCGAGAGCATCAGCAGGGGCACCCGCTGCGTATCGGCCGCAGGCGCGGCACCGGGTGCCACCGGCTCCAGCGCGAAGGGGCCGGCAGTCAGCACCTCCATCCGCGCATCGGCCGCCGTCGGGTACCACAGCGTGACGCGCAGCGGCCTGGGCGCATCGCTGCTCCAGGCCTGGCGCGAAGGGTCGGTCCACTGGCGCTGCATCAGCCCCACGGGCACCTGGGCCAGGGCCGATGTGGCGAGCAGGCAGCCGCTCAAACACCGGCCGATATTCAAGACTGACATGACGCAGGCTTCCTGTTCGAAACGCGATGCGCCATTGTTGAGAGCCGGCCCGGCCGCCGCCTGATCGGGCTTGCGGTCTTGCCGCCCGGATCAACCCACCTGGCTGGACGCCGGCATGCGCATCAGGTGATCGAAGGCGCCCAGCGCCGCCTTGGCGCCATCGCCGGCGGCGATGATGATCTGCTTGAACGGCACGGTGGTCGCGTCACCGGCGGCGAACACGCCGGGCACCGAGGTCTGGCCGCGTGCATCGACGATGATCTCGCCGTGCTTGCTCAGCTCGACCACGCCCTTCAGCCATTCGGTGTTGGGCACCAGGCCGATCTGCACGAACACGCCTTCCAGCTCGATATGGTGGCTTTGGCCGCTGGCGCGGTCGGTGAAGGTCAGGCCGTTGAGCTTCGCTCCATCGCCGGTCAGCTCGGTGGTCTGGGCTTGCGTGTGGATGACCACGTTGGGCAGGCTCTTCAGCTTGGTCACCAGCACGGCGTCAGCACGCAGCGCATCGCCGAACTCGATCAGCGTGACATGGCTCACGAGGCCGGCCAGGTCGATGGCCGCCTCGACGCCGGAGTTGCCGCCGCCTATCACCGCCACGCGCTTGCCCTTGAACAGCGGGCCGTCGCAATGGGGGCAGTAGGCCACGCCCTTGTTCTTGTACTCCTGCTCGCCAGGCACGTTGACATTCCTCCAGCGGGCGCCGGTGGAGAGGATGACGGTTTTGCTCTTCAGCGTGCCGCCGTTGGCCAGCTGCACCTCGACCAGGCCACCAGGCGCTGAAGCCGGGATCAGCTTGTCGCCGCGCTGCAGATTCATCACGTCGACGCCATAGGCCTTCACGTGGGCATCCAGGCCCATCGCGAACTTGGGGCCGTCGGTCTCCAGCACCGAGATGAAGTTCTCGATCGCCATCGTGTCGTTGACCTGGCCACCAAAACGCTCGGCGGCGATGCCGGTGCGTATGCCCTTGCGAGCTGCATACACGGCCGCGGCTGCGCCAGCGGGGCCGCCACCAACAACCAGCACG
This sequence comes from uncultured Roseateles sp., assembly GCF_963422335.1. Lineage (NCBI taxonomy): Bacteria > Pseudomonadati > Pseudomonadota > Betaproteobacteria > Burkholderiales > Sphaerotilaceae > Roseateles > uncultured Roseateles sp. The sequence goes on from NZ_OY729424.1 coordinate 5,345,479, forward strand.
TCAAAGGCCTGCTTGGCAGAGAGCTTGGTCGCGTCCTTGGTCGCTGCTCCGGTATCGAGCTTGGCGACGATCTCTTCCACCGTCATGCGGCCCGAGCCGAAGGGCTGGTCGTTCAGATAGACGCTGGGCACGGCCATGATCTCGCGGGCATTGACCTCGTCCTGGTACAGCGCACCGTCGACGATCACCGTCTTGACCCTGGGGTTGAGCACCGACATCAGGCTCAGCGCCTGCACCACGTCCGGGCAGTTGTGGCAGGTCAAGGACATATAGACCTCGAAGCTGAACTCGCCGTCCAGCGACTTGATCTGCTCGATCACGTCCTGCTCGACCTTGGGCGGATGACCACCGGTCCACAGCAGGGCCAGCACCAGGGAGGTGAACTCGTGGCCCAGCGGAATGGCGGCGAAGCGAAGGCTCTGGTTCGTGCCGGTGCGTTGCAGGCTGAACGAGGGCCGGCGGGTATCCTGGCCGTCGGTCTTCAACGTGATCTTGTCGGACATCGCGGCGATGTCCTGCAGCAGGGCCAGCATCTCCCTGGCGCTGTCGCCATCGTCCAGCGAGGCTGTGATCTCGAAGGGCTGGGTGACGCGCTCGAGGTAGGACTTGAGCTGGGATTTGAGGGTGTCGTCCAACATGGTGCTGCTTCCTTTACGGTTCAGGCGTGGCGTAACCAGCCACTCTGAGAGCACCCGTTGGAGACAGGCGCTCTCAGAGTCGCTTGCGCGGCTCAGGGGGATTTGCTGCAAGCCCTCCCGGGCTCGCAGCAAAGGGGGTCATTTAAATCTTACCGACCAGGTCCAGCGACGGAGCGATGGTCTTGGCGCCTTCGTTCCACTTGGCAGGGCAGACCTGGCCAGGGTTCTTGGCGGTGTACTGGGCAGCCTTGAGCTTGCGCAGGGTTTCCTTGACGTCGCGGGCGATTTCGTTCGAGTGGATCTCGGCGGTCTTGATGATGCCGTCGGGGTTGATCACGAAGGTGCCGCGCAGTGCCAGGCCTTCTTCGGGGATGTGCACGCCGAAGGCATTGGTCAGCTGGTGCGTCGGGTCGCCGACCAGGGGGAAGCGGGCCTTGCTGACGGCCGGCGAGGTTTCGTGCCAGACCTTGTGCGCGAAATGCGTGTCGGTGGTGACGATATAGACCTCGGTCTCGGCCTTCTGGAATTCGGCGTAGTGGTCGGCCGCGTCTTCGACTTCGGTCGGGCAGTTGAAGGTGAAGGCGGCCGGCATGAAGATCAGCACGGACCACTTGCCCTTCAGCGACTCTTCGGTGACGGTGATGAACTTGCCGTTGTGGAAGGCTTCGGTCTTGAAGGGCTGGACTTGGGTATTGATCAGGGACATTGAGAACTTCCGTTGGTGTTGAAGGGATGGATGAACTATATCGAAAACACGTTGTCGTTAGTTTTGTTTAATCAAATCGACGTGATTGGGCTTGGCTATCGACTCGAGTGGTCAAGTCTCTCAGGCAGATGTTTCAGGCTGCCGACAGGACGCCGGCAGCCGGATTGCCGGACTTAATTCCGCTCAATCCGCGCGTAGGCGGAGTGGTTGTGTATGGACTCGAAGTTCTCGACATCCACCCGGTAGCGGCCGATGCGGGCATCGGCATTCAGGCGCAGCGCCACGTCACGCACCAGGTCCTCGACGAACTTGGGGTTCTCGTAGGCCCGCTCGGTGACCCACTTCTCGTCCGGGCGCTTCAGCAGCGGCCAGATCTCGCTGGAGGCGCTTTCCTCGGCAAAGCGCACCAGCTGGTTCCAGGGAATTTCTTCACCGATCAGCTCGACCTTGACGGTGACCAGCGAGCGCTGGTTGTGCGCGCCGTAGTCGGAGATTTCCTTGGAGCAGGGGCACAGGCTCTTCACCGGCACGGCCACCTCGGCCCAGATGGCGGTCTTGCCGCCCCGGGTTTCGGCAATCCAGGCGCCCTGGTAGTCGAGCAGGCTCTCCACCCCGGACACCGGCGCGCGCTTGCGGATGAAGAACGGAAAGCGCGCCTCGATGCGGCCCTCGGTGGCATGCAGCTTGTCCAGCATCAGCGCCAGCTCGGTCTTCAAGGTGGCGGCGTCCAGCGGGCGGTTCAGCGTATCCAGCCAGGCGATCAGGCGCGACATATGCGTGCCCTTCTTCTCGGCGGGCAGGGCCACGTCCAGCGCCCACTGACCCACGGTCGGCTGCGACTTGCCGGCAACACGTATCTGCATCGGATAGCGCACGTCCTTGATACCCACGCGCTGAATGACCAGATGGCGCTCGTCGCGCTCGCTCTGGGTGTCGGGGATGTGCAGCAGGTCGGTGATTTGGTTCATGGTTCGCTTCGCCGCTCAGCGGCGCCGGGGGCAGGCCCGGATGAAGAATAGGACGATGGCGGCAAGGATGACAGCAAACATGGCAGCCTGCTGCCCAAGGGTTATCACCAGGCCGCCAAAGCGACCAGGTCACGGGCTCAGCTGCTGGCCGCCGGCCGCACGAGGGTCGGGCGCGAACCGAAGCGCTGCAGTATCGATTGCTCGATGCCGGCGGCGTCCAGCCCGCACAGCGCCAGCAGCTTGGCCGGATCGCCATGCTCGACGAACTCGTCAGGCAGGCCCAGCAGCAACACCGGCACATTCAGGCCCGACTTCTGCAGCGACTCCAGCACCGCACTGCCGGCCCCCCCCATCACACAGCCCTCTTCCACCGTCACCAGCGCATCGTGCGTGCGCGCCAGCTCGGCCACCAGTTCGTCATCCAGCGGCTTGACGAAGCGCATATTGGCCACCGTCGCGTCGAGTTGCTCGGCGGCCTTCAGGGCCGGATACAGCAGGGTACCGAAGGCCAGGATGGCAATGCGCTGTGCGCCACGCCCCTGGGCAATGCCCGACTGGCGGCGAATCTCGCCCTTGCCCCAGGGCAGGGCCGTCATCTCGGTCTGGATCTCGACGCCCACGCCGGCACCACGCGGATAGCGCACGGCCGTCGGGTGGTCTTGCAGGAAGGCGGTGTACAGCGACTGGCGGCACTCGTTCTCGTCGGCCGGGGCCAGCAGGCTGACATTCGGAATGCAGCGCAGATAGGCGATGTCATAGGCACCCGCATGGGTGGCGCCATCGGCGCCGACCAGGCCGGCCCGGTCGAGCGCGAACACGACCGGCAGGTTCTGGATCGCCACGTCATGGATCAGCTGGTCATAGCCGCGCTGCAAAAAGGTCGAGTAGATCGCCACCACCGGCTTCAGGCCTTCGCAGGCCATGCCGGCGGCGAAGGTCACCGCATGCTGCTCGGCGATGCCGACATCGTGGTAGCGGGTCGGGAAGCGCTTGTGGAACTCCACCATGCCCGAGCCCTCGCGCATCGCCGGCGTGATGCCGACCAGGCGCTTGTCCTTCTCGGCCATGTCGCACAGCCACTGGCCGAACACCTGGGTGAAGCTGGGTTTGCCGGGCGCGGCCTTGGCAAAGCCCTCGGCCGGATTGAACTTGCCCGAGGCGGCGTGGTACTTGACCGGGTCGGCCTCGGCCAGCTTGTAGCCAAAGCCCTTCTTGGTCACCACGTGAAGGAACTGCGGACCCTTCAGGTCACGCAGGTTCTCAAGCGTCGGAATCAGCGAGTCGAGGTCATGGCCGTCGATGGGCCCGACATAGTTGAAGCCGAACTCCTCGAAGATCGTGCCCGGCACGACCATGCCCTTGGCATGCTCCTCGAAGCGGCGCGCCAGTTCGAACAGCGGCGGCGCATTCTTCAGCACCTGCTTGGCGCCTTCGCGCGCGGTGGCGTAGAACTTGCCGCTCATCAGGCGGGCGAGGTATTTGTTCAGCGCGCCCACCGGTGGCGAGATCGACATATCGTTGTCGTTCAACACCACCAGCATGTCGCCCAGCATGCCGGCATTGGCCACGCCGGCATTGTTCAGGGCCTCGAAGGCCATGCCGGCGGTCATGGCGCCGTCGCCGATGATGGCCACGGCCTTGCGGTCCTCGCCCTTGATCTTGGCCGCCATGGCCATGCCGTGGGCGGCCGAGATCGAGGTGCTGGAGTGGGCGGTGCCGAAGGTGTCGTACTCGCTCTCGTCACGCCGCGGGAAGCCACCGATGCCGCCCAATTGGCGCAAGGTGCCCATGCGCTCGCGCCGGCCGGTCAGCACCTTGTGCGGATAGGTCTGGTGGCCCACGTCCCAGACCAGACGGTCCTCCGGCGTGTTGAACACATAGTGCAGCGCAATTGTCAGTTCGACGGTGCCCAGATTCGACGACAGGTGGCCGCCGGTCTTGGACACGCTCTCCAGCACAAAGGCGCGCAACTCATCGGCCAGCCGCTGCAGCTCATGGCGCGGCAGGCGACGCAGATCCTGCGGGCTGTTGATGGTGTTCAGAAGCGAATATTTCATGTCGTGTCAGCTGTCCCGTTCAACGACCTTGTCGGCCAGCATGCTCAGGCGCGCCGCATTGCTCAGGCCGCTGGCGGCCAGGGCACGGTGAGCATGGTCACGCAGCTCTTCCGCATGGCGACGCGCGGCATCCAGGCCCAGCACGCTGACGAAAGTCGGCTTGTTGGCGTCCTGGTCCTTGCCAGCGGTCTTGCCCAGCACCTCGGAGTCCTGGGTCACATCAAGAATATCGTCCACCACCTGGAAGGCCAGGCCGATGGCCGAGCCATAGTCGGCCAGGGCTGCCCAGGTGACGGGGCTGGTGTGGCCGCAGGCCGCACCCATCAGCACGCTGGCCTGCAGCAGCAGGCCGGTCTTGCGGCGGTGCATATCGCGCAGCGCCGGTTCATCCAGCGGATGACCGACGCTGGCCAGATCGATGGCCTGGCCGCCGGCCATGCCGGCGTGGCCGGCCGAGCGTGCCAGCAGCGAGCACAGGCGGGCCTGCAGTGCGGGGGGCACCTGTTCGCCTTCGGGCGTCAGCACCTCGAAGGCCAGGGCCTGCATCGCGTCGCCGGCCAGCATGGCCTGGGCCTCGCCGAACTCCACATGGACGGTGGGCTTGCCGCGGCGCAACACGTCGTCGTCCATGCAGGGCATGTCGTCATGCACCAGCGAATAGGCGTGTATCAGCTCCACCGCGCAGGCCGCGCGCAGCGCCGCCTCGGGCTGGCCGCCAACCGCCTCGCAGGTGGCCATCACCAGCAGCGGACGCAGGCGCTTGCCGCCACCCAGCACGGCATAGCGCATGGCCTCACCCAGACCGGCCGGCGCATCACTCGGCACCCATTGCTCCAGCGCATCCTCGACCTGCTGCAAGGTCCTGCCCACCCACGTTTCGAACTCTGCGGTTCGCATATTCATGATCCCTCCCACACCTTGAGCTCCCCGTCTTCCAGCAGCTTGACTTGGCTCTCCACGGCCTGCAGCCGCGAGCGGCAATAGCCCAGCAGTTCCGCGCCGCGCTGGTAGCTGCCCAGCAACTGGTCCAGCGGCAGTTGGCCGGCCTCCATGCTGGCCACCAGGCGCTCCAGTTCGGCCAGCGCTTCTTCATAGCTGGCAGGCGTTGCACGCTTGTGTGCGCTGGTGGTCGAGGTCTTGGTCATTTCAACGGGCGAAACTTCCATTGTAGTCAGGCGCGCCGTGCGCACAGGGTTTCCCCCCCTCGACCGGCATCACCCCCATTGACGATTGCGCCAAGTTTGTGCTTTCTCGCCCCCAAGAATCGGGGGCATGGGTACAATCCCGCCCTCGCGCGGCGCTGCCGCGCATTGTTTTTTTCTGCCGGCAAAGTGCCCCACCATTTGGCGTTCTCTGCGCCGGCGCCCCAACAGACCCGCGCCCACCCTGGTGCGGGGGGTTGGCATTGGTTTTTGGAGACCCTCTTGGATCATGTCCGACCTGAGCATCGCGTTTGAGGCTCTTGAGCGCAGCCGCAGCACTCAACTATCCGTATCCAGCTACTTCGATGAGGGCCTGTTCCGCAGAGAGCAGGAGCTGATCTTTCAGCACGGCCCCCGCTATCTCGGTCACGCGCTTGCCGTGCCCGAGATAGGCGACTACTACGCCCTGCCCCAGGAGGGCGAGGGCCGCGCCTTGGTGCGCACGCCCAATGGCATCGAACTGCTGTCCAATGTCTGCCGCCACCGCCAGGCCCTGATGCTGCGCGGCCGTGGCAACACCCGAAGCAACATCGTCTGCCCCATCCACCGCTGGACCTACGACCTGCAGGGCGAGCTGGTGGGCGCGCCGCATTTCGCCGAAGACCCCTGCCTGCACCTCAATCGTTACCGTTTGCGAGAATGGAATGGAATGTTGTTTGAGGACAACGGCCGGGACATTGCCGCCGACCTGTCCAAGCTCGGTCCCCGCGCCGAGCTCGACTTCACCGGCTATGTGCTTGACAAGGTCCATGTGCACGAGTGCAACTACAACTGGAAGACCTTCATCGAGGTCTATCTGGAGGACTACCACGTCGCGCCCTTCCATCCGGGCCTGGGCCACTTCGTCAGCTGTGACGACCTGGCCTGGGAATTCGGCCGCAACCATTCGGTGCAGACCGTGGGCGTGCACAACGGGCTGGCCAAGCCCGGCTCGGCCACCTATGCCAAATGGCACGAGCAGGTGCTGCAGTACAGCCAGGGCAAGCCACCCAAGCACGGCGCGATCTGGCTGACCTACTACCCGCACATCATGGTCGAGTGGTACCCCCATGTGCTGGTGGTCTCGACACTGATCCCCAAGGGCCCGCAGAAGACGCTGAACCTGGTCGAGTTCTACTACCCCGAGGAGATCGCCGCCTTCGAGCGCGATTTCATCGAGGCCGAACAGGCCGCCTATATGGAAACCTGCGCCGAGGACGACGAGATCGCCGAGCGCATGGACATGGGCCGCAAGGCCCTGTTCGAGCGCGGCGACGACGAATCAGGCCCCTACCAGAGCCCGATGGAAGATGGCATGCGGCACTTCCATCACTGGTACCGCAAAGCGATGGTGCGCTGAACTCAGCGTTCCATCGTCACCGGCCGCATCTCGCGGATGTAGAACACGCCGTCCCAGTGCCGGCCCAGGCCCGAGGCCGAGCCGGTGGGCAGGCCGTAGCCGAACTCCATGGCCCGCGCCGGCAGGCCGGCCAGGCCCGCTGGCATGGGCCGCGTTGCGTTCAGGAAGATGAAATCGGCCGGGCTCTGCGCCAGCGCCGACTCCAGGCTGCGCGGATAGGCGGGCGGCACGGCCTGCACCTGGCCCGAGGCGAATTCGAGGTAGGCGCCCTGCAGCGCCGTCGTGTTCAGCACGTAGTAGTCGCGGCCCAGCTTCTCGCCGAGGATGTCGCCGGCAAAGCGGTGCTGCTCATCCATCTTCACGCCGCGGCCCAGATGGATGATGTGGCCCCAGATCACCGCCTTCCTGCCCGGGTAAAGCCGCTCGAGCTGCCACAGCATGTTGTCGGCCATCGCATGGTCGCGCTGGTAGTCGCCGCGCCACAGCGTGGCGGCCTGGGCCTGCAGGCCGGCCAGGCTGCGGCACAGCAGGCCGTCGCCCTTGTTCGCGTCGCAGAGCCCCATGCGCAGTCTGGCGGCCAGGTCATCGAAGCGCTGCAGCTCGGCGGCCGGCGGCGCGCGCCGGTCCAGCGCGAACAGCGCGGCGGCCAGGCGCTCGAACAGCGGCCAATCGACCTCCTCTGTCGGCAACCAGGTCTTCAGCCGCGGCAGCAGCTCACGCTGGCTCAGCCCGCCGCTGAGTTGGCTGTCGATGCCCGAGAGCATCAGCGGCCGCGGCCCGGCCTGCTGTTCGTCCAGATAGCGCAGCAGGCCACGGCCGGCATCGCTCTTCGAGTACATATAGAAGACATTGCCGGGCGCCAGCGCATCGATCTTCTCGCCGCGCTGCATGGCCTGCTGCAGCAGGGCAACGTCGAACACGCCACTCTCCAGCAGCAGCACGTCGAAGCCCTTCTTCTCGTGCAAATAGCGCAGCAGCCGCAGCCTCAGCTCGAACTCCTCGCGCCCGCCATGGGTCTGCTCGCCCAGGGCCACCACCCGCGCCGGGCCGACGGCATAGCCGAAGGCCTGCAGTTGCGCATCGCTGATGTCGGCCGCCACGCGTGCCGGCATGGGGGCGGCATGGCGGCGCACCCAATCCATCGCCTCGTCCCCGGCCGCCTGAGCCGCAAACAACGGCAGCATCAGGCTGGCTGCCAGCCATGCTCTTACTCTCATTAGCTACCCCTCATCGCCACGTGGCCGGAGAGCATAGCGGTGAGCAGATTAAGAAAGGCTTAGGGTTTGGGCAAGAACAAGGCCTGCAGATCGCTGAGAAAATCGAAGCCCCGGGCGGTGGGCCGCAGCAGCGCCGGATCGGCCTCGAGCAGGCCACGCTCGCGCCCCTGCTCCAGGCCGGCCTTGATGCTGCTCAAGGGCAGGCCGGTGCGCTCCGAGAAGCGCAGCAGCTCGACGCCATCGCGCAGGCGCAGCGCATTGAGCATGTACTCGAACGGCAGCTCGCTGCGCTTGACCTCGTTCTCGTTCGACACCGCATTGCCCTGGGCCGCATGGCTCATGAAGGCCGCCGGCTCGCGCCAGCGCACCTGGCGCAGGATGCGGTGGGCAAAGCTCAGCTTGCTATGGGCACCCGCACCTATGCCCAGATAGTCGCCGAACTGCCAGTAGTTCAGGTTGTGCGCGCAGCGGTGGCCGGGCCGGGCATAGGCCGAGACCTCGTAGCGCGCCATGCCTATAGAGCCGGTGCGGGCGGTGATCAGGTCCAGCATGTCCGAGGCCAGATCGTCGTCGGGCACCACCGGTGGGTTCAGCGCGAACATCGTGTTCGGCTCTATCGTCAGGTGATAGACCGACAGATGCGGCGGCTTGAAGGCCAGCGCCCGACTCAGATCCTGATCGAGCTCCACCATGCTCTGGCCCGGCAGCGCGTACATCAGGTCGATATTGAAAGTCTCGAAGGCCTGGGCGGCCTCCTCGACGGCGGCCTGCGCCTGCTCCGCGTTGTGCACGCGACCCAGCGCCTGCAGCTTGGCATCATCGAAGCTCTGCACGCCTATCGACAGCCGCGTCACGCCGGCCTCGCGAAAGCCGCGGAAGCGGTCCTTCTCGAAGGTGCCCGGATTGGCCTCCAGGGTGATCTCACAGCCAGGCTCCAGCTGCACGCGGGCGCGGATATCGGCCAGCAGCCGCTCGATCGCCGCCGGCGGGAACAGGCTGGGCGTGCCGCCACCGATGAAGATGCTGACGACGCGCCGGCCCCAGATCAGCGGCAGCGCCGCTTCCAGGTCGCTGCGCAAGGCGTCGAGATAGGCCTCGGTGGGCAGCTCGCCGTCCTTGCGCCACTCATGCGAGTTGAAGTCGCAGTAGGGGCATTTCTTCAGGCACCAGGGCAGATGCACGTACAGCGACAAGGGCGGCAGCGCTTGCAGGCTGAGCGTGCCGGGGCGCATCAATTGCACCAGGCGCTGCGCCGGATCCGCACTGCCGGGCGAGACCGGCAGCGCGATGGGCTTTTCCTCAGCCAAGATGCCAGACCTCGCGCATCTGCCTGAGCAGATCGACCGACGCCAAGGCCCGGTGGCTCAGCAGATTCTTCTGCTCCACGCTCAGCTGCGCCACGCTGGCCTTCAGCGACGGGATGAACAGCAAGGGGTCATAGCCAAAACCGCCCTCGCCTTGCAGCGAGCTCAGCAGCTGCCCCTCCCAGCGCCCCATCGCGATCAAGGGCTCCGGGTCGTCGGCCGAGCGCACGGCCACCAGCGCGCAGACGAAGCGCGCGGCGCGGTCCGCCTTGCCCTGCATCTGCTCCAGCAGCACGGCGTTGTTCTCGGCATCGCTCTTGGGACGATCGAACAAGGTGGCATAGCGCGCCGACAGCACGCCCGGCGCGCCACCCAGCGCTTCAACACTCAAGCCCGAGTCATCGGCAATTGCGGCCGAACTGCTCTCGTGCGCCGCATGCCGGGCCTTGACCAGCGCGTTCTCGACGAAGGTGTGGAAGGGTTCCTGCGCCTCGGCAATGCCCAGCGAGCCCTGGGTGACCAGTTCCAGCCCCAGCGGCGTGAACAGCGCCTGCAACTCGGCCAGCTTCTTGGCGTTGTTGGAGGCCAAGACCAGTCTCATCACAGCCCCAGCGCCTGGCGCTGCAAGGCCAGCAGGTCGCGAATGCCCTTTTCGGCGAGCCCGACCAGCGCATCCATCTGCGCGCGGGTGAAGGCCTCGCCCTCGGCCGTGCCCTGCAGCTCGACAAAGCCGCCGGCGCCGGTCATCACCACATTCATGTCGGTGTCGCAGGCCGAGTCTTCGATGTATTCCAGGTCCAGCAGCGGCGTGCCCTTGAGCATGCCCACCGAGATCGCAGCCACCGCATCCTTCAGCGGCGTCTTCGTGATCAAGCCCCGCGCCAGCAGCCAGCTGACCGCGTCATGGGCGGCCACATAGGCGCCGGTGATGGCCGCCGTGCGCGTGCCGCCATCGGCCTGCAGCACATCGCAGTCCAGTTGTATGGTGCGCTCGCCCAGCAGCTTGAGGTCGAACACGCAGCGCATCGAGCGGCCGATCAGGCGCTGGATCTCCTGCGTGCGGCCGCTCTGCTTGCCCTTGGCCGCCTCGCGGTCGCTGCGCGTGTGGGTGGCGCGGGGTAGCATGCCGTACTCGGCCGTGACCCAGCCCTCGCCGCTGCCGCGCTTGTGCGGCGGCACGCGTTCCTCAACCGAAGCGTTGCACAACACCTTGGTGTGACCGAACTCCACCAGCACCGAGCCCTCGGCGTGTTTGGTGTAGTGGCGTGTCAAGCGTACCGGGCGCAGAGCGTCTGCGCCACGGGCGTCCGTGCGGACAAAAGTCATGGGAGCAATCCTTCAGGGAGTTTTCTTGGACGAGCGCCGTACGATGGCCTCGTTGATTTCGCGGACCGAGCGTTCAATCTCGGCCTCATCGAGTTCGGGGTTGTCTTCGTCGTCAGCGGCCGTGCTGGCCTGAATGGTCGATGCGAACTCGTCGTCGCTGAGCGACTGGGTCGAGATGCCCATGGTCACATCCTCGCCGGCTTCCCATTCGACGGCCAACACCGTGACATTGTCGCAGCGCGGCCCACCGTTGCGCAAAGCCCGCTCCACCAGCTCGGGTACGGCATCGGCAATCGGCAGCTTGACCAACTGCTCGGTGATGACTTCATCGCTGACCGTACCCCAGAGGCCATCAGAGCACAGCAGCAGCCGGTCGCCATCCTGCAGCAGCATAGGCCCGGTGGTGTCCACCATCGGTTTGCCGGGGCTGCCAAGACAGGTGAACAGCACATTGCGGTTGAAGTGCTCGCCGGCGGCCGGGCTGCGGCCCAGCGCCTCCTGCAGCTCGCTGTAGGAATGGTCACGGGTGCGGGCGATCAGCTTGTCGCCGCGCACCAGATACAGCCGCGAGTCGCCGCAGTGCGCCCAGTAGGCCGCGTTGCCCTGCAGGATGCAGGCGACCAGGGTCGTGCGCGGCGTGTCGCTCATGCCCTTGGACGCGGCATAGGCCAGCAATTGCAGATGGCCGGCAAGAATGCCCTCCTGCAGGAACTTGGCCGGGTCGGCCAGCGCCGGCGTGGCCTCGCGCTGGAACATGCCTGACATGGTCTGCAGGGCCAGCTGGGCCGCGACCTCGCCCTCGGGGTGCCCGCCCATGCCGTCGGCCAGCGCAAACAGGCCGGCGTCACGGGTGTAGCTATAGCCCATGCGGTCTTCGTTCTTCTCGCGGCCACCGCGCCGGCTGACCTGAAAGACGCTGAACCTCATGGCTTGGCCCCGGTCTTCAGGTTCTCAAGCTGCAGCTTCAAACGCTCGCTGAAACTGAGCTTGGTGTAGCGGCGCTCGGTCTCGCGGGCCAGCTCCTTTTGCAAGGCAAACACCGACTGCGGCCGCGCCAGCGGGTCCAGCGACATGCACCACTCGGTGACCTCGATCAGGTTGTCGGAATAGATATTGCGCAGGCGCGACAGGCTCAGGGCGATGCGGTCCTTCTCGATGCGCTGCGGTGCATCGTTGGGCGGATAGCCCTGCATGCAGGCGTAGATGCAGGCACCGATGGCATAGATATCGGTCCAGGGGCCCAGGGTGCCATCGCGCCGGTACATCTCGGGCGCGGCAAAGCCGGGCGTGTACATCGGGCGGATGAAGTTGCCTTCCTTGCTCAGCACCTCGCGGGCCGCGCCAAAGTCGAGCAGCACGGCCTTGTTGTCGTTGGTGATGAAGATATTGGCCGGCTTGATGTCCAGGTGCAGCATCTTGTGCTGGTGGACGATGCGCAGGCCGCGCAGGATCTCGTCGAACAGGCTGCGAATCGTCGATTCGCGAAACACCTTGTCACGTTTCAATTCGCGAGCGGTGACGATGAAGTCCTGCAGGGTGTCCCCTTGCAGGTAGTTCATCACCATGTAGACGGTTTCGTTCTCGCGCAGGAAGTTCAGCACCGAGACGACGCTGGGATGCGAGATCTGCGCCAGCGAACGGCCTTCCTCAAAGAAGCTTTTCAACCCCAGACGGTACAGGGGCTGTTTCTCGGGTTTGACGCGGGGGGTCAGTTCTCCCGGGGAACGTTCTGCCAGTGAAGACGGCAGATATTCCTTCAGGGCCACGAGCCGGTGCTCAGGGTCTTCGGCGAGATACACCACGCCAAATCCGCCTGCTGCCAGTCGCTTGACTATCTGATATCCCCCAACGACGGTACCCGCAGGCAAGGGTGCCGGTTTCGGCTTTGACATAATCGGGTTTTGCTCGTCCGAAAGCTACATGGCAGTTTACAGCATGACCGGCTACGCCAGCGCCTCCTCCCGCCCTCCCGAGGGTGGTGAAGCAGCCGCTGCCGCCACAGCCACCGTCACCGTCGAGCTGCGCTCGGTCAACGGCCGATTCCTGGATCTGGGCTTTCGCCTGCCCGACGATTTGCGCTCGCTGGAACCCGCGCTGCGCGATCTGATCACCGCCAAGTTCCGGCGCGGCAAGATCGAGCTGCGCATCAACACCCAGCGCGAGACCGATTCGGCCTGGCCCCAGCCCCAGCCCGATCAGCTGAACCGACTGTCGCGCCTGGAGAGCTCGGTGCAGAGCTGGCTGCCCAAGGCGCAGTCCTTGAGCGTCCACGAGGTGCTGCAGTGGTGCAAGGGCGGCGCTGGCAACGAGCGCCTGGACGAGGCCACGCTGGACGCCACCAAGCGCTGCATCGCCGGCCTGGCCGAGGCCCGCGCCCGCGAAGGCGACAAGCTGGTCACCATACTGATGGAGCGCGTGGACCGCCTGCGCGAACTGGCCACCCAGGCCGAGCCGCTGGTGCCCGCCGTGGTGAAACGCCAGCAGCAGCGCTTTCTGGAGCGCTGGCAGGAGGCGCTGGAAGCCACCGGCGCGGCCCAGACCATTCCCCGCGAGGCGCTGCAGGAACGCGCGCTGAACGAGGCCGCCGCTTACGCCATCCGCATCGACGTGGCCGAGGAAGTGGCGCGGCTGCGCTCGCACCTGGACGAGATCGCCCGGCTGCTCAAGGTCGGTGGCGAGGTCGGCAAGCGGCTGGACTTCCTGATTCAGGAGCTGCTGCGCGAGGCCAACACCCTCGGCTCCAAGGCCGCGGCGCTGGAGTTGACGAATATCTCGGTCGAGATGAAGGTCGCGATCGAGCAGCTGCGCGAGCAGGTGCAGAACATCGAATAGGGGCCTATGACGGTCAACGCCTCGCCTTTGTCAGCCATCGTCGACGTCCAGCCTCTGGGCATGCCCTGGGAGACCCTGGATCCCTTCCTTTTCTGCGTCCACCACGATGACGCCTATCCACCGGGCAATGGCCGCTTCGGGCCGGACGCGTCGCTGCTGCCGGGCCGGCAGATGGGCTCGGACTTTTCGCGCAAGGACGGCTGGAGCATGTATCACGGCCAGCAGGTCCCCGGGTTCCCCGCCCATCCGCACCGCGGCTTCGAGACGGTGACCATCGTCCGCAAGGGCCGTATCGACCATTCCGACTCGCTCGGGGCCGGCGCGCGTTTCGGGGGCGGCGACGTCCAATGGCTGACGGCCGGCAAGGGCATCGTCCACGCCGAGATGTTCCCCCTGCTGCACACCGACCGGCCCAACTCGCTGGAGTTGTTCCAGATCTGGCTCAACCTGCCGGCGCAAAGCAAGATGGTCGACCCGCACTTCACGATGTTCTGGTCGCAGGACATCCCGCGGCACACCTTCGTCGACCAGGCCGGGCGGGCCACCGAAGTGGTGATCATTGCAGGCGACCTTGCCAACGGCAAGGGCAGCGTGGCCAAGCCGCTGACGCCGCCACCGGACTCCTGGGCTTCGCGCCCGCATTCGGACCTGGCCATGTGGACGCTGCATATTCAGCCCGGCGCGCAATGGCTGCTGCCGGCGGCCACGGGCAACGGCACTCGCCGCAAGCTGTACTTCTTCGCCGGCACCCAGATCACCATCGATGGCCAGCCCGTGCCCGCGGGCTCCTCCATCGAAGTCCGGGCGGGCGTAGCCATCGAGCTGTTGAATGGCGATGCCCCCGCCGAGTTGCTGATGCTGCAAGGCCGCCCCATCGGCGAGCCGGTGGCTCAATACGGGCCCTTTGTGATGAACACCGAGCTGGAACTGCAGCAGGCCTTCGAGGACTATCGCCGCACCCAGTTCGGCGGCTGGCCTTGGCCAGACTCTGCGCCGGTACACGGCGACGAGGGCAGCCGCTTCGCCCGGCATGCCGATGGCAAGACCGAACGCCACCCATCGCAGGAGTAGGCGGTCAGACGAAAGGCGGCGGCCGTCGGGACCCGACCTTCACCGGCGCGCCGCGCGCACGGCCTGGCCAGGCGGGACCGCAGACTGGCCACCGTCAGCACGGCCATCGGACTTCGAGGTCAGGTACGTACTCGCAGCGACTGGTACGTCGCTTCGATCAGCGCCGTTGCCCAGGGCCCGGTGTTGGCCACCGGTGACATCCGGTTGGGCGAGTAGCTGAAGCTCAAACGGCGGTCGGGGTCGGCAAAGGCTATCGATCCCCCCATGCCCGGATGGCCGAAATTGCGTGCGCCCTGGCCGATGGCGAACACCGGCCCGGCCAGCATGAAGCCCAGGCCCATGCTGAACGGGCGCTGTGTCATGAAGTCCATGCCGGTCCAGCTGCCCCGGGTGGCCTCGGCGAGCACCGCCGGGTCCAGCAAGGAGTAGCCGTCCAGGGTGCCGCCGCAGGCCAAGGCCGCATAGATGCGCGCCATGCCGCGTGCGTTGCCATGCCCTGCATAGCGCCGCCACTGCGGCGAGTTGTAGTCCTCGTCGCGCGGCAGCGGCCGCCAGGCGCGGTAGAGCGGCGAGGCGGTATTGCGCTTCATGCCCTCCAGACTGGGCGTGCCCGGTGTTTCGATGTAGTCCGCGCACAGGGCGTGCTGCGCGTCCTCCAGTCCGAGCCAGTACTCGGCGCCCAGCGGCGTGGCGATCTCGTCGCGCTCGTAGTCATGTGCGCTGCGCCCGCTTGCATGCCGGATCAGCTCGGCGCACAGGGGCGGAAAGGTGAAGGAGTGGTAGCAGGGCTGCGTGCCGGGCTCCCACTCGGGCGGCTGGGCGGCCAGCGCGGCCGCCACCACGCCCGGCTCGTACAGCGACCCGATCGGCGCCGCATCGGGAAAAGGCAGGCCCGCGACATGCCCGAGCAGCTGGCGGACGCTGACCTTCTCCTTGCCCGCCTGAGCGAACGCCGGCCAGTAGCGTGCCACCGGCGCGTCGAGTTCGATACGCCCCTGCCCCACCAGCCGCAGCACGCAAAGGGCAAAGACCGACTTGCCGACCGATTTCAGGTCGGTGATGGTGTCGCGCTGCCAGGGCTGCGTACGCGCGGCGTCGCGGTAGCCGGCCCACAGGTCGACCACCGTCTCACCGTCAATCACCACCGACACGGCGCAGCCGACCTCCTCGCCCGCCGCCATATTGGATTCGAGCGCCTGCCGCACGGCCGCAAAGGCCGGTGCGCAATGGCCGCCGACGGGGATCTGGTTTGGTTTCTGCTGCATTGCCTCAATCCACCAGAGTGATGCCCGAGGCTTTGACGACCTGCGTCCACTTGGTGATCTCGGTGTTCAGCGTCTTGCCGAACTCCTGCGGTGACATCATCAAAATCTGGCTGTCGACCTTGGCCCAGGCCTCCTGAACGTCGGGGCGCTTCATGATGGTGTTGATCTCACGGTTGAGGCGGTCGACGATGGCCCGCGGTGTCCCGGCCGGTGCCATCAGGCCGATGACCACCTGCACCTCATAGCCGGGCACGCCGGCCTCGGCCAGGGTCGGGACGTTCGGCAGCGATGGCGAACGAAGCGCCCCCGTCGTGCCCAGTGCGCGCAGCTTGCCCGAGCGGATGAACGGTGCCGCGCCGGCGATGGTGTCGAACATGGCCTGCACACGGCCCTCGAGCAGGTCCAGGCGCGCGCCGCCGCCGGTCTTGTACGGCACATGGGTCATCAGCGTTCCGGTCATCGATTCGAACAGCTTGGCCTCCATATGCAACATGCTGCCGATGCCACTGGACCCGTAGTAGATCTGCTCCGGTCCGGCCTTCGCCAGCGCGATCAGTTCCTTCACCGAATTGGCCTTCACCGAGGGATGGACCACCAGCACGCTTTCGGCGCTGCTCAGCGTCGCCACGGGCACCAGGTCGCGCATCAGCTGGTACTTCTTCAGATTGACGCCGGTGGCTTCGACCAGCGCATGCGAGCTGGTGATCATCACCAGTGTGTAGCCGTCCGGCGTGGCCTTGGCCGCTGTCGTGGTGCCGATGGAGAGAACACCGCCCGGCATGTTCTCCACCACCAGGGGCTGACCGAGCACGGTCTGCAAATGCTGCCCGACCAGCCGGGCATAGATGTCGGTCGCGCCCCCCGCGCCGAAGGGCACGATCAGGTGGATGGGCCGTGACGGCCAGGCCTGCGCGCTGGCCTCCGTCATGAAGGAGCTCAGCAGGACAAGGCCCGCCAGCATCAGGCAACGAATGAGGATCATGGGAGTCGTCCGGTGGGGTGGCTAGGGAGGCCGGTCAGAAGCTGTGACGGATGCCGAGCATGTAGCCCGAGGTGTCTTCGCCACGAGCCACCGCCAGGCCGCGATAGACGGCCTGTTGTGCGATGCCGCTGTTGCGTATCAGCGCGACCTCCGAATACAGCAAGGTGCGCTTGGACAGGCTGTAGAAGGCGCCGAGCCCGACAAAGTCCACGCTGCCGGCCGATTGGCGGAAGGTCTTGCGCCCGAGCTCGGCACTCAGCTTCCACTCCGCCGTGGGCTTGCCGCTCAGGCCGAGGATGCTGAGTCCGAATTCCGGGGTGACACCGATGCCGGTGTGTTTCTCGTCGAAGTAGCCGAAGTGGGCTGCGACCGGGCCGAAGTCGTAAACCCCCATGACGATCTTGCGCACCGCCTTGAAGCTGACCGCGGGCAGGTTGTCGGTCTGGGTCTGCTCCACCACCCCAGAGAGGTCGAGACCACCGGCACGATAGTGCAGCGCCACTGCCGACGAGATGCCGTTGCGGCTGGGGGACACGGGCTCGTCGTTCAGGATCGAGAGGCTGTGCTGGAACTCGAAGCGCAGCCCGCCCATCGTCGGGCTGCTGTAGCGGATCGAGTTGTCCCAGTACGGCGCATAGCCGCCGATGCCCAGATTGAATGCGCCGGCAAAGTTGGACTGCGAGGGCGCCTTGAACACCAGCACCTGGTGGGTGGGATCGAACAGCCTGCCGGCCTCGATACGGCCATAGGGCGTGCCGAGGCCGAGCTTGGCCTCGGAGCCCCAGAACTTGGTGCCGGAAATACCGCCGCTGCTGGGCACGAACAGCGAACGCAGCAGAAAGGTCGCCTCGTAACCGCCACCCAGGTCTTCCTTGCCCTGTATCACCAAGCTGCTGGCGGCAATGCTGCCGTTGCTCATCTGCTTGAGCGACTTGCTGTCGGTCTTGATGTAGCCGACGCCCAGGTCCACGGCGCCGGAAACGCTGACCGACGACTGCGCCTGCGCAGCGCCGCCGACCGACGCGATCAGCATCGGCAGCACAGCCCGTGCAAGGGAAACGCGCGGCCCGGGGCGGGCGGCGGCAATGGCGGGAACGGTTGTTTTCAAGGTATCTCCTGGTCGGTGATGGCTGTCGCCGGGGGGCTCAAGTCCGTGCGTGCAGTGAGTCGCGACGCAGCAGAAAGGTCTTGTCGGTGTCGAGCCGTCCGTCGGCATCGACCTCGACCTGGTAGAGGGCGCGGGCGCGCTCGGGGCTGATCCAGCCTTCGCTCACGTCGCGCGCAACGCGTGCGGCGTCGCGCTCGGACGGCTCGCCATAGCCGCCGCCACCGCAGGAGCTGGAGACGATCCGCTCCCGGTCACTCAAGGTGACCTGACCCCAGGCGGGCAGCGGCTCTGTCCCGCCGTCGGCGCGGCGCAGTCCCTGGGACGCGGCGGCGCCCGACATGCCGCCGCGCACGCCCTTCGCGGCATTGATCACGCCATCGCAGCCATAGGCCACGGTGAGTGTGTTGCCCGCGGCCGGCCCGAATTCGACGTACACGCTGGAGGCACCGACATGCCGGCCGGCACCCTCGGTGTCGGGCAGGAAACGGCGCTGGTGGATCTGCAAGGGCTGACGCAACTCGTCGAGCTCGATGCTGTCGATGAACATCTTGCCGGCATTGCCGACGTGGCCGATCAGTTGCCAGGCATCTGCCACAGGCCCTGCCGCGCCGCCGGAGACGCCGATGATCACCTGGTTGACGAAGGGCTTGCCGGTGATCGGGTCGGCGCCGGAGACGACGCCGCCGCCGGCCGGGATGACGCCGCCGCACTCGGCCAGGCCGATGCCGTCGGCGATGCCTGCGATCGCGCTCTGCACGCCGTTGGCGACGCGGTCGGCGATATTGGTGGTGGCCGCCGAGCAGGAGGTCGGGTGCAGCGGAATGCCGGCAATGCAGTTCTCGCGCAGCAGGATGTGCAGGCGGCGGAAGCTGCCGGCGTTCTTGGGCACCGTGTGGTCGATGCTGTTGAACACGCCCACCATGGCCGAGGTGCGGGCACAGGCCTCCGACAGATTCAGGCCGATGGGCAGGCAGTCCGGGTTGTCGCGCAGATCGACTTCGACCCGGCCCTGCTCGGGATCGACCTGCACATCGACACGGATGGCAATGCCCTCGGCACCCATGCCGGGCAGCGGGTCATGGATGCTGGTCTGGGTCGCGCGACCGGCCGGGATGCGGCGAATCGCGGCCACCATGCGGCGCTCGCTGTAGTCGAAGTAGTCGCGCTCGTAGCCCTGCAGCTTGTCCCAGCCCAGTTCCTGGCCGAGGGCCAGCAGCTCGCGCTCGCCGATGCGGGCCGCGCCCACCATGGCCAGGAAGTCGCCGTGCCACTGCCCCGGCACGCGGATGCGCATCTCGCACATGCGCACGATGTCATTGATGTCGCGGTAGTCCTGTTGCACCTTGACCGCCGGAAAGATCAGCGCACCTTCTTCGTAGACGTCACGGGCCATGCCCATATAGGTGGTCGGCTGCGAGTTGCCACAATCCGCCTGGTGCGCCTTGGCCAGCACCGTGTAGCGATGCACGCCATCGCCGTCGATCACCGGCACCAGGATGGTGTGATCGGCCGGATGCGAGCAGCCGTGGTAGGGCGAGTTGTGCAGGAAGGCGTCGCCGGCCTGCAGCTTAGGATGGAACTGCTGCATGGCGCGGGCCATCAGGTCCGGACCTGAGAGCACGTGGATGGGCAGGCTCTCCGCGGCCGCCAGCAGCTCGTTGTCGCGCGTCACGATGCAGCAGGAGAAGTCGCGCGCCATGTTGATCACGCCGGAGCGCGAGGAGCGCAGCAGCGTGTTCGCCATCTTGCGGGCGATGCCCTCGAAGCGGTTGGACAGCAGGGCCAGGCGCACACCGTCGCTGCCGCGTGTGGAGTTCGATGGATTCGACATGTGAATCGGCTCCTGTTCTTTCAGCCCAGGCCCGGCGAGATCGCCAGGCTGCCCGATGCGCGGCGCTGGGCCGTGGCCCCCGGCTGCAGCACAACGGTCGTGAATGAGGACTCGACGATGGCCGGGCCGGCGATCTGCGCGCCGACCGCCAACGCCTCGAAGCGGTGCACCGCGGCCTCGACAAAACCGTGGCCGCTGAAATAGGCGGAGCGCGAGGATGCTGCCGGCTGCAGCGTCGAGTCCTGGCGCAGCCGCAGGCCCCGGGCCGCACCGCGCACCCGGCAACTGATGGTTGCCCCCCAGCCCACCAGCTCGACCGCCGCACCGTCGTCACGGATCGCAAACAGCTCCTGGTGCTGACGGTGGAAAGCCTCGACCAGGGCCGCCAGGTCAGCCGGCCCATCGATGCGGGGCCGGGGCAGCGGCACGGTGATCTCCCACACCTGCTCGGCATAGCGGGCCTCGACCCAGAATTCGATCGCATGGCTGTCCGAGTCCCGGCCCTGGCGGGCGACGAAGTCCAGGCACTGGCGCTCCAGGGCCGCCAGCACGGCGGCCACGCCGGTGTGGTCGAAGCCGTCGCTGCGGGTGAACAGCAGGGTCTGGAAGCGGGTCGACAGATCGGAGATCACCGCCCCGGCGGCCGACAGCGCGGCACCGACCTGCGGAATCAGCAAGCGGGGCGACTGCAGCCGGCGCGCGATCAGTACCGAGTTCAGCCCGGCCGCGCCGCCGCCGCCGATCAGGATGGCGCTGCCCGGGTCTATGCCCTGATTGACCGAGATGTCGAGAATCGCCTGCACCATGTTCTCGGTGGCGAGCTCGATGATGGCCGACGCGGCCTCCTCGGCCAGCAGACCCAGCGGCTGGGCAACGTGCAACTCGATCGCGCGGCGGGCCGCTGCGCGGTCGAGCCGCATGGCGCCGCCGAGGAAGAAGTCGGGGTCGATATGGCCGAGCACGACCGACGCATCGGTGACTGTCGGCCGGTCGCCGCCGCGGCCGTAGCAGGCCGGCCCCGGCATGGCGCCCGCGCTCTGCGGGCCGACCCTCAGCATGCCGGCGTCATCGACCCAGGCCAGCGAGCCGCCGCCGGCACCGACGCTGGTGACGTCCACCGAGGCGAAGCCGGTCATGTGGCCCAGATAGGGCAGGCCGATCCAGGATTCGCGCGTCCAAGGAATCGCGCCGCGGCGCACCAGGCTGACGTCGTAGGTGGTGCCGCCGGTGTCGGCGATGATGGCGGTGTCGGTCTGTTCGTCGACATCGGCAAAGTAGCGGCCCGAGACCGGCG
The DNA here is from genome assembly GCF_963422335.1 of uncultured Roseateles sp. NCBI lineage: Bacteria > Pseudomonadati > Pseudomonadota > Betaproteobacteria > Burkholderiales > Sphaerotilaceae > Roseateles > uncultured Roseateles sp. The sequence continues at coordinate 5,366,619 of NZ_OY729424.1, forward strand.
CCATCGACGGCCCGGAGTTGACCAGGTAGATGGGCGCAGCCGCCACCGCAGCGGCATCCATCACGCCGCCCTGCGAGGTCACCACCAGCGTGCGGCCGGCAAAGCCCGCCTCGGCCAGCCGCTGCGACAGCGTCGCGATATAGGCGGCCATCATAGGCTTCAGCGAGGCGTCGATGCAGGCCGACGATGCGCGGCGGTACTCGCGCAAGGCCGGATTGAGCTGATGCGACAGCGTGAAAGGCACGCCAGGCAGGTGCTCGCGCAGCAGCTCGCCGATGCGCAGCTCATGGGCCGGATTGACGATGGACCACAGCAGGCACACGCCAACCGCCTCGACCTCGCGGACACGCATGGCGGCTATGGCGGCGAGCAGGCCGGCCTCGTTCAGCGGCGTCTGCTCGCTGCCGTCGGCCAGCATGCGCCCGGCGATCTCCCAGGTCAGAGAACGCGGCACATAGGGCTCGGGAGACGCCACCGTGAAGTTGAAGGCATCGGCGCGGCCGCCCTCGCGCAGCGTCAGCACATCCGGATGGCCGGCGGTGGTGAGGAAGGCGGTGCGAGCGGTGTTGCCGGTCAGCACGGCATTCAGGGCGTGGGTCGTACCGTAGATGAACATGCTGCTGCGTCCCAGCAGCTCGCGCAGGCTCAGGCCGAAGCTCTCGCCGGCCACGGCCAGCGCATCGATGACGCCGCGTATCGGGTCGGCCGGCGTGGTGGAGGCCTTGAACATATGCAGCTCGCCGCCATCGTCCTCCACGATCAGGTCGGTGAATGTGCCGCCGGTGTCGACTGCGAAACGCATGGTCCGCCCCTCAGCCTGCCGTGGCGCCGTTGAGGCCGAGCTGCGCACGGGCCTCGGCCGGCGTGGCCACGGCGCCGCCGATGTCACCGATGATGCGCACCGCGCGCTCGACCAGCTGTGCATTAGTGGCGAACACGCCGCGCGACAGGTAGAGGTTGTCTTCCAGCCCGACGCGCACATTGCCGCCCAGCAGTGCGGTCTGCGCGACCATGGGCATCTGGTTGCGGCCGATGCCGAACGCGGCCCAGTGGGCACCGGCCGGCAGCAAGCCCTTCTGGTACAGAATCGTCTCCACCGTGGCCGGCGCAGCCCACTTCACGCCCAGCACCATCTGGTACAGCGGCGTGCCGGTGATCAGTCCCTCCTGCACCAGCTGGTTGCCGAACAGGATGTCGCCGGCGCTGAACACCTCCAGCTCGGGCTTCACGCCCAGCTCCTGGAACTGCCGGGCCATCAGGCGCAGGGTGCGCGTGGTGTTCATGTAGACGAACTGCACCGGCCCCTCTTCCTGATTGCCGGTGGTGATGTCCAGCGAGGCAATCTCGGGCAGGCAGTCTGCCAGGTGCCTGACGCGTTCGGCGGCGGGCAGCATGTCGCTGTCGGGCAGGCCGCGCGACTCATCCTCGGGGTCGGGCAGGAAGAAGGCACCGTGCCCGGCCGTGAGATTGATGATGATGTCGACGCCGCTGTCGCGGATGCGGGCAACGACCTCGCGGAACAGCGCCGGGTCGCGTGAACCCAGCCGCGTTTGCGGGTCGCGCACATGGATGTGCACCACCGAGGCGCCGGCCTTCGCGGCCTCGACGCAGTTGCGGGCGATGTCCGCCGGCGAGACCGGAAAGTCCGGGTGCTTCGCGTTGAAAGGTGCATTGCCGCTGACGGCGCAGGTCAGTATCGTTTTCTTGTCCACGTTCAGTCCTCCCATTCCACATTGCCGCTGACCGAGACGAGTTCACCGGTCACTTTTCTTGCGCCTTCCGATGCCAGGAACAGCACCATGTCGGCGATCTCCGCTGGCTCGACCATGGTCCGCATCGAGATGAATTTCAGGAATTCCTGCGTCACCGCCTCGAGCGGCTGGCCCAGCGCCTCGGCCTTGTCGCTGACGATCCTCTTCATCCGGGCGTTGTTGATCGCGCCGGGCAGGATGGCGTTGCAGCGGATGTTGTGCGGCCCCAGCTCGCGTGCCGCGTTCAAGGTCAGGCCCTCGACGGCGTACTTGGAGACCACGTAGGCGGTGCGCATCGGCAGCCGCGTGCGCGTCGAGCCGGTGGAGAAATTGATGATGGCGCCATGCCGCCGCGCCTTCATCGCGGGTATGGCCTGCTGCATGCAGTACAGCATGCCGCTGACGTTGATATCGAGCGTCGCCTGCCACTGCGCGATGTCGATGTCCTCGATGGCGGCGCGCGGGCCGCCGATACCGACGTTGTTGACCAGTACCGATATCTCGCCCATCCAGGCCCTGGCCGCCTCGAACACCTGGGCCACGTCGGCGCGGTCGCCTACATTGGCCACGGTGCCGCGCAGTGCCGGGTTCGATGCGAGCGCGCGGGCGAGCATGTCGGCGTTGACGTCGCAGATATGGACCTTGTCACCGCGCGCCGCGAAGGCCTGTGCGATCACCAGGCCGACGCTGTCGGCCCCGCCGGTCACCAATACGGTTTCAGCCATGTCAGTGCGCCACCGTGCCGCAGGAGATGCCTTCGTCGGCGAGCAGGCAGCTGCCGTGCATCGCGCGGCTGTCGTCGCTGGCCAGGAACAGCGCGATCGCCGCGATGTCGTCGACGTCGGAGAAGGCGCGGCCGCTGGGGGTCACGGCGGCAATGGCCGCCACCCGCGCCGGATCGCTGCGCAGCGCCTGATTCATCGGACTGGCGGTATTGCCGGGGGCGATGGCATTGATCTGCACGCCGTGCGGCGCCAGCTCCAGCGCCAGCGTGCGCACCATCTGCACCACGGCCGCCTTGGTGGCGCAGTAGATGGAGAACGGTGCAACGCCATAGCTGGATGCCACCGAGGCCATGCAGATGATCTTGCCGCTGCGGCGGGCCTTCATGCCGGGCACGGCGGCGCAGACCATGTGCCAGGTGCCCTTCAGATTGATGTCGACCATCCGGTCGAAGTCCGCCTCGGGGGTCGCGCCGGCTGGGGTCGGATAGAACACCCCCGCAGCATTGAGCAGGATGTCGACCGGACCCAGGTCGCGCTCCGCGTCGGCGAACAGACGGGCCACCTGCGCCGTGTCGCGCACATCGCAGGCATAGGCACGGGCCACGCCGCCGGCTTCAGCGATCTCAGCGACGATGGCCTGGGCCTTGCCCAGATCCGACGAACTGACGACGGCGACATGAGCGCCTTGCCTGGCATACAGGCGGGCGATTGCTGCACCAATGCCCTGGGAGCCGCCACTGACAATCACCACCTTGTTTGCAAGTTTCATTGCCGGTCTTTCTGTGTCATTTACGATCAAAATATTAATCTATGATCACAGAATGTCGTCAACATTTGATCATGGATTTCCCTTACGATCACGCATTCGCATCGGAATTGCCATGACAGACCCTCACACCGCGCCGGCACGCCGCAAGAAGAACTCGCCAGCCTCGTTCGAACTGGCCCCGCTGAACACCGAGGACGGCGACGACACGACCCAGAACCGCGCCTACCGCGCGCTGAAGACGGCGGTGCTGGGCGGCGCCTTCTATCCCGGCACGACGGTCACCCTGGCCAAGCTGTCGGAGATGCTGGGCACCAGCGAGATGCCGGTGCGAGAAGCGCTGAAGCGGCTCACCGCCGAGGGCGCCTTCGAAGCCACGCCCAACCGGTCAGCCCGCATTCCGGTGCTGTCGCGGCCGGTGGTCAGGCAGATCCTCGATCTGCGGGTGGAGCTGGAAAGCAAGGCCGCGGCACTGGCGGCGGAACATGTGTCCAAGCGCCATATCGACCAGTTGACGGCGCTGGACACGGCAATGGCCGAGGCGCTCGACCGTCACGAGCTGCGGCAATACGTGGCCCTCAATATGGAGTTCCACTTCCTGATCTACCGTCTGGCCGACAACGAGCCGCTGCTCTCGCTGATCGAGGCGCTGTGGCTGCGCATGGCGCCGGTGGTTGCGGCCAATCTGACCCAGGAGCGCAATGCCGAGGCACAGTTCGACGAGGCCGGGCGTGCTCACCACGGCAACATCATCAAGGCCCTGCAGGCGCAGGACGGGGCGCGTGCCGCCGCAGAGATCCGCGCCGACCTGCTTCACCCCAGCAACTTCACCCGCTACTTCGAAGACTCGCCGCGCCTGCATGCAGCCGCCAAGGCGCCGACCTGAGCCCGGGGTCGCCCGATCGTCGGGCCCTCCCCCTGATAAACTTGAGCGGGCACGCTGATGCTCCGGGATGGCGCACGCATTGCGCCTGTCTTGTGTAGAAACCCGTCCAGGGATTCAGAATGCCAGCCCTGACAATCTTTCTGAATCAATCACAGGGATCTCGGATCGAGATCCCTGTGTCGAACATAGCGTAAAGCGATCCGCGCATGGAATACCCCGGCAATCTTTTCGTTGTAGCCGCGCCCAGCGGGGCGGGCAAGTCCAGCCTGGTCAAGGCCTTGCTGGAGCTGGACGCCAAGCTGCAGGTGTCGATCTCGCACACCACCCGCAAGCCGCGCGGCCAGGAGCAGCATGGCCGCGAATACTGGTTCACCACCGCCGAAGACTTCCGCAGCATGGTGGACCAGGGCAAATTCTTCGAGTGGGCCGAGGTACACGGCAATCTCTACGGCACCTCGCGCGAGGCCATCGAGGCGCGCATGGCCCACGGCGACGATGTGGTGCTGGAGATCGACTTCCAGGGCGCGTTGCAGATCAAGCAGCTGTTTCCCTATGCGGTGCTGGTCTTCATCCTGCCTCCCAGCTGGGACGAGTTGCGCCAGCGCCTGCTGCGCCGCGGCGAGGACCAGGACCAAGTCATCGAGCAGCGCATGAGCAACGCCCGCATCGAGGTGGCGCAGGCCCAGCAGTTCGATTTCGTGGTCGTCAATGCGACCTTCGAGACCGCTCTTTTCGACCTGAAAGCAATAGTCCACGCACAAAGGTTAAAATACCTGGCTCAGCGCCGAAACCGTTCCGCCGTGTTTCAGGCCCTGGACCTTCCGTAATACCCCTTCTTGACTCCTAGGACGCCCCATGGCCCGCATCACCGTTGAAGATTGCCTCGACAAGATCCCCAACCGTTTCCAGTTGGTGCTTGCTGCAACCTACCGCGCCCGCATGCTCAGCCAAGGGCATACGCCCAAGGTCGAGTCGAAGAACAAGCCCGGCGTGACCGCGCTGCGCGAAATCGCCGCCGGCGAAGTGGGCATTGAAATGCTGCGCAAAGTGCCGATCTGAGCATTCAGGCACGCAATCGGTGAACGGGCGCCTCGGCGCCCGTTTTCTTTTGTGTCTGCATTCGCCCCTGCCAAGCGCTGGGCGTTGAGGAATCCGGTAAATTCAAGCCATGGGTCTCCGATCATTCGCCGCCGCTCGCCTCCCCGCTGCCTTGTCGGGGCTGCCGGGCCTGCGCGCGCCGCATCCGGATGAGCCCACCGAGGCCGAGGCCGCCTCCTTCGATGCGCTGACCCACAAGCTCAGCTACCTGAGCAAGGCCGACATCAAGCGGGTGCGCGAGGCCTACAAATTTGCCGACGAGGCCCATCTGGGCCAATTCCGCGCCAGCGGCCTGCCCTACATCACGCACCCGATCGCCGTGGCCGGCATCTGCGCCGAGTGGCGGCTGGACGTGCAGGCCATCATGGCCGCGCTGATGCACGATGCGATGGAAGACTGCGGCATCACCAAGGTGGAGCTGATCGAGCGTTTTGGCGCGCCGACGGCCGAGCTGGTCGATGGCCTGACCAAGCTGGACAAGCTGCAGTTCTCGACCAAGGAGGAGTCGCAGGCCGAGTCCTTCCGCAAGATGCTGCTGGCAATGGCGCGCGATGTGCGCGTGATCCTGATCAAGCTGGCCGACCGTCTGCACAATATGCGCACGATGGAGTCGATGGCGCCCGAAAAGAGCCGCCGCATCGCCCGCGAGACGCTGGACATCTACGCACCCATCGCCCACCGCCTGGGCCTGAACCAGACCTACCGCGAGTTGCAGGGCCTGTCCTTCCAGTACATCTATCCCTGGCGCTTTGCGGCGCTGACCAAGGCCATCGTCAGCGCGCGCGGCAACCGCCGCGACCTGGTCTCGCGCATCGAGAAAGACGTGCTGCAGGCCCTGGCCCAGGCCAATATCAAGGTCAAGGTCCACGGCCGCGAGAAGACGCTCTATTCCATCTTCCGCAAGATGAAGGACAAGCACCTGAGCTTTGCCCAGGTCAGCGACATCTTCGGTTTTCGCATCGTCGTCGAGACCCTGCCCGAGTGCTATCTGGTGCTGGGTGCGCTGCACCAGCTCTACAAGCCGCAGCCGGGCCGTTTCAAGGACTACATTGCCATCCCCAAGCCCAATGGCTACCAGTCGCTGCACACCACCCTGGTGAGCCCGGTGGGCACGCCGGTGGAGTTCCAGATCCGCACCGTGGCCATGCACAGCGTGGCCGAGCAGGGCATTGCCGCGCACTGGCTGTACAAGGTCGACGAGGCCGGCATCTCCGAGGCCCAGCGCATGGGCTCGCGCTGGCTGCAATCGCTGGTCGACATCCAGGACGAAACCCGCGACTCCAGCGAGTTCCTGGAGCACGTCAAGATCGACCTGTTCCCCGACGCGGTCTATGTGTTCACGCCCAAGTCCAAGATCCTGGCCCTGCCGCGCGGCGCCACACCGGTGGACTTTGCCTATGCCATCCACTCCGACGTGGGTGACCATTGCGTTGCCGCCCAGGTCAATGGCGAGCCGGTGCCGCTGCGTACCGAACTGCGCAGCGGTGATGTGGTCAGCGTGGTCACGGCCAGCGGCGCAAGGCCCAATCCGGCCTGGCTGAGCTTTGTGCGCACCGGCCGGGCGCGCTCGAAGATCCGCCACTTCCTGAAAACGCTGGAAGACGACGAATCGCGCGACCTGGGTGAGAAGATGCTGGCCCAGGCCCTGCGTGCCGAAGGCCTCGGCCTGCCCAGCCTGGACCCCGACGACGCCAAGGCGAATTCGATATGGCAACAGCTGACGCGCTGGAGCGGCAACCGCCATGCCGACGAACTGATGGTGCAGATCTCGCAGGGGCGCAAGATTGCCTCCATCGTCGCCAAGCAGCTGGCGCGGCTGATGGGCGAGCAGGGTGCCAAGCCTGACGCGGTGACGCTGACCCTGGGCCGCTACGCCCAGGACGACGCGGTGCCCAAGCAGAGTCTGGTCAGCATCGACGGCAGCGAAAGCGCCTCGGTGCAGCTCGCACCCTGCTGCCACCCGATTCCCGGCGACGAGATTACCGGCTATCTGGGCCGCGGCGAGGGCCTGATCGTGCACACCCAGGAATGCGGCGTCGGCCGGCGCCTGCTGCAACGCGACAGCGAACACTGGATCAAGGTCGCCTGGGCCGAGGAGCTGACCCGCCCGTTCGAGGCCGCCATCGGCGTGCTGCTGAGCAACGGCAAGGGCGTGCTGGCCCAGGTGGCGGCGGCGGTCAGTGCGGCCGAGGCCGACATCAGCCATATCGCCATGGGCGACGACGCCCAGGGCGAGACGGTGGAGCTGAAGCTGCTGCTGAGCGTGCGCGACCGCCTGCACCTGGCCGAGGTGCTGCGCATCCTCAAGCGCAGCCCGTCAACCCGACGGGTCTGGCGTATCAAGCCTTGACCGGTTCGGGGTAGCGCACCTCCAGCACCTCGATCTTCTCGACGCCGCCGGGCGTCATCAGCTGCACTTCGTCGCCCTCCCGCGCCTTCAGCAGCGCGCGCGCAATCGGTGCGATCCAGCTGACCTCGCCCTTCAGGCTGTCGGACTCGTCAATGCCCTTGATGGTGATGGTCCGCTCCTCGCCGCGGGCGTTGGCATAGGTCACCGTGGCGCCGAAGAACACCTGGTCGCTGCCATGGTGGGCGGACGGATCGGCCACCTCGGCCACATCGAGCCGTTTGGTGAGGAAGCGGATCCGCCGGTCGATCTCGCGCAGGCGCTTTTTTCCGTAGAGATAGTCACCGTTCTCGGAGCGATCGCCATTCTTGGCTGCCCATGACACCACTTCGACGATCTTGGGCCGCTCCACGTCGAGCAATTGCATGAACTCGGCGCGCAGGTCGGCATAGCCCTTGGGCGTCATGTAGTTGCGCGTGCCGGGGGGAATGGCTGGCAGGGCCATGTCCTCGTCGTCGTCGCTGTCGCTCTCTTTGGTGAAGGCCTTGCTCATGGCTGTAATGGTTGCGGGCGTCAAGCGCCACAGGTGCCGCGCTCGATGGCGCCGGGAGCCAGACTGTGACACAGCGGCCGACCACCCCCCGAAACGAGGGGTGAGGCAGATACCCACTCATCCCTAACCCGTGGGATGGCTGCCCCCCTACCCCCTGGTTACAACCCCTAGAGCTTCTGACACAAGCTGGTGCTCCCCTGCGGATTCCCAGCGCGCCGGAGGTCCGAAGACAGCAGGTACCGACCGGTAGTTCGAGAACCGCAAGCCCATTCAGCGACACGCAGAGCATTTGCCAGCGCAAATGGCTCCGGCCCAAGAGGAGTCCAGCATGAAAGCCTACACACAAGACCGCGTCAACACCTACTACAACAGCACCCAGGACGACCCGGCAGTGGCTGCGCTCAAGGGCGCCAGCGGTGGCTATGTGGTGACCTGGAGCAGCAACGGCCAGGACGGCAGCGGCAACGGTGTGTTTGCGCAGCGCTTCAGCGCCAGCGGCGTGGCCCTGGGTCCGGAGTTCCGCGTCAACAGCAACACCGGCAGCAGCCAGCAGGAATCCAGCGTGATCGGCCTGTCGGATGGCAGCTTCGTGGTCAGCTGGGTGGACCAATCCGGCATCGACGGCAGCAGCTATGGGGTCTATGCCCGCCACTTCGACGCCAGCGGCACGCCGCTGGGCAGCGACTTCCGCGTCAACACCTTCACCACCAACGACCAGGGCCAGCCCAGCATGGCCAGCTACAGCGGCGGCTATGTCGTGACCTGGTATTCCAACGGGGAGGACGGCAGCAGCCACGGGGTCTACACCCAGCGCTACGACAATGCCGGCGTGGCCCAGGGGGCGGAAACCCGCGTCAACACCACCACCGCCGGCGCCCAGTACGAGCCCGATGTCTCGGCCCGCGCCGATGGCAGCTATGTGGTGGTCTGGCGCTCGGACAGCCAGGACGGCAGCGGCGCCGGCGTCTACGCCCAGCGCTTCACCTCGGCCGGCGCCGCCGCCGGCGCCGAATTCCGTGTCAACACCACCACGGTCAACAACCAGTACGAGCCGCGCGTGGCTGCGCTCAGCGACGGCAGCTTCGTGGTCGTCTGGCGTGACGATGGCGGGCAGGACGGCAGCGGCAACACCGTGTTCGCCCAGCGCTACGACGCCTCGGGCGGCGCCCTGGGCGCGCAGTTCCGTATCAATGAATCGACCACCGGCAGCCAGTACCAGGCCGACGTCGAGGCGCTGTCGGGCGGCGGCTTCGTCGTGACCTGGTACAGCGACTACTACGGCCTGGACGGCAACACCAGCTATGCCGACAGCTACGTCCGCGAGTACAGCAATGCCGGCGTGCCCGCGGGCGGCGAGATCCGCGTCAACAACCCCAACAACAGCGCTCAGCACAATCCGGCCATCGCCGATCTCGGCGCCGGCAACTACGTCGTGGTGTTCGCCGACGACAGCGGGGCCGATGGCAGTGGCACCGGTGTCTACCAGCAGATCTTCGGCAACCCGGCCACCCTGCCGCGCCAGGCAGACCCGACGCTGGGTGACTTCGGCGGCACCCAGAATTTTGGCGAAAACGCCGTCAATGCCGCGCCGCAGATCCTGGACCCCGCCGTCAGCCTGGCCGATCTGGACTCGGCCAACTTCGGTGGCGGCCGCATCAACCTGTTCTACCTGAGCGGCGCTTCGGCCGAGGACCAGCTGACCGTGGTCAGCCAGGGCAATCTGCCCGGCCAGATCGGCCTGGCCGGCAATGTGGTCAGCTTTGGCGGCCTGCAGATCGGCACCCTGAGCGGCGGCTTGAACGGCGCCAATCTGACGATAGACCTGACTGCCAATGCCACCGTCGAGGCCGTCGAGGAGTTGATACAGCGCCTGGGCTACAGCAACACCAGCAGCAGCCCCAACGCCACGCGCACGCTGAGCATCCGCGTCGAGGATGGCGACGGTGGCTCCGGCGCCGGCGGCCTCATCACCGTGAATGTGGCCAAGGAACTGGATGGCACCCCGCTGGCCTTTGGCGAGGAAACCGTCAACACCTATCTGGCCAACCAGCAGAGCGATCCTGAGACTGCCGTGCTCGGCGACGGCAGCTATGTGACGGTCTGGGCGTCCACCGGCCAGGACAATGGCGGCAGCGACGGCATCTACGGCCAGCGCTTCAGCCCCTCGGGCGTGGCCATGGGCCCCGAATTCCGTGCCAACACGACCACCGCCGGCGACCAGAACTATGCCCATGTGGCGGCCCTGTCCAATGGCGGCTATGTGATCACCTGGCAGGACAGCAACAGCACCGACGGCAGCGGCTGGGGCGTGTTCGGCCAGCGCTTCGACGCCTCGGGCTCGGCCCAGGGCGCCAACTTCATCGTCAACACCGTCACCAACGGCACCCAGTACCACGACGCCGTGGCGGGCTACTCCGGCGGCTTTGCCGTGGTCTGGTCGGCCGACACCAACAACCCCGGCAGCAACGGCCAGGACATCTACATCAAGCGCTTCGACAACAGTGGCAATGTCGTCACCGCCGAGACGCGCGTCAGCACCACCCCAGGCACGCCCGCCAATGCCCAGGCTGGCCAACAGTACGCCCCCGATATCGCCGCCTTTGCCAACGGCAATCTGGTCATCGTCTGGCAGGACCAGAGCAGCAACGACAGCAGTGGCTACGGCGTCTACGGCCGCCGCTATGACGCCGCCGCCGGCACCTTCTCCGACACCTTCCTGGTCAACACCACCACCTCGGGCAACCAGTACGAGCCCAGCGTGGCCACCCTGGCCGATGGCGGCTTCATCGTCGTCTGGCGCGACGACAGCCTGGACGGGTCGAGCGCCGCCGTGATCGCCCAGCGCTATGACAGCTCCGGGGTCAAGGCCGGAGCCGAGTTCCTTGTCAACGAATCCACCATCGGCGGCCAGTACATGCCGGCCGTCACCGGCCTGTCCACCGGCGGCTTCGTCGTCACCTGGTACAACGACAACTACGACCTCTCCGGCAGCGGCACCACCAGCGATGTCTACATCCGCGAGTTCGATGCCAACGGCCTGGCCATCGACGGCCAGCGCAAGCTGGTCTCGGGCTCCAACAGCACCGAGTACCAGCCGGCCATCGCCGACCTGGGCAATGGCAACTATGTGGTCAGCTATTCCGACTACAACAATGGCGCTGGTGGCAACAACACCTATGACATCGTGCAGCAGCTCTTCGGCCCTGCGACCGAGCTGCCGCGCCAGGCCAACCCGGATCTGGGTGACTTCACCGGCACGGTGACTTTTGGCGAGAACACGGTCAATGCCGGCCCGCAAGTCATCGATGCCGCCGTCAGCCTGGTCGATGTCGACTCGACCAACTTCAATGGCGGACGACTGGATCTCTACTACGTCGTCGGCGGTGGCAGCCAAAACCAGCTGAGCGTGCTGAGCCAGGGCAATGGCGCAGGCCAGATCGCCGTGGCCGGCAACGTCGTCAGCTATGGCGGCGTGGCCATCGGCCTGATCAGCGCCAGCAGCAACGGCGCCAATGGCAGCAATCTGCGCATCGACTTCAACAGCAACGCGGCAACACCGGATGCCGTCGAGGCGCTGATACAGCGCCTGGCCTATGCCAACAACAGCAGCAGCCCGGACACCACACGAGGCCTGGCCCTGCGGGTGAGCGATGGCGACGGCGGCTCCAGCACGCCGAATCTGATCACGATCAACATCACACCCGATGTTGACGGTGCGCCTGTGGCCTACGGTGAGCAGCCCGTCAACACCTATCTGGCCAACCAGCAGAGCGATCCTGAGACTGCCGTGCTCGGCGACGGCAGCTATGTGACGGTCTGGGCGTCCACCGGCCAGGACAACGGCAGCAGCGACGGCATCTACGGCCAGCGCTTCAGCCCCTCGGGCGTGGCCATAGGCCCCGAATTCCGTGCCAACACGACCACCGCCGGCGACCAGAACTATGCCCATGTGGCGGCCCTGTCCAATGGCGGCTATGTGATCACCTGGCAGGACAGCAACAGCACCGACGGCAGCGGCTGGGGCGTGTTCGGCCAGCGCTTCGACGCCTCAGGCTCGGCCCAGGGCGCCAACTTCATCGTCAACACCGTCACCAACGGCACCCAGTACCACGACGCCGTGGCGGGCTACTCCGGCGGCTTTGCCGTGGTCTGGTCGGCCGACACCAACAACCCCGGCAGCAACGGCCAGGACATCTACATCAAGCGCTTCGACAACAGTGGCAATGTCGTCACCGCCGAGACGCGCGTCAGCACCACCCCAGGCACGCCCGCCAATGCCCAGGCTGGCCATCAGTACGCCCCCGATATCGCCGCCTTTGCCAACGGCAATCTGGTCATCGTCTGGCAGGACCAGAGCAGCAGCGACGGCAACGGCTACGGCGTCTACGGCCGCCGCTATGACGCCGCCGCCGGCACCTTCTCCGACACCTTCCTGGTCAACACCACCACCTCGGGCAACCAGTACGAGCCCAGCGTGGCCACCCTGGCCGATGGTGGCTTCATCGTCGTCTGGCGCGACGACAGCCTGGACGGGTCGAGCGCCGCCGTGATCGCCCAGCGCTATGACAGCTCCGGGGTCAAGGCCGGAGCCGAGTTCCTTGTCAACGAATCCACCATCGGCGGCCAGTACATGCCGGCCGTCACCGGCCTGTCCACCGGCGGCTTCGTCGTCACCTGGTACAACGACAACTACGACCTCTCCGGCAGCGGCACCACCAGCGATGTCTACATCCGCGAGTTCGATGCCAACGGCCTGGCCATCGACGGCCAGCGCAAGCTGGTCTCGGGCTCCAACAGCACCGAGTACCAGCCGGCCATCGCCGACCTGGGCAATGGCAACTATGTGGTCAGCTATTCCGACTACAACAATGGCGCTGGTGGCAACAACACCTATGACATCGTGCAGCAGCTCTTCGGCCCTGCGACCGAGCTGCCGCGCCAGGCCAACCCGGATCTGGGTGACTTCACCGGCACGGTGACTTTTGGCGAGAACACGGTCAATGCCGGCCCGCAAGTCATCGATGCCGCCGTCAGCCTGAACGACATCGACTCAAGCAATCTCAATGGCGGTCGTCTCGACCTCTACTACATCTCGGGCGGCGGCAGCCAGGATCAGCTGAGTGTGCTGAGCCAGGGCAATGGCGCAGGCCAGATCGCCGTGGCCGGCAACGTCGTCAGCTATGGCGGCGTGGCCATCGGCCTGATCAGCGCCAGCAGCAACGGCGCCAATGGCAGCAATCTGCGCATCGACTTCAACAGCAACGCGGCAACACCGGATGCCGTGGAGGCGCTGATCGAACGCCTGGCCTATGCCAACAACAGCGAAAACCCCGACCCGAGCCGTGGCCTGGCCTTGCGCGTGAGTGACGGCGATGGCGGCACCAGCGCCCCGAATCTGCTGACCATCAATGTGACGCCGGAGGTCGATGGCGCACCGTTGGCCTTCGGCGAAGAATCGGTCAATACCTTCCTGGGCAACCAGCAAAGCGATCCCGAAACCGCCGTGCTCGGCGACGGCAGCTATGTGACAGTCTGGGCGTCCACCGGCCAGGACAACGGCAGCAGCGACGGCATCTACGGCCAGCGCTTCACAGCCTCCGGCGTGGCCATGGGCCCGGAATTCCGCGTCAATGCGACCACCGCCGGCGACCAGAACTATGCCCATGTGGCGGCCCTGTCCAATGGCGGCTACGTGATCACCTGGCAGGACAGCAACAGCACCGACGGCAGCGGCTGGGGTGTGTTCGGCCAGCGCTTCGACGCCTCGGGCTCGGCCCAGGGCGCCAACTTCATCGTCAACACCGTCACCAACGGTTCGCAGTACCACGATGCTGTGGCGGGCTACAGCGGTGGCTTTGCCGTGGTCTGGTCGGCCGACACCAACAACCCCGGCAGCAACGGCCAGGACATCTACATCAAGCGCTTCGACAACAGTGGCAATGTCGTCACCGCCGAAACGCGCGTCAGCACCATGCCCGGTGCACCTGCGAATGCCCAGACTGGCGGCCAGTACCTGCCGGATGTGGCGGCCTATGCCAACGGCAATCTGGTCATCGTCTGGCAGGACCAGAGCAGCAGCGACGGCAACGGCTACGGCGTCTACGGCCGCCGCTATGACGCCGCCGCCGGCACCTTCTCCGACACCTTCCTGGTCAACACCACCACCTCGGGCAACCAGTACGAGCCCAGCGTGGCCACCCTGGCCGATGGTGGCTTCATCGTCGTCTGGCGCGACGACAGCCTGGACGGGTCGAGCGCCGCCGTGATCGCCCAGCGCTATGACAGCTCAGGCGTCAAGGCCGGAGCCGAGTTCCTTGTCAACGAATCCACCATCGGCGGCCAGTACATGCCGGCCGTCACCGGCCTGTCCACCGGCGGCTTCGTCGTCACCTGGTACAACGACAACTACGACGTTTCCGGCAGCGGCACCACCAGCGATGTCTACATCCGCGAGTTCAATGCCAGCGGCCTGGCCATCGACGGCCAGCGCAAGCTGGTCTCAGGCTCCAACAGCACCGAGTACCAGCCGGCCATCGCCGACCTGGGCAATGGCAACTATGTGGTCAGCTACGCCGACTACAACAATGCCCCCGGTGGCAGCAACACCTACGACATCGTGCAGCAGCTCTTCGGCTCTGCAGCCGAACTGCCGCGCCAGGCCAACCCGGCGCTCGATGATCTGCGCGCCACCCGCACGCTGAGCCAGGCCGAGGCCATCACCGCACAGCTGATCGACGCCGATCTGAATGTCAGCGATGCCGACTCCGCCAACTTCGATGTGGGCCGGCTGCTGGTCTACGTCACCTCGGGCGCCTCGGCCAACGACACCCTGTCGGTGCGTTCCTTCGCCGCGCCGCTGGCGGGCCAGCTCAATCTGAACGGCGGCAATCTCTACTACGGCGGCACCGCGCCCGGCAATCTGGTCGGCACCGTCAGCGGTGGCACCGGCGACACGCCACTGTCCATCGTCTTCAATGCCAGCGTCACGCCGGCCCTGGCCCGCGTCGTGGCCGAGAACATTACCTACCAGTACAACGCCGGCTCCGCGCCGGTGGGCAGCCGCACGATCGCCTACCGGTTGTTCGACGGCGATGGCGGCGCCTCGGCCGCGCAATCGGTGACGCTGAGCATCGCTGCTTCGGCACCGGCAGCGGTGCTGGCGCTGAGCGACCTCGAAAGCTCGCTGACCCTGAGCGAGACCTCGGCACAGCAGGGCGCGCTGATCGACAACGCCGTCCAGCTCGACTCCGGCGCCGCCGGTTTCAACGGCGGCACCTTGACGGTGAGCTACTCCGCTAACGGGCGCGTGGATGACCAGCTGTCCATCGTCAACCAGGGCAGCGGCAGCGGCCAGGTCGGCTTTGCGGGCGGCAATGTCAGCTACGAAGGCGTGCTGATCGGCACCAGCACGGGTGGTAGCAATGGCAGCAATCTGGTCGTGACCTTCAATGCGTCGGCCACCGCCGATGCGATCGAGCACGTGATCGAGGACCTGCGGTACCAGACCAGCAGCGACGGCCCGCTGGCCAGCCGCACCGTACAGATCCAGGTGCGCGACGCCGCCGCGGCCACTACGGCACAAAGCATCGTCATCAACATCACGCCCGAGCTGGACGGCGCCTCGCCGCTGTTCGGCGAGCAGCAGGTCAACACCTACACCGCCAGTGATCAGGAAGTGCCGCGCGTGGCCACGCTGGAAGGCGTGAACGCCGGGGCCTATGTGGTGGTGTGGCGCTCCAACGGTGAAGATGGCAGCGGCTATGGCGTGTTCGGTCAGCGCTACACCGCCAGCGGCGTGCCCGACGGCACCGAGTTCCAGATCAACAGCCTGAGTGCGGCCGCTCAGCAAGACCCGCAGGTGGCCTCGCTGAGCAATGGCGGCTTTGTGGTGGCCTGGCGCAGCGAAGCGCAGGACGGCAGCGGCGGCGGCATCTATGTGCAGCGCTACGGCGCCGATGGCAGCCCGGTCGGCGCCGAGTTCCGTGCCAACACCACCACCAGCAGCGACCAGACCCATGCCACCGTGCTGGGCCTGGCGGATGGCGGTTTCATCGTCGCCTGGGCCAGCCAGAGCCAGGACACCAGCGGCTATGGCGTGTTCGGCCAGCGCTATGACGCCGCCGGTGCACCGGCGGGCGCCGAGTTCCAGATCAACACCTATCTGCCCAGCGACCAGTACACGCCGGCCCTGTCCGCGCTGAAAGACGATCCGTCGACGGCAGGCACCAACGAAACCGGCTTCGTCGCAGTCTGGATGTCCTACGGGCAGGACGGCAGCGTATGGGGCGTCTACGGCCAGCGTTTCGACGCAGTCGGCGCCAAGGTCGGTGCCGAGTTCAAGGCCAACACGACCACCGCCAACAGCCAGACCTCACCGGACGTGACGACGCTGGCCAATGGCGACTTCGTCGTCGTCTGGAGCGATGACTCGACCTCCAGCATCCGCGGCCAGCGCTACACCGCGGGCGGTGTGGCCGTCGGCGTCGAATTCACCGCCTCCACCGTCGACTACGACACCAACAGCGGCGCTTCCCCGCACGTGGCGGCGCTGGGCAACGGCGGCTTCGTCGTCAGCTGGTATGGCTATTCCAGCCCCACGGACGGCGACTGGGGCGTCTATGCCCAGCAGTATGACGCCGCCGGCAACAAGGTCGACGGCCCGCTGCAGCTCAACAGCTACACCAATTCGACGCAGCAGTACGCCGACGTCACCGGTCTGGGCGGCAGCAATTTCGTGGCCGTCTGGCAGTCCTATTCCGAAGAGTCCGGCAGCCCGAGCACCTACGGCGTCTTCAGCCAGATCTATGGTATCCCGGGCAGCATCGTGCGCCAGGAGTCGCCTCAGTTGCTGGATCTGGAGGCTTCGGTCAGCTACCTGGAAAACACGGTCAATGCGGCGCCGCAAATCATCGACCCCGGCGTGCGCGTGATCGACAGCGACTCGGCCAACTTCGCGGGCGGCAAGCTGATCGTCAGCGTCATCAACGGCTATGGTGCGGGCCAGGGCTTCGACCCCTCGGCCCCGAATCAGGACCATTTCTCGGTCCGCGACCAGGGCAATGGCGCGACCCAGATCGGCTTCGACGGCAACACCGTGCGCTATGGCGGCGTGGCCATAGGCACGGTGCTCACCAACGGCCAGAACGGCGCCGACCTGGTGCTGCAATGGAATGCCAACGCCACACCCACCGCCGTGGAAGCGGTGGTGGAGAACCTGACCTACCGCAACAGCTCCAGCAATCCGGTCGCCTCGCGCCAGGTGTCCATCGTGATCTCGGACGGCGACGGTGGCCAGAGCGCGCCGCAGAACACCATCACCATCAACGTCACGTCCCAGACCGATGGTGCGGTGGCCCTGCTGCCGGCCGACAACCAGGTCAACACCTACGAACCGGGCGATCAGCAGCAGCCCGAAATCGGTGTGCTCAAGGGCGCGAACGCCGGCCAGTACGTGATCGTCTGGCAGTCCAACGGTCAGGACAGCGATGGCTGGGGGGTGTTCGGCCAGCGCTACGACGCAAATGGCTCGGCCATCGGCGCCGAGTTCCAGATCAACACCACCACACCCGGCGGGCAGTACGGTTCCGCGGGCGTCGGTATCGGCACCCTGTCCAACGGCGGCTTCGTCGTCAGCTGGGAGTCGCCGGACGGCTCCAGCAACGGCATCTATGCCCAGCGCTATGACGCGGCCGGCCATGCCGTGGGTGGCGAGTTCCAGGTCAGCCCGGTCACCACCTACGAGCAGTTGCAGCCGCGTGTGCTGGGTCTCGATGGCGGCGCCTTCGTGATCGCCTACACCGACTACAACAATGCCGATGGCAACAGCTACGGCGTGCGTGTCCAGCACTACAACGCGGCCGGCGTCGCCCAGGGCGCACCGATACTGGTGAACGCCACCCCGGCCTCGGCGCCGGCAAACTCGTTCACCAATGGCAACCAGTCCTACCCGGAACTGGCCAAGCTGCAGGATGGCGGCTATATCGTCACCTGGCACTCGCAGGGCCAGGACGGCGACAACTGGGGCGTCTACGCCAGGCTGATGAATGCCGACGGCACGCCGCGCGCCGATGCCTTCCAGTTGCACACCACCACCGCTGGCTACCAGGCCGATGCCGATGTGACCGTGCTCTCCAGCGGCGACTTCGTCGTCTCCTGGCTCAGTAATGCGCCGACCCTGAACGGCTGGGGCGTGATTACCCAGCGCTTCACGGCAGCCGGCGTCAAGGTCGGCGGCGAGGTGCTGGTCAATGATGGCAGCTCGGTGCCCTCGTCCGACAACCTGCCCCATATCACCGCACTGGACACCGGCGGCTATGTGGTCGCCTGGCATGCCTATGGCGTCAACAATTACGAGAGCTTCGCCCAGCAGTTCGATGCGCTGGGCAACAAGGTCGATGCGCCGATTCAGCTCAACACCTACAACGTCAACCACCAGTCGCTGCCCGACATCGCCGGCCTGACCGGTGGGCGCTTCGTGGCCACCTGGCAGTCGTACAACGAGGAGAGCGTCAGCCCCAACAACTACGGCATCTTCCAGAACCTGTACGGGGCACCCGGCTCGCTGGTCAAGTCCAGCGCACCCGTGATCAGCGACCTGACGACCAGCGTCTCCTTCGGCGAGCATGCGGCCAAGGCGGTCGGCGGGGTGCTGATCGACGGCGCCGTCAGCGTCTTTGACACCGACTCGGCCAACTTCGACGGTGGCCAATTGGTGGTCTCGGTGATCGCCGGCTACAGCAGCCTGGACAAGGACCTGAACGAGCGCCAGCCCACGCAGGATCAGTTCTTCATCCGCAACCAGGGCAGTGCTGCAGGCCAGATCGACGTGGTCGGCGGCAATGTGCGCTACGGCGGCGTGATCATCGGCAGCATCGTCTCCGACGGCAGCAATGGCAATGACCTGATCGTGCAATGGAATGCCGCGGCGACGCAGAAAGCGGTCGAGGTGGCGATCGAGAACCTCAGCTACCGCAACACCTCGACCGACCCGATGCTGGTGCGCACCATCAGCGTCACCGTCAGCGATGGCGACGGCGCCACCAGCGCGCCAAAGGTGCTGGACATCCATGTCACCCCCGAGGCCGACGGCCCGGCGCCACTGTTCACGCCCGAGCGCGTCAACACCTACACACCGGGCGCCCAGGAACACCCTGACCTGGCCCGGCTGACCGATGGCGGCTACGTCATCGTCTGGGAATCCAACGGCCAGGACGGCTGGGACGATGGCGTGTTCGGCCAGCGCTTCAGCGCCGCCGGCACGCCGGTGGGCAACGAGTTCCGCGTCAGCGACTACACCCCCTACAGCCAGTACGAGCCCACCGTCACCGGCCTGGCCAACGGCGGCTTTGTGGTGGCCTTCCGCAGCGACAACCGCGACGGCTCCGGTTCGGCCGTGATCGCCCAGGCCTTCGATGCCAATGGCGCGCGGGCCGGTACCGAACAACTGGTCAACACCAGCACCAGCGGCAACCAGTACCAGGCCAGCATCACCGCAACCAATGATGGCGGCTATGCCATCGCCTGGTATTCCGATGGCCAGCGCGATGGCCGCTACTACGACGTGTTCTTCCAGCGCTTCAATGCGGCGGGTGCGGCGGTCGGCTCCGAGGTTCGAGCCAACACCAGCGTCGGCTTCGAGAACGCGGCCCAGTACGAGCCCAATATCCTGCAACTCAGCGGTGGCGACTTCGTCGTTGCCTGGCGCAGTGACTCGGCCCAGGACGGCTCCCTGTCCGGCGTCTATGCACAGCGCTTCAACAGCGCCGGCGTGGCCCAGGGCAGCGAGTTCCGCCTCAACACCACCACAGAGAACTACCAGTACGACGTGCATCTGGCCCAGCAGGGCTCGGGCTTCGTCGCGATCTGGACCTCGCGCGAGCAGGACGGCAGCGCCGACGGCATCTACGGCCGCTTGTACGACGCCAGCGGCAACCCGACCACGGCCGAGTTCCGCGTCAACGAGAGCAGCTACTACTACCAGTACGAGCCGGATGTGGCCACCCTGTCCACCGGCGGCTTCGTCGTCACCTGGCACGGCTACAACAGCCAGACCGGCCAGTACGATGTGATGGCCCAGCAGTACGACGCCGCCGGCAACCGCGTCGATGGCGAGACCCGCCTGGACAACACCACCGGCAATACCGGCCAGAACGTGGTCGCACTGGCCAACGGCGCCTTTGTCGTGGCCTGGCAGGGCAATAGCGATGGCGACGGCTCCGGCATCTTCCAGCGCATCGTCGGCAACCCGGCGGACTTCCCGCGCCAATCCAACCCGGTGCTGGTTGACCTGGCGAGCAGTGTCACCTTCCTCGAGAATGACCTGAACGCTGCGCCGCAACGCATCGACCCTGGCGTGGGTCTGTTCGACAGCGATTCCAGCAACTTCGACGGTGGCCGACTCGACGTCAGCTATGTCACGCCCTATGGCAATGCCAACCAGTTCGGCATCGCCGGCATCAATGCGCAAGACCAGCTGGGCATACGCAACCAGGGCACCGGCACGGCGCAGATCGGCGTCTCGGGCCTGGCGGTCAGCTACGAAGGTACGGTCATCGGCAGCATCATTGCCAACGGCGCCAATGGCGGCGCACTGACGGTGCTGTTCAACGCCAATGCCACGCCGGTCGCGGTGGAGGCCCTGGTCGAGAATCTGACCTACCAGAACTTCCTTTCCAACCCCGAACCCAGCCGCACCATCTCGGTACGCATCTCGGACGGCGACGGGGGCGTGACCGCACCCCAGGCCGTCACCATCAACATCACGCCGCAACCCGATGGCGCCAGCCCCTACGGCGTGCAGCTGACGGCCAACACGACGATTGCCGGCGCGCAGGATGCTCCGTCGATTGCCCGCCTGGCGGACAACGGCTATGTGGTGGTCTGGCAGGACCAGTCGGGCGCCGATGGCAGCGGCTACGGCGTGTACGGCCAGCGCTATGACACCGCCGACAACAAGGTCGGCAACCAGTTCCTGGTCAACACCACCGTCAGTGGCAACCAGTACGAGCCCGAGGTCGTCGGCCTGTCCGGCGGTGGCTATGCGGTCGTCTGGCGCGCTGACAACGGCGACGGCTCGGGCACCGCCGTCTACATGCAGCGCTACGCCGTCGACGGCAGCAAGGCCGGCGTCGAGACCCAGGTCAACACCAGCACCAGCGGCAACCAGTACCAGCCGGCGGTGGCCCAGAGCAGCGACGGCGGCTACGTCGTGGCCTGGTACTCCGATGGCCAGCGCGATGGCCAGTACTACGACGTGTTCTTCCAGCGCTACGACGCATCGGGAACCAAGCTCGGCACCGAGACGCGGGCCAACACGCCTATCGCCAGCAACACCGCGGTACCCCAGTACGAGCCCTCGATCGCCCTGCTCAACGACGGCCGCTTCGTCATCACCTGGCGTTCGGACAGCCAGGAGAGCAGCGGCGCGGGCGTCTACGCCCAGCGCTTCAACATCGACGGCAGCAAGGACGGCGTCGAGCAGCACATCAACACCTACACCCAGGATTCCCAGTACCAGCCCGATGTCGCCGCACTGAAGGACGGCGGCTACGTCATCGTCTGGCGCTCGGACGGCCAGGACACCAGTGGCGGCGGCATCTACGCCCAGCGCTTCGACGCCTCGGGCGTGGCGGTGGGCGCCGAGCTGCGCGTCAACTACCTGGTCAGCGGCACGCAGACCAGCCCCAGCGTCGCACCGCTGGTCAACGGCGGCTTCGTCGTCAGCTGGGACGATGGCACCGATGTCTGGCTGCAGCAATACGATGCCTCGGGCCATCAGGTGGACAGCCAGCAGGCCGTCAACTCCAACCCGAGCTACTACGATCCCAAGGGCAACTCCGAGCTGGTGGAGATGCCCGACGGCGGCTTTGTGGTTGCCTACGCCGGCTACCTGCCGACGGCCAATGGCGGCAACGACACCTACGACATCCGCCTGCAGCGTTTCGCCAACTCGGCCCCCAATGTGCAGGACGTGGTCGTCTCCGGCCCCGAGGACACGCCGGTCGTGCTCAGCGAAGCCCTGTTCGCCAGCGGCTTCAGCGATGCGGAAGGCCAGGCGCTGGCAGCGATCAAGCTGATCACCCTGCCGGCCTTGGGTGTGCTCAAGCTGGGCGGTGTCGACGTGCAGCCCGGCCAGGAGATCAGCGCTGCCCAGCTTGCCGCGGGCCTGCTGACCTACCAGGGCAACCTGAACTTCTATGGCGCCGACCAGTTCCGCTGGACCGGCAGCGACGGCAATGTGTTCGCCACCGGTTCGGTGTTCACCAACATCACGATCACCAATGTCAATGACGGTCCCGGCCTGGAGGCCGGTGTGGATGGCACGGCCAACGAGGGCACGACCTTCACCCGCGGCTTCACGCTGAGCGACCCCGACCCGACCGACACGCACCAGATCACCGTCAGCTGGGTCGGCAGCCATGGCCAGACCGGCAGCTACCAGTTCAACACCGCCAGCCACACGCCCAGCTTCAACCTGAATCTGCCGGACGACGGCACCTACGTTGTCACCCTCAAGGCCGACGACCAGCAGGGCCAGGCCAATAGCGTGGAGACCGACAGCTTCCAGGTCGTCGTCGCCAACGTGGCACCCACACTGGGCCTGTTCGGCAACAACACGGTGGAAAAGGGTCAGGTCTACACCATGACGCTGGGCGGCGTGTCCGACCCGGGCACCGACACCGCCACCAGCTTCACGATCGACTGGGGTGACGGCACCGCGCCGCAGCTGGTCAACGTGGCCGATCTGCCGGCCAACCGGCAACTGACCCACACCTATGGCACGGTGGGCAATTTCGGCATCGCGGTGACCGTGACCGACGAGGATGGCAGCTTTGCCAACGCTGGCACGCGCAGCGTCAGCGTCAGCGCTCCGGCCGAGGTCATCGTCGTCGATGCCGGCGCCGATACCACCGCCCTGGAAGGCGTGTTCTTCAGCCGCAACATCAGCTTCACCGACCCGACCGACCAGGACCCGGCCGGCCGCACCGTGACGGTGAACTGGGGCGACGGCACGGCCGCGGATGTCTTCAACATCTCCGGGGCCGTCAGCAACTTCAATATCGGCCACTACTTTGCCGACAACCGGGTTACGCCGTTCGAGGTCAGTGTGACCGTCGATGACTCGGGCGCCCAGCAGGGCAATGACAAGTTCCTGGTCACCGTCAACGACGTGGCGCCCACGATCAATGTGTTCGGTGCCGGCTCATCGAATGAGGGCTCGTCCTACACCATCACGCTGGGCAGCGTGATCGACAGCGGCGCCGACGTGGTCAGCGAATACCGCATCCACTGGGGCGATGGCAGTTCGCAGGTCGTGCTGTCGGCCGCCATGCCGGCCAACCGCCAGTTCAGCCATGTCTATGCCGACGGCGACATCGGCGGCACGCCGCGCTCGGTGACGGTGGACCTGGTCAATGAGGATGGCACCTTCCTGGTCGCCGGCCAGCACAATCTGACGGTACTGAATGTGCCGCCGGCCGTGCCGCTGACCGGTGCCGACACCATCAACGAAGGCAGCAGCTATGCGCTGACCCTGGGCTCGCTGGTCGATCCGGGCACCGACACGCCGACGCTGTTCCGTCTCAACTGGGGCGATGGCAGCGCCGTGCAGGAGTACACGCCGGCTGCGTTCGCAGCTCTGCTGGCCGGCGGCGGCGTCGTCAACCATGTGTTCGCCGATGGCGGCAATGGCGGCACCCTGCGCACCATCGTGCTGCAGGTGCTGGATGAGGACGGCACCCATACCGCCGGCAGCAAGAGCGTGACCGTGGGCAATGTGGCCCCGGTCGTCGTGCTGACCGGCGCCGACAACAGCAACGAAGGCAGCAGCTACACGCTGAACATCGCGGCCACCGATGCCGGAGGTGCAGCCGACCCGCTGAGCTACAGCATCGACTGGGGCGACGGCTCGGTGGTGCAGAACCTGTCGGCCGGGCAACTGGCCGCGCTGAGCGGCAATGTGAACCACGTGTTCGTCGACGACGACGATGGTCCCAACAATGCCAGCGCCCGCAGCATCAGCGTCACCGTCAACGACGGCGACGGTGGGTCCACGACCCAGGTCAAGGGCATCGCCGTGCTGAATGTGGCGCCAACGGCTCCGCTGACGGGCGCCAGCAGCGTCAACGAGACCAGTGTCTACACGCTCAATGTCGGCGCTGTGACCGATCCTGGCCCTGACACCCGCACCGGCTACAGCATTGCCTGGGGCGATGGCGCAACCAGCAACTTCACCGCCGCGCAGTGGACGGCAGCCGCGGGCGTCTTCACCCACACCTATGCCGACGGCGCCCTGGGCGGCACGGCGCAGACCATCACCGTCAGCGCCACCGACGAAGACGGCACCTTCGTGCTCGGCAGCAAGAGCCTCACCGTCAACAATGTCGGTCCGAGCCTGAGCATCGCCGGCGCAGCCGGCCTCAACGAAGGCGGCAGCTACACACTGGCCATCACCGGCAGCGACGTCGCTGGCGCGGCCGACCCGCTCAGCTACAGCATCGACTGGGGTGATGGCTCGGCACTGCAGAACCTGACGGCGGCGCAGTTGGCCGCCTTGAGCGGCAATGTGGCCCACGTCTACGCCGATGACAACGACGGCCCCAACAACGCCAGCCTGCGCACCATCAGCGTCACCGTCAACGACGGCGACGGTGGCACGGCCAACCAGACCAAGGACATCACCGTCAGCAATGTGGCGCCGACCGCGCCCGTCACCGGCGCCGACAGCGTCAACGAGGCCAGCCTGTACACGCTCAACGTCGGCGCGGTCACCGACCCGGGGGCCGACACCCGCACGGGCTACAGCATTGCCTGGGGCGACGGCGCAACCAGCAACTTCACCGCCGCGCAATGGACGGCAGCGGCAGGCGTCTTCACCCACGCCTATGCCGACGGCGCCCTGGGCGGTACGGCGCAGACCATCACCGTCAGCGCCACCGACGAAGACGGCACCTTCGTGCTCGGCAGCAAGAGCCTCACCGTCAACAATGTCGGTCCGAGCCTGAGCATCGCCGGCGCAGCCGGCCTCAACGAAGGCGGCAGCTACACACTGGCCATCACCGGCAGCGATGTGGCCGGCGCGGCCGACCCGCTGAGCTACAGCATCGACTGGGGTGATGGCTCGGCGCTGCAGAACGTCACCGCAGCCCAGCTCGCGGTGCTCAGCGGCAATGTGGCCCACGTCTACGCCGACGACAACGACGGCCCCAACAACGCCAGCCTGCGCACCATCAGCGTCACGGTCAACGACGGCGACGGCGGCTCGGCCAACCAGACCAAGGACATCACCGTCAGCAATGTGGCGCCGACCGCGCCCGTCACCGGTGACAGCGTCAACGAGGCCAGCCTGTACACGCTCAACGTCGGCGCGGTCACCGACCCAGGGGCCGACACCCGCACGGGCTACAGCATTGCCTGGGGCGATGGCGCAACCAGCAACTTCACCGCCGCGCAGTGGACGGCAGCCGCTGGCGTCTTCACCCACACCTATGCCGATGGTGCCCTGGGCGGCACGGCACAGACCATCAGCGTCAGCGCCACCGACGAAGACGGCACCTTCGTGCTCGGCACCAAGAGCCTCACCGTCAACAATGTTGGTCCGAGCCTGAGCATCGCCGGTGCGGCCGGCCTCAACGAAGGCGGCAGCTACACGCTGGCCATCACGGGCAGCGATGTGGCCGGCGCCGCCGATCCGCTCAGCTACAGCATCGACTGGGGTGATGGCTCGGCACTGCAGAACCTGACGGCGGCGCAGTTGGCCGCCTTGAGCGGCAATGTGGCCCACGTCTACGCCGACGACAACGACGGCCCCAACAACGCCAGCCTGCGCACCATCAGCGTCACCGTCAACGACGGCGACGGCGGCACGGCCAACCAGACCAAGGACATCACCGTCAGCAATGTGGCGCCGACCGCGCCCGTCACCGGGGCCGACAGCGTCAACGAAGCCAGCCTGTACACGCTCAATGTCGGTGCAGTGACCGACCCGGGGGCCGACACCCGCAGCGGCTACAGCATCGCCTGGGGAGATGGCGCAACCAGCAACTTCACCGCTGCGCAATGGACGGCGGCCGCGGGCGTCTTCACTCACACCTATGCCGACGGCGCCCTGGGCGGTACGGCGCAGACCATCAGCGTCAGCGCCACCGACGAAGACGGCACCTTCGTGCTCGGCACCAAGAGCCTCACCGTCAACAATGTCGGTCCGGTGCTGAACATCTCCGGCGTGGCCAGCCTCAACGAAGGTGCAACCTACACGCTGAGCATTGCCGGCAGCGACGTCGCTGGCGCGGCCGACCCGCTGAGCTACAGCATCGACTGGGGCGACGGTTCGGCGGTGCAGAACCTGAGCGCGGCAGACTTGGCCCTGCTCGGCGGCAATGTCCAGCATGTCTTCGCCGATGACGAGGACGGACCTGTCAACAGCACCGCCCGCAACATCAGCGTCACCGCCAGCGACGGTGACGGCGGCTCGGCCAACCAGATCAAGGGCATCAGCGTCAACAATGTGGCGCCGACGATTGCGCTGTCCGGTGCGGCCAGCGTCCAGGTCGGGCTGGCCTACGCCCTGACCCTGGGTGCGGTCACCGACCCGGGCACCGACACCGTCACCAGCTATCTGATCGACTGGGGCGACGGCAACACCGAGACGGCCGCCGCGGGTGGCAATGTCAACCACGTCTATGCCAGCACCGGCAGTCGCAGCATCGTTGTCGGCCTGGTGGATGAGGATGGCACCTGGGCCAATGCGGGCACGCTGAACGTCGATGTTGCTCCGGCAACACCGACGGTGGCTTTCGACGCCGGCAGCGATGTCACGCTGGCCGAGGGCAGCCTGTTCACCCGCACGGTCAACTTCGGCGACGGCCAGGACAACGGCGCCCCCGGCTGGAGCTACAGCGTCAACTACGGCGATGGCACGGTCGTCAACGGCAACACCCTGGTGCGCAGCGTGGATCTGAGCCATGTGTTCGCCGACGGTGTAGCCGACCATGTGGTCAGCCTGACCATCACCGATGTGGTCGGTGAATCGGCCACCGACAGCTTTGCCGTCCATGTGGACAATCTCGCCCCCACGGCCGCGGTCACCGGCGCAGACAGCGTCAACGAGGCCAGCCTCTACACGCTCAATGTGGGCGCCGTGACCGACCCGGGGGCCGACACCCGCACAGGCTACAGCATCGCCTGGGGCGATGGCTCGACCAGCAACTTCACCGCCGCGCAATGGACGGCAGCGGCCGGAGTCTTCACCCACGCCTATGCCGACGGCGCCGCCGGCGGCACGGCCCAGACCATCACCGTCAGCGCCACCGACGAGGACGGCACCTTTGTGCTCGGCACCAAGAGCCTCACCGTCAACAACGTCGGTCCGGCGCTGAACATCGCCGGGGCCGCCGGTCTCAACGAAGGCGGCACCTACACCCTGGCCGTTACCGGCAGCGATGCCGCCGGCGCGGCCGACCCGCTGAGCTACAGCATCGACTGGGGTGATGGCTCGGCTGTGCAGAACCTGACCGCGGTCGCCCTGGCCGCGCTCGGCGGCAATGTCCAGCACGTGTATGCCGATGACGACGATGGCGTCAACAACGCCAGCCTGCGCACCATCAGCGTCACGGTCAACGACGGCGACGGTGGCACGGCCAACCAGACCAAGGACATCACCGTCAGCAATGTGGCGCCGACTGCCGCCGTCACCGGCGCCGACAGCGTCAACGAGGCCAGCCTGTACACGCTCAATGTCAGTGCAGTGACCGACCCGGGGGCCGACACCCGCACGGGCTACAGCATCGCCTGGGGCGATGGCTCGACCAGCAACTTCACCGCCGCGCAATGGACGGCAGCGGCCGGCGTCTTCACCCACGCCTATGCCGATGGGGCCCTGGGCGGCACGGCGCAGACCATCAGCGTCAGCGCCACCGACGAGGACGGCACCTTTGTGCTCGGCACCAAGAACCTCACCGTCAACAATGTCGGTCCGGTGCTGAACATCTCCGGCGTGGCCAGCCTCAATGAAGGCGGAAGCTACGATTTGAGCATTGCCGGCAGCGATGCCGCCGGACCGGCCGATCCGCTGAGCTACAGCATCAACTGGGGCGATGGCTCGGCGGTGCAGAACCTGACGGCGGTCGAACTGACCGCCCTGAGCGGCCATGTGGCCCACATCTACGCCGATGACAACGACGGTCCCAACAATGCCAGCCTGCGCACCATCAGCGTCACCGTCAACGACGGCGACGGTGGCACGACCAACCAGGTCAAGGACATCACCGTCAACAATGTGGCACCGACGATCGCCCTCACGGGCGCCGCAGCGGCCACGGCCGGCCAGACCTATGCGCTGAACCTGGGCGCTGTCACCGACCCCGGCCAGGACACGGTGAGCAGCTACCTGATCGACTGGGGTGATGGCACGACGCAGACCGTGGGCGCTGCCGGCAATGTCAACCATGTGTTCGGCACGGCGGGCAATCGCACGGTGTCGGTCGGCCTGGTGGACGAAGACGGCACCTGGGCCAATGCAGGCAGTGTGCAGGTGGCGGTGGGCGGAGGACAGGCGCAGACGGTGCGCATCGGTGATGCCCCGACACGTGAAACCGGTGCCGGCGGCCAATGGCAGCAGGCCTGGACTCATGCCGACATCACGCTCAGCCACAAGGCGGACATCACCAACGATGCCACGGCCTGGAGTGCCGTCTCGCTGACAGGAGCCAGCCCGCAGACCCTGCCCGGCCTGGATGTCTATGCCGGCGATCTCGGCGTCAGCGGCCAATCGGCAGCGACCAGCGCCGTGCGCCAGGAAATCGATGGCAAGGAAGGCCTGCGCTTCAGCCTGGACCACGAGGCCACCCAGGTGACGATGAACCTGTCGAGATTCTTCATCAACGACGACGGCACGGTCTTCACCGAAGGCGGCTTGCTGCGACTGCTGGACAGCAATGGCCAGGAGGTCGGCTCGACCACCTTTGCGGCCGACAGCGCCAGTGGCACCAAGCAGGTCACGCTGTCCGCAGCCGCCGGATTCGTCACCGTTGAGTTGATGGCCGGTGCCTACCACGGCACCGAGTTCGACTTCGGTGGCTATGTCAACCCGGTCGGTGGACTGGGGGCGACGGTCTACACCGATGCCAACGGCCAGCAGCACGGCAGTGACTTCCTGGTCGACTGGATCGAGTTCCAGTTCGCTCCGATAGGCGTGCCGCTGGTGGAGTTCCTCCCGTGAACAGGGGGTGCTTCGGGATAGTCCTCAACACCAATCGATGCCTGACCGTTCAAATGCAAATTCACCGCCCAACCGGGAGTCCATGATGTACAGCAAATTTCGCCAGCCCGCCGCCCAGTTCATCGCTGCCACCCTACTGTCCAGCGTGGCCCTGTCCGGCCAGGCCATGGAACTGGTGAGCACGAGCTTTGCCCCCTATCTGGCCGGCACCAACGGACTGGAGTCGGACTGGAATGCCGGCCCGGCCTTCGAGCAGAGCTTTGTTCCCGTGGCCAACGCCGTGCTCGACAAGGTCGTCTGGTGGGGCTACTACAACTTCGGCAGCAGCGACAGCAGCTTCGAGGTGTTCCTGGGCGGCAGCGCGGTCCCGCTGGCGGGCAGCCTGACCACCACCTCGGCTGGCAATGGAATCACGCAGTACACGCTGGACGTCACCGACAGCCCCCTGACGGCTAACAAGATCGCAATCTGGAACAAGAGTGAAGACGTGCGCTGGATGTGGCAGGCCACCAGCAATGCTCCGAGCGCCGAACCGGTTGCCTTCAGTCTCCAGGGCTCCCTGGTCCCCGAACCCGGTACCTGGGCCCTGATGCTGGGCGGCCTGGCCCTGTTGCCGGCCCTGCGTCGTCGCTCGCCCGACTGAAGCGCATGCGCCGCCACCGCAAGCACCCGCGTCCACCCACCTCATCAGTCACCCATCAGCCGGACTGCCGGCCGCGCCATGTTCGGTTTTGAACGCCCCCCGCTGGACACGCCGCTGGGGCGTGCCGTACAGGTGACCTCGGCCACGCTGCGGCAGGTGGCCTTTTTCAGCTTCTTCATCAATCTGCTGGCCCTCACCTCCTCGGTGTACATGCTGCAGGTCTACGACCGGGTGCTGGCCTCGCGCAGCGGCGCCACCCTGATCTATCTGACGCTGTTCGCCGCGGCCTGCCTGGCCACGCTGGCGGCGCTTGAGGTGGTGCGCTCGCGTCTGCTGGTGCGCCTGGGCGCGCGGCTGGACGCCCAATTGTCCGGCCTGGTGTTCTCCGGCACGCTGGCCGCAGGCAAAAGCGGCCAGTCGCTGCGCGACCTCGACAGCGTGCGCGGCTTTGCCACCGGTGCCACCATGCTGAGCCTGCTCGACGCCCCCTGGTCGCCGATCTACATCGGCCTGGTCTACGTGCTGCACCCCTGGCTGGGCCATGTCGCCGTGGTCGGCGGAGCGGTGCTCTTCCTGCTTGGGCTCTGGAACGAGCGCAGCACGCGCGCGCCGCTGGCCGAGGCCGGCAGGGAGATGTCGGCCAGCACCCAGTTCGCCGAAGTCTCGGCGCGCAATGCCGAGGTCATCAAGGCCATGGGCATGCTGCCGGCGCTGACCCGGCTGTGGCGCACGCGCCATGACTTCGGCATCGGCCTGCAGGGCGTGGCCAGCGACCGCGCCGGCAACGTCGCGGCCGTGGCCAAGGCGGTACGCCTGTTCCTGCAGATTGCCATCCTGGGCGTCGGCGCCTGGCTGGTGATTCTTCAGCAAAGCTCGGCCGGCGTGATGATTGCCGCCTCCATCGTGATGGGCCGCGGCCTGCAGCCGATCGAAGCGGCGATTGCCGGCTGGCGCGGCTTTCTTCAGGCCCGCGAGGCCTACCGCCGTCTGTCCAAGGACGTGGCCGGCCAGAAGCCTGAACCGGAAGCGATGCCCCTGCCCAAACCGGCCGGCCTGCTGCTGTTCGACGGCGTGTCGGGCGGGCCACCCGAGGCCCGCCGGCTGACGGTGCAGGAGCTGCGCTTCAAGCTGGAGGCGGGCAAGTGCCTGGGCATCACCGGCCCCAGCGCCGCCGGCAAATCGACCCTGGCGCGGCTGGCCGTGGGCGTGTGGCGCCCGGCCGTCGGCGTGGTGCGTCTGGACGGCGTGAACATCGCCGACTGGCGGCGCGACGACGTCGGCCCGCACATCGGCTATCTGCCGCAGGACATCGAGCTCTTCCCCGGCACCGTGGCCGACAACATCGCCCGTTTCGGCGCCGTCGATCCGGAGAAGGTGGTCGAGGCCGCACAGCTGGCCGGCGCCCACACCATGATCCTCGCCCTCCCTCAGGGTTATGAAACCCAGATCGGCCCGGCCGGCGCCAATCTGTCGGGCGGCCAACGCCAGCGCGTCGGCCTGGCGCGGGCCTTCTACCGCACGCCGCCGCTGGTGGTGCTGGACGAGCCCACCTCCAATCTCGACGCCGAGGGCGAGAACGCCGTGCGCCAGGCGATGGAGCAGTTGCGTGCGCTGGGCAGCACCGTGATCGTCATCGCCCACCGGCCGGCCCTGCTGGGCGGCACCGACTTTCTGCTGGTCATGCTCAATGGCCAGATCGCCAACTATGGCCCCACGGCCGAGGTCATGCCGCAGATCACCCGGCGCGTGATCGCACGGTCGGACCCCGCAACGCACGAGTCACAGGGAGCCGCCAATGGCTGATATCAGCCTCAGAGACCAGGCTCTGGCCAAGCTGGTGGTCGGTGACGAACGCGCCGCCCAGGACGGCCGCCGCTGGAACCTGATCGGCCTGGCCATCATTGCCGGCACCCTGGGCCTGTCGGCGATCTGGTCCACCGTGGCGCCGCTATCCTCGGCCGTCGTGGCGCAGGGCTCGGTCAAGGTGGACACCAGCCGCAAAAAGATCCAGCACTCCGAAGGTGGCGTGGTGAAGAAGATCCTGGTCCAGGACGGCAGCACCGTCAAGGCCGGAGACGTGCTGGTGCAGCTCGACGAGACCCGCGCCGGCGCCGCCCACGGTGTGGTCGTCGGCGGGCGCGACGTTGCCCTGGCCACCGAAGCCCGGCTCAAGGCCGAGCGTGACGAAAAGGGGGGGATCGAGTTTCCGGTCGAGCTGACCGAGCGCGCCGGCAATGATCAGGTGGCGCAGATCCTGCGCGCCCAGCAGGCCATGTTTGTCGCACGGCGCAGCTCACGCGCCGGCGAACTCGGCATTCTGGACGAACAGGTCGCGGCCCTGCGCAACGAGATCATCGGCTTCCAGTCGCAGCAGCGCTCGAAGAACGAGCAGATCGAGAGCCTGGAGAACGATCTCAAGGGCCTGGTCGATCTCGACAAACAGGGCATGGTCGAGAAGACCCGGCTGCGCGCCGTCGATCGCGACATCGCCCGGCTCAAGGGCGAGCGTGACGAGCTGGTCTCCAAGGTCGCCTCCGGCCGCACCGCCATCAGCGAACGCGAGCTGAAGAAGTTCCAGGTCAAGCGCGCCTTCCAGGAAGACGTGGCCAACGAGCTGAAGAAAGTGCAGTCCGAGAACTACGAGCTGATCGAACGCGCCAGCGCCACCAAGCGCACGCTGGAACTGACCGAGCTGCGCGCGCCGGTCAGCGGCACCGTCACCGAGCTCAAGGTTCACACCGCCGGCGGCGTGATCGGCCCCGGCGAGGTGGTGATGGAGCTGGTGCCCAGCGATGACCGCCTGGTGCTGGAGGCCCGCGTGCTGCCCACCGACATCGACCGCGTGATGGTCGGCCAGCAGGCCGGCCTGAAGCTGCATGCCTTCAATCCGCGCACCACGCCCGAGCTCAATGGCAGCGTCACCTACGTCTCGGCCGATGCGGTGCTGGACCCGCGCACCGAGCTGAGCTATTTCACCGTCAAGCTCGATGTGCCCAAGGCCGAACTGGAGCGATTGGGCGAGCTGAAGGTGCAGCCCGGCATGCAGGCCGACATCTTCATCCGCACCGGCGAGCGCACCTTCTTCGGCTATCTGCTGCAGCCGCTGGTGGACAGCTTCCGCAAGGCCTGGCTGGAGCGCTGACAGGCCTGGCACGAGCGCATCAAGCGAGGGCATCAATAATGGGGCACCAAGATGCCCTGGAGCCTGCCCGTGACTGATTCCCCTGCACCCACCGGCCCGCTGGCCGGCCTGCGCATCGTCGAATTCGCCGGTATCGGCCCGGGGCCCTTCTGCAGCATGCTGCTGGCCGACATGGGCGCCGAGGTGATTGTCATCGAGCGTGCAGGAGGAGGCTTGAGCGTGGGCGCCGGCGGCATGCTCAACCGCGGCAAGCGTTCGATCGCGCTGAATCTGAAACTGCCCGCCGACCTGGAAGCCGCCCAGCGCCTGCTAGCCCGCGCCGACGGCCTGATCGAGGGCTACCGCCCCGGCGTGATGGAACGCCTGGGCCTGGGGCCGGAGCCGGCGCTGGCCCGCAATCCGCGCCTGGTCTACGGCCGCGTCACCGGCTGGGGCCAGACCGGCCCGCTGGCCCAGGCCGCCGGCCATGACATCAACTATGTGGCCCTGACCGGCGTGCTGAGCCTGTCGGCCCGGACCGACGCCGCGCCGACGATCCCGGCGACGATGATTGGCGACATGGCCGGCGGTGCCCTGTTCCTGGCCTTCGGCCTGGTCTGCGCGCTGCTGGAGGCGCGGCAGTCCGGCCGCGGCCAGGTCATCGATGCGGCCATGGTCGATGGCGTCAACACCATGGCGACCCTGATCCACAGCCTGCGCGGGCAGGGCTTCTGGCGCGATCGTCCGGAGCAGAACTTCTTTCTCCACAGCTCGCCGTTCTACGACACCTTCGAGTGCGCCGACGGCAAGCACCTGAGCCTGGGCGCCATCGAGCCGCAGTTTTATGCCGAGTTGCTGCAACGCCTGGGTTTCGACGATGTGGACGCCGCACGCCAATACCAGGTGCATGACTGGCCCGAGTTGCGTGCCCGGGTGGTCGAGCGCATCCGCACGCGTACGCGGGACGCCTGGTGCGCCCTGCTGGAAGGCACCGATGCCTGCGTGGCACCGGTATTGAGCCTGGCCGAAGCGCCCGGCCATCCGCACCACCAGGCACGCGGCAATTTCGTCGAGGTGGAAGGCCGCTTGCAGCCAGCGCCCTCGCCCCGCTTCTCCAGAACCCCGGCACGCCGGCCGCAGACACCGCCGGAGCCTGGGGCGCACACGCAGGACATCCTGCGGGAACTGGGGCTGGTTACCAAACCGAGCTGAGCGCGCGGGACACAGGCCCGGGTGCAACGGGATCAGCCCGTGCCACTGCCGCGATGACCCCGTCAGGCGATTGGATATCCGCCCCTCGCACAGACGAGACCTCGGCTGAGCCGATAGGACTAGACCTGGCCCCGCCAGGCCTCTGCCCTGTCATGCGGGCTGATGACGATGGTGCTGCACGGCCTTACCGCAGCGCAGGTCCGCCCGGCCGCCGCCTTCCTGTTCCGACCTCGCGCGCTTCCATCCTCGACAAGGAGCCTCACCCTCATGATGACGACCCTCAAACACAGCCTGCTCGCCGCGGCCGCCCTGGCCCTGTGCGGCGCCGCGCAGGCCGCCGCGCCGAAGTTCAGCGACAACTTCAGCAGCCTGGCCAACTGGACCCTGCTGGGCGACGTCAGCAGCTACAGCGGCTATGGCGTCATGACCACCGCCAGCAGCACCGAGGGCGACGACTTCCCCATGCCCAACGGCGCCGCCAACCTGTCTGGCAACAACCCGGTCGATGCCAATGCAGGGCCCGCCGGCATCGAGGCCTTTGTCGGTCTGGCCACCGGCGCGCTGAACCTGTCGGCTATCGACAAGGCCACCGAGGGCTCCGCCATCAAGCGCAGCTTCGATGTCAAGGCCGGCGACAAGCTCAGCGTCGACTGGCTGCTGGTCACCAACGATACCGGCACCGGCTTCGGCCTGGACTATGGCTTTGCGGTCATCGACGGCCATTTCATCCCGCTGGCCAGTGCCAGCAACGCCAACACCCCCTTCGCCCAGCCCTATCCCTGGTCGACGGCACCCGGCCACCTGGACTACACCTTCCAGCACAGCGGCACCATCAACGTGGCCTTCGGTGTGGTCGATGTGCTGGACCGCAGCGCCAGCACGGCCCTCGGCATCGACCAGCTCAGCCTCACCGCCGCCGTGCCCGAACCCGGCACCTACGGGCTGATGATGGCCGGTCTGGGCCTGCTGTGCACGGTTGCTCGCCGCCGCAGCAGCAAGTAAGGCAGGCAGTTGGCAACTGCCGCCGGACGCCAGCAGTCACACGCGGGTCTCCGCCCATTCATCAAAGCTTGACTCAGTGACCGTCAAGCCATCAAGGGTGGCAATTTCCTGTTCGCCGCACGGCAGCGGCGTCCGGGCCGCCGAAGGGGCCGGAGCGACCCCAGCCCCCTTGGGTGAGATCGCAAGCGAAGACAGCAATTTGCTGAACGGAAACAGTACCAGCGGCGAGTGAGGTTGCTGATGTTGCATGGTCTTCACCTTGAGGATCAGATAGTGCAAGCATCGGCGCTGGCGTCCGGTTCGTCATCCCCAAGAAGGGGGCCCCCTCTTGGGGGGGCTCCCCCCAGAAAATCCTCCGGAAACGGAAAACGGGTTAGAAGCTCACGCTTCTAACCCGTTGATTCTCTTCTTGTTTTTGGTGCGGCTGGCAGGAATCGAACCCACGACCCCTTGGTTCGTAGCCAAGTACTCTATCCAGCTGAGCTACAGCCGCGCAGCTTTGCATTATACATCGCAAATTGGTGTCTTTCCGCCGACCGGGTGAGGAATCGCCTTATTCGGCTTCGATACCGGCCGCCTTGATGACACGCCCCCACTTCAATGCCTCTTCGCGCTGGAACTTGGCCAGCCCATCCGGAGAGGTCGTGAAGGCCTCGGAACCGGTCGACTCGAAGAAGGCCTTGGCCGCAGGTGCGGCCGTGCCGGCAACCAGCAGGTCGCGCAACCGCGCCACCACCGCGGCTGGCGTACCGGCCGGCACGTAGGCGGCGAACCAGTAGCCCATGTCGTAGCCCTTGACGCCGGCCTGATCAAGGGTCGGCACATCGGGCAGCAGCGGCGAACGCGCCGCCGTGGACACGCCCAGGGCCCGCAGCTTGCCCGCCTTCACATGAGGCAGGCCGGTGGCGTTGTCGGTAATCATCAGATCGATCTGCCCGCCCAGCAGATCGGTGATCGCCAGCGGGTTGCTCTTGTAGGGCACATGCAGCAGATCGACACCCGCCATCTGCTTGAACAGCTCGCCGGCCACGCGGCTGGAAGAGCTGCCGCTGCCGAAGCTCAGCTTGCCCGGCTCCTTCCTGGCCTTGGCCAGCAGATCGCCCACGGTCTTGTACGGCGAGGCGGCATTGACCACCATCATCTGCGAGCCCTTGCCCAGGGCTGTGACCGGCGCGAAGTCCTTGACCGGATCGTAGGACAGCTTCTTGTACAGATGCTCGTTGGCCGCGTGGGTGGTGTTGGTGGTGATCAGCACCGTGTAGCCATCGGGCGCGGCGCGGGCCACGCTCTGCGCAGCCAGCATGCCACTGGCGCCGGCCTTGTTGTCCACCACCACCGCCTGCTTGGTTTCGCTGCTCAGCGCCTGGCCCAGTGCCCGCGCCAGCTGGTCGGTGGCGCTGCCGGCGGCAAAGGGCACGACGAAGTTGACCGGCTTGGACGGGTAGGCCTGAGCCATCGCCAGGGACGGCAGCAGCAGCGCTGCGGCCAGCAGGGTGCGACAGGCGAAGGGAAAGGTGTGGGTGGGTTTCATGTCTTGTCTCCTGAAGCGGTTGTTGGAATCACATCGGTGGCGGGGCCGACCAGGTAGGGCTGCAGCTCGGCTGGCACGGACAGTGGCAGGTCAAGCAGCAGAAAGGACAGCGCCTTGCCGTGGCTGTCGAGGTTCAGCGCGTCGTTGACGCCGCCATCCAGCACCTCGTCAAGCACGAAATTCATCGCCTGCAGCTGCGGCAGCAGATAGCGCCTGACCGTGCTCGGCGAGCGCCCGGCGAAGCGCTGCAACACGGCAGCCTCGGTGATCTGCTCCACCAGCAGCGGCCACAGCAGCGGGTGCCAGGCGATCACGCTGATATTGGAGCGGTTGCCCTTGTCGCCGGTGCGGCCATGGGCGGCGCGATGCAGGGGTACGGTGAGCCTGGTCATGGCGCTTCTCATTCGACAGCAACAAAGCTGAAAGAACACGGCACCTGGCTGCGCGGCACCAGGCAGGACAAGGTGCCCAGCCGCGGCCGCAGCGCCGTGCGCACGCCACCGCCTCCCGCCGGGCCGCAGGTGTACAGCGCCGTCATCTCGCGGCCGACACGCTCGGCCGAGGCCCGCTCGGCATGGTTCAGCGCCACGCGCAGACGCACATCGCGAGCGTCACCCGCAACAGACGAGGGCTCGGCATCGCCGGCCAGCACGCTGAGCACGCCGATCAGATCGACACGCAACGGCCCGAGGCCCTGCAGACGTTCGCGCAACACCTCGGCCGCCAGCCGGGCGCGCGCCTCGGCGCGGGCACCGGCGTAGGAAATCTCGGCCTCGGCCAGCCAGCCATTCTCGTGGCAGACATTGACCTTGAGGTCGATCGGCCGGGCATGGCCGCGCACGCCGCTCAGCCGCACGCGGTCCGGCCCCAGCTCGGTGACCGTGGCCGCGCTGATGTCGGCCACCACATCGGGCGTCAGGTAGGCGGCCGGGTCATGGACCTCGTACAGCAGTTGCTCCCTGACGGTGTGCGCGTCGATGCGTCCGCCGCTGCCGGCGGGCTTGGTGATGGTGCAGTCGCCCGATTCGTCGATCTCGGCGATCGGATAGCCCAGCCGGGCAAGACCTGGCACATCCTTGTAGCCCGGATCGGCGTAGTAGCCGCCGCTGACCTGGGCGCCGCACTCGAGCAGATGGCCGGCCATCGTGGCGCGGGCCAGGCGGTCCCAGTCGTCACGGGCCCAGCCGAAATGGGCCAGCGCCGGACCGACGGTCAGCGAGGGGTCGGCGACGCGGCCGCAGACAACGATCTCGGCGCCAGCCAGCAAGGCGTCTGCGATGGCCTCGGCGCCGATGTAGGCATTGGCGCTGACGACGTTCAGGCCCTGCATCGCCGCGCCCAGCGCCTGATCGAGCAGGCTGCGGTGATCAGCGCCACTCAGGTCATCGCCCCGCACCACCGCGATACGCGGCATGCGCAGACCCAGCTCTCGCGCCAGCGCCGCGATGCGCCGCGCAGCGCCTTGCGGGTTGGCCGCGCCGAAGTTGCTGACGATGCACACCTTGTGCTCCAGACAGCGGGCCAGTACCGGCCGCAGCAAATCATCCAGCAAGGGCTCGTAGCCGGCCTCGGCATCGCTGCGGCGCGCCAGCTGGGCCAGTGCCAGGGTGCGCTCGGCCAAGGTCTCGAAGATCAGCACGGCGGGACCGCCAGCGGCAATCAGGGCCTCGACAACGGGAGTGGCAGCGTCAAGGCGGTCGCCGGAGAACCCCGCCGCACAACCCACCCTCAGTACCGCCTTGCGCTCCATCCAAGCCCCTTGGCAAGGCGGAAGGCCTTGCAACGGGATCGACTGTAGGCAGGATGCGCTAATCTGTGAATTCGAAAATTGGAATGGCTTGATCCAAAATGCAGATGAATGTCTCGACCCGCCAGCTGCGCGCCTTTCTGGCCTTGACCGAGCAGCGCAGCTTCACGCGAGCGGCCGCGCTGTCGCATCTGTCGCAACCGGCCTTCAGTGCGTTGATCAAGGCGCTGGAGGACGATCTGGGCCAGCGCCTGTTCGACCGTTCGACCCGCCATGTCGAGCTCAGTGCCGAGGGCCGCGAATTCGAGCTGGCGGCACGCCGCGTGCTGGCCGAGTTCGACAATGCGCTGGAGGGCGCCCGCGACCAGGTGGCGCGCAAGCGGGGACGCGTGGCCATCGCCCTGCTGCCCTCGCTGGCCGCCGGCTGGCTGCCCCAGCTGCTGGCCGAGTTCAGGGCGCTGTATCCGGGCATTGAGCTGGCCGTCAGCGATGTGCTGTCCGAGGCCTGCATCGCCCAGGTGCAGGCCGGCAAGGCCGACTTTGCGTTGGCCGCCACCCGCGCCGAAACGCCCGAGCTCAGTGCCGAGCTGTTCTGCAGCGACGACTTCCATCTGGTCTGCCCGGTCGGTCACCCGCTGCTGACGACCAAGACGCTGCGCCCGGAGGATCTGGCCAAGCATCCCTTCGTCCATCTATCCCGTACCAGCAGCGTGCGCCAGTACCTCGACGCGGCCGTGCATCCGCTGCAGATGAAGACCTTGATGGAGGTCGACCAGCTGGCCACCGTGATGGGCATGGTGCGCGCCGGCCTGGGCATCAGCGTCGTGCCGGCGCTGAGCCTGTTCCACTTTCAGCAAGGCGAGATCGCCACCCGGCCTTTGCCCTGGCAGGGCCTTGAGCGGCGCATCTACCTGGTGCGGCGGCGCGACCGTGGCCTGTCGCTGGCCGCCCAAAGCCTGTACGAGCTGGCGATGGCGCGGCGCCCATTGCCCCAGCCTCCAAAAAAGACGGTGAACAGCGCGAAACGGGGCAGGAGTTGATACCGCAGTATTGAGGATGGCCGAGGTCTTCGAACTAGGGGGTGGCCACCGCAGCGGTGGCTCGGCGGTCGATAATCGGTACGCGTTCTCGACATGCCAAGGACCTCATCATGCAGCCTACCCACCGCGCCGCCGGCTTTTTGTTCGTCTGCAAAGGGGCTCTGGCCCTGGCGCTCGGGGCAGTCGTGTCCTGGGCCGCGGCTGCGCCGCTCGAAATCAGCCGTGTCAGCGTGTACCGGGACGGTGCGCCGGCCGATTGGCTGGTTGGCGGCCATCTGTTGCTGGCCGACAGCTTCGACAACGGTGATCCGCTGGTCGGCCCGAACTTCGTCGGCGGCAATCCGGCGGCCTACACCTTGCAAGGCCTCGACGATCCGGCCCACGCTGCCTTGGCCGCCTCCGAGCACGATGGCTCGGTCTGGCTGGATCCGGGCTACGGCCTGCCCACGCCGAATGCGGCGGGCATTATGGGGCAATCGCTGCGCCTGCGCCTGCTGACCAACACCGTGGACGCCAATGCGGGCTTGCCGCGATCGCGCTCGTTCGCCGCCGCGATCAGCGTGCCATTGAGCACCCTGCCCGCCTTCGGCCAGACCGTCGGCTTCCGGTTCAGCGACAACTTCGGCAACGACAGTGACGTGGTCGAGCTCTACCTGTTCAACAACGGCAATGGCTCGGGTGTGAACTTCCGCAAGCAGGACTTTGTCGCGGCCACCGTCAACCCATTGGGGTCGGCAGCCCTGTCGGCTCCCGCAGGGGCGTTCAGCGTCGTGCTGGCGCTGAGCCACTCGGTCGCCAACACCGACCTGATCTACGGCAGCTTCGGCTATGCGGCGGCAGATGGCACGCTGATCGGCAGCCTGAGCACCTTCGCCACCTCGGTGGCCGCCTTCCACGGCGAAGACCACACCCGGCTGGAGTTGAAGGTCACCCAGGCCGTGCCCGAGCCTGGCAGCTGGGCCTTGATGGCGCTCGGCCTTGCCGGCCTGGCCTGGCGCCGAAGCCGCGGCGCCTGAGCAGCGCCCGTCGTTTCAACGTAGCCCTTTGCCTTGAGCCGAGGCAAAGCGGCCCACGAGCGGCCATGCGCTAGAGTCTGGCCGCATGCAGACACTCAATTTCATCCAGCAGGGCCAAGGGCCTGTCGTCGTGCTGAGCCATGCGCTCGGCTGTGATCTGGCCATGTGGGACGGCGTGGCCGCCGCGCTGCAGGACCGCTACACGGTGCTGCGCTACGACCATCGCGGCCACGGCCACTCGGCAGCGGGCGACGGGGCTTACGACATCGAGGCCCTGGCCGATGATGCGGCCGCGCTGATACGGACCCAGGCCGATGGCCAACCGGTGCACTTCGTCGGCTTGTCCATGGGCGGCATGACGGCCCAGGCCTTAGGCGCGCGCCACCCTGCCCTGGTGCGCAGCCTGGTGATCGCCAACTCGGCCAGCCACTACGACGCGGCGGCGCGCGCGATGTGGCAGGCCCGTATCGACACGGTGCTGTCCCGAGGCGTCGCGGCCATTTCCGACGGCGCCATGCAGCGCTGGTTCACGCCCGAGTTCCGCGCCGATGCCGTGAATGGCGGCGCGGCCCGCGTGGCCCAGCTGCGCGCGGTGCTGGAGGCCACGCCCTCAGCCCCCTATGCCGACGCCTGCGCGGCCGTGGCCCACATCGATCTGGCAGCAGGCAATGCCCGCATCGCCTGCCCGACGCTGGTGATTGCGGGCAGCCGCGACGAAGCGACGCCGCCAGCGATGTCGGAGGCCATCGCCGCGCAAATCCCCGGCGCACGCCTGGCCAGCCTGGATGCCGCCCACCTCAGCGCGGTGGAAAAACCCGCCGAGTTCGCGGCGCTGCTGTCACAGTTCTGGGCGGCAATCTAGGCTTCAGGCGCTTCGTGCAGGAGCGAAGCGAAGGCCCGCGCCGCGGCACTGCGCGAGGCTCCGCGCCGCCACAGGATGCCGGCGTGGCGCACCATGGCCGGCGCAGTCAGTGCAATCGCCTGTAGCTCGGGTGCCTGGCGCGCCGCGCGCTCGGGCACGATGCTGGCCAGGCTGCCGTGGCGGCACAGGCTCAGCAACGACTCGACCGGGTCCATCTCCACCTGCACGTCCGGCTTGATGCCGGCCTGACGCAAGGCCTCGTCGATCTGGCGACGCATGGCAAAGGTGCGCGGCAGCAGGGCCAGTGCCACACCGTCCAAGGCGTTGAGCGCCAGGCTGCGCCGCCCGGCCAGCGCATGGCCTGAGCCCACGACCAGCAGCAGGCGCTCGTCGAACAGGGGCTCGGCCTCGATGTCATCGTGCTCGGCCGGGTAGGAGGCGATGCCCAGATCCAGCTCGCCGTCCAGCAGCTGCTGCTCGATAGGCGCAGCTCGCAGCGAACGCACCTCGACGGCCACGCCCGGATGGGCACGGTTGAAGGCCGCGACAGTCGCCGCCACGCTGTTCAAAAAAGTCGGGAAGGCGCCCACCGTCAGCCGCCCCGAGCGCAGGCCGTCCATCTCGGCCAGGGCCATGCGGCCGGCCTCGACCTCCTTGAGCGCTCGCAGCGCATAGGCTCGGAACTGCTCGCCCGCCTGCGAGAGCTTGAGCCCGCGGCCCAGGCGGTCGAACAGGGTCACGCCCAGCTCCTGCTCCAGCTGACGCAGGCCATGCGACAACGTGGACTGGGTGACGAAGAGGTTCTGCGCCGACTGCGTCAGGTGCTCGGTGCGGGCAATGTCGAGGAAGTAGCGCAGCTGGCGGATTTCCATCAAGCAATGCTATCCGCATTGATCGACATCGTCGAACGGTCAATACCAAATAAATCATTTTTCAGAAAACTGCCGCCGGCCTACTCTTGGTGCCTGCTCACCCCCAACGAGGCCAGAACCCATGACGGCTCCCCATCGGATCGCACGCATCACGACGCGCATCCTGGACATCCCCACGATACGGCCGCACAAGCTGTCCTTTGGCGCCATCAGCCGCCAGAGCCCGGTGATCGTGCAGCTGTGGCTGGACAACGGCGCCTGCGGTTTCGGCGAGGCCGCCACCATAGGCGGGCCGTCGTGGAACGAGGAGTCGCCCGAGAGCATCAAGCATGCGATCGACGCCTACCTGGCCCCGGTGCTGATCGCCCAAGACGGCAGCCACTTCGGCACCGCCCTGGCCCGCATGGACGCCGCCTGCAAGGGCAATGCCTTCGCCAAGAGCGCCGTCGAGATGGCGCTGATCGATGCGGTGGCCCGCAGCCTGAACCTGCCCGCCTGGCAGCTGCTGGGCGGCAAGCGCCACCACAGCCTGCCCCTGGCCTGGACCCTGGCCAGCGGCGACGTGGCCCGTGACCTGGAAGAAGCCCAGCTGCGCCTGCAGCAGCGGCGCCACCGCATCTTCAAGATGAAGATAGGCGCGCGTGCGCCCGAGCAGGACGTCGCCCATGTGAGCCAGATCGCCCGCGGCCTGGCCGGCCAGGCGACCTTGACCGTGGACGTCAACCAGGCCTGGGACACGACCACCGCGCGGCGCTATCTGCCGCAGCTGATAGC
Source organism: uncultured Roseateles sp. (assembly GCF_963422335.1). Lineage (NCBI taxonomy): Bacteria > Pseudomonadati > Pseudomonadota > Betaproteobacteria > Burkholderiales > Sphaerotilaceae > Roseateles > uncultured Roseateles sp. The sequence goes on from NZ_OY729424.1 coordinate 5,409,782, forward strand.
TGCCGGCGTCACCTTGATCGAGCAGCCGGTGGCCAAATGGAATGTGGCAGCACTGAAGCTGCTGACGGCCAGCCTCGGCGACCGCGCCGCCATCATGGCCGACGAAACGGTATGTACTCCGCAGGACGCATTTGTGCTGGCCCGCGAACAGGCGGCCCAGGTGTTCTCGCTGAAGGTGGCCAAGCATGGCGGCCTCCTGCGCACCCGCGAGGTGGCCGCGGTGGCCGAGGCCGCCGACATCGCCTGGTACGGCGGCACGATGCTGGAGACCTCGCTGGGCAGCGCCGCCTCGGCCCATGTGTTCTCCACCCTGGGCCCTCAGCACCATGGCTGCGAGCTGTTCGGCCCGCAGCTGCTGGTGGACGACATCGTCGGCACGCGCATGGAGATCAAGGACTTCGAGCTGCAGCTCCCCGACGGCCCCGGCTTCGGCGTCGAGGTTGACCTGCAGCAGCTCGACCGCTTCGACCGCGCCCGCACGGGCCTGACGCCCACCCATATCGATCTCGGCCGCAATGCCGTTTGAAACAGAAGCAAGGAGACAACGATGCTGTTCCTGGTCCGCATGGATGTGAACATCCCCCACGACCTGCCGCCCGAGCAGGCCAACGAGATCAAGGCGCGCGAGAAGGCCTATTCGCAGGGCCTGCAGCGCGACGGCCGCTGGCCCCATCTGTGGCGCGTGGTCGGCGAGTACGCCAACTACAGCGTCTTCGACGTCGCCTCCAACGACGAGCTGCACCAGCTGCTGTCGCAGCTGCCGCTGTTCCCCTACATGAAGCTGCAGGTCACGCCGCTGGCCCAGCACCCCTCGGCAATCGCCTGATATCCACCCGCATTCCGGAGACAAGAACACCATGCAAAGACGCCCCCTGCTGACGGCCGCCCTCACCCTGATCGCGGGTCTGTGCGCGACTGGCTTCGCCCAGGCCCAGGCCACCGACTGGCCCAACAAGCCGATACGCTGGATCGTGCCCTTCCCGCCCGGCGGTGCGATGGACGCGATCGCGCGCATCCTCGGCGAGAAGGCCGGCAAGACGCTGGGCCAGACCTTTGTGATCGAGAACCGCGCCGGCGCCGGCGGCAATATCGGCGCCGATGCGGTGGCCAAGTCACCGGCCGATGGCTACACCATCATGATCACCTCGATAGGCATGGCCACCAACAAGCCGCTGTACAACAAGCTGACCTACGACCCGATCAAGGACTTTGCACCGGTGAGCCTGCTGGCCGTCGTGCCCAATGTGCTGGTCACCAACAGCACCCAGCCGAACATCAAGACCGTGGCCGATGTGATCGCCGCCGCGCGCAAGGAGCCGGGCAAGCTGACCTATGCCTCGGCCGGCAACGGCACCTCCATCCACCTGGCGGGCGAGATGTTCACCTCGCTGGCCAAGCTCGACATGATGCACATCCCCTACAAGGGCAGCGGTCCGGCCGTCAGCGATCTGCTGGGTGGCCAGGTCAACTATATGTTCGACAGCATCACCTCGGCGCGCAACCACATCCAGTCCGGCAAGCTGCGCGCACTGGCCGTCACCACGGCCAAGCGCTCCAAGAGCCTGCCGAACGTGCCGACGATGGCCGAGGCCGGTGTCACCGGCTACGACGTCTCGCCCTGGTTTGCGGTGTTCGCGCCGGCCGGCACGCCCAAGCCCATCATCGCCAAGCTCAACAAGGTGCTGCTCGACACCATGAAGCAGCCCGATGTGATCGAACGGCTGGATGCCATCGGCGCCGAGCCGGTGGGCTCCACCCCCGAGGCGCTGGCCAGCCATCTGGCCCGCGAATCGGCGATGTGGACCCAGCTGATCACCGACCGCAATATCAAACTCGACTGAGCCCTGCAGGCAAGAGGAGACAACCATGGCCGAATTCACCCAAGCGCAGCTGCTGGACCTCGTCAACACGGTGCATGCCGCGCCGGGCAACGAGCGCGTGCGCGCCATCACCCAGCGCATCGTCAGCGATCTGTTCAAGACCATAGACGAGCTGGACGTGCAGCCCGACGAGTTCTGGCGCGGCATCGATTGGCTGGCGCGTCTGGGCGCCAGCGGCCAGCTGGGCCTGATCACCGCCGGCCTGGGCTTCGACCGGCTGCTGGACATCCGCGCCGACGAGGCCGACGTCCAGGCCGGCCGAACGGGCGGCACGCCGCGGGCGATCGAGGGTCCGCTGTACGTGGCCGGCGCGCCCAGCGCAAGCTACGAGGTTCGCGTGGATGCTGGCGACACGCCCAAGGGCGAGGTGTTCGTGATGGAAGGTCGCGTGCTGGACCTGCAGGGCCGACCCGTTGCCGGCGCCTCGGTCGACGTCTGGCATGCCAATGAACAGGGCGGCTACTCGCACTTCTTCCCCGGCATGCAAGACTACGAATTGCGTCGCCGCATCAGCACCGACGCCGAGGGCCGCTATCGCTTCCGCAGCTTTCTGCCGCCGGGCTATGCGATCCCGCCGAGCAGCCCGACCTCGGAGCTGTTCGCGGCCCTGGGTCGCCACGGCCAGCGCCCGGCGCACATCCATTTCCTCGTCGTCGCGCCGGGTCTACGCACCCTGACGACGCAGATCAACATCCCCGGCGACAGCTACATCGACGACGACTTCGCCTTCGCCACCCGCGACGGCCTGATTGTCGAGCTGGAGCGCGGCGTGGGCCCGGCCGGCTACGAGTCGCTGGGCATCACCGCCCCGTTCGTGCGCAGCCGCTTCGACTTCGTGCTGCAACCGGCCGCCAGCGCCGACGAAGCCTCGCCCGCCGCCCGCATGGCGCGCGTGTTATGAGCGCCCCCAAGGCCGCCGCCTTGCGGCGTCCGCCCCCCCGAGGGGGAGCAAGAAAGCTCGGGGCGGCCCTTCGCTTTCTTGAGAGGAGCCTCTCGTGATCAACAAGATCGCCGCCTCGGTGGCCGAGGCGCTGGCCGGCATCGCCGATGGCGCCACCGTCCTGATCGGCGGCTTCGGCACCGCCGGCATTCCCACCGAGCTGATTGACGGCCTGATCGCGCAGGGTGCGCGGGATCTCACCGTCGTCAACAACAACGCAGGCAACGGCGAGACCGGCCTGGCCGCGCTGCTGAAGACCGGGCGTGTGCGCAAGATCATCTGCAGCTTCCCGCGCCAGGCCGACAGCCAGGTCTTCGACGGCCTCTACCGCGCCGGCCGGATCGAGCTGGAGCTGGTGCCGCAGGGCAATCTGGCCGAGCGCCTGCGCGCCGCCGGTGCCGGCATCGGCGCCTTTTACATGCCCACCGGCTATGGCACCGAACTGGCCAAGGGCAAGGAGACGCGCGTGATTGACGGCAAACCGCAGGTGCTGGAGTACCCCATCCACGGCGACGTGGCGCTGATCAAGGCCGAGCGCGGCGACCGCTGGGGTAATCTGGTCTACCGCAAGGCGGCCCGCAACTTCGGCCCGGTGATGGCCACGGCGGCGAAGAGCACCATCGCCACCGTGCACGAGATCGCCGAGCTCGGCGCGCTGGACCCGGAGGCCATCGTCACGCCGGGCATCCATGTCTCCCGGCTGGTGCAGATAACCCGCGTCGCCACCCAGGCGGGCGGCTTCAAGGGGGCGTTATGAGCAGCAACAACTACCAGCGGCGCGGCAAGGACGAGCTGGCCCGCCGCGTCGCGCAGGACATCCATGACGGTGCCTACGTGAATCTGGGCATAGGCATGCCCACCCTGGTGGCCAACCACCTGCCCGCGGGGCTGGAGGTGGTGCTGCACAGCGAGAACGGCGTGCTGGGCATGGGCCCGGCACCCGCCGAGGGCGAGGAAGACTACGACCTGATCAATGCCGGCAAGCAGCCTGTGACCCTGCTGCCCGGGGGCGCCTATTTCCACCATGCCGACAGCTTCGGCATGATGCGCGGTGGCCATCTGGATATCTGCGTGCTCGGCGCCTTCCAGGTCTCGGCCACCGGCGACCTGGCCAACTGGCACACCGGCGCACCCGATGCGATTCCCGCGGTCGGCGGCGCGATGGACCTAGCCATAGGCGCCAAGCAGACCTGGGTGATGATGGATCTGCTGGACAAGCAGGGCCGCAGCAAGATCGTCGGCACCTGCAGCTATCCGCTGACCGGCATAGGCTGCGTCAAACGCATCTACGGCGACCTGGCGACGCTGGAATGCACGCCCCAAGGCCTGCGCCTGATCGACCTGGTCGACGGGCTCACCGTCGCTGAACTGGAGCTGTTGCTGGGGCTGCCGGTGGCGCCCCGCTGACTTTGGAAAAAAGTCCCCACGAGATTCCGATCGCTCCAAGAAGTTCAAGCCGTGAAGACATGACAGGCCCTAACATCGCCAGCATCGCCCAACGATTGGATTTGCTGTCCGATGTCAACACGCCTCACCGACGGAGCAACACCCGGCGCAGTATCCGCATGGCACGAGCTGCAAGCTGGTTTTGCCGGCATGCTGATCAGCCTGGCACCCGCCCTGACGATGGGCCTGCTGGCCTTTGCGGCGCTGGGCACACAGGGGGCAGCACTGGGCATACCGGCGGCGCTGGTATCCAGCGCGGTCGGCGGCGCGGTCTTCGCACTGCTGGCGCGCGGGCCCATGGCCGCGGGTGGGCCGGCTTCGACGCCGGTGCTGGTGTTGAGCTCGCTGGTGGCCCAGGTCGCGGCCGATCCGGCATTCGCCGCCACCGACCCGGCCGCCGTGGCGTTGCTGCTGGCCCTGGTGGCTGCGGCCGTCGTCAGCATGGGCGCGGTCCAGATCGTGCTGTCCCTGTCCGGCCTGGTGCGCTGGGCCAAGTTCGTGCCGCAGCCCGTGCTGGCCGGCTTCATGAACGGCGTGGCGCTGCTGGCCCTGCTTGCGCCGCTCCCCTTGCTGTTCGGCTGGTCACGCAACGCGCTTCACACAGATGGCTGGCGGGCACTGGCCCAGATTCAGCCCGCCACGCTGGCGGTGGGTCTGCTCACGGTGGCGGTCATCCTCGTTTTGCCGCGCCTGCATCGCCGGCTGCCGACCACCCTGATCGGGCTGCTGGCCGGTGCCGGTGCCTACCTCTTGCTGGGCACCCTGTTCCCGCAGGCGGCACTCGGGCCGCTCACCGGGGCGCTACCGGCTGCCTGGCCGCATGTCGAAACACTGATGCCATTTTTGACCGACGTGTATCCGCCACTGTTGCAGCGATACACCGGCGCGGCGCTTGGTGCCGGCCTGATGATGGCGCTGATCGGCACGCTGGACATGGTGCTCAACAGTCTGGCGGTAGACCAGGCCCACGGCACCCGCACCGATCCGCAGCGCGAGGTGTTGGCGCTGGGCGCGGCCAACGTGGCCTCCGGCCTGATGGGCGGGCTGCCGCTGCTGCTGTTGCGCTCACGCGCGACGCACATGCTGCAGGTCGGCGGCCGGTCGCGGGCGGCCTTGTTCGTCTGCTGCGCCTTGTTCGCCGTCGTCGGGGTGGCCGCCGCACCGCTGCTGTCGCTGCTGCCCCAGGTAGTGCTGGGCGGGGTGATGGTCACCATCGCGTTCATGATGGCAGACCGCTGGTCGCTGCAACTGCTGGCTCAGTGCTGGCGCGGCCCGCGGCCCTCGGATCTTCAGCTCGCACTCGCGGTGATGGGCGTGGTCTGCGTCACCACCCTGACATTGGGCTTTCCGGCTGCGATCGCAGCAGGCGCGGTGCTGTCGGTGCTGCTCTTCATTCACAGCATGAACCGCTCGCTCGTCCGGCGCGGTTGCACCGCAGAGGCCTTGCCGTCGCGTCGCATCTATGCGACTTCCGACGAGGCCCGGCTGCGAATCCTGCGTGCGCGCATCATGGTGCTGGAGCTCGAGGGTGCGCTGTTCTTCGGCAGCGCCGACCGGCTGGCGGAGACGGCGGAGGCGCTTGACGCCGGCTTGCACACGCTGGTGCTCGATTTTCGCCGCGTGAGCCTGATCGATGCCTCGGGTGCCGTGGTGCTGACGCAGGTGGGGCGGCGTCTGCGCGCCCGCGGCACCAGGCTGCTGCTGGCCGGTGTCAGCCCGGACAACCGTCACGGCCGCATGCTGCGGCAATTTGCCGGCGACGACTACGCGGCCGAACACGGGGTAGCCGACGTCGACCAGGCGGTGGAGGCGGCCGAGTTGCAGTTGCTGAGGCAGGCCGGGTTCGAGCCGCTGAGAGAGACCGTGCCGCTCGAACAGGTCAGCCTGATGGACGGCCTGGACACGGCCCAGCGCGCGCGCCTTGCGGCACGCCTGCTGCCGCGCCGCCTGGCACCGGGCGAACGCCTCTTCCGCGAAGGCGACCCGGGCGATCGCCTGTTCGTCATCACCGCCGGCTCAATCGATGTCTTCAGCGCTGCGGCTTCCACCGGCGCCGCCTCGCCACAGCGCTACGTGAGCCTTTCGCCGGGCATGATGCTGGGCGAAACGGCCATGCTCGATGGTGGTGGTCGCAGCGGTGAAGCCGTGGCCCAGGGCCACACCGAAGTCCATGCACTTGATGATCACACCTTGCAGCAGCTGCGGGCCGAGGATCCGCTGCTGTACGCGCAGGTCTACCGCAATGTTGCGCTGCACCTGTCGCAGCGTCTGCGCGCAGCGGCCTGGGCCTGGCGCGCCAGCGCGAGTTGACCATCGCAGGGCCCCAGAAGCCGATGGTCTCGTCCCGTGTGGCGATAGCTTCCAGGTAGCGTGACAGTCCCGACATTCCTCACGATCCGGTCGGCGGATCCTGGCCTGAGCCCCGCGTGGCGCGCCCTACTGTTGACAGGCTCTTCGATATGACGGAGGTGCGCTCACCCTACGACGAACCTACGAAGCAGGCACAGCAGCGAGCGCATGTCACTGCCCCTTCGGCAGGTCCAGGCCGCTCTCACGGATGGCCCTGTGCGCGAATGGCGTATTCAGGAAGTCGAGGAACTGCCGGCCGGCCTCGGATGCCTTGGCCTTGGAAGACACCGCGGCGGACACGACACTGAATTTCTGCAGTTCATCCGGCAATGGCCCCACCACAGTGATGCCATGCTCAAGCTTCAGTTCACTGAGTTGCTGCAAGCCCAATTCGACCACCCCGTCGACGAGCTCCTCGCCCACGAAGCGACGACCCAGCACAACGTGACCCTTGCTCGCCATGGCCTCGGTCAGTCCCAGCTTGGGCACGATCACCTTGATGAAGTAGCTGCCACTGGCACCTTCCGAATAGCCCACCGACTTGGCCGCCAGCAGTGCCTGACGGAAAGCGCCTGTGGTCGAGATGTCGGGTAGCGGCTGGCCCGTCTTGACCGCCACGCCTATGCCGGAAACCGCCACGTTGCGTCGGTGCTGCGGCACGAAGTGGCCGCTTCGCACTAGGTCGTCCATCCCGGCATCCACCATGATCAGCACGTCCAGCGCCTCGCCGCTGCGTACCCGCACCGGGCTTGCTTCGGGCGAACTGCCCGAGGAGGGGCCCCAGGACATTGTCACCCTGTGGCCGGTCTGGCGTTCGAACTCAGTGGCGATGGGTGTGAAGGCACCTTTGAGAATACCTGTGGTCAGGATCTTGATGTCGTCGGCATGTGCCGCTGCGGAGCACAGGAGTGCGCTCAGAACGATGGCGGTCTTGATGATTCGGCGTGAAAAAATCATGGATCAGTTCCTTCAGTGGGGAATCGGGTGAGAGGTCTCGCGGCCTCGTGTCGCGCCAGCTATTCGCTGGCCACTGCGAATAGCTTGCTGAGTTCCAGACGCGCGCTCTTGCGTAGCTCGCTCAAACGCGCTCCAGCACGACCGCAATGCCTTGACCGACGCCGATACACATCGTGACCAGGGCGTAACGGCCACCGATCGCATGGAGCTGGTTCACTGCCGTCGTCGCCAGCCGCGCTCCCGAAGCGCCCAGCGGGTGACCGAGTGCGATCGCCCCACCATTCGGGTTGACGCGCGGGTCATCGTCGCGCAGCCCCAGGTCACGCAGGACCGCCAGGCCCTGGGCGGCAAACGCCTCGTTCAGCTCGATCAAGTCGAGTTGTGCGAGCGTGAGGCCCGTGAGCGCCAGCACCTTGCGGGTCGCAGGGGCCGGACCCATGCCCATGATGCGGGGCGGCACTCCGGCCGTGGCCATGCCGACGACGCGGGCGCGAGGGGTCAGGCCATGCCGGCTTGCGGCCGCCTCGCTGGCCAGCAGCAGCGCACAGGCACCGTCGTTGACACCTGAGGCGTTGCCCGCGGTCACGGTCCCGTCGGGACGCACGACGCCCCTGAGCCTGGCGAGCGCATCGAGGCTCGTGTCGCGAGGATGTTCGTCCTTCACGACGACGATCGTCTCGCCCTTCTTCTGCGGTATCGAAACCGGCACGATCTCGGCTTCGAAGAAACCACGCCTCTGCGCCGCCACCGCCCGTTGCTGCGAGGCCAGCGCCATGCGGTCCTGGGCTTCGCGTTCGATCCTGAATTCGGCGGCCACATTCTCGGCCGTCTCGGGCATCGAGTCCACGCCGTAGCGCTCCTTCATCAGCCGGTTGACGAAGCGCCATCCTATGGTTGTGTCCTCGACCCGATTGGCACGCGAAAAGGCGCTCTCGGCCTTGGGCATCACGAACGGAGCGCGCGACATGCTCTCGACCCCGCCGGCGATCATCAGGTCGGCATCGCCGGCGCGTATCGCACGAGCCGCGGTTCCCAAGGCGTCCAGCCCGGACCCGCAGAGCCGGTTGACGGTCGACCCCGGCACTTCCAGCGGCAGGCCGGCCAGCAAGGCGCTCATGCGTGCGACGTTGCGGTTGTCTTCGCCAGCCTGGTTCGCGCAGCCGTAGATCACGTCGGTGACGGCCTGCCAGTCGACGCCGGGGTTTCGTGCCATCAGTGCGGCCAGGGGCACGGCGCCCAAGTCATCGGCGCGCACGCTGGCGAGTGCGCCACCGTAGCGGCCGAAGGGGGTGCGAACGGCGTCGCAGATGTAGGCGTGTCGGTTCATGTGGGCAATGTCTCGCTGGTGGTCAGAGCCCAGATGCGCTTCAGGAGCGCGCGGGCATCGGTGTTGCCGATCACGGGTGCGGCCAGCTCAATCAGCTTGCCTTCCAGGTCGGCATCGGACAGGGGCAGCTCGGGGTCGCCCTTGCGGTCGGGTTGCCAGTGGGTCAGCACGCGGCCGTCGCGCAAGGTGATGGTCACGCGTGCCGCGCGACGGCCCGGGAAGCCGGCATCCACCTCGGGGTCGAGTGCCTTGGTGATGCGCTGCATCAGCGAGCGCGTGGCCGGGTCGCTCAGGCGCTCGGGCTCGTAGGCCGACAGGCGCACGCTGCCGTGCACCAGCGCGCTGGCCACCATGTAGTGCAGGCTGAAACGCGCCTGGTCAACCGTCTGCGGGTCGACGTGCGGCGCAATGTCCAGCGTGGGTTGGTACACGCCCAGCTGCACGGCTTGGATGTCGGCGTGGTTGAAGCCGTGCCGCTGCTGCAGGGCCAGCGCGCCGTCGATGGCCGCGAAGGCATGGCCGCAGCCGACGTGGTTCTTGAAGGTCAACCGCGTGATGTGCCAGTCGCTGCCCAGCGTGGCGCCGACCTGCGACCAGTCGGGGCCGTCGCTCATGGCCTGGCCGAGGCCGGATGCGCCTTCCAGCACGTCCAGCGAACTGCGCATGCCACGCGCTGCCAGTTGCGCGGCCAGCACGCCGGCTTCTGCCGCACGACCGGCATGCAGCGGCTTGGACATAGACTCGGACCGAAAGGCCTGCTGCAGGCCGGCGGTGAAGGTCGCGGCCAGGGCCAGGGCCTGTGCGTAGGCCTCTTCGTCCAGGCGCAGCAGGCTGCCCGCTGCGGCTGCGGCGCCGAAGCTGCCCATGGTCCCGGTGTTGTGCCAGAACTTGTAGTGCGGCCGGCCCATCACCACGCCGATTCGGGTTGAGACTTCGTAGCCCAGCACCACGGCGCGAAGGAAGTCGGCGCCGCTGGCTTTCGTGGCCTGGGCTGCCGCCAGCGCGGCTGCGATCGTGGCGGCGCCCGGGTGGTACATCGCGTCGCGGAAGCTGTCGTCCACCTCGGCGGCATGCGCGGCCGTGCCGTTGATCAGGGCCGCGGCGCGCATCGTGGCCGCGCGGCCCAGGGCCAGGCGCGCGTCGCCACGGTCAAGGTCTTCGGCCATCGTGGCTTCCAGCACCTGAACCGCAGGCAGGGCCAGGCCCGGGTAGACAGAGGCATACCAGTCGATGACAGCGCGGCGCGCGTGGTGCAGCACTTCAGGTTGCAGTTCGCGCTGCGCGACCTGGTGCGCGAAGCGGGCGAAGACTTGTGTGGCCAGCATGTCAGGCTTTCGCATCAAGCAGGTGCCTGACGTCGCCGCGTACGAACCCCGATCCGTTCAAGGCGGCCAACTCTTCAAGGTCAGCCGCCAGCGCCGCAGCAGCGCGCTCGCGGGCCCAGAACACCGGCCCGCCTTCCCAGCGCGGAAAGCCGTAGCCGTTCGCCAGTACCACATCTACGTCGGTGGCCCGTTCGGCCACGCCTTCGGCCAGCAGCAGCGCGGCTTCGTTGACCAGGGTCAGCATCACGCGATGCTGGATCTCCGCATAGCCCAGTTCACGCGGCACGATGCCCTTGTCGCCGCGCGCCTTGGCGATCAACGCGGACACTGCCGGGTCCACCTGCGGGCGCGACACGCCTTCGGCATAACGGTAATAGCCGGCGCCCGTCTTGCGCCCCAGCCGGCCCGCTTCGCACAGGCGGTCTGCGATGTGCACGTAGCGCTGCGCCGGATCTCTTGTGGCGGCCTGCGCCTGGCGCATGCGCCAGGCGATGTCGAGGCCCGACAGGTCCGCCACGGCGAAGGGGCCCATGGCAAAGCCGAACGCCTCCAGCGCCGCGTCCACCTGTTCGGGCGACGCACCTTCTTCGACCATGAACTCGCACTGGCGGCGGTAGGCGGCATACAGGCGGTTGCCGACAAAGCCAAAGGCATTGCCGGTCAGCACCGGCAGCTTCTTCAGCTTGCGGCCCACGGCCAGACCGGAGGCCAGGGCATCAGGTGCCGAGACCTTGCCGCGCACGACCTCCAACAGCCTCATCACGTTGGCAGGGCTGAAGAAGTGCAGGCCGATGACGTCCTGGGGGCGCGAAGTTGCGGACGCGATGGAATCGAGGTCGAGGTACGACGTGTTCGAAGCGAGCACGGCGCCGGGCCTGGCCAGCGCATCGATGCGCTGGAAGACCTGCTGCTTGACCCCCAGTTCCTCGAACACAGCCTCAATGACCAGGTCGGCCTCGGCGATGCGCGGCCAGTCCAGGCTGGCGCTCAAGCGGGCTTCGCAGGCCGCCGCCTCCGCCGCCTTGGCCTTCCCGCCCTTGACGCGGCTGGCGTAGTGCTCGTGGATGCGGTTCGCGCCGCGTTCCAGCGCACCCGCTTCCTGCTCCAGCAACAAGACCTCGTAGCCCGCATCCAGCGCGGCGATTGCGATGCCGGATCCCATGGTGCCGGCGCCGATGACGGCGATGCGCCGGATCTCGCGCGGCCTTGCTTCGCCCAGCGACGGGTGCTTGGTGCTGTCCCGTTCGGCAAAGAACTGGTGGCGGAGTGCGAAGGCTTCGCGCGATACGCGCAGGCGCTGGAAGACGTCACGCTCGTCGGCCAGGCCCTCGTCGATGCCGAGCGTGGCTGTGGCCACAATGGCGTCGATTGCGGCTTGCACCTGCGGCCGGCGCTTGCCGGCCTTCATCGCGGCGGCCGAGGCCTCGGCAATGGCGCCGGCTTCGGCCGGGGGCACCGTGCGGTCGCGCAGGCGGTTCTTTCGACCGGCCAACTGGCGTGCATGGGCCACGGCCGCCGCTCGCAAATCACCCTCCGTTTCGGCGTCGATCAGGCCCGCGGCAAGGGCAGCGGCGCTTTCGACACGCTCGCCGCTGCAGATCATGCCGATGGCGCGGGGAATGCCGACGATCCGGGGCAGGCGTTGCGTGCCGCCCGCGCCGGGGATGATGCCCAGCGTCACTTCCGGCAATCCCACCAGCGTGCCCGGTGCCGCGACGCGAGCGTCACAACCCAGGGCCAGCTCGAAGCCGCCACCGAGTGCTGCGCCGTGCAGTGCCGCCACCACGGGCTTGCCACAGTCTTCGATGGCACGGATCACCGTGGGCAGCTGCGGCTCGGCCAGGGGCTGGCCGAATTCGCGCAGATCGGATCCCGCGATAAAGGTGTTGCCGGCACCGATCAGCACCGCGCCGCGCAGGTTTTCGTCGGACTCGACGGCTGCAATGGCGGCCATCAGGCCCTCACGCACAGCGGCCGAGCCGGCGTTGATGGGCGGGTTGTCGATAACGATGACGGCGATGTCGCCGTCGCGCTCGAGATGCACCGGGTTGCTCATAGGGTTTCCTTGGGAGTGGACTCACTCAGCCATGCGAGCACCAGCGCGTTGATTTCGTCGGCTTGCTCGTACTGAATCCAGTGGCCGGCGCCCGGAACCACCAGCACCTTGCCGTGTTCGCGGCTCTCGCCGAGGGACAGTGCCGCCTGCTCGGGGACTGCGGTCACATCGTGTTCGCCCCATGCCAGCAGCAACGCACCCCGATGCCTGTCGATCGCGTCGGCCAGCCCGCCTGAGCGCGAGATGGACTTGCTCCGAAACCGCGTTTTGAGACAGGCCTCGGTGTGGATGTGCAAGGCCAGCGCGTCGATTGCACCGGGGTCGCTCAGCATGTGCATGGCCAGGTTGTGGCGCATCACATCGGCCAGGGCGTCGGCGTCGTGCACGTCGGCAGCCTCGCGCCAGGAACGGAGTTCGCCGCGCGGCCGCCGCGCGCCGCCATGTCCACCCGGGCCCAGCAGCCCCAGTTGCGTCACCGAGCCCCGGCGCGCGGCGAGATTCGCCGCGACCAGCCCACCAAACGAAAATCCCACCAGCGCTATCGGCGTGGTGCGGCCGATCAGGGCATCGAGGGTGGACATCGTCGCGTCGACCAGCGAGGCGAGCGTGGGCACGAGGGGCACATCCGAATCGCCATAGCCCGGCAGGTCGGGCACCCAGACCGCGTAGCGCCCAGACCAGGCTCGGATGTTGCGCACCCAATGCAGCCAGGATCCGTGGCCACCATGCAGCAACACCAGCGGTGGCCCTTCGCCGAAGCGTCGCCAGGTGACATGGCCGCCCTCGAACGCCACGTCGTGCCGGTGCGCCGCACCGTCCAGCTCGGCGACAAAGGGGTGTTTGAGAGGGGCAGCGGGCGACATTGCGCAGGGCCTCAAGCCAGCACGACCACGCCATCGGCGGCGCGCACGCCCTGCCCTTGCGGCAGCACGAACACCGGGTTGATCTCGGCTTCGACCAGGCGTTCACCCAGCTGCGCGGCCATGCGCGAGAAGGCCACGATGGCGTCGACCAGCGCATTGACATCGGCCTTGGGTCGACCCCGGAAGCCGTCCAGCAGCGGCCAGGTCTTCAGGTCCTGGGCCATGCTCAGGGCCTCGGCGCGGCTCAGGCCACGAAGCCCCTGTGCGTCGGCTGGCAGCAGACGCAGGGTCGTGTCCTTGAACAGTTCTGCCGTGATGCCACCCATGCCCAGCAGGATGGCGGTGCCCAGCGGGTCACGGTGCATGCCCAGGATGAGCTCGGTACCGCCGCCAACCATCTCCTGCACCAGGTAACGCTGCGGGCGAACACCGGCCCTGGCTTCGACCTCGGCGGCCATCTGGGTCAGTCGCGCGCCCACGGTCTCGGCACTCAGGCCCACGGCCACGCCGCCGACATCGCTCTTGTGCGTGATCTGCGACGACAGGATCTTCAGTACGACGCGCCCACCCATCTTGCGCGCAGCCGCCTCGGCTTCGGTCGAGGTGCTGACGATGACCTCGGCGGCGCAGGGCACGCCGAAACGAGCGAAGAGCTGCTTGGCCTGGGCTTCGTCCAGCGAGCCCGATGCAAGGTCATCCACCGCCACGACGGCAGCTGCGGCCGGCGCCTCCTCCGGGGCGACGAAGTTGCTGGCCGCCAGCAGGGCGCCCAGGGCTGCGGTGCAACTCTCGGCGGCCGCAAAAGAGGGCACACCGCGTTGCGTCAGCAGCGCACCCACTTCGGGCGCATGCGGGCTGATATAGGCCAGCACCGGTTTGTCGGTCAGCGGCAGACAGTCCTGGATGGCACCCGCCATCAGCTCAGGCTGGGCCAGACTGGACGAGCCGACGATGATGGTCAATGCGTCGTAGCTGGGGCTGGCCAGCAGCGCGGTGATGGCGCCGCGCAGCAGGTCGGGACGCAGGCCGGCCAGCGTCACGTCGATGGGGTTGCGGTCCAGCACGGCCTCGCTGCCGGTCTGCAGGGCGCGCAGCGCCTCGGCCGTGGCGGCGTCCGGTGCCGGCGTGTCGAAGCCGTGCAGGCCCAGGTCGTCGCTGACCAGCGTGCCGGCGCCACCGGTGGAGGTGAGGATGGCCACGCGGTTGCCGCGAAGCCTGCGGCCGGTTGCCAGCGCGACAGGGATGTCCAGCAAGTCGCTGAAGCTCTGCGCCCGGATCACGCCGGTCTGGCGGAAGAGTGCGTCGTACATGCGGTCGGCACCGGCCATCGCGCCGGTGTGCGACACCGCGGCGGCGGCACCTGCCTCCGAGCGGCCGATCTTGAAGGCGACGACAGGTTTGCCGGCGCGCGCAGCCTTCAGGGCCGCGGCGCGGAACTTCTGCGGGTTGCGCACCGTTTCGACGTAGAGCGCGATGACCTTGGTGGCTTCGTCGTCGGCCAGGTGGTCGATGAAGTCGGCCAGTTCCAGGTCGACCTCGTTGCTGGTCGAGATCAGCTTGGACAGGCCGATGCCGCGTGCCGCTGCACGCGACAGCAGCGAGCCCAGGATGCCGCCGCTCTGCGACACGACGCCGATGCCGCCGACGGGGAAGTGATCCATCTCAAGCGCACCGGTGGCCGACAACACGATCTTGTCGGTGAGGTTCACCAGGCCGATGGTGTTCGGACCCAGGATGCGCATCGAGCCCGCCGCTTCGATCAGCTGGCGCTGGCGGCGCGCACCGTCTTCGCCGGTCTCGGTATAGCCGCTGGCCAGCACGATGGCGGCAGCGGTGCCACGGGCTGCCAGATCGCGCACCGCAAGGTGGGCACGCTCGGCGCCGAGCAGCACGATGGCCACGTCTGGCACCACGGGCAGCGCAGCGATGTCGGCGTAGCACGGCAGATCGCCGATGCGGTCCGTCTTGGGGTTCACCGGCAGGATCTGGCCGGCGTACCCGTGCTTCTGCAGATAGGCCACAGGACGGCCGGCGGTCTTGGTCGGATCGGCCGAGGCGCCGATGATGGCAACGCTGCGCGGCTGCAGCAGACGAGAGATGGCGTCCATGGCCCTCACTCCTTTGCCGCGGGGGCGGACTTGGCCAGGAAGGCCGTCACCGACTCGCGGTGCTCGGTGCTGGTGTAGCAAATGCCCTGGGCCTGGCTGCCCTGCGCGAACACGTCGTGCGAAGACAACTCGAAGCTCTGGTTCAGGATGGTCTTGGTCAGCGCCAGCGCCGTGGACGAGCCCCTGCCGAGTTCCGCCGCCCAGGCCTGGGCGTCTGCCAGCAGCGTGTCACCCGAGGTCTTGCGGTCGACAATCCCCAGCCTCACGGCTTCGTCTACTTCGACCTTGCGGCCGGTGAAGATCAGCTCCTTGGCCTTGGCCAGTCCCACACGGCGCGGCAGGAAGTACATGCCGCCACCGTCGGGGACGATCCCGCGGTTGATGTAGGACCAGGTGAAGCTGGCCCACTCGCTGGCGATGATGAAATCGCAGGCCAGTGCGGTATCTGCACCCAGACCCGAGGCTGCACCATTGACCGCCGCGATCACCGGCTTGGGCATGGTGTGCAGCAGGGCCTGCGTGTGGTGCACACGCTGCTGCCGGTGCCAGCCGTTGAAGCCCACCTCGCCGGCCGGTGCGTTCATGCGCTTTTCCATGCCGCTGATGTCGCCGCCGGCGCAGAAGCCCTTGCCGGCACCGGTCAGCACCAGGGCCTTGATGGCCTTGTCTGCAGCAACCCTCTCCAGCGCATCGATGAACTCGCTGCGCATCGCGTCGCTCATCGCGTTGCGCTTGTCGGGGCGATTCAGGGTGATGGTGGCGATCGCGGACTCGACCTTCAGGTCGATGAAATTGAAACTCATGGCGGTGTTCTCCGAGTCGGGTGTAGCAAGCCGGCTTGTTGTGAAAATCAATCGGTCTTGATGTTGTTTTCCTTGACGATCTTTCTCCATCGAGCCTCTTCGCCCTTCACGTAGCGATCGAGCTCGGCCGGGTCGCTGGCGACGATCGACAGTCCTTCCTGCTCGATCTTCCTGGCAAAGTCAGGGGCAGCAGCGGCCTTCTTTGCGGCTGCGGAGAGCTTGGCGACAACATCGGCCGGAGTGCCTGCCGGGGCGTACAGCCCGTACCAGCTCTCCACCTGGTAACCCGGGATGTCCTGGCTGATGGATACCACGCCCTTCAAGGCTGCCGAGGGGCTCGCGGACGTGACGCCGATGGCCCTGAGCTTGCCGCTGTCGACGAAGGTCGCGACGGCGGCCGCGGTGCCGAAGATCATGTCGACCTGGCCCCCAAGCAGGTCGGTGATGGCCGGGCCTGCGCCGCGGTACGGAACGTGGGTCATCTCGACCTTGGTCAGATTGGTGAACATCTCACCCGCCAGGTGCGCCGACGTGCCGTTGCCCTGAGAGGCATAGGTCAGCCTGCCAGGCTTTGCCCTGGCCGCCGCGACGACATCCTTGGCCGACCTGAAGGGGCTGTCGGCCCGCACGACCAGGACGTTCGGCCCCTTGGCAATCAGAGAGATCGGTGCGAAGGCCTTGTCGGTGACAAACGGCAGCTTCGGCATCAGGCTCGGGTTGACGGCGTGGGCGAAGGTCGCGATGACGATGCTGTAGCCGTCAGCCGGGCTCTTGGCGACGTTGTCCGTGCCGACGATGGTTCCTGCACCGGGCTTGTTGTCGATGATGACCTGTTGACCCAGTTCCCTGCCCATGCCGACAGCGAGCGTGCGGGCAATCAGGTCGGTGCCGCCACCCGGGGCGAAAGGTACAACGAGGCGGATCGGTTTGTCGGGATAGGCAGCGACAGCGTGGGTCGAGGCGAGCGCCGCTGCGGCACAGACGAAGGCGGCGAGCCGCCGCAAAACGATGTTGCGTGCAATCACGTTGTCTCCTGATGAGTGGACCGGGCATCGGCCGGAGTGCTGGGGCACTTCGATTCGGGTGGCGTCTGCGTGATCCGAAGAGTATGTGGAAGGGACACGGATGTCTGCCTTCGATTTCCATAGAATGGAAATAATCGGCGCCGCGCCCGGCGCCACATCGGTGTTCGCATGGACAGTTGCAGGGGAAAGTCGATGGCTACAGACCTGAAGCGCGCATCCACGGAGAAGCCCGGCACCTCGCCGGCCAATCGTTCTTTGGAACGCGGCATCGAGATCCTGCGCGCCTTCCGGCCAGGTTCGGATCTGCTGGGCAACGGCGAATTGGCCGACCGCACGGGCTTGTCGAGAGCGACCGTCAGCCGATTGAGTCAGACGCTCGTGGGCATGGGGATGTTGCAGCAGGAACCGCTGCGCAAGGGCTATCGCCTGGCGCCGGCCGTGCTGAGCCTGGCGCACGCCATGCGATCTGGATCGACGATCCTGCAAATCGCCGCGCCGCTGATGCGCGCGCTGGCCGAGAGCAAGCGCATCAACGTCGGACTGGCCGCACCGGATCGGGACGAGATGGTCTACCTGGAATCCTTACGCTACAGCCGTCGGGTCGCATTCCGCAACGTCGTATCGGGTCAGCGCGTGCCGATGGAGTTGACCTCGCTCGGACGCGCTTACCTGGCCACGACTTCCGCGGCACGTCGCAAGTCGCTGTACGAGGCCTTCCGGGAGCGGCGAGGAAATCAGTGGCCGCAGCTACTCGCCGAGATCGAGCAATCCATCAAGAGCGTACGCGGGTCGGGCTTCTGCGTGGCTTCCTGGCAGCCGGAGGTGGTTGCACTCGCGTGCCCGATAGCAACGGCGCAGACCTGCTATTCGTTGAATGTCAGCGTGTCGACCGTTGAGAGCATGGAGGCCGTAGTTGACGCTCTGACGGCTCCACTGCTCGAACTACGCGAGGCGATCACGAGGGCGATATCGCGACGGATTGACGAGTGAACCCGAGCAAGCCGCTGCCTCCGGACTCGATTCTCGAGAATCGGGTCCTCCCAAAAAAACGGGACGATTCACTGTCGAGCGGGTTCGTGAGCTTCGACACCGACGGGCAACGGGGCCAGCCGCCAGCTGTCGGCCACGATGGTGGCGCAATTGCGCGCCGGTCGTGACGGCGTCGAGGTCAACAATGATTGCCGCGGATCACCTCATCTGAACGGCAATCATCAGCACGGTCAGCAGGTCGACGTAGCTCTGCGACGACGTGCAGCGGCGCCCATGAGCCCCAAACCCGCCAACATCAAGGCGCAGCTTTGTGGCTCCGGGACCGCAGTCACTGACAGCAAGTAAGCGTGACCCATGCTTGAATTGGCCACGATTTGCCCGGCATCATTCACGCCTGTCGCGCTGGTAAGGTAGTCACCACCGGCCAATGTCACCAGCGAATTCAGGTCGATCATGCCGACTCCGTTGGCACCGGTGACAAAGGCGTGCTGCTCAAATCCTGCGACGTCGGAAACGCCCACCACCTGCCCGCTGGCGTTGATGCCAAAGGCTCGGGAGAAGGTACCGCCGAGTGTGCCCAGGTCGGTCATGCCGACGCCGTTCGCACCGGTGATGAAGGCGTGATAGGCCGCATTTCCTGCGATGTAGGCAAAGCCCGCCACCTGCGCGCTGGCGTTGATGCCAGAAGCGAAGGACTGCGTGCCGCCCAGGGTGCCCAAGTCGATCATGCCGACGCCGTTGGCTCCGGTGATGAAGGCATGCTGAGCACTGTTTCCTGCCATCGAGGCATAGCCCACCACCCGCCCGTCGGCATTGATGCCGGAGGCGAGGGACTGGGTGCCGCCCAGGGTGCCCAAGTCGGTCATGCCGACGCCGTTGGCCCCGGTGATGAAGGCATGTTGAGCCGTGTTTCCTGCGACGTTGGCGTTGCCGACCACCCGCCCGGCAGCGTTGATGCCAGAGGCGAAAGAGTGGGAGCCGCCCAGGGTGCCCAGGTCGGTCATGCCGACTCCATTGGCTCCGGTGATGAAGGCATGATCAACCCCGCTTCCTGTGAGCTGGGCATAGCCGACCAGCCGCCCGCTGGTGTTGATACCGACGGCGCTGGACTCAGCACCGCCCAGTGTGCCCACGTCGGTCTTGCCGGCCCCATCGGCCCCGGTGATGAAGGCATGATTGTTGAAACTTCCTGCGTAGGTCGAACGGCCTGCCACCTGCCCGCTGGCGTTGACGGCAAACGCGGTAGCGCTCGTACCGCCAAATGTGCCCAAGTCGAGTGCAGACCACGAATCGGCATGCGCTGCCATGGGAAAACACCCGGCAATCGCCGTGGCGATCAAGACATTGCGAAGTTTCATCAGGAATTTCCTAGATTATTGAATCAAGCGAAGAACGGCCTGCAGGTTGCCAAACCGGATGCAGCGCTTGCTGAAACGAGTTTGAGCCTGCCGGCTACTTGCACCCGGCTCGCCCATGTCTACCCTCCAAACTGGGCGTCGCAAGCCAAGGTGCAGCGAGCGATTTCGAGATGCGTTGAGCATTCGAAGTGCATGGCTGAACTGTTGCGTATGCCGGTATCAGTGAGGCTTCACGCCGGCACGCGTTCGTTTCATTTGTCGCAGCTCGGCATCGGGCGCCGGCACAACGAGCCGGAATGATCCCGTCGAACTGATGCGCACGGTGGGCGCTGTGTCGGGAGTCATCGGCGGCCTGGCGATGCTCAAACGCGATCAGGAGGAGGGAACGGAGAATGCGCGTCCACCAAAAGCCACCCAGAAACGGAAAATGGGTCAGAAGCTTTCACTTCTGACCCATTCACTTTTTGGTGCGGCTGGCAGGAATCGAACCCACGACCCCTTGGTTCGTAGCCAAGTACTCTATCCAGCTGAGCTACAGCCGCGAAGCCTGCGACTATAGCATGACTTTTGGATGAATCACGAGATTTGGCAAAATTCAGGCATTGGCTGCGGCCTCGTAGCAGCGCGCGCGGCGCTCCACATCATCGTCGCGCTCGGCCATGCGGGCCAAGGTCAGCCAGCTGCGGCGGCGCACGCTGGCGGGCAGATCGCGGTCCTCACCGGCCTGCTCCAGCATCAGCCGGGCCTTGCCCCAGAGCTGGCGCTCGGCCAGGGCATGGCCCAGGGCAAAGGCAATCGAGGCGTCGCGCGGGAAGGCGTGTGCCGCCGCCTCCAGGCGCGGCAGCCATTCCGGCCCCATGCCGGGCACGGCATAGGCCAGCGCTTCGCTGAGTACGGCGCGCTCGTCGGCCCCCAGTTCGCTGATCTTTTCCCAGAACGGTCGCAACCAGCCGCGGCCGTCCTCGGGCGCGCCCAGGCGCGCCGCGCACTGGGCCGCGCGGGCGGCAACGAACACATCGCGGCGATCGGCCGAGTCGAGCTGCTGCCAGATCACGCGCAACTGGTCGACGTCACGGGCCGTCTCCAGCGCCTCGAAGGCCAGCGAGCGCAGCAAGCCAAGCGCGGCCACGCGCGAGAAACCCTGGTGCTTGGCCAGCAGGCGCGCGGTGCGCAGGGCCTCCAGCGGCTGGCTGGACAGGCGGGTGGCTTGCAGCTTCAGCCGCAAGGCCTGGGTGCGGCGCGCCACGCCCGGCGGCAGATCGGCCAGCAAGGCCAGCGCCCGGGAGGCATCACGGTCTTCCAGCGCCCATTCGGAGGCCAGCAGTCTTGCGCCTTCCTGGGCCGACCGGGCCGCAGGGAAGCGTTGGCCCAGGTCCAGCGCCTTCTGCAACTGCTCGTCGCGGCCCTTGCGGTCCTGCAGCCGGTGGGCACTGCCGGCGGCCAGCACATGGCCCAGGGCCATGAAGGCCGGGTCCTGGCTCAGCTCCGGTGTCTGCGCCTGTATGCCCAGGGCACGCAGGGCCGACTTCTGCGCACGGCTGTAGCGGGCGCCGAAGAACTCCGACAGCGAATCGCGCAGGGCCGCCTGGGCGCTGCGCTCGCGCTGGCTCAGCCGCCACTCGCGGGCCCGCCGCGGCAGGCCGGTCAGGCGGTTGATGGCCTGAATCACCGTGACCAGCGCAAAACAGCTGCCGATCAGGGCCAGCAGGAACAGATTCAGCGACAGATCAAGCCGCCAGCCGCTCCAGTAAATCGTCACCAGGCCATCGTTGCTGCCCAGGGTCAGCGCGGCCACCACGGCCACGGCGAACAACAGGACCAGCCAGATCACTGAGCGCATGCTGTCGGCTCCGCGCTCAACGGCCCGCGGCCGCGGCCGACAGTGCGGCCAGGGTGTCGTCGGGGCGTGTCACATTGACCTGGCGAGCCTGGCCGGCGACCTGGCGCAGCAGTTCGTTGGCGGCCTGGACCTTGCGCGAATTGCGCTCGAAATAGCGCTCCAGCCCGCCCTGCGCATCGCGCAGATCGGCCTGGGCAGTGTCGAACTGGCGGCTCAGCAAGGCCAGGCGGGCATTCAGCAGGCGCAGCTTCAGGTTCTCGCGCAGGAAGAAGGCCTGCTCAGGCGCCAGCAGCATGGCCTCGGGGTTGTCGATGCGGGTCACGCGCAGCAGGGTGCGGGCCTCGCCCCAGACCTTGCCGGCCAGACTTGTCCATTGCGTCTGCAGCTCGGGCCACCAGCCGGTCTCGGCCACAGCGGGCGCCACACGCTTCTTGGCGGGCGCGCGGTCGCTGGCGACCGCCTCATCGACCTCGGCCTTGCCGCGCTGGGCCACCGACAGCAGCGGCAGCTCGTCGATCAGGCGTACCGCTTCATCGAGCTTGATGGTCAGCGACGACACATCGACCACATTGATCGCCTTGACACGGTCCAGATCACGCGACACCGCACGGCGCACGCCCTCCAGCCGCGGCTGCTTGTAGCGGGCCAGGCGCTCGTCGGCCTGGCGCAGGGTGGCGACCAGGGGCTCGGCGCTGCCGGTGATGGCCGATTGCTGCAGGGCCACGCGTATCGAGGCCTCGATGTCCACCAGCACGTTCTCGTCACGCGAGCGTGACAGCGACTGGATCAGCTCCTCCAGCTGGCTGCGCTGCAGCGCCACCTCGGCCAGCCGGGCCTCGACCAGGGCCAGTTTGGCAGCGCTGTCGCGGCTCACGTCCTGGGCCTGGCGGGCCAGGGTGCGGGCCTCGTTGGCCTCGCCCTGGGTGCTTTGCTGGCGGCGCACCAACTCCTGCTCCAGCTGCTGGACCCGTTCATGGGCCTGCCATGACAGGCCCAGCGCCAGCAGGGTCAAGATCACCAGCAGGCCGATCGCGGCGGGCGGCACGCCGCCCTGTCGCGACACCTTGGGCGATGCCGGCACCGCCTCGGCTGGAGGCGCGACCACAGGGTCGGAAGAGGGCTGGCTGGAAGGGGTGGAAGAGGTATCGCTCACGGTTCGGTCGATTGTATAGAGCGTTAGCTGAGGCCTCGCGCGGCGGCGGCCACCGCGTGCAGCTGGGGTCGCGCCAACACAACACGACCGAAACCCAGGGCCGTGGCACGCTCGGCGATGCGCTCGTGGGTGGCCACAGCCCGGGCCTGCGAAAAGTCGGTGCCGGCCGGCACCAATGCGGCCAGATTGGCAATCGCTTCCGAGCTGCTGAGCAGCCAGATGTGTGCACTGGGTGCAGCTGTGGCCTCGGCCAGCCAAAGCCGCTGCTGCGCGTCCAGCACCGGCAAGACACGGCTGTAGCTCTGCACCGCCTCGACGAGGGCGCCACGCTCGCGCAGGCGCTCGCCCAGCCATTCGCGGCCACCGTCGCCACGCACCAGCAGCACGCGCGCGCCCTGCCAATCCAGCGGCGCCAGTTCTTGCCACAGCGATTCGGAGTCGAAGCTGGCCGCGTCGGCCGCGGGCTCCATCACCAGCTCGGCCGGCACGCCGGCCTCGCGCAGCACCCGGCTGCTGCCCGGGCCCACGGTGGCGGCCAGCGTCTGCGCCGGCCAGCCAAGGCCCTCGGGGCGATGGGCGAAGAACTGCTGCACCGCATTCGGGCTGACAAAGACCAGCATCCGACACAGGGCCAGGTCTTGCCAGGCCCGGGCCAGTACCGCAGCGTTGCCGCTGGCGCTGATGGCAATCAGCGGCAACGCCACCGCCTCCAGCCCTTCGGCCTGCAGGCCACTCACCCATTCACCGGCCTGTTCGGCGGGCCTCGTCACCAGCAGACGCGGCGCGCCAGGGTTCAAGCGGCACTCAGATAGTCGGCGGCGCCAGCGGCACGCAGCTGGTCTGCGGCCTGCGTGCCCAGGGCACGGGCAGCCAGTTCGTCGGCAATCGCGGCCGAGACGTTTGCGCGCAGCAGCGGCAGCTGCGGTTGCTCGGGATGGCCCAGCGCCGTGCTCAGCACCAATTGCTCGCCCTGCCACACGGCGTGCGCCGCCAGCGGCACGCTGCAACTGCCACCCAGCGCGCGCGACACCGCCCGCTCGGCCTGCGTGGCCAGCCAGGTGGGCTTGTCGATCAGCGTCGCCAGCTTGGCGCGCAACTCTGCCGCATCGCTGCGTATCTCGATGCCCAGCGCGCCCTGGCCGGCGCAGGGAATCATCTGCTGCACATCGAAGCGCGCGCGTATGCGCTCGGCCAGGCCCAGGCGCATCAGCCCGGCGGCGGCCAGCACGATGGCGTCGTAGCCGCCTTCGTCCAGCTTGCGCAGCCGCGTGTCCAGATTGCCGCGCAGCGGCTCGATGCGCAGGTCGGGCCGCAGGGCCTTCAGCTGCACGACACGGCGCAGGCTGGAGGTGCCGACCAGGGCGCCCTGCGGCAGCTCGTCCAGCGAGGCATAGCGGTTCGAGACAAAGGCATCGCGCGGATCTTCGCGCTCCAGGATGGCCACCAGGTCGAAGCCGGGCGGCAGGTCCATGGGCACGTCCTTCAGCGAGTGCACGGCCAGATGGGCGCGGCCCTCTTCCAGCGCCGTCTCCAGCTCCTTGACGAAGAGGCCCTTGCCGCCCACCTTGGACAGCGTGCGGTCCAGTATCTGGTCGCCCCGGGTGGTCATGCCCAGCAGGCCCACATCCAGGCCCATGGCCTGCAGCAGGCCCTGCACATATTCGGCCTGCCATAGCGCCAACCGGCTTTCGCGCGTGGCGATCAGAGTTTTTTCTTGCATGGGCGAATGCTAGCAGCAGACCGAAAACCGGCATGCCGCATGCCGCATTGCTGCAGGCTCTGTTACTGATACAGTTGAATATCGGTAACAAAGTTACATTACCGGTAGTCCCTGTCCTCGCTTCTCGCCCTCCGCCACCTTCTCAAGAGGCCCGCATGCCACGCAAGACCGCCGCTCCCGCCCGCTCCACGCCCGCCGCCAAGGCCAGCCGAAACCGCAGCGCCCAGGCCGATGCGGCCGAGAAGAACAAGCCGCTGGTCGATGACATCCGGCTGCTGGGCCGCATCCTTGGCGAGGTGATACGCGAGCAGGAGGGCCGCGAGGCCTATGAGCTGGTCGAGCAGATCCGCCAGCTGTCGGTGGCCTACCGGCTGAAGCAGGACGCCTCGGCCGGCAGGGCGCTGGACCGGCTGCTGAAGAACCTGTCGGGCGACCAGGCGGTGAGCGTGATACGCGCCTTCAGCTATTTCTCGCACCTGGCCAATCTGGCCGAGGACCGCCACCATGTGCGCCGCCGCGAGCACCACGAGCGCCAGGGCAACCGCCAGGAGGGCTCGCTGGCGATGTGCCTGGAGCGTCTGGAGGCCGCCGGCCATCGCGCCCACGACATCGCCCACACCCTGCAGCATGCGTACATCGCGCCGGTGCTGACCGCCCACCCGACCGAGGTGCAGCGCAAGAGCATTCTGGACGCCGAACGCGCCATCGCCACCCTGGTGGAGCAGCGCGACGGCCTGCAGACCGCCCGCGAGCTGGCTCTGAACGAGGCGCTGGTGCGCGCCCGAGTCACCCAGCTGTGGCAGACGCGCATGCTGCGCAATGCCAAGCTGCGCGTCGCCGACGAGATCGACAACGCGCTGTCCTACTACCCCAGCACCTTTCTGCGCGAGATCCCCAAGCTCTACGAGGAGCTGGAGCAGGCCCTGCCCGGCCAGTCGGTGGCCAGCTTCTTCCGCATGGGCCACTGGATTGGCGGCGACCGCGATGGCAACCCCAATGTCAGCGCCGACACCATGCGCATGGCGCTCTCCCGCCAGAGCGAGACCGTGCTGCGCCACTACCTGACCGAGGTGCACGAGCTGGGCGCCGAGCTGTCGATCTCGGCCATGCTGGCGCCGGTCACGCCCGAGATGCAGGCCTTGGCCGAGCGCTCGCCGGACCACAACGAGCACCGCATCGACGAGCCCTACCGCCGCGCGCTGATAGGCATGTATGCCAAGCTGGCCGCCTCGCTGCATGCGCTGACCGGCACCGAAGCGCTGCGCCATGCGGTGGCGCCGCAAAACCCCTACGAAAACGCCCAGCAGTTCCTGACCGATCTGCGCACCATCGAGGCCTCGCTGCGCAGCCACCATGCGCAGGCGCTGATAGGGCCACGTCTGAAGCCGCTGATGCGGGCCGTGCAGGTGTTCGGCTTCCATCTGGCCACGCTGGATCTGCGCCAGAGTTCGGACCAGCACGAGGCCGTGGTCGCCGAACTGCTGCGCACCGCGCGTGTCGAGGCCGACTACAGCGGCCTCGATGAAACCGCGCGCCGCGCGCTGCTGCTGCAACAGCTCAACGACGCCCGCCCGCTGCGCGTGCATGGCGTGGCCTACAGCGCCCTGGCCCAGGGCGAGCTGGCGATCTTCGAGACGGCGGTGGAAATGCGCCAGCGCTATGGCTTCGACGCGCTGCGCCACTACATCATCTCGCACACCGAAGACGTCAGCGATCTGCTCGAGGTGCTCTTGCTGTTCAAGGAAGTGGGCCTGCTGCGCGGCACGCTTGACGCCGAGGCCACCGCCGACCTGATCGTCGTGCCGCTGTTCGAGACGATTGCCGACCTGCGCCTGGCCGCGCCCATCATGCGGGCCTTCTATGCCCTGCCCGGCATCACCGAAATGCTGAAACGCTCTGGCGCCGAGCAGGACATCATGCTGGGCTATAGCGACAGCAACAAGGACGGCGGCGTCTTCACCAGCAACTGGGAGCTGTATCGGGCAGAGACCGCGCTGGTCGAGCTGTTCAGCCAGCTGCGCGCCGAAGCCGGCATCACGCTGCGCCTGTTCCATGGCCGTGGAGGCACCGTCGGCCGCGGCGGCGGCCCCAGCTACCAGGCCATCCTGGCCCAGCCCCCGGGCACCGTCAACGGCCAGATCCGGCTGACCGAGCAGGGCGAGGTGATTGCCTCCAAGTACTCGAACCCGGAGATCGGCCGGCGCAATCTGGAGACCCTGGTCGCCGCCACCTTGGAGGCGACGCTGCTGCACCCGACCAAGACCGCGCCGGCGAGCTTTCTGGGCGCCGCGCAGTCGTTGTCCGATGCCAGCTTCGGCGCCTACCGCAAGCTGGTCTACGAGACCCCCGGCTTTGCCGAATACTTCTTCGCTGCCACGCCGATACGCGAGATCGCCGAGCTCAACATCGGCTCGCGCCCGGCCTCGCGCAAGGCCACCCGCGCGATCGAGGACCTGCGCGCCATCCCCTGGGGTTTCAGCTGGGGCCAGTGCCGCGTCGCCCTGCCCGGCTGGTGCGGCTTCGGCTCGGCCGTGCTGAGCTATCTGGGCAAGGAAGACGGCGCCGAGCACAAGACCCGCCTGGCCCTGCTCAAGCGCATGTACAAGCAGTGGCCCTTCTTCCGCACCCTGCTGTCCAACCTGGACATGGTGCTGGCCAAGAGCGATCTGGCGATTGCCGCGCGCTATGTCGAGCTGGTCGAGGACAGGAAGCAGGGCAAGAAGATCTTCGCCGCCATACAGGCCGAATGGCAGCGCACCCAGCAGGCGCTGACCCTGATCACCGGCGAGAGCGACCGCCTGGCCTCGAACCCGGCGCTGGCCCGTTCGATCGCCCACCGCTTCCCCTATCTGGACCCGCTGAACCATCTGCAGGTCGAGCTGCTGCGCCGCTACCGCAACCGCGGCCCGGCCGACACCGACCTCGAGCGCGTGCAGCGCGGCATCCACATCTCGATCAACGGGGTGGCGGCGGGGCTGCGCAACACTGGCTGAGCCCGGACACCAGGGCCTGCCTGCGCAGGGCCTGGTGCCTGGCGAAGGACCGGGCGCCTGCCAGCGACCGGGCTGACCGATCTCCAGAGTTGCGGTTTTAGCGGGGCAGATCTCCCCCTTTCGCGGGACCTTGTCACTCGGCAATGGTTGGGTGACACTGGCGTGCGAGTCCCCGGCCAGGGCGCAGATCCTGCCGGCGATCACAACGATAAAACCGACACTTCAGGGAGAAGTTCATGACCACCCTCACGGCCGGCCTCAGCCCGGTCCTGGCGCCTGCGTTCGCGCCCAGCGTGCTGCCCGACCTCGCCACGACACGCTTCAAGCGCCGGCTGGACATCGCGTTCAGCGGCTCCGGCAGCGAGTACTTCCGCATCTGGATCGTCAACCTGCTGCTGATCGTGGTCACCCTGGGCCTGTATCTACCCTTTGCCAAGGCCAGGCGCCTGCGCTACTTCTACGCCAACACCCAGATCGATGGCCAGGCCCTGGCCTTTCACGGCCAACCCTGGCGCATGTTCCGCGGCTTTGCGCTGCTGGCGGTGCTGATGACGGCCTATGCCGTGGCCGGCCGGCTGTCACCGCTGGCCGGGCTGATCGCCTTCGGCCTGCTCTGCGCGGCCTGGCCGGCCCTGTGGCGGGCCGGCCTGCAGTTCCGCCTGTCCAACACCAGCTGGCGGGGCCTGCGCCTGGGCTTTCGCGGTGATCTGGCCGGGGCCTATCGCTGCATGCTGCCCACCTATCTGCCGGCTATTGCGATGGTGGTCTGCCAGTTCCTGTGGGCGCCCCGCGGCCGTCAGCAGCCCGACGACCCGGCTTTCTACGCCCTCGTCACCTTCGGCCCCCTGTTGCTGCTGTGTGCCCTGCTGCCCTGGGGACTGGCCCTGCTCAAGCGCTACCAGCATGGTGGCTATGTGTTCGCGGACCAGCAGACGCGGCTGAGCGCCTCGACCGCCAGCTTCTACGGCCTGGGCCTGAAAGGCCTGCTGCTGTCACTGGTGCCCGTCATCCTGGCCGGCATCGTTGCGGCGGTGCTGATGCCCCTGCTCAGGTCCGGCCTGCTGGGCCAGGCGGGCGCCCTCATCGCCATCGGCGGCCTGGCCCTGCTGGCCTATCTGATGTTCTTCGTCACCCTGATGTCCTACTTCAGCGCCCGCCTGCAGAACCTGGTCTGGTGCAAGACGGCCAGCGCCTCGCTGCAGTTCGACAGCCAGCTCAGCGCCCGCACCCTGGCCTGGTTGAACCTGAAGAACTGGGTGCTCACTGCGGTGACCCTGGGCCTGTACCGGCCCTTCGCCGCCGTCAACATCCTGCAGCTGCGGCTGCAGGCGCTGACGGTCACCGTCGATGCCGACATCGACAGCTGGGTGGCCGAGGCCGGCACCGTCCAGCAAGATGCCGCTGGCGACGCGGCCGGCGACTTCTTCGGCATCGATATGGGCCTATGAATCCCTCTCAGCCGCGCCTGCAGCTCGACTATTTCGACGGCCACAGCGCCCGGCCCCACCCGGCCGAGATCTGGCTCAGCGACGGTCATCTGCACCTCAGCGCCGGCGCCGA
The DNA here is from genome assembly GCF_963422335.1 of uncultured Roseateles sp. Taxonomy (NCBI): domain Bacteria; kingdom Pseudomonadati; phylum Pseudomonadota; class Betaproteobacteria; order Burkholderiales; family Sphaerotilaceae; genus Roseateles; species uncultured Roseateles sp. Next base: position 5,438,475 of record NZ_OY729424.1, read on the forward strand.
AGCCCAGTACCCGGCCGGCAAGGTGCGCTGGCCCGAGCGCCAGCGCCACGGCCAGCGCCAGGCCCAGCTGCCCGACGGCGGCCTGCTCAGCTGCGCCGACGCTGCCGCCTGGGACGCCTGGGCCCAGGGCTCGGGCCTGCGCGATCCGGTCGCCGTGCGCTGGATGCAAAGCTGGCGCCGCGTCGTGCTGGCCCTGCTGCTGCTGGCCGCGCTCGTCTTCGCCTGCTGGCGCTGGGGCGCACCGCTGGCCGCCGGGATGATGGTGCGGGCCCTGCCGGCGGGCGCCGAGCAGCAGATCGGCAGCCAGTCGCTCGACTACCTCGACCAGCACTGGCTCAAGCCCAGCACCCTGAGCGAGGCGCAGCGCCAGCAAGTAGCCGGGCGCTTCGACCGGTTCGTGGCCGCCGGTCAGGGCGGGGCGCGGCCGCCGCGCTACCGCCTCCACTTCCGCGCCGGCGACGCGCGGCTGGGGCCCAATGCCTTCGCCCTGCCGGGCGGCGAGATCGTGCTGACCGATGCGCTGGTCGAACTGCTGGACGACAGCCCCGATGCGCTGCAAGGCGTGCTGGCCCACGAGCTGGGCCATGTGCAGCACCGCCATGGCCTGCGCATGGCCCTGCAGGCCGGGCTCGTCGGCGCCCTGGCTGGCCTGGTGGTGGGCGACTTCTCGGCCCTGCTGGCCGGCCTGCCGGCGCTGCTGGCCCAGCAGGCCTACTCGCGCGACTTCGAGCGCGAGGCCGACAGCTATGCCCACCAGATGCTGCGCCGCGCCGGCCTGTCGCCCCGCGTGATGCTGGAGTTCTTCGAGCGTCTCGCGGCCCCGGAGGCGCGGCACAGCGGCCTGCCCAGCCTGCTGTCCAGCCATCCGGCCACACCCGAACGCATCGCCTTCTTCAGTCAATGAAGCCCGGCTACTGCCCCCGCGCAACAAGGGCAGTTGCCCCGGCCCGCCCATGCCTGTAAGCTGAGCTTGGCAGAACCCTGCCTTGGAGTGGGCATGCGTGTAGAGACACCGTATTCCAAGATCGAGGCCCTGGTCGTGGATGACATGGCCACCCAGCAGACCACGCTGCGCGGACAGCTGGCGATGCTGGGCATTGGCAGAATAGACGCCACAGGCTCGGCCGATGATGCGCTGCGCCTGATCCGCTCCAAGCACTACAGCCTGATACTCTGCGACTACAACCTGAACCACAAGACCGACGGCCAGCAGCTGTTCGAGTTCCTGCGCGAGCAGCAGCTGCTGCCGGCCGACTGCCTGTTCTTCATGGTCACGGCCGAAGGCAATTACAACTCGGTCGCCGCCGCCAGCGAGCACCTGCCCGACGCCTATCTGCTCAAGCCCATCACCGCCGGCGACATCGAGGAGCGGCTCAAGGCCCAGCTGGAAAAGCGCCAGGCCCTGCTGGCCATCAACCAGCAGCTGAGCAAGCATGACCTCGCCGCCGCAGCGGCCGCCTGTGACGCCGTGCTGGCGCGCAAGGACCGCTGGTACATGCACGCGCTGCAGCTCAAGGGTCAGATCGAGCTCGACCTGGGCCGCGTGGACGAGGCCCGCAACATCTACCTGAGTGCGCTGGAGTTGCGCGCCGGCCTGATGTGGGCCCAGATCGGCCTGGCCCGCGCGCACAAGGCTGCAGGCAAGTTCGAGCAGGCCAAGCAGCTGGCCCAGGACATCATCGAGTCGCGCGAGGGGCAGAAGGTGCTGGCCGCCTACGACGTGCTGGCCCAATCGCTGGAGGCCCAGGGCGACCCGGCCGGCGCGCTGGAGGTGCTGAAGGAATCGGCCAGCGTCGTGCCCTCGGCGCGCCGCCACCGCCTGGTGGCCGAGGGCGCCTACCGCAACGGCGATCTGGCCCTGGCCAAGGCCAGCTATGCCAAGGCCTTGAAATCCAGTGCCGGCTCCATCACCGCCCAGCCGCAGGACCAGCTGGCCCTGGCCCAGACCCAGCTCGACCTCGGCGAGGCCAAGGAGGCGCTGGCCACGCTGGACGTCCCGCCCACCGGCAAGCCCAACCGCAGCGCCGAGTTCGATACCGTCATGCTGGCCCTGCGCGCCCAGGCCCACAATCTGAGCGGCGACCCCGAGCGCGCCGCCCAGGAGGCAGCCCAGGCGCTGGCCGCCACCCGCCACAGCAAGGCCGACTTCGCCACCATCGCCGTGGCCAAGGCGGCCCTGATGACGGGCCAGGTCGAGGCCGGGCTCAAGCTGCTGAAGCAGGCCGTCAGCGCCGACCATGAGAACACCCGCATCCAGCAGCTCGTCACCAAGGCCCTGCTGGACGCCGGTCAGGGCGATCAGATCGAACAGGTCGTGGGCGAAGCCACGGCCGGGCTCAAGACCCGGCTGCACGAGGCCAAGCTGCTGTTCCGCAACGGCGAACTGAAGGAGGCGCTGGAGGCCATAGACACCGAGCTGCAGGCCTACCCCGAGAACACCACCGTGCTGCTCGAGGCGGCGCAGATGAACTGCATGTCGCTGCGACTGGGCAAGCAGCTCAATCCGGTCAAGGTGGACGAGGTGCGCGGCTATCTGGCGCGGCTGGACAAGCTGTTGCCGATGAACGACCGCGTGGCCCAGATGCGGCGCTACTTCCGCGACACCCTGGCCGCGTTGCAGGCGCGCGCCGGAACTCCGGTCGCGGGCCAGAAAACCGGCGCATGAACCACGAACTGCTCGCCCTGCTGGTGCACGATCTGAAGAACCAGCTGGGCGTGCTGGAGGCCGAGCTGAGTCTGCTGGAGGCCAAGCCCGACCGACTCAAGGCCCACCGCGCCCACCAGCACTGCGCCCAGCTGCGTCAGCGCCTGGTGGCCTACCTGACGCTTTACGGCTCGCCCGAAGGCCAGCTGGTGGCCCATGCCAGCGACGAGTCGCCGCGCGACTTCCTCGCCAGCCTGCTGACCGTGGCTTCGCGACCCGACGGCGCGCCGCTGAAGCTGGGCCCCTGCGAGAGCGCTCCGCCCTTCTGGTACTTCGACCCCCGGCTGACCCGCCTGGCCCTGGAAGCCGCCCTGCACAACGCCTGGCGCTTCGCCCGCGCCGAGGTCGTGCTCGACGCCGCCTCGCGCGATGGCTTTCTGGTCTTCACCGTCCACGACGATGGTCCCGGCCTGGGCGCCAACGACCCCTCGGCCCAGTCCTCCACCGGCCTGGGCCTCGAACTCTGCGCCGCCGTGGCCCGTGCCCACCGCCTGCCTGACCGCGAGGGCCGGGTGTTGCTGCACCGGCACGAGCCCGGCGGGACGGACTTCGAGATCTGGCTGCCTTGATGACTATCCGGTCCCGCCCGGATGCCCGGCAGGCCCTCAGTCCTGGTGGCCCCGGGCGAACTCCTTGCGCAGCACCTGCTCCACCGGCACCGGGCTGAACCCGGGCTGGCGCTTGACCAGCAGGGTCCAGACCAGCGCGTAGACGGCCGTCAGGCCCAGCATCGCGCCGAAGGGCAGGTAGACGTCGCGCGCCTGCAGCGTGGGCGGGGTGATGTACCAGATGGCCACGAAGATGCCCACCGAGGCGCCGATCTGCGGCAAGGGGAAGAACGGGGCGCGATAGGCCCGCGGCAGGTCGGGCTGGCGCAGCCGCAGCGCGACGATGGACAGGTTCACCAGCAGATAGGCCGTGCCCCAGGCGCACACGGCCGCCAGCACCAGGGGCATGATGCGGTCCAGGTCGCCCTTGATCAGCAGGGTGTGGGCGATAGGAATGGCTGCCGCCACGGCGATGCCTACCACCGGGCTGCGGTGGCGCGGGTGCAGGCGGGCAAAGGCCCGTGGCAGCGCGCCGTCCAGCGCCATGCCGTAGAGGATGCGCGGCAGGGCCGCCATCAGCGTGTTGATGGTCGCGGCCCCGGCCAGCAGGAAGGCGATGCCCAGCCAGAAACGGCCGCCGGGCCCCATCACCGCCAGGGCAAAGCGGGGGATGGCATCGGGCGTTTCCAGCAGGTGCACAGTGCCCTGGGCGTCCACCGGCAGATTGGCCACCTGGCGCGCCATCGCCGCGCCCCACACCACCATGCACAGCCACACCAGCACCAGGCCCAGCATCATCGCGCGCGGAATGTTGCGGTGCGCGTTGCGCAACTCGGGCGCCAGCGGCGTGACGAACTCGATGCCCAGGAACATGAACATCGCCATGCCCACCAGCGACATCACCGCATACGGGTCGGTGCCCACCTGGGACGCACCGAACCAGCCCTGCAGCGGCACCTGCGCCGGCATCAGCAGGCCGCTGATGCCGAAGATCATCAGCGTCCCCCACATGCCGGCGGTGAGCACGATCTCCACCCGCGCGAAGGCGGTGATGCCGAAGTAGTTCAGCAGCGCAAACAGCAGCACCATGGCCACGCCGACGATCCAGGTCAGGTCGTGCGCCAGCAGCAGCTGGTGCAGCGCCGGGAAGTTCACCGTGGCCATCACCCCGCTGAGTATGGTCTCGGCGGTGCCGGCGAACACATGCACCAGCATGTAGGCCGAGATCGTGCCAGTGATGGCCGCCACCCGGCCCAGGCCACAGGCGATGTAGTCGTACACCGAGCCGGCCGTGGGCATCATCGCCGCGGCCTCGGCAAAGGTGGTGGCCTGCATGAACATCAGCACGAAGGCGATGACCATCGCCACCACGAAGCTGCTGCCGCCGATGGAGAAGCCCGTGGTGGCCGTCAGTATCACCGGGCTGGCCATCACCACGCCCACCGAGGTGGCCAGCGCCGTGGGGAAACCCACCACACCCTTGGCCAGGTGGGCGTTGGTCTGTTCTTCAAGTGTCATGGCTAGCGCCTCAATGAAAACGGGGGGCGGCTCACAGGCTGGCATCCACTGCGGCGAAGGAGGCTTCCAGAATATCCACCAGATGGTCCACCTCCTCGGCGGTGATGATCAGTGGCGGCGACAAAATCATGTTCGGCCCGGAGATGCGCACCATGGCGCCGCGCCGGTAGGCTTCGCGCGCCACGCGCTGCGGCACGTCGCTGCCGCGCGGCATGGCCTGGCGCGTGGCCTTGTTCGACACCATCTCGATGCCGGCCATCAAGCCCTGGCCCCGCACATCGCCGACAAAGCTGTAGCGCTCGGTGAAGGGTGCCAGCCGGGCCTGGAAGTGCGCGCCCACGCGGGCGGCGTTGCCCGGCACGTCCAGCGCCTCCAGCTGGTCCAGCGTGGCCAGGGCAGCTGCTGCCGCCACCGGGTGGCCGCTGTAGGTGTAGCCATGGGCCACCGTGCCCAGGCTGCCGGCATCGGCCAGGAAGGCACCGGCCACCTTGTTGGACAGCGCCGTGGCGCCCAGCGGCACATAGCCCGAGGAAATGCCCTTGGCCAGGCACCAGATATCGGCCTTCACGCCCCACAGCCGCGTGCCGAACATCGCACCGGTGCGACCGAAGCCGGTCACCACCTCGTCGGCGATCAGGAGCACCTTGTGGCGGTCGCAGACCTCGCGCACCAGCGGCCAGTAATTGGGCGGCGGCACGATCACGCCGCCCGAGCCCTGCACCGGCTCGGCGATGAAGGCGGCCACCGTGTCGGCGCCCTGGAACAGGATCTCCCGCTCCAGCTGGGCGGCGCACAGGCGGCCCAGCTCCAGCGGATCGTCGGAGTGCGGGTTGCGGTACAGCCAGGGGCTGTCGACATGGAAGCAGCCGGGCATCAGCGGCTCGTAGGCGCGGCGGATATTGCCCAGGCCGTTCACCGACATGCCGCCGAAGTGCACGCCGTGGTAGCCCTGCTTGAGGCTGATGAACTTGGTGCGCTCGGGCTGGCCCAGCACCTTCCAGTACTGGCGCGCCAGCTTCAACGCCCCCTCCACCGCGTCGGAGCCGCCATTGCCGAACAGCACGGCGCCCACGTCGTCAGGCTCCATCAGCCGCACGATGCGGGCCGACAGTTCGATGGCCCGCGGGTGCGTGGTGCCACGGAAGGTGTTGTAGAAGGGCAGCTCGTCGAGCTGGGCGACGATGGCGTCGCGCACCGCGCGGTTGCTATGGCCGAGGTTGCTGCTCCACAGGCCGGCCACGCCGTCGATCATCTTGTGGCCGTCCACGTCCCAGACCCAGCAGCCCTCGCCGCGGGCGATGATGTCAGGCCGCTCCTGCTGCATGGCCCGGGGGTGGGCCATCGGATGGAAGAGGAAGCGGGCATTGTCCTGCTTCAGTTGTTCGTTGCTGTTGCTGCTCATGGGGGTCTTTGTGCCTTGAGGGTTCAAAACATGGTGTTGCGATTGGCGGCGCGGGCCGGCACGGCCTGCTCCACGTCCCAGTGCTCGGTGATCAGGCCGTTCTCGACGCGGAAGATGTCCACCACCGCCGAGCCGCGCTCCTTCGGGTCCGCCGGGCGCTGCTTGCAGTGGCTGTGCGCCACCACCAGCTCGCCCTCGGCCACCAGGCGGTGCACCACGCAGCGAAATCCCGACTGCTCGACGAAGCGGCCGAAGCCGGCGATGAAGGCCGCGCGTCCGTCCGCCGCCTGCGGGTTGTGCTGGCGGTAGCGCTGCGCCGAGATGTACTGGTGCGCGGCCTCGGTGGCGCGGCCCTGCACAAAGGCCAGGTCCATGAAGGCCTGCACCACCTCGCGGGGGGCCGGGCCTTGTTGATCCTGGGCCTGGGCTTGGCCGAGGGCGGCGGCCAGCGCCAGCAGGGCCAGGCCGGGCCTGCTGCGGCCCACGGGACGGTCTTCACGCACGGCGCGCGGCTTGCTCATGGCGCTCATGGCTGACCATCGCTGACGATGCCCTGGCGCGAAGTCATCACCGCGCGGCCATCGCGGCTGGCAATCACCGAGGTCAGCGGCAGGCGGTCGGCGCGCGGTGTGGCGCTGAAGCTGGCTCCGCCATCGACGCTGCGCAGCACCAGCCCGTCGGCGCCCACCGCCACCAGGGCCGTGCCCACCGCGGCCATGCCGGTGATGGAGGCCTTGGCGCCGGTCTCCAGCCGCGCCCAGCTGCGGCCCTCGTCGGTGCTGCGGTACAGCGAGCCGCGCAGGCCGGCGGCCAGCAGGCTGCCCTCGGCAGTGGCCAGACCGGTCCAGAACGAGCCCTTGTAGCCGGTGGCGAGATAACGCCAGTGCTGGCCGCCGTCGTCCGAACGCAGCAGCATGCCCTTCTCGGCCGTGGCATAGACGCGGCCGCGCGCATCGGCGAACAGGCCCAGCAGGTTCAGGTCGGCCTTGGTGGCGCCTTCGGGCGCCGGTGGCGTGACTGCCTGCCAGTGCGCACCGCCGTCTTCGGTCACCAGCACCAGCGACCACAGGCCCACCGCGACGCCACGCTGCGCGTCCAGAAAGTGCACGGCGAACAGCGGCCTGTCCGTGCTCACATCGCTGCGCTGCAGGGTCCAGGTCTCGCCCCCATCGCGGGTGGCCAGGATCACGCCCCAGTGGCCCACGGCCCAGCCCTGGCGCGCATCGGCAAAGCTGACGCCGGTGAGCGTGCTGTCCACCGGCACGGTGCCGGCCTGGCGGAAGCTGCGGCCGCCGTCGTCGGACAGCATCACCACGCCGTGCTCGCCCACCAGCACCAGGCGATCGCCGGCGCGGGCACTGGCCAGCAGCAGTGCCTGGCCGGCATGGGCGACGCGCTGGGCCGGCACCAATGCCAGGGGCGTCGGCGCAGCGGCCCGGGCCGACAGGCCGGCCAGCAGCATCAGAGGCATGAGCCAGCGGCGAAAAAAGCTTGTGATCATCATCGGGCACTCATTGTTTTTCCACTGCGCTGCGAGCCACTCACAGCCCATGAACCGGGGAATTTGCGGGCCGAGCGCCGGGCCGCTCCCAAGCCGGCCCGCGAGGCGATGTGTTCGTGGCTCAATGCCACGAACATCGCCGTCCCCTCGGGGGACCGACCGGGATTGCCCGCGTTCAGCGGGGCAAGACTGGGCGAGGGGCTCACCTTCATTTCAGTGCTGCAGCAGGCCGCCGGCGCGCACCGGGCGGCGGCGGGGAAAGAGAATGTCCAGCCACACGGCCAGCGCCGGCAGCACGGTCATGGCCATCACCATATTGACCATGAACATGAAGGCCAGCAGCTTGCCCATGTCGGCCTGGAACTTCAGCGCCGAGAAGGACCATATGGCCACGCCCACGGCCAGCGTGATGGCGGTGAAGATGGTGGCCATGCCCACCTCGAGGATCGCCTGCTCCAGCGCCTTGCCCATGGGCTTGCCCTGGGCCAGGTGCAGCTGCAGGCGGTTGTAGATGTAGAAGGCGTAGTCCACGCCTATGCCCACGGCCAGCACCATCACCGGCAAGGTGGCCACGGTGAGGCCGATCTGCAGCTCCTTCATGAACCAGTAGCCGATGAAGGTGCCCAGGGTCAGCGGCAGGCAGCAGGCCAGCACGGCGCGCAGGTCGCGGTAGACGGCGAACACCAGCAGCACGATGGCGGCATAGACGTAGAGCATCATCGGCAGCTCGCTGCGCTCCAGCTCGTCGTTCACGGCCGCCAGCACGCCGGCATTGCCCGAGGCCAGGCGGATGTTCACGCCCGGCTCCTTCTGCGTGGCGCGGAAGTCTTTCACCGCGGTGATCACGCGGTTGATGGTCTCGGCCTTGTGGTCGGTGAGGTAGAGGTACACCGCCGTCATGCTGCAGTCCTTGCGCATGGTGCCGCGAACGCGGCCGATCTCGATGGCCAGCGCCGCATAGTTGGCCGGATCGATCGGCACCACGTTCATCTTCGGGTTGCCTTCGTTATAGCCCTCGTTGAACAGGCGCAGCTGGCCTGAGAACGAGGCCACCGACAACACACCTGGCACCGGCTGCAGCGCCCAGACGAAACGGTCCTGGTAGACGCCCTGCCCCACCGCTTCGCAACTCTCCGCCGGGGCCTCGAAGATCACCGTCAGCCAGTCCAGGCCGGTGTCGAACTGGCTGGCGATGGCCACCGCATCGCGGTTGAAGCGGGCATTGGCGCGCAGCTCGGGCGCGCCCGGCTGCAGGGTGCCCACGACGCGGTCGCGGCTCTGCCAGGCGGCGGCCACCAGCACCACGGCGGCCAGGCCCAGCACGACCAGCGCCTTGCGCGGCTCGGCCAGCCGGGCCAGCGCACGCAGCCAGTGGGCACGCTGCTCGCGCTGCAGCACGGCGCCCTCGGCATAGCGGGCGCCGAAGCGGAAGTAGGAGGCGGCCAGCGGCAGCATCACCAGGTTGGTGACGATCTTGTAGGCCACGCCCAGCGAGGCGGTGATGGCCAGCTCGCGCACCATCGGAATCGGGATCAGCAGCAGGGTGATGAAGGACACGAAGGCCGTCACCAGCGCCAGGGTGCCGGGGATCAGCAGGCCGGTGAAGCTGTCGCGACAGGCGTCGAAGGTCGAGCGGCCCTGGGCCATCTGCCGCACGATGAAGTTGATCTGCTGCACGCCGTGCGACACGCCGATGGCGAACACCAGAAAGGGCACCAGCACGGCCAGCGGATCGAGCCCGAAGCCCAGCAGCTTGAGCGTGCCGAACTGCCACACCAGCGAGGTCAGCGAGCAGGCAATCGGCAGCAGCGTGAAGCGCAGCGAGCGGCAGTACCAGTACACCGCCAGCGCCGTCAGCAGCAGGGCGATGGCGCAGAAGGCCAGCACCGAGGAAGCGCCCTCGGCAATGTCGCCGATCTGCTTGGCGAAACCGATGATCTGCACTTCGAAGTCGGTGTCCTCGAACTTGGCGCGCAGCTGGGCTTCGAGCACCTGGTTGTAGGCGATGTAGTCGAGCTTGTTGCCGTCCTTGTCGAACTCGAGCAGCTCGGCCGTGACCATCGCGCTGCTCTCGTCGCGCGAGACCAGGGTGCCGACGAAACCGCCCTGGGCGGTGGACTGGCGGATGCCGGCGATGGTGGTTGCATCTAGCTGCGCGGGGGTGATGGTGCCGTCTATCAGCGGGTCGGCGCGAAAGCCTTCCTCGGTGATCTCGTTGACGAAGCTGTTGGGCGTCCACAGCGACTGCACGCCCAGGCGCTCGACGCTGGGCAGGTAGATGACCGCCTGCGTCAGCTCGTACAGGCGCGTCAGCGAGGCCGGCGTCCAGATGCTGCCGCGGCGCGCATGCAGCACGATGTTCAGGCGGTTGGCGCCCAGCACATCGGCGCGGTAGGTCTGGAAGGTCTGCACATACTCGTGGCCCACCGGCAGCTGCTTCTCGAAGCCGGCGTCCATGTGCAGCTGCAGGCCGAACCAGGCCATCAGCGCGGTGAAGGCCAGCAGCACAGCCAGCACCGGCGCGCGGCGGCGGAACAGCAGGGCCTCCAGGCGCTGGATGGTGCGCAGCAGCGCGCCGGGAGAAGAGGAAACAACAGCATTCATGCGGGGCAGCGATTCAGACGGTGTTCAGAAATTGCGTGAGACGTTGATGCCGAAGAAATCGCGGTCGCGGTAGGTCTGGTCGAACACGGACTTGCCGCCGCGGAAGATGGCGTAGTTCACGGCCACCTGCCAGTGGGCCGGGTTCTGGATGAAGCTGACCGTGAAGTTGGCCGACTTGGCCCCCTTCATGAAATTGCCCGCCACATTGGGTGTGCGGCCAGCGAGCGCCTGGAAGTAATAGACCTCGGGCACCACCTGCCACCCGCTGATGAGCGTGCCGTCGTAGACCCAGCTGAAGTCGAAGTTGATGCCGGCCGAGGTCTTGGTGCCGGTGGCTACCGGTGTGCCCGCGGCGTCGGTTTCCTGGCCCCAGCCCCAGCCGCCAGCGGCGATCGGGTCCGGGCCGTACATAGCCTTGAGCTTCGGGTAGGAGATCACCACCGTTTCGGCCAGCAGGGTGGCGGTGTCGGCATGCAGCAAGTCCAGCAGCGCCTTGGCATTGTTGGGCGCGGCGCTGAACAGCGCCGTCATATGCCACTGCACGCGTTTCTCGTCGACCCAGCAGTTGCCGTTCTGCGACGAGCAGCCACTGGCATTGGAGTTCAGCGCCACGGCGTCTTTCGGTCGATAGGACAGCTCGGTGCCCAGCGCCCAGTCGCCCACGGGGAAGTTGGCGCTGATGCCGAGCAGCTTGCGGTCTTCGGCATAGGTCCAGCCGACCACGCCGCTGCCCTTGATATTGGTGCTGAAGTTGGGCGCCTTGTCGTGATAGTTCATCGCATACAGGCCCAGGTTCAGCTGGGTGCCCTCGGGCTGGTAGCGCAGCGAGGCGCCCCACTGGCCGCTGTTGCGCGCCTTCACCGTGGTCAGGCCATAGGCGCTGTCGCCCTTGCCCAGGCCGTTGACGTTGGACCAGTAGCTGCCGGTGGGCGGAAAGTAGCTGGCATTCCAGCCCGCCTGCACATAGGCTTCGAAGTTCAGCCCATGTCCCAGGCCGGTGGCAAAGCTGGCCATGGGCGCCGGCAGCACCGCCTCCTTCAGCTGCGTGCCGGGCTGCGACAGGCGCATCACATCCACCGCATTGGTGCTGTTGATGCCACCCGGCAGGAACAGGCTTTCGCCCCAGCTGACCACCTGGTTGCCCACACGCAGCCGCGCCTGCTCCTCGCCCAGGGCGAAGCTCTTGCTGACCCACAGGTCCAGCAGGCGGGCCTTGAAGCGCAGGTCCTTGCGCGCGGCATCGGACAGTCCGTCCACTACCGCCGGCGCACCGGGGTTGGCAGCGCTCAAGTAGCCACTGGTCTGCGTGGACGAGAAGTCGCGCACCCAGTTCACCCGGCCCAGGGCGGTGAAGTCGTTGGGCAGCTTCAGCAGCAGCTCATGGCTGCCCTTCAGATAGGTCGTGAAGCGGTCGCCCTTGGCATAGTTCAGGTCGCCCTGGTCGCCCAGCGCCGACGGCGGCGCCAGGCACCCGGCCGGGGCGCCATCGCCGGTGGCGCCGGCCAGCACCAGGCCGCAGGCGGCGCCCTTGGCACGGATGCCGGTGCCCAGCGAGATCGTCGAGTCGAAGTTGCCGGAAACGTCCTCGGTCTTGAAGGTCACGGCCAGCGCCGCGCCATGGCAGGCGCCCAGTGCCGCGGCGGCAATGAAGGCAAGGCGAAATGGGGTCATGGAGGCTCCTTGGTGGGATGGCGTGCGCTGCCCCGCCCCTTTGCGGGGGACGTGCGGCAAGTCGGCGGATCAGGCGATCAGCGGTCGCTGATGGCGCGCAGGTTTTCCGAGGTGTAGAAGCCCGGCTTGAGCCGCGGGTTGCCGCCGGCCTCGGTGAGCCAGCGCACGTCGGAGCCGGTGCCTATGGCGTGCTCATCCACCACATAGCGGCCCTCGATCAGGTTGTATTGCACGAAGGCGGACACATCGCAGGCGCCGGTCTCGAACACGGGAATGGAGAAGCCCTCGCGCAGTTTCCACAGCTTGCCCTGGCCGTCGTAGTCGTCGGCCAGCAGCGGGTTCCAGCTGTCTTCGTCGACGTAGAAGGTGCGCTTGGGCGCCAGGTGGCGCACGCCGGGCTTCACCGTGGCCTCCACCACCCAGACGCGGTGCAGTTCGTAGCGCCGGTGCGTGGCGGCGATGAAGTCCTTCTGCGCCACGTCCTCGAACTTGGCGCTGAAGTCATAGGCACCGAAGCTGTTGTAGGGCACATAGAGCTCCTTCTTGCCCACCAGCTTCCAGTCGAAGCGGTCCATCGCGCCGTTGAACACGAAGGGCTCATCCAGGGTGTACTGGTTCTCGAAGCCGATCTGCGGCGCGTCGTAGGCATAGCTGGGCATGCGGCGCACGCGGCGCTGGCCGGGGAAGTAGAGGAAGGTTTCGGTCGGCTGCTCGGTGTAGATGGTGATGGCCAGCGCCTGGCCGGCCAGCGCGGCCGGCGTGGAATAGCCGAAGTAGACGAAGTTCTCGATCGGCGCCATCTTGCTGAACAGCTGCGAGCCCTTGGCGCCCCAGGGGTAGAAATTGGTCTGCTCCGAGCCGGCCTTGATCCACTCGTCGCTGCCCTTGCGCGGCGAGGCGGCGGTGATGGTGTACTTGTAGTCCACCGCCAGGCCGCGGTAGCGCATCTTGCTGTTCCACATCACCTCGGCGCCGTTGTCCGGCATCGGGAAGGGGATGCCCGGCAGCACCGCCTCGGCCAGGCTCCAGCCATTGGCATTGAGCTTGGCCGTGCCCACGTTCTTGCGCGTGTTCTCGGCCACGAAGTCGGGCACGGCGCAGCTGCGGTGCGTCGGGTACACATCCATCTTGTAGCCCTTGGTCTGCTTGACCATGGCCACCTGGCCGGGCGAGAGCCTGTCGGCGTATTTGTCGACATTGGCCGCGTCAATGCTGAACAGCGGTTTCTCGGCCCTGTGCTTCCAGTAGTCGCCGCGCTTCTTGCCCCAGGCCCAGCCCGGCGCGGGCGGCTCGCCGCCGGCGAAGGCGGGGATGCTGCCGTCCTTGTTCGCGCCGGGCTCCGCGCCCACCGCGCTCAGCTCTGTTCCCAAGCGCGCCGCATCGCGCGGTGCGGCCGAGCACAGCATGGTGGCCGCCGAGGCCACCAGGCCCAATGCCAGCCATCGTGCCGCCGATTGTTTCTTGCCCATGCTCAACTCCTGGTCCCGTGTTCACAAGGTCTGCACCCGGGGGTGCATGCGATGGGCTAGAAGGTACGGGCAGAGGCGCTTAAGGCGTGATCGCGTTGCCGCAGAAATGGGGTCCGGGCTTACCCTAGTCCCGCCACCCATTGACGGTCGCCCACCCCTGCCCGTAGATTGCATGACCCATGTCAAGCCACCCCAGCGCTCTCGCCCCCTTGCCCCTGCCGACCGGCGAGTCGTGGCGCTATGCCGCGCAGTCCTTCGATGTCGATCAACATGCGGCCGCACAGCCTGAGTGGCAGCTGAAATACGACCAGCTGTCGCGCGGGCCGTTCCGGGGCAGCATCGAGCTGGTGCAGCTGCCGGGCCTGCGCCTGGTGCACGAGCAGGCCAATTGCGGCACACGCCAGCGTGGCCAGATCGGCACCGGGCACTACGGCTTTGCCATGCACACCGAGCTGAACGGCGCCACCTTCTTCAATGGCCAGGCGCTGGACCTCGACTCGCTGATGATTGGCCGCAGCGAAGACCTCGACATCTGCAGCCCGGCCCGCTTCGGCCTGGTCGGCATGGTGGTCGATGCCGAGCTGCTCGGCGAACTGTGGCTGCAGATGTATCAGAAGCCGCTGACCCGCTGGCTGGAGTTGCAGGTGGTGGTGCAGGCCCGGCCGGCGATGGCCGACGAGGTGCGCGACATGCATCTGAAGGCCATGGCCGCCATCGCCGCCAACCCCGCCCTGCTGGATGACGAGGCCGCCATGCTGCAGCTGCGCGACGAGATCCTGATCACCTGGATAGAGGCGATTCCCGAACGGGTGAGCGTTGACTACCTGGGCAGCGTGGCCTCGCGCAAAAAGCTGGTGGAGAACGCCTGCGAGCTGGTGCTGTCGCAGCAGGACGGCGCCATGACCATGCTGGAATTGTGCCGCCGCGTGGGCGCCAGCCAGCGCAAGCTGGAGTACTGCTTCCAGGGCGTGCTGGGCATGAGCCCGGCCAAATACCTGCGCGCGGCCCGCCTGAACGGCGTGCGGCGCGAACTCAAGCGGGCCAGCACAGGCGGCCCGGGCGTGCAGGACATCGCCGCCCGCTGGGGCTTCTGGCGCCAGGGCGAGTTTGCCGCCGACTACCGGCGCCAGTTCGGCGAGCTCCCCTCGGCCACGCTGGCCACCCGAGGCCTGGCCCTGGCTTGATTGACTTCACGGGCCGGGCCCCAGGTCGCCGAGGCCACGCCTCATCCGCCCTGGTCCACCAGCGCCTGCCGCACGGCGGCCACCTGGCGGCGCGACACCGCCAGCCATTCATCGATGCCGACGATGCGCACCGCCCAGCCCTCGGCCCCCTCGCCGGGATCGACGTCGCTGGCCTCGGTGGGCGCGTGGCGCTCCAGCTCGCGCACCGCCCATTTGGCGACCAGTGCGTTGCGGTGCACGCGCAGGAAGCGTTCGCCCAGGCGCTGCTCCAGGTCGGACAGCGCGCCATCCATGACAAAGCTCTGTGTGGCCGTGCGCAGGGTCAGGTATTTGAGTTCGGCCTTGAAGTACAGCACCTCACCGACCGGCACGCGCACCAGGCGGCCGCGGTCGTTGATGACGATCACGCCGGCCTCGGCGGCCTCGGCCGGGGTCTGGCGCTGTGACTCGGCGGCGGCCCGTTCGGCCTGGCGCTGGGCCACGCGGGCCAGGGCGGCGGCCAGGCGCTCGCGGCGCACCGGCTTGGTCAGGTAGTCGATCGCGTCGAGCTCGAAGGCCCGCAAGGCATGTTCGGCATGGGCGGTGACGAAGACCACCGCCGGCGCATTCGGGCGCTGGCGCATCGCATCGGCCAGGGCCATGCCGTCGGGGCCGGGCATCTGCACATCCAGCAGCACCAGGTCGCAGGCATGGGTGCTGAGCCAGTGCTGGGCCTGCGAGGCCGAGCCGGCCTCGGCCACCACCTCGCAGATCGGCTCCTTGCAGTCTTCCAGCAGGCCGCGCAGGCGCAGCCGTGCCATCGGCTCGTCGTCAACAATCAGCACGCGCAACGGTGTTTGGGCCATGTCTTTCAGGCAGGAAGTTCAGCGGGGAATGACCAGGTGCACGCGGAATTCGTCGCCCTCGCGGCGGGCCTCGAAACGCGCGGTCACATCATGCATCAGGCGCAGCCGTTCGCGCACATTGCGCAGGGCCATGCCGTGGCCGGGCGTGGAGGCAAGGCCTGACACCGTGTTGACAATGCTCAGGTCGACCTCGCCGCCGCGCAAGGTGGTGCGCACCAGCACATCGCCGCCGCCCTCGTTGGGCTCGACGCCATGGCGCACCGCGTTCTCGACCAGGGGCTGCAGCAGCAGCGGCGGCACGCGGGCCTGGTTGGCGGCGGGGTCAAGCTCCCAGCGCACGCGCAGGCGCTCGCCGAAGCGTATCTGCTCGATCGCCAGATAGCGCCGCGCCAGCTCGATCTCCTGCTCCAGCGAGACCGCCTCGCCGCCCTCCATCAGGGCGACGCGGAAGACCTCGGCCAGATCCTCCAGCACCTCCTCGGCGCGGTGCGGATCGACACGCACCAGGGCGATCGCGGTGTTCAGCGTGTTGAACAGGAAGTGCGGGCGTATGCGCGACTGCAGCTCGACCAGCCGGGCCGTGGCATGGGCCGGTCGCTGCATCCGTTCGCGCTGGCGCAGCCAGTAGAACAGGCTGGCGGCCATGGCCGCGCCGGTCAGCATGACCATGCTCCGGCGGAACAGATTGTCGGACTCGGGGCTGACCAGCATCAGCAGCTGCCAGCCAGAGGCCGCGCTCAGCGCCCCCAGGCCCATCAGCGCCAGCCATTGCCAGGCCCGGCCCAGGCGGGCCAGCAGACGCTGCAGCGCGCAGACGCTGATCAGCCACAGCAGCAGGGCGGTCAGCGAGACCACCGTGCCGCTGGCCGTCAGCAGTGCCCATTGGCCCGGATTGGCCGCCGCCAGCCCCATGCCCAGCGCCAGCGCCGCCTGGGTGGCGAGCAGCGAGCGCAGAACCACGCCGACATGGCAGACGTCGAAGACCCGCTTGGGGTCGAACAGCGGCGGCAGGCCCTGCGGCTCGGTATCGGGCGGAGGACGGCTATCGGGCATGGGCCGATGTTAGGGCAAGCACGGCATGCCGATCAGGGCTCGTCCATATCGCCGTCCGGCAGCTCCAGCAGGCCGGTATGGAAGTCGTACTCGAACACCTCGCCATAGCGCGCCCATTCGATGGCCACGCGCAGCACCCGCTGCGCCTCGTCGGGCGACATGCTGTCGTGCAGCAGGCGCAGGAAGGGCTCCTGCTTGAGCTCCCCGCTGGGCTCCTGCTCCAGGCTGTGGCGGATATAGGCCACCAGCGGCACATGGGCCAGCAACTGCTGGCCGAACAGCTGCTGGCGCAGGTTCTTGTCGTCGCCCACATAGCGGCGGCCCAGAGAGCTGATGATCAGGTCGCCATGGCTGAGCTGGGCCAGGCCCAGCCGGTTCAGTGCATCGGCCAGCGGCAGCAGGTCCTCGTCGCTGAGCTCGGCTTCCTCGGCCAGCTGGGGCAGGTCGGCCGAGCCGTTGAAAGGCGCTTCGAGCAGCAGGGTCAGCAGGCCTTCCATGCGGCCCACATCGGCGCTGGGCAGCCGGTCGGTCAGATGCGCATGGGCCGGATGTGCGGCGCCCGTGCTCGGCGGTTCGGCGCTGGCCGTCATCAGCGCGTAGACCTCGTCGATCAGCGCCCGCACCTCGAGGCTGTCGGCGTCGCGCGGCCGCGGCAGCGTGATGGGCAGCTCGGCGCGCACCCGCCCCGGGTCGCTGGCGAACACCAGCACGCGGTCGGCCATCAGCACCGCTTCCTCGATGTTGTGCGACACCACCAGGATCGCCTTGGTGGGCATCTGCCCCCCGCCCCACAGCGCCAGGATGTCGTTGCGCAGGCGCTCGCCGGTCAGCACGTCCAGCGCCGAGAAAGCCTCATCCATCAACAGGATCTCGGGCTCGGTGACCAGCGCCCGCGCAATGCCCACCCGCTGGCGCATGCCGCCCGACAGTTCGCGCGGCAGGGCCCCTTCGAAGCCCGACAGGCCGATCAGCGCAATCGCCGCGTCGGCACGCCGGCTGCGCTCGTCGGCGGGCACGCCGCGTGCCTCCAGGCCGAGCTCGACGTTCTGCTGCACCGTCAGCCACGGAAACAGGGCAAAGGACTGGAACACCATGCTGATGCCCTGGGCCGGTCCGAACAACGGCCGGCCGCGGTACAGCACATCGCCGGCATCCACGCCGATCAGCCCGGCCATGATGCGCAGCAGTGTCGATTTGCCCGAGCCCGACTGTCCCAGCAGGGCCACGATCTCGCCCTCGCGGAGACTGAAATCCACCCGATCCAGCACCGTGCGCGCGCTGCCGTCCGCCGAGCGGAACGACTTGTGCACGCCTCTGAGTTCTACCAACGGAGTCGTCATCATCTGTCCTAATTCGGAACCCTGTTCTCGGCCATCGCATACAGCTTGCGCCAGACAAAGTGATTCATGCCCATCACGAACACGCACATCACGCCTATGCCCAGGGCGATGCGCGGGAAGTCGCCGCTGGCCGTCATGCGGGCGATGTAGCTGCCCAGGCCCTGGGCCTGCAGACTGGTGTTGCCCCAGCTCACGTACTCGGCCACGATGCTGGCGTTCCAGGAGCCGCCGCTGGCCGTGATCGCTCCGGTCACGAAACTCGGAAACACCGCCGGCAGCAGGTAGCGGCGCCACTTCAGCCAGCCCTTGAGCCCGAGGTTCTGTGCCGCCAGGCGCAGCTCGGTCGGAATGGTCGAAGCGCCGGCGATGACGTTGAACAGCAGATACCACTGCGTACCCAGCACCATCAGCGGCGACAGCCAGATGTCCGGGTCGAGCTTCCAGTGCACGATGCCGAACACCGCCACCGGGAACATCAGATTGGCCGGAAAGGCGGCCAGAAACTGCGCCAGCGCCTGCAGCCGCCCCGACCAGCGCGGATTGAGGCCTATCCAGACCCCCACCGGCACCCAGACCAGCGAGGCCAGCGCAATCAGCACCAGCACCCGCGCCAG
The DNA here is from genome assembly GCF_963422335.1 of uncultured Roseateles sp. Taxonomy (NCBI): domain Bacteria; kingdom Pseudomonadati; phylum Pseudomonadota; class Betaproteobacteria; order Burkholderiales; family Sphaerotilaceae; genus Roseateles; species uncultured Roseateles sp. The sequence goes on from NZ_OY729424.1 coordinate 5,456,928, forward strand.
GGTGTAGAGGCCGAGCAGGAACACATGGCCCACCTCGCGCCAGCCGACCTCGGCATGCACAAAGATCAGCAGGCGCCAGACGGCAAACATCACAGCCGCCGCCAGCACCGCGTCCCAGACGCGGCTCCACAGAGGCTTGGCCGGCGCCGGCCGTGCACGCACCGAGGTGCCGTCGAAACGGCGCCGGAACAGGCCGAAGCTGGCCTGCAGGGCCCGGGCGGGCAGCAGGACCAGGCGCTGGACGCGCTCGGTGCGGCGCAGCCAGGTCAGCAGCCAGGAGCTTTGTGCGGTGTCGCCGGCGCTGTCCTCGAAGCGGAACTTGTCGGCCCAGGCCAGCAGCGGGCGGAAGAACAGCTGGTCGTACAGCAGAATGCCCACCAGCATGCCGCCGATGGCCCAGCCGACCGCGTGCAGGTCGCGGGCCTCGATGGCCATCGCGATGTAGGAACCGATGCCCGGCAGCTTGATGTCCTGGTTGCTGACCGAAATGGCCTCGGAGGCGACGACGAAGAACCAGCCACCGGACATGCTCATCATCATGTTCCACAGCAGGCTGGGCATGGCAAAGGGCAGCTCCAGGCGCCAGAAGCGCTGCCAGCCCGAGAGCTGGAACACCTGGGCGGCCTCGCTCAACTCGGCCGGCACGGTGCGCATCGACTGGTAGAGGCTGAAAGCCATATTCCAGGCCTGCGAGGTGAAGATGGCAAAGATGGCCGCGCACTCCACGCCCAGCAGGCTGCCCGGAAACAGCGCAATGAAGCCGGCCACGGTGATGGACAGAAAGCCCAGGATGGGGATGGACTGCAGGATGTCCAGCAGCGGCACCAGGACCCGCTCTGCAGCGCGGTACTTGGCCGCCAGCGCGGCAAAGGCGCAGGCAAACACCAGCGAGGCCATCATCGCCAGCGCCATGCGCAGCGTGGTGCGCAGCAGGTAGTAGGGCAGATAGCGGGGATCGAGCGTCAGCGCAATCGGCTCGCCCACCTCATAGGGCTGGGCCATCTGCGAGGCGCCGAAGGCCAGCAGGCCCAGCAGCACCAGGACCAGGGGCAGCAGGGCCCAGTCCCAGCGATTGGTGCTGGCAGCCACCACTTGCAAAGGGTAAAAAGGCTTGGTCTGCATCGGCGGTGGAGTGAGGGAAGGCGGGAGACGGCCGCCATCATGCCCCAGCCTTGCAAGGCTGGTGTGACAGGGCCCCGCAGATGGCGGTCGATAGAATGGCGGCACTCCCCGCTGCCTTGCCAAGCGCCTGCCCGGCCTTGCCACACCCGAACCGCCATGTCCGACAACCAACTCGACAAGAAATCCCAAGCCTGGTCCGCACTGTTCTCGGAGCCGATGAGCGATCTGGTCAAGCGCTACACCGCCAGCGTCTTCTTCGACCAGCGCCTGTGGCGCGCCGACATCAGCGGCAGCCTGGCCCACGCCGAGATGCTGGCCGCCCAGGGCATCCTCAGCGCCGAGGACCTGGCCTCCATCGAGCGCGGCATGGCGCAGATCCGTGAAGACATCGAAGCCGGCCGTTTCGAATGGAAGCTGGACCTGGAGGACGTGCACCTGAACATCGAGGCGCGGCTGACCCAGCTGGTCGGCGACGCCGGCAAGCGCCTGCACACCGGCCGCTCGCGCAACGATCAGGTCGCCACCGATGTGCGGCTGTGGCTGCGCGACGAGATCGACGCCATCCAGGGCCTGCTGCAGGCCTTGCAGCTCGCCCTGGTGGACGTGGCCGAGAAGAACGCCGAGGTCATACTGCCCGGCTTCACCCATTTGCAGGTCGCCCAGCCGGTCAGCTTCGGCCACCATCTGCTGGCCTATGTCGAGATGTTCAGCCGTGACGCCGAGCGCCTGGCCGATGTGCGCAAGCGGGTCAACCGCCTGCCGCTGGGCGCCGCCGCCCTGGCCGGCACCAGCTATCCGCTGGACCGCGAGCGCGTGGCCCGCACCCTGGCCATGGACGGCGTCTGCCAGAACAGCCTGGACGCCGTCAGCGACCGCGATTTCGCGATCGAATTCAGCGCCGCCGCCAGCCTGGTGATGATCCATATCTCGCGCCTCAGCGAGGAGCTGATCCTGTGGATGAGCCAGAGCTTTGGCTTCATCGACCTGGCGGACCGCTTCTGCACCGGCTCATCGATCATGCCGCAGAAGAAGAACCCCGACGTGCCCGAGCTGGCCCGCGGCAAGACCGGCCGCGTGGTCGGCCATCTGATGGGCCTGATCACCCTGATGAAGGGCCAGCCCCTGGCCTACAACAAGGACAACCAGGAAGACAAGGAGCCGCTGTTCGACACGGTGGACACCTTGAAGGACACGCTGCGCATCTTTGCCGAGCTGGCCGGCGGCATCACCGTCAAGCCCGAGGCGATGGAGCGGGCGGCGCTGAAGGGCTATGCCACCGCCACCGACCTGGCCGACTACCTGACCAAGAAGGGCCTGCCCTTCCGCGATGCCCATGAGGTGGTGGCCCACGCGGTGAAGACGGCGATTGCCAAGGGCGTGGACCTGTCGCAGCTTTCCCTGCCCGAGCTGCAGGCCTTCAACCCGGCCGTCGAGGCCGATGTGTTCGAGGTGCTGTCGCTGCGCGGCTCGCTGAATGCCCGCAACATCCTCGGCGGCACGGCACCGGCCCAGGTGCGGGCTCAGATCGCCAGGCACCGGGCGCGGCTGAACCCCTGATCACCGGTTCGACCCTCAGGGCTTGGCCGCGCAATCGCAGGGCAGCTCTTCACCGCGATCGAACACCACCCGCCAGACGCCGGGCGCCTCCAGCCGCCAGACGGAGTTGAAGCGCGAGACCAGCTTGCCCTCGGGCGAGTAGACCGGGCCGCTGCTGTGCGCCAGCGTACCGCCGGCCGTCACCTCGACCTGGTCCGGCGCCCAGGAAAACGGCGCTTGAGCCCCGTCGAACAGCGGCTTCCAGGCCCGCGCCACCTCGGCCCGGCCGTGCGAGACCTTGCGGCCGAAGAACACCGCGTCCTCGGACACGAACTGCGCGAAGGCAGCATGATCGCGCTGGGCCATGGTCTTGGCGAAGGCGCGCTCGGCCTCGGCGACCTGGCGGGTCAGCGGATCGCGGTCCAGCGCCGGCGGCGCGGCCGCTGGCTGGGCCCATGCCGGCAAGCCCATCATCACGATCAGCGCCGCGGCTGCCGCGGCAAAGTGGGCTGGCTTCATCGTCGGGCTCCTCGATGTGGTGAGGCCGCGAGCATCGCATCACGGCCTGCACACCGGGGGCCGATGCGACGAAGCCGGCCAGCGCCGGCACGAGCCGCCCTATCAGGGCCCCAGATGCTCCAGCGCCTCCTGCGCCATCAGCTGTCCCAGCGGCCCGGGCTGGAAGCGGCCCAGCACCCGGGGCGTCAGCGCGTAGTCGCGCTGGTTGGTGTAGTGGGACATTCCTATCGTCGGCAGCGAGCCTTCCAGTCGTGGGCCCTTGCTGCCGAGCAGCGGGTAGATGCGCAGACGCGCCACCAGCATCAAGGCCTCGGGATCGGAGAAGACCGCAGTCTCGAGGATCTGGTTGCAGCCGCTGGACACCGCCTGGGCCAGCAGCAGGCGCTGGTTGCGCGGGATGTCGGTGGCGGCCACCGGCAGCACCAGCGGCACGGCCTGGCGGCCGCTGGCCTGCAGCACCTGCGTGACCTGCTGGTTGAAGCTCATATTGAAACCGTCCCACAGCTGATTGCGCTGCGGCTCGTCGGGCTCGAAGTTGCGGCCGTGGCCGAACACCAGCACGCAGGGGCTGGCGGGCTCCTGTGCCTGGGCGGCGGGGCCCAGCAGGACCGTCAGGACCATCAGCAAGATTGAAGCAGCAGCACGACGCATCGATGGGAGCGCAAAAGAGGGACAGCCGCGAGTGTAGGCAAAGCCGGCGCCACAGCCTCCACAATGCAGCATGGCAGCAACGCTGAGCTCTCCACCCCCAACTCCAGGACGCCTGATCGCGCACCTGGACATGGACGCGTTCTACGCGTCGGTGGAGTTGCTGCGCTATCCCGATCTGAAGGGCCAGCCGGTGGTGATCGGCGGCGGCCGGCGCCATGAACCGGTGCTGCGCGAGGACGGCAGCCGCGAGTATTCCCGGCTGCGCGACTACACCGGCCGCGGCGTCACCACCACCGCCACCTACGAGGCCCGCGACCTGGGGGTGCACTCGGGCATGGGTTTGATGAAGGCGGCCGTGCGTGCCCCCGACGCCATCCTGCTGCCGATGGACTTCGACGCCTACCGCATGCACTCGCGCCGCTTCAAGGCCGCCGTGGCCGAGCTGGCGCCGGTGATCGAGGATCGCGGCATCGATGAGATCTACATCGACCTCGGCGACGTGCCCGGCGCCCGCGATGCTGTCGGCCACGACCCGCTGGGCGGCGTGCGCGCGCTGGCCCAGGAGATCAAGAACAATGTGCGGCGCGCCACCGGCCTGAGCTGCTCGATCGGCATCACACCCAACAAGCTGCTGTCCAAGATTGCCTCCGAGCTGGACAAGCCCGATGGGCTGACGATACTGACCCTGGACGACATCCCCTCCCGCATCTGGCCGATGGCCACACGCAAGATCAATGGCATAGGCCCCAAGGCCGCCGCCAAGCTGGCCACGCTGGGCATACGCACCGTCGGCGAGGTGGCGGCAGCCGAACCGGCCTGGCTGATCGAACAGTTCGGCCGCAGCTTCGGCGCCTGGCTGCACGAGGCCTCGCATGGCCGCGACGAGCGGCCGGTGGTGACGCACAGCGAGCCGGTGTCGATCAGCCGCGAGACCACCTTCGAGCGCGACCTGCATGCCAGGCATGACCGCGCCGAGCTGGGCGCGATCTTCACCCGGCTGTGCGTGCAGCTGGCCGGCGACCTGCAACGCAAGGGCTATCTGGGCCGCACCGTGGGCATCAAGCTGCGCTTCGTGGGCTTTCGCACCGTCACCCGTGATCTGACCCTGGATCTGCCGGTGCAGGACGCCGAGGCGATACGCGCCGCCGCCGGCGCCTGCCTGAAGCGGGTGGACCTGAGCCAGCGCCTGCGCCTGCTCGGCGTGCGCATCGGCGGCCTGTGCCGGCCTGGCGATGTGCAGGCCAGCCGGCGCACGCCGCGTGCAGCCAAGCCCGTGGCCGAGTTGCCGCCATCGCCACAGAATCTGACCTTGTTCTGACATGCCCCACACGCCCTCTGCAGACACCCGCTTCCCGTCGATCGAAGGCCTGCGCGCCTTCGAGGCCGCCGCCCGCCTGGGCAGCCTGGAGCGCGCCGCCGAGGCCCTGCACATCGGCGCCAGCGCCGTCAGCAAACGCATCAGCACGCTCGAAGAACTGCTGGGCGCCGCCCTGCTGGATCGCACCCTCAAGCCGCTGGCGCTGACGGCCACCGGCAAGGAGTATCTGGAGCAGGTGCGCGCCGCCCTGGCCCTGCTGGCCGCCACGCCGCTGCACCGCCGCAGCGCCCAGCGTCTGCAGCGCCTGCGCATCACCGCGCCGCCGACCTTCGCCCGCCAGATCCTGGTGCCGGCCCTGCCCGGCTTCACCGACGCCCATCCCGAGCTGGAACTGGAACTCTTGCTGAGCACGCCCTATCTCGACGAGGCCGGCCCGGCCGCCGACCTGGAGATACGCAATGGCGAGCCCGCCGCCCTGGCTGAGCCGTGCCAGGTCTTGATGCAGGACTGGGTCACGCCTATGGCCGCACCGGCCCTGCTGCAGCGCCTGCCCGCGCTGCGCCGACCGGCCGATCTGGCGCTGGCGCCGCTACTGCGCACGCCGCTGGAGCCCTGGACCCCCTGGCTGCGCGCCGCCGGCCTGGACTGGCAAGAGCCGTCCCGGGGCACCCGCTTCGTCGATCTGGGCCTGACGCTGGAGGCGGCCGTCGGTGGCCAGGGCGTGGCCCTGGGCCGGCCCAGCCTGGCCGCGCCCTATCTGCGCAGCGGCGCGCTGCGGCGGCTGTTCGATCTGCAAGTGCCTGCCGTCAAGTCCTACTACCTGCTGACGCACCAGGCCAGCCCCGGCGCGCAACAGTTCGCGCAGTGGCTGGGCCGGCACTGTGCGGGCCTGGCTGAGGATTCTTCAGCCAGCGCCTGAATATCTTTCTGGTCGCCGCTGCCGCAGTGGCCTAGCATGCCGATGATTGCCATCAGAAGAAGAGACAGACCATGCCCGTGATCACCTGCATCGAAGACCTGCGCGTCCTGGCCAAGCAGCGCGTGCCGCGCATGTTTTACGACTATGCCGACGCCGGCTCCTGGACCGAGGGCACCTACCGTGCCAACGAGAGCGACTTTCAGGCCATCAAGCTGCGCCAGCGTGTGGCCGTGAACATGGAGAACCGCAGCACGCGCACCACCATGGTCGGCCAGCCGGTGGCCATGCCGGTGGCCATCGCCCCGACCGGGCTGACCGGCATGCAGCATGCCGACGGCGAGATCCTCGCCGCCCGTGCGGCCAAGGCCTTTGGCGTGCCGTTCACGCTGTCGACGATGAGCATCTGCTCGATCGAGGACGTGGCCGAGGCGACGCAAGCACCGTTCTGGTTCCAGCTCTATGTGATGCGCGACCGCGACTTCATCGAGCGCCTGATCGACCGGGCCAAGGCCGCCAACTGCTCGGCCCTGCAGCTGACCCTGGACCTGCAAATCCTCGGCCAGCGCCACAAGGACATCAAGAACGGCCTGTCCACGCCGCCCAAACCGACACTGGCCAACATCCTCAACCTGATGACCAAGCCGCGCTGGTGCCTGGGCATGGCGGGCACGAAGCGCCGCAGCTTCGGCAATATCGTCGGCCATGCCAAGGGCGTCGGCGATCTGTCATCGCTGTCGGCCTGGACGGCCGAGCAGTTCGACCCGGGTCTGAGCTGGGCCGATGTCGAGTGGATCAAGAAGCGCTGGGGCGGCAAGCTGATACTGAAGGGCATCATGGACGCCGAGGATGCCCGCCTGGCCGTCGACAGCGGGGCCGATGCGCTGATCGTCTCCAACCATGGCGGCCGCCAGCTGGATGGTGCGCCCTCATCGATACAGGCCCTGCCCTCGATTGCCGAGGCCGTGGGCAAGGATATCGAGGTCTGGATGGACGGCGGCATACGCTCGGGCCAGGACGTGCTCAAGGCCTGGGCCCTGGGCGCCCGCGGCACCTTGATAGGCCGCAGCTTCCTCTACGGCCTGGGCGCAATGGGCGAGGCGGGCGTGACCCGCTGCCTGGAGATCATCCACAAGGAGCTGGACCTAACCATGGCCTTTTGCGGCCATACGCAGATCCAGAATGTGGGGCGGGACATTCTGCTGCCTGGGACGCTGCCCCGGGCGCTCTGAGCCCCGCTCAGATCGTTTGCGCTCTCACTTTCGCCACTTGCCTTCGGCGGCCTCCATGACCATACGCGCGGCCAGATAGAGGCGCGGCTCGATCGAGCCGATCAGCACGAACTCGGCATCGGTGGTGTGGGCACCAAAGCCCTGCAGGCCGAAGCGCTCGACCACAGCGGCCTTGGTCGCCAGCGAGGCAAAGGCGGCGTCGGTGCCGCCGCCGCCGGCGGTGGCGTCCACGTTCAGCTTCAGGCCCAGCTCGTTGTAAATGGTCTGCGCATGGGCGGCAAAAGCCTTGGAGGCGGCCGTGCTCTCCAGCGGCGGGCGGCGGCGCTCGAACACCAACTCGACCTGGGATGCCGGCAGCAGCTTGTTCTGGATGCGCTCGCGCAGCTTTTTCTCGACGCCGTCGTAGTCGGCCACGCGCAGCACGCGCACATCGGCCGCGGCGGTGGCAAAGGGCGGAATCATATTGCGCGTGATGCCGGCATTGGCCATGGTCCAGTTGACCTTGACGCCGTGGGCCGGGTCCGACAGGTCGCGCATCTGCAGCAGCTGGTGCGACAGCTCGTACAGCGCATTGACGCCCAGCTCCGGCGAGGAGCCGGCATGGGAGGCCCGGCCCTTGACCGTCAGATTGACCGAGGCAATGCCGGCCGTGGCCAGCGACAGGCCGTCGTTGCGGATGCTGGAGCCCTCGAAGGACATCACCACATCGTGCTCGCCGCCCAGGCGGGTGATCAGCGCCCGCGAACCGGGCGAGCTGATTTCCTCATCGCCGTTGATCAGCACCGTCAACTGGCCGAACTTGTCGTAGTTCAGCGATTTCAGCATCGCCACCGTGTGCAGGATCACGGCCACACCGCCCTTGTCGTCGGCAATGCCCAGGCCATAGGCCTTGTCGTCGCGGATCTCGAAGGGCTGCCTGGCCAGCATGCCGCCCGGATAGACGGTGTCCATGTGTGCGATCAGCAGGATCCTGGCCGTGCCGGTGCCGGTGAAGGTGGCGCGCACCGCCTTGCCGATCTTCTCCGGCGTGTCCTCCATGCGGTACACATCGGTGTTGGTGTCCACCAGCTCGACCTTGCCGCCCAGGCTGCGCAGGCGATCGGCGATCAGCTTGGCGGCCTGCTCCAGGCCCTGCACCTCGCGGCTGCCCGATTCAATGCCAACCAGCTGGCGCAGGGTCTCCAGCAGCAGGGGCTTCTCGCGCTGGGCAGCCGCCCGCAACGGCTCGAGCGGCGAAGCCGAAACCAGGGTGGCGCCACACAACAGGACCAGACAGGCCAGACGGCCCAGGGGGGAAGCGAGCTTGTTCATCATGTCTCCAACGGTTCTTGCTTCTGGACCGCGCAGCTTAGTGCCGCAGCCACCGTCCGCCCACCTGAAGCGCACGTCAATCGCACAGCGGCCCCATCGTCATCCCTACTAGGGATTCCCTCACTTACGCGAAGCTGACATCATGACTGCGGGCTACCGGCATTTCAGGAGGCCGTCATGACGCTGCAGCAGTTGTCCCAGATCAAGCAATGGCTGGTGATGCACCGACGCAATCACCCGGTGGAGTCACAGACCTGGGACGTGATCTTCACCTGCTGGGTGCTGGGCTGGGTCGGCGTGCCCGGCTCGCTGCTGACTGACAACCCCGGCTGCCTGCCGCTGTGCCTGCTGGGCTATCTGCTGCCCTCGCTGTACGGCAAGCTGAGGTGGCACCTGCACCGCAGCGGACGGCTGCGCTGTGATTGGCTGACGGCGCTGTGAAGCCCGGTCGGATGGTGCGGCGCAGCACCCCTAACTGAGGGGGGTCCGTGGCAGACACCATTCCGCTAAAGTCGGAGCCAAGTAGAGGCAGGCACTGCCTCTGAATGACTGTTGAGCTTGGAGAAGCCGCCATGAAGTACACCACCGTTTTCAGCGCCCTCGCCTTGAGCGCCGTCCTGACGCCGGCCTTCGCGCAGAACGTCAACAAGGCCGTCAATCTGACCATCAGCGAGTTGGACCGGACCGAGTACAAGACCGACAAGACCTCCTTTGTCGACACCTACACCTTCACGGTCGCCAGCGCCTCGGCTCTCTCCATAGCACTGGCCGAGTTGACGGCGTCCACCCAGAAGCAGATCGACTGGAACGATACCGAGGCCTTCAAGCTGACCGGCTCGTTCGGCACCATGACCTGGGGCGAGTCGGCCCCGCAGCAGCTGCTGAGCATCGAGGCTTTGAACTTTACCGGCGTCGCCACCCTGGTGCTCAAGGGCACGGCCATAGGCACCGGCAAATTCGTCACCGATGTCGGCACGGTCTATGGCCAGTACAACATCCAGGCCAATGCCGTCCAGGCCGTGCCCGAACCCGAAACCTATGCCCTGCTGCTGGCCGGCCTGGGCTGTATCGGCTTTGTGGCCCGCCGCCGCAAGCAAGCCTGAATCTCGGCCCGCTCGAACAAAAGGCTCCTCACGGAGCCTTTTTTACGTCTGGCTTCAGAGGCAGCCCTCAGGTTTTGGGCAGGGTCACGCCCACCTGGCCCTGGTATTTGCCACCTCGGTCCTTGTAGCTGGTCTCGCAGACCTCGTCACTTTCGAAGAACAGCACCTGGGCGCAGCCTTCGCCCGCGTAGATCTTCGCCGGCAGCGGTGTGGTGTTGCTGAACTCCAGCGTCACATAGCCCTCCCACTCCGGCTCGAAGGGCGTGACGTTGACGATGATGCCGCAGCGGGCGTAGGTGCTCTTGCCCAGGCAGATCGTCAGCACATTGCGCGGGATGCGGAAGTACTCCATCGTGCGCGCCAGCGCGAAGCTGTTGGGCGGGATGATGCAGACGTCGGAATGGATGTCGACAAAGCTCTTCTCGTCGAAGTTCTTCGGGTCCACCACGGTGCTGTAGATATTGGTGAAGACCTTGAACTCGGGGGCGCAGCGGATGTCGTAGCCATAGCTGCTGGTGCCGTAGCTGACGATCTTCTGGCCATCGGCCGACTGGCGCACCTGGCCCGGCTCGAACGGCTCTATCATGCCGTGCTCCTGCGCCATGCGGCGTATCCACTTGTCACTCTTGATGGTCATGGGCTGGTCCTGGTTGAGCCGCGCGCTTGCGTTTCACTGTGGCGCGGCAGTGCAATGTCGCTATTTTGACAGCCGGGCGCGCTTGTGCTGCACTAGCATCAGTAAACAGCGCTTCAGGAGACAAGCATGCGCCAAGCCACCGAATTGCTGAGCCAGTACGCCCAGTACCACCGCGACCGCCGCAATATCGTCACCCACTTCCTCGGCATACCGATGATTGTGTTCGCCGTCGGCGTGCTGCTCTCGAGGCCTGGCTTCGAGCTGGCAGGCTGGCATCTGACGCCGGCCTGGCTGGTGTTCGCACCGCTGGCGCTGTGGTATCTGACCCGGGGCCAGTTCATGTTGGGCCTGGCCGTCAGCGCCGGCACTGCCTTGATGCTGGTGCTGGCCCAGCAGTTCACCGCGGCCAGCAGCACCGCGGCCTGGTTGTCCTGGGGCGTGGGCATCTTCGTGGTCGGCTGGGTGTTCCAGTTCGTCGGCCACTACTACGAAGGACGCAAGCCGGCCTTTGTCGATGACATCATCGGCCTGGCGGTCGGCCCGATGTTCGTGGTGGCCGAGTGGATGTTCGCCATCGGCTGGAACAAGCCGCTGCTGCACGAAATCGAGCGCACAGCGGGCCCTACCCTGCTGCGTGACCTGGCGCACCCCGCCAGGAGCTGAGCAGCGCTAGGCGGGCATTTCCGCCAGCACCCGGGCCGGCTCCGGCTCGCTGTCGAAGCGGGCCAGGCCGCTGTAGCAGATGAAGTGGCGGTGCTTGGCCCGGCCGATCAGGGTCAGGCCCAGCTGCATGGCCAGCGCATGGCCCATCTGCGTGATGCCATTGCGCGACACGACGATGGGCACCCCCATCTGCGCCGACTTCATCACCATCTCGCTGGTCAGCCGGCCGGTGGTGTAGAAGCTCTTGTCGGCGCCAGCCACCCCGTTCATCCACATCCAGCCGGCGATGGTATCGATGGCGTTGTGGCGGCCCACATCCTCGAAGTGCACCTGCATCTCTGCGCCGTGGAACAGCGCGCAGCCGTGGACCGAGCCGGCTTTCTTGTAGACGCTGTCCTGGCGGCGCATCTGGTCCAGCATCGCGTACAGCGTGCTCTGACGCAGGCGGGCCTCGGCAGCGGCCGGCAGGTTGACGCTCTCGACATCGGCCATCAGGCTGCCGAACACGGTGCCCTGGCCGCAGCCGGTGGTCACGACGCGATGCGCGGTTTTTTCCTCGATCGAGGCAATGCCCGAGCGCGTGCGCACGGCCGCGGCGCCGACCTCCCAATCGACGGTGATGGACTCGACCTCATCGACCGAGGCCACCAGGCGCTGGTTGCGCAGATAGCCCAGCACCAGCAGTTCCGGCGCCAGGCCCAGGGTCATCAGGGTGACCAGCTCACGCTTGTCGACAAACACGGTCAGCGGCCGCTCAGCCGGAATGCTCATGCGGCGGCGCAGGCCGAATTCGTCCAGCACCTCAATATCGTGGGTCAGCGGCGCCAGGGCCTGGGTCAGCCTGGGCAGGCGCGACGGAATCGGAATCATGGCGCCCATCATGACAGCAGCGGGGCCACCCGCCTCGGGATGCGGCTTCTCAAGTCTTCTTGGCCGGAGGCGGCACAGCGGCGGCCGGCGCCGCCGCCGCAGCAGGCGCGCTGGCCGGTGCCGGCGGAACATAGGCAAAGGGGCCGGGATCGGCACAGGCCGGCACACCGCTGGCCGGCTTGGCCGCCGGTGCCGCCGCCTTCTTCTGCTGGGCGGCGTAGGCGCCGGCCACCTTGTCCTGCGACTTGCACAGCTGGAAATCGGCCACCTTGTTGCTCCAGGCCGTCTTGGCTGCCGCCTCGGCGGCCTTGGCCTTGGCCTCATCACTGGGCGCCGGCAGCTTGGCCAGCACCAGACCGCTGCACAGGGCCAGGCACAGGGGGATCAGAACTTTGCTCGCAAACATGGCTTGCTCCGAAAAAGCGGTCAGGAGGCGCGCGGCCCACCGGCCTGCAAGGGGACGGCGGTGGATGCCGCGGCGCTGCGCTGCGCCGGGATGCGGCCGGCCTTGACATCGTCGTACCAGTACTCGTGGTGTTCCTTGGCCCAGCTCTCGTCGACCTGGCCATCGCGCATCGCGCTGTAGGCCCCCTTGACGCCCAAGGTGCCCATGTAAATATGGCCCAGGAACATGCTCATCATCAGCACCGCGGCCGTGGCATGCAGCAGATGGGCAATCTGCATCGTGCGCCGCGTGAATTCGATGCCGGGGAACAGATGGTCCAAGGCCAGCCCGCTGGCCGAGATCAGCAGACCCAGGCCCAGCACACCGGTCCAGAACAGTATCTTCTCGCCTGCATTGAAGCGGTGCGAGGGCACGTGTGACTTGGAGATCAGGCCCCCGAAGCTGCGCAGCCATTGCATGTCGTAGGCCCGCGGCAGATTGTCCTTGATGAAGATGGCGATCAGCAGCAGCAGACCGACGCTGAACAGCGGACCGACGAAATTGTGTAGGGTCTTCAGCGCATAGCTGAGCCAGCCCAGCAGGCTGCCACCCAACACCGGCAGCAGCACGAACTTGCCGAACATCATCACCAGGCCGGAAATCGCCAGGATCGAGAAGCTGATGGCCACCGTCCAGTGCGCCGAACGCTCCAGCGCGGTGAAGCGTTCGATCATGCGGCCGGTGGGCGCAGCGTGGGTCTCGAGCGGGCCCTTGCGCCAGTAGAACAGGGCAATCGCCAGGAAGACGATCAGCACCAGCGAGCCGCCGTAGGGGATCAGCCAGCGGTTGCGCACCTGGCGCCAGGCCTCGCCGGCGGTGGTGTAGCGGGAGCCCGGATACTGGACGAACGATTGAATCAGGGTGCCCGATTCGGCCGCCGGCAGGCTGCTGTAACCCTGGGTATTGCCCGACTCCCTCACCGCCCGCCACATCGGCGCGTTATTGCCCGGCTGGCTCTTGGCGCGCTGGGCATTGGTGTCCTCCGGCTTGGGCTCCGGTGCCGCACTCAGCACAGGCGCCCCTGCGGGAGCGGACGCCGCCGGGTCGGCCGCCTGAGCCGGACCGAGCAGGGCCCAGCTCAGCAGCAGGATCAGAGTGAGGGCTTTGCGCATGGCGTGCTCCTGGTCCGCAGGCTCAGCGGCTGTAGTCGTTCTGCTTCTGGTTGCGCGCGCGCAGCTGCTGTTCCCAGCTGGTCTTGTCGCCCGCCGTCCAGCTGCCGACCGTGTAGACCTTGGCCGCCCCGCTGTAGGCCGGGGCGTCGGGTTTCTTGCTCTGGGTCAGGTTCTGGGGCTTCTCGCCGCAGGCGGCGAGCAGCCCCAGGCTCAGCATCAGCAACACAGCGCCGCGCCTCATGACTTGCTCCCCTCGGGCGGGGTGGCCTTCGGTGTGCCCTGTGTCGGCTTGCCGTAGGCGGTGCCCCAGCCCCAGACTTCGCTGCCCTTGCCGCGGTTGATCACGCGGGTGCGGAAGATGTCGGCCACCACATCGCCGTCACCGCCCAGCAGGGCCTTGGTCGAGCACATCTCGGCGCAGGCCGGCAGCTTGCCCTCGGCCAGGCGGTTGCGGCCGTACTTCTCGTACTCGGCCTGGCTGCCGTTCTCTTCCGGGCCACCGGCGCAGAAGGTGCATTTGTCCATCTTGCCGCGCAGGCCGAAGGTGCCGTTGCTGGGGAACTGCGGCGCACCGAAGGGGCAGGCATAGGAGCAGTAGCCGCAGCCGATGCAGATGTCCTTGTCGTGCAGGACCACGCCCTCGTCGGTGCGGTAGAAGCAGTCGACCGGGCAGACCGACATGCAGGGCGCGTCCGAGCAGTGCATGCAGGCCACCGAGATCGACTTCTCGCCCGGCACGCCATCGTTCAGGGTGACGACGCGGCGGCGGTTCACGCCCCAGGGCACGTCATGCTCGGCCTTGCAGGCGGTGACGCAGCCATTGCACTCGATGCAACGCTCGGCATCGCAGATGAATTTCATTCTTGCCATCTGAGTCTCCTGGTGGACCTGATAGGGATCAGGCCGCTTTTTCGATCTGGCACAGCGTGGTCTTGGTCTCTTGCATCATCGTCACGCTGTCATAGCCGTAGGTCGTGGCGGTGTTGATCGCCTCGCCCCGCACCACGGGCATGGCACCCTCGGGGTAGTAGGGTGCCAGGTCGGCCCCCTGCCAACGGCCCGAGTAGTGGAAGGGCAGGAACACCGTCTCGCGGTCCACCCGCTCGGTGATCAGGGCCATGACCTTGATCTTGGCGCCGGTCGGCGTCTTGACCCAGACCTGCTCGCCGTTGCGTATGCCGCGGTCATTGGCCGCGGCCGGGTTGATCTCGACGAACATGTCTTGCTGCAACTCGGCCAGCCAGGGGTTGGAGCGGGTCTCCTCGCCACCCCCCTCGTACTCGACCAGGCGGCCGCTGGTCATGATCAGCGGGAAGGTCTTGCCGATGTCCTTGTTGGCGTCCTGCACCGACTTGAACAGCGTCGGCAGGCGCCAGAAGGCCTTCTTGTCGTCATGCGTCGGGTACTTGGCAATCATCTCCGGCCGGTTCGAATACAGCGGCTCGCGGTGCTGCGGAATGGGGTCGGGGAAGTTCCAGACCACGGCCCGCGCCTTGGCATTGCCGAAGGGATGGCAGCCATGGTTCTTCATCGTCACGCGGATGATGCCGCCCGAGGGGTCGGTCTTCCAGTTCTTGCCCTCGGCGGCGGCCTTCTCGGCGTCGGTCAGCTCATCCCACCAGCCCAGCTTCTTCAGCAGCAGGTGGTCGAACTCGGGATAGCCGGTGGTCAGGTCCGCGCCCAGGGAGTGCGAGCCATCCTCGGCCAGCAGACTCACGCCCTCGCGCTCGACACCGAAATTGGCGCGGAAGTTGCCGCCGCCCTCCATCACATGCTTGGAGGTGTCGTACAGATTCGGCGAGCCGGGGTGCTTGAGTTCCGGCGTGCCCCAGCAGGGCCAGGGCAGGCCGAAGTAGTCGCCGTCCAGCGAATAGCCGGTTTCCTTGTCGACGCCACCCTTGGCGCGCAGGGTCTTCACGTCGAAGACATGCATATTGCGCATGTGGGCCTTCAACCGCTCCGGGCTCTGGCCCGAATAGCCAATGCTCCAGACGCATTGGTTGATCTCGCGCAGGATGGACTCGACCTCGGGCTCGGGCATGCCGCCCTTGCCCGGCACCATCTTCACGTTCCTCACCAGCTCCTTGGCAAAGCCCAGCTTTTCGGCCAGCTGGTACATGATCATGTGGTCGGTGCGCGACTCGAACAGCGGATCGATGACCTTCTCGCGCCACTGGATCGAGCGGTTCGAGGCGGTGCAGGAGCCGGAAGTCTCGAACTGGGTGCAGGCCGGCAGCAGATAGACCACCCGCTTGGCGTTCAGGTCCTCGGCCTTGCCGGGCATGGCCGCCATGGCCGCCGTGGCGGACGGGAAGGGGTCGATCACGACCAGCAGATCCAGCTTGTCCATGGCCTTCTTCATTTCCAGGCCACGGGTCTGCGAGTTCGGTGCATGGCCCCAGAAGAACAGGCCGCGCAGATTGCTGTCCTGGTCGATCAGCTCGTTCTTCTCGAGCACGCCATCGATCCAGCGCGACACCGTCATGCCGCTCTTGCCCATCATGCCGGGCGCGTACTGCTTCTTGATCCAGTCGAACTCGACGCCCCAGGTCTTGGCGAAATGCTTCCAGGAGCCATCGGCCAGGCCGTAGTAACCAGGCAGCGAGTCGGGGTTCGGGCCCACGTCGGTGGCGCCCTGCACATTGTCATGGCCGCGGAAGATATTGGCGCCGCCGCCGGTGACGCCGATATTGCCCAGCGCCAGCTGCAGGATGCACGAGGCCCGGACGATGGCATTGCCTATGGTGTGCTGGGTCTGGCCCATGCACCAGACGATGGTGCCGGGCCGGTTGTCGGCCAGCATCTTGGCGATCTTGAAGCAGGTGGCCTCGTCAACGCCGCAGGCCTCCTGCACCTTGTCAGGGGTCCACTTGGCCAGCACCTCCTCGCGCACCTTGTCCATGCCGTAGACGCGGTCGCTGAGGTACTTCTTGTCTTCCCAGCCGTTCTTGAAGATATGGTGCAAGAGGCCGAACAGGAAGGGGATGTCGGTGCCCGAGCGTATGCGCACGAACTCGTCGGCCTTGGCCGCCGTGCGTGTGAAGCGCGGATCGACCACGATCATCTTGCAGCCGGTTTCCTTGGCATGCAGCATGTGCAGCATGGACACTGGATGCGCCTCCGCCGCATTCGAACCGATATACATCGCCACCTTGGCGTTCTGCATATCGTTGTACGAATTGGTCATCGCACCATAGCCCCAGGTATTGGCCACGCCGGCCACCGTGGTCGAGTGGCAGATGCGCGCCTGGTGGTCACAGTTATTGGTGCCCCAGAAGGCGGCCCATTTGCGCAGCAGATAGGCCTGTTCGTTGTTGTGCTTGCTCGAGCCGACGAAGAAGATCGAATCCGGCCCGCTGGCCTGCTTGAGCTCCAGCATCTTGGCGCTGATCTCGGTCAGCGCCACATCCCAGCTGATGCGCTGGTACTTGCCGTCGACCAGCTTCATCGGGTACTTGAGCCGGTACTCGCCGTGGCCGTGCTCGCGCAACGCCGCCCCCTTGGCGCAGTGGGCACCCAGATTGATAGGCGAATCGAACACCGGCTCCTGGCGCACCCAGACGCCGTTCTCGACCACGGCGTCAACCGCGCAACCGACCGAGCAATGGCCGCAGACGGTGCGCTTCACCTCCACCTTGCCCGAGCCGTCGGCCTTGGGCGCTTCGGCCGCCTGGGCCTTGCGCACCAGGGTCAGCTGCGAGCCGGCAAGGCCTGCCCCCACACCGAGGCCGGAACGGCGCAGAAAGGCGCGACGGTCCATCGTCGGAATGGCGCGCGAGACGCCGCGCTCCAGGCGGGACACCAGGCCGGAGGCCCCTTGTGCGGCGGACGCCGTCGTGGATGGTTTGCGGGTGAGCAACATATTCGCTCCTCAGGTCAGATTCGGTGTGTTCTGTGCAGGCGCAGCGCCTGTGCAAAGGCAAGGCCGTGGCGGCCGCTGACTCAGACCTTGGCGGTCTGGTAGTAGCGTTTGACGTGTTCGCTGAGCCGATAGCCCCCGCTGGTGTCGGGGGCCGCGGCGGCCTGGGGCGGCTCGGCCTGCGACTTCACCACCTGGGGCAGCACCGCCGCCGCAGCGGCCAGGGTGCCTACCGTGCCTGCACCAGCCACCCAGTGGCGGCGCGACAACTTGTTATTCGACTCGGACATGGCTGTCTCCTGAATGACGGCGGAATAGCCGTCTCCAACGCAGGGCCAGTATTGCGGTAGCCGGCAAATACTGCAAGGGTGAAAAACCAGCCCCTGACAACCGGACGGTACGCCCCGCGCACAGGCCCTCACTCCAGCATGTCGAAGGCCTGGGTTTCTACGGCCATGAAGGCCTGGGTGAACAGCGCCACCTGGCGGTAGAGATCGGCTCGCGGGTGCTGGGCCAGCGTCTCGCAGAAGCGCTCCACCCAGGGCTGGACGTGGGCGCGGAAGAACTGGCGCTGCCGCTCCAGATGGCAGACCGCCAGATCGTCACCGGCGATCAGATAGCGCATCACCTCGAACACATAGGCCAGGTGATCCTCGGTCTCCTGCATCGCCGCGTCCCGCGCCAGACCCAACTCGGCCAGGCTGCTGCGCAGTTTGACCAGCGGCGTCTCGTGTAGATAGCCGGCCATGTAGAACGATCCGTACAGAAATACCTCGGGCTTGCCCACGCCCATGAACAGGGCCTCGTACTCGGCCGCCGCCTGGGCCGGATCGCTGGCCCGCGCCGCGGCCACCAGGTCCTGCCAGGGCCGCTCCAGAAAGCCGCCGGGCTCGGGCGCCTCGGTCACCGCGACCTGGAACTGGCCCAGCAGCTCGGCCGTGGGCGGGGCGAAGAACAGGCTGGCCAGCAGGCCGTAGATCTCGGCGCGGGCCAGTTCCTCGCCAGCATCGGGTGCGCTCATCAGTATCGGTTGGGCGGTGCTCATAGATCGGTGATCCGGACTTCGCTGGTACTGGAATGCAGGTCGATGACACGGCAGTCGCTGCACATCTTCAGCCGCTCGGCCGCGGCGCCCTGGAAGGCCGAATGGCCGGCCAGCTTGGTCAGCATGTTCTCGATCGCCTTCAGCGTGCCGAACGGTTTGCTGCAGCGTATGCAGCGGTACGGCGCCTGCTCGCACAGCACGCGCAACGATTTGCGCGCCTTGCCGCCATCGGCCAGCCACAGGCGCGGCGCCAGCGTGATGGCCTGCTCCGGACAGGTGGATTCGCACAGGCCGCACTGCACGCAGTTCTTCTCGATGAAGCGCAGCTGCGGTGCGTCGGGGTTGTCGGCCAGAGCCGCCGACGGGCAGGCGCCAACGCAGCTGAGGCACAGCGTGCATTTGGCGCTGTCAACGACGACATTGCCGAAGGGGCTGCCGGCGGCAGGCAAGGGAATCAGCTCGGGCACGATAGGTGCCTGGGCCATCAGATGGTCCAGCGCCAGCTCCAGATTGCTGCGCTTGTCGGCCTGCATCGCAAAGGCCGCCGCCTGCTTGATGGCAGGGGCAACCGGCGCCTTCAAGCCAGCATCCAGCGCGGTCATGTCCTCGGCCTGCAGCAGGCGCAGCCGCTCGCCGCCATGGCCCAGGCCGGCCAGCAAGGCATTGCCGACAGCGATCTGCTCGGCCAACGCCACCCGGTACTCGGGCGCCTCCTCGTCGGTCATGAGCACCGTGATGCCGCTGGCGCCATAGGCGATCGCCCCCAGCCAGGCATCCAGCCCCAGGCTGGCGGTGTGGTGGACGGCCAGCGGAATCACATGAGCCGGCAGGCCCTGCACCGTGCGGCTGGTGCGGGCCGCGCGGCCCAGCGCTTCGACCAAGGTCTTGCCCGCGCCTTCGCTGTGCAGCAGCAGCACCGCATCACGGCCACCGGCCTTGCCATAGGCCGACAGCAGCGTGCGCATCGTCAGCCCCTGCTGTGCGAGGCCCGGCGTGGCATAGCTCAGCGCACCGCTGGGGCAGACCGTCGTGCAGGCGCCGCAGCCCACGCACAGATAGGGCTCGACGATGATGCCGCCCGTGCCCTTGATGTCGCTGCGTATCGCGTCGGCCGAGCAGACCTCGACGCAGGCATTGCAGCCGACCTGCTTGTTGCGGCTGTGGGCGCAGAGCTTGGACTTGTAGTTGAAGAACTTGGGCTTCTCGAACTCACCGACCAGCTCGCGCAGCTTCAGCACCGCCTGCATGAGCTTGTCACTGTCGCGGCCGGCGTGGAAATAGCCCTGCGGCGGCTGGTGCTGGCCCAGCAGCGGCGTGAGCGACAGGTCCAGCACCAGGTCGAAACGCTCGCTGAAGGACTGCGGCGCACGGGCAAAGTCGATCGCCCCGGCGGCGTCGCAGACCTTGACGCAGTCGCGGTGGCTGGTGCAACGCGACAGATCGATCTGGTAGCTGAAATCGATCGCGCCCTCGGGGCAGGCATCGACGCAGGCGTTGCACCGGGTGCACAGGTCCAGATCGATAGGGTTGCTGCTCTCCCAGCTCAGCTCGAACTGGCCCAGCCAGCCGGTCAGCGCGGTGACGCGGCCGGCGCTGACGGCCAGCTCATGGGTCTGGGCCAGCGCACCGCCCCCCTGGGTCAGCAGCAGCGTCACATCCAGCCGGTCACCGAGCAGATCGGCGGCCGCCTGGGCCGCGCCGGCCGGGCCGATGACGACGCAGCGGCCGGCCGACCGGTAGCTGACGGTGGACACCGGTTCGGCCTCGGGCAACTGGGCCGCGGCAATCAGGGCCGCCAGTTTGGGCATGGACCTGGCCGCGTCCTTGGACCAGCCCCCGGTCTCGCGGATATTGACGAAGCGTATCGGCCGCTGCTGCACCGAGGGTGCCCCCTCGGTCTGCTCGTTCAGCTCCAGGAACAGCGCACTTTCCTGGGTGCAGGCGACCAGCAACTCCTCGCCACTCTTGGCCGCGCGCTGGAAGGCGCCGGCCTCGCGGCGGCACAGCAGGGTGTGGACGGTGTCAGCGCCGCTGGCTGTCTTCAGCGCCGCCGCATCCAGCGGCATCGTCTGGTTGCAATTGCAGATCAGGGTCTTCATCAGTCGGTGCCTGGGTATCCGGTGGAATGCCTGGGGCCGCGGGGGCGGCGTCGTGGTCTGACTGTGACAGTTCGGGCGGCTGGGCAACAGCGGGTGTGCCCGCATCGACATCGTCCGGCGTGCGCTGCTCGGACGGCTCGCGCTCCTCATCGCCGAACAGGCCCAGCGCCCAGGACTGGTTCATCTGGCGCAACATGCCAGGCGGCAAGGGGTCGGGCTTGCCATAGTCGTCGATATAGATGTCCAGCCCGTCCATGACATTGAACTGCGGCTCGGCGAACAGCTTTTTCAGCGCCGCACGCTTGACATCCGCATCGACGCCGCCGGCCATGAAGCGCGCGTAATTGGCATCCTGGCCCAGTGCGGCGACATCGGCCAGCGTGGGCAGCGGCTCGGCCGGCGGTAGCGCCTGTTCGACCGCCGGCTCAGGCGGAGCCTCCATCTCCTCCAGATCTGGAGGCGGCGCGGGAACGGCAACCGGCTGTGCCGGCGGTGCCTCATCCAGTGGCTGCCCCTGCCGCGCCTCGGCCTTGCGCCGAGCCCAGCGCGACAGAAAGCCGCCGTCTTGATCGCTCATCAGGTGCCCCGTTCTTCGGGTGCACGGAACGATTCGGGCCGCCGCCGCCTCTTGACCTCGGGCGTGTAGTTGGCCTCGGTGTAGGCGGCCAGCCAGGCACGCACATCCTCGGGCAACGGTACGTTATCGACCCGCTCCTGGGCGTCCAGCCAGCGGCCGGCCTCGTTGTAGGAGAGGCTGACGCGCTGCGGCGTAGCCACTGAGGGATCGTCATCCTCGATGCGCCACATCACGAAGAACACCGGCGCGCCGGAGGTCAGGTTCAGGTGGTAGCCCTCGCCCTCATCACGGAACAGCTCCAGACTGAAGCCCGGGTGCAGAAAACGCGCCACGCCGCCCTCCTCGTGCAGCAATCGCGGCGCGCTGCCGAACAGCGGCTCATCGGCCACCACCTCGGCCAGCGAGTGCCGCCAGTTCTCCCAGCGATTGGGCTGGCGTTCGCGCTGCATCACCACGGCGAGCTGTAGTGAGGGGCGCGTTGGCATCAGAACCTCAGCTGTTCTTGGAGATCGTGATCGTCGGGAACTTGGACGAATAGTCCTTGGCGGCCTTGGCGATCTTCACCGCCACCTGGCGGGCCACGGCCTTGTAGATGGCGGCGATCTCGCCATCGGGCTCGCTGACCACGCTGGGCCGGCCGGCGTCGGCCTGCTCGCGTATCGACAGGTTCAGCGGCAGGGCGCCCAGATAATCGACGTTGTAGTCGGTGGCCATCTTCTTGCCGCCATCGGCGCCGAAGATGTGCTCGACGTGGCCGCAGTTGCTGCACACGTGCACGGCCATGTTCTCGACGATGCCCAGAATCGGCACGCCGACCTTCTCGAACATCTTCAGGCCCTTGCGCGCATCCAGCAGCGCGATGTCCTGCGGCGTGGTCACGATCACCGCGCCAGTCAGCGGCACACGCTGGCTCAGGGTCAGCTGGATGTCGCCGGTACCCGGGGGCATATCGACGATCAGATAGTCCAGCTCGCGCCAATTGGTCTGGCGCAGCAGCTGATCGAGCGCCTGGGTGGCCATGGGGCCGCGCCAGATCATCGGATTGTCGGCATCGACCAGAAAGCCTATCGACATCACCTGCACGCCGTAGTTTTCCAGCGGCTCCATCGTCGAGCCGTCCTCGCTCTCAGGCCGGCCCTCGATGCCCATCATCGTCGGCTGGCTGGGGCCGTAGATGTCGGCATCCAGAATGCCGACGGCTGCACCCTCGGCGGCCAGGGCCAGGGCCAGATTGACGGCGGTGGTGGACTTGCCGACCCCGCCCTTGCCCGAGGCCACGGCGACGATGTTCTTGATCTTGGGCAGCAGTTGCACGCCGCGCTGCACCGCATGGGCCACGATCTTGGTGTACAGGTTCACGCTGACATTGCCGGCGCCGGGCACCGTGCGCACGGCGGCAATCAGGTCGCGGCGCAGACCGGCGATCTGGCTCTTGGCCGGGTAGCCCAGCTCGACATCGAAGGCCACATCGGCGCCATCGACACGGAGATTCTTGACTTGCTTGGCGCTGACGAAGTCACTGCCAGTGTTCGGGTCGATAACGGTCTTGATCGCGTCCAGCAGGGCCTGCTCGGTAACACTCATGGTGGGAATTTGTCCAATGGGGGATGCGAACCAGTCTAGCTCAGGGTCAAAGCCCTTCCTCACGCCTAGAATCGAGGGTTTCCGCTGATCCGCCCGAGGCAAGCCCGATGACCCGCAAGCTTTTCGTCACCACCGCCCTTCCCTACGCCAATGCCGGGTTCCATATTGGCCACATGATGGAATACATCCAGGCCGACACCTGGGTGCGGGCGCAGCGCATGAAGGGCGCCGAGGTCAATTTCGTCTGTGCGGATGACGCCCATGGCGCGCCCATCATGATTGCCGCCGAAAAGGCCGGCAAGACGCCGCAGCAATTCGTGGCCGAGGTGGCCGCCGGCCGGCCGGCCTATCTGAACGGCTTTCACATCCAGTTCGACAACTGGCACTCGACCGACGGCCCCGAGAACCACGAGCTGGCCAAGGACATCTACCTGGCCCTGCGCAAGAACGAGCTGATCGATGTGCGCACGATCGAGCAGTTCTTCGACCCGGTCAAGGGCATGTTCCTGCCCGACCGCTACATCAAGGGCGAATGCCCCAAGTGCGGCACCCTGGACCAGTACGGCGACAACTGCGAGAACTGCGGCGCCGTCTACGCCCCGACCGAGCTGAAGAACCCCTACTCGGCGCTGTCGGGCACGACGCCGGTCTTGAAGACCAGCGACCACTATTTCTTCCGCCTGTCCGACCCACGCTGCGCCGAGTTTCTGGAACAGTGGACACAGGACGGCAAGCTGCAGCCCGAGATGGCCAACAAGGTCAAGGAATGGCTCAGCAAGGAAGAGGACGGCACTGGCGGCCTGGTCGACTGGGACATCAGCCGCGACGCCCCCTATTTCGGCATCGAGATCCCCGACGCGCCGGGCAAGTATTTCTATGTCTGGCTGGATGCGCCGGTCGGCTATCTGGCCTCGCTGAAGAATCTGTTCGCCAAGCGTGGCCAGGACTCTGATGCCTATGCGGCCTACATGGCCGACCCGGCCGTCGAGCAGGTGCACTTCATCGGCAAGGACATCGTGCGCTTTCACCTGCTGTTCTGGCCGGCGATGCTGCAGTTCTCGGGTCGCAAGACGCCCAACAATGTGTACGTACACGGCTTCATCACCGTCAACAACGGCGAGAAGATGAGCAAGAGCCGCGGCACCGGCATCTCGCCCTTGAAGTATCTGGAGCTGGGCCTGAACGCCGAATGGCTGCGCTACTACATCGCCGCCAAACTCAACAGCCGGGTCGAGGACATCGACTTCAACCCCGATGACTTCGTCGCCCGCGTCAACAGCGACCTGATAGGCAAATACATCAATATCGCCAGCCGTGCGGCGGGCTTTCTGTCCAAGCGCTTCGGCGGCCAGCTGTCCGGCGATGTGGGCGTCGAGGGCAATGCGCTGCTGGAGGGCCTGCGCGTGCACCGCCACGAGATCGAGCGCCTGTACGAGGAGCGCGACTTCGGTAAGGTGCTGCGCGAGACCATGCTGCTGGCCGACCGGGTCAACGAGTATGTGGACCAGAACAAGCCCTGGGAGCTGGCCAGGAAGGAAGGTGCCGACGCCGTGCTGCAGGACGTCTGCTCGGTCTGCATCGAGGCCTTCCGCCTGCTGACCATCTATCTGAAGCCGGTGCTGCCGGCGCTGGCCGCCCAGGTCGAGGCCTTCCTGAAGGTCGCGCCGTTCAGCTTCGCCGATGCCGGCGTGTCGCTGGGCGCCCACACGATTGGCGAGTACAAGCACCTGATGCAGCGCGTCGATCCGGTGCTGCTGGAGAAGCTCTTCGAGGCCCCGGCCGCGCCCAAGGTCTCGCCCGGTGGTGAAGACCTGGCCCCCGAGATCAAGATCGACGATTTCAGCAAGGTCGATTTGCGCATCGCGAAGATCGTCAACTGCGAACACGTCGATGGCTCGGACAAGCTCTTGCGCCTGACCTTGGACGTCGGCGAGGGTAAGACGCGCAATGTCTTCAGCGGCATCAAGAGCTCGTACCAGCCCGCCGACCTGATCGGCAAGCTGACGGTGATGGTGGCCAATCTGGCGCCGCGCAAGATGAAGTTCGGCCTCAGCGAGGGCATGGTGCTGGCCGCCAGCCATGCCGACGAAAAGGCCAACCCCGGCATCTTCGTGCTGGAGCCCTTCCCCGGCGCCCAGCCGGGCATGCGGGTGCGCTGATCACACCTCTGCCCGCCTGATGCCCGCCCAGTTCCTGCGCCGACTGACCGGGCGGGAGCGCACCCTGCAGGCCAACCGGCAGCTGGGCGCGGTGCTGGCCTTCGTGGCCGGCGCCATCAATGCCGGCGGCTTCCTGGCCGTGCACCGCTACACCTCGCACATGACCGGCATCGTCTCGGCGATGGCCGACGACCTGGTGCTGGGCCAGTTCCTGCTTGCCGCGGCGGGCTTGATTTCGCTGGGCTTCTTCATGGCCGGGGCAATGACCACGGCCATCCTGACCAACTGGGCGCGGCGCCGCGCGATGCACAGCGAATACGCGCTGTCGCTGCTGCTGGAGGCACTGCTGCTGCTGCTGTTCGGCCTGGTCGGGGCGAACCTGCACTTCTGGACCGAATTCCTGCTGCCCAGCACTGTGCTGCTGCTGTGCTTTCTGATGGGGCTGCAGAACGCCGTGGTGACCAAGATCTCGCGCGCCGAGATCCGCACCACCCACATGACCGGCGTGATCACCGACCTGGGCATCGAATTGGGTCGTCTGATCTACTGGAACCGCGGCGGCGCCGGGGCGCATGGCCCGGTGCGGGCCGATCGCTCACGTCTGCGTCTGCTGGCCGGCATTCTGGGCCTGTTCTTTGCCGGCGGCATCGCCGGCGCGCTGGCCTTCAAGCATTTTGGCTTCAGCGCCACGGTGCCGGTCGCTGCCTTGCTGATTGTCATGGCCGCGTTGCCACTGATGGACGATATTGCCGAGCATGTGCGTTGACCCGTGCCCGCCGCATGAAGCTCCATCCCTTCCGCCCCCGCCTTGTTGACGCGCTGAAGGGCTATTCGAGACGCCAGTTTGCCGCGGACCTGGGTGCCGGGCTGACGGTGGGCATTGTCGCCCTGCCGCTGGCCCTGGCCTTTGCCATCGCCTCCGGGGTCAAGCCCGAGCAGGGCCTGTTCACTGCCATCATTGCCGGCTTTCTGATCTCGGGCTTAGGCGGCTCCAGCGTGCAGATCGGCGGGCCGGCCGGCGCCTTCATCGTCATCGTCTACGGCATCGTCGAGCGCTATGGCCTGGCCAATCTGCTGATCGCCACCTCGCTGGCCGGCCTGCTCCTGATGCTGATGGGACTGCTGCGCCTGGGCGCCCTGGTGCGCTACATACCGGTCAGCATCGTCATCGGCTTCACCAACGGCATTGCGGTGCTGATTGGCCTGTCGCAGCTGAAAGACCTGCTGGGCCTGCGCATCGCCAAGCTGCCGGCCGACTTCTTCACCCAGATCGGTGTGCTGGCCCAGCATCTGCAGACCTTCAACCCCTGGGCCCTGCTGATGGGCCTGGCCTGCCTGGCCCTGGTGGTGCTGTGGCCCAAGAGCTATGTGATGCCCACGGCGCCGGTGACGGCCCGTGACAAGGCACGCCGGCTGATGTCCCATCTGCCCGGCACCATCGTCGCCCTGGCCCTGGCCACGCTGGCCACCGCCCTGCTGGACCTGCCGCTGGAGACCATTGGCTCCAAATTCGGCGGCATACCGCAGGCCCTGCCGGCCTTCGCCCTGCCCGACTTCAGCTGGGAAGGCGCCAAGCACCTGTTCATACCGACCTTGACGATCGCGCTGCTGGGTGCGATCGAGTCGCTGCTGTGCGCCCGCGTGGCCGACAACCTGAGCCCCCTGCCCCGCCATGATCCGAACCAGGAGCTGATGGCCCAGGGTGTGGCCAATTTCGTCGTGCCCTTCTTCGGCGGCATACCGGCCACCGGCACGATTGCCCGCACCGTCACCAATGTGCGGGCCGGCGCCACCAGCCCGGTGGCTGGCCTGGTGCATGCGCTGACGATTCTGCTGGTGGTGCTGGCGGCCGCGCCCCTGGCCGAGCATGTGCCGCTGGCCGCGCTGGCTGGCATCCTGCTGTTCGTGGCCTGGAATATGGGCGAGTGGCGCGAGTTTGTGCGCTTGCGCCGCTTCAATCTGCCCTACCGCACCATCCTGCTGGGCACCTTCTTCATGACCGTGGTGTTCGACCTGACGGTAGCCATGGAGGTGGGCCTGGTGCTGGCCTGCGTGTTCTTCATCTACCGGATGAGCAGCCTGTTCAGCGTCGAGGCCGTCACGGTGCTGACGGCACCGCCCGGGGCGCGCGTGTTCCGGCTCTACGGCACGCTGTTCTTCGCCGCCGTGGCCAAGATCGAGGGCCTGGCCGAGCAACTATCCTTTGATGTTGAAGCGGTGCTGCTGGACGCCCACCTGATGGTGTCCATGGACAGCTCCGGCCTGGATGCGCTGGAGCAGCTGTACCGCACGCTGCAGCGTCGGCGCATCCGGCTGCTGATCTGCAACCTCAACGAGCAGCCCCGCGGGCTGATGCGGCGCGGCGGTTTCGACCTGCATATCGGCCCCGAGAACCTGCCCGCCAGCCTGGAAGAGGGCCTGGCCCTGGTCGGCACGGTAAAATCCCCCCTCACACCCGATTGAGCCCCACCATGCCCCTGTTCTGGAAGCACTACAAGTCCGAAGTCAGCTCCTTCATCGACGAGCTCAAGGCCAAGAAACCGACGCTGGAAGCCGAGCAGCGCGCCGGCCGCGCCCTGCTGTGGGACAAGCCGGTGGACCGCCAGGCCCAGGCCGACTACCGCGACGCCAAGGTCGAGCAGCAGCCCTACGTCTATCAGACCAAGGCACACTGAGCCCGGCTGACGCCTGACCCGGCGTGGACATCCAAACGCCAACGCCCGACCCGTCGGGCCCCGCCCCCGGCGAACTGCTGCCGCCCGAGTCGATGACTCAGGCGCCGGTCTCGCCGCTGGCGGTTGACCATGTGGCCGTGGCCCGCCTCTACGGCGAGCCGCTGTTCCAGCTGCCCCATGACCTCTATATCCCGCCCGATGCGCTGGAGGTCTTTCTCGAGGCCTTCCAGGGCCCGCTGGACCTGCTGCTGTACCTGATACGCCGGCAGAACTTCAACATCCTCGACATACCGCTGGCCGATGTGACGCGCCAGTACCTCAGCTATGTCGACCAGCTGCGCAAGCACAATCTCGAGCTGGCCAGCGAGTACCTGCTGATGGCGGCAATGCTGATCGAGATCAAGTCGCGCATGCTGCTGCCGCCGAAGAAGACCGACGACGGCAGCGAGCCCGAGGACCCGCGCGCCGAGCTGGTGCGCCGCCTGCTGGAGTACGAGCAGATGAAGCTGGCCGCGGCCGGCATCGACCGGCTGCCGCAGCTGGGCCGCGACTTCCTGCGTGCCCAGGTGACGATCGAGCAGTCGCTGACGCTGCGCTTCCCCGATGTCGAGGCGATGGATCTGCGCGACGCCTGGCTGGACATCCTCAAGCGCGCCAAGCTCGTGCAGCACCACCGCATCACCCGCGAGCAGCTGTCGGTGCGCGAGCACATGAGCATCGTGCTGCGCCGCCTGCAGGGCCGGCGCTTCGTCGAGTTCCACGAGCTGTTCGAGGTCGAACGGGGCCACCAGGTGCTGGTCGTGACCTTCATCGCGATGCTGGAGCTGGCCAAGGAACGCCTGCTGCAGATCACGCAGGCAGAGGCGTTTGCGCCTATCTATGTGCGCCTGGCCTACTCGCCGAGCTAGCGCATCCCCAGCTTGAAGGCGATCATCGCGCGCAGCTTGTTGGGCACGACCGGCTTGATCAGCACGTGGAAGTCATGCTGTTGGGCGTCCAGTTCGTGGCCGGTCATCGTGCTGCCGGTGACCATGATGGCGGGAACAGTCTCGGGATAGCAGGCGCGCACGGCCAGCAAGGCGTCGATGCCGGTCGCGCCCTCGGGCAGGCGGTAGTCAACCAGCAGCAGATCGGGCCGCTGGCCCGGGTTGGCCTGGGCCCAGGCGCGCACCGAGGGCACCGAGTCGAAGGCCAGCGCCTCGGCGCCCCAGGCCTGCAGCAAGACCACCAGGCCCTCGCTGACGGCCGGTTCGTCCTCGACGATGACGATCAGCCGGCCGTCCAGCGTCAGGCCCAGCGGGGCGCGGCCCAGCTCCAGCGAGCCGATAGCCTGCGGCTCCAGGCGGCCCGCCGGCACCGTCAGCCCGAATACCGTGCCATGGCCCACCTGCGAGCGCACCGTCAGCGGCGCCTGCAGCAGCTCGGCGAGACGCTTGACGATGGACAGGCCCAGCCCCAGGCCCTTGCGGTGGTGCGGCTCCAGCGGGCGCTGGCTCTGCACCTGGTAGAACTCGTCGAAGATGCGGGTCAGCGCCGGCGGCGAGATGCCGATGCCGCTGTCCCAGACCTGCAGCAAGAGCTGGCCCTGGCGGCGCCGGCAGCTGACCAGCACGCCGCCGTCCTCGGTATAGCGCAGCGCGTTGGAGACCAGGTTGCGCAGGATGCGCTCGATGATGGTCGGATCGCTGTGCAGCACATGCTGCTCGCCGTGGAAGCTCAGCATCAATCCCTTCTCGAAGGCCACCGGCTCGAACTGCAGCCGCAGCCGTGCGAACAGCTCACGCACCGGCACCGCCTTGGGGTTGACGTCCACCGCGCCGGTGTCGATGCGGGTGATGTCCAGCAGCTCGCCGAACAGGCCTTCCAGCGCATCGACCGACTCGTTGATGCTATTGATCAGCTTGGCCGCCTCGGGGTCGTGCGTGCGCTGGCGCAAGGCCTCGGCGAACAGGCCCAGCGCATGCAGCGGCTGGCGCAGGTCATGGCTGGCGGCAGCGAAGAACTGGGTCTTGGCACGGCTGGCGGCCTCGGCGGCGCGGCGATTCTCGTCGGCCAGGGCCTTCTCGACGCGCAGTTGCTCGGCCAGCCGATCAGCATGCACCTTGAGCGCGATCGCATTGCGCAGCGTGTGGTGGTAGGTGCGGCCCATCACCAGTGCGATCACATACAGCACGCACAGTACGCCGGCCAGCTCCAGGCTGTAGGGGCGGCTGTGGTCAAGCGCCATATTGATCACCAGGGACAGCAGTACCAGGCTCAGGAAGACACCCAGATCGCGCGGCACCAGGGTCAGCAGATGGATGGCGGCCAGGCAGTAGCAGTAGGTCAGCACCACCATCGTGATCAGCTGGAAATGCCCTCCCGCGCCATAGAACATCCAGATGCCCAGCGCCCAGGCCAATGCCTGGCCGTGCAGCAACAGGCGCCAGCTCTGGCTCCAGGCCAGAATCTGTGCGTCACCGGCCTCGGGTTGGCGCGCGAAGCGCAGATAGTGCTGCAGGCGGCCAAAGGTCAGCAGCAGGATCCAGCCGGACCAAATGCCAATCACCAGGTGCGACACATGGGGCCAGTACACCAGCACGAAGATCATCAGGCCCAGCGTATTGCCCATCAGCGAGGGCAGCATCTGGCTGAACAGGCTGCGGTAGCGGTCGGCCACCAGGGCGCTGTCGGCCAGCGGCGCCCACAGTCCGGTCAGCGATCGCGAAGAAACGTCAGTCACGGCTGGCTGCTGCGGAAGGTGCTGAAGCCGCCGCCGGGCTGCTGCTGGCTCATCTGGCCCACCGCCAGCACGGCCTGGGTGCGCGAGTTGACGCCCAGGGCCTTCAACACCGCCGCCACATGGTCCTTGACGGTCTCGACCGAGACGCCCAGTTCGCGCGCGATCACCTTGTTCGGCTTGCCTTGCAACAGCAGGGCCAGCACATCGGTCTGGCGCGGCGTCAGCGACAGGCCCTCCAGCGCATCGACCTTCTGGAAACCCGAGGCCTGGGCGGCCTCGCCAATGGCCTGCACCGGCGAAGCCGCCGCCGGCGCGGGCGCATTGCTCATGCCCGAGCCCAGCGACATCGAGGGCACGAAGATGCCGCCAGCCATCACCAGCCGCAGCGCCTGGGCCAGCATCTCCTTGCCGGTGCGCTTGGGCACAAAACCCATGGCACCGAGGTCGATGGCGCGAATCACGTCGCTGGCCCGGTCCGAGGCCGAGACCACCACCACCGGGAGCGCCGGGTAGGCGGCACGGAACTCGGTCAGCACGTCGAAGCCGTTGGCATCGCCCAGCTGCAGGTCCAGCAGCACCAGGTCGAAGTCCTGACTGGTCTTCAGCGTGGCCCGCGCCTCACCGGCACTGTCCACACCGACCACCTTGACGTTGTCGCCCAGGCCCTCGATCACCGTTTGCAGTGCCGAGAGAATCAGCGGGTGGTCGTCGATCAACAGCACCTTCATGGCCGGGCCTCCTTGCATCATCATCGGTCTTGTCGTGTGGCGCGATGTTAGCGGCGCGGGCCCTGTCAAGGGGCCGCCTCCCCCATAAGGGTGGATTGCGGCTCAGGCAAACATGCGGCTCACCGACTGAGCCACGCAGACCGGCTTGTCACTCCCCTCGCGCTCCATCGTCACGTCCATGGTCAGCTGGGCGCCGCCACCGGCAATGGGCTCGAAGGCCAGCAGCACGAAACGTCCGCGCAGCCGGCTGTTGACCGGCACCGGCGCCGGAAAGCGCACCTTGTTCAGGCCGTAGTTGACGCCCATGCGCACATCGGCCACCGAGAAGGCACCGGCGCTGAGCAGGGGCAGCAGGCTCAGGGTCAGATAGCCATGGGCCACCGTGGCACCAAAGGGGCCAGCGGCGGCACGCTCGGCATCCAGGTGTATCCATTGATGGTCCCCGGTGGCATCGGCAAACAGCTGGATGCGGGCCTGATCGACAGCCACCCAGTCGCTGAGACCGATCTCCTGGCCCACCAGGGTGCTGAGGTCCTGCAGATGTTCATATCGCTTCATGCATGCTTTCAGTGTTCCAGCCAGCGCAGCAGCGGCTGCCATTGTTCGAGGTCGCGCTCCACCCGGCTGGGCGCCACATCCCACAGGGTCAGCCCGCGGGCGGCGAGCTGCACATAGTTCTGGGTGTCGCGCAACTGGCCCAGCACCGGCACCTTCAAGGTCTGCAGAAAATGCTGCAGCTGCTCGACCGATAGCGTGCCCTCCTTGGCCCGCATCGCCACCAGGGCCGGCTTGGGGTGCTTGGCCGGCATGCGCTCGTGCAGCTCCTGCACAAAGGCATAGGTGGCGTCGATGTCGAACAGGCTGGGTTGCAGCGGCACCAGCAGCTTGTCAGCAATCTTCAGCAACTCGTCCAGGCGCTTGCCGTGCAGGCCGGCCGGCGTGTCCAGCACCACATGGCTGACGCCCTTGGGCGGCCGCACCAGGTGATCCTTGTGCACGTCCCAGCCCTGAATCGTCGGCAGACCGGTCGGACGCAAGGCCAGCCAGCGGCGCGCGCTCTGCTGCCGGTCCACATCGCCCAGCATCACCGCATGGCCCTGACGGGCCAGATAGCCGGCGATATTGGTGGACAGGGTGGACTTGCCAACTCCGCCCTTGGGGTTGGCGACGACGATCACGGGCATGGAGGTCTCCTCGCTGATTTCGTTGTATGGTAGCCGCCAACTCCAGCTTGGGCCTACGGCCACCCACCATGGCAGACATTGTTGTCGTAGGCGCCCATCCGCATATCGGGCAATCCCGCATCACCCGCCGGCTGCTGCGCGCCGCACGCCAGGCCAGCGCCGAGCTGCCCGGGCAGATCGAGGTCTGCGATCTCTACGCCCTGTATCCCGACTACTGCATCGACATCGCCGCCGAGCAGGCCCGCATTAGCGCGGCCCGGCTGATCGTCTGGCTGCACCCCATCCACTGGTACAGCATGCCGCCGCTGATGAAGCTGTGGGTGGACGAGGTGCTGGCCTTCGGCTGGGGCTATGGCCCCGAGGGCAAGGCCTTGCAAGGCAAGGACCTGTGGCTGGCCTGCTCCACCGGCGGCACCGAGGCCGCCTACCGGCCCGATGGCCACAACCGCTACTTTTTCGATGCCTTTCTGCACCCCTACGAGCAGACGGCCGCGCTGTGCGGCATGCGCTTTCTGCCGCCACTGGTGCTGCATGGCGCCCATCGCGTCAGCGAGGCAGCAGTTGAAGAGCATGCCGAGATCTTCGCGCAGCGGCTGCTGAGCTACCCCGACTGGCCCGAGCTGGACGAGTTGCCCGAAAGCCTGGAATGTGCCGTGCCGGCCGATGACCGGCCTCTCCTTACGACGACCTGAGCCTCATGGAACATTCCTCCTGGCTGACCGGCCCCCTGATCTATCTGGCCGCCGCCGTGCTGGCCGTGCCCCTGGCCCGCTACCTGGGCCTGGGTTCCATCCTCGGCTATCTGGCCGCCGGCATCGTCATCGGTCCCAGCGTGCTGGGCCTGGTGACCGACACCCATGCCATCCTCGAATTCGCCGAGTTCGGCGTCGTGCTGATGATGTTTCTGGTCGGCCTGGAACTGGAGCCACGGCGGCTGTGGGCGATGCGCCGGCCCATCTTCGGCTGGGGCACGGTGCAGTTGCTCGGCTCGGCGGCGCTGATGACGGCCGTGGCCATCGCCTTCGGTGCGCCCTGGCGCATGGCCCTGGTGGCCTCGCTGGGCCTGGCGATGTCGTCCACCGCCGTGGCCATGGCCGTACTGGCTGAGCGCAATCTGGCACCCACCAGCGCCGGCCAGGGCATTCTGAGCGTGGCCCTGCTGCAGGACATTGCGGCGATTCCGCTGCTGGCGCTGGTGCCGCTCCTGGCTATCGGCGGCGAGGCCCACACCGAGGCGAACGGCTGGATGGACGCCGCCAAGGCCGTTGGTGTGATCGCCGCCATCGTGCTCGGTGGCCGCCTGCTCCTGCGCCCCGCCCTGCGCTGGATCGCGCGCAGCAAGACGCCGGAGATCTTCACCGCCGCGGCCCTGCTGCTGGTCGTCGCCACCGCCTCTCTGATGCAGGCGGTAGGCCTGTCGATGGCGCTGGGTGCCTTTCTGGCCGGCGTGCTGCTGGCCGAGAGCGAATACCGCCACGAGCTGGAAACCGATATCGAGCCCTTCAAGGGTCTGCTGCTGGGCCTGTTCTTCATTGCGGTAGGCATGGGCATAGAGCTGGCCGTGCTGCGCGACCAGCCCTGGCTGATCGCCGGCCTGGTGCTGGGCCTG
Source organism: uncultured Roseateles sp. (assembly GCF_963422335.1). Lineage (NCBI taxonomy): Bacteria > Pseudomonadati > Pseudomonadota > Betaproteobacteria > Burkholderiales > Sphaerotilaceae > Roseateles > uncultured Roseateles sp. Next base: position 5,490,604 of record NZ_OY729424.1, read on the forward strand.
CTGCTGATCAAGGGTCTGGTCTTGACCGTGATGGCGCGCCTGATGCCGCTACCGCTGCAGGAGCGGCCGGTGTTCGTGATCCTGCTGGCCCAGGGTGGCGAGTTCGGCTTTGTGGTGTTCCAGGCCGCGGTGCAGGCCGGGCTGATCACCGCGGGTCAATCATCGACTCTGGTGGCGGCGGTGGCGATCTCGCTGCTGTGCTCACCGGCCCTGCTGCTGGCCAGCGACCGCTGGTTCGAGCCCTGGCTGGCGCGCCGCTGCAATGCCCTGCCCAAATTGAAGGAGATCAGCGAAGACCAGCATGCGCCCATCATCATTGCCGGCTTCGGCCGCTATGGCCAGATCGTCGGCCGCATGCTGTTTGCCAATGGCCTGCCGGCCACCGTGCTGGAGCATGACGCCGAGATGATTGAAACGGTGCGCAAGTTCGGCTGGACGCCGTTCTACGGCGACGCGACGCGGCTGGACCTGCTGCGCACCGCCGGTGCGGCCAAGGCTCGGGTGCTGGTGCTGGCCATCGACGACATGGCGCAAAGCCTGGAGGTGGCGGCGCTGGCGCGTGAGCACTTCCCGCAGCTGCAGGTCGTCGCACGGGCGCGCAATGTGCAGCACTACTACGGCCTGCGCGATCTGGGCGTGACCCTGATCGAACGCGAGACGCTGGACGCCGCGCTGATGAGCGCGCGCTCGGTGCTGGAGCTGATGGGCTTCGAGCCGCACGAGGCCCGCACCCTGGCGCTGCGCTTTCGCAAGCACAACGTCGGCCAGGTCGAGAAGCTGTTCCCCCACCACCGCGACGAGGCCCAGCTGATCGCGATGACCAAGCAGGGCCGCCAGCAGCTGGAGGAGCAGTTCGCCCAGGAGCGGCTGATGGCGCAAGCGCACAAGGGCAAGGGCTGGTCGCGCAGCGACGAGAGCGATCGGGCGGACAACCCTAGCTGAGCCCCCGCCAGATCAGCACCACCCCGGTCAGCGTCATGCCCACCGTCACCAGGCGGTAAAACAGCTGCTGGGAGACCCGACGCATCAGCTTGAGCCCGGTCCACACGCCTATGGGCGCCAGCGGCAGCAGCGCCAGCGAGGTGCTCATATTGCGCAGGTCGATCAGGCCCAGAAAGGCATAGGGAATCCACTTCGACAGATTGATGGCGGTGAAGAACACCGCCATCGTCGCGCTGAAGGTCACCGGCGCCAGGCGCAGCGGCAGCACATAGGCCATGATGGGTGGGCCGCCGGCATGGGAAACGAAGCTGGTGAAGCCCGAGGCCAGGCCCAGCACGGCGCCCAGCCAGCGCGGCGGCTGCACGGCCGCGGGGCTGGGCGGCCAGATCAGGCGCTGGGCCACGAACAGCAGGGTCAGCACACCCACCACGGCGGCCACCGTGCCAGCCGACAGCACCGAGAACAGCGCCGTGCCCAGCAGGGTGCCCAGCAAGCCGGCGGGCAGCAGCAGTTTCAGCAGGCCGCGGTCGGCCTGCTTGACCAGGGCCATGAAACCCAGGCCATCCATCACCGCCAGCAGCGGCAGCATGATGGCCGCCGCCTGCGGCACCGGAACGGCCAGCGACATCAGCGGCACGGCCAGCGCGCCGAAGCCGGCGCCAAAGCCGCTCTTGGACATGCCCATCATCAGCACGGCGGGCACGGCCACCGCGTAAAACAGCGGCTCGGTGATCACAGCAGCGAGCAGGCCTGCTCAAAGCTCAGACGCGGGTTTCTCGGATGCAGCCTGGCCGTATCGCCCTGGCCCAGGCAGCAGACGAAATTGCTGCGCACGGGGGTGCCGGCGAAGAATTCGGCGTCGACACGGGCGTTGTCAAAGCCGCTCATCGGCCCGCAGTCCAGGCCCAGCGCCCGCGCCGCCAGTATCAGATAGCCGCCCTGCAGGCTGCTGTTGCGAAAGGCGGTGTCGGCAATCTTCTGTGCCTTGCCCTCGAACCAGGCACGGGCATTGGTGTGCGGAAACAGCTGCGGCAGCTGCTCGTAAAAAGCCATGTCCATGCCGATGATCACCGTCACCGGCGCCTGGCGCACCTTCTCGACATTGCCGGCATCCATGCAGGCCATCAGCCGCTGCTTCGCCTCGGCCGAACGCACAAAGGCAAAGCGGGCTGGCGAGCTATTGGCCGAGGTCGGGCCCCACTTCAACAGTTCATACAGCTCGCGCAGGGTGGCGTCGCTGACCGGCCGGTCCAGATAGCCGGTCTGGGTACGGGCCTCGGTGAACACTTGTTCGGTGCTGATTTGCATGGAGTTGCGGGCAAGCGGGGGCTGGGAAGGCGACAATTGTCGGATGTATGCCCCCTCCCAAAATGACGTCCGTGCTTTTTTTTGCGACACCTATGCCAAGCAGCGCGAGCGCCTGCCGCTGACACCGATGGAAGCGCTGGCCGCGCAATGGATAGACGAACATCCCGAGTACCACGCCGAGCTGGCCGACAAGGCCGCCGCGCTGGAGGCTGTTTACACGGTTGAAGACGGCCGCACCAACCCGTTTCTGCATCTGTCCATGCACCTGACCATCAGCGAGCAGGTATCCATCGATCAACCCCACGGCGTGCGCCAGGCGGTGGAGTTGCTGGCGGCCAGGCGCAACTCGCTGCACGAGGCCCATCATGTGGCAATGGACGCCCTGGGCGAGATGATCTGGGCCTCGCAGCGCAGCGGTCTGCCGCCCGACGGCCATGCCTATCTGGAGCGCATCCGCAGCAAGGCGACGCGCTGATCACAACAACAAGAAAGGGTGCCATGGCAAGCCACGATGACTCCGTGCAAAGCGCAGGCCCGACAGCGGAAGGGTCCGCCGCCGGTTTTCCCATCGTCGGCCTCGGCGCCTCGGCCGGCGGGTTGGCGGCCTTCGAGAGCTTCTTCTCGGGCCTTCCGGCCGATGCCGCGCCGGGCATGGCCTTCGTGCTGGTGCAGCACCTGGCTCCGGACCACAAGAGCCTGCTGACCGAGCTGATCCAGCGCTTCACCCGGATGCAGGTGTTCGAGGTCGAGGACGGCATGCGCGTGAAACCCAACTGCGCCTACATCATCCCGCCCAACCACGATCTGGCCCTGCTCAATGGCGCGCTGCATTTGCTCGACGCCGGCGCGCCGCGCGGCCAGCGCCTGCCCATCGACCACTTCTTCCGCTCGCTGGCCAGGGACCAGCGCGAACGGGCGATCGCCATCGTGCTCTCGGGCACCGGTAGCGATGGCACGCTGGGCGTGCGGGCGGTCAAGGCCGAGGGCGGCATGGCGATGGCGCAAAGCCCCGCCTCGGCACAGTTCGACGGCATGCCGCTGAATGCCATCGCCACCGGGCTGATCGACTACGAGCTGCCGCCCGAACAGATGGCCGCTCAGCTGATGGCCTATGCCCGGCATGCCTACACCCGTCTGTCCGCCCCCGGGGCGGCCACGGGCATGGCCCAGGATCAGGCGCTGCAGAAGATCTTCATCCTGCTGCGGGCCCAGACCGGTCATGACTTTTCGAACTACAAGCCGAGCACGATACAGCGGCGCGTCGAGCGGCGCATGGCCGTGCACCAGTTGAGCGACATCGGCGCCTACGTCAAATACCTGCAGCACATGCCGGCCGAGGTGCAGGCGCTGTTCCGCGACCTGTTGATCGGCGTCACGCATTTCTTCCGCGACCCCGAGGCCTTCAAGGTGCTGGAGGAACAGCTGATCCCGCGCCTGTTCGAGAGCAAGCCGGCGGGCGGACTGATACGGGTCTGGTCCACCGGCTGCTCCAGTGGCGAGGAGGCCTATTCGCTGGCCATCCTGCTGCAGGAATGCATGGAGAAGCTGCGCGCCAGCTACGCGGTGCAGATCTTCGCCACCGACATCGACGGCCGGGCGATCGCCGTGGCCCGCGCCGGCGTGTACCCGGCCAGCATCGCTGCCGACCTGTCGCCCGAGCGTCTGGCCCGCTTCTTTGTCCTGGAGCCGGACGGCAGCTACCGCGTCCACAAGGGCCTGCGCGACATGCTGGTGTTCTCAGAGCAGGACCTGATCAAGGACCCGCCGTTCTCGAAGCTGGACCTGATCAGCTGCCGCAATCTGCTGATCTATCTGAACGCCGAGCTGCAAAAACGCCTGATCCCGCTGTTCCACTACGCGTTGAACCCCGGCGGCCTGCTGCTGCTGGGCAGCTCCGAGGGCGTGGGCGAGTTCGGCGAGATGTTCACCGTGCTCGACCGCAAGGGCAAGCTCTATCAGCGCAAAGAGGGCCTGCACGGGCTGCAACGCGCCACCCTGGGCCGCCTGGCGCCGCTGATGCCGGCCGTGCCCGCCCAGCCAGATCCGGCGCTGATACGGGGCGCCGGCAAGAGCGGGTATGCCGCCAAGCCGCCGCTGCGGGCCCTGACCGAGCAGACCCTGCTGCAGCATATGGTGCCGGCCAGCGCCCTGGTCAACGCCCAGGGCGACATCCTCTATCTGCACGGACGCACCGGCATGTTCCTGGAGCCCGCACCGGGCGAAGTCGGCGTCAGCAATATCGTCAAGATGGCGCGCGAGGGTCTGCGCCATGAGCTGGCCAAGGCCCTGCAGCAGGTCGTGGCCATGCCCGAGGTGATGCGCATCCCGGGTTTGCGCGTCAAGACCAATGGCCACTTCAGTGTCGTCAATCTGACCCTGCGCCCGATCGTTGCGACTCAGCCAGATGCCGCGGGCACCATGCTCTACCTGGTCTCGATGGAAGAGCTCCACGAGGCCGCGCTGTCCGCCCCCCTGCCTGCTCCCGCGGCGCAGGACGGCGACCCCGCCCCGCTGCACGACGCCAGCCTGCGCATCGAGGCCTTGACGCTTGAACTGCGGGCCAAGGAGGAATATCTTCAAAGCACGCTCGAGGAGTTGGGGAGTTCCAACGAGGAACTGAAGTCCTCGAACGAGGAGATGCAGTCCGTCAACGAAGAGTTGCAGTCCGCCAACGAGGAGCTCGAGACCTCCAAGGAGGAGTTGCAGTCGGTCAACGAGGAGCTGGCCACGGTGAATACCGAGCTGCACACCAAGGTGCTGGATCTGTCTCGTGCCAATAACGACATGAACAATCTGCTCGCCGGCACCGGCATAGGCACGGTGTTTGTCGATCATCAGCTGCGCATCCTGCGCTTCACCCCGGCCGCCGTGCAGTTCATCAACCTGATCGCCGGAGACATCGGCCGCCCGATCGGCCACATCGTGTCCAACCTGATCGGCTATGACCACCTCGTCGCCGATGTGCGTGCCGTGCTGGACACCCTCAGTTCAAAGGAGGTGGAAGTGCAGGTGGCCGGCGACAGGTGGTGCCTGATGCGCGTCCAGCCCTACCGTACGCTGGACAATGTCATCGAAGGCGCGGTCATCACCTTCGCCGACATCACCGAGACGGCGGCCGCGCGCGAGGCCCTGCGTGCCGCCAACGAACGCCTGCTGCGCCTAGCCGTGGTCGTGCGCGATGCCCATGACGCCATCACCGTACAGGGCCTGGACGGCCGCATCCAGGCCTGGAACCCGGGCGCCGAGCGCCTGTACGGCTGGAGCGAGACCGAAGCGCTGCAGCTAAGCATCGCCGACCTGACGCCAGCGGACCTGCGCGCCCAGCAGCAGGATCGGCTCGAACGCCTCGGGCGCGCCGAGATGCTGCCGCCGGCACAGACGCAGCGGCTGACCAAGTCGGGTGAGGTCCGGCACGTCTTCATCGTCTCCACACCCCTGCTCAACGCGAGCGGCCAAGTCTATGCGGTCGCCACCACCGAACGGGCCACGCCCGCGCCGGCACCATGAAAGCGCCTGCCGGCCGCCCCCCTGCGTCGGCCTCCGCCTTGCGCCGCGAGGCCGAGGTGCTGGCCCGACGCATCGAAGGCAGGCCGGGGCAGGACATCAAGGCGCCGGCGCCCGAAGCCCTGCCGGCCCTGCTTCACGAACTGCGCGTGCACCAGATCGAGCTGGAGATGCAGAACGACGAGTTGCGCCGCACCCAGGCCGATCTCGACAGCTCCCACGCGCGCTACTTCGACCTCTACGATCTGGCGCCGGTCGGCTACTGCAGCATCAGCGCCCAGGGCTTGATACAGCAGGCCAATCTGACGGCGGCCAAGCTGTTGACAGTGCCGCGGGGCCAGCTCATCGGCCAGCCGCTGTCGCGTTTCATCTGCCGCGAAGATCAGGACCGTTTCTACCTGCTGCGCCGGCAGTTGCTGCAGACCGAGGCGATGCAGTCCACCGAGCTGCGCCTGCTGAAGAGCGACGGTGCAAGCTTCTGGGCCGATCTGACCGCCAGCCTCAGCCAGGACGACGGCGGAGCGGCTGTGCTGCGCGTCGTGCTGCACGACGCCGACGAGCGCCGCGGCGCGCAGCAGGCTCTGGCCGCCAACCAGGCATTTACCGCCGCGGTACTCGATTCGCTGAGCGAACAGATCGCCGTGCTCGATGCGCAGGGCCTGATCGTGGCCGTCAACGAGGCCTGGCGCCGCTTCGGCCAGAGCCAAGGCGCGGGCAACGCCCTGGCCGTGGGCACGAACTACCTGCTGGCCTGCACCGAGGGCTCGGGCATGGCCAATGCGCAGGAACGGATGGCCGCCGCGGATGGCATCCGCGAGGTGCTGACGGGCCGCCGGTCGCACTTCGCCCTGGAGTATCAGCACCGGGCGCCGGACTGCTGGATCGGCATGCAGGTCTCACCGATGCTTGGCGAGCACCCGGGTGTCGTGATCAGCCTGCGCGACATCAGCGACCGGATGCAGGTGCAACAGCAACTGCTGGCGGGCAAGGCCAGCCTGCGCGAGTCCGGCGAGCGGATGCAGGACGTGCTGGACAAGATGGCCGACGGCTTCATCATCATCGATGTGCAGGGGCGGGTCGACGCATACAACAAGGCCGCCTGCTCGATCTTCGGCTACACGCCCGGCGAGGTGCTGGGCCGCAATGTCGCGATGCTGATGCCCGAGCCGCACCGCAGTCACCACGATCTCTATCTGCAACACTACCAGCGCACCGGCGATGCCCGCGTCGTCGGCAAGCCTCGCGAGGTGGCCGGTCTGCGCAAGAACGGCCAGGTGTTCCCGATGAGCCTGTCGGTGTCCGAGGTCAATCATGCCGGCCGCACCACCTTCGTCGCCCTGGTGCGTGACATCACCCAGGACCGCCAGCACAGCGAGGAGATTCATCGCCTGGCCTTCTACGATCCGCTCACCGGCCTGCCCAACCGGCGCCTGCTGATGGACCGGCTCAAGCAGGCCATGGCCGCCTCCTCGCGTACCGGCATGCAGGGGGCGCTGATGTTCCTGGACCTCGACCATTTCAAGCGCCTCAACGACAGCCTCGGCCATGATGTCGGCGACCTGCTGCTGCAACAGGTCGCCGCCCGGCTCAGCGCCTGCGTGCGCGAGGGCGACAGCGTCGCCCGCCTGGGGGGCGACGAGTTCGTGCTGCTGATCGAGACCATCAGCTGCCAGGCCGCCGAAGCGGCGACGCAGGCCGAGATCGTGGCCAACAAGATCCTGCATTCGCTGGGCCAGCCCTACAGCCTGCGCGGCCACCAGTACAGCAGCACGCCCAGCATCGGCATCGTGCTCTTCGTCGAGGAGCGCGACAGCCTGGAGGAGTTGCTGAAAAAGGCCGATGTGGCCATGTACCAGGCCAAGGCGGCCGGCCGCAACACCGCCCGTTTTTTCGACCCCGAGATGCAGGCCACCGTGACCGCCCTGACCGAGCTCGAACGGGATATGCGGCGCGGTCTGGCGCGGCAGGAGTTTCTGCTGCACTACCAGGTGCAGGTCGATGGCCAGGGGCGGCCGATCGGCGCCGAGGCCCTGGTGCGCTGGCAGCACCCCGAAAAGGGCCTGCTGCTGCCGGCCCGGTTCATCGCGCTGGCCGAGGACACCGGCATGATCGTGCCCCTGGGCCGCTGGGTGCTGGAAACCGCCTGCGCGCAGTTGCGCGCCTGGGCCGCAAGCGCTGAACGGGCGACCTGGACAATGGCCGTCAACATCAGCGCTGCCCAGGTGGCTCAGCCGGGTTTTGTCGACGAGGTCATCGCCGCCCTGCATGGCAGCGGGGCCAACCCGCTGCTGCTGAAGCTGGAGCTGACCGAGAGCCTGCTGGTCGAGAACGTCGAGGAGGTGATCGCCAAGTTCAATGCCATCAAGGCCCAGGGCGTCGGTTTCTCGATCGACGATTTCGGCACCGGCTTCTCGTCGCTGATGCACCTCAAGCGCCTGCCGCTGGATCAGATCAAGATCGACCGCTCCTTCGTCCACGACCTGCTGACCGACGGCAGCGACGCGGTGATCGCGGGCTCCATCATCGCGCTCGGCCACAGCCTGGGACTGACGGTGATTGCCGAGGGGGTGGAAACGCGGGCGCAGCGCGACTTCCTGGCCGGCATCGGCTGCAATGCATTTCAGGGCTATTTCTTCGGCCGCCCGGTGCCGGCACAGGAACTGCCGGGCCGTTGAAACACAAAAGCCACGCTGGGCGTGGCTTTGTTTGGCGTCGATACAGACTCAGGCTCGAATCACACCGCCACGCGGTGAACGCTCATTGGTGCCTCGGGCCGAGTAGACGGTGGGCTTTTCGTTGGGCATCAACACGTCGATGGCACGATCCAGAGCGGCAGTCGCCCGGGCCAGCGATTCGCGCTGGGCGGCAACCTGGCCGCTGGCGGTGGCCAGGCGGTTGCGCAAGACGGGCGGCACGGCACCGCTGCGGGCGGCTTCGGAGAAACGTTCGACGGCGCTGGCCAGCGCGCGGTGCAGATCGCTGGCATGCAGCTCGATGGCATTGCCGTCGCGTTGACGCAGGGCTTCGCCCAGATCAGCCAGGCAGTGTTCCACTTCCAGCAGGGGCGCTTCGAGTTCCGTGCCCAGCGCGGCGGCGGGGGCATTCGAGGCGGTGGGCAATGGCTGCGAGGGCATGCGCGTGACCTGGTTGAAAGATGCGGGGCCGAGAGATATCAGTGCGACGAGACCTTGCCCAGCACTTCCTGGGCATTGGTGATCAGTTTGTCGGCAATCGCTTCGGCGTTGACGGTGAACTTGCCTTCCGAGATCGCTTGCGAGATGCGATCGACCTTTTGCGCGTCGAAGTCGCCGTCGCCGGCGGCGCCAACGCCATCCAGCAGCTTGGCAGCGGAGCTTGACAACTCCACCTGTGCGCTGGCTTCGCTGGCCTTCACGCCCTGGGGCTTGGCGCCCGCCACATTGCGGTTGGCGTCGCCTGAAGCGACCCGCTCAGTGCTGGTCGAGGCGACCTTGTCGGGGCTGTTACCAATTTTCATGCTGATCTCCAAAGGCGGGACACGGAAGCCCTACCAATCCATATGGACGGTATTTCGACCCGTGCAGCCGGGACTTTAGGACTTTCCGAGAACATTTTGCCGTCTGAAGTGGTCAGCGCACCACAGGGTTGAAGCGGATTCATAACTGCAGCTCCACTTTTCTCTCCCCTGTTGCCCGGCCGGTCACAACACGCCCGCTTTCAAAGCGCACGCGGACTTCCTGTCCTTCTGTGCCCGGCCCCTGGGCCTGACCTTCACCTTCAACGGCATAACCCTGCCCGATAGCCAGCACCTTTACAGTTTCACCGGTGGCGAACCACTGGCGTTGTTTGAGAAAACTGCTGCGAACTGCCTCACCGGCATTGACGGACCGCACCAGGGTGCGTCCCACCAATACTTGAGCCTCAGTAAACACGGCGCCACCATCGGCAGCTATGTCTATTTCGGCCTCGTGCAGATCGGCTTGAGACAAAACCAACCCCCCAGGCAGGGGGGATTTGGCCACCAGCGCCCGTGCAAACACCTGCACGGTCAGCGGCAGCGTGACATTCCATTTCGAGGTGCCCTGCACACAGCGCAGCCCGATGCGGGTGCGGCCCCACATCTTCATGCCGTTGGGCAGATAGGGCTGGACCTGCTGGCAAGGCGCCAGGCGCAGACGCGGATCCAGCTCGCCCAGCTGCACTTCCACCCGGGTCTTGGCCGGCAGACCGGCCCGGGCGCCCTGCTCGGCCAGCTGCTGCAGCTCGCGCGCCAGCGGCTCGCCCAGCGCCTGCTGGGCCGGTGCCGGACAGGCGGCGGCCAGCAGCAGCGCCAGCAGCGACGCTTGTAGCAGGGTGGGCGGGACGGTGTAGGACATATCAGCACTGTAGAAGCGCAGCCCCGCCCTCCAGGACCCGAAATGAGGGTCAATGGCCTTGCTATTCCCGCTAATGTTTTGGCAGCGGCTGTCCACAATCCTTTCACATCACCGCATGGGTCATCCCGTCGGTGACTTTGGGGACCGCCATGATCAAGCAACTGACCGACTCGCTGAATTTCCAGACCCAGGCGCTGGTGCTGCGCTCTGAGCGTCAGCGCCTGATCGCCAGCAATATCGCCAATGCCGACACACCGGGCTACAAGTCACGCGACATGGACTTCTCGCGTGCGCTCAAGGAGGCCACCGAAAGCCTGGGCGCCAGCAGCGGCATGGCCACCACCCAGGCCGGCCACATCAGCCCGCCGGCCGGCGCACGCAGCGACGCCCAGATGCTCTACGGCGCCCCTTCGCAAACCAATCTGGACAACAACTCGGTCGACATGGACCGCGAACGCGCCAGCTTCGCCGACAACTCGATCAAGTACGAGGCCACGCTGCGCTTCATCAACGCCAGCGTGCGCACCACGCTGGACTCGATGAAGTCGCACAACGCGTCCTGATCAGGCTGAAACAGGAGCCACCCCATGTCCATGTTCCAGATTTTCAAGGTGTCCGGCAGCGCTGTCAGTGCGCAAAGCCAGCGCCTCAATGTGGTGGCCAGCAACCTGGCCAATGTGGACACGGTGGCCGGCCCGGATGGCCAGGCCTACAAGGCGCGCCAGGTGACATTCCAGACCGAGATGATGGGTGCCACAGGTGCGCCCGGCGACCCGGCTGCGGCCGGCGTGCGGGTCTCCACCATCACCGAAGACCAGACCCCGGGCCGGCGCATCCACGACCCGAAGAACCCGCAAGCCGACGCCGAGGGCTATGTCACCTACAGCAACGTCAACGCGGTCGAGGAGATGGTCAACATGATCTCGGCCTCGCGCTCGTACCAGAACAACATCGAAGTCATGAACACGGCCAAGAGCCTGTTGCTCAAGACCTTGCAAATGGGCCAGGGCTGAGGCCCGGGCTCGCTTCACCGAGGAATTCATCATGGCAGTAGCCGCAGTCACCGACACCAGCGCCACCACCAATCTCAACGCCTCGGCAGCGCTGACCAAGAAGCAGGCCGACACCCAGGACCGTTTCCTGAAGCTGCTGGTCACGCAGATGCAGAACCAGGACCCGATGAACCCGATGGACAACGCCCAGGTGACGAGCCAGATGGCGCAGATCCAGACGGTCAGCGGGGTCGAGACCTTGAACACCTCGGTGCAGTCGCTGACCAGCCAGTTCGCCAATATGCAGGCACTGCAAAGCGTGGCCATGGTCGGCCACAACGTGCTGATTCCGGGCAACCGCCTGGCCATCAGCGAGGGCAAGGGGGTCGGCGCCTACGAGCTCGACGCCACCGCGCGCGCCGTCAAGCTGGAGGTGTTGAACTCCGCCGGCGTGGTGCTGGACACCCAGCAGCTCGGCGATCAGGCCACCGGCCGCCACAGCTTCAGCGTCGATGCCAGCAAGTATGCCGATCAAAGCGGCCTGAAGTTCCGCATCACCGCCACCACCAGCAGCGGCACCGTGGGCAGCACCACCTTGTCGCAGGACAAGGTGACGGCCATCAGCACCTCAGACAACAAACTGCAGCTCGAGCTGCAGAACGCGGGCCTCGTCTACTACTCGAGCGTCAGGTCTTTCAACTGATTTTTTTGGCAGCGCCTCCAGCGCCCAGCACGGCCCCACTGAACAAGGAATCATCATGAGCTTCCAACAAGGTCTCTCCGGCTTGAACTCCACCAGCCGCAACCTCGAGGTCATAGGCAACAACATCGCCAATGCCAACACCTACGGCGCCAAGTCTTCGCGGGCCGAGTTTGCCGATGTGTTCGCCACCGCGCTGAACGGCGCCGGCGGCAGCAATATCGGTATCGGTGTGAGCCTGTCGACGGTGGCTCAGCAGTTCACCCAGGGCAATATCACGGTGACCGAGAACCCGATGGACCTGTCGATGAACGGCGCCGGCTTCTTCCAGGTCAGCGACGGCAAGAACCCGACCATGTACACCCGCAACGGCCAGTTCAAGCTGGACCGCACCGGCTTCATCGTCAACAACCAGGGTCTGAAGCTGATGGGCTATCCGGCCGACGGCACCGGCGTGATACAGCCCGGCACCGCCAGCCCGCTGCAACTGCCCACGGCCGGCATCAAGCCGGCCACGACCACCAAGATGAACGTCGAGCTGAACATGGACTCGCGCGCCAAGAGCACCGTGCCAGCTTCGGGCGCTCCCATTGTCTTCAACGACCCCGCCACCTACAACAACGCCACCTCGATGACGGTGTTCGACGAGAAGGGTCAGGACGTGGCCCTGACCTACTACTTCCAGAAGGGTGCCACCGACCCCGCCACCAACGAAACCACCTGGAATGTGTTCCTCACCGCCAGCGGCGTGCCCTTCCCCAATGACAGCGGCACGCCACCCCTGCCCACCGGCCCGACCGTGACCATGGTGTTCCCGGCCAACGGCAGCAAGCCGGTCTCGGTCAACGGCGTCTCGCCGGCGGCCGCGGTGTCGATCGACGTGCCGGCCTCGACCAATGCTCAGGGCGCGCCGACGCTGGCCATCCCCGGCGTCATGCTGGACCTGAGCTCGGCCACCCAGTACGGCGCGGCCTTCGGCGTGACCAATGTGTTCCAGGACGGCTATGCGCCCGGCCAGCTGTCGGGCATCTCGGTGGCCAACAACGGCGTGGTGACGGCGCGCTATTCGAACGGCCAGTCCAAGCCGGCCGGCCAGATCGAGGTCGCCAACTTCCGCAATCCGCAGGGCCTGATGCAGACCGGTGGCAACACCTGGAACCGCTCCTTCGCGTCGGGCGATCCCATCGTCGGCGTGCCCGGTGACGGCAACCTGGGCAAGCTGCAGTCCGGTGCGCTCGAGGAGTCCAACGTGGACCTGACCGCCGAGCTGGTGAATATGGTGACGGCGCAGCGCTCCTACCAGGCCAACGCCCAGACCATCAAGACGATGGACCAGGTGTTGCAGACACTGGTCAACCTGCGCTGATCCCGCTGTTCACTGACACTCCAGGAGCGCCGCCATGGACCGCATGATTTACCTGTCGATGGCCGGCGCCAAGGCCAGCCTGCACCGGCAGGATGTGCTGGCCAACAACCTGGCCAATGTGTCCACCGGCGGATTCCGAGCCGAGATGGCGGCGTTTCGCGCCGTGCCGGTGCGTGGCGATGGTGCCAGCACCCGCGTCTACGCGCTGGAAACCACCACCGGCTACAACAGCGAGCCGGGCGTCGTGCAGACCACCGGCAACAACCTGGACGTGGCCATGAAGGGCAACGCCTGGCTGGCCGTGCAGGGACTCGATGGCACCGAGGCTTACACCCGGGCCGGGGCGATGGACGTCAACCCCGAGGGCCTGCTGATCACCAAGGCCGGCCTGACCGTGCTGGGTGATGGCGGCCCCATCACCGTGCCCGCGAACAGCGAGGTGGCGATAGGCGGTGACGGCACCATCAGCGCCAAGACCGGCAACGGCCGCACAACCACCATAGGCCGGCTGAAGCTGGTCACGCCCGAGGCGCCGCTGACCCGCGGCACCGACGGCCTGTTCCGCGCCACCGACGGCGACCTGCCGGCCGACGCCAATGCCCGGCTGCAGGACGGCGCGCTGGAGGGCTCCAATGTCAGCCCGGTCGAGACCATGGTCGCGATGATCTCCGCCGCACGGCAGTTCGAGCACCAGATGAAGCTGCTGCAGACCGCCCAGGGCAATGAGCAGGCAGCGGCCAAGCTGCTCTCCAATTGATTGACTAGTCACGCACTCACCGGAAGACCACCATGATCCGCTCCCTATGGATTGCCAAGACCGGCATGGAGGCCCAGCAGACCCAGCTGGACACCATCTCGAACAACCTCGCGAATGTGGGCACCAATGGCTACAAGCGTGCCCATGTGGTGTTCGAGGACCTGATGTACCAGAACCTGCGCCAGGCCGGCGCCAACAACACCGAGCAGACCCAGGTGCCCACCGGCCTGCAGGTCGGGCTCGGTGTGCGCCCGGTCGCGACCTCGCGCAACTTCAGCCAGGGCAGCCTGCAGCAGACCACCAACTCGCTGGACGTGGCGATCAAGGGCCATGGCTTCTTCCAGGTCACCCTGCCCGACGGCACCACCGGCTACACCCGCGACGGCGCCTTCCAGGTCGACCAGAACGGTCAGATGGTGACCAATAACGGCCTGGTGCTGCAGCCCGGCATCACGATACCGTCGACCGCGCAGAGCGTGACGATTGGTCAGGACGGCACGGTCAGCATCACGGTGCAGGGCCAGACCGCGGCGCAGACGGTGGGCCAGATCCAGCTCGCCAACTTCGTCAATCCGGCCGGCCTGGAGCCCCGCGGCCAGAACCTCTACGGCGAGACCGTGGCCTCGGGCACACCGACGGCCGGTACCGCCGGCACCAACGGCCTGGGCGTGCTGAGCCAGGGCTATGTGGAGACCTCCAATGTCAACGTGGTCGAGGAGCTGGTGTCCATGATCCAGACCCAGCGCGCCTACGAGCTGAACTCCAAGGCCATCCAGACCTCAGACCAGATGCTGCAAAAGCTCGGCCAGCTTTGATTGGGTAGCCCATCATGAAGTACACCGCCTGCCTTGCCCTCGCCAGCCTGACACTGGGCGCCTGCACCACGCCGCTGCCACCACCCAAGGTGGATGTGCAGGGGCCCCTGCATGTGATGCCCGACGCCACGCCGCTGCCCGTCGCCCGCAATGGCGCGATCTACCAGCAGGCCAGCTACCGGCCCATCTTCGAAGACCACCGCGCGCGCATCGCTGGCGACACCCTGACGGTGAACATCGTCGAGAAGGTCAGCGCCAGCCAGAAGTCCAACAGCACCGTCAACAAGACCGGCGCCATCAACGCCGGCATCACCGCCCTGCCCGGCATCGCACCCAATTCCTTCGGCCGCGCCGGAGTCACCGGCAGCTCGGCCAACACCTTTGCCGGCAAGGGCGAGACCGAGAACACCAATGACTTCGCCGGCACCATCACGGCCATCGTCACCGGCGTGCTGCCCAACGGCCACCTGATGATTGCCGGCGAGAAGCAGATCGGCGTCAACCACAACGTCGACGTGCTGCGCTTCTCGGGCCAGGTCGACCCGCGCGCCATCCAGACCGGCAATACCGTGGCCTCGGCCAATATCGCCAATGTGCGCATCGAGCACCGCGGGCGCGGCCAGCAGGCCGAAGCGCAGGGAATAGGCTGGCTGTCACGGTTCTTTTTGAACGTTCTACCCATTTAAGTTTGCCCAGAATCGGTTGCTAGGAGTACCGGCAACCATCATGCAAACCCCCACCGACAAGCTGCTGCGATTTTTCATAGCGGTCGCCCTGTTCGCCGCCAGCGCCGCCCTTTGGTGGCCCGCCCAGGCCGCGCGCCTGAAGGAAGTGGCGAATGTGCAGGGTGTGCGCAGCAATCCGCTGACCGGCTACGGCCTGGTCGTGGGCCTTGACGGCACCGGCGACCAGACCACCCAGGCCCCGTTCACCGGCCAGAGCGTCAACGCCATGCTGCAGCAGTTCGGCATCACCCTGCCGCCCGGTGCCAGCATGCAGCTGAAGAACGTGGCCGCGGTGATGGTCACGGCCCAACTGCCGCCGTTCGCCCAGCCCGGCCAGCCGCTGGACATCAATGTCTCCTCACTGGGTAATGCCAAGAGCCTGCGCGGCGGCACGCTGATCACCACGCCCCTGCGCGGTGCCGACGGCCAGGTCTATGCGCTGGCCCAGGGCAATCTGATCGTCGGCGGCGCCGGCGCCTCGGCCGGTGGCTCCAAGGTGCAGATCAACCATTTGAGCGCGGGCCGCATTCCGGCCGGCGCCACGGTCGAGCGCGCCGTGCCCACACCGCTGCAGGACGGCGAATACATCCAGCTCGACCTCAACTCGGCCGACTACAACACCGCCCGCGACGTGGCCGGCGCCATCAACCGCGCCAAGGGCGCCGGCATTGCCCAGGCCCAGGACGGCCGCGTCGTGCGCGTCAAGGTGCCCACCAACCCGGGTGAGCGCGTGGCCTTCCTGGCCGATCTGGAAAACCTGCCGCTGGAACTGGCCTCGCCGGCGGCGCGCATCGTCATCAACGCCCGCACCGGCTCGGTGGTCATGAACCAGGCCGTCACCCTGGCCTCCTGTGCGGTCGCCCATGGCAGCCTGTCCGTCACCATCAGCTCGACGCCGGTGGTCAGCCAGCCCGGCCCGCTGTCGCAGGGCCAGACCGTGGTCACCGAAAAAACCGATATCTCGATCAAGCAGGAACCCGGCGCGCTGATACAGCTGCCCGCCGGCGCCAAGCTGGCCGATGTGGTGAAGGCCTTGAACGCCATGGGCGCCACGCCACAGGACCTGCTGGCGATTCTTCAGGCCATGAAGGTGGCCGGCGCACTGAACGCCGAACTCGAGGTGATTTGAGATGGGTACCTCACCGCTGATCAGCAACACCAGCACCGTTGGCATGGCCAACCAGGGCCTGGCCAGCGATGGCCGCTCGATCAACGGCCTGCGCGCCACGGCGGCCCGCGACCCCAAGGCTGCGATCAAGGAAACGGCCAAGCAGTTCGAGACCCTGTTCATGCAGGAGGTGATGAAGAGCATGCGCGCCTCGACCATGAGCACCGGCATGCTGGACAACTCGGCCACCCAGCTGGGCACCGAGATGCTGGACACGCAGTACTCGTCCAAGCTCAGCGGCATGCGCGGCGGCCTGGCCGACGCCATCGCCAAGCACCTGGAGCGCCAGCTGGGCCAGATGGACGTCGCCAAGCCGGGCGCCGCCAAGACCAGCGCCGCGCCGGCGCCACTGCCAGCGCTGGCACAGAAGAATGTGCCGACCAAGGTCTCGCAATTCATCCAGCAGCACGACAGCGCGGCCAAGGCCGTGGCGGCGCAGACCGGCATACCGGCCAGCTTCATGATCGCCCAGGCGGCTCATGAATCGGGCTGGGGCAAGCGCGAGATCATGAACAAGGACGGCAGCAGTGCCAACAACCTGTTCGCCATCAAGGCCGGCGCCAATTGGAAGGGGCCGGTGGCCGAGGTGCAGACCACCGAATACATCGATGGCAAGCCGCAGAAGGTGACGGCCAAGTTCCGCGCCTATGCCAACACCGAGGAGGCCTTCCGCGACTACGCCAACCTGCTCACCGGCAACGAACGCTACAAGAATGTGGTGGCCCATTCGGCCACCCCCGAGAGCTTTGCGCGCGGCCTTCAGCAGGCCGGCTACGCCACCGACCCCGCCTACGCGGACAAGCTCACCAAGGTCATCAACACCACCTTGCGCATGCAGCGCCAGATGGTCGCCTGACGACGCACTGAACAAGGCACACCATGGGCACCTCCGCACTGATCTCGCTGGGCACGCGCGCCATGTTCGCCAACTACGCGGCGCTGCAGGCCGTCGGCCAGAACATTGCCAACGCCAACACCCCGGGCTACTCGCGCCAGACCGTGGAGCTGTCGAATTCGACCGGCCAGTACACCGGCGCGGGCTTCTTCGGCAAGGGCGTGGACGTGACCACGGTGACACGCTCGCACGACGAGTTCCTGACCCGCGAGGCCGCCACCTCCCGAGCCGTCTCGGCGATGGACGCAACGCGCAGCAGCAAGCTCAGCCAGCTGGAAAAGGTCTTCGGCACCGGTGCCGACGGCCTGGGCTATGCCGCCAGCCAGCTGCTGAACTCGATGGTGGACGTCAGCACCCATCCGGCCGATCCCTCGGCGCGCCAGTCCGCGCTGGCACGCGCCCAGGAAGCCGCATCCCGCTTCAGCGACGCCGGCAAGCAGCTCGACGCGCTGCAGGACGGCGTGGCCATGGACATGCGCACGACGGTGGCCACCGTCAACCAGCTCGCCAAGCAGATCGTCGAGGCCAACAACAAGATCGCGGCCGTCCAGGGCGGCGGCCACACCCCCAATGACTTGCTGGACCAGCGCGACCATCTGATCTCCGAGCTGAGCGAGCATGTGCAGGTCTCGACCATGATTGCCACCGACGGCACCATGGGTGTGTTCATCGGCGGCGGCCAGCGCCTGGTGCTGGGCGGCTCGGCCCAGGAGCTGACGGTGCTGCAAAACGAGTATGACCCGGCGCGCGTGCAGCTGGGCATCATCGAGGCCAATGGCACCCGCATGCTGGACGAGAACACGCTTGGCGGCGGTTCGATCGCCGGCATCCTGCAGTACCAGAACGTCGATCTGCAGCAGGCGCGCAATCTGGTCGGCCAGTTGGCCGTTTCGTTCTCAAGCGAGATCAACAAGCAACAGGCCCTGGGCCTGGACATGACCAGCGCCGCCGGCTCGCCCGGCGCCGCGCTGTTCAGCGTCGGCCCGCCGCTGGCCCTGCCCGCGGCCACCAATGCGCGCGACCCCGGTGGTGCCTTCACCTCGCGCGTCAATCTCAGCATCACCGACGCCAACCAGCTGAAAGCCAGCAGCTACGAGCTCGTGGCCGACCCTGCAGGCACACCGGGCAGCTACCAGCTGACGCGCCTCAGCGATGGCAACAAGCAATTGGTGGCCGATGGCGACACCGTCGACGGTTTCAAGATCAGCTTCGGCGCCGTCCCGCCCGGCGCCACCGACCGCTTCCTGCTGCAGCCGGTGACCCGGGCCGCCAATGACATGCAGCGCATCATGGACAAGCCCAGCGGCCTGGCCGCCGCCTCGCCGGTGACCGGTACCGTGGGCGCCAACAACAAGGGCACCGGCACGATAGCCGCGGTTTCGGCCGTGCTGCCCAGCACCGATCCGTCCGTCATCCCCGACATCAAGGTCAACATCACCTTCACCTCGGACACCGGCGACTACAGCTACGACTTCGTGGACCGGGCCAGCGGCGGTGTCGTCAGCAGCGGCGTCGGCACCTGGCAGCCCGGCCAGGCTATCGAGCTCAACGGCTTCCAGCTCAAGCTCAACGGCGTGCCCAAGGGCCCGACGGGCGGCAGCACCGGCGACACCTTCACGGTGGACAAGACCGCCCTGCCCGCCACCAGCAACGGCAATGCACTGGCCTTTCTGGCCCTGCGCGACAAGCAGATGGTCGGCAAGCAGCTGCAGCCCGATGGCTCGATCACCGGCGGCGCCACCCTCACCGATGCCTATGCCTCGGCGATGTCGGACATCGGCGTGCGCGTGCAGGGCGCCGCCACCAAGGCCAATATCTCGGGCAGCGTGGCCGCCACCGCCGAGCAGGAGCGCAGCAGCAAGGCCGGCGTCAACCTCGACGAGGAGGCGGCACGGCTGATGCAGTTCCAGCAAAGCTACCAGGCCGCGGCCAAGGTCCTGCAAGTGGCGCAGTCGGTGTTCGACACCCTGCTGCAAGTGGCCTCGAAGTAAAAAACCCGTTCGGAGTAGAACAGCATGCGTGTCAGCACCAACAACGCCTTCGCCTCCGGGGTCTCCAGCCTGCAGGGCCGGCAGAACGATCTGCAGGAGGCGCAACAGCGCCTGACCTCGGGCAAGCGCATCCAGCGTGCCAGCGACGACCCCACCGGCGCCGCCCGCGCCGAGCGCGCCATGGCCAACATCAACCGTATCGATGCCACCCAGCGTTCGCTGGAGTCCAGCCGCAATGCCATGCAGGTCTCGGAGGGCGCGATGGGCGATGCGGTCGAGCTGATGCAGCAGATCCGCGAAACCCTGGTCTCCGCCGGCAACGGCAGCTACAAGGACAGTGACCGCGCGGTGCTGGCCAACCGTCTGGCCGGCCTGCGCGAATCGCTGCTGGCCGTGGCCAACCGGCCCAACGGCACCGGCGGCTATCTGTTCGGCGGCCAGGGTGCCTCCAGCCCGCCATTTCTGGACACCACCGGCGGCGTGACCTACCAGGGCACGGCCGGCGCCATCCGCGGCAGCCAGGACGAGAACATGCCGCTCAGCGTCGATGGTGCCGCCGCCTGGCTGCAGGCGCCCAGCGGCAACGGCATCTTCGAGACCAAGAACACCAACAGCAGCACCGCCTGGATCGGCCCCGGCACCGTCACCGATCCCAGCAAGCTGGCGCTGACCACCGGCACGGTCTACAGCGTGCAGTTCACCGGCGCCGGCGCGACCAGCACCTACACGGTGCTGAAAGATGGCGCACCGACGGCCGCCACCGGCGCATTCAAACCCGGCCAGTCCATCCAGGTGGACGGCATGGCCGTCACCATCCAGGGCGCACCGGCCGATGGCGACAGCTTCGACATCGTGCCGTCCAGCGACTCGCTGTCGATCTTCCAGACGCTGGACAACACCATCAATGACCTGACGGCCCTGGGCCGCACCACCGGCCAGGTGTCGCAGACAGTCACCAACGGACTGCGCGACCTGGATGCCTCGCTGGCACGCATGCTGTCGGTGCGCAGCGAACTCGGCGAAGCGATGAACGGCCTGGACGGCACGGAGTCGCGTTTTGCCTCGCAGAAGTTGTACAGTCAGACCGAGAAATCGAACGCGGAAGATCTGGACATGGTGCAGGGAATCTCGGATTTCCAGGGCCAGCAAACCGGTTATGACGCCGCGCTCAAGGCCTATTCCATGGTGCAGCGCCTGACGCTGTTCCAGTATCTGAACGGTTGACCGCAACACCCCACATGACCAGCAATCACCCCATCCTGGACCAGGTCGTCCTCGGCTACTCGCCGATGATAGACCGCAACCGCATGGTCATGGCCACGCGCCTGACCGTGTTCCCGATCCGGCCCGATGCGAGCGTGGCCGCCGCGCCGCTGCTGGCGGCGGTCAACGAGGTCTGGCCGGCCGAGGGCGGCCTGGTGTCTCTGAACGTCGTCAGCGAAAGCCTGCTGCATGAGCTGATGGAGGCCAGGCCCAGCGCCAATCTGATGATAGAAGTGCCGGCCTTCATCGCCTGCAACCCGGCCCATGCCGAGGCCCTGCTGTCACTGCGCGTCAACGGCAACACCCTGCTGATCAAGGGCCGCCCGCTGTCCGAGCTGCCGCGCGATGTGCTGCCCTGCTTCAAGTATTCGATCATCGACCTGGACGACGACCGCCGCCTCGGCGATGCCCCACCCGCCGCCGGCGTGACCCGCAGCATCGAGCATGTGCAATCGGGCGTGCACACGCTGGAGGACCTGGAGGCGAGTTTTCGCCGTGGCGCCGTTGCCGTGCTCGGCTGGCCGATGGAAGACAGCGCACTGCCCGCCGGGGGCAAGCGCGAGGTGCAGGCCGATCTGCAGGTCATCATCGAGCTGATGGCCCGGGTCGACGCGGCCGAGCCGATCGAGAAGATGGAAGCCACGTTGCGCCGCGACCCCTCGCTGGCCTTCAAGCTGATGCGCTACCTGAACTCGGCCGCCTTCGGCCTGACGGTGGAGGTCAGCTCCTTCCGCCACGCCATCATGCTGCTGGGCTATTCGCGGCTGAAGCGCTGGCTGGCCCTGTTGCTGACGACCGCCAGCAAGGACGCGAACATGCGGCCGGTGATGTTTGCCGCCGTGCGCCGCGGCCTGCTGATGGAAGAGCTGGCCGGGCCGAATGCCGAGTCCGAGGTGCGCGACGAGATGTTCATCTGCGGCATGTTCTCGCTGCTGGATCGCATGCTGCATCAACCGTTCGATCAGCTGCTGAAGACCGTGCCGGTGCCCGAGCGGGTCAGCCAGGCGCTGGCCAAGCACAGCGGGCCCTACCACCCGTACATGGAACTGGCGCGGGCGATCGAGGCCGAGTCGCTGTTCGACTTCCGCGCCGCCGCCGATACCTTGATGCTCAGCGCCGAGGAAATCAACCACGCCGTGCTGCGCGCATTGGGCAAGGCCAAGCAACTCGATTGACGCGCGGGCGCTGTGCGAAGGCCGGCCGCAGAACCCATGGCCGATGCGTACACTGCCCGGCACGCCAGCTCGCCCCCGACAATGCCCTCACAGCTCTCCCTGCTTCCCCAGGACATGACCGCCTTGCGCGGCATCCTGGGCGTGCTCAGCGATCCGGTGCTGCTGCTGGACCGCCGCCTGCACATCAGCGAGCTCAACCCCGCGGCGCGGCAGCTGCTGGGCGTCACCCCAGGCAGCGCCGAGGCGCTGCGCAGCACCAACGGCAGCGCCCTGCTGGTCTGGCTGACCAAGGCCAGCACCGCACTGAACACCAAGCGCCTGCCGCCGCCGGCCCCGCAGCTGGCCCTGCCCGATGGGCGCGTCGGCACCCTGACCCTGGTGCGGCTGCAGGCCGGGCATCTGGACGACGCCCGCTGGATGCTGCAGGTCCGCGTGGGCGATGCCGCAAGCGGCTCCGCGCTCACGCCTTTGGCGCCATTGGCCGTGGCCGAACCCGCCGCCGACTGGCGCGCCGAGCTGAGTGCCGAGCATGCGGCGCGCGAGCATGCCGAACGCTGGCTGCACGAACTGGAGCAGTGGCTGGACCTGAGCCCCATGGGAATGGCCCTGTTCGACGAGACCGGACTGCTGCTGCGCAGCAATGCCAACTTCGCCGCCTTGTCGCTGGAACTGCCGGCCACCCTGCACGAAGCTCCGCCGGCGCTGCAGCAACTGCTGGGCTGGCATGAGGGCCGGCCGCGCGCCGATCTGCAGCCCGGGGCACGCCAGGTCGAGACCCAGTGCACCCTGCTCGACCCGCAGGGCCGCACGCGCTGGCTGCGCTCGCTGGTGCGCTGCCATGCCACCCAGTCCGGCCACCGGCGCTATATGGCTGTGATCGAGGACCGCAGCCTCGAGGAAGAACGCGACCTCGCCCACCAGCAGATCGACGCGCTGATGGACACCGCCGGCGTCGGCCTGGCCACCTTCCAGCAGGACGCCGGCTGGCTGCGGCCGCGCGGCAGCAAGGTTGCCGCGGCCCCCGGCGCCACGCCGCACAGCCTGGCCAGCCTGCAGGGCGTGGGCCGCGACATCGTCGAGCCCGGCTCGCTGCCCGAATTCGAACGCCTGCAGCAGGCCCTCAAGAAGGGTGACAAGGTCGAGGTGCGCTATGCCGTGCGCCACCCGGAGCTGGGCCTGCGCTGGCTGCTGACCCGGGTCGAACCGGGCCGGCTGGCCTCGGGCCAGCGCACCACCTCGGTGGTGACCCTGGACGTGACGGTGCAGCAGCAGGCCCAGGCGCGCAATGCCCAGCTGCTGCACGAACTGACCACCATCATCGACAGCACCAGCGTCGGCATCGCCTATCTGCGCGGCCACCACCTGGTGCGCTGCAACCAGCGCTTCGAGCAGATGCTCAGCCTGCCCGCGCACATGCCCGCCGGCACCGCGGTCGCCCAGCTGTTCATCGCCCAGTCCGAGCTGCTGCCACAGATCGACACGGCCCTGCTGGCGCTGGACGCCATCTCCACCTTCGAAGTCGAGTTCGTGCAGCCGGCCAGCGCCGAGCGCACGCAGCGCTGGCTGTCGCTGTCGCTGCGCCGGGTGCTAGGCTCAAGCCCGATGGGCCATGAGCAGGACGAGGCCATCGCCGTCGTCACCGATATCAGCCGCCTGAAGATGCAGCAGGCCGAGCTGCAGGCGCTGGCCCATGACCGCGAGCTGATGTTCAGCCTGTCGGATGTGGGCATCGCCATCCTGCGCCATGGCCGCATCGAACGGGCCAATGGCGCCCTGGCCATGCTCAGCGGCTACCGCATCACCGAGCTGATCGGCCTGGAACATGCGCGGCTGTTCGAGAGCCCCGAGGACTTCCGCCGCCATGGCCAGGGCCTGGAGGACGGCCTGCGCCGACACGGCCGCTGGAGCGGCGAGCGCCGTCTCAAGCGTCAGGACGGCAGCGGCTTCTGGGTCCAGGTCAGCAAGCGCCTGATGCACGAGGGCGATCCGGATGGCGGCGTGATCGCCTCCTACGTCAGCGTCGACGAGCGCTGGCGCGCCCAGCAGTCGCTGCTGCTGCAGACCGAGCGCACGCGCGCCATCCTGGACTCGGTGCTCGTGGGCATCGTCACCGTCGGCCGTGGCGGCATCGAGTGGATGAACCGCTCGGCGCGGCGCATGTTCGGCGGCGATCTGGCCGAGTTCGTCGGCCAGCCGATGAGCATCGTCGCCACCCCCGAGCCCGACCACCCGCTGCGCCAGACCCACTATCTCGACGAGCTGACCGAGGGCCAGGCCGAAACCTTTGAGTGTCGACTCAGGGGTCGTGACGGGCGCGAGTTCTGGGTCGTCGGCAATGCCGTCGTCACCGGGCTGGAGGCCAGCGGCCGCCAGCTGACCTACGCCCTGCTGGATATCGAACGCCGCCGCCAGGCCGAGGCGCTGACCCTGCAGGCCCAGGCCTCGCTGCAGCGCATCATCGAGACCGCCCCCCTGGCCATCAGCCTGCACGACGCCGGCACGCTGCGCGTCGAACGGCTGAACCAGGTCGCCGCGGCGCTGGCCGGCCGCCCGGCCGAGCAGGTGCTGGGGCTGACGCCGGAGCAGATGTTCGGGTCGGACAAGGGCCCGCAGATCGCCGAGGACATGCGCGCCGCCCTGCACGTCAGCGAAGTCACGCAGCGCGAGTACCGGCTCAGCGTCGATGGCCAGCCGCGCGTCTGGGACGCCCGCTACCTGCCTCTGATCGACGTCGCCGAGGGCTCGGCGCAGAACGGCCCGGACCAGCTGCTGCTGGTCGCCAGCGATGTCACCGAGCAGCGCGCCGCCGAGGAGGCACGGCTTCAGGCGGCGATCGCCCAGCGCGAGCTGCTGGTCAAGGAAGTGCATCATCGCATCAAGAACAATCTGCAGGGCGTGGCCGGCCTGCTGCAGCAGATCGCCCAGCGCCGGCCCGAGGTCAAGGCGGTGATCAACGAGGCCGTGGGCCAGGTGCAGGCCATTGCCCAGGTCTACGGCCTGCAGGTCGGTGCCGCCGGACCGCTGCGCCTGCGCAATGTGATCGAGGCCATCACAGGCTCGGTGCAACGCATGTTCGGCCGCAGCATCGCCTTCAGCGTGGAAGGCGCCTCGGCGCATCAATGGGCCCTGCCCGAGGCCGAGTCGATACCGATCGCGCTGTCGCTGAACGAACTGCTGACGAATGCCATCAAGCACAGCAGCGCCGAGGGCAGCGATCAGGGCCAGGTCTCCTGCCGGCTGGTCTGCGGCGAGGATCAGGTCGTGGTGCAGATCACCAACAGCGGCCACCTGCCCGCGGGATTTGCGCTGTCCAAGGTGCATGGCGGCGTGTCCGGCCTGGGCCTGGTGCGCGCCCTGCTGCCCCGGCGCAGCGCCAAGTTCACGATGGAGCAGCAGGGTGGCGAGGTGCTGTGCAGCGTGGAACTGAAACCACCGGGCGTGACTCTATTGGAGCCGCTGTGAGCCACTCCAGCTGTTTGAGAGACAATCAGCGTTGGCTGATGGTTCAGACCCGGACCCAGGCCGGCAGCGCCGGAGAACAAGGCACGTGAGCAACAAAGGGAAGATCCTCGTCGTTGATGATGACCGGCTGGTGCTGGCGACGCTGACGCATGGCCTGGCGCAAGCCGGCTACGACGTGATCGACGCCGACAACGGCGACGACGCCATCCTGCTCGCACGCGAGCACCGGCCCGAGCTGGCCCTGCTGGACATTCGCATGGAAGGCATGAGCGGCTTCGATGTCGCCGCCTATCTGCGCGAGTATCTGCAGATCCCCTTCATGTTCCTGTCCGCCTTCGCCGACGAGGACACCGTCAACCAGGTCAAGGCCCTGGGCGCGGTGGCCTATCTGGTCAAGCCGCTGGACATCCACCAGATCGTGCCGGCCGTCGAGGCTGCCTTTGCGCAGACGCGCGAACGCACGCCTCGGGCAATCGACGAGCCGGTGGCCCAGGCCTCCAACCCGGAGCTGCAGATAGTGTCGGTCGCGGTGGGCGTGCTGATGCATCGCTATTCGCTGTCACGCAGCGAGGCCCTGGCCCGCTTGCGGCAGATGGGCGACGGCGGCTCGCTGGAGCAGCAGGCCCTGCGCCTGGTCGAGGCGGTGGAGTTGCTGGCCTTGCCGGGTGCGGTGCGCTGATCAGCGCATCGGCAAGGTGAAGTAGAAGCTCGCGCCCCGCCCCACCTCCGACTCCGCCCAGATATCGCCGCCATGGCGGCGGATGATGCGCCGCACCGAGGCCAGGCCGACGCCGGTGCCCTGGAAGTCGCTGGCGCTGTGCAGGCGCTGGAACACACCGAACAGGCGGTCAGCGAAGCGCATGTCGAAGCCGGCACCGTTGTCACGCACCAGATAGACCTGGCGGCCATCGTGCAGCCCATGCTCGAAGCTGATACGCGAGATCTCGCATTTGGCGCTGTACTTCCAGGCATTGCCCAGCAGATTCTCCAGCGCCACGCGCAGCAGGGTCGGGTCGCCATGGACCTGCATATCGGGCGCCACCTCCACCTCGACCCGTCGTTCCGGCGCATTGCGTTGCAGGTCGTCGAAGATGTAGCGTGCGAGCTGGCTCAGATTGACCGGCTGCCGCGCCAGCGGCTGGGTCGACAGCTGAGCCAGGGCCAGCAGCGCGTCTATCATGCTGTTCATGCGCGCCGCCGCGCCCATCACCCGGTCCAGATGGTCGTTGCCGATGCGGTCCAGCAAGCGGCCGTAGTCTTCCTTCAGGATGCGGGTGAAGCCCTCGACCACGCGTATCGGTGCACGCAGATCGTGCGAAACGGTGAAGCTGAACGACTCGTGGTCGCTGAGCGTCTGTTGCTGCTGCTGCTCGCCCGCCGCCGCCGCGGCCTGCGGCCACAGCGACACCAGCAGCTGCCGGCCCTCGCTGTTCTGGGCCAGCGGCGTGCGGCAAAGCACCCAGGCACCGCAGGGTGCGGGTTCGCCATCGGCCACCGCAGCCAGCGCCTCGCGCACCTGGCCCGGCAGCAGCTCTCGGCACTGGGTCCAGCTCAGGCCGGGCAGCTCTTCGGCGCGGCGGCCCAGCAGGGTGGCGGCGGCACTGTTCACATTCAGCAACTCCAGTGCGCCACTCTTCTGCTCGAGCAGCAGCAGCGCCGGCCCTGGCAGGGCCTGCAGCCACTGCAACTGGTCGGCGGCGACTTGCGCGGCGGCCAGGCCGGGCGTCAGCGCATGGGCCGTGCCCAGATAGCCGCTGAAGCGGCCTGCACCGTCGAAACAGGGCACGCCACGCAGGCGCCAGCGCCCAGAGAACTGCGCCGCCGCGCCCTGCTCCAGCTGCGCCTGCACGACCACGTCCTGCAGTGGCACCCGCTCGTCCAGACGCAGGTGCAGGCGGCTGGCCGGGGCCGGGTCAAGATCTGGCCCCACGAGCATGAAACGCTCCCACAGCGTCTGAGTGGCGGCAGCGCCTATCCAGCTCGAGGCCGGCACGCCCAGAGGGGCCTGCCAGCGCACCAGATGGTGCTCGGCATCGGTCTGCCACTGCCAGTCGGGCAGCAGCTGCGACAGGCTTTGCAGCTGCACCCGGGCGTCGCGCAAAGGCTCCTGCAGACGCTGGCGCGTCATACGCACGCCCATGTGCCAGCCCAGCGCCGCGAACAGCAGCAGCAGCACGCCGCACAGCAGGCTCAGCGGCAGCACCAGCAACCAGGCCGGCGCGGCCGATGATGGGGTCGCGGCCAGGCCGTCCCGCAGGCCCAGGGCCAGCAGCACAGTCACCAGCAGGGCCAGCAGCAGACCTGCCCCCCACCAGGGGCGGCGCCTGCCGCCCTCACGCCGTTCACTCACACGATCCACCATGCGGGGCATTGTAAGGACGTAAATCCTGTGACCTGTGCCACGCGGCAAGCATCTTTGCATGCTGACCCGCCCGGCCAGCACCAATCGGAGATCAAGTTTGGCCGCCCGCAGACGATGAAGCCCGATAGACGGGAGACTGCCACGCGCATGAGCTGGGGCAGTTCAAAGTACAAGAAGACAGGGATGAAACCAATCATTGACGCCTATCGCCTGATGTTTGCCCGAGATCAGCCGTCGCAAACCCCGCTGCGCCTGCGGCCGGGGGTCGCCGCCACGCCTGCCCATCGAGCGGCCGAGGCCGGGGTGTCTGCCGTGCTGCGCGGCATGCAGGTGCTGTGGGACGGCCTGCCCGGCGCGCTGCTGGTGTTCGATCTGGACCATGGCACCCTGCTGCATCGCAACACCGCTGCCAGCCGTCTGCTCGGCATGGGCTCGCCACAGGCGCCGCTGGACCCGGCACTGTCGGCCTGGCGCCAGCGCCAGCAGTCGCAGGATTGGGCCGAGCAGCCCGCGGCTCCGGAAGAGTTGCGCCTGGAGCAGGATCGCGGCGAGCGCTGGCTGCAACTGCAGCGCCAGGCCTTGCACCTGGCCGACCCGCCGATGAGCCTGGGCCTGGTCAGCCTGATCGACGTGACACCACGCCGCCAGCTGGAGCGGGCCCTGCAGGAGAGCGACACGCGTTTTCGCGAGGTCACCGAGGCCATGCGTGAAAGCCTGTTCGTCACCAACCTGGCCTGGGACACGCTGTACTTCAGCTCACCGCTGCTGCTCGAGATCCTGGGCCTGCAGGCCTCGGCACTGAGCCAGGGGCCGGCCATCATCCGCAGCCGCGTCCATCCCGATGACCTGAAGCGCTATGACCAGCGGCTGGAACAGCAAAGCGCCGAGGCGCGGCACTTGCCGGTGGACATCGTCATACGCATCCTGCACCCGGCCAAGGGCCAGCGCTGGATGCGGCTGCGCACCCGCATCCAGCCCCATGGCGCCCAGGGCCAGCTGCGCATCTACGGCATGGTCGGCGACGTCACCGAGGCCCATGAGCGCCAGCGCGAACTCAAGCGCGCCCGCGACCTGGCCGAGGCCGCCAGCCTGGCCAAGAGCGAGTTCATGGCCAATATGAGCCACGAGATACGCACGCCGATGAATGGCATCCTGGGCATGAGCGAGTTGCTGATCGGCACCGCGCTGAGCGCCCAGCAGTCGCGCTATGCCAAGGCGGTGCAGCGCTCGGGCGAGACCCTGCTGCGCATCATCAACGACATCCTGGACCTGTCACGCGTCGAGGCCGGCAAGCTGGAACTGGAGCATGCCGACTTCGAGCTGCGTGCCGTGGTCGAGGACACCCTGGAGATGCTGGCCCCCCGTGCCTACGAAAAGGGTCTGGAGCTGAACTTCCGCGAGCGCCCCGGCCTGCCCGAGCTGGTGCATGGCGATGCACTGCGCCTGCGCCAGGTCTTGATCAATCTGATTGCCAACGCGATCAAGTTCACCGACAGCGGCGAAGTGCTGGTACAGCTGGACGGCCTGGAGGGCGTGGGAGGCGAGGCCGGCCGCTGGATGCTGGAGTTCCAGGTCATTGATACCGGCATCGGCATCGCCCCGGACGTGCAACCCCGCCTGTTCACCGCCTTCACCCAGGCCAATGGCAGCCTGTCGCGCCGCTATGGCGGCACCGGCCTGGGCCTGGCCATCTCGCGCCAGCTGGTCGAGCTGATGGGCGGGCAGATCTCGGTGCACAGCCGCCCCGGCCAGGGTTCGCAGTTCGTGTTCAGCCTGGCCGTGCAGGCGGCGGCAAGGCCGGGCCTGCCGCCGCCACCGAAACTCCCGGGCGCCGCCGGCCGGGCCCTGGTCGTCCACGGCCACGACAACAGCGGCCAGATCCTGAAAAGCCAGCTGGAGCAATGGGGCTATCAGACCAGCCTGGCCACGGCTGCCGATGCGGCCCTGGCCTTGCTGCGCAAGCAGCAAGGCGCAAGCCAGCCGTTCGAACTGGGTGTGCTTGCCCTGGGCGACTCCGACTGCCTGGACTTCATGCGGGCGCTCGGCGAACAGGGCCTGCGCGGCTCCACGCGCTGGCTGTTGCTGTCCACCCAGGCCGACGGCCTGTTCCAGCACCGCGCGCTGGCCGCCGGCTGCCACCAGGTGCTGGGCAAGCCGCTGCGCCGCGAGGAGCTGCGTCTGGCGCTGCTGGGCCGCAGCAAGCCCGCCGCGGCCTCGAGCAAGGGGCTGCGGGGAAATCTGAATTTCCGTGTGCTGGTAATCGAAGACAATCCGGTCAATCAGGAAGTCATCGGCCAGATGCTCACTCAACTTGGCTGCCAGGTCGAGTTGAGTTCGGACGCGCTGAGCGGCCTGAAGGCCTTGTGCGAGCATGAATTCGATCTGGTGATGATGGACATACAAATGCCCGGCATGGATGGCATCGAGGCGCTGGGCTGGTTCAGGCGCGGTCCGAACGCGCGTTTCCCCTTCCGTACGCCGCCGCAGACCAAGGTGGCTGCGGTGACGGCCAATGCGCTGGGCGGAGATGAGCAGCGGCTGCGCGGCCTGGGTTTCGATGACTACCTGTCCAAGCCGTTTCGGCAAAATCAGTTGCAAGAGTTGCTGGCACGTTGCCTGCTTGCCTCTGGCGCCCATACCGGCGCCGACACTGTGCCCGAGGAATCAAGTACCCTGAGTGATGGATTGTTTGCCATGAATGCACCCCATTCCCCACCCGCCAGCCCCATCACCCTGGACGCCCATGCGCTGGACCGGCTGCGCGAACTCGACCCCAGCGGCAACAACCGCCTGCTGGCCCGGGTGGCGGCGGCCTTTATCGGTTCGCTGGATCGGCTGATGCCCGATTTGCAGGCCGCCCGCACCGAAGTCCCCAATTTAGCGGCCATACGTCACGTCGCTCATACATTAAAGTCGTCCTCGGCGAGCATAGGCGCCCTGGATTTGTCCAGGCGCTGTGCTGAAATAGAGCAGCTGGCGCGCGACGGTCAGGTCGAGGGCCTGGAAGCGCTGCTGGACGGCATGCAGTCGGATGTGGAACATGTGCGCCTTGCACTGCATGCTCTTTTGTCGGGACCCCAATGACTGCACGTGACGATATGGATGAGGAAGGCACGGAACAGCCCCGGGTGCTGCTCGTCGACGACGACGAGGTGAACCTGCTGCTGACGGCGATCGCCCTGCGCGAGCGCGGCTTCCACATCACCGAGGCGTCCAGCGGCGAGCAGGCGTTGACGATGATCAGCGAATGGTCGCCCGACATCATCGTGCTCGACGCAATGATGCCCGAGCCCGATGGCTTCCAGACCTGCGTGCGCCTGCGCGACATGCCCGGCTTCGAGTCGATTCCGGTGCTGATGCTGACCGGCCTGGACGACGACACCTCGATCAACCGCGCCTACCAGGTCGGCGCCACCGATTTCTTCGTCAAATCCAACCAGTGGAGCCTGCTGGCCGGGCGGCTGCGCTACCTGCTGCGCTCCTCGCGCACCCGCATCGAGCTGGAACGCAGCAAGGCGCGGCTGGCGCGCGCGCAAGACCTGGCCCGCATGGGCAGCTTCGAATGGCGGCGCTCCAGCACGGCCGGCTTCCAGATGGCGGCCGAGGCGGTGCGCGTGTTCGGCCACGGGCCCGGCGATTCGCTGGACTTCATCGGCGTGATGCGCATGGTCGGCCGCGACGACCGCGTGCTCTTCCTGCGCCTGCTGCGCGACGTGATCGCGCACAACTCGGTGCTGGTCACCGACCTGGCCGTGACCCTGCTGGACGGGCGCTCGCGCATCATCCACATCGAGGCCGAGCCCGAGTTCAACGAGCAGGGCAATGCCAGCGGCTACACCGGCATCGTGCAGGACGTGACCGACCGCCGCATGGCCGAGGACAAGATCCGCCAGTTGGCCAACTTCGACGCGCTGACCGGCCTGCCGAATCGCCGCCAGCTGATCTGGCGCACCGAGCGCGCGATCGAGCAGGCGCGCCGCATGGGCCACGAGGTCGGCCTGTTGCTGATCGACCTGGACCGCTTCAAGATCATCAACGACACGCTGGGCCACAGCGCCGGCGACGAGCTGCTGATGGAAGTGGCGCGCCGCCTGCGCGGCTGCGTGCGCCACTCCGACACGGTCATGGAGGGCATGCTCGAATCGGTCGGTGGCCGCTCGCACCGCACGCTCGAAGCGGTGGGCCGACTGGGCGGCGACGAATTCGTCGCCCTGCTGCCCGAGGTGATAGACGAGCGCGATGCCGAACGCGTCGCCCAGCGCGTGCTGGAGGCGCTGCGCGAGCCCATCTTCATTGCCGGCCAGGAGTGCTTTGTCACCGCCAGCGTCGGCATCGCCATCTACCCGCGCGACGGCATGACGATGGCCGACCTGCTGCGCAACTCCGACGTGGCGATGTATGCCGTCAAGTCGCAGGGGCGCAATGCCTCGGTGCTCTACAGCCCGCAGCTGGCCGGCCGCGGCCGTGAGAAGCTGGAGCTGGAAAGCGCGCTGCACAAGGCGATCGAGCGCAACGAGCTGGTGCTGCATTACCAGCCCAAGATCGATGTGCGCGCCGCGCGCATGGTCGGCGTCGAGGCGCTGATGCGCTGGCAGCGCGGGCCCACGCTGGTGCCGCCGGGCGACTTCATTCCGCTGGCCGAAGAGACCGGGCTGATCGTGCCGCTGTCCGAATGGGCGCTGCGCGAGGCAGCGCGCCAGGCCAAGATCTGGCAGATCAATTTCGGCTTCAGCGACTCGATCGCCGTGAATCTGCCCAACCGGCTGTTCGAGCGCTCGGACCTGGTCGAGCACATCCACCAGTGCGTCAGCACCTATGGCGTGCCGCACCGGGCGATCCAGCTGGAGATCACCGAAACAGGCCTGATGAAGGACCTGCAGAACGTGATCCCCTCGCTGCACCGGCTCAATGAGGTCGGGGTCGAGATCTCGATCGATGACTTCGGCACCGGCTATTCCTCGCTGGCCTATCTGACCACCCTGCCGATCTCGGAGGTGAAGATCGACCGCAGCTTCGTGCGCGATCTGGGCATCACGCCGCAGAGCTCGGCCGTCGTCACCGCCATCATCGCGCTGGCCCGTTCTTTGGGTCTGCGCGTGATTGCCGAGGGCGTGGAAACGCTGCGCCAGATGGAGGTGCTGCACCGCCTGGGTTGCTCGGTGATGCAGGGCTTTCTGTTCAGCAAGCCGCTGCCGCCCGATGATCTGGAGCTGTGGATCAGCCAGACCATTCTGCCGCGCAAGGCGCCCTGGATTGCCCAGGCCAATGCCGAGGGCATTCTGGACCTGACCGTGCGCGCCACCCCTATCAGCGGCTCGCGCTGACCCTCGATGGACGAGCGCAGTACCCATCCAGCCCAGTTGGCCAAGGGCGCGCTGCGCCGCCTGGCGCTGGAGAAGCTGGAACCCACGCCTGAAAACTATGCCCGCGCCTATGCCGAGGAGCAAGGCGATGGTGCCAGCCCCCCGGCCCTGCCGGCCCGTGCGCAGACCTTGCTGGACAAGCTGGTCAACCTCAGCCTCAATGACGCCAAGGCGCGCGAGGATCTGTCCAAGGCGCTGCATGAAGGCCAGTGGGACAAAGCCCAGCAACACCTGGAACGGGCACTGGAGATCGACGGCCCCGGCCCGCAGGCCAAGGCCCTGGCCGAGCTGATCGGGCGCCTGGTGAGCGGCGTGCAACGCGGCGGCCGGCAATGGACCACGGCACGCAAGAAAGACAGCCTGCAACGCGTGCTTGATGGCAGCAGCAGCGATATGCAGCGCATGCTGCAACGCGTCAAGCAACTGGTCAACAGCTGGGACGACGACTCGACCGACACCAAGGTCGGCCTCGAGGACGATCTGGATGCCCTGCTGGGTCCGCAGGACGACGAACCGCGTATCAGCCGCTTCGCCATCGATGCCGCCGACGACATCATGCGCACCGACAGCACGGCCAGCGCCTCGGCCCAGCAGTGGCCCGAGGTCAGCGCCAGCCTGCAAGGCACGGTGCAGGTCGCCCTGCCCGGCGACGATGCGCGCGCCGCCGAGTTGTCGCGCGAGCTCGATCAGATGCACCAGCGCCTGCTGAAGGACGGAGCCACGCCGGAGCGCGCCGAGGAGGTGCAGCAGCTGTGCGCCCGCGCCCGCCTGCTGCTGGAGCACCGCCACCATCTGTTCGGTGCTCTGGGCAGCCTGTGCCATGAGTTGACGGCCAGCCTGGCCGATCTGGCCGAGGACGACAGCTGGGCCCAGGGCCAGGCCGCGGCGATGCGCAACACCTTGGAACAGGGCCTCAACGCGCGTGGCGTGCGCTCGGTGTCCGAACTGCTGGCCGGCACGCGCGAGCGCCAGCAATCGCTGCGCGAAGACCGCAACAAGTCACGCAATGCGCTGAAGGGCCTGATACAACGCATGCTCAGCGAGCTGGGTGAGCTGGGGCAGCACACCGACCGTTTCAGCCTCAGCGTCGGCCGCTATGCCGAGGTGATCGAAAAAGCCGACACGCTGGAAAGCCTGACCGGCGCGGTGCGCGAGATGGTCGAGGAAAGCCGCAGCGTGCAGGGCCTGGTGCAGCAGACCCAGGAGCGCCTGCACACCGAGCATTCACGCGCCACCGAGCTGTCCGAGCGGGTGGATCAGCTGGAGAGCGAGCTGCGCCGGCTGTCCGACGAGGTCTCGACCGACCAGCTGACGCAGATTGCCAACCGCCGCGGCCTGGTTGCCGCCTTCGAGGTCGAACAGGCCAAGCTGGAGCGCGAAGGCGCACCGCTGGCCCTGGGCCTGCTCGATGTCGACGACTTCAAGAAACTCAACGACTCGCTGGGCCACACCGCCGGCGACGTGGCACTGAAGGCACTGGCCGACAAGGTGCTGCAGTCGCTGCGCCCCGGCGATATGGTGGCCCGCTACGGCGGCGAAGAATTCGTTGTCATGCTGCCCAACACGCCCCTGGCCGAGGCCCAGCAGGTGCTGACCCGGCTGCAGCGCTCGCTGACCGCCGGCCTGTTCATGCACGAGGGCAAGTCGGTGTTCGTGACCTTCTCGGCCGGCGTCACCCTGTACCGGCCAGGCGAACGGCTGGACGAGGCGCTGGACCGGTCCGACATGGCCTTGTACGAGGCCAAGCGGACGGGCAAGAACCGGACCTGCCTGGCCTAGAACTGGAACGCCAGCCGCACCCCACCCCAGTGCCGGCCCTGCACCTTGATCGGCGCGGCCAGCTCCTTCATCACCACAAAGCGGCCGCCGCCCATGTCGCGGCGGTAGGTCTGCAGCAGGAAGGGGCGCTGGTTGCGGGCCGAGGCCAGGCCGGTGCGGTCATTGAAGATGCGGCGGTAGCGGCTGTGGGCGCTGTCCCAGGCCAGGTCGCCGCGCTGCGGCTGGCAGTACTGCTTGTTGTGCGTCGCCACATAGCCGTTGCGATCGACGGCGATGCAGAACACCACCTTGTTGCTGAACTTCAGCATGCGCTCCTGCACCTGGGGGAACAACTTGTCGGCCAGGCCGGTGAAGCGGCTCATGAACTGGGCCGGGTTGGTGCCCGCCATCGCTTGGTAACGCTCGTCGAACAGGTCGGTCACCGAGATCGACGATTGCTTCAAGGCATCTTCCAGCAGGGTCGAAATCTCGGCCGCGGCCTGCTGCACGGCCAGGATGTAGGGCGTGTCCTCGGTCTCGAAGCCGCTCTCGGCAACCTTCTCCAGCAGGTCTTCGGAGATCTTCAGAAAGGTTTCGCTGTGACCCAGCGCCTGGCCCAGGGCCTTGCTGGTCTGCTGCACCTGGCCCTGCATGCCGCTCATGGCGCCGCCGAGCTCCTTGCACAGTGTCTGGCTGCTCTCTGCCGCGCCAACAATGGCAGCCACCCCGGTTTCCACATGGGCCAGGGCCTGATGCACGCGGCCCTGCTTGGCGGCGTTGCCCTGGGTCTGGATTTCGCGGGCCAGCGCCTCGATGCGCTCATCGAGCTTGCCCACGGTGCCGAGAATCTGCTTCGATGAGGTCTCGACCTTGCCCGCCAGGTCCTTGACCGCATCGGCGACCACGCCGAAGCCACGCCCGGCATCACCGGCGCGCTTGGCCTCGACCGAGGCATTGAACGCGACCAGCCGGGTCTGCACGGCAATCTGGGTGATCTGGCCGGCGGCTTCGGCCACCTGCTTGAGCGTGTCGACAATCGTGCCGACTTCCTTGCCCACGGCCTCCAGCGCCTGGCGCGCCTCGCTCACCGCCCGGCTGCTGCCCTGGGTATGTTCGCCGATGCCCTGCTGGGCCTTGTTGACCTGGGCCAGCTGGCTCTGCAGCGCGGTGACGGTGTCCAGCTGCTGCAGCGCCTGCTTGCTGGAGTCTTCGATCAGGCCGCGCACCTCGGCGGCCTCACGGCCCAGCACCGAGGCCTGGTGCGACAGCGAGCCGACCAGTTGGCGAGCATCCGGGGCATGGCCAGCCGGCTCGGCCGGTTTCGGGTGATCGGGGAGCTTGCGCGAGAAGAGTCCCATGATGCCTTTCGAGCCCCAGATGAGTGAACACAAGGGCAGGACAGCACCCCCTACCTGACTACCACTCTCTCAGTTTGACCCGCAACCTTGCAATAGACTGACTGTGCAGCTGGCAGACCCGCGACTCCGTGACCTTCAGCACGGCGGCGATCTCTTTCAGGTTCATGTCGTGCTCGTAGTACATGCTCATCACGTACTGCTCGCGCTCGGGCAGGTTCTTGATCGCATCGACGAGCGCCTGGCGCATGCGCTGGTCCTGCAGCTGGGCCAGCGGATTGTGGTCGTCGGAGACGACATGGCGATCCAGGTAATCGTCGTCGCCATCGTCGCCCGACATGTCTTCCAGATAAACCAGCTGGGTGCCGCGCACCTTGCCCAGCAACTCCTGGTACTCGACCAGGCTCAGGCCCATTTCCTTGGCAATCTCGGATTCCTGCGGCGCACGGCCCAGTTTTTGCTCCAGCTTGTGCACGGCGGTTTCGATCGAACGCTGCTGGCGGCGCGTGCCGCGGCTCATCCAGTCGCCGCCGCGCAGCTCGTCGAGCATGGCGCCGCGGATGCGCTGGGTGGCAAAAGTCTCGAATTGCACGCCCTGTGCAGCGTCAAAACGCGACAGGGCATCGGTCAAACCAATCATGCCTACCTGGATCAGGTCGTTGATCTCCACATTGGCGGGCAGCTTGGCAATCATCTGATGTGCCAGGCGCCGCACCAGCGGGCTGTACTGCTTGATCATCGAATTGATGTCCAGTTGGCCTTTGGCGGTGTACATGCTCTGCTCCAACATTCAATTTGCGGCCATACCGGCATCTTGCCACGGACGGAGCAGCCCACGCAAAGGCATGGCGTCGGCGGGTGCGTCGAGGGCGGCGCCGGGCGGCGCGGCCATCAATAGTTCACGCGCCAGGTGCCGCAGTTCGGCGGACGGCCGCTCGTCGGGCGGAGCAATCGGGTCAATCGCCGCCCAGTCGCGCAGCACGGCGCCCAGGAAGCTGTCGGCGCAGGTCGTCATCTGCTGGGCAATGCGCTCGACCCGCGGCGAGTGCTCATCGGCGCCCAGCAGCAGGCTGTGGACCATCAGGCCGGCGCGCTGGGTCAGCAGTTTCATGCCGGCATAGGCATGGGTCACGCTGCTCGGATGATCGTCGGCCAGCAGCACCGGGCGCACCTCGCGGCGGGCGACGACGCGGCACAGCTCGGCCGCACTGGCGTGCAGGAGCACCACATCGGCCTGCGGTGCGGCCTCTATCACAGCGTTGAGCATCTCGGCCGCCGAGCCATGCGAGTTGATGAAACGCATCGGCAGGCCACGCGCGGCCAGGTAGGACACCTTGTCGGACAGCAGTTCGACGCAGGCACCCAGGTCCACCGCGGAGATTTCGTCCGGCGCCGGCGAGTTCTCTCCGGCGTCCACCACCAGCGTGTGCAGGCCCAGCTCGGCAAAGGCGGCGCACAGGCGCTCCAGCAGCACCCCGCCGAAGGCGACGTGTGGGTTGCTGACCACGGGCACGAAACGCACGCGCGAGGCCGAGAACAGCCGGCGCAGTCCATCGGCCTGGTCTTGCGGAGCGGGTGCTGCGAAGGGGTTGTGCATGAGGCGCTTGTTGAGGTCTTGTTCTGTTTGAAAGCGGGCTGGGCGTCTTGAATCAGACGTGCAGACCGGCTGCAAGCGCGGCGCTGCTCACGGGGGCGCCGGCAAAGATCAGGTTCACATCGGAGGCATCGACCCGCCAGGCGCTGGCGCCGCCGCCACGCAGCGCCCGCTGTATCAGCGCATGGGCCGACAGGCGGTGCCAGTCTTCCGGCACGCGCTGACCATTGGCCACGCCGACGACGCGCAGGCGGTGGCGTATCAAGGTGTCCAGCGCCGGGCCCAGCTTCACGGCCTCGTCGATCTTGGACAGCACCACGCCCTGGCATTCGCTGGCGCGCCAGGACAGCACCACGTCTTCAATCGTCTCGCCCTGGGCCGAGGCATTGACGACCAGCAGCTTGCGAATGCTCGGATGGGCCAGCATGTCCAGCAGCTCGCGGGTGCGGCTGTCGCGCTGGGCCATGCCTGCGGTGTCGATCAAAATCATCTTCTTGGCCGACAGCAGCTCCAGCAGGTCTTCCAGCGAAGCGCGGTCATGCGCAGTGTGCACCGGCACGCCAAGGATGCGGCCGTAGGCGCGCAGCTGCTCGTGGGCGCCGACGCGGTAGGCATCCAGGGTGATCAGGCCCAGCTGGCCGGCACCGTGGCGGGTGGCGAAATTGGCAGCGATCTTGGCCGTGGTCGTGGTCTTGCCCACGCCGGTGGAGCCGATCAGCGCAAACACGCCGGCCTGCTCTTCCAGGGCCGGGCCGGCCTCGTCGGTGAGCAGATTGTGTTGCAGCACCTGGGTGGCCCAGACCGATTCGTCGGCATTGCTGTTCTGCAGGTCGACCGGAAAACCCTCGACCAGCTTGCGCGTCAGCGCCGGCGAGAAGCCGCCTTCCAGCAAGCGCTGGGTCAGGCGGGCTTGCGCCGGCTGGCGCTGCAGCTTTTCCATGAAGGCCAGCGCACCGAAACGCTCCTCGATCAGACCCTTCATCGAGCGCAGCTCGTTCATCATGTCCTGCTGATCGCGCTTGGCCGAGCCGGGGGCCATATCGGCCAGGGTCGGGGTTTCGCGCAGGCGGGTCTGCACGCGGATCTCGTCGCGCAGCACCGGCGGCGCGCGACGGGCCGCCGAGGCCACGGCCGGAGCACTGCCACGGACGGGGGGATGTTCCTGCTGCACGGCCGGCGCGCTGACCGGGCGCAGCGGGCGCACGGTGCTGGGCAGGGCCGGTGCAGGGGCCGGACCGGGGTCGGGCTGGGCATTCAGCTCGGCCTGGCGGCGCTTGAGCATGCGCTCGCGCACATAGTCCTGGAATGACAGCGTGCTCATCGCCAAGGTCTGGACATCGTCGGCCACGTCCTGGTCCAGCACCGGCTCGCTGCGCTGGGCCGCGGGCCGTGCCTGCTGCGGGGCGCCGGCCTGCTGGCGTAGCGTGCGTTGCTGCGGCTTGTCGGCGATGGCGGCTGCGGCACGGGCCTGCAGGCTGCCGCGGGGTGCGTTGCCGGCGGAGATATTCGGGGCATTGCCGCTGGGCGCTGTGGCCGAGAAGCGTTCGATCTGCTGCACGCTCTCCGGCGCCATGGCCAGCACCTCGACGCCCTCGGCGCAGGGCTTGGTGGACAGCACGACGGCGTCATCGCCGAAGGCCTGACGCACCAGCGTCAGGGCGTCGCGGGATGTGCGGGCGGTAAAGCGTTTGACGTTCATGCCGTGCCTCCAATGATCGAGCCGATCCGGATGGAATGGGTTTCAGGAATTTCGCTGTGCGCCAGCA
This sequence comes from uncultured Roseateles sp., assembly GCF_963422335.1. NCBI lineage: Bacteria > Pseudomonadati > Pseudomonadota > Betaproteobacteria > Burkholderiales > Sphaerotilaceae > Roseateles > uncultured Roseateles sp. The sequence goes on from NZ_OY729424.1 coordinate 5,530,220, forward strand.
CCTTCAGGCGGGGTGCGGCGCGCTTGAGCAGTCGGGCCATCGGCGCGCGGATCGCGTCGGGCACCAGCAGGCAGGCCGGCACGCCCAGGTCTTCCTGGTGCTTGGCGGTGTCGGCGGCGGAGCGGGCCAGGGTGTCGGCGACGCCGGGGTCCAGGGCCGCGCCGTGCGGCGAGTTCAGGGCCTGGGTCACCAGGCGTTCGAGTTCGGGGTCCAGCGCAATCACGTCCAACTCCTTCACCGGGCCGTAGATCTGCTGCACGATGGCCGGGGCCAGATGCGTGCGGATGCGGCTGGCCAGTTCGTTCGGGTCGGTCACCGTCGGGGCGTACTCGGCCAGGCAGTCGATGATGGAGCGCATGTCGCGGATGTTCACGCCCTCTTCCAGCAGCAGCTGCAGCACTCTTTGCACGGTGGCGATGCCTATCATCTTGGGAATCACGTCTTCGATCAGTTGAGGGGCCAGCTTGGTCATGTGCTCGACCAGCGCCTGGGTCTCGACGCGGCCCAACAGCTTGGCCGCCTGCACTTGCATCAAGTGTGAGAGATGGGTGGCCACCACGGTCGAGCAATCAACAACCGTAAATCCGGCCATTTGCGCCACCTCGCGCTGGCGGTCTTCAATCCACACCGCCGGCAGGCCGAAGGCAGGGTCGGTGGTGCGGGTGCCTATCAGCTGCTGGCTGGCGTGTCCCGGGTTGATGGCCAGCCACATGCCCGGGAAGGCCTCGCCCTCGCCCACCACGGCGCCACGCAGGGTGATGCGGTAGGCGCTGGGCTTGAGTTCGAGGTTGTCGCGGATATGCACCGGCGGTGGCAGGAAGCCGACCTCCTGGGCAAACTTGCGGCGCACGCCCTTGATGCGGCTGAGCAGATCGCCCTCGCGCGCCTTCTCGACCAGGGTGATCAGGCGGTAGCCGACCTCCAGGCCCAGGGTATCGACCGGCACCAGATCGTCCCAGCTGGCATCGACATTGGCCTCGGCCGGTGCCACGGCCGTGACCTTGGGCTTTTGCGCGGCCAGGATGTGGCGCTGCTTCATCAGCCAGGCCAGGTAGCCGAAGCCGCCTGCGATCATCAGGAACACCAGGTGCGGCATGCCCGGGATGATGCCCAGCAGGCCGACGATGCCGGCCGTGATGGCCAGCGACTGCGGCGAGTTGAAGACCTGCTGAGCGATCTGCGCGCCGACGTTCTTGTCCTTGCCGACGCGGGACACCACCATCGCCGCGGCGACCGAGATCAGCAGCGCCGGGATCTGCGCCACCAGCGCGTCACCGACGGCCAGCAGGATGTAGGAGTTGGCCGCCTGACCGGCCGACAGCCCGTGCTGGGCCACGCCGATGATGAAGCCGCCGATGATGTTGATGAACAGTATCAGGATGCCGGCCACGGCATCGCCGCGCACGAACTTGCTGGCACCGTCCATCGAACCGAAGAATTCCGCTTCCTCGCCGACCTCGGCGCGGCGGCGCTTGGCCTCCTTCTCGTCGATCAGGCCGGCATTCAGGTCGGCGTCGATGGCCATCTGCTTGCCGGGCATCGCGTCCAGGGCGAAGCGCGCGCCAACCTCGGCGATGCGTTCCGCACCCTTGGTGACGACGATGAAGTTGATCACCACCAGGATGCCGAAGACGATCAGGCCGACAGCGAAGTTGCCACCGATCAGGAAGTGACCGAACGACTCGATCACCTTGCCGGCGGCGCCGGTGCCGGTGTGGCCTTCGAGCAGCACGACGCGGCTGGAGGCCACGTTCAGCGACAGCCGCATCAGGGTGGTCAAGAGCAGCACGGCCGGGAAGGCGGCGAAGTCCAGCGGCTTGAGCATGTGGGCGGCCACCATCATCACCATCACCGCCATCGCGATATTGAAGGTGAACAGCAGATCTAGCGCGAACGGTGGCAGCGGCAGCACCATCATCGCCAGAATCATGATGATGGCCAGCGGCGTGCCCAGCGAGCGCAAGAGCGCGGCGCGCGGGCCCAGCATGGCTTGAATCTGCTGCATCAGGCCATTCATGCGTCAGTCTCCGGATCGGCTTTTGCGGATTCAGCGGCGGCCTTGGCCGCCTTGTGATGGGGATCGAGCTCGACCGGCACATCCGGTTGCGGCTGCTGCTCGGGCATCGGTGCCCTGCCGGCCATGGCGGCGCGCAACTGATAGACATAGGCCAGCACCTGGGCCACGGCAGCGAACAGGGCGGCCGGGATCTCCTTGTCCACCTCGGAATGCGCATACAGGGCCCGGGCCAGCATCGGGGACTGCAGCACCGGCACCTTGGACTCCTTGGCCAGGTCGCGTATCTTCATCGCCATCAGGTCGGCGCCCTTGGCGACAACGCGGGGCGCGCCCATCGCGGTTTCGTCGTACTTCAGGGCCACGGCATAGTGGGTCGGGTTCATCACCACCAGGTCGGCCTTGGGCACGGCGGCCAGCATGCGGTGCTTGGCCATCTCGCGCATGCGCTGGCGCATGCGGCCCTTGACCTCGGCATTGCCTTCGGCCTCCTTGTATTCCTGCTTGGCCTCTTCGCGTGTCATCTTCAGCCGGCGCAGGTGCAGGGCGCGCTGCAGCGGCACGTCGATGGCGGCAAACAGGGCCAGCGCAATCACCAGCAGCAGCAGGCCGGCCGACAGCAGCTCGCCGGCATAGCCGATCGCATTGGGCAGGGGCACGGCCATCATGCCGACATAGTTGGCCATGCGGTCCTTCAGCACCAGGGTGCCGATGGCGCCCAGGATCAGGGCCAGCAGGCTGGACTTCAGCGCGTCGCTGGCATGCTGCCAGCTGAACAGCCGGCCGATGCCGGCCAAGGGGCTGACGCGTTCGAATTTCGGGGTGACCGGCTGCAAGGTCCAGACCATGCCGCCGGCGGCCACGGCGCTGGCCAGCGCCACCAGGGCCATGACGATGCCCATCGGCGCCACCACCAGCACCAGCTTGAAGGTCAGATCGGACAGCACTTCGCCCATCTGCGCCGGGCTGGACAGGGCCGTGAGGTTGAAGCGCAGCGCCTGGGCCAGCATCTGCTTGAGCCAGTCCACCAGCATCGGTGCCAGCACCACCAGCAAAGCCCCGCCCGCCCCCATCGCCGTGAAGTGGCCCAGGTCGCGTGAACGCGCAACCTGGCCGTCGTCACGCGCCTTCTTCAGCTTCTTGGCTGAGGCGGGTAAGTTGCGGTCTTGTGCGTTTTGGTCGGCCATGGGGAAACAAGTTGACGGTCATCGTCATTGTTTCCGCTGGGCCCCAAAACTTAAGCCGGATAAGGGGGGTGATTCCGGCGGTAGTTTCAGCCGGTGATCACGTGAAATGCGAAACGGCGACCAAGGTCGCCGTTTGCTGAAGTCGCTGCGCGTCAGAAGCCCAGGCTTGCCAAGAGGTCGTCCACCTCGGACTGGTCCTTGACCACGTCGGTGCGGCCCTCGTGCACGACCACCGGGCCCTGCAAGACCATCTCCACCTTGTGCGCCTGTTCGGGCGGCACGGCCTGCACCAGCAGCTTGACCAGGCTGTCTTCCAGATCGCCGGCCAGCTTGACCACACGGGCCACGACCTGGCCGGTCAGGTCATGGAAGTCCTGGGCCATCATGATGTCGGTCAGGTGCTGATCGATCGCGGCGGTACGCGCCTCGACCTCGGCGACGAAATTGAATACCGAGCCAGAGGCCACGGCCTTGACCGGATCGGCCAGGATGGCGGCGGCCATGGCGCGGGTCTGCTCGGAGATGCGCCCGTGCTCGGACTTGGCCAGGTCGACGGAATTGAGCACCTTCTCGGCCGCCTCGCCGGTCTTCTTGGCGATGTAGCTCAGGCGGCTGCGCGCGTCGGGCAGGCCTTCGGTGGCCTCCTGCAGCTTGGGCATCACACCCAGATGCTGCAAGGTATCGTGCAATTGCCGGGTGATGTGGCCGAGTTGATTGAAGACCTCGGGCGAGGCCTGGGCGGCCATGGTGGGCGCCAGGCTGGCTATGGTGTCGGCCATGGAGATCTCCGGTTCAAGCGGCCGCAGCCAGCTTTTGCATGATTTTCTGGACCTTCTCTTCCAAAGTCGCTTTGGTGAAAGGCTTGACGATGTAGCCGGCCGCGCCGGACTGGGCCGCCAGCACGATGTCTTCCTTTCGCGCTTCGGCCGTCACCATCAGCACCGGAATGTGCTTCAGCGAGGCATCTTCCTTGACCGCCTTGAGCAGGTCAAAGCCGTTCATGTTCGGCATATTGATGTCGCTGACGACAAAGTCGTACTTGGTCTGCTTGAGCATGCCCAATGCGACGGCGCCGTCTTCCGCCTCGTCCGCATTGTTGTAGCCGATCTCCTTCAGCAACCCGCGCACGATGCGGCGCATGGTCGAGAAGTCATCGACGATCAGAAATTTCATATCGGTGCTCATGGCATTCCTCGAATCTGCTTGAGGCCTTATCGGATGGGAGGCGCCAAACTTGAGGCACCTCCCGCTGGCGAATCGGGATTGGTTTGCACCTCCTCCGCTTCCGGCTTGAAAACCGAGTCTTCCGCATCTCGGGTCATCACAATAATACTGATGCGGCGGTTGCTCGGGCTCAATGGATCTTCTTTATTGAACAGGGTGCTGGACGCAAGGCCCTGCACCCGCAATGTACGGTCTTCGGGCAGGCCTCCGATGATCATTTCGCGTCGGGAGGCATTGGCCCGGTCGGCGGACAACTCCCAGTTGCTGTAGCCACGATCGCCGCCCGGGAACGGCGTTGCGTCGGTGTGCCCCTCCAAGGTGAGCCGGTTGGGCACCTCGGCCAGTACCTGGCCCAGGGCCCGCAGCAGCTCACGCATATAAGGTTTGACCAAAGCGCTGCCGCTGTCAAACATCGGGCGGTTGTTTTCATCGACGATCTGGATGCGCAGGCCGTCACGCGTCATGTCCAGCCGGATCTGGTTGCCCATCGAGGCCAGCTTGGGGTTGTTGGCCACCACCTCCTCGACCTTCTCCATCAGCTGCTCCAGGCGCGCAACCTCGGCCCGCTTCTGCTGGGCCTTCAAGGCCTGCAGATTGATGTGGTGCTTGGGCGCCTCGACATCGCCGCGCTTGACCTGGCCGGCACTGCGCGTCAGGTCCTCGCCACCGCCCTTGAGCACATGGGAAGAGTCGCCCGAGCCGGAGCCGCCCATCAGCGACACCTTCAGCGGCGAGGCGAAATAGTCGGCAATGCCCTTCTTGTCGCCCTCGGTGGTCGAGCCCAGCAGCCACATCAGCAGAAAGAAGGCCATCATCGCGGTCACGAAGTCGGCATAGGCAATCTTCCAGGCGCCGCCATGGGCAGCATGGCCGCCCTTCTTGATCTTTTTGACAATGATCGGCTGAAGTTTTTTGGCGTCACCGGCCATGGCTCAGCCTCATTTCTTACCCTTCACATGGCTCTCCAGCTCTGTGAAGGTGGGCCGGTCACCTGAATAGAGCACCTTGCGGCCGAATTCGATCGCCACCTGGGGCGCATAGCCCTGCATGCTGGCAAGCAGGGTGGTCTTGATGCACTGCAGCTCCTTGCCGGCGTCCTCGACCTTCTGCTCCAGCAGGCCGGCCAGCGGCTCGGCAAAGGCGTAGGCCAGCAAAATGCCGAGGAAGGTACCGACCAGGGCCGAGCCGATCATGCCGCCCAGCACGGCCGGGGGCTGGCCCACCGAGCCCATGGTGTTGACCACGCCCAGCACGGCCGCCACGATGCCGAAGGCGGGCAGACCGCCGGCGATGCGCTGCAGCGCGGCCACGGCGGCATGTTCTTCCTGGTGGTGGGTTTCGATCTCGCTGTCCATCAGCGACTCGATCTCATGGGCATTCAGATTGCCCGAGACCATCATGCGCAGATAGTCGGTGATGAATTCAGTGACGTGGTGGTCATTGCCCACCGTCGGGTATTTCTGGAACAGCGCCGAACTGTGCGGGTCCTCGACGTCTTTTTCGATCGACATCAGGCCCTCTTTACGAGCCTTCTGCAGGATGTCGTACATCAGCGCCAGCAGCTCCATATAGCGGGCCTTGCTGAACTTGCTGCCCTTGAAGCAGGTGCCCAGGCCCCTCATCGCGGCCTTGACCACCTTCATCTGGTTATTGGCCAGGAAGGCGCCTATGGCAGCGCCGAAGATGGTGATCATCTCGAAGGGCAAGGCGTGCAGGATCACGCCGATATTGCCGCCGTGGGCAATATAGACGCCGAAGATGCACGCCATTGCGACGGCCCAACCAATGATGACAAACATGGTGCTTTCTTGTTGAGGCTGCTCAGCCCATATCGGCGCTAAAAATTTACAACTTGAGTGTGCCCGCCCGTTCAGGCGCCAAAGACGCTAACAAAGCCCGATTCAGGGCCTAAAAGAAAGCGGCGGATCTCTTTCGAGACCCGCCGTGAAAAGCACAGGGATTGTGCTAGGAGGAGACAAGCAGAAATCGCCGAAGCCCGAGGGCTCCATGCCCAGTCTTTCGACTGGCCTGAGATCTACTTTAGGCCGGATGCACATCGGGCACCTGGTACAAGCACACGTTTTTGCCATTTTTAGTCTGCAGGCGGGCAGTCGGCTGCAAATCGGCGATCTCGAACTCCAGGCTGACCAGCCAGGCACCGGGCGCCAGCTCCGCCCGGGCCTTGGCCCAGGCCCTCGCCATCGATTCCGGCCGCTGGAACAGATAGACCAGGGCAAACGGTTGCCAGCTCTGCGCCCACATATCGCCGCGGGCCACCCGGGCCCAGGGGCACAGCAGCCGCGTCAGCAGGGCCAGCGGCCAGCTCCATTCAATGCCTTCGATCTGCGCTCCCGGGTAGGCGCGACGCAGTGCGCGCAAGCCATGGCCCAGGCCGCAGCCGGCATCGAGCACGCGGGCGCCCTCGGCCAGCGGGGCCAGTGGTGGCAGGGCATCGAGTGCCTGAAGGGGCGTCGGAAACAGGGGGGCGTCGCCCCAGGCATGACGCGGATAGACCAGCACCAGCACGGCCAGCGGCAGCAGCCAGGCCCAGGCCGGCAGGCCGCCCGCGAGGCCGCTGACCAGCAGTGAAAGCGGAAAACCGGCGGCCACCATCAGCCGGCGCAAACGGGTCGGTTGGCGCAGGCACTGTGCACCGCCCGCCAAGGAGGCTGCAATCAGGGCCCACAGGCCCGGCAAGCCCAGCGCGACCAGCGGCAGGTAGAGCGCCCAGGCAAGCCCCCAGGCCAGCAAGGCGGGCACGGGCCACAGGTGCAGCAGCTTCAAGACTGCACCCTAGAGTATCAAGGTGGTCAGCACTTTCAGCTTGAGCGCGTCCTGGGCAGCCAGTTCGTCCAGCAGATTCGGCATGAAGTTGGCGTTGTGCGAGATGTTGCGCGTGACGACATAGACCACTCGGACCATGTCGTCCAGGCCGAACTCGGTGCCGCGCTGTGCGGCCAGACCGCAGGCATAGAGCTTGACCAGGGCAAAGCGCACGGCGATTGCCATGAACTCGCGCTCCAGACCGGCCATGCCCTGGCTGGGGAACAACGCCAAGCCGATCTCATTGAGCAGGTAATTCTTCAGCACATGGGGATGCGCCGCATCGAAAGGCCGGAAGAAAGCCTGTTCGGCCTGTTGCAGGTGGATGCCCGAAGCCTCCAATCCCTCGTCACAGTGCAGCCCCCGCTCGACCTCGCCGATCAGCTGGCGAAAGGTTGGCCGTCCGGCCGTCTGGGAGCTGTAGCGCTGGTTGGTGCTGAGCAGCAGGGCAAGCTGGTTCGCCTTGTGGGGCGGCAGACCGCGCACCCGCTCCGGCGCCGCGGCCAGGTGGCCGGGTGACAGATAGTGCTCGATCGCTTCGGCCAGTTCCAGCTCGGCCTGTGCTCCGGTGCTGGCGATGCGCCCGATGCGACGCAGCATCAACCCGATCACCACCATGGATTCGACAGCGGACAGCCCATCGAACCGTATCAATGCCTCGACCGCGCCGGCAATCAGACGCGCATGCTTGCGGACCACGTCGGCCTCATCGCCGGCCGGCGTTGCGCGGCGCTTGTGCACCGGCATCAGCTTGTCATTGGCAAAGTCCAGCGTCACCTGCGCAGGCTCCATGGCCTGGGCATCACTGAGCGCCAGCCGCGCCGCCTCCGGGCAGCTGAGCACGGCGTGCAAGCCCTGGACGCCGCCGTCCAGGCTGTATTGGCGCGGGTAGTCGGTGCAGGTGCGCGACAGCGCCCGCTCACCCAGCTGTGCATGGATCTGGCACAGCTTGCTTTCGTCGAGAAAGGGGCAGCTCGAGTCTTCACGCATCTTGATCTGCGCATAGCCGCTGCCGCCCGCATCCAGGCGCTGCACCTGGGCATTCAGCTTCTCGGCCAGCGGCTCTATCCTGACGCTTCGATAGTGCTGGAAGGTCGGCTTGTCGATCAATACCCGCCAACCGGTGCAGCAGTTCTCGACGCAGGCACTGCCCACGCATTGGAACGACTGCATATAGCGCGGCGCGGCCGCGACAGGACTGTGCTTACCCATAAAGCCCCTTCAGTGCATGTGGATGCCGCCCTGCGCCTTGCCCTTGCCGGCGCGGGCCGGCGGGTTGCACAGGCCGCACACATAGTGGCGGGCAATCTCATGCGGGTGGGTGACGAAATGGCCGCCGCACTTGCTGCATTTGGTCATGGTCAGCATGCCGTTGTCGACAAACTTGACCAGCCGCCAGGCGCGGGTCACGGACAGCAGATCCTCAAGGCCTTGCGCCTTGGTCTGCTCCTGATACAGCTGGTAGGCCTTGATGACGGTATCGATCTCGTCCATCTCGGCGACCTTGTTCAGGTACTCGTGGATGTTGAGGAACAGCGAGGCATGGATATTGGGCTGCCAGGTCATGAACCAGTCGGTGGAGAACGGCAGCTGACCCTTGGACGGCGACTTGCCCGAGACTTCCTTGTACAGGCGCAGCAGGCGCTCGTAGGACAGGTCGGTCTCCGACTCCAGCACCTGCAGGCGGGCGCCCAGGTTGATCAGCGTCACAGCGCGTTCGATCTGGCGGGCTTCGGTGAGGATGCTTTTGTTGCGGGCCATGGCTCGTTCTCCGGAGAATCTTGTTGGTCTTGTATCTGGGGGATCAGGCGGCTTCTTGATGGCGGCCGGCCATCAGGATGCTGGCGTGCAGGCGGGACACGCTTTCGTTCGCGGCGGTCTTGCCATGGCTGGTCAGCAGGCCCCAGACCAGGTCGTCGTCCATGCGGAAGCGGCACAGCAGGGTGTTGCCCGAGGCAATCTTCATCATCTGGGCCGGCGACAGCGTGTTGATCAGCAGCGCGGTCTCATCCGAGATGCCCAGGCGGTAGAGCGCCTGTTCGCGGTCGGTCCGGATCAGGCTTTGCGCCAGCATCAGGTACGACAGGTTGGCTTCACGGATTTCTGTGAGGATCTGTTCAGCATTCATCTTGTGCTCCTTGGCTTTGCAGCGCTTGTGTTTGGTCTCAACGTGAAACAGATTGTGAAGTGACGAACTGCCCTGCAACATCAGCCCAGTTCCGTCGCTTGAGTCCCGTTTCTTCCAGGGTGCTTGTCAGGCAAATTCCTACAAGGGACGAGATGGACCGGACTTCTGCAGCTGTTCCTGCGCTGTGAAAGCGTGCTGTAGTCCATGCAGAGGCCCGCCGGGACCGGCACGACCCGCATGTTTCTTCTCAAGCCCGGCGCGGCGCGGCCGAAATGAGCTTGGACGGCACCGCAAGGCCAGCCGTCAAGAGGACAGAACCAAGCCAGGGCTCGGTGCTTGTCGGCGTTTATTGAGCAGAAAATACAAGAGATGCCAACAAATTCTCTTGACAAATACCTAAAGTTCTGATCTCAAACACCGAAAACACAAGCAACGGAAACAAATTTGGATCCGTGGTCCGGAGTAGCCGGCCGGTGGTTCGACAGAGGGTTGATCCTTAAATCGACATCAACGGATGACTGCCGCCGGGCGCAGCAGGCCACCAGCGCAAGCCGGTGGCAGTTCACGGCGGAAACGTCAGGTTCTTATGGCAGACCCGCTGAGGCAATGCCGGCGCCTTATGCCGGAAGTCACGTCAACGTTATTGGAGTTTTCAAATGGCCCAGATCAATACCAACCTGTTGTCGCTGAACGCTCAGCGCAATACCTCGTCCTCGCAGATGGCCCTCGGCGTTTCGATGCAACGCCTGTCCTCCGGCCTTCGGGTGAACAGCGCCAAAGACGATTCGGCCGGCCTGGCCATCGCCGAACGGATGCAAGCCCAGGTCAAGGGCATGAACGTCGGCATCCGCAATGCCAACGACGCCATCTCGCTGTCGCAGACCGCTGAAGGCGCGCTGGGCAAGGTCGGCGACATGCTGCAGCGTATGCGTGAACTGGCGGTGCAGTCGGCGAATGCGACCAACGCCCAGGGCGACCGCGACAACCTCGACACCGAATACCAGGATCTGGCGGCTGAAATCACCCGCACCATTGATGCCACGCGTTTCAACGGCCTGCAAGTGCTGTCAAAGGATGCCGGCAAGCAAACCTTCCAGGTGGGTGCCAATTCCTCGGACACGGTGGACATCACGACCAATGACGTGTCGACCACGTTCACTGCCGGCGATCTGAAGAGCCAGGGCAATGCGTCCACCGAGATCGACAATCTGGACAAGGCCATCGACTCGTTCAACGGTGAGCGCGCCCTCTACGGTTCGGCCCAGAACCGTTTCGACGCCATCGTCTCGACCCTGCAGGTCGGTGCCGAAGCGCAGTCTTCTGCCCGCAGCCGCATCATGGACGCCGACTTCGCCGCGGAAACCGCCAACCTGAGTCGAGCCCAGGTGCTGCAACAGGCCGGCAACGCGATGATTGCCCAGGCCAACCAGGCTCCGCAGCAAGTGCTGGCCCTGCTGCGCTGATCAGGTCTCACCCCGCGAATCCGGGCTCTAGCCCGGGTCGCCAGGCGACGCCATCCAAGGCCGCCACACCGGCAGGTGTGGCGGCCTTGCCCGTTTTGGGGCTGCCGGAGGGTTTTGAAATACGGGGCGGTTTCGCCTCATTTCGTGTGAATGGATGGGCTCAAGCCTGCCGACAATGGATTACATCGGAGTGCAGTTTTTGTATCCCGATGTCCGGAGCGCTGACGACAGCTGCACTCATTCGAAGGGAATGAGGCGGTGGTCGCCGGTGAAACGCACCGGGCCGAGGTCGGCAGCGGGGGGCTCTTGCACTCGTCGCCGCCGATTCAACGCCGGCGCGTCCGCCGGGAGTCATAGGCTTCTACAGGAGTGCTTGAAATGCCCCAGACCATCAACACCAACCTTGCGTCGCTCAATGCGCAGCGCAATCTGAACAGTTCGCAGTCCTCGCTGGGCGTGTCGATGCAGCGCCTGTCCTCGGGCATGCGCGTCAACAGTGCCAAGGACGACTCGGCTGGCCTGGCCATCGCCGAGCGCATGGGCACCCAGGTGCGTGGCATGAACGTCGCCATCCGCAACGCCAATGACGGCATCTCGCTGTCGCAGACGGCGGAAGGCGCGATCGGCAAGGTCAACGACATGCTGCAGCGCATGCGTGAACTCGCCGTGCAGTCGGCCAACGCGACCAATGGCGTCAGCGACCGACAGAACCTGGACACCGAGTACCAGGACCTGGCCTCGGAAATCGCCCGCACCATTGGCGCGACCAAGTTCAATGGCATCGACATCCTGGCCGCCGGCGCCGGTGGCCAGACCTTCCAGGTCGGCGCCAACTCGACCGACCAGGTGACGATCACGACGGCCGACATGTCCACGGTGTTTACGCCAGGCGACTTGAAAACCGCCCCGGCCGCAACGACCGAGATCGACAATCTGGACAAGGCAATCGACTCGTTCAACAACGAGCGCGCCAAGTACGGTTCGGCACAGAACCGCTTCGACGCCATCATCTCCACGCTGATGGTCGGGTCCGAAGCCCAGTCCGCCGCCCGCAGCCGTATCATGGATGCCGATTTTGCTGCGGAAACCGCCAATATGAGTCGCGCGCAGATCCTGCAGCAGGCCGGCACGGCGATGGTGGCCCAGGCCAACCAGTTGCCTCAGCAAGTGCTGACGCTGTTGCGCGGAGGTTGATCCACCGGCGCGGCAGCGCGGGAACGAGATTAAAGCCCGGCTACTGCTGGCCGATATCCGTAGCAAGGGTAGGCGCCGACACGGTGCAGCTTGACTTGTCCTGAGCGTTGTTCGAAGAGGTCCCATCATGCCCGTCATCACTTCTGCAGGCATTGGCAGCAATCTGCCCGTAGATAACATCGTCAACGGTCTGATCGCGGTTGAACGCAAACCCATCGATCTGCTGAAGACGCAGAACACAGATTTACAAACCAGCCTGTCCACCTTTGGCAAGCTGCAAGGCTCGCTCGCGACATTGCGCGACGCCGCAGCCAAGCTGAGCCGCCCCGAAATCTGGGCAGCCACCAACGCAAGCTCATCGGACAGCAACGCCGTCAGCGTTACCACCACCGCCACCGCCGCCCCCGGCAGCTACAGCATTGCCGTGCAATCGCTGGCCGCCGCGCAACTGGGCGCAAGCACCGCTTACACCAGCGCCACCTCGGTCGTCGGCCAAGGTGTACTGCACATTGCCGTGGGCACCTGGGACAAAGACCTGGGCACCTTCGCCGCCAAGACCGGCAGCAGCACGGTGGACATCTCGATCGGCCCCGGCGAAGACACGCTGGAAAAGGTGCGCGACAAGATCAATGCAGCGGGCGCTGGCATCACCGCCTCCATCGTCAACGACGCATCGGGCGCGCGCCTGGCCATCAAATCCAGCAGCACCGGCGTCGAGAACGGCTTTCGCATCAGCGTCGATGATGCCGACGGCAGCGGCGACGACACCAGCGGCCTGTCAGCCCTCGCCTATGACCCCGAAAATGGCATCAGCTCGCTGGTCAAGAAGCAGAGCGCGGCCAATGCACTGGCCACCATCAACGGACTCGAGGTCAACTCTTCCAGTAACACGCTGAGCAATGTCATCGATGGCCTGAACGTGACGCTGGGCAAGGTCACCACCGGCGATGTCAACATCAGCGTGACCCAGGACACCACCAGCATCAGCAAGGCCATCACCGACTACGCCAGTGCCTACAGCGATGTGGCCAAGTTCCTCAAGGACCAGACCAAATACGACTCGACGACCAAGACCTCGGGCCCGCTGCAGGGCGACCGGGCCGCCACCAATCTGATCACGCAGCTGCGTGCCGCATTGACCGGCACCTCCACCGCCGGGGCCAAGTTCCAGCGCCTGGCCGACATCGGCCTCGATCCGGTCGCCGACGGCTCGATCAAGATCAACACCAGCAAGCTCAATACCGCCATGGGCAATCTGGCCGATGTGAAAGCCATGTTTGCCGACGGCAGCAGCGACGCCGACCAGCAGGGGCTGGCCGTGCGCATGCGCAAGCTGGCCGATCAGGTGATGGGGGCCGATGGCACGCTGACGGCACGCCAGGATGGCCTGCGACGCAGCCTCAACGTCAACACCAAGCAGCAGTCCGAGCTGGAAGACCGGGTCGCGAACACGGAGAAGCGTCTGCGTGCCCAGTACACGGCGCTGGACGCCAAGATGGCGGGGCTGAACGGCCTGACCTCCTTCGTGTCGCAGCAGATCTCCCAGTTCAACAAGTAGCAGCCGCCCATGCCGGCACCGCCGGACCGTTGCAGCAAGGCCAGGCCGCAAGCCCTGGCCTTTGTTGCGTCTGAGCCCTCGGCGTGGACCCAGCCAGACCCGGAGATGCGTCACAAATGCAGCTCAGCTCGGGGCATGTGAGCCCCTCAAGTTCGCAGTCTGTGGGCCGAAAACTGAATCAACACGACGTCAACAAGGGTCCACACCATGAGCTACATGCCCCCCAACGGCTTCGCCTCACAGCGCATGAGCAATATGTACCGCGCTGTCGGCACCGAGACCTCGGTGCAATCTGCAGGCCCCCATCGCCTTGTGGCAATGCTGTTCGAGGGCCTGATGGACTCGATGGCCCAGGCCAAGGGCGCCCTGCGCGCCGGCAACCTGGAAGCCAAGGGCAAGGCCCTGGGTCGCGCAGTGCGCATCATCGAGGAAGGCCTTCGCGCCGCCCTCGACATGCGCGCCGGCCCGCTGGCCACCGATCTGCAGGACCTCTACACCTACACCACCCTGCGCCTGACGCAGGCCAATCTGCGCAATGACGAGGCCGCCATCGAAGAATGCCAGAAGCTGATTCAGCCGGTCAAAGACGCATGGGATGCGATTGGCGACCAGGTCGAACCGCGCCGCGCCGCCTGATGAAGAATCTGTTGTCCGCCTCATCGATGACCCCACCCATGAATACCCAACTCCTGAGCTACTACGAAGCCATCGAGCAGGCCAGCGCCGACATGCTGATGGCCGCCCGCTGCGGCAACTGGGATGAAGTCGTGAAGCTCGAGGGCGCCTGCGTGCTGCTGATCTCGCAGCTCAAGCATGCCGCCACGCAGCAGCACCTGGGCAATGAAGAGGCCCAGCTGAAGACGCGCATCATGCAGCGCATCCTGCTGAACGACGCCGAGATCCGCCACCTGGCCGAGCCCTGGCTGGACGATCTGGACCAGGTACTCGCCGGCCGCAGCAAGACCGTGCATTGAACCCGGGCCGAGGTCGCGCATGCCGACATTGACCCAATCCGAACCCACTCCACCCGAGCTGAGCCTCAAGGCCCCGGCCGAGATTCTCGGCCTGCTGCGCGAGATCCAGGACCAGGGTCTGGTGCTCACCCTGGCCGCCCCCGATGGCGGCCACTACAGCACCACCCTGGCAGCGATCGATACCGACAGCCAGAACCTGAGCTTCAGTGCCGACAAGGTGGACCGCTCGCTGCACCAGCTGATCGAGGCCGGCGATGTGGTCGCCGTCGCCTATCTCGACCGCATCAAGCTGCAGTTCCAGCTCGCCAACCCGATGCTGGTCAACGGCCCGCAGGGCAGCACCCTGAGGGCCGATCTGCCGCCCGAGATGTTCCGCTTCCAGCGCCGCAGCGCCTACCGCGTGCAGCCGCTCGACGCCACCGCGCCACGCGCCACCCTGCCGCACCCGATCTCGCCGAGCCAGAGCCTGTACCTGCGCATACTGGACGTCAGCGCCAGCGGCGTGGCCCTGCTGGCCCCGGCCGAGCTGATGGCCCAGCCGCCCTGGCAGGCCGGCGCATTGATCTCGCCGGTGCAACTGCAACTGGACCGCAGCACCCGGCTGGACCTGCGCCTGCGCGTGCAGCATGTCAGCCAGCTCGGGGGATCGGCGGGAGGGGTCCAGCTCGGCTGCGCCTTCGACGAACTGTCGGCCCTGGCCGCGCGCGATCTGCAGCGCTATATCGACCAGACGCAGAAACGCCGCCGCGTGCTGCAGACACGCTGATCCCCACCGAGTCCCGGCCTTATGTCCGCTGCCCCGGTCTCCCGAACGCCGCCGGCACGGCCCAGCCGCGGCTTCACCCTGGTCGAGATGGCCACGGTGTGCGTAGTCGCGGCCATCCTGGCGGCCATCGCCCTGCCTTCGTTCAGCAGCTATATGCGGCGAGGCAAGCGCCATGACGCCATCACCGCGCTGACCCGCTTGCAACAGGCTCAGAGCAGCTTTCAATACCAGAACGGCCGCTACGCCAGCGACCTGGTTGCGCTGGGCCTGCCGCCCCACAGCCTCGAAGGCCTGTACAGCCTGAAGCTCAACAGCAGCAGCATCGACGGCTACAGCGCCAGCGCCAGCGCTGCGCCCGGCAGCGGCCAGGACAAGGATGGCGACTGCAGCACGCTGCGCCTGACAGTGTCGCCCAGCGGCACCGACTACGGCCCCAAGGCCAGCTGCTGGAACCGCTGAGATGCGAGCGCCCCCGAATCAGGCAGGACTGACCCTGACCGAGCTGGTGTTCGCCATTCTCGTGCTGGCCATTCTGGCGGCCGTGGCCCTGCCCAGCTACAACAGCTTTCTGGACCGGCAACGCGTCAAGGCCGCCGCCCAGGCGCTGGCCGACGACCTGCGCTTCGCCCGTGAGGAAAGCGTACGCCTGGGGCGCAGCGTCCACGTCACCTTCCAACCCGGCCCGCCCTGGTGCTGGGGCGTGGCCTTCAACCAGGCCTGCGACTGCAAAGGTGCCAACCCGGCGCTGCGTTGCGACATCAGCCGCGGTGGGGCTGAGGACTTCAAGGGCGTATCGCTGACGGCCAGTCAGGCGATCGAATTCGATCCGCAACTGGGCCGGGCCGTGCAACCGGGCCGCACCGAGTTCACCAGCCAGGGCGGCACCCGCCTGCGGGTGGAGCTGACGGGCAGCGGGCGCTCACGCGCCTGTGTGGCCGGGGGATCGGTCAGCGGGTTGGAGCCTTGTTGAGGCGTGGCTCAAGGCTGCCCACCTCAAATACACCCAGTCAGTTGGAGCCAGAGCGTGCGGCCATGCTGCGCATGGGTCGCAAGGTCTGGCACTCAAAAAACTAGACTTGCATATTCATGATGTCCGAGTAGGCCTGGACCAGGCGGTTTCTCACCTGCAAGGTGGTCTGAAACCCGATCTGCGCTTTCTGCATCGACACCATGGTCTCTTCCAGGCTCACCGTCGGGTTGTCCAGCTGCACCTCGCGCTGCAGCCGCGTGGCCTCGTTCTGCGACTGGCTGACCGCCTTCAGGCTCTGGCTCAGCAAGGCGCTGAAATCGGCGGCCTGAGCCGCGCCCTTGGTCGCCAGGGGCTGACCGGTGGGCGTCATGCCGGCGCGGGCGGCGGCGGCGGCAAAATCGAAGGGTTTGAGTCTGAGGTCCATGGTGCACTCCTGAAGGCATAGAGGCCAGTGGAAGCATGGATCGAATGGTAGGCGTGCGCCTCGGCCGCGAATGCCGGAACTGAACTTGGAATTGCGGGCTGTTCCCGGCTTTCGTTTCGCTTTAGAAACGAATAATCACTTCCATCCCAAACCCGGCCCCGGGTCTGGTCCGTCGTTCAGCCGTTCACTTGCCGCAGCCCCCACACACTCATGGACAACGCCCTGCTCTCCCCGCTGGACATGAATGCCGCCCCGCCCACCGGCTTCGGTTCGCGGCTGGTCGCCCTGCCGGCGCGCAGCAAGATCATGATGGGTCTGGGTGTGGCCACGCTGCTGGCCGTGCTGGTGGCCATGAGCTTGTGGAACAGCCAGGGCGACTACAAACCGGTGTTCACCGGCCTGTCCGACAAGGATGGCGGCGCCGTCATCGCCCAGCTGGCGACGATGAATGTGCCCTACAAGAACGAGCCCGGCGGCACCATTCTGGTGCCCGCCAGCCAGGTCTACGACGTGCGCATGAAGCTGGCCTCGGCCGGCCTGCCCAAGGGCAGCGTGATCGGCTTCGAGCTGATGGACAAGCAGTCGATTGGCCAGACCCAGTTCAACGAACGCCTGAACTTCCAGCGCGCACTCGAAGGCGAGCTGACCCGCACCATCACCGCGCTGGCCGATGTGGCCGATGCCCGTGTGCACCTGGCCATGCCGCAGCAGAACGGGTTTTTCCGCGAGCAGCAAAAGCCCAGCGCCTCGGTGATGCTGACCCTACGCGGGGGGCATATGCTGGATCGGGCCCAGGTCGCCGGCATCATCCACCTGGTGTCCGCCAGCGTGCCCGAGCTGAGCCCCAAGGCCGTCAGCGTGCTGGACCACACCGGCGCCCTGCTGTCGTCCACCGGCGACACCGGCTCCGGCCTGGACAGCCAACAGCTGCAATACAAGCAGCAGATCGAGGCCAACTTCAGCAAGCGCATCTACGAGCTTCTGGAGCCGGTGGTGGGCCGCGACAATCTGCGCGCCAGCGTCACCGCCGAGGTGGATTTCTCGCAGACCGAGGCCACCTCCGAAGAATTCAAGCCCAACCAGGGGGCGAACGCCACCGCCAGCATCCGCAGCCTGCAGTCGACCGAATCGACCAACGGCAGCAGCGCCGCCCCCTCGGGCGTGCCGGGCGCCGCCACCAACCAGCCGCCGGTGCCGGCCACCGCCCCTATCACCGGCGCTGCCGCACCGTTGCAGGCCGCCCAGGGCAGTGCCAACACCAGCTCACGCAAGGACAACACGACCAACTTCGAGGTCGACAAGACGGTGCGGGTGACGCGCAACGCCACCGGCGTGGTCAAGCGCCTGAACGCCGCCGTGATCCTGAACAACCGTTCGGTCACCGACCCCAAGGGCAAGACCACCCAGCAGCCGCTGCCGGCCGAGGAGATCGAGAAGCTCACCGCCCTGGTCAAGGAGACGATGGGCTTCAACCAGGAGCGCGGCGACTCGATCAAGCTGATCAATGCCCCGTTCAAGGTCGACAAGATCGAGGTGCCCGATGTGCCGATCTGGCAGCAGCCCTGGCTGATCGACATGGTGCGCGCCGGTGCCGTGCCCGCCGCCCTGGTGCTGGTGGCCCTGATTGCCGTGTTCGGCATGGTGCGCCCGGCCATCCGTGCGGCCATGGCGCCGCCGCCCGCACCCGAGATCGGCGGCCAGCTGGACGCCGTGGTCGATGACGAAAACGCCCTGCCCGGCCAGAATGCCTTGGCCCTGCCCGCCCCGGGCGACGACAAACGGCTGGAGAACATACGCGCCATGGCCAAGGAAAACCCCGCCGCAGTTGCAAATATCGTGCGCAATTGGGTAGCGGGTGAAACCAAGTGAAGCCAGCAGGCCCGGAACGGACTACCTTATGAGCATGGACGACGAAGGCGTGGAAAACGCAGCCATCCTGCTGATGTCACTCGGCGAGGAAGAGGCTGCCGAGGTGTTCAAGCACCTGGCCCCGAAAGAGGTGCAGAAGCTTGGGGAAACCATTGCCAAGATGAAGGTGATCCCGCGCGAGCGCGTCAACATCGTGCTCGACAAGTTCACCGAGGTCGCCGGCGACCAGAGCATGCTGGTCTCCGACACCGACGAATACGTCAAGGCCGTGCTGCGCCGGGCGCTGGGCGACGAAAAGGCCAATCTGCTGATCGACCGCATCCTGCAGGGCAGCGATGTCTCCGGCATCGAAAGCCTGAAGTGGATGGACGGCGGCTCGGTGGCCGAACTGCTGCGCAACGAACACCCGCAGATCGTCGCCGCCATCCTGGTGCACCTGGACTTCGACCAGGCCAGCGAGGTGCTGAAGAACTTCACCGAGCGCCAGCGCAACGAGGTGCTGATACGCATCGCCACCCTGGACGGCATCCAGCCCTCGGCGCTGAAGGACCTGAACGAGGTCATGAGCAAGGTGCTGGCCGGCGGCGACCGGCTGAAGAAGTCGTCGCTGGGCGGCGCCAAGACCGCGGCCGAGATCATCAACATGATGGGCTCCAGCGTCGAGACCTCGGTGCTGGACTACATCCGCGAGGCCGACAGCGATCTGGCCCAGAAGATCATGGACAACATGTTCACCTTCGACGACCTGGAGAAGCTGGACGACAAGGGCTTCCAGGCGCTGCTGAAGGAAGTGCAGTCCGAATCGCTGATCATCGCGCTGAAGGGTGCCACGCCCGAGCTGCGCGAGAAAGTGTTCCGCAATATGTCCACCCGCGCCGCCGAAACACTGCGCGAAGACCTCGACAGCCGCGGCCCGGTGCGCGTGTCCGAGGTTGAGGCCGAGCAGAAGGAAATGCTCAAGACCGTGCGCCGCCTTGTCGACGAGGGCCAGATCGTGCTGGCCAGCGGCGGCGACGACGACTTCCTTTGATGAGCTGACACCCCATGAACGCCGCCCGCACCCCACGCCAGGTTCCACCGCCGCTGAATGCCGACGGCCAGCCCCGTGCCACCACCTACGGCCGCTTCATTCCGCGCGAAGAGGTGCAGAACGCCACCGCCTGGACGCCCGGCTCCTTCCAGGACCGCCGGGCACCCTCGCCGCCGCCGGCCGCCGCGGCCAAGCCCGAGACACCGAAGCTCGATCCGGCCCAGCAGCTGCACGCGGCGCGCCAGGGCGGCTATCAAGACGGCTACCGCGACGGCATGGCCGCGCTGGACGCCTTCAAGCACACCTTTGCCCAGCAGATGACCAGCCAGATCGGCGCGCTGCTGCGCAGCTTCGACAGCGATCTGCAGCGCCTGGAGCAGGCCATGGCCACCGCGCTGGCGCAGAGTGCGGTCGAGCTGGCCCGGCAGGTGGTGCGCAGCGAGATCACCCAGCGCCCCGAACATGTGGTGCAGGTGGCGCGCGAGGCGGTAGAGGCCCTGCTGCTCAGCGCCCGCCATGTGCGCGTGCGCGTGCACCCGGCCGACATGCCCCTGGTCAACGAGGGCGCCGGTGCCGACCTGCATGCCCGCGGTGCGCAGCTGCTGGGCGACCCCAGCATCGAACGCGGCGGCTGCCTGGTCGAGTCGGACATCAGCGTCATCGACGCCCGCATCAGCAGCCGCTGGAAGCGCGCGGCCGCAGCGATGGGCGATGACTCGGACTGGAGCATGACAGAGACGCCGGCCCCCGCGGCCGACCCTGAGGACGATCAGCCATGAGCGCCAACCTGCAGGACCGCACTCAGCGCTGGCAGGCCTATCTGCAGGACATGGTCGCCTTTGCCGAGGCGCCGGTGAGCCTGGAGTCGCAAGGCACCCTGGTGCGCGTGGCCGGCCTGGTGCTGGAAGCCGCCGGCGTGCGTGTGCCGGTCGGCTCGGTCTGCGAGATCCACTCCCCCACCGCCCGTGCCGGCGAACGCCCGGTGCATGCCGAGGTGGTCGGTTTCTCGGGCGACCGGGCCTATCTGATGCCCACCGACGAGGTGCAGGGCCTGGCCAGCGGCGCACGCGTGCAGCCGCGCACCGTGCCGCCCTCGGCGCCGGTGCTGGGCCAGGTCAACCACCCCTGGCGCCGCAGCGAAGACCGCGGCCTGCATCTGCCGATGGGCGATGGCCTGCTGGGCCGCGTCGTCGACTCGCATGGCGCGCCGATGGACCGCAAGGGCCCGCTGCAGGCCGTGCACAGCGAGCCCATGGTGCGCCGCCCCATCAATGCGATGGACCGCGACCCGGTGCGCACGCCGCTGGACACCGGCGTACGCTCGATCAACGCCATGCTCACCGTCGGCCGTGGCCAGCGCCTGGGCCTGTTCGCCGGTACCGGCGTCGGCAAGTCGGTGCTGCTGGGCATGATGGCCCGCTACACCCAGGCCGATGTGATCGTGGTCGGGCTGATCGGCGAACGGGGCCGCGAGGTCAAGGAATTCATCGAAGACATCCTCGGCGAGGAGGGCATCAAGCGCTCGGTCGTCGTCGCCGCGCCGGCCGATGCGCCGCCGCTGGTGCGCATGCAGGGCGCCACCTATGCCACGGCGATTGCCGAGCACTTCCGCGACCGCGGCCAGCATGTGCTCCTGCTGATGGACTCGCTGACCCGCTATGCGATGGCCCAGCGCGAGATTGCCCTTGCCATCGGCGAGCCACCGGCCACCAAGGGCTATCCGCCCAGCTGCTTTGCCAAGCTGCCCCAGCTGGTGGAGCGCAGCGGCAACGGCCTCAACGGCCAGGGCTCGATCACCGCCTTCTACACCGTGCTGAGCGAGGGCGACGACCAGCAGGACCCGATCGCTGACGCCGCCCGCGGCATTCTGGACGGCCATATCGTGCTCAGCCGCGAACTGGCCGAGGCCGGCCACTACCCGGCCATCGACGTCGAGCGCTCGGTCTCGCGGGTGATGACCAATGTCGCCTCGCAAGCCCATATCGAAGCCGCCCGGCGCTTCCGCCAGCTGCTGGCCAAGTACAACAAGGCCCGCGACCTGATACAGCTGGGTGCCTACGCCCCCGGCCATGACACCGAGCTGGACAGCGCCGTGCGCCTGCATGGCCAGATGGTCCAGCTGCTGCAGCAGGACATGCACAGCCCGGCCCCGCTGCCGCTGTGCGTGCGCCAATTGACTTCCCTGGTGGGCGGCGCCGATCGCGGCGTGGCCTGACGGACGCAGTAAACCGAAAGCCCCCATGGACACCACCAACCTGCAAACCCTCGGCGTGCTGCTCGAGCACGCTGAGACCGAGCGCGACGAGGCACTGCGCGATCTGCAGGACGCCAGCAGCCGCGCCGACCAGGCCAAGGCCCAGGCCGATCAGCTGGAGCAATACCGCCGCGACTACCAGCTGCGCTGGAACAGCCAGTTCTCGCGCCAGGGCACGATGGACATCGTGATGTGCTACCAGAGCTTCGGTTCGCGGCTGGACCAGGCCATCAGCCACCAGAGCACCGTCGTCCAGCACGCCGACAGCCGCGTCACCATCGCCCGCGAGTTGCTGACGCAGCGCGAGCTGCGCGTGCTCTCGGTGCGCAAGCTGATCGAGCGCCGGCGTCAGGAGATGCTGGGCCGCCTGGCCCGCCAGGACCAGAAATCCACCGACGAGCAGGCCTCGCGGGCCGGCTGGGGCGCAGGCCACCCGCTGAGCCGCCTGATGGCCCACCCCCATTGAACGATTCGATTGCCCTGCCACCTAGCGAGGCCACACCATGACCATCAACAGCTCTTCGATCCCCGCCTCCACGACGGCCAAGTCCGGCGCCCTGCTGGCCGGGCTCTCCGGTGACGCCGCCACGGCCAAGCGCTCGGGCCAGAACTTCGCCCAGCTGCTGGGCTCGGTGACACAGCCGACGGTGAAGCTGGCGCCGCCACCGCTGCCCGAACGCGCGCCGATGCCGCGCGCCGAGGTCGAGCCACCGGCGCGTGAACCCGACCTGCCGCGCAGCACGGAACCGGTGCCCCGAGCGCCCGAGCGCGCGCCGGCCCAGGCCGAGCGCAGCGCCCCGCCCGCCAAGCCCGAAAATGCAGGCCCCGCGGTCGCCAAAGCCGCACAGCCCCGTGCGAACCCACCGGCCAAGGCCCCAGCCACAGCGACGGCGGCCAAGCCGAATGGTCAGGCCGACGCGGCAGCCTCCACCCCGGCCTCCGCTGCCACCGACGAGGTAGAGGCCGAGACGCCTGCCACCGGCAAACGCGCCGGCAAGCCGGCCGCCGGCGATGGCACCGACATGAACGCCGCCCTGCTCGGCACCGCCGTGCCCGAACGCCCGGCTGCCAGCCTGCCCACCGATGAGGTCGCACTGGCCGCCCCCCCCGGCGGCGGCGCCGCCGAGCCTCAGAACGCACCCTCCAGCGCACCGGCGGCCGATCCAGGCTCGCTGGCCAGCCTGATGCCCAGCGTCGCCCAGGCGGTGTTCGGACAGGCCGTCCGTGACACCGCGAGCGCCAGCGCCGCAGGCACGACGACCGACGCCACAGCCAAGCCGGTGACGGCCGGCACCGACGACAGCCCGCTGCCCGGGGCTGACCCCGCCGCCGCGTCGGCACGGCCCGGCGCACGCGCCAAGACCGAGCCGCTGGATGCCGGCCCGGCGCTGCAGGCGGCGGCAGGTGCTGCGGCGCAGCGCACCGAATCACCGACCTTGGCCAATGCCGTGCAGGAGTCGATCAAGGCCCTGGCCGGCGACGGCAAGCCGCAGGCCAGCGCGGCCAGCTTCGGCCAGATGCTGCAGGCAGCCGGCGCGGCGGCTCCGGTCGGTCTGAGCGGCAGCCAGCCCGCTTCGGCACCGGCCACGCCGGTCACCGTCCACAGCTCGCTGCATGAGCCGGGTTTCGCGCCCGAGATGGCCACCCGCTTGACCCTGCTGGCCAGCGAAGGCGTGCAGAAAGCCCAGCTGCACCTGAATCCGGCCGAGATGGGACCGGTATCGGTGCAGATACAGCTCGACGGCCAGCAGGCCCAGGTCGAATTCCATGCCCAGCATGCCGCCACCCGCGAGGTGCTGGAGCGCAGCCTGCCCGAGCTGGCCGCGGCGCTGCGCGACGCCGGCATGACGCTCAGCGGCGGCGGTGTGTTCCAGCAGCAACGCGACCCTCAGCGGGACGGCCAGGCGCAGAATCAGGCAGCCGGCCAGCGTGCGGCCGGCATGAACGGCGACACCGACGCAGCCCTCAACACCGGCCCGACCACGACGACGCGAGCCGGTCAACGCACCCAGATCGGCGTGCTCGATATGTACGCCTAGCTCCACGGGCAGCCGTGGCCCGGCCCCTGTCGGCCATTGAATCCAGATCTTTACCCCCCTTTTCAAGGCATTGAAGCGGGGGGTTTTCTCAATAATGGATCGTATTGAGGGCCAAGCCTGAGCGCACCGTGCGCTTCGCACCGGCCACCGGCAACACCAAGGAGTTCAGATGGCCACAGCAGCACCCGCGGGCGACGCCGCTGCCCCCAAAGGCAAGAAGAAACTCATCATCATCATCGCCGCGGTCCTGCTGCTGGTGCTGGTGGGCGGTGGTGCGGCCGTGATGATGATGAAGAAGAAGGCCGCCGCAGCCGACGAGGAAGGCGGCGACGAACATGCCCCGGTGGCCCATCTCAAGGTCGACCCCAAGCACCCACCGGTGTTTCTGCCGCTGGACCCGTTCACCGTCAATCTGGCCGACAAGGAGGCCGACCGCTTTGCCCAGGTCGGCATCACTTTGGAAGTGGTCGATCAGGCCACCGGCGACCAGATGAAGGCCTTCATGCCGGCCATCCGCAGCAATGTGCTGATGATTCTGGCCCACAAGACCTCGGCCGAACTGCTGACGCTGGAAGGCAAGGAAAAGCTCTCCCGCGAGATCCTGCGCGCCTCGGTGCTGCCGATGGGCGTCGAGCTGGACCCCGAAGACGACGAAGCCCCGGCCGACGAGGCCCCGAAGAAGAAAAAGAAGAAGAAGGCCGCCCAGGCCAGCCCGGTGCTGAAGGTGCTTTTCTCGAACTTCATCATCCAGTGATGGCGATGACCAACGGACACAAACCTGTTGTGAAGCCAGCATGAATCAGCAGATTCTTTCCCAAGACGAAGTTGATGCCCTCTTGCAAGGCATCACCGGCGAGAGCCAGAAGCTCGAGCAGGAAGAGGAACAGCAGGGTGGCATACGCGACTACAACCTCGCGAGCCAGGAACGCATCGTGCGTGGGCGCATGCCCACGATGGAAATCATCAACGAGCGTTTCGCCCGCAACATCCGCATCGGCCTGTTCAACTTCATCCGCAAGAGCCCGGAAGTGGCCATCGGCGGCATCAAGGTGCAGAAGTACAGCGCCTTCCTGCGCGAAATCGTCGTGCCGACCAATTTCAATATCGTCTCGGTGCGGCCGCTGCGTGGCTCCGGCCTGATCGTCTGCGACCCGACCCTGGTGTTTGCCGTCATCGACGCCCTGTTCGGCGGCGGCGGCAAGTTCCATGCACGCATCGAAGGCCGCGACTTTTCGCCCACCGAGCAGCGCGTCATCACCCGCCTGGTCGAGGTGGTGACGGCCGAATACAAGAAGGCCTGGCATGGCATCTATCCGCTGGAGCTGGACTACCAGCGCTCGGAGATGCAGCCACAGTTTGCCAATATCGCCACGCCCAGCGAGATCGTCGTCGCCACCTCGTTCACGCTGGAGATCGGCGACACCAGCGGCACCATCCATTTCTGCATCCCCTACTCGACGCTGGAGCCGATACGCGATGTGCTGTATTCCAGCATCCAGGGCGACTCCAACGAGCCCGATCGCCGCTGGGTCAAGCTGCTGAAGAACCAGATCCAGGCCGCCGAGGTTGACTTGGTGGCCACGCTGGCCACCGCGCCGGCGACGGTGGAGCAATTGCTGTCCTTCAAGCCCGGTGACTTCATCGAGCTCGATCTGGACCCGATGATTCAAGCCAAGGTCGATGGCGTGCCGGTGTTCGACTGCCACTACGGCACCTCGAACGGCAAGTACGCCATCAAGATTGACAAAATGTTGACCAGCTCCAACGACAGCTGGTTGGGAGAAGCCCATGAGTCCTGACGATCCCTCATCCTCATCAGACGAACAGGACGCGATGGCCGCCGAATGGGCTGCGGCCCTGGCGGAATCCAAGAGTCCCGAAGTCGCCAGCGAAGTGCAGCAGCCGGCCGAGCAGGTCTCGCCGGCCTCGTTCTCCAGCTTCGCGCCGACCACGACCAACGCGGCCGGCAACGACATCAACATGATCCTGGACATCCCGGTCCAGCTGACCGTGGAGCTGGGCCGCACGCGCATACCGATCAAGAACATCCTGCAGCTGGCCCAGGGCTCGGTGGTCGAGCTCGACGCGCTGGCCGGCGAGCCTATGGACGTGCTCGTCAACGGCTACCTGATCGCCCAGGGCGAGGTGGTGGTGGTGAACGACAAGTTCGGTATCCGGCTGACCGACATCGTGACGCCGTCGGAAAGAATGCGTCGCTTGTCCAAGCTCTGAGGCCATGGGTACCAGTCTCTATCCCATCCTCTGGTTCATCGCCATTCTGGCGATGATTCCGCTGGCCCTGTGGCTGCTCAAGCGCACGCCCATGGGCGGCTCGGCCGCGGGCGGCATGATGCGCACGGTGGCGGTGCTGCCGCTGTCGCCGAACCAGCGCCTGATCACCGTCGAGGTGGGTCAGGGCGATGAGCGCCGCTGGCTGGTTCTGGGGGTCACGTCTCAACAGATCACGACGCTGCACACGATGGCGCCGCAGGGCGAGGTGCCGGCAAACCTGACCGGCCACCCGGTCGCGCCTTTCGCTCAGCTGCTGTCGCGCTTTCGCACCGGTGCTGCACCTTCGGGGGACCGCGGTGCGCAGTGACTTTTTCGTTTCCCTGAAACGCCGGCTCCTGCCAGCCCTGGCCGTGTCGGTGTTATCGACGCTGTCCACAGCGGCTTTAGCGCAGGCCGCGGGCGGCAACCTGCCGCTGATCATCGGCCAGGGCGCCGGCGGCACCAGCTACTCGGTGCCCATCCAGACCCTGCTGTTCTTCACCGCCCTGGGCTTTTTGCCGGCCGTGCTGTTGATGATGACCGGCTTCACCCGCATCGTCATCGTGCTGTCCCTGCTGCGCCAGGCGCTGGGCACGCAGTCGGCGCCACCGAACCAGGTGATCCTGGGCCTGAGCCTGTTCCTGACTTTCTTCGTCATGGGCCCGACCATAGACAAGGTCTACAGCGATGCGTGGGTGCCCTACAGCGCCAGCCAGATCGGCACCGACGAGGCGCTCAAGCGCGCCGAGGTGCCGGTGCGCGGCTTCATGCTGAAGCAGACCCGCCAGTCCGACGTCGCCCTGTTCGCCAAGCTGGCCAAGCTGGACGCCGGCGTCAAGGCCGAGAACGTGCCGCTGAAGGTGCTGGTGCCGGCCTTCGTGACCAGCGAGCTGAAGAGCGCCTTCCAGATCGGCTTTCTGATCTTCATTCCCTTTCTGATCATAGACATGATCGTGGCCAGCGTGCTGATGAGCCTGGGCATGATGATGCTGTCCCCGGTGCTGGTCGCCCTGCCCTTCAAGCTGATGCTGTTCGTGCTCGCCGATGGCTGGAATCTGTTGATCGGTTCACTCGCCGCAAGCTTTGCCACCTAGCCTCAAGCAGCCCAGAAAATGGACGCACAACAAGTCTTCACCTTCGGCCAGCAAGGCCTCTACATGCTGCTGATGATTGCCGCACCGGTGCTGATCGCCGTGCTGCTGGTCGGCGTACTCGTCAGCATCTTCCAGGCGGCGACGCAGATCAACGAGGCGACGCTGAGCTTCGTGCCCAAGATGCTGGCGGCAATTGCCGTGATGATGGTGGCCGGGCCATGGATGCTGTCCACCCTGGTCGAGTACATCCAGCGCACCCTGCAGTCCATTCCCCAGGTCGTGGGCTGAAGCTCGAACGTCCATGTTCAGCGTCACCGAAGCCCAGCTGCTGGCCTGGATCACACCGCTGATCTGGCCATTCATACGCACCTTGGCAATGTTCAGCGCGATGCCGGTGTTCAGCCAGCGCAATCTGCCCATGCGCGTGCGCGTGGCGCTGGCCGGGCTGACGGCGTTTGCCGCCCAGGCCTCGCTGCCCGACATGCCCTTGATACCGCTGGACTCGGCGCCAGCCGTGATGGTCATATTGCAGCAGGTGCTGATCGGCGTGAGCCTCGGTTTTGCGGTGCGCATCGTGTTCACCGCACTCGAGTTCGCCGGTGAGCTGATAGGCCTGCAGATGGGTCTGAACTATGCCGGCTTCTTCGACCCTGCCACCGGCGGCCAGGCCACGGCCAGCAGCCGTTTCTTCGGCACCATGGTGGCCTTTCTGTTCGTCGTCATCAACGGCCATCTGCTGCTGATCAACGCGGTGGTGCAAAGCTTTCACAGCTTCCCCGTCGGCGCCGAGTCCTTCGCCTTTCTGCGCATGGCCCAGCCCCAGGTCTGGGGCGCCGACATCTTCCGCATCGGCCTATGGGTGGCCCTTCCGCTGATCACCATGCTGCTGTTCGTCAACCTGGTGCTCGGTATCATTTCGCGTGTCGCCAGCCAGATCAACATCTTCGCCGTCGGCTTCCCCATCACCCTGGGTGTGGGTCTGGTGGGCATTCTGATGACACTGCCGCTGATGCAGATGCCGTTCACGGTGGCGCTTGAGCA
Source organism: uncultured Roseateles sp. (assembly GCF_963422335.1). Lineage (NCBI taxonomy): Bacteria > Pseudomonadati > Pseudomonadota > Betaproteobacteria > Burkholderiales > Sphaerotilaceae > Roseateles > uncultured Roseateles sp. The sequence continues at coordinate 5,558,543 of NZ_OY729424.1, forward strand.
CATGCTGAGCAATTTTTGAGACATCGCTGCGCTCGGCGCACGGGTCGGCTCTTACAAACCGACACCCTGAAATCGGAGGCAAGGCTTCATGCTTACACCCCGGCTCCGATACATCGGGAGTGGAATGATCGCAAACTTGCCCCATGAAGACTCTTTCTCGCCGCTCGGCATTGCATGCTCTGTTCGCTGCCTCATCGGCGTGGGTAACGGGATGCGGCGGCGGCTCGAACAAGGCCACCGGTGTGGTGCCCGAAAATCCAACGGCCTCGCCACCACCGCCAGCACCCGCGCCCACACCGTCCCCGACGCCTGCACCCAGCCCCGCGCCCTCCCCAGGTCAGCCAGAACCGTCGGATGCGCCTGCCTGGCCCGCAACCGTGCCGGCGAACCGGCAGGCATGGCCGGCCTGGCGCCAATCAATGGCCAAAAACACCTGGGCCGTGATTCCCGCCGCCAACACGCTGTCCGACATCGACCCCGGCGCCAACTCGGCGATCACACCACCTGGCGCCGACCATATTGCAAGAGGCATGACCCTGGGGCTGTTGTCCTGGACGGGTGGCGTGTGGGATGACAGCAACGGCACGTTCTGGATTCCACTGGGCGGGGGGCACACGGACTACGGTGGCAACGAACCCTATCGTCTTCACCTGAACGCAGAGAAGCCGGCCTGGGTCATGGTGCGCAATCCGACCGGCGCCGTCGGCAACACCGGCATCACACGCGACGGGCGCGAAGCAAGCGGGCTGTATTTCGATGGCCGGCTGCGCGCCGTCCACAGCTACAACAACCAGACCTTTGTGCCGGGCCTGGGGCCGGTGATCTCCCGGCTGGCGGCTTGCTACTACACGGCGTCGGCTTCGCCGGCCAATGCGCGGGCTTACTGGATCGACAACGCCGGCGAGGCGCATCTCATCAGCGACTATGCGGCCGCCAACGATGGCAGCGCCTTGATCAGCTCAAGTGATGGCGCATGCGCCTTCGATCCCACCCGCGGCACGCGGGGCACACTGTGGAGTCTCGGACACGGCACATCCCGGTTGATACAGATAGATATTGCAACCGGAACGGCCACACCCCGGGGCGACAAGGCCAACTACCTGGCCAGTTGCGATGCGATGCAGTACATCCCGGGGATGGACGTGTTGGCCGGCATCAATCGTGGCGCGCTCAAGATCTGGCACATTGATCAAGGCAACTACACTGCAGTCGAGCCGAGCCTGTCCGGCAACTTCAGCTCGGGATTGGAAATCAAGAATCTGGCGGGCTTCGGGTCCTGCTGGGCTCCGGAGTTGCGGATGCTGTGCCTGTACGAGAACAGTACCAACAACCGGGACCAGATCAGTACCCTGATACCCACGCGAGGAGGCACGGACCCCTGGGTGCGTGGCGTGCTCGAGGTCAGCTCGGCCAACACCGTGACACCTCCTGCCACCGGCAGCAATGGCGGGCTGTTCGGGCGGTTCGGCTATTCCTCCCTGCTGCGTGGGTTCTATCTCGTTCCCGGCACGACGCAAATGCCCTACTTTTTTGCCACCGAGTAGGCGATGGCCTTCACGTCAGGCCCAGCCAACGAGAGATTCAGGAATCACGGTCAATGAGCAACCCTTCACCTTTCAGCAGCCAACGCCGCTCGATCGTCAGCAAGACTGTGGCCTATCTCAGCGCTTGGCCGCTGCTGTCGGCCTGCGGCGGTGGTGGTGGATCAAGTGAACAGGCTGCGGTCGTCGGCACCCCTGCTCCTGCTCCTGCTCCTGCTCCTGCTCCTGCTCCTGCTCCTGCTCCTGCTCCTGCTCCTGCTCCTGCTCCTGCTCCGACGATGAGCAGTGGGGCACCACAGTACCTCACGCATGATGGCTCACAGTCGGGGCCAACACGGGATTTCTGGAATGCCGCCCTGGGCTTTCGCTGGAGGCGCGGCACGCTCGGCGACTGGTCGGACGCTGCGCAGGCAGCGAATGGAAGTGTGCCGCATGCGACTTCTTCCGCCATCACCGGGGTGGGCCGCTATTCGATGATCGTCACGGCCCTGGTCAAGCGCTGGGCCGGCAACGGCCAGAACAAGGGCTTTTACCTGCGCACGGCCGCCAACGCCTGGCCGGTTGACTTTGCCGGAAGAACGGCCTCGTCCGCCGACAGCAGGCCCACGCTTACGGTGGTCACGGGTACCGGAACCTTCGTCCTTCCCTGCCAGGCCAATGCCTGCTGGAACACCACCACATACAAAGGCCTCAGCAGCTCTGATCTGTTCCGTCTCGTACAGTCACAACAGCCCGCCATCCTGCGGTTCGACCTGTCCTCGATCAGCGGTACCATCATCGAGGCCAAGCTGGCCCTCAGTGTGAGCGCACTCACGCAAGGTGGTGCAGTGATCGAGGTCTTCGAGGCGGATCCACCCACCTTCGTCGTGCCCGATGTCGTCGCCAGTCCCGCGCTAGGCATCGGCCGCAAGTACACGAGCTTCGGCGGCATTGCCACCGATCCGGACACCCTCTTCAGCCACGACTTCGCGTCGCCGGGTTGGGCGGACGGGGGCTGGGCCACGCCGCCAGACCGGGTGCTGAATACGGAAACAGGAACCACTTATGCACGCGGCACCCTGGCCGCAGGCACCAACCTCAGCGCCAATATTCGAGCCGATGTCAGTCGAGGCACAGGACCCAACGGTGTGCCCGACCGCGTCGTGCCGGAACTGTTCGGCCAGTACCACCTGCACCTGGAATCCGACTGGGGCTCGGACGTGGACGCCATCAAGTTGCCTGCGATGGGCGTGCAGTTCGGCTACTGGGCCAATGGAGGCTATTGGCAGCAGACCACCGGCAATGGCGGATCGCCCGGCACCGGATTGAAGGTGTGGAATGCCGCGCAGGGGAAATGGGAGTACCAGGGTCACTCGATCCGCTTTCTTTCCTCGATGAAGTCGACGGATGGTTCGCCTTATGCCGACCTCTTCGGCCTGGCCATTTACCCCTACAACCTGGATCAGGTCGGGCCGTTTCCCGTGGGCGAGGAATTCAACTACGTCGCCCTGCGCCGGCAGCAGTGGTACGCCATCGACATCCAGGTGAAACAGAACACCATCACCGGGCCTTTTGATACGGACGGCAACGGCAGCGCGCTGGCCGACGGTGAATACCGGGTCTGGATCAACGGCCATCTGGCCTACGAAAATACGGGCTACCGCTGGCGCAGGCATCCCGAATTCGGAGTGCAGGGCCTATGGGTGGACGTGTACCACGGCGGCACAGCGGTAGCACCCAGCACGATGCACTATCGCATCGACCGCGTCAGCCTCGCGAAGCGATACATCGGGCCACGCTGACGCGCCTCCCGCGCCAGGGCGGATGTCCGCTGCATCGCCAGCACGGCCTGGCCGGCTGCCGGGTTCTGATCAACTCGCGACCAATCCGTTGCGAATGGCGTAAACCGTCAACTCGGAGTTGTTTGCCAAGCCCAGCTTCTCCAGCACCCGGGCGCGGTAGACGCTGACGGTCTTGGGGCTGAGCATCAGCTCCTCGGCAATGTCTGACAGGCGCTTGCCCGAGGCAATCATCACCAGGGTCTGCAACTCGCGGTCCGACAGCTTGGAGTGGGCCTGCTCGGTGACGGGCGCGGTCAGGCTCTCGACCAGCATCTGCGCGATCTCGGGCGTCACATACTTGCGTCCCTGGGCCACCGTGCGCACGGCCTGCACCAGCAGCGCCGGGTCGCCGCCCTTGTTGACATAGCCATGGGCGCCGGCGCGCAGCGCGCGGATGGCGTACTGGTCCTCGGGATACATCGAGACGATCAGCACGCGCACCGGCGAGCCCTCGTCCTTCAGCGCATGCAGCACGTCCAGGCCCGAGCGGCCGGGCATATTGATGTCCAGCACCAGCACGTCGCAGGTCTGGGTGCGCAGCAGGGTGCGCAGCTCGCCATAGTCGCCGGCCTCGCCGATCACCTCGATATCGGATGCGTCAGACAGGGTGTCGCGGATGCCGCGGCGTATCAGGGCATGGTCATCGCAAAGCATCACCTGGATCATTGAGTGCCCCATGCAGACGGATCGTGTTCGGTCTTGTTCAAGCTGCCATCCTCGGCGTTCTGGGCGGCGTCGGGTGTCAACGGCACCGACAGTATCAGGCTGGTGCCGGCAGGGGTGCTGCTCAGATCGACCCAGCCGCCAACGGTGGCCGCGCGTTCGTGCAGGCCGCGGATGCCGAAGCTGCGCGCCTTGGCCAGATCGCCCGGCGCGATGCCGCGGCCGTTGTCCTTGACCTCCACCGTCAACACACCGCCGGCGACGCTGAGTTCGATGTCCACTCTGGTGGCCTCGGCGTGCTTGCTGACATTGGTCAAGGCCTCCTGCGTCATCCGGTAGGCCACCAGGGGCACGCCCGGGGGCAGCTGGATCTGCTCATGGCTGGTGGTGAACACGGTGCTGATGCCGGTGCGCCGGTCGAAGCGCCCGGCCATCCACTGCACCGCCGCCACCAGGCCCTGCTCCAGGATGGCCGGCCGCAGGTTGTGCATCACCCGCTGGCTGGCCTCGATGGCCGAGGTCACCGTCTCCAGCGCGGCATTGGCGCGCTGCAGGATGGCGTCGGACCCGGCATGGCGGGCGATCCAGGCCAGATCGAACTTGAGCGCCGTCAAGGAGCCGCCGACATCGTCATGGATCTCGCGGGCAATCGCCGCACGCTCGCGCTCGACGCTGGTCTGCAGATGGCCAGCCAGTTCGTGCAGGCGTTGCTTGGAGCGCACCAGCTCGTCGTCGGCACGCTTGCGCGCACGTTGCGCCTCGGCCGCCTCGATCGCATGCACCAGGGCCGGCGCCAGCCGGGCCAGATTGTTCTTCAGCAGGTAGTCGCTGGCGCCATTGCGCATGGCCTCCACCGCGGTGTCCTCGCCGATCTCGCCCGAAACCAGGATGAAGGGGATCAGCCGGCCGCTGGCCTTGAGCATCTCCAGCACCACCAGCCCGGAGAAGCCGGGCAGATTGAAGTCGGAAATGATCGCGTCCCAGGGTTCGTCCAGTGCCTGGGCAAAGGCCTCGCGGCTGTCCAGCCGCTGGCACTCGACCTGCAGGCCACCACGCTGCAGCTGGGCCAGCATGAGCTGGTGGTCAAGGTCAGAATCTTCGACATGCAGCACGCGCAGCCGTCGTCCGGCAATAGGAGTCGTCATGCAGCGAGTATGCCAAGGATGAAAGACGCCGCCGGCCGCGACGGAAAGCAGCAAAAATGCACCCAAGCGTGATGCATTCGGTTACATCAAGGGTAAACCCCAATGCTTATGCAACAGGGGGGGCCGATCCTTGGAAATAGGCCTCCTTCGGGGCTGTGCTCAGAGTGATGGATGGTTGAAACCTGTCGAACACTGCTAACCATCGTAGCGCCGCTGGCCGACCCTGGACCTGATGCTGTATCCGGGGTGTCGGACCATGGCGCCTGCCTGCGCAACGAACAGAACAATATCGTGGAGCCGAGATGCTAGAAGACCCGTCCTCTGCCCCGCCCGAGACCGAGGGCCTGCCCCCGGTTTTTCAGCTGCTGGCTGCCGCCGATCTGCAAGATCACCTGATGACGGTGACAAATGACCTGGATCGTTTGCAACGCTTGCTGGATGATGCGGGTGAGTCCTTGATGACGCATTTTTATGGCGCCACCAATCACCTGAACCGCTTGTTGGCACAGGCCGCGGCCACGCCGGGCTTTGACGACGCCGACCTGCACAAGGTCCAGACCGAGATGGCCGGCGCCATCACCGCCCTGCAGTTCCAGGATATGGCGACGCAGTTGATCGCCCACACCAGCCAGCGCCTGCGCAACTGCGCCGACCAACTGGCACGCGACACCTTTGGCGACGATGAGGACGGTGCCGCCGTCGTCGAGATGGCGCCGTTGAAGCCGAATCCGGTCACACAGGACGAGATGGACGCTGGTTCCGTCGAACTGTTCTAAAGACCCGCCCCGATTACCCGAAAACCCTAGCGATACCCCGGAGATAGAGATGCATTCAATTCTTGCTGTGGACGACTCGGCTTCCATGCGCCAAATGGTGACCTTCACGCTGAAGAACGCCGGCTTCAATGTGGTCGAGGCGGTTGATGGCCAGGACGCCTGGGAGAAAGCCGGACAGCGCAATTTCGACCTGGTCCTGACCGACCAGAACATGCCCCGCATGGACGGCATCAGCCTGACCAAGAAGCTGCGGGACAACCCCAAATTCAAGACCACGCCCATCCTCATCCTGACCACCGAGTCCAGCGATCAGATGAAGCAGGCCGGCCGCGCCGCTGGCGCCACCGGCTGGTTGGTCAAGCCCTTCGATCCGGCCAAGCTGATCGAAGTCATCGGCAAGGTCATTCGTTGATGCGTCTCACGAGCACAGGGGTACAACACCATGGGTGAGATGTCTGATAACGCCAGCATGAGCGCTGGCATCGACCTGAGCCAGTTTTATCAGGTCTTTTTCGAAGAAGCCGGCGAGAACCTGGACAGCATGGAGCAGTTGCTGCTCAATCTGGACATCACCGCTCCCGACGATGAAGAGCTGAACGCGATCTTCCGCTGCGCGCACTCGATCAAGGGCGGCTCGGCCACCTTTGGCTTCAGCGACGTGGCCGAACTGACGCACCAGATGGAAACGCTGCTGGACAAGCTGCGCCGGCATGAACTGACCCCCACCTCGGCCATGGTCGATGTGCTGCTGCAGTCGGGCGACGCGCTGCGCGCCCAGCTGGCGCGCCACCAGGGCTCCGGCGGCGACGTGGTCGACACGGCCGATCTGCTGGTCAGCATCCGCGCCATGGTCAACGGCCAGGCTGCTCCGGCAGCGGCGGCCGTCAAACAGGCTGCGCCTCCGCCACCGCCTGCGCCCCCTCCGGCCGCAGCGCCTGCTCCGGCATCCGCACCTGCCGCACCCGGCGTGCGCCAGCTGGAGTTGCAGGTCGGTCCGCTGGACGACACCGCCCAGGCCGACAATCTGGTCGAGCTGTTCAAGGAAATCACCGATCTCGGCACGATAGAGCCGCTGGACGGCGGCCAGGCCGCCGACGGCATGCGCCGCTTCAAGATCGTCACCAGCAGCAGCGACAACGACCTGCTGGACCTGTTCACCTTCCACGTCGCCCGCGAACAAGTGGTGCTGATGCCGCTGAGCGCGGGCTATGGCTTCCATGCCGGTGCACCGGGTGCACCCGAGGTGGAAGTCGAGGTCGCCAAGGACCCCGGCTACGGCTTCTTCGACGACGCCCCGGGTGCCCCGGCGGCCACACCGGCCGCCCCGGTGGCCGTCAGCGCAGAAAGCTCGGGCCAGCCTCAGCCGCAAACCCCGGCCCCGGTGGCCAAACCCGCTGCGGCCAAGGCCGAGAAGGCGGCCCCGGCGGGCATGGAGTCCACGACACTTCGCGTCTCGGTGGAGAAGGTCGATCAGCTGATCAATCTGGTCGGCGAGCTGGTCATCACCCAGGCCATGCTGGCGCAGAACAGCCGCAATGTGGACCCGGGCCTGTACCAGCAGTTGACCTCGGGCCTGGCCGATCTGGAACGCAACACCCGCGATCTGCAGGAATCGGTGATGTCGATCCGCATGATCCCGATGTCCATGGTCTTCAGCCGCTTCCCGCGCATGCTGCGCGACCTGGCCGCCAAGCTGGGCAAGAAGGTCGAGCTGGTGACGCAGGGCGAGGCCACCGAACTGGACAAGGGCCTGGTCGAGAAGATCACCGACCCGTTGACCCACCTGGTGCGCAACAGCTGCGACCACGGCATCGAAATGCCGGCAGATCGCGCGGCCAAGGGCAAGCCCGAGCAGGGCACCATCACCCTGGTGGCCTCCCATCAGGGCGGCTCCATCGTGATCGAAGTGCGCGACGACGGCCGCGGCCTGAACCGCGAGAAGCTGATACGCAAGGCCCGCGAGCGCGGCATCGACGCCCCCGATTCGATGACCGACTCCGAGGTCTGGAACCTGATCTTCGCGCCGGGCTTCTCCACCGCTGACGAAGTGACCGACGTGTCGGGCCGCGGGGTCGGCATGGACGTGGTCAAGCGCAACATCACCTCGCTGGGCGGCACGGTCGAGATCGACTCGGCCGAGGGCTATGGCATGAAGGTCTCGGTGCGCCTGCCGCTGACCCTGGCCATCATGGACGGCATGAGCGTCGGCGTCGGCGAAGAGGTCTACATCCTGCCGCTGTCGTCGGTGGTCGAGTCCTTCCAGGTCACACCTGACACCATCAAGACCGTCGGCGGCTCGGGCCGTCTGGTCGAGGTGCGCCAGGAGTACATGCCGGTGGTCGAGCTGGAGCGCGTGTTCAATGTGCCGCGCTTCGACTTCGAGCATGTCAGCTCCATCATGGTGGTGGTCGAGGCCGAGGGTGGCCGCGTCGCCATGCTGGTGGACGAGCTGCTGGGCCAGCAGCAAGTGGTGGTGAAGAACCTCGAGGCCAATTACCGCAAGGTGCCCGATGTCTCGGGCGCCACCATCATGGGCGATGGCCGGGTGGCGCTGATTCTCGACATCGGCAGCCTGGTGCGCCGCTCGCGCCACTGAGCCGGGCCACAGACACCGGCACAAGCACCACCAATTCAGGGAATAGAACCAAATGAATCTCAGTCATCTGCTGCGGCAGTTCAGTATCCGAACACGCATGATCGGCGCCATCGGCATGGTGCTGGTGCTGCTGGCCGTGGTCGGCAGCGTCGGCATTTTCGGCATGCATCTGCTCAAGCAGCAGAACCGCGAATTTGCCGAGTCCTCGCTGGCCGACTCGCATGACCTCACCCAGTTGGTGACCGTCCTGGGTGATCTGCGCCGCTTCGAGAAGGACATGATCATCAGCTACGAGAAGCCCGACACAGTGAAGGCACATCGGGCCAAGTGGGATGCGACGGTGGGCCAGTTCCGCGCCATTTCCAAGCACATGCTGGAAGGCGAGGAGGACCTCAACAACCCCATCGTGCGCAAGATGGCCCCGCAGCTGGACGACTACATCAAGCAGGCCGAGCCGATACTCAAACAGCTCGAGGCTGGCGCCTACGACAATGCCGCCGTGGCCGACAAGCTGCTGGGTCGTGCCAAGGATTCCTTCACCCTGATCGAGAAGTCGCTCGACGAGTTGCGCGTGGCGATGGAGAAGGAATCGGCCCAGACCCAGGCCAAGATCGACAGCACCCAGTCGAATATGCAGCTCGCCTTCGTGATCATCCTGGCCTTCAGCGCCCTGGTGGTGGTGCCGCTGACCCTGCTCAATATGAACAGCATCTGCGGCCCGCTGGCCGATGCCGAGGTGCTGGCCAGCGCCATTGCCAACGGCAACCTGCACAGCAAGGTCTCGGCGATTCAGGGCAGCGACGAAGCCTCGCACCTGATGCGCTCGTTGCATGCGATGCAGCAGTCGCTGCAGCGCCTGGTCGGCGAGGTGCGCTCGTCGGCCGACCACATCCGCACCGCCTCGGTCGAGATCGCCTCGGGCAATCAGGACCTGTCCAGCCGCACCGAGCAGACGGCCAGCAATCTGCAGCAGACGGCCTCGTCGATGCAGCAGCTGACTGCCACCGTGCGCCAGTCGGCCGATGCGGCCCGCACCGCCAACCAGTTGGCCTCCTCGGCCGCCGAGGTGGCCTCGCGCGGCGGCAATGTGGTGTCGCAGGTCGTCACAACGATGGACGAGATCAACACCAGCTCGAAGAAGATCAGCGACATCATCGGCGTGATCGACGGCATTGCCTTCCAGACCAATATCCTGGCGCTGAATGCCGCGGTGGAAGCCGCACGTGCCGGCGAGCAGGGCCGCGGCTTTGCGGTGGTGGCCGGCGAGGTGCGCTCGCTGGCCCAGCGCAGCGCCGAAGCCGCCAAGGAGATCAAGACCCTGATCGGCGCCAGCGTCGAACGCGTCGAGACCGGCGCCCGCCTGGTGCAGGATGCCGGCACGACGATGAACGAGATCGTCGCCAGCGTGCAGCGCGTGACCGACATCATGGGCGAGATCACGGCCGCTGCCTCCGAGCAGAGCGAGGGCATTGGCAGTGTCAACCAATCGGTGCTGCAGCTCGACCAGATGACACAGCAGAACGCCGCCCTGGTGGAGGAGTCCGCCGCCGCCGCCGAAAGCCTCAAGGAGCAGGCTCAGCGCCTGGGCCAGGTGGTCGACCAGTTCCAGCTCGCCGAACACCAGTCCGCCGCGCCGCTGCCGCCCGCGCCGATCAAGGCCGCAGCCTCGTCCGGCTTCAAGCCGGCGCAGCTGGCCAGCAAGGTTGTCGCCAAGGCCAAGACCAGCGCCAAGACCTCCCTCCCCGGCCCGACCTCGCACAGCGTCAAGCCCAAGCCGGCTCATCCGGCACCGGCGCCGAGGCCAGCCCCTGCCGCTGCCGCACCCAAGGTGGCGGCAGCCGCGACCGGTGCCGACGGCGACTGGGAAAGCTTCTGAGCACCGCCGCCCACCGATCCCAGCCACAAATCACAAAGTCGAGGTAAGCCATGGAAATGATCCAAGAAAGCAGCAGCTCCAACCAGTTGGCCCGGCAGGGCGGTGGCCGCGCGCTGCAGGCGCAAAGCCCCAGCAGTGGCGAGTTCCTGACCTTCCGCCTGGGCGCCGAGGAATATGGCATCGACATCCTCAAGGTGCAGGAGATCCGTTCCTACGAGCCGCCGACCCGCATTGCCAACGCCCCGGACTTCATCAAGGGTGTGGTCAATCTGCGCGGCGTGATCGTGCCCATCGTCGACCTGCGCCTGAAGCTGGGTTGCGCCTCGGCCGAGTACAACGGCTTCACCGTGGTGATCGTGCTGAATGTGCGTGGCCGCGTCGTCGGCGCCGTGGTGGACTCGGTGTCCGATGTGCTGGAGCTGACCAAGGATGCGATACGCCCCGCCCCGGAAATGAACGCCAGCACCGTGGACACCAGCTACATCACCGGCATCGGCAGCGTCAACGACCGCATGCTGATACTGATGGACATCGAAGGCCTGATGAGCAGCGCCGACATGGGACTGATGGATCAGTTGACCTGACGCCGGCCAAGCGCCGACGTGTGACAGAAAAAAATGAACTGCAGGGAGCAGTGAGACGGTGCACCCATTGATGCACTGGAGCGGCGCAGGCCACAAGGCCCGGTTTTGACCCAGCACTGCAGCGACCGCTGTCCCGGTCATGCGGCTCGGTCGGCCGGGGCATCTCGGGCATGGCAGCTTCAGTTGCGTCACCACAGTCGCAGTCGTTGAAAGACGCGGCGGATTCAATTGAATAGGCCACAAGATGCTCCAACAGCTCAGCTTCAAACGCAAGATCGGCCTGCTCGTCGTCAGTGCCGTTGTCGGCATTGCCATCATCACGGGCATCTCGGTGATGCAGACCCGCAGCGACCTCACCGAAGGCCGCAAGACCGCCCTGCGCTCCGCGGTCGACTCGGCCTACAACATTGCCGCGGGCTATCAAGCCCAGGCCGCCGCCGGCACCCTGACGGTCGAGGCGGCGAAGAAGGCCGCCATGGAGGCGGTGCGCCTGGCACGGTACGGCGGCGCTGAGGGCAAGAGCGACTACTTCTACATCGTCACCACCGAGGGTGTCGCCGTCATGCACCCCTTCGTCAAGGCCTGGGCGGAGCAGAAGATGGTGGCCGGCGTCAAGAACGCTCAGGGCGTCGACACCGTCAAGGGCATGGTCGATGCCATGGCCGCCAGCAAGACCGGAGCGACCTATGTGGATTCCTTGGTCGCCCGTCCCGGTGACACCGACCCCAAGGCCACGCTCTATCCCAAGCTCCAATATCTCAGGACCGTGCCCGGATGGAACTGGATGGTGGGCTCCGGCCTCTACATGGACAGTCTCGACGATCAGGTCCGCGCCGCAGCACTGCAGCAACTGGCGATCTGCCTGGCCGTGCTGGCAGCGATCGGCGTGCTGGGCTGGTTCGTTTCGCGCAGCGTCCTGCGGCAACTGGGCGGTGACCCCAGCGAAGCCATTTCCATCATGGCCGAGGTGACCTCGGGCAATCTGTCCGTCAAGGTGCCCGAGGCGCCCGCCGGCAGCCTGCTGGCCAATCTGCAGACGATGATTCTGTCGGTGCGCAACACCGTGCTGCAGGTGCGCCAGTCGGCCGACAGCATCCAGACCGCCAGCAGCGAGGTCGCGATGGGCAACCAGGATCTGAGCACGCGCACCGAGCAGACCGCCTCCAATCTGCAGCAGGCTGCAGCCGCGATGGACCAGCTCACCGGCACCGTCAAGCAAAGCGCCGACTCGGCACGCCAGGCCAACCAGCTGGCCACCTCGGCCGCCGAGGTGGCCGCGCGTGGCGGCAATGTCGTGTCCCAGGTCGTTTCGACGATGGAAGACATCAACACCTCGTCGAAGAAGATCAGCGACATCATTGGCGTGATCGACGGCATCGCCTTCCAGACCAATATCCTGGCCCTGAATGCGGCCGTGGAAGCCGCCCGCGCCGGCGAGCAGGGGCGCGGCTTTGCGGTCGTGGCCAGCGAGGTGCGCAGCCTGGCGGGCCGCTCCGCCGAGGCCGCCAAGGAGATCAAGAGCCTGATCGGTGCCAGCGTCGAGCGCGTGGAGACCGGCACCCGCCTGGTGGCCGACGCCGGCCAGACCATGCAGGAGATTGTCGGCTCGGTGCAGCGCGTCTCCGACATCATTGGCGAGATCACGGCCGCCGCTTCGGAGCAAAGCGACGGCATCGCCCGGGTGAATGCATCGGTCGTGGAACTGGATCAGATGACCCAGCAGAACTCGGCCCTGGTCGAGGAGTCGGCGGCGGCAGCAGAGTCGCTCAGAGAGCAGGCGGCCAGTCTTGCCAAGGTCGTGTCCACCTTCCGGCTGGACCCGGCGGCCGAAGCCCCTCGCGCTCAGGCCCGGCCCACGTTCGCGCCGGCCCCTGCCGCGCCGCCGAAAGCCAAAGCCCATTCAACACCACTGCCGGGGCCCAAGCCCAAGACTGGCAGCGCCGCTCCCAAGCCACTGGCCCGGCCGCCAGCCCCGGCACCCGCTCGCGCTGCACCAGCGGTCAGCGCCCCGGTCAAGGACGAAGAATGGGAAGCTTTCTGATGCCCCTCCTCTCCCCTGGCTCAAAAATGAAATACCGCTGGAGCCTCTCATGAGCACCCAAGTCACTTCGATCGCCCGACGAGTGTCGCTGACCGGCGTGGTCACCGTCGCGCTGGTGCTGCTGGTCGTCAGCACACTGCTGACCGTTCTGACCACCAAGCTCTCCCGCGAGCGCGTGATTGCGCTGGTGGGCGCCCAGGCCCAGGGCAAGCTGGACTCGATCGAGGCCATCGACCTGACCTCGAGGGTGCAGGTCGAAAGCCTGTTCACCGCCTTCCGTCAGGAGTTCGGTCCCAGCTTCACGCTCGAGCCCTCGGGGGATCTGCGCGACTGGGGCCCCAGGTTGAACGGCAACTTCACCCAGGTCGACAAGTTCAGCAGTTCCACCCATGGCGTGGCCACGGTGTTCGCGCTCAAGGGCGATGACTTCGAGCGCATCACCTCCTCGCTGAAAAAGGAAAACGGCGAACGGGCCATGGGCACCCTGCTGGGCACCCAGCATCCCGCCTACGCCTCGCTCAAGGCCGGCAAGCCCTACACCGGACGCACCGTGCTGTTCGGCAAGCCTTACATGACGCGCTACGAGCCGGTCAAGGACGATGCCGGCAAGCTGGTCGGTGCACTCTTCGTCGGCTTCGACCTGACGCCATTTGAAACACCGCTGGCCAAGATCGTGGCCGAGACCAAGTTCTTCGAATCCGGTGGCATGTACATGGTCACACCGGCCAAGGAAATGGCCAACTCGGTCTTCTTCATGCACCCGACGGCGAAGGGCAAGAAAGTCTCCGAAGCGATGCCGGGCCTGGAGAAGATGCTGGCCGAGCTGGCCGAGGCACCGGACGGCTACCTGGCCAAGGTGCCCAGCGCGCTGGGTTCCAGCCAGTCCGATCTGTTCGCCGTGCTGCGCAAGAGCGAGGCCACCGGGCAGTGGGTGATTGCCGAGGTCTCGGACAGCGAGGCCATGCGCTCGCACTGGGCCGCACTGGTGCCGTTCTGGCTGCTGCTGACCGGCGCCACGGTGGCGCTCGGTGCGGGCCTGTTCTGGATGATGCGCCACTGGGTGGCAGCGCCGCTGAAGCAGCTGAACCTGGCCGTCTCGGCCGTGGCTCAGGGAGACCTGACCCAGCCGGTCAGCAGCGACCGCAGCGACGAGATCGGCGCGCTGATGCGCGACACCGAGGCCATGCGCCTGCGCCTGGCTCAGATGATAGGCACGGTGCGCCATTCGGTTGATTCGATCAGCACCGCCAGCGTCGAGATCGCCAGCGGCAACCAGGATCTGTCGATCCGCACCGAGCAGACGGCCAGCAATCTGCAGCAGGCGGCCTCGTCCATGCATGAGCTCACCGCAACCGTCAAGCAAAGTGCCGATGCTGCCCGCACCGCCAATCAGCTCGCCTCGTCGGCGGCCAGCGTGGCCTCCCGCGGTGGTGACGTGGTGTCTCAGGTCGTGACCACGATGGACGAGATCAACACCAGCTCGAAGAAGATCAGCGACATCATCGGCGTGATCGATGGCATCGCCTTCCAGACCAATATCCTGGCCCTGAATGCCGCGGTGGAGGCCGCCCGTGCCGGCGAGCAGGGCCGCGGCTTCGCTGTCGTGGCCGGCGAGGTGCGCTCGCTGGCGCAGCGCAGCGCCGAGGCGGCCAAGGAAATCAAGACGCTGATTGCCGCCAGCGTGGATCGGGTCGAGACCGGCGCCCGCCTGGTCCAGGATGCAGGCGCGACGATGACCGAGATCGTGGCCAGCGTGCAGCGCGTCACCGACATCATCGGCGAGATCACCGCCGCCTCCAGCGAGCAGAGCGACGGCATCAGTACCGTCAACACCTCGGTCGTGCAACTGGACCAGATGACCCAGCAGAACGCGGCCCTGGTGGAAGAATCCGCCGCCGCGGCAGAAAGCCTGCGCGAACAGGCGCACAAGCTGTCGCAAGTGATAGGCGTGTTCCGGCTGAACGAGAGTGACAGCCGTGGTGCCGCGGATGTGGCGCCGGCGCCGGCTGCCGCACCGCAACGGCCCGCCAGCCTCGCGGCACAGGCCGCGCCCCGAGCGCCGTCTGGCAAGCCGTCAGCCAAACCGTTGGCCAAGCCGTCAGCCAAGCCTGCGGCCCGGTCGGCAGCACCAACAACGAACAAGAAAGCCGCGCAGCCCAGTCAGGCGGCGGCGAGCCGGGCGCCTGCACCGGCGCCGGCCCCGAAGCCGGTGGCGAGCACGGCCGGTGGTGAAGGTGATTGGGAGAGCTTTTGAGTCAGCCCCATACCCAGGTCAGGGCCTAGCGCCGGCGCGCCTGAAGGGCGTGCATCAGAGCGTCGGTCCGTCCCGGGTAGCAACCTAGGAAACCTCCATGTTTGGATCGATCAAGAACCGGCTGATCGCCATCTGCATCGCCGTCGTGGTGCTCACCCTGCTGGTGTCCACCATCGCCAACTACAGCGTGGTGAGATCCCATACCCAGGAACAGATCACCCGCGAGCTCGATGGTCTGGCCAGCGCCCATGCGGCGGCCATCGGCAACTGGGTCCGCCACCAGCGCGACATCATCAACGCACTGCTGCCGGCGGCACAGTCGGCCGAGCCCACGCCGCTGCTGGTGCAGGCGGCCAAGTCGGGCCGGCTGGATGCCGCCTACATCGGGCATGCCGACAAGCGCATGTTGTTCAATGTGCCGCAGAACCTGCCTCCGGGCTATGACCCGACCGGCCGGCCCTGGTACACCGCCGCCGCCGCGGCCAGCGGCACCATCATCACCGAGCCTTATATCGATGCCTCGAAGAACCTGCTGGTCGTGACCTTCGCCCAGGCGGTCAAGGAAGGCGGGCAGACCAAGGCAGTGGTGGCTTCGGACGTGTTCCTCGACGATGTGGTGGCCACCGTCAAGGCCATCAAGCCTACGCCCCACGGCTTCGCCTTTCTGGTGTTCAAGGACGGCCGCATCATTGCCCATCCCGACGCCAAGCTGGCCCTCAAGCCCACCACCACCCTGGCCAAGGAACTGGACGCGGCCATGCTCAAACAGCTGACCAGCAGCGGCACCCAGGCCATGAACGCCGAACTGGCGGACGGCAAGTTCCTGCTGCGCGCCGCCGCCGTGCCCGAGACCGACTGGCTGCTCGTCACCGCCGCCGAGCAAGGTGAAGCGCTGAGCTCGCTGAGCTCCCTGCTGCGCGCCTCCGGCCTGGTGCTGGTGGTGGTGGCCCTGCTGGCCGGCGTGGTGGCCGCGGTGCTGGTGTCGGCCATGCTGACCGGCCTGATCCGGGTGCGCAAGGCGATGGACGAGATCGGCTCCGGCGGCGGCGACCTGACTCAGCGACTGCCGGTCACAGGCAAGGACGAGATTTCGCAGATTGCGGCCTCGTTCAACCAGTTCGCGCAGAAGATCGCCACCATCCTGATGGACGTGCGCTCGGCCAGCAATTCGATTTCCACCGCCTCCAGCGAAATCGCCATGGGCGCACAAGACCTGAGCCAGCGCACCGAGCAGACGGCCAGCAATCTGCAGCAGGCCGCCTCCAGCATGGAGGAGCTCACAGCCACCGTGCGCCAGACGGCCGACTCGGCCCGCACCGCCGACCAGCTGGCGTCCTCGGCCGCCAGCGCCGCGGCCAAGGGCGGCCAGGTGGTGTCGCAGGTGGTCTCGACAATGGACGACATCAACACCAGCTCGAAGAAGATCAGCGACATCATCGGCGTGATCGACGGCATTGCCTTCCAGACCAATATCCTGGCCCTGAATGCCGCGGTGGAGGCCGCGCGCGCCGGCGAGCAGGGACGCGGTTTTGCCGTGGTGGCCGGCGAGGTACGTTCGCTCGCGCAACGCAGCGCCGAAGCAGCCAAGGAGATCAAGACCCTGATCGGCGCCAGCGTCGAGCGCGTCGAGACCGGCGCCCGCCTGGTGCAGGACGCCGGCAGCTCGATGAGCGAGATCGTCACCAGCGTGCAGCGCGTGACCGACATCATCGGCGAAATCACCGCCGCCGCCTCGGAGCAGAGCGACGGCATCAGCACCGTCAACCAGTCGGTGGTGCAGCTGGACCAGATGACGCAGCAGAACGCCGCCTTGGTGGAGGAGTCTGCCGCGGCCGCCGAGAGCCTGAAGGATCAGGCCCACCGGCTGTCGCAGGTGGTTGGCGTGTTCCGACTGTCCGACGACGCGGCTCCCGCGGCCTACACGCAAGCGCCCCGTGCGGCGCCGGCGCAGGCACACAAGCCGGCCGGGGCGGCGGGTGCGGCGGCCAAAGCCAAGCCAGCCCCGGCGGCGAAGCGTCCGCCTGCCGCGGCCAGTACCAAGCCCCAGGCAGCGGCGCCTGCTGCGGCCCCCAAGCCCATGGCCGCCCCAGCCCCAGCCCCTGCCCCTGCCCCTGCCCCCGCAAAGTCAAATGGCGGCGGCGGTGATGGCGATTGGGAAAGCTTCTAGCCCCCGCTGCAGCCCCTTTCGTCCGATACTCGAACCACCCCCAGATCCCACCGCGCATGAACTAGTCCCCCTTCCAGCAGTACCCAAGGAGTCAGGCCATGTCGTTTCGATCCATCACCATCAGGGCGCGGCTGTTCGTGCTGCTTGGATTGGTCTTGCTGACGGTGGCCCTGGTCGGGGGCATAGGCTATGCCGGCCTGTCCGGCCTGCGCGACAGCATGCGCAGCTTTGCCGAGCATGAATACCGCAATGCGATTGCGCTGGGCGAGTTGCGCGAGGCCATGGGCAATATCCGTCGCTACGAGAAGGACGTGCTCATCAATATGCAGGACAAGACCGCCGTCGAGCGCTACCGCAAGGAGTGGGTCGAGGAGGTCGAGCAGACCCGCAAGCTGATCATCGGCCTGGGCAAGACGCTGGATGGCAAGGAGGAGTTGCAGAAGGTCAAGTCCCTGGATGAAAGGCTCAATGCCTACCAGGAAGCCACCAAGACGGTGTTCGACCAGGTCGCCTCGGGGCAGCTGGCCGACATCACGGCCGTCAACAAGGCACTCGACGCTTCCAAGGCGCAGATTCGCCCGGCCGAACAGCTGCGCTCCGAGATCTCGGCCATGATAGGCAACGACGGCAACGCCGCCGCCGAGGCCGCCTCCGTGGTGGCCAACAGCCAGGTGGCCAAGATGGCCCTCACCGTGGTGCTGGCGCTGGCCCTGCTGGCGCCCTTCATCCTGTTCAGCATACGCAGCGTCGTGCAGCCGCTGCGCAAGGCCATCGCATCGGCGGAGCGCATCGCCGCCAAGGACCTGAGCGAGGTCATACGCGACAGCGGCCAGGACGAGCCGGCGCAGATGCTGAGCGCTCTGATCGGCATGCAGGAGGCGCTGCGCAGCGCCCTGATCGAGGTGCGCGAATCGGTGGGCAGCATAGGCACGGCCAGCAGCGAGGTCGCGGTCGGCAGCCAGGACCTGTCGCAGCGCACCGAGCTGACGGCCGCCAATCTGGAGGAGGCGGCCAGTTCGATGGAGGAGCTGACCAGCACGATGAAGCAATCAGCCGACTCGGCCCGCTCGGCCAGCCAGCTGGCGGTCTCGGCCTCGGAGACGGCGGCGCGCGGCGGCTCGGTGGTGGCCCAGGTGGTGGCGACGATGGACGAGATCAACGCCAGCTCCAAGCGCATCGCCGACATCATCAGCGTCATCGACGGCATTGCCTTCCAGACCAATATCCTGGCGCTGAACGCGGCCGTCGAATCGGCCCGCGCCGGCGAGCATGGCCGCGGCTTCGCGGTGGTGGCCGGCGAGGTGCGCTCGCTGGCCCAGCGCAGTGCCGAGGCGGCCAAGGAGATCAAGACCTTGATCGGCGCCAGCGTCGAGCGCGTCGAGATCGGTGCGCGCCTGGTGGCCCAGGCCGGCAGCACCATGGGCGAGGTGGTGTCCAGCGTGCAGCGCGTCACCGATATGGTGGGTGAGATCACCGCGGCCACCTCCGAACAAAGCCTGGGCATTGCCCAGGTCAATGAGTCGGTGGCCCGGCTGGACCAGATGACGCAGCAGAACGCTGCCCTGGTCGAAGAGTCGGCCGCCGCGGCCAGCAGCCTGCAGCAGCAGGCCCAGCGGCTGAATCAGGTGGTGGGGCTGTTCAAGCTGGGGTCGGCCACCCACAGCTTCGGGTGATATCGCGCCCGGTCAATTGTCCCCCGCCTCCCGCAAGGTCGCCACCACCGGCCGCGTGAGCACCCCACGCAGCCCCCACCAGCCCGCCGCCAACGCCAGCAGGGCGCCGGCGGCCATGGTGAACAGCGGCACCCAGGCCGAGGCCGTCCAGCGGAACTCGAACACATAACGGGCCAGCAGACCGCCGACGACAACGGCCGCCGTGCCGGCCAGCAGTCCGGCCAGCGCGCCCATGCCCAGCAGCTCGGCGCGCTGCACCTGGGCCAGCAGCTGGCGGCCGGCGCCCATGGCGCGCATCACCGCGAACTCGCGGGTGCGGGCCTCGCGTGTGGTGCTCACCGCTGCCAGCAAGACCACCAGGCCGGTGGCCAGCGTGAAGGCGAACAGGAACTGCACCGCCTGGATGACCTGGTTCAGCACCGCCTGCACCTGCTGGATCTGGGCCGACACGTCCACCATGGTGATGTTCGGGAAGTCGTGGCTCAGGCCGTTGTCGAAGCCCGCCTTGGCCGGCGCGCGGAAGGCGGCGATGTAGCTGGCCGGCAGCTCCGGCATCGCGGCCACCGGGAACATGACGAAGAAGTTGGCCCGCATCGAGGTCCAGTCGACCTTGCGCAGGCTGGCAATCCTGGCCTCGACCGACTGCCCGGCAACATCGAAACGCAGCTGGTCACCGAGCTTCAGCCCCAGCGTCTCGGCCAGGCCCTCCTCGACACTGATGGCACCAGCCTCCTCCACCTTCCAGGCCCCGCCCACCACCTGGTTGTGCCCGGGCAGGGTGGCGCTGTGGCTCATATTGAACTCGCGCTCGATCAGGCGGCGCGCGCGCTCGTCCTTGAACAGCTCGGGCCCGGCGGTCTTGCCATTGATGGCCACCAGGCGGCCGCGGATCATCGGATACCAGTCAAAGCGCGACACGCCACCCGCCGTCAGCGCAGTGCGAAAGGCTTCGCCCTGCTCGGGCTGCACATTGATGACGAAACGGTTAGGCGCGTCCGGCGGCGTGGCATTGCGCCAGCTGTCTATCAGGTCGGTGCGCAGCAGCACCAGCAGGGCCAGGGCCAGCAGGCCCACGCTCAGGGCCGAGACCTGCAGCACCGCGTAGACCGGGCGGGCGGCAATCTGGCGCGTCGCCAGCAGCAGCCAGCGCGGCCCGCCGGCTTCGGGCACCAGGCGGCGCAGCGCCATCACCGCCAGCCAGGCCAAGCCGGCGAACAGCACCACCGCCACGGCGAAACCGCCGCTGGCGATCAGCCCCAGGGTCAGGTCTGAAGACACGGCCATCAGCAGCGCGACAAAGCCCAGCGTGCCGGCGACCAGCACCAGCAGCGAACTGGCCTTCAGATTGCCGACATCGCGGCGCATCACCCGCAGCGGCGGCACCCGCGCCAGCTGCAGCACCGGCGGCAGGCCGAAGCCCAGCAACAGCGTCATGCCCACGCCCAGGCCGAACAGCGCCGGCCAGGCACTGGGCAGCGGCAGATCAACGGCAATCAGCCCAGACAGCAGCCACACAAAGCCCTGGTGCAGCACCAGGCCCAGCAACACGCCGGCCAGGCTGGCGGCCAGGCCGACGACGGCGAACTCCAGCGCATAGGCCCAGGCAATGCGCCGCTGCGACTCGCCCAGCACGCGCAGCATCGCGCAGTCGTTCAGATGGCGGCCGGCAAAGTCACGCGAGGCCAGGCCCACGGCCACCGCCGCCAGCAGCGCCGACAGCAGGGCCACCAGCTTCAGGAACTTGCCGGCCCGGTCCAGCGTCTGGCGCATCTCGGGGCGGCCGCTCTCCAGCGATTCGACGCGCACGCCGCGCAGGCCCTCCTGCTTGATCAACTCCTGCGCACGCTGCACAAAGGTGTTGATGGCCGGCCGGCCGTTCAGCGCCCCGGCGACGGCCAGGCGATAGGTCACCCGGCTGGCGGGCTGTATCAGGCCGGTGGCCGGCAGATCGGCCTCGTTGAGCATCACCCGCGGCGCAAAATTCAGGAAGCCGGCACCACGGTCGGGTTCGTTGACGATGATGTGGCTCAGCGTCAGGCTCAGCTCGCCCAGCATCAGCGCATCGCCGACCTGCAGGCCCAGCTTGTCCAGCACCTCGGCATCGGCCCAGGCCGTGCCGCGCGCCGGGGCGGACTTCAGCAGCTGTGCGGTCCCGCCCGCCGACTGGCTCAGCGTGATCTGCCCGCGCAGCGGATAGTCGGCCCCCACCGCCTTGACCGACACCAGCCGGCTGGCCCCGCCCTTGGCATCGGGAGCCCGCGCCATGCTGGGGAAGCTGGCCGTGCGGGTGCTTTGCAGCTTCAGCGTGGACGCCAGTGCCTGCACCGTCTCGGGCAGCGGCTGGTCGCTGGCCACCACGGCATCGCCGCCCAGCAGCTGGGCGGCATCGCGTGCCAGGCCCCGATCCAGCCGGTCGGCCAGAAAGCCCACCGCGCACAGCGCCGCCACCGCCAGAGTCACGGCCAGCACCAGCAGGCGCAACTCGCCGGCGCGCCAGTCACGCCACAGCTGCCGCCAGGCCATGGCGGGCACGCTGGGGCGGCTGAAGCGGGGGGCTGGAACGGCTGCGGTCATGAAATGGACTCCGGGCGGGCAACAAGGAAACAGCCTGCACGGTAGCAGAGCCTGGACCGTCAAGGAGCATGCAAGCGGCTTGAACCCTGCATGCAAAGCCGCGCAAGGGCTCAACCCGCCTGAAGTGCTTCAATCAAGACATGGACACCACCCCCCTCCCCACCCTGTTCATCTCCCATGGCTCGCCGATGACGGCGCTCGAGCCCCGTGAGGCCGGCGCCTTCATGAAGGCGCTGGGCCCGGCCATTGACGCCCGCTTCGGCCGGCCGCGGGCCATTGTCGTGGCCTCGGCGCACAGCACCGCGCGCGAGCCGGTCCTGCTGGCCGGTGCCCAGCATCAGGCGGTGTATGACTTCCGCGGCTTCTCACCCGAGCTCTACACCCTGCGCTACGACGCCCCTGGCGCTCCGGCTCTGGCCGGCGAGGTGCAGGCGCTGCTGGCCGAGAGCGGTATCCAGGCCCACAAGCTCGACCAGGGCGGCCTCGATCACGGCATCTGGACGCCGTTGCGCTATATGTATCCGCAGGCGGATGTGGCGGTGCTGCCGCTGGCCTTTGTGCCCAGCCAATCGCCGGCACAGCAATTCGCCCTGGGCGAAGCGCTGGCGTCGCTGAGCCGCCAGGGGGTGCTGGTGATAGGCACCGGCAGCATCACCCATAACCTGCGCATGGTGTTCGCCGGCGGGCAGCCGCCGGCCATCGACGCGGCCGAGATTCCCGAGGCCGAGGCCTTCCGCGACTGGGTGGCCGAGCGCAGCCTGGCACGCGATTGGGCGGCCCTGCTTGACTACCGCCGTCAGGCCCCCTTTGCTGCGCTGATGCATCCGACCGACGAGCATTGGCTGCCCTGGTATGTGGCCGCCGGCGCTGGCGGGCGGGCGTTTGCTCCGCAGCGTATCCACGCCAGCCTGACCTTTGGCTGCCTGGGCATGGATGCCTATGCCTTCGGCCCCGAGGCCACGCGGCTGAGCCATTTGTAGCACTGGCCCCTTACAGGGCGCCCAAGGTCTATATTGGGGCCGGTTCGGTCTGCGCCGCAGACCGACGAACGAGTCACCATGGCCTATCTGATCCCGCGCTACGACCCCGCGATCGTCGCCGCCTCGTTGCTGATCGCCAGCTTCGCGGCCTATGTCACCCTCGATCTGGCTCAGCGGGTGCGTGCCGAAGACCTTGCCGTGGCGCGCGCCTGGTGGATAGGCGGCTCCGTCACCATGGGCACCGGCATCTGGTCCATGCACTTCGTCGGCATGCTGGCCTACGCCCTGCCAATTCCGCTGGGCTATACCGGCCTGCTGACCCTGATGTCCTGGGTGGCGGCCGTCGGCACCTCGGCCGTGGCGCTGTGGCTGGCCGGGCGCGGACAACTGACCCTGGGCCGGCTGGCCGGCGGCGCCCTGCTGATGGGGGCCGGCATCTGCGCCATGCACTACACCGGCATGGCCGCGCTGGACATGGCGCCACCCATCGTCTGGCGCTGGTCGCTGGTGGCGGCCTCGGTGGCCATTGCCGTTGGCGCCTCGGCCGCCGCGCTGCTGATCTTCTTCTGGCTGCGCCGCTTTGGCGAGCAGGGCGACAAGCGCTACCAGGCCCTGGCCGCGCTGGTGATGGGCGCGGCCATCAGCGGTATGCACTACACCGGCATGGCCGCCGCCCAGTTCCCCGAGAGCAGCCTGTGCCTGAGCAGCAGCGCGCTCGGTGGCGATCAGCTCGGCACGCTGGTGATACTGGCCTCGACCGTGCTGCTGGGCCTGACCCTGTTCACCTCGATGCTCGATGCGCGCTTGCAGAGCAGATCTGCCCATCTGGCGGCCTCGCTGCAAACCGCCAACGCCCAGCTGCAGGCCGCCAACCAGGAGTTGCAGCAGCGCGCTTTTGTCGACACCCTCACCGGCCTGCCCAACCGCCAGCTGTTCGATGACCGCCTCAAGCACGCGCTGGCCCGCCAAGCCCGGGCCGGCCGCAACGATCGCATGGCCGTGCTCTTTGTCGACCTGGACGGCTTCAAGCCGGTCAATGACAGCTTCGGCCATGCCGTCGGCGACAGGGTGCTGCAGGAAGTGGCCCAGCGCCTGCGCAACGCCGCCCGAGGCAGCGACACGGTGGCCCGCATCGGTGGCGACGAGTTCGTGCTGCTGCTCGAAGACCTGGATGAGGCCGGGGACGCCACCGTCTTTGCCCGCCGCATCGTGCAGTCACTGGGCAAGCCGATGCAGCTCGACGGCCGCCAGGTGCAGATCACCGCCTCGGTCGGCATCGCCCTGCATCCCGACCATGGCGATGGCGACAAGCTGCTGCCCCATGCCGACGCCGCCATGTACGCGGCCAAACGCGCCGGCGGCAACGGCCTTCTGATGTTCGAGCCGCATATGGACGCCGGCGCGGCCCAGCAGCTGGGCCTGCAGTTCGATCTGCGCCAGGCCGTGGCCGGCGGCCAGCTGAGCCTGCACTACCAGCCCAAGTTCGACAGCCGCCGCGCGCGCCTGAGCGGCGTCGAGGCCCTGCTGCGCTGGCAGCATCCGCTGCAGGGCAACATACCGCCGAATGTCTTCATCCCCATCGCCGAGCGCTCGGGTCTGATCAACGAGCTGGGCAACTGGGTCATTGCCGAGGCCTGCCGCCAGATGCAGGCCTGGCAGGACCAGGGCGTGCACTTGCGCGTGGCCATCAATCTGTCGGTGCACCAGCTGCGCCAGGACGACCTCACCAACCGCATCGCCCGGGCCCTGAAGGACCACCAGGTCGACGCCGCCATGCTGCTGTGCGAAATCACCGAGTCGGTGGCGATGGAAGACATCCGTACCACCCAGCAGGCCTTCGAGGGCCTGAGCCGCATCGGCGTGTTCCTGTCCATCGACGACTTTGGCACCGGCTACTCCAGCCTCAGCTACCTGCGCCAGCTGCCCGCCCGGCAGCTGAAGATAGACCGCAGCTTCATCCACGACCTCGAAACCAGCGCCGACGCCCGCGCCGTCGTCGATGCCGTGGTGCGCCTGGCCCATGCGCTGGGCCTCAGCGTCGTCGCCGAGGGCGTCGAAACCCAGGGCCAGTGCAGCATCCTGCTGCAGCTGGACTGCGACGAGCTGCAAGGCTTTCTGTTCGCCCGCCCCATGCCCGCCGACGAGCTCTTTGCCTGGGCCAGCGGCCAAAAACCCGATGCCGCCATCGGCTTCTCCCCCTCCGTCTTCAGCGGCCTCGGCCCGCCCTCCCGCTCAGGCTAGAATTACCCGCAACACCGCGGGTGTAGTTCAATGGCAGAACTTCTGCTTCCCAAGCAGATAGCGTGGGTTCGATTCCCATCACCCGCTCCAATTCAGTGGATCACAACGGTTCACAAAGCCTCAAGCCCCTAAGTAAATCAACGACTTAGGGGCTTTTTTCATGTCATACCGTTCCGCGATGGACCTTTACATCTCATCCCGAATGGGGGAACATCTGGGGGAACAATAGATCTGTACCCCCGCCACAGGGGTTTTGTTCCCCCGGATTTGTTCCCCCATGCTGACCGATACCGCCTGCAAAAACGCCACCTGCCCAGAGGGCAAAGCCAGAGCCCGCCTGCCCGACTCTCGGGGGCTGTATTTGGAGGTCGCGCCAAGCGGATCCAAGCGCTGGTTTGCCAAGTACCGATTCGGCGGCAAGGAGAAGCGTCTGGCGCTGGGCAGCTATCCCGACGTGTCGCTGAAGTCGGCCCGCAAGGGTCGCGACGACGCGCGAAATACCCGGGACAGTGGTACCGACCCGGTGCAGGCGCGCAAGGCCGACAAGATAGCCAAGGCAGTAAGCAATGCGACCACGTACGAGTCCGTTGCTCGCGAGTTTCATGAGCTCAAGGCGGCGGGATGGAGCGACGGGCATGCAACCAAGTGGATCCGCATGCAAGAGCTCTATCTGTTCCCCCACCTCGGGCCGCTGGCAATCTCGACAATCAAGGCCCCAGCCCTACTTGCATCCCTGCGAAAGGTGGAGAGCAAAGGCATTCTGAGCACGGCGCAGGATCTTCAACAAATGGCCGGGCAGGTCTTCCGTTACGGCGTACAGACCGGCCGGTGCGAGCACAACCCAGCGACCGACATGAAGGGCGCCCTTAAGCCGCACGTCGCCAAGAACTTCGCCGCGGTTATTGACCCCGTCAAGGCTGGTGGCCTGCTTCGGGCCATTGACGAATACAGCGGCCAGCCCACCACCGTTGCCGCCCTGCAGCTGGCTGCCCTCTTCTTTCAGCGGCCGGGAAACATCAGGGCAATGGAATGGTCATGGATCAACTTCGAGAAGGCGATCTTGACCATTCCGCCCGCGGAAATGAAGCGGAAGAAGCGCGAGAAGTTGAACGGCAGACCGCACCTCGTCCCGCTTGCAGCCCAGGCGATTGCCACTCTCAAAAGGGTCCATCCGCTGACTGGCCACGGCCGCTACGTGTTCCCTGGGGCTAGGGACCACGGCCGGCCCATGAGCGACGGCACGATCAATGCTGCGTTGCGGCGCCTCGACTTCAGCAATGACGACCATGTGGCTCACGGCTTCCGTGCCATGGCCCGCACCATGATTGCAGAGCGCATTCCGGGTATCCCCGCCGACATGGTGGAGGCACAACTTGGGCACGGAAAGACCGGCCCCTTAGGCAGCGCCTACGACCGTGCAGAGTACATGCAGCAGCGTCATCAGATGATGCAGACATGGGCTGACTATCTGGACAGGTTGAGGATCGGCGCGGAAGGCATCGTCTCCAGTCTCTCCGAGACCCCCAATAGTGACTCCTCCCAGCCGCACTTCGCCAAGCCTGGCAACCGCTAGGCGATCGCCCGAACATCACGTAAGTACCGAATAAGGCGTCCCTGGACGCGAGCCAGTCCGTGCCAGCGCCTCCTCACTCGACGTATCTGAAGTGAGGAGGCTCTTGGCCTTACTGAGTTGCGCTCACGGCAAACAATCCCGAGTTGCTCGGCAGATGGCTGTGAAGAACCGTTCCCTGAGTCGCGGCCGATGGTGGATTGAACGCCGCCATTGCACCCACCAAAGCTTGCGCCTGGATATCTGTCAGCACAGAGCCATCAGTGAACCTGAACTCCTCGACCCGGTACTGAGATCCGAGGTACCAGTCTTTGATAACTAGCTTGTCAGTTGTGTTTCTCAACACCGCGTTCAGATCGTTGCCCACATGGAGGAACTGGATATCACCAGTGGCGATGCCTGCACCAAACGACACCACGTCCTTGACGCCAGCGGTCGCATCATTCTCCTGAATGGTGTCAACCCCGTAGCCGGCACCAAACAAGTACGTGTCAGCGTCCGCGCCGCCGACCAGCAGATCGACCCCTTGGCCGCCATCGAGCGTGTCAGCACCTGCAGCACCCGTGAGCGTGTTGGCGCCTGTGTTGCCCGTCAACACATTGCTCAGAGAGTTGCCGGTACCGTTGAGTGCGGCGCTACCCGTCAACGCGAGATTCTCGAGGTTGCTGCCCAGCGTGTAGGTAATGGCAGACTGCACCGTATCGGTCCCCTCGCTGGCATTCTCGGTCACCACGTCAGTGGACACATTCACAACATAGGTGTCGTTGCCCGTACCGCCGACCATGGTGTCATTGCCCAGGCCACCGTCCAAGGTGTCGTTACCGGCAGCGCCTGTCAACGTGTTGTTGGCCCCATTTCCGATCAGCACGTTGTCCAGCGTGTTGCCGGTGCCGTTGATGGTGCCAGAGCCAGTCAGCGTCAGGTTCTCGACGTTCGTACTCAATGTGTAGGTCACGCCGATCTGCACCGTGTCCGTACCTTCGCTCGCAGCCTCCGTTACGACATCAGCGGCGACATCCAGCACATACACGTCGTTGCCGCCGCCGCCCACCAGAGTGTCGGTACCAATACCACCGTCAAGCGTATCGTTGCCTAGACCACCGGTCAAAGTGTTGGCCACACCGTTGCCAATCAGAACATTGTCCAGCGCATTGCCCGTGCCGTTGATGACACTGGTCCCAGTAAGCGTCAGGTTCTCGACGTTGCTCGCCAAGGTGTAGCTCACCCCGCTTTGAATCAAATCAGTGCCTTCGGCCGCGTTCTCCGTAACCACGTCACCGGCGACGTCAACAACATAAATGTCGTCACCCGCTCCGCCGACCATCGTGTCATTGCCCGCACCTCCACTCAGCGTGTTGTTGGCGGAATTGCCTGTCAACAAGTTGGCCAATGTGTTGCCTGTGCCGTTGATCGCGCTTGCTCCAGCTAGCAGCAAGTTCTCGACGTTGCTCGCCAAGGTCAACGTCACTGACGATTGCACTGTGTCCGTGCCTTCGCTCGCGTTCTCGGTCACCACGTCGGTGTCCACGTTGACAACATAGGTGTCGTTGCCTGTACCACCGACCATGGAGTCACTACCAAGGCCTCCGTCCAACGTGTCGTTGCCCGCCGCGCCCGTTAGCGTGTTGTTAGCACTGTTGCCGATCAGCACGTTGTCCAGCGTATTGCCGGTGCCGTTAATGGTGCCGGAGCCAGTCAAGCTGAGGTTCTCGACGTTGTTCGTCAAGGTATAGGTCACGCCGACCTGTACCGTGTCCGTGCCTTCGCCGGCGGCTTCGGTGACCACGTCGGTTGCGACATCGAGCACGTACATGTCATTCCCCACCCCGCCAACCAAGGTGTCGCTGCCAGCACCACCGGCAAGCGTGTCGTTGCCGGCACCGCCATTCAGGGTGTTCGCTCCAATGTTGCCGGTAAGTAAGTTGTCGAGCGAATTGCCTGTCCCACTGAACCCAGAGGTGCCAGTGAGCGTGAGGTTCTCGACGTTGGCGCTCAGCGTATAGGTTACGGCACTCTGTATCAGGTCCGTGCCTTCACCCACCAACTCGGCAACCACATCACCGGTGGCGTCCACCACGTAGGTGTCGTCGCCCGCGCCACCTTGCATCGTGTCGTTACCGGCACCGCCATTCAGCGTATTGTTCGCAGCGTTCCCCTTGAGCGAGTTCGCCAAAGTGTTGCCGGTGCCATCGATGGCCGAAGTTCCGGTCAGCGTCAGGTTCTCCACATTGTTGGCAAGCGTCGTCAACGTGACTGACGACTCAATCGTGTCTATACCCTCGCTCGCGCTCTCGGTGACTACGTCAATGCTGGCATTGACAACGTAGACATCATCGCCAGTGCCGCCGACCATCGTATCGTTGCCAAGGCCACCGTCCAGAGTGTCGTTGCCGGAGCCACCAGTCAACGTGTTGTTGGCCCCGTTGCCGGTCAGGACATTGTCCAGTGTGTTGCCGGTTCCGTTGATCGTGGCGCTGCCAGTCAGGGTGAGTCTCTCCACATTGCCGCTGAGAGTGTAAGTAACGCCGCTCAGCACCAAGTCATTGCCTTCGGACGCGCTCTCTGCAATGACATCCCCGGTGGCATCGACGACATAGGTATCGTCGCCAGCGCCGCCGGTCATCGTGTCACTGCCCGTCCCACCGTCGAGCGTGTTGGCCGAGGCGTTGCCGGTCAACACGTTGTTGAGCGTGTTGCCCGTGCTGTTGACAGAACCGGAGCCGGTAAGCGTCAGCTTCTCAACATTGGCAGGCAAAGTGAACGTCACTGAGGATTGCACCGTATCCGTTCCTTCGGCGGCAAGCTCAGTCACCACGTCGCCAGCCGAGTCAACCACATAGGTATCGTCCCCGGTTCCGCCAACCAAGGTATCGTCACCCGTGCCTCCGTTCAGAGTATCGGCGCCGGCCAGCCCCTCAATGCGATCTGCGGCAGCGGTGCCGATCAGATTGTCGTTACCCGATGTACCGATGATGGCTGAGCTGATGCTCTGCGGCGCGACGCCAAAGTTGGCATCCGCCAACAACCCCTGAACAGTTACGTCGCTAAGCGCCAACAGGTTGCCATCAATCGCATAACGGTAGGCAATCCGCCCGCCGATCGCCAAGGTGCTGCTCGTACCCAGGTTGTGGGCAGTCAATGAGGCTTGAGCCGACCACTGGCCGATCGCAGAATTGCTTGCGTACGCCGTCAGGAAATCCTGAACCACCGACGTCAGGTCATACATTTGAACAGCGCTCGCCCCGATCAATTGCAGCTTGACCGATCGGAGATTCGAGCCTGACTTGCTAGCATCTTGCAACGTGATGCTGCTGTTGTTGTCAAAGTGAATCGTGACCACATTACCGTCGCTGCTTGACAGCTTGACGTTCGGGAGCGAAGCACTGCCGATTGAAAGCACGTCGGCCACACCGTCCATTTCGCCCAACCAAACCGTGTCATTGCCATCGCCGGCGTTGAACAAGACGAGTTGGCCTCGTGTCGTCTGATATTGGTCGATTTCATCGTCACCGGCGCCACCAACAGCGACCTGGGCTCCACCCTGTGTATAGAGGTAGTCGTTGCCGGCCCCGCCATCCAGAAGGTTGACCCCCTCGTCGCCATTGATTTCGTCATCACCACCACCGCCACGCAACAAGTCATTTCCAGCGCGACCGTTCAACAAGTCCTTCCCTTCTCCTGCGTCAACGATGTCGTTTCCGCTGGAGCCAAACCAGACGTCGTCATTTGCAGTCGTCACGCTGGCATTGATCCTGGAATTGAGGTCGGCGGCCGTCCATACCGTTCCATCGTCAAACGTGACGAGTACTCCGCGGGTCGAAGCCACGCCATCAACCGGGCCTCCGACCTCATGTTGAAACCAGCCAGCCAAAGCAACCACATCATTGGTGCCGGCCCGTACCAGGTACAGGTTATCGACGTCTCGTGAAACCCGCATCCCTGTGCTTGCGACACCCGTCAAACGGATGGTCGAGGTCTCGTTGGCAGCCATCCAGTCTTCTGCGATCTGATCCCGACCTGAGTTCAAGCCAAAAACATAAAGGTCGTCGCCGTCGCCGCCCCACATCAAGTCAGCATCGTCTCCGCCAACGAGTGAATCGTTGCCAGCTCCACCATAAATCAAGTCCCTGCCCGCCCCACCTGACAGCGTATCGTCACCATCCTCGCCATCCAAGCCGTCATCGCCCAGGCCACCCATGAGCGAATCGTTCCCACCGCCACCATTGATACGGTCATTCCCGGCGAGTCCGTCAATGGAGTCGGGACCGCTACCGCCATATAGCAGATCGTCCCCAGTCGTCGCACCCACCAGACGACCAGTGATGTATACGCTGTCCCATGAACCATCAACGAACTGAACCTGCGACAGCCGACTCGCCGCATCAATGAACCAACCCTTCACCGTGATGGTCTGACCAGTGGTTCGATTGAAGAGTTGCAAATCGGACAGCGTGGCATCGATTCGCATCTCGATGTCGTTGATGCTGACGCTCGAATCAAAAATCAGATTGTCTGCATATATGCCGTCACCGCGATTGACGATGACATCGTCGCCATCTCCTGCATGGAAGTAGTAGGCATCGCTGCCAGCATCACCGCTCAGCGTATCGTTGCCGAGTCCGCCAGTCAGCTGATCATTGTCGGCTCCGCCTGAAAGCACGTCATTGCCACCGAGTCCAATGAGCGTGTCGTTGCCGAGGCGACCATCGATCTGATCTGCACCACCCGTTCCTTGAAGGAGGTCATCGAAGTCAGTCGGTACGGCGTGCGAAAACTCGAGATCAAACTCTGGGGTTTGCCATACGGCGCCATTGGCGAACTCAATTCGCTCAAGACGTTTGGATGGGGTATCAAACCATCCTGCCAATCGGATGGTGTCGCCAGTGAGCTTAATGGTCAGCATTGCACCACTACCCAGTTTCGAGAGCGAAACGTCAGAGGGAAGGACACCCGGACCGAACTTCAGAACATCAACTTGCCCCGCCTGGTCGTCCGCCTCATTGATCTGGTCCGAGCCGTCACCGATGTTGTAAACGTAGAGATCACTTCCAGTTCCCCCATCAAGGAAGTCCTGCCCGGCTCCGCCATCCAACGTGTCATCCCCGGCCGCACCGAGAATAGTGTCGTCGCCACCCTTGCCATGGAGTGCATCGGCCGTGGTGTCGCCACTCAGCCAGTCGCCAAAACGCGTGCCCATCCCCGCTGCAACCTTGAGTTGCTCACCGGCCCAAACCGTGCCGTCGGCGAACTCGATCCGGTCCGCGGGCATCCAGGTGTCGCTCACGTAGTGCGCCAGGCCAATCTGATCCTGTGCACCGTAGCGGACTGCGAACTGCTGTAGATCAACGTCCTCCGGTCGCACCGTCGCATCGAATCGAATCACACTGCCCCCAGCAGCATCGACGACGACATCCTGTCCATCCCCGCGAGAAAAGCGGTAGATGTCATTGCCACCGCGCCCCTCAAGGTAGTCGTTGCCGCGGCGCCCGAAGAAGGTGTTGATGCCATCGTCTCCGACCAGAGTGTCGTCCCCGTCAGTCGCGGACTGCTCGAAGATTCGGCTTTTGAGCACCTCCGGCGACCACACCAGGCCGTCGGCAAACTCAATGCGTGGCAAAGACTGGCCGCTGCTGCGCTCAAACCGTAGCACGTCGGCAGTGCCGACAATGCTCACCACGAGGGTGCCTCCGCCGTTCTCACCAGCCACGAAACTCAGTGCAAGGTCGGCCTCACGGATATCGGCGCCGAAGCGAATCGTGTCGACTTCCCCAGCACCTGGCGCATTGTTCGCCACTATCAAGTCAGCGCCATCACCGCGACCGAATACAAAGGTGTCGTTGCCGAGCCCACCTACATACCGATCGTCTCCCAAGCCCCCCTCCAACGTGTCGGAGCCCTTGCCACCATCCAAGGTGTCGTTGCCTGCCAGCCCGCGTATCACGTCGCCGAGTACTGTTCCTGTGAGGATTTCTGCAGCGGCGGTGCCAACGATGGGCAGGCTGATGGCCTCCGTTGGCCCCTGACCGAGACCCTCGCGGCTCAGCTGCAAACGAAGTGCAGCAACGTCAAGACCGTCCAGAGCGTCACCGCGGCCGTACTGCAAGGCCAGACCGCCGCCCCAGGCCTGATCGGCACTCTGGAATACGCGTTCGTTTGCCAGCTGTTGACCGATCGGCCAGGTCGAAGGCTGCGCCGGGTTGGCCGCCAGGAACGCGCGCATCGCACGGCCCAAGTCGAACACAGAGACATCGGAGTCGCCTACGATCTGCAGCAGCACCTTGCCATCGGTGCCAGTGGCGGCGGAGAAGGTGTGCAGACTGAGACTGTCCGTCCCGCCCAGATTCAATGTCACAAAGTATGTGTTGTCGCCGTTGCGCTCGACATAGCCAATACGGATATCGGACAGCTGGATACCGCCACCCAGAGACACCACAGTGGCCCTCGTCCAATCACCCGTGAGTAGGCGGTCGGCCCCATCACCACGGTTCATCAGCATCAAGAGCGTCCCGTCGCGATTCGAGTAGCCCTCTACGGTGTCATTGCCTGCACCGCCGACTGCCACGCTGACCGAGCCCGCTGGACCGTGAACCACTATCGTGTCGTCCTCCGTCCCGCCGCTCAGCAGCACGCGATTTGTTGCAGTGCCCGAAACTTCGAGGTAATCAGTGCCGGCGCCACCGCGCAGCACGTCCAACCCGTCACCGTCAACGAGCATGTCATTGCCCTCGGCGCCTTCCAGCAGGTCATCACCTGATCCGCCATTGAGGCTATCGCTACCGACCGCGCCCACCAGCGTGTCCTGGCCGACACCGCCTTCGAGCTGGTCATTGCCGCTGCTGCCAATCAGCTTGTTTGCGCCAGCATTGCCGACAAGCCACTTGCCGGCGGTGCCGCTCAGCGTGAACTCCTCGATGTTCTCGGGTAGCGTGTAGCTCGCCCCTGAGAGAAAGCTCAGGTTCGAGTTGATGCGGTCGTAGCCTTCGCCAGCCTTCTCGACGACGCGATCACCCGCACTCGCCACGACGAAAGTGTCATTGCCCGCGCCACCGACCATGAAGTCGTCGCCCGCCCCCCCATCCAGTGAATCGTCACCGAGCCCACCGTCCAGCCAGTCCTCGCCGCCATTGCCAAGCAGCGTATCGTTTCCGGCATTCCCGATCATCCACTCGCCGTTGGACGTGCCGGTCAGGTTGTCGTTGCCGGTCGTACCGTTGATCGTGCGCGCCACGCTCTGGAACTGCGTGGCGGTCCACACCGTACCCGAGCCCGCGAATTCCACGCGCTGCAGCGGATTGAACGGCGATTCGGCCAGGTTTTCGTAGCGGAAGTAGCCCTTGACGACGACCTTGTCGGTGCCGCCTGCAACGCGCAACTCAAGGTCATTGACTGTGCGCACGTACGTGACATCTGCTGGAGCGATGCCCGCCGCAAAGCGCAGCGTGTTGATACCGTCGAACTCGTTGGCGACTTCGATCGTATCGATGCCGTCACCGCGAGCAAACTCGTAGAGATCATCTTCGCCGCCGCCGTTGAGGGTGTCGTTGCCGGCACCACCGTTGAGCGTGTCGTTGCCGCCGCCGCCGTACAAGACGTCGGCGCCACCCTTACCCAGCAGGAGATCCCCGGTCGCGGTGCCATACAGCGTATCCGCGCCTGTGGTGCCTTCGACCAGCGTCGAGCGATACTGGAGCTCGGCCCGATTCCACACCGTTCCGTCGTTGAAACGCACCGCCTCGATCGAATCGGCGTTTGCCACGAAGAAACCGGTAACGAGTACAACATTGGCATCGACCTGCCAGCTCAGGCGCAGGTCGTCGCCGCTGCGCACAACCTTTATCGTTGCGGTCGTCACTCCACTTGGCAACGCGATCTCGTCGGCCGCGCCGGCGCTGTCGATCAACTGCTGCAGGCCGGTGCCAGCCACATATTGGTCGTTGCCTGATCCGCCGATCAACTTGTCACCGTCGCCGCCAATGAGCGTGTCGTTGCCGGCCTCGCCCAAGAGTACGTCGGCACCGGCGGCGCCGTCCAAAAGATCATTGCCGCTTCCGCCTGCAAGGGTGTCCGCGCCCGAGCCTCCCGACAGGGTGTCGGCTCCAGCACCGCCCAGGCGCAGTAGACCATTCGTGCGGTCCTGCAGCAGCTGAAGCAGCTGCACCGCGTCGATGGTCACCAACGCCGGCAAGCCGTCCCAATCCCGCAGCGTCACCCCCAGTGAACCACCGGTCAGTGCCGTGCCCGTCGCATCGGCGAAGTAGTTCTGCACGGTCAGCGAGGCGTCGACTGAGGTACGCAACACGAGGTTGCGTCCATCACAGCTCAACGCGAGGTCGCCCAGCGCGACCGACGACGGCAACATCACATTGGCGCCTGCCCCTTCGATGAACAGACGGTCGTTCCCCGTTCCCCAGACGATGTCCAGTCGATCCTTGGCGTGGAGTTCATCATCACCCGCGCCACCATCCAGCGTGTCGTTGATGTCCCCCGTCAAGGTGTCAGCTCCGGCACCACCCAGCAATCGCTGATAGTCGGAGCCTACCGAGATCAGGCGATCAGCCTGATCAGTGCCGGTCAGCATACCGCCGCCAGTCAGCAAGCCGACCTCGACGTTCGCAGCGAGGGAAAATGATCCAGCGCTCTCCATGGTGTCGATGCCACCATCTGCGAGCTCGACGACCGTATCCTGCGCACCGATGACGTAGTAGTCGTCGCCTGCACCGCCGGTCAGCGTGTCAGCGCCCGAAGACTGGTGGGCTGACAGGCGGTTCGCCAGCGCATTGCCGATGCCCTGTTTGGCCGTGCTGCCGGTCAGCTCCAGGTTCTCGAGCGTGGTCGCCAGCGTGTAGGAGATGCTCGAGCGCACGATGTCCCCATCGCCGGTCGTCCGGTCGACCACCACATCGCCCACGTTGTCGACGACATAGATGTCCGACAGCTGGGCACCGACCATGGTGTCGGCTCCGATGCCACCGTCGATCAGGACGGCGCGATCGTCGAACGTATAGGGGTAGTTGGGCGTCGCGTCGATCGCAATGTAGTTGTTTAGGCCGTTGCCATTCAAAACAAAGCGAATATTCCGGTCGATGAACCCGTAGTCGGTCGGAGCGAGGATCAGGTTCTCGACATTGGCCGGCAGGCTGCTCACCACAGCGCGGGTGCGGATCGTGTCGATGCCTTCGCCCGCGTTCTCGATGACAACGTCGTCAGTACTCGAATCCGAGCGCTGAAAACTCGTCGCCGTATCGAGCAGATACACGTCGTCACCGGCGCCCCCCTTCAGCGTGTCGGCGCCGACGGTCGAGATCAGCAGGTTGTTACCCTTGTTGCCTGTGACCAGATCGTTGCCATTGCCGGCATCGCGGTACGTGAAGTTCAGATCCTCGGGCGGCGTAACCGACAGCTTGGTCAGTATGTCCGTCTCGTTCCAGGCGCTGCCATCAGAGAACTCGATCCGCTCGATCTTCACCGTTCCGGAAGCGAAATGACTCTTGACGAGGATCTGCGATTTGTCGTCCGATCGATAAATCCAGAGATCATTGTTTTCGCGGTACAGCACGACCTTGTCGGCCGTGACGTCGAGGAACTTCACCGTGTCGGTGCCGTCGCTGTCGGTCACCTGGTCGAAGCCGCTGCCGGCGCCAAACACATAGGTGTCGTCGCCAACCCCGCCCTCAAGCGTGTCGTTGCCGACGCCGCCGGCCAGCGTGTCATTGCCGCGCCAAGTACGGGCCACGTCGTCTCCCGCGCCGAGGTTGACATTGTCACCGCCGCTCGTGCCCGACCAGACATCGTTCTGATTCGTGATGCGACCTTGCGCCCGTTCGCGAAGCTCGGTGATAGTCAGCACAGTGCCATCAGTCAGCCGCACGTTCTCGATGCCGGCCATGATTCCGCCCTCGCGGATCGCGTTCTCCACCTTGAGCCACAAGCCGGTGCCGTCTTCGCGCGTGCCACTGATCACCAGATTGTCCGCGCCCGCCAGTGTCTGCGAGTCCTCCAGGCCGACGCTAATGCGGCTGAGGTTGCTGCGCTCGAACCCGTCGCCGAGCAGGATCGTGTCCAGCTCGTTCGGAGCATCGACGGTCTCGCGGATCAGCACGGGTGCATCGCCGCGCGTGCTGTTACGCATGTCGTAGGTATCGCCACCTTCTCCGCCGGCTAGCGTGCCCGTCGAGCCGCCGACAAGCGTGTCGTTGCCTGTCCCACCATCGACAACCTCGCCATCGAGATAATCGTCGCCAGCGCCGCCAAACAGGGAATCCACGCCAGCCCCCCCGATCAGCGAGTCAGCGCCGTCCATGCCGCGCAGCTCGTCGTTGCCGCCCAGGCCGTCGATGGTGTCGTTGCCGGTGCCGCCCTCGATGAGGTCGGCGCCTTCTGTCGCCTGGACGGTGTGCGCTTTCAGGAAGATGGCCGCACGGTCCAGCTTGAGGCCGCCATCGAGCTCGATGTACTCGACACCCTGGTTGGCGAACTGGTGCTCTACCAGCAGCGTCGCCCGGGTTGGCACATGGGTGATCAGCAGTTGGTCGCCCTGCACCTTGAAGCTCAACGCACCAGCGTCCGTCACACCAAGCAGACGCAAGGTGTCCGTATCCGCGCCGGCGCCCAGCTCGCGGATCAGGTCCTGGCCTGCGCCAGGGGTCCAGCGATAGGTATCAGAGCCTTCGCCGCCGACCAGGGTGTCCTCGCCCTTGCCGCCATCGAGCAGGTCGTCGCCGGCCCCGCCTTGCAGCAGGTTGGCCAGATCGTTGCCCGTCAGGCTGTCATTGCCGGTACCGCCGGTGGCGTTCTCGATCACTGACCCGAAGCCGATAAAGGCCTGGTTGTCGGCCAGGATGCTGTCAGCCTTGCTGCCCTTGTAGATCCAGGACCCCGGCGTCAGGTTGACCGACACGCCCTGGGTTTCGTTGCTGGCATCGAACAGATCGGTACCACCAGCGTCCTGCAGCCATCGCTCGCCGAAGCGAATCACGTCGTCGCCCGCATTGCGCTGGGTCGGCACGCCGTAGTGGTACTGCAGCGCTGCAATGTCGAAGGCCGCCAGCTGTGTGGCCGGCGCGCCCGCTCGCGTATACGACATGACCGTGTTGGCTGTCGAGTTCTCACTCCCCGGCAACGCCGGGGTCTCAAACGGATGCTTAAGGCCCAGCGCATGTCCGATCTCGTGCAGCAATACCTCGAAGCCGGGCTGTCCCACCGCCATTGAATCGCGAGTGATGTACTCGCCGAATTCGTTCTTTCGCTGCTCCGAATACAGCGTGCTGTTGAGGTGGATCTCGCCGGTCTGCGCGCTGGCATACCCGGCAAAGCCGCCCATTTCCTTGGTCGTCAGATCGTCCAAGTAGAAGTTGAGGTCCGTCACTGTGCCGTCGGTCACCTCGACGAAGTGCAAGTCCACTACCGAGCTGAAGCGCGCGAGGGCCTCGCGCACGGCCTGCTTTTGTGCGTCGGTATAGGCGTAGGCGTTCTGGGTTCCGGGCTGCGTGCCGAACGAGAAGCTCAGCTGGTGTTTGCAGGCCGCGCGCACTTCGTCTCGGGCGAGCAGTGCGTTCACGAAGTACGGGGCCGCGAGGCCCGCGTAGGGGTCTGCCGGAAGCTCCGCAGGTGTGGGGGGCGGCGCCATCGCAAGAATGTCTTCGGTGCCCCAGACCGTGCCGTCTTCGAACTGGATGGACGCGAAGCTGGCCTCAGCTTCGCCCTGGCCCGCCGAAGATTCACCGGCCCCTTGGTAACCAACGCCGAAGGCACTCGAATCGTAATAGCCCTTCACTCGGATCAAGTCGCCAGCGCCATAGCTGATCTTCAAGTCCTGGCCGTCGCGGAGCAGCGTGACGTTGCCCTCGCTGCGCCCAAATTTAAACACGATGGTATTTCGTGATCCATCGGCGCCGCTATCCAAGATCGTGTCTTGCCCGTCGCCCAAGTTGAAAACATACATATCGGCCTGACCACCACCGTCCAACAGGTCTTGGCCTGCCCCACCCTCCACGATGTCGCTGCCGCTAGCCACGCCGGGGCCATCGGCATAAAGCTGGTCGTTGCCTGTACCCCCACGCAGGTAATCGTCGCCGGCACCACCCGTGAGTGTGTCGTCGTCGGCGCCGCCGTCCAGTGTGTCGTCTTGCTCTTGACCGTCCAGCAAGTCCTCGCCGGAGCCGCCCTGCAGAAGATCGCCGTCTGCCCCACCGTACAGCTTGTCCTTGCCGGTGCCGCCGTCCAGGTGGTCCCCACCTTCGTTGCCCCAAAGGATGTCGTCGCCCGCCTCGCCAAAGTTGCGATCGTTGCCGGCGCCGCCATACAAAACGTCGTTTTCGCTGCCACCGTAGAGCAGGTCATCGCCATGATTGCCCCAGAGCGTGTCATTGCCGGCACCGCCCTCGAGCAGGTCTCCGCCCATCGCATTGCGGTCCAGGCTGGCGGGATAGTCATTTCGCCCGAATTCATAGGGAGCATCGCCGACCAGCGCGTCCGCGCCAGAACCGCCCAGCAACACATCGGCGCCCAACCCGCCGACAAGCAGGTCGGCCCCGCTGCCGCCATCCAGCATGTCGCGGCCGTCGCCTCCTGACAAGGAATCCTCGCCGTCGCCCCCAGACAGCTCGTCATTGCCGTCGTAGCCTGTCAGGATGTCATTGCCAAGCTCGCCATACAGCTTGTCGTTGTCGTTGGCACCAAAGATGGCGTCGTCCCCAATGCCGCCCCACAGGTGTGCTCCTGCGCTGTTCGTGCCCGGCGCGAGAATCATCCGCCCGTTGTCGAGCAAGAGCTTGAAACTCTGCGGCGCACCTAGGAGCGAAGGGTTCGGCGCATCGCTCTTGTCGAACCGCGTGCCTTGCCAGACGTTCAAATGGTTTCCCAGTGTCAACGTCGGGCTCAGTACCGGTTCCAGACTCGGCCACGCAGTGCCGTCGAAATAATGCCAAAAGAAGCTCGAAGGAGGGACATTCTCCGTGCCCGGATCGACGGTGAAACTGAAATCGAACGCCGCCAGTTCGGGGTGCGGAATATTGACGCGGGTGAAGTTGCTGTCGTTGGCGTTGTCCGAAGCCTTGACGTAATAGAAGAACTGCGTCGTGGTGTCGACATCCTCTGTCCACAGCCATTCGGCAAATGGATCCCCTTCCGAGAAGAAGATCTTCCGGTCCGGCGTGTCGTGGTTGTCCACACGCGTGCGGTACATGTCGAACTTGTAGCCCGCCCGGATCAGGTCGTTGCCGTCGCCGCCATGCACCACATCCTTGCCGGCGCCGGTCAGGATCAGGTCACTACCATCCCCGCCGTCAAGCCAGTCATCGCCACCGCGCCCATCCAGCAAGTCGTTACCGCTCCCGCCCAGCAGCAGGCTTTGGCCATCACTACCTCGCAAAATGTCGTTACCCTGGCCGCCATCACTGGCATCGCCAATCATGAAGTCCACGTTGTTGTTCTCGGGACGCGCTTGTTGCGCCACAGGTGTGCTCGTGGGCCTCGCGCGATCCTCAGGGTTGCCATTAAGCGCAATGCCAAACTGCCCAGGCGTCCAGTTGCGTAGGTAGAGCGTGCTCTTTGCGTCGCCCGGGTTGCTGATGGTTAGCGTTGTGGTGCCTCCTGCCTCAATCTTGCGAATTTCTAGGCCGGTGGCGCTCACCCAAGCCAACTTGTCGGCGTCATAGGTGGCATCGCTCAGCGCCTGCATCCCGAACTGCAGAATGTTGCTGCCTTCGACGTCTTCAATTAGGTCCGTGCCAAAACCCATGGAGTCGAAGAGGTAGGTGTCGATGCCTTCGCCACCGCGCATGAGGTCGGCGCCGCCGCCCCCTGTGATGACGTCACCGCCGCCGCCTGCTTCGATGAGATCGGCACCATCTTCGAGTCCTGCACCAGCTGGATCAACACCACCATCGCCGTTGATAATGTCAATCTCGTCGCCGCCGCGGAGTGAATCGTTGCCTTTGCCACCCGCCATCGTGTTGTTGGCCTGCTTGCTGCCCAGCAGCACGTCGTTGCCAATGCCACCATCGAGAAAGGTCAGGCCGGTGCCTCCCTTGACCTCAAGGACATCATTGCCTGCCTCGCCTTTAAGCGTGTTGGTGTCGGTGCCGCCTTGATCGAACAGGTAGTCATTGCCGCTGCCGCCCCAGAGCTTGTCAGCGCCTGCGCCGCCGTTGAGGAAGTCGCTACCAGTTTCACCTTGCAATTCGTCGTTGCCAGAACCGCCAAACAAGGCGTCATCCCCGGAGCCTCCAACCAGTATGTCGGCCCCGCTCTCGCCGCGCAGCAGGTCTTGGTCAGTGTTGCCATCGAGGTAGTCGTCGCCTTCACCGCCGCGCAGTGTGTCCCGCCCAGCATCGCCCATCAGTTCGTCATCGCCGCCATTACCCTCGATGTAGTCATCGCCACTGAGGCCGGAGATTTTGTCTTTGCCGCCGCCACCGTATAGGCGGTCATAATCGCCTTCACCTTTGAGGACTTCGTCCTTGCCCGTGCCGAACACAACCTGGTGGTCGTGCAGGCTGACGCCAGAGCCATCAATAGCCAGGGTGAGAGGATCTCCGGCAATTCGATGCTTGTGGTCCACAAAGTCCCAGTTGCCCTTGACCGCGCCGCTGTCCCAGTCTTCGTTGTAGGGCTTGGGGCCGTCAAAGGGTACCAAATCATCGTCATCGGACATGCCGCGATCGAAGCGCACCTTCCACATCAACATAGCGGCGCGGTCCTTGAGGTACTCCTCGGTCATCGCGCCTTCGCCAGTTTCGGGATCGAACAGGTCCAGGCTCCCGTCCAGGTTGTACCCCGCATAGCCCAGGCCCTCGATGGCAAAGGCATTCAGTTCGCGGAGCGCATAGCGCCATGCAATGCTGGTCTTGGCCAAGGCCACGATGTCTTCGCGCGTGTAGCTCAGCTCAAGCGCCTTGCGCGTGACGCTGGCATTCATCTCCAGCGTCATGGCGATCAGATCCGGGGGGGGAGTATCGGTGACCGTCCAGGTTGCGCCAAACACCACGGCTTGTAGCTTCTCCAACGCATCCATGCGACCGTTGTTGTCGCGATCCTTGAGGTACTCAAGTAGGTCTTTGGCAACCTCGGAACCGAAGAATCCGCCCAGCAACGCGGCTCCAATCACGGCAGCGCCGGCAAGCGGGGCACTAATGACCACGCCAACCGCAGCCGCTGCACCGATTGCAATGCCACCGATGGCTGCCCCGATCAACGAACCCACCTCTGAGCCCGCCGCGTCGGCGCCCCATTCGATCATGATGTCCTTGGCGCGATCATGATTCCCGTCCAAGCTAGCGGCCGCGGCACTGCCGCTCGCAACCACAAAGCCCAACACCCCGCCGACGAAGCCAATCTTGTTCAAAGCTTTGGCGAGTCCGCTGCGCGCAAGGGTATCGCCCGCTTGCCGCATGGCCTTCTGGCCTGCCAAGAAGCGTGCCTTCAGGTCGTCGGGCAGTGTTCCGATATGCTCTTCGAATGCCCCAAACTTGTTGGGGTCCTTCAAAGCTGCCACAAGATCGTCGATCGTGAAACTCTTATAAGCCGACAGCGATGTAGAACGAACAAAGCTGAGAGATGTTTGAGCTTCAGCCATCGCCAGCATGGCATTGCGAGCCGCACTGGCGTCCGGTATGCCTCGCAGGTGAGCGGCCTCGACACCGTCCACCTTGAAGCTACCGCCTCGTGCAAGCACCGAGGGCAACTCGGTTTGCATCAACACACTCTCACTGTCAACGGCTGACGCAAGGA
The DNA here is from genome assembly GCF_963422335.1 of uncultured Roseateles sp. Lineage (NCBI taxonomy): Bacteria > Pseudomonadati > Pseudomonadota > Betaproteobacteria > Burkholderiales > Sphaerotilaceae > Roseateles > uncultured Roseateles sp. The sequence continues at coordinate 5,600,773 of NZ_OY729424.1, forward strand.
TGCGGAAATCTCCAGTGGCCTGTTCAACAAAGTTCTTCGACGCGACGTCCCAGAGCGAAAGACGGGTCGCGTCGTATGGAAGGCGCACCGAGCCCGTAGCGTTCTTGTTGGACCAAATGCGGTTACCTTCGGCGGCCACAAGGTTCGCGCGCTCAGACACTGGCAAGTCCGCAAAACCCGGAATCCGAGTAGCAAGATCCGCATTGATTGCTGCGGTGACCTTTGCTTTGAACTCTGATTTCGCGAATAGCCGCCCGACATCACTGTCGTCAACCCGAACCAAGTCGCTGGACCCAGTCGGAGCCAAGGCGCGGGCTAACTCAAAAGCAGCCTCGCCGTTTACCGTCCCCGCGTACAACAATGAGGTTGCGCCCGGCGCAGCCGTGGCGACGCGGGCAGATGTGTTGCGCGCGAGGTCAATCAGCTCAGCAAGCGTGTTTCGATTGGCCAGCTCGGCAAGCGCTTGGTCGAAGGAATAGCTCATTTCTTGTTCCCTGTTCTGTCTTCGAATTGCGCGTTTGGCACTGCAAAAACGCTCTCCTCATCGGTCACGCCATCGATCTCCACACCTGCCATCTTGAAAATCTCGCGGATGCGGTTCTTGACCTCTTCCATTCGGTCAAGAAGGCTCGGCGACACATAGAGGAATGAGTACAGGCAGTAGCCCTCGTTGCGAATCAGCGCGACCCCCCCGGGCATGCCAAAGAGGTATCGGTAGGCCGCATCCAGCCTGACGCCAGGCAGGTGCGTCAGGAACACGCCAGTTTGCTCATCCACGGCCCAGTTGGAACCATGCATGCACTGCATCCAGTTCTGCCTATCTTTGGTAATTCGGCCAATGGCGTCCTTCTCCTCCTCCGGGTAGACGCGATCAAGGTCTTCATACTTAAGTGGCTTGATTTCGTAGCTCATATTTGCTTCTCCCTATTCAGCTCGGCAGATTGAAGTGAACACCGTGACTTCCAACGCCAAAGTAGATCCAGTCTCTGTTTCATTTCCTAAACGCCCCTTCCATAAGTCCAGCCGCAGCCCAATTCGCATCCAGCGACCTTGCTTCACATCGCGGTGAATTGATGACCTCGGCCAGTCCGCAGCCGGTTGAGCCGAACTCAGCTTTCTCAGCATTCGTCGACCTCCCGGATATCTCGCTGCACAGCCTCTCTCCGTTCCTGCGGCGCGCCAAGCGCGATTCGAGGCAGGGTTCTGTGGCAACCCTGGGCAGCACCAATTCCGCGAAGCTTTGTAGTCCGCGCTGCCTGCTGAAGTTGTGCTTCGCCTGCTTCGCGGCGGCCAAGCGCGTTTCCGCAAACCTTGCGGGGTCACTAATTGCCTGCACTGCACTTTCGGCGATGGCCCTCTGGTCGGCGAAATTGACCAACCTGCCGCTCTCTGCATCCTTCAACACCTCCCGCACCGGCGCCGTATTCGACCCAATCACCAGGCACCCCGAAGCCATTGCCTCCAGCATCGACCAACTGAGCACGAACGGATAGGTCAGGTACACGTGAGTAGCAGAGACCTGCAGGATTCTCTTGTAGTCCGCATAGGGCAATTTTCCGAGGAAATGTGTACGGGTTGGGTCAAGACTTGACGCAACTTCCTTGAGCATTCTGTCGCGCCAGTGGGCCGCATCCTTCGGCTTGTTGCCGTAGCTCACGTCGTCCCCACCAACGATCACCGTGTGGCACTGCTTGTGCTCAGCCTGGATCTTCGGCAACGCCCGCATGAAGCTGTGGAAGCCTCGGTACGGCTCCAGGTTTCTGGCCACATAGGTGATAACCGGGTCGCCTGCCTTGAGCACATGGCCACCGGGCAGCCTGAACTGTGCCGATGGGTCTGGCCCCAGGTTGTCGGTATCAATGCCTTCGTGAGCAATGGTGATCTTGCTTTGATAGACCGTGGGGTGCTGAGCCTTCTGCCAATGGGTTGGGCTGATCGCCGCGTCGCAGTTCTCAAGGTTCAACAGGTGCAACGCATTCCAGCTGCGGATGCGGGTTAGGTCATCGAAAGTCACCGGGAACTCCGGGTCAAACCCTATGTCCGCACCGTGGCTGTTGTAGAACCACTCGGCGAAGTGCACCAGGCGAGTGTCCGGAAACACGTCCTTTGCGTACAGCGTCTCGCCCCAACCGGGATGCGCAAGGATCACATCCGGCGTGAAGCCTTTAGTCTTCAGGTCGAGCAGGATGCGAGCCACGGCTTGGCCATGAAGAACCGCGTCTTCCATCTTGCGCAGATAGTGATGCTGGCCTTTGTTGACGCCGCGATGCGGCTTGTATTTCAGGCATTGAACGCCGGGCAAGCCGGGTGCGGTGTCGCGACCTATGCCCAGCACTTGCCAGCCGGGCTGCTGGCTCCAAGCCTGCGCCACGTGCCGAAATTGGCCAGGAAAATTTTGGTGAATGATCAGAATTCGCATGGTTCGGGCTGCCGGTTCAACGCTCTTTGAGGCTTTCGCCCAGATGCTTCTGCACTGGATTCAACAGGTACTCGATGACCCGCCGCTTGCCCGTCTTGATCTCGGCCGTGAGGTTCATGCCGGGAGTCAACTTGATGGTCTTGCCGTCGACATTGATGCTCGTTTGCTGCAGCGACAAGACGGCTGGGAAGATCGCCCCGCGCTTCTCGTCGTTGACGGCATCGGCACTGATCGTGACGACCTCTGCATGCACGGTGCCGTAGCGGGTGAACGGAAAGGTCTCGAGCTTGATTTCGACTTCTTGTCCTGCGCTCACGAAGCCAACGTCCTTGTTGTCGATGGTCACCTCGGCGGTGACCGCGGCGTCGTCGGGCACCACTACCAGGAGCACCTGCGCGGGGGTCACCACTCCGCCAGCCGTGTGGATCGCCAACTGCTGCACCGTGCCGGCCACGGGTGCCCGCAGTTCAGTGAGCGCGCTGCGTTGCTTGGCCTTAACAGCTTCCTCCCCCAACTGGCCACTCTTGAGTTCGCTTTGTGCCAGGCGGTCGCGAAGATTGCGCAACATTTCGGCGCGATAAGCACTGCGGGCAAATTCGCTTTCGCTCAACGCAGCCTGCGCCTCCCTGGCTCTTGCCTGGGCTGTGGCCTGGTCGCGCTCCATCTCAATGCGCTCCCGGGTGCGATCCTGCCCCGCGTGGCCGGCCACATAGCCCTGGTCGCTCAGCGCCTTGTAGTCCGTCTCGCGCTGACGCGCTAAGGGCAAGGTGCTGTCGAGCTTATTGAGCAACTGCGCGGCGGTGGCGATCTCGGCTTTGCGTCGTGCAATCTCTGCTTCGAACTTCGCCAGCTTGGCTCCGATATCGGCCCACTCTGCAGCGAGCTGGGTCCGGGCACTGAGCAGTTCTGAAGGACTCAACTCAGTTTCTTTGGGAAGGCTGGGACTGCCACCTCGCTCCAGCGACTGCAGCAAGGCCTGAGCCCGCAAAGAGTCACCCACAGCGGCGCCGCGTTCCTGATCCACCCGTTTGCCATCTGCTTTCGAATTGGTGGCGTCCAGCTCCACCAGCAACTGCCCGGCCTGTACTTTGTCTCCATCCTTCACATGGATGGCCTTGACCACGCTGGTTTCCAGCGGCTGCAGCGTCTTGGTGCGTTGGCTCACGACGATGCGGCCCTGTGCCACAGCCACGATGTCGATCTGTCCCAGGCACGCCCACAGCAGTGCAATGACAAACAGCGCGCAGATGGCAATGGCCGCACGGCGCGGCGCAGGGTGAACCGGCGTCTCCTGCAACGACAGGGCCGCAGGCAGGAAAGCCACTTCGTCGGCCAGGCGCTTGGAGCCAGCCAGTTCGTGGCGAACGGCCCAGGCCGCCTTGAAGACCGCGGCGTAGTGGCGCCACAGCTCGACCAAGGGGTGAGAAGGCGGTGCTGCCGCAGGCGAGGTACTGGTTGGCACGGAGGCGGTGCTCATTGCGGCATCCCTTCCGGACCGTTCAGCGGCGTGCCGCCTTGCATGTTCCATAGATACGCGTAAAGCCCCTTGGGCTTGGCCAGCAGTTGCTCATGCGTGCCCATCTCAACGATGCGCCCCTTTTCCATGGCGATGATGCGGTGGGCGTGGCGCACGGCGCTCAGCCGGTGGGCGATGATGAACACGGTGCGGCCCTGGCAGATGGCGCGCATATTGCGCTGGATGATGGCTTCGCTTTCGTAGTCCAGTGCGCTGGTGGCCTCATCGAAAATCAGGATGCGCGGGTTGCTGAACAAAGCTCGTGCAATGGCAATGCGTTGGCGCTGCCCACCCGAGAGGCTGGAGCCTTGCTCGCCCACCACGGTGTCATAGCCCTCAGGCAATTCGGCGATGAACTCATGGGCACCGGCCAGCTTGGCCACTTGCACGACAGCTTCCATCGGTGCGGCAGGGTCGGCAATGGCGATGTTCTCGCGCACGCTGCGGTTGAAGAGCAGGTTCTCCTGCAGCACCACGCCGACTTGGCGGCGCAGGTGGGCCGCATCGATCAAAGCGATGTCATGACCATCCACCAGCAGGCGGCCGGACTCGGGCACGTACAGGCGCTGGATCAGCTTGGTGAGCGTGCTCTTGCCCGAACCGCTGCGGCCGATCAGGCCAATCACTTCGCCTGCCTTCACGTCCAGGCTCACACCGTGCAGCACAGGCGCTGCGTCGGGCCGGTAGCGGAAGGTGATCTGGTCCAGCGTCACGCGGCCTTGCACACGTGGGAGTGGGCTGGTGCTTTGCGGGGGCAGCTCGGTGCGGGTGTTCAGCACATCCCCCAGGCGGGCCATGGACAGGCCTGTCTGCTGGAAATCAGTCCACATTTGCGCCATGCGCATGATGGGCTGGGCCACACGGCCGGCGAACATGTTGAAGGCGACGAACTGGCCGACACTGAGCTCACCATCCATCACCAGCTTCGCGCCAAACCAGAGCGTGGCCACGTTGACCAGCTTGCCGATGAGATTGACGCCTTCGTGACCCATCTGCGCCAGGTTCTGCGTGCGAAAGCTTGCCGACACGTAGGCTGCGAGCTGGCTGTCCCAGCGTTTGGCCATTTGCGGCTCAAGGGCAGTGGCTTTCACCGTCTGGATGCCGGTGATGGTTTCCACGAGCAGTGATTGATTCTCGGCACCACGGGCGAACTTCTCGTTCAAGCGAACGCGCAGCACGGGCACGATCAGCACGCTCAACAGGATGTACAGCGGCAGCGAGATCAGCACGATCCAGGTCAGCGTCACGCTGTAGCCAAACATCACCGCGATGAAGATGACCGAGAACAGCACGTCAAGCACCAGAGTCAAGGCATTGCCGGTGAGGAAGCTGCGGATGTTCTCCAGCTCACGTACGCGGGCAACGGAATCACCGACACGGCGGGCTTGGAAGTAGCTCAGCGGCAGGTGCAGCAGGTGGCGGAAGAGCCGCGCACCCAGCTCCACGTCGATGCGGCTGGTGGTGTGACTGAGTACATAGGCGCGCAATACAGTGAGCGCGCTTTCGAACAGCATCACGATGAGCAAGCCAATGGCCAGCACGTCCAGGGTAGTAAGACCTCGATGCACCAGCACCTTGTCCATCACCACCTGAAAGAACAACGGGCTGACCAGAGCGAACAGCTGCAAAAACAGCGAAACCAGCAATACCTCACCAAGTAAGCGTCTGTACTTGACAAGCGCCGGAATGAACCAGCTGAAGTCGAACTTGGCCAAGGCGCCCGCCACGCTGGCGCGACTGGCTGCGAGCAGCAACCGGCCACTCCATTGCTCGGAGAAAACGGACATCGGCTCGATAGTCGGACGAGCAGCCTGACCATCAACACCGACCGAGGCTGGATCGAGAAACAGCACACGCTGGCCATCGCACTGGGCCAACACGACCCAACGACCGTCATTCATCAAGGCCAATGCGGGCAAAGGGGCCAGGAGCAAGCGATCTACATTGCTGTCGCTGAACTTGGCTTTGAGCCCAAGCTGGCGCGCAACTTCGAGCAATTGATCTTTTGTCGGAACGTCGGAGGGGCCGAGGCCCAGCTGATGCCGAAGTGATTCCGGCTCAGCCGCGATGTGATGAAGTCTGGCAAGGACGCACAGCGCCTCAAGACCATAACTTGCAATACGCACCGAGGCATCTGTTGCGCCCGCGGCGGGCGCACACGCTTCTTCTGCCGCGGGCATTAGCCCACCAGCATGCAGTTCTGACAACATCGATTTCGCAGACATGCTCCGACACAACGGGCATGTAACTCCCTGAAACTAGTGTCTCATTGGAGCGGGCATAAGCGTCACCCCCAAAAGGTGGATATGCACCGTGAATAGTGCTCAGCAAGCGCTGAAAACAACACACGTGTCGACGAGCATCAAGTTTCCCAGTCGCAAAAAACTGAGCGAAAACTTCAATGGTGATCCTATTCGAAGGGGCTGCGGGCCGGTATCAAACGAAGTATGTGTGCGGATCCTGATCGCGGCTTTCACAATCGCGACGTCGACCGAAGTTTTGATCGGACACCAACTTGATGCCGATTTGATGCCGGTCAAACTGCTTCGCTAAGTGCAATGCCCTAGTGGCCAAGCGAACATGTCCTCCATACTATTCAACGAATAGGCTTTGGAGAAATGGTGTGACACGATTCGTCATTTTCTTGGCGGTTCCCGCTTTGATGCTCGCAAGCTTTTCGGCTTCAGCCGCCAACAAGCCCTGCTCTGGAAAGAAGGGCGGCATCTCGCATTGCCAGGGTGGAAACTTCATCTGCAATGACGGATCAGTTAGCAAATCAAAAAAGGTTTGCGGCCCCACCGATGCGGCACCAAGCCGGCCAAAGAAGACAAAGCATTGACCGAAGAGTGCGCGAACTGACGGAGAGGCGCACCCTAACGACTTCGCTCCGTCATTACGACCGTTGCGCTGGCGCCAGAACGGTCAGGTGCGCCGCGGCGTCTCCTTCTCTATTGGTTCATCGCCGAATGCCGGGACAGGCAGCCTGGACTATGAGCGAGAAGCGCATAGGCGATGCCATCGTGTTCTATTCCAAGGGCTGGGCTCTAGGCGCTACGCACCCTGAGCTGTTCTCCCCGAACCTCTCCCCGCCTCTGGGTGAGCAACCGGCTCGCGGCAGCGCTGGCCTTGTTGATACGCGCTTCTGCGCCGCGGCACGTTCGACACCGATGGCCTGCAGGGCCTGCCCATCCACAGTGAGTAATCGCAAACTCACCGGACTGACACATTGTGCAGTCCTGACATGTCGGCAGCTGTGCGCGCAGCGGCGAACATGATCAGCGTCTGGCACATGAGCATCGGTCTTTCAGAGGGGCATCACAGATCCAACAATTGACCTCCACGCGCCCTGAGCATGGAGCAATTGTCCGAAAAACGCGCTATTTTTAGGACATGAACACAACCAGTCTGCAGCACCCTGCTTCGCTGACGACCGAGATCAAGTCCCGGCGCGTCGGTGAGTCAAGCGTCGACGCAGCCATATCTCGCCAGGTGCAGTGCTCGCAGCAAGGCACAGTCTTCACACCCGCACTGTTCACAAGCCTTGGCGGCCGCGCTGCAATAGACAAGGCACTACAACGACTTGTAGCCCGAGGCGGCCTCCGTCGCCTGTCACGAGGCCTCTACGACAAACCGCGCTCAGATCCGCTCCTCGGAGATTTGTGGCCTTCGGTGGATGCTGTTGTCGCCGCACTATCTGGCAAGGATCGGTTGCGTCTATTGCCCACCGGGCCTACGCCGCAAACCTCCTCGGGCTTTCCGATCAAGTGCCCGCACGAGTGGAATTCCTGACGGACGGGACGAGCCGCACGGTCAAGGCAGGCCCGATGCAGATCGCGCTAAAGCGGACAACACCACGGCAGATGGCTACTGCAGGGCGAACCAGCGGGCTCGTCATCCAAGCGCTGCGCAGCTTGGGGCCAGAACACGTGACGCCACAGCGCATCGATCAGTTGCGCATCAGGCTCCCAGCGGCCGAGCGCTGCTTGCTTTTGGAGGATCTCGCGCTCGCCCCAGGTTGGATGCGACCCGCACTCCGAGCTATTGCTGTCAACTGATACCCTGAGCTCAAAGCTTGCCTCTCAGTTCGTGGCCCTGCCGGCCGAGCGCCGCGCCCTTGCCTTCGCACAAACGGCAACGCAGATGGCAGCATCCAGCGTGATGATCGAGAAGGATTTTTGGGTCTGCTGGCTGTTGGGCCTTTTGTTCGCGGACCCCGAGCTTGCGCCGCATCTGGTTTTCAAAGGGGGCACCTCTCTATCGAAGGTCTATGGTGTCATTGACCGATTCTCGGAAGACATTTATCTGTCGATGTCTCCGGCTTTTGTCGGCGCAGACGAGGCTGCATTCGAGGCGTTGAACAGTCGGACGCGGCGAGATGCCGCACTCGCACACATGCAGATTCAATGCAGCGAGCGGACTCAGGCATTTCTGATGCCTCGCCTTGAGGCTGCGATTGCCGAGCATTTGGGGTTCCGCGGTGATGGGGCGTCATGGCTGCGCTATGAGGACGATCCAGTCGCCCGTTCTCCGGTGGTGCACCTCGAATATCCGTCCGCGGAAAAGAACGGATTCGAATACCTTCGGCGTGAAGTAAAGCTAGAGCTTGGATCTCTTACCGATCAGCGCCCGACGGAGCAACACTCCGTCCGTGCATGGGTCGTCGACGATTTCCCGGCCGCATTCCCCGATTGGCAATGCAATGTCACTGCACTTGAGCTCTCGCGGACCTTTTGGGAGAAGGCCACAATCCTGCATGCCGACCACCATCGGCCGCAGGACCAAACCACACCCGATCGCTACGCACGTCACTGCGCAGACATGGCAAGGCTGCTTGAACAGCCAAACGCGCAGGCGATGCTCTCTGACCATGCTCTATGCGCCAGGGTGGTCGAGTGGAAGAGCCGAGTGTTCGCGCGACAGTGGGCACGTTACGACCTAGCCATACCAGGAACTTTCCGGCTGCTTCCCACCGACACTCGACGCATCGCGCTCGCCCGCGACTACGCCCAGATGTCCGCCATGTTCCTTACGGCGCCGCCGGCCTTCGATGCCGTGCTGGCTCAACTTGGCGCAGCCGAGCAGCAGTTCAATGAAATCAAGCATACCGACTCTGGCAGGGGCGGAGACATGGTTTGAGGGGTTTGAGGCTTAAGGGCCTGGCCAACTACGCATGGTTCAACAGACTCGTAGCCAGTGATGCCGGCAATGCGTGCGTTCTGACTGATCACCAAGCGTCAATCATCCTTGACCAGGACAGCACCCCTCATCTGCTCTCGGAGTGCCTTGCGGCCAGCACTGCTGGTCGAACGCCATGCCGAAAGAGCCACCTCCCGAAACGCCTGCTCAGCGGGTGTCCAGATACGTTCCAGCGCTGAGCCGGGGTCACTTGAAGACAACGCTGCAGGCATCTTGCGCCGTGGCGGTGCCCACGTCCAAACTCTTTCCTTCCCTGCCCTAAACGACGACCGGCGTTCCGCCCTATCGTGATCGCCTTGGCCTTCGGCTTCACAGCAGGCCTCACGGAGTGAACCGATGAAAGCAAGTGATCAAGCGAATCCCGAAGTTTCTCGCCAAGCGCGGGAACTCCTCACCCGCAGCCTGGTCTGGGACAACCACGCCTGCATGCCACTGCGCCCGCATGACGAGAGCTTCCTGCCGCAATTGGCCAGGCACCGCGCCGCTGGCGCCGACGTGGTCATGCTCAATATCGGCTTCGGCGAGCAGGGCGTAGAAGAACACCTCCGTGCGATTGCGAGCATGCGGGATTGGTTGCATCGCCATTCGGACCACTACCGCCTGATCCGGCACTTCGATGACATCGAGAAGGCGCGTGCTGCGGGCCAGTTGGCCGTCGGCTTCGACATCGAAGGCGCGAATGCCATTGCCGACCAGATCAGCCTGGTGCGCCTGTATCACGACCTCGGTGTGCGCTGGATGCTGATCGCCTACAACCGCAACAACCGGGCCGGCGGCGGCTGCCAGGATGAGGACGGCGGGCTGACCGACTTCGGCCGGCGGATGATCGATGCGATGGAGGAAGTCGGCATGGTGCTTTGCTGCACCCATTCCGGTGCGAAGACTGCCCGCGAGGCCATGGCGTATGCAAGCGGCCCGACGATCTTTTCTCACTCCAACGTGCGCGCGTTGAAGGATCATCCGCGGAACCTCCCCGATGAGCTGATCAAGCTCTGCGCGGCCAAGGGCGGCGTGGTCGGCATCAACGGCATCGAGCTGTTCCTGAACGACAGCAAGGACCTATCCGGCGCAGCCGTCGCGCGCCATGTGGACTATGTTGCACAACTGGTCGGCGTCGAGCACGTTGGCCTTGGCCTTGACTACGTCTACGACCAGCAGGAACTCGACGACTACCTGGCGCAGATGAAAGCCACCTTCCCGGACGGCCTCGGCTATGACTCGGGCCTCGGCATGGTGCCGCCGGAGCAGATCCCCCATGTTGTCGAAGCCCTGCTCGGGATGAATTACAGCGAAGCGGACATCGCGGCCGTGCTGGGCGGCAACTGGATGCGTGTGGCCCTGCAAGTCTGGAAGTCATAGGCTGCTTTGGGCCGCCGACGGAGCGCCTAAACTCACATTTAGGCGATTCGTTCCGCGGTCCCACCCAAGGACTATCGACGCCATCGTGCTGCATTGGAGGTCACGCTGCCATTGCCCCAAGACAAAGCCCAGTACGGGCAATGCGCCTAAATAAGTGATTCGATCTCCAAAAACACCCGACGCTCGGCGCCTTACCGTTCAGCCTACCTTCCTTCAACAAACCACGCTCCCTCGGCGTGTCCCGCGCCATGAGCTTTGAGACTTCCCCTCGCGTGGCAGCTGACGCGTCGACGACGATTGCGCCGACGGCCGCGGCCTGGTCTGCTTGGTTCGCACTCGGCGTGCTGGTTGCCGTGACAGTCTTCGCCGCGATCGACCGGCAGATCCTGACAATCGCGATCGAGCCGATACGCCTGGCTTTCAAGCTGAGTGACATTCAGATCGGCCTGATGCAGGGTCTGGGTCTGACCCTGGTCGGGGCGTTTGCCGGCGTGCCCCTGGCCTGGCTGGCCGACAGGTTCGACCGCCGCCTCGTCCTGGCGCTGTGCATCCTCGCCTGGTCTGCGGCCACCGCCGCACGCGGCTTCGCGCAGGACTTCAATCATCTGCTGCTCGGCACGATAGGTCTGGCCATCGCCGAGGCCGGCCTCGGGCCCATTGTCTTCTCGATGATTCCCAGCATGTTCGCCGGGGCGCAGCGCGCCAAGGCGAACCTGATCTATTTCGCCGCCGCGCTGATCGGTGCGGCGCTCGGCATGGGGCTGGCTGGGCTGGGGTTCAAGATGATCTCGGCATCGGCGGGCTCGCTTCCCGATTGGGCCCAGGGCATGGAGCCCTGGCGTTTGGCCTTCCTGGCGGCTGCGCTGCCGGGTGCCGTGCTCGCGGCCGTGGTGATGTTGATACGGGCCGAGCACGGCCGGCCGCTGCCACGCGCTGCGAAGGCTAGGCAAAGCGATGATGGCCCGGTTCATCGAGCGCCCGAGTTCCTGCCCTACCTGCGTGCGCATTGGCGCACGCTCCTTGCCTTGTTCTGCGCAGCCGGCTCGGCCTCGGCGGCATTCGCGCCGATCTCCGCGTGGCTTGCCCCCGCGATGGGGCGTAGGTTCGGCATGGACCCCGGCGATGTCGGCGTCAGCCTGGGTGCCGTGTACGGTGCAGGCGCCTTGGCCGGCATCGTGCTGGCCGGCATCGCCGCGCGGCTGTGGGCCCGTCGCTATCCCGGCATCCTGGGCCTGCAGATCGGGCAGTACCTGGCCGCCGTGTCCACGCTAGCCGCGGCTCTGCTGGGGGTGGCCCAGACGCCCTTCATGGTCTATGCGGCGACCGGCATCATGATGGCGGCGGCGATGGCCTTCTTCGCACTGCTGCCAGGTCTGTGGCAGGAAGTTGCGCCCGCCGGCTTGCGGACTCGCATGATCGCAGTCGCCGGCGTGGTGACGACGACCTGCACTGCGGCCGGCCCTGTCGTCGTCGGCTATCTGTCGGGGGCCTTGGGCGATCGGCCGGACGGCCTCTTGATTGCAGTCGCACTGGCGAGTGCGCCCTGCATGCTGCTGGCGGTGGTGCTGATGCGAGCCTCCATCGAGCCTTCGCGCCGCCTGTTGGCAGCGATCAAGGAAGAGGAGTCCGCGCTCGCCTCGGCCAGCAGCGCATCGGGAAACTGAGCAAGCCGTCCAGCTGCTGGAATCGGCCGCAGCAACTGCTGCGATGGCCTAAAAAGTCGTGCGGCCTGCCGAAGACCGCAAATGCGGCCGAGCCTAATCTAGGCAGCGTAAGCAACACAGTTCCACGTGCCCAGGAGGCCCTCTCGATGAGACGCAATATGAAACCGATCGCCGCTGTCGTCCTGTCCCTCGCCACATCGGGCGCCCTGGCACAGACTGCTCAGACGATCAACATTCCAGGCCAGGCCGCCGCGCAAGCCGTCACGCGCTTGAGCGAGCTCACGGGCCTGCGCATTGATGCGGCGCCCGAGCTGCTCGCCGATCTGAAGAGCCGGCCTGTCAACGGCACGCTGTCGCCACGCTTGGCCTTGCAGCGCATGCTGGAGGGGAGCGATATCGAAGTGCTTGAAAGCGCTGAAGGCGTCACGCTGCGCCGAGCAAACCGCACTGCCGTCAGCCAGTTGGACACGATGGTGGTCACCGCTCGCAAGACCAACGAGCGCATGTTCGATGTGCCGATCGCCATGTCGGCCCTGACTGGCGATAGCCTGCGCAAGCAGGGCTTGGGCAGCGCCCTGGACGCGCTTCAAGGCGTGCCGGGTGTTTCGCAAGTCGACACTGGCTCGGGCTACAGCAGCGGCATCGCGATCCGTGGCGTGAGCGCCAACCAGGGCAGCAACGTGACAGGCTATTACCTGGACGAGCTTCCCTTCACGGCCATCACCACACCGATTGCGCCGGACGTGCGGTCTTGGGACTTGGATCGCATCGAGGTGCTGCGTGGTCCACAGGGCACGCTGTTCGGCGAGGGTTCGATGGGCGGCACGGTGCGCATCCTCACCAATGCGCCGCGCTTGGGCCAGTTTGGCTTTGCCGCTCAGGGAGGCCTGGCGCAAACGGCCGGCGGCGCCAGCTCCTCCAGCGCGAAGGTGATGGCCAATCTGCCCATCGGCGACACCTTTGCTCTGCGCTTGAACGGTACGCATGAGAAGCTTGGTGGCTGGCTTGACGATTTGGCGACCGGAGAGAAGGACACCAATGGCCAGCGCATCGACACCGTACGGTTGCGCGCGCGGTGGGAGCCCACCGATCGGCTGCGCGTTGATGCCAGCTACATGAAGTACGACAACGACTTTGGCAAGTCCAACTACGGTGGGGATACAGGCTATCTCACGCAGACCGGCGGCCTAGTGGGCAACACCACCTACGCGCTGAGTGGCCTGAGCGTGGGCTATGACTTCGATGCCGTGAGCGTCTTCTACAGCTACTCACACAACAAGATCTCGATCCCGCTGACCGGCGCCTTGCTCGGTGGCACGAGCACGGTCGCCACCGACATTGGCGTGACCTCACATGAACTGCGCCTTTCTTCAGCCGCCAACTCGCCCCTGCGCTGGACCGCCGGACTCTATGCGCGGAACGCCGACCGTGTGGACTCGGTCCTGATTGACAGCCCTGTCTTTCAGCTCAATTCCCTGTCCGATACCGGATCGAAAACGACCTCGGTATTTGGCGAAGTGTCGTATTCGCTGATCAAGGAGTTCGAGTTGACGGCCGGCGCACGCAAGTTCCGCGACAAGCAGACGCATGTGGAATCCAACGCCGGTGTCTCGACGGGGCCAGCGCGAACGGCCAACTCATCGAGCTTCGACACCCGTCTGTCCCTGGCCTGGAAGCCGAACCGTGACACCCAGGTCTACGCAAGCCGTTCGACCGGCTTCCGTGGCGGGCAGTTCCAGACCGCCAACTCGATCACGCTTGGCCAGATGTTCGGCCTCACCTTCCCGGACGCGATACAGCCTGACTCCGTCGTGACCTATGAGCTCGGCACCAAGCTTTCGCTGCTGGATCGCCGCCTGGCCTTTGAAGCGGCGGTCTACACCACCAAGTGGAAGGACATCATGGTCAGCGTGCCAATCAGCACGACCGGCTTGAGTGGCCTGATCAATGCCGGGGGATCCAGGACCAATGGCCTGGAGCTTAGCGCGGCATTCCAGGCAACACCCGACTTGGCGCTGACACTGGCGGCCGTCTACACGGACGCCCACTGGACGACCACGGTGACTGGCACCGGGATCACCTCGGGCGGGCGCGTCGATGAGATTCCCCGAACCCAGCTGAACGGTGCCGCGGACTATCGCTTTGGCGTCGTGGCGGGTTGGAGCACGAACGGCCGCCTGTCGCTGGTGCGCAGCAGCCCTCGGGAATCACACACCGGGCAGGCCTCTGTCCCAGGGGACGCCATCCTGAACGCTGGCGCGCGCCTGGCCTTTGACAAGGGGCCGTGGACCGTGACGCTGTATGGCGACAACCTGAGCAACGATCACGGAGCGGTCTCTGCCCGCAAGATCCAGCCTCTGTCGGCCACCCTGACTGACATCTACGCCGTCCGCCTGCGCCCGCGCACATTCGGCTTGGAACTGCACTACGCGATGGGCCGCTGACAGCCCGCGGGGCGCTGTGTACTCCAGCTGTTTGGAGCTTCAGCGCCCCATGTCATGGAAAACCCGGATCGACGCCGGTCTGCTGATCATTCAAATTAAACAGCACTGTACTTTTTGATTGCGAGGCCGTCGATGCCTGAAGCCGCTTCCCTGGTCCGTCCCCTGCGCGTCCCGCCTGGCAATCACCACGGAATGCCGGACATTGGCGACGAACACGATCTCGCTCGCAGTGGCCTGGGCACGGGGTTCATGCGCACCTGGCGGTCCGACAACGTGATGGTCACGGTCACCGATGCCGAGTTTCAGCTGCCGCGACACCTAAGGCTGGAAGTCGTCAGCGATGCGCTGCTGATACGCGCATCAAGCAGCGGTGACTGCCGCTACACAACCGACGGCGGCGTGACGTGGCAATGCCGCGCTCCCGCGGTGACGGTGACGCAGATTCCCCAGGGTACGAAGCTAGAGGTCGACATCGCCGCGGGCGTGCGGCAGCAAAGCATGACCGTTCTGATTCAACCGCGAGTGCTCGTGGCACTCGCCTGTGACGACGTGCCGGAGTCGCTGTCCCGTATCGGCGAGTCGCCCGTGCTGGCCGCTGAACAACTGCTGTCGATGCCCTTGAGTCCGGAAATCCAGTCCCTGCTTTACGACCTTCGCCACAGCCGGCTGCCAGGCAAACTGCGCAACATTCAGATGGGCTCGCGTGCCATCGAACTCACCGTACTGATGATGGCCGGATGGTCGGCTCGCCTGGGGGGCAACCATACGCCCGGCCTGCTCAAACGCGACGCCGATCTGCTCGCAGCCGCCCGCCACGCCCTGCTTGAGCGCTGCACAAATCCGCCGACGCTGATAGCGCTGGCGAGGGAGTTGGGCACCAACAAGAACAAGCTCAATCGGCTATTCCGTGACCGCTTCGGCACCACGCCCCAGAGCTACGCACTGGAACGCCGGATGGAGCGTGCGCGCTCGCTGATCGCCGATGGCCGCATGACGGTCGGCCAGGTGGCTGAAGCGGTGGGCTACCAGCACCAGAGCAGCTTCACCACCGCGTTTCGTCATGCCATGGGCGTGTCGCCACGCGAGTACGCCAGCCGCGAAGGCGCGCGCGCGGAGCATTGAGCAAGTGGCAAACCTGGTCCCCAAGGTTTCGGCCGAGCAATGGCTGGCAACGGCGCGTCTCACACTGATCGAAGACGGCATCGACGCCGTCAAGGTTGACCGTTTGGCCCAGCGCATCGGCGTCACCCGCGGCGGTTTCTATCACCACTTCGCCGACCGCGGCGATCTGCTCGAACGCTTGCTAGCGGATTGGGAGACCAACGTCGAGTTCGTGCCCACCGAGCTGAAGCCTGTGACGGCGGCTCAGGCGCTGGAGGCGATCGATGCGCTCGTTGCGCACCTGGTGGCCGAGCAGCGCTACGACCCCCGCTTCGACATGGCGGTGCGCGCTTGGGCACACGCCGATCCGAAGATTGATCGCTCCGTGCAGCGATCCGACCTGCGCCGCCTGGCGGCCCTCGAAAACGTCTTCCTGGCGCTCGGCTGCGACGCCGAGGAGTCTCTCGTGCGGGCAAGAGTTTTCTATTTCCACCAGATTGGCTACTACGCCACTGGCCTGGAGGAGACGCGCCAGCAACGGGTCAGCCACCTCCAGACCTATGTGCGCATCCTTTGCGGCGAGGGCAATCTGGAGCGGGCGCGAAAACATGGGCGTAAGGCCAGGGCGTAAAGGCGAAATCATCGTGCCGCGGGCAAAAGTTTCCCTCGGGGAAGGTCGCTAAGGTTCAGCCACCGAATCGCAGACTTCACCTTCACGAGAGACCCCATGAAATATCCCATCGCCCACGCCGATCCCAAGACCGTCACCTTCGGTCGCATCAGCTACGTCGACCCGTATCAATGGCTGGAAGAAGAGAGCCCAGAGGCACTTGCATGGCAGGCGGAGCAGGATCAGTTGACGCAAGCCTGGTTCAAGGCAAATCCTGCAAGCCAGCGCGCGACAGCCATCATGGATTCGATGCCGCGCATCGAGGCTGACTTTCCCATCTTCAGTGGCGGCCGCTGGTTTCGCAAGCGCACCCCGGCAGGACGTGCGATGCAGGTGGTGGAGGTCGCCGGGGCGGTCGATGGCCCCTGGCACTGCATCGTGGATCTCGAGACCTTGTCGAACGGTCACCTTCTCAGCGTCGACGTCTTCGTCCCGTCCCCGGACGGTCGCAAGGCCGTGATCGGCTTCGGCGTCGATGGACGCGAGTTGGCCGAGCTGCGCGTGTTCGACGTCGACACCGGCGAGGTTCTGATGGACCAGATCCCTCAGACCTACGCCTTTTTCGCCGCCTGGCTTCCGGACAGCAGCGGCTTCTATATCACGGCGCGCGACCCGGCGGCCATGGCGTCTGGATCGAGGGTCTATCGCCACATGCTGGGCCAGGAGACGAGCACTCGGCCCGAGGACTACAAGGTCACAGCCGACGAGATGTGGGTCAAGACATCAGCAGACGGCAAACACTCGATCCTGACCGCGGATCACCTGAATCCGCGCCCCGACTGCCTGCGCGACGAGACGGCGAACAAGGGCTGGCGGCCCTTCCTCCAGGGCGAAAGCGCCCAGTTCCGCGGCGACATCATCGGTGACCACTTCTACGCGGTGACCAACGAGGGCGCACCTCGCGGGCGCCTGGTCGCGATCCCCCTGGCCACGCCCAAAAAACGCAGCACATGGAAGGAACTGATTCCAGGCTCGGACGACGTCTTGGCCACGCTGCTGGTCGTGGACGGACTTCTGGTGCTGGTCGACCTCGTGGACACCTGGTCGCGGATGCGGGTTTTCGACGTGGAAGGCCGGCTCAAGGGCGAAGTGCCGCTGCCGGACCGGGGCTCGATTTCGATCCAGCAGTTCGCCCTCTTCAACATGATGGACATGTTCTCCCGGGGCGCCAAGGGCGAGGTGCTGTTTCCCTTCTCGTCCCCTGCGCGTTCTGCAGCGCTCTATCGCGCCAACGTCCACACCTTCGAGGTCGAGGCCCTGACCCAGCCCCTGGTGGACATTGATGCGCAGATTCAAAGCCACAGCGCCGCGAGCGCCGACGGTGCGCGCGTTCTGTACCACGTCATCGCACGAGCTGATGTGGACCTCAGCAAGCCCCAAGCCGTGGCCATGTATGGATACGGTGGCTTCCAGGCCGCCCTGATTCCCGGCTGGCCCGGCAGCTACCTGGCAGGCTGGATCAAGGCCGGTGGCGTGCTGGTGCTGATGCACCTGCGCGGAGGCGGCGAGCTGGGTCCTGACATGTGGCACCAGGGTCGGCTAAAGCACAAGCAGAACACCTTCAATGACGTACACGCCATTGCCGAGGATGTGATCGCGCGAGGCATTGGCACTGCGGCGCAGCTCGGCGTCCTGGGCGGCTCGAACGGCGGTGTGATGGCGGCTGCAGTCGTGGTTCAGCGGCCCGACCTGTACCGCGCCAGCATCTCCCAGGTGCCCATCACCGACGTGCTGGCGCGCGCTCGCGACGCCATCTGCATGGCCGCGACGCTGGACTACGGTGATCCCCACGATCCCGAGATGTCCGAAATCATCAATGCCTGGAGC
This sequence comes from uncultured Roseateles sp., assembly GCF_963422335.1. Lineage (NCBI taxonomy): Bacteria > Pseudomonadati > Pseudomonadota > Betaproteobacteria > Burkholderiales > Sphaerotilaceae > Roseateles > uncultured Roseateles sp. The sequence continues at coordinate 5,618,969 of NZ_OY729424.1, forward strand.
CCTTACCAAAACGTCCAGGATGGCGTGGCCTATCCGGCCTTGCTGCTCGATGCCGGCCGGCAGGACGTTCGTTGCCCGCCCTGGCACGTGCGAAAGATGGCGGCGCGGATGCAGCCGGCCAATTCCAGCCCGCACCCGATCCTGATGCGCGTGCGCGAAGGCGCGGGTCACGGGGCAGCGGATGTAGCGGGACAGCGCGCGCAGGGCAGCGACTGGCTGGCCTTTCTCATCGACCAGCTGGGCCTCAAGGCCTGAGGCCTGGGCCGTGAGGAGCTTGCCTTGAACATGCACGAGCGCTACGCAGCCGCCGAAAAACTGCTTCTTCCAGTGGGCCTCCCCAAGGTTCGCAATGCGGCACTGACGGTTCGATGGATCGCCCGGACCAACGAATGCTGGTACCGACGCGAAGCCGGCGACGGACATGAATGGGTCGTCTTCGATGCACAAGGAGACACGCATCGGCCTGCCTTCGATCACCCGAAGCTGGCCGAGGCCTTGAAGGCGCAAGGCCATGTCGTGGAGGCGTCCAAGCTGGCGATCGATGTGAAACGCCTGGATAGCGACGGCCTCGAGTTTTCGTTCGAGAAGAGCCGGTTCGACTACCGCATGTCCACAGGCGAACTCAGGAGAACCGGCGACGTCGAGTCATCGAAGGGTCCGTCACGATCGCCGGACGGGCGCCGGCTCTTGAGCCAGCACGACGGCAATCTGTGGCTTGCCGAAGCGGGCATGGAGGCCCGGCAGGTCACGACAGATGGCTCGGAAAACGATGGCTACGCGATCTATCACGGCAACTACAAAGGCGGATTTGTTCCGCGAAGCCGCGTGGACGCCCAGGGCACGCCCGCAGGCGTGGTGTGGGCACCCGACAGTAGCAAGGCGATCGTCTGGCGGATCGATCAACGCCACGTCGAGCCGTACCCGCTCCTCGAAACGGCCCCGCAGGATGGGAGCTTTCGTCCCAAGGTGCATCTGCCGCGTATACCACTCACCGGAGAGCGCCCGCCGACCATTCGCTGGTTCTGTCTCGATATGGACAGCCTGGCGTTGACGCCCCTGCAACTGCCCGAGGATCAGCTGCATCTGCATCAGGATTGGGAGGCCATCCGCGAATGGATGTGGAGCCCAGACAGAAGCCACGCCTGGGCCGTGATGTTCGGTGCGGACCAGCGAGCGGCCTACCTGCTTGACATCGATCTGACCACGGGCAAGTCTCGCGTGGTGCTGTCTGAAGCCGACGAGCCGCGTGTCGAGCTCAATACCTCCTCATACGGCTCGATCGGCGTCGCCGTGGTCGGGAATATGGATCAGGTGCTCTGGTTCAGCCATCGCTCCGGGTGGGGCCATCTTTACCTCTACGATGGCAATTCCGGCCGGCTTCTGAACGCCGTGACCGAGGGCGAATGGCTGGTGCGCGACCTGATCGACGTAGATTCGCAAAGCGGCCGTGTTCTGTTTACAGCGCAGGGCCGTGAAGGCGGCAACCCCTACCTTCGATCGCTGTACCGCATCAATCTGGACGGCAGTGGGCTGCGGCGGCTGACGCCGGTCGGCGTCGATGCCGATGTCTTTCGGGGACTCTCGGCGATCTCCAAGACCACCGAGTCCGCGAGCCAGCTGTCGCCGAATGGGAACTACCTGGTCTACGCCCGATCGAACGTCGCCCAAGCCCCGCAGACCGTCGTGGTCCGCCTCGAAGACGGGCAAGAAACCGTCATCGAGGAGGCCGACGTTTCGGGCTTGCTCGCTGCTGGCTACGTCCCGCCGGAAGAGTTCGTCACGCTGGCCGCCGATGGCAAGACCGAAATCTACGGCCTGCTCTACAGGCCACCAGTGATGCGCGCCGATGGCAAGGCTCCGCTCTTGGTCGCGCAGTACGCCAGCCCCTTGATGGCAGGCTGTCCAAGAACCTACCTGGCGGCCGTTGCCGGTCCGGGCCAGTGGATCTCGCCAGCAGCCTTCGCAGCGCTCGGCAGCGCGGTCATTGCACTGGATGCACGCGGCACCACGGGCCGCAGCCGCAAGTTTGCGACGGCAGGCCAGGGCAAGCTCAACCTGATCGGCCTGGACGACTACGTGGCCGCGATCCAGCAGTTGGGCGAACGCCACCCCTGGCTCGACACAAGCCGCGTCGGCATCCAGGGCGGGTCCTACGGCGGTTACGCAGCGATCCGCGCCATGCTCGAGTTTCCGGATGTGTTCACGGTCGGCGTCGCCGGTGTGCCCTTCTGCTCGGTGCACAATATGTATCCGGACTATCACTGGACCGGCTGGCATGGCGCGCCGGACTACGGCGACGGTCAGGGCGAACGGCCCGATGCGACTGCGCGGCCGAAGAACTACCTCGCGATGGACGCGACACTCCAGGTCGAGAAGCTCAAGGGGCCTCTGCTGATGATCGCCGGGGAGTTGGACGAGAACTGTCCCGTCGGCCCGATCATGCAGCTCTACGCCGCAGCGGTAGAGGCCGACGCACCGATGGAACTGGTGCTGCAACCCAACAGCAATCACTACACGACTAGGCGGACCCGCTACGTCATGCGCAAGGTGATGGACTACTTCTGCCGCCACCTGCTGGCCGAGGAACCGCCACGCGCCTTCCGGTTCGAGCTGCTGACGCAAGACCCGGAACCGGCAAGCCGTGAGACCGCATGGTGATAGCAGGCCGCCTGCGCTGGCGGCCCAACAGATTCAGACCGTGGCCTAAGACGCGAGCGGGGGCCCCGCATAACCTTTGCAGCGCAGCAACCATCACCGCCCCCATCCGATGCGAACCCGATATTCAGCCTTCAATCTGTTCGCGGCCGAGCGCCGCGAGCACAGCGATTGGGCCCCTGCCTGGCGCGAGGTGAACGAGCCCAAGCACCACAACAACGTCATCATCATCGGCGGCGGCCATGGCCTGGCCACCGTTCGTCGTATTTCGTGTCTAAAGGGTATGGCGTAGTAACTGTGCAATCGATCAGGCGCAAGTCTTGCTGGCGCCCCCTTGCTCAGCATGGTGCTCTCCGTTTCCTCTTGGACACTTCATCTCGGGCCGACATGAGGTTCTGTTCACCGCAAAGGATTTGCAGGTAGCTGCCGAGCTGTCGGCGTCTTTGCTGTGACGACTCCTTGACCCCGATTGCGTAATAGCCGATCTGGTGGAAATAAAAGACGCGCGCTCGGATCTGGGCTTCCGTTGCTTTGCATCCGAGAGCCAAGAAGATCCGCTCAAGACTAGCGATCCTCGCTAGATCGGCATCCTCTACGGCTCGGGCGATTTGTGCGTCGGCATGGGCCCAGGCTCGAACGGCCATGTCGAAGCGGGGGGAATAATCGTGTTCGGTGATCAGGCCTTCAACCAGGATGTCGATCGCGGCAAGCGCCGTCGTGGGATTGGTCGGCGGCACCATATTGGCAGGCAAGAACGTCACCGTGTCCTGCCACAGTCGTAGCAGGCGGGCGAGCAGGTCCGCGTGATCGCTGAAGTGGTGGTAAAAGCCGCCGCGCGTGACTCCTAAACGCTGAGCGATCCGATCAACCTTGACGGCATCGATGCCCTGCTCGATCAGCATGTCTCTCGCGGTTTCAACCCAGGCAGTCGCCGGTATCTTAGGGACCAGATTGGGCATCGTCTTCAATCGCTATGTGGCATGCGACAGGATATCGCGCTGATCAGGCAACGCCTTCGAAGCCTGCCTTTACTTTTTCGAGATAGGCCCTCAGCGAGCCGTCGAAGCTGTGCGTCAACGCATCGATTGCAGTCGCGATGTCCGCTTTCCCGCCGCCTTCCTGAACCTCGACGTGCAGGCGTGCATGCGCATCGATTGCGTAACGCGTACCCTCCGGCACCTCTTGCGCCTGATAGGTCACCCAGACGCCCATGCCGCCAACCGGCACAGTCAGGTAGTCGGCATAGACGCTGAGGCGTCGCGCGGCATGATCGATCTCGGTATAGCGGACCTCGCGCTCGTCGATCACTCCCTCGTGCTCCAGGCGCATGCGAAAACCGCCCAGCACAGCCGCCGGATCGTCGAGCGGTTGGAGGGTGCCGAGTTGCCGGAATTTCTTCGCCTCCACATACTCTTCCTGGATGGCGCGCCAAACAGCCTCCGGTGGCGCCTTGATGTCAATCGCTACATGGTTGACGATCGTGACGGGATATCGGTCGGTCATGAGCAACTCCTAGAAATTCGCACGAAGGCTGATGCCGATCGTGCGTGGTGTGGTGATGGCCACGCCGGCGGGCGAGGTCGCACCAGTCGCGAAATCGGTGATCACGCCGCCACTTGCATAGCTGAGCAGGCCACGCTTGTTGAGCGCGTTCTTGACGAACAGGTTCAGCGACCAGTTATCCCGGGTGTAGGAGGCGCGCAGGTCGAGCTGCTCATAGGCTGGCAAGGTCGGCACGACGAGACCGGGGGCCAGTGGCGTGATTGCCTGGTGCGAGAACCCGATGTTCCGTTCGCCGGTGTGGACCAGGCTCGCGCCGACGGCAATTTGGCCGACGCCAAACGCCCAGGAGTAATCCGCCATCAGTCCGGCCGAGAACTTCGGCGTATAGGGAATGTTGTCGCCCGGCAGACCACCGATCTCAGGCACGGCCTGATCGAGCCTGGCTTGCATCGCCGTCAGGTTCGCTCCCAAGCGAAGCCCGGCCGCGGGGCGCCAATTGCCCTCAAGCTCGATGCCCTGCGTGTGGGCCTTGCCGCCGTTTGTGTAGTAAGCGAAACCGTAGGTCGGATCGGTGGCGGTCAGCTGAATGTCTTTCCAGTCGATGCGGAACAGCGCCGCCGTCAGGTCTGCCTTGGCCGCAGGGAAGACGCCCTTGTAGCCGACCTCGTAGTTGACGATCGAATCCGAACTGAACGGTGGCTTCTGAGTACCGGCGAGCGGTGGGGTGTTCGGCCCGCCCGGGCGATAGCCGGAAGCGGCGCGCGCATAGACCATGTGATTGAGGTCCAGCTTCCACCGCGGCGATAGCATCCAGGTCGACTTGTTCTGCGAAGTGCTTGCCGGTGTTCCTGGAACGCCTTCCGGTCGACCCGTCAGATAGTTGTAGATCTGGACGGTCGAATCGTAGTCCTGCGTCAGCTGCGCGTACCGCAGACCGGCCTGCACGTCGAAGCTTTGGCTGAAGTGATACGTCGCATTCGCGTAGGCCGCCGATTCACGCAGCGTGTTGTTGATGATCCCATGCACATAGCCCGGCACAGCCGGGGTGCTCAGGTTGGTGCCGGTGTAGGCGTCGTAATTGATGGCGCCAAGCCCGGTCTCCTTCTGGAAAAACAGGCCGGCCAGCCATTCGAGCTTCTGGCCGCTGGGCGAAGTCAACCGGAACTCCTGGACCTTCTTGTCCGTCGTGTTCGAATTGATCGACGTGGCCGCCGTGATGCCGAGCGCCGTCACCGGCAGACCGGCCGCGGCGTAGGCGCCCGCCGTGGCGGCGTCGAGGAAGGCGAGGTAGCGCGAGGCGTCCGCTGTGAGGTCGGTGTTGTGACGCATGCTGCTAGTCACCGACAGCAGCGTCGCAAAACCGAGGTCGTAATTCAAGGTCAGCGCACCGCGGTCGTAGCGGTTCTTCATCGGCTGCGCCAGCACGTTCCTGGCGCCGTACCTGCCAAAAGGAGGCTCCAGCGTGGCTGCATCGTATTGGGGCGTGGCCGCGTCGTCGGACTTGATCGTCTGCGTGTCCAGCATCAGCTTGGCGTCGAAGCGGGCATTCGGCTTCAGGTATGCCGTCACACGGGCACCTTCGTTGCGGAAGCTATTCACATCCTTCTGATGACGGAGGGTGTCGTCCACGTAACCCGGGTCTTTGCGCGAATAGGCGCTGACACGGACCGCCAGAAGGTCACGGCTGATCGGCACGTTGATCGCAGCCCGCATGCCAAGGCCGTTGCCGCCGCCGCGAACCGCGCTGTAGCTGAGCTCGGCTCGCCCCTCGAGCTCTTTGAGGTCGGGAGTGACGGTCACGTACTTGATCAATCCACCGAGTGCACTGGCACCGTAGAGCGAGCCCTGCGGACCCTTGAGTACCTCGATTCGTTCGAGGTCCAGCGGGTCGATATCGGGGCTCAATACGGCGCCTCCCACCACACTGGTGCTCAGGCTGATCGGCGCCTCGTCAAGGTAGGACGCGACCGAGGCACCGTTCTGCAAGGTCCCGGTCGTGATGCCACGGATCGTCTGGCGCTTCATCCCCGGGTTGTCGCCGGTAACCTGCAACCCAGGGACATAGCCGGCCAAGTCCTGCAGTGAGGTGGCGTTGATCCGTTCGAGCTGCGCGCTGCCCAGCACGGCCACGCTGCCGGCCACGTCGCTTGCGCGCTCACGTCGCCGGTTCGCGGTGACGACGACGGTTTCGAGCGACTGGATGGTCGCCGTCGGTGCGGAGGCAGATGCCGCCGGCGCTGCCGCCGTTTGCGCCTGCGTCGCACCGGCCAGTGTGGCCAGGGCAGCGACGGCGAGCGGGTGCAAGGCCATCCGGGAGCCGTTCTTGGTGATCGGTGACAGCATGCTGATGTCCGGTTGATGAGGTGTACGAATTTTTAAACATACAGTCATGTCTTTTTTGGAGTATTCTAGGACTGCTTAGGCGCCATGGGGTAATCACGAAGGAAGCAAGCGAAATGGATACGAGCACGCTACAGAGCAGCGCCCTGCTGCGCCAGACTGACTTCTCCGCCTTGCTGATGGCCCCGCCCGCCGGCGCCTCTTCGCTGAGTCGGACGCTCGATGGCGCGTTGCACTCGGGCCACGCTTTGGGCTTCGAGCCCGGATTCGATGCCGAGTCGCTCTCTTGGCATGGCCGCGACACGCAGGCCCGGGGCGATATGGCGTATGTCAAGTTGGCACGCGGCGTCTGGCTCAGCTACGGCGACCTGGAACTGAACGTGTCAGAGTTTGCGTGGCATCGCGAGGAGCACGCGATGATCTTCTCCACACTCTTGCGCGGCGCCGCCATGCTCGGAACGCCGCTGGCGCCGCACAGGCGGGTCGTCTACACCGAGGGCTGTACGGTCGCCACCGCCTGCTCGGGCGACGCGCTGATCTGCCGCCACTCCTTGCCCGGCACGCGCACCCAGGGCGTGTCGGTGCTTTTCGATGACGACGAGGCGATGAGCGATTTCGGGCTGGACCCAGCGGAAGCACGCGGTTGGATCGAATCCGCCAGCCCCAGAGTAAGCCGTGCCGACCGCGCGCCGCGCATTGCCGTGAGTAGCATGAACCTGCCGGCCACGCGCGCTGCGCAGGCGATCCTGTGGACCTCGTTCAGCGGCTCGCGTCGACGACTGTACTTGCGGAGCAAGGTCGGCGAGCTGCTGTGTCATCTGCTGGCCGGCCCGGTCATGGAGCCGGACGGCGTCTCCCGGGTCGACGGCGGTCCGCGGCAGGATGATGACAGCCTCGCTGCCGTCGTGCATGCCGCGATGTCCGATCCGGAGGCCTGTCCGGAGGTCGCTGATCTCGCCGCGCGCCTGCAGGTGAGCACCGGCCGCCTGATATCGGTCTTCAAGCTCCGCTACGGCATGTCTCCGCGCGAATACGCGATTGCCACGAAGATGGCGCGTGCCAGGCGCCTGCTCCAGAACACCCGCATCTCGCTGCTCGACGTGGCGCTCGACTGCGGGTACGAGCACCACTCAAGCTTCAGTACCGCATATCGGCGTGCGTTTGGCGAAACGCCGCTGGAGACTCGGCGAGCGGTCGCCGGGGTCTGATCAAACGCAGGCGCGGCTGCGCCCCGTCAGGACTTCCACACCTGTCGCGCAATTCGCATCCAGTTGCCGCCGAGGATCGCCTCGATGTGCGCGTCGCGATAGCCGCGCCTCAAAAGCGCTTCGACTGTCCCAGGAATGGCTTCTGGCGCCATCATGTTGATCCCCGCCTGGTAGCCGAGGCTGGCCGGGAAGGTGAGCTTCATGTTCTCAAGATAGTCGTCGAGTTCTTGCTGGTCGAAAACATAGTCGAGGCCGAGGCCGACATGCTCGACACCGACCAGTTGCGCGACATGGTCCACATGCTCGGCAACCGCGCGACCCGAGGCTTCATGGCTGTCGTTGAGGAACAGATCGATCCCGTTGATTCCGACCACGCCGCCCTTCGCCGCGCAGGCCCGAATCAGCTCGTCGCCGATGTTGCGCGGATGGTCCTTCAGCGCGCGCGCATTGGAGTGCGAGAAGATCGTCGGGCCTCGGGCGTACGCCATTGCTTCGAGCGCAGTGCGATAGCCCGAGTGGGTGCAGCACAGCACCATGCCCACCTCCTCCATCGCATCGATCATTCGGCGGCCGAACTCGGTCAGTCCGCTGTCCTCATCCTGGCAGCCGCCACCCGCACGATTGTTTCGGTTGTAGGCGATCAGCATCCAACGTACGCCCAGGTCGCGGTACAAGCGGACCATGCTCACCTGATCAGCGATTGCATTGGCGCCCTCGATGTCGAAGCCCACAGCCAACTGGCCCGCCGCGCGCGCCGAATGGATGTCATCGACAGTCTCGATCAGCCGGTACCGCTCGCTGTGGGTCGTGAGCCATTCGCGCATGCTGGCCAACATGCGGATGTGCTCTTCAATACCTTGATCGCCGAACCCGACGTTCAGCATGACGACGTTCGTGCCCGTCGTCCGGTACCGTTCGAGCTGCGGCAAGAACGCGGGGGCGTGCGGGCGCAGTGGCATGCAGGCATGGTTGTCCCACACGAGGCTGCGGGACACCAGTGCGGCTGCGCGTGAGGGGAGGTCGGCGTCGAGGTCAGCGTTCATCGGCCCATTCTTTCAGGCTTTGCTCCAGTAAAGGCAGGGGCAGGCAACCCTGATCGAGGATGGCCTCGTGGAAGGAGGCCAGGTCAAATCTTGGTCCCAGTGCGGCCTCGGCTTTTGCTCGCAGTTCGCGGAATTTCAGGAACCCCCAGCGGTAGCACAGCGCCTGACCGGGCAGATCAGTCGCATAGCGCAGGATCTCGCTCGTCACTTGCTCGGGCTTTTCCAGCGTGTGAGCGCTCATGTAGGCGTGCGCCTGGTCGAGCGTCCAGCCCAATGCGTTGAGCCCCGTGTCGACCACCAGGCGTTGCGCGATGAAGCGTTGGTGGGACAAGAAACCGTAGTAGTCGTAAGGGTCGCTCAAGAGTGCGCCTTCCTCGCCAAGTGACGACGCGTACTCGGCCCAGCCTTCGTTGAAGGCGGTGGACATGAACGTGTTGCGCCGGATTTCGGGCAGCGCTGCGTTTTCCTGTTGCCGCGCGATGTGAACATGATGGCCCGGCACCAGTTCATGGAAGATGAGTGCCGCAGCATTCATCTGCAGCCGCTCTGGAATGCCTTTGCCGCTGTAGAAATAGACGCCCTCTGCCCCGTCCTGCTTGGGCGGGTCGTAGTAGCCGAAGGTCATACCCGCCTCCAGCGCCAGGGGTAGACGCTTCACTGCGGGTCGCGCGCGCGGCGCTTGGCGGAACATGCGACTGAACACAGGCGCCATACGGTCGAGGTGGCCCCGGTAAATCGCCTCCAAGGCCTCGGCCGAAGCCGCTTGGGCCCGCGGATCGCTTTGCAGCTGTTCGTGAAACCTCGCTTCATCCCCATTGAAGCCAAAGCGCTCGATGCGCACGCGCGCCATCTCGGCAGCCAGGCGAGCCACTTCCGAGAGTCCTGTCTCATGGATCTCGGCCGGATCGGCCGCGACACCGAGATGAAAGCGAAGCCACAAACGGTAGGCGTCAGCGCCTCCGGGCTGGTGCAGCATGCCTGCCGCCGCGGGCGCAGCGTCTTCATAGCTGGGACCGATGCCCTCCAGCAGCCGCGCGAATGCCGGCTTCAGCCCTTGCTCGACCAGCACGGCCACTTCAGCCCGGACTTCTTCGCTCGCCTGCCGCTCGTCCGCGAGCTCTATGCTTGACGCCGCCGTCGCCGCCCATCCGGCAATCATGCGGCGCGCCGTGGGCAGGGCCGGCCTGGGCAGCCGCCACCCCCGTGCCGCTTGCGCCAGCAGGCGCTCCCGCTGCGCATCGACCGAGTCGACGAATTCGCTGGCAAGCTTGATATAGCGCTTGGCCTCAGCCGGATCCAACAGGTTGATCGGTGGAAACAGCAGCGACGGCACCATGCCCAGCATGCCGCCGGAATACGGTGCGACGCCGAAGCTGGTCCACCATCGCTGGGGTTCATCCATCTCGATCTCGAACCAATCGCGCAGATACGCGGCCGTCAGGCGGTCAGTGCGTGGCAGGTCCGACAGCTCGATCCGGCCCAGGCGCTCAAGCCGCTCTCGCGCGGCCGCGGCGCAAGCCTCCGCTTCATCCAGGTCGCCCCGTGTGTAATGCTGGACCTTCCTGCCAGCGCTCGCTGCCGTGTAGGCGTCCCGCGTGACGAGTGCCTCCCAGGCTTCGGCAGCAAGCGCATCCAGGGTCTGCTTGGCGTCAATCTGGCTCATGCGACGGCCCCCGCAGCCTTCAGGCCGACGTGATCCATCACGAAGGAAAGCCATTCCGCGTGATACGCGGCCGCCTGGGCTGGATCGGAAACGCTGTGGCCCGTGTCGCGCCAGACGCGCAGGTGAATCGGCAGACCGCTGACATTGGCTTCATCGAGGCGGGCAGTGAATTTGCGGCCATGAAACGGCATGCATCCAACATCCTGCTCGCCGAACACCTGGTAGAGCGCCGGATAAGCCACGCCGTCCACGACATTGTGATACGGCGACCATGTGCGGATGTTCGCCGCGTCTGCAGGCTTGGCAGGATCGCCATAGTCCTCGAAGAAGATCGCGCGTACGCCGGCAACATTCGGCGTCGAGGGCAGCGGCTCCATCATGTCGAACAGCGGCACGATCGCGACCACGGCGCGCCAAAGCTCCGGTTGCTGCACGACCGCCACGCCGGCCAGCAGGCCGCCGTTGCTCCCGCCCTGAAACGCCAGGACCTCGGACGAAGTCACACCATCGGCAATCAGCGCTTCGGCCACCGATCGCAGGTCGTCGAACGTGTTTTGCTTGTGCTGAAGTCTCCCGGCGTCGTGCCAGGCCTTGCCATACTCGCCGCCGCCGCGAAGCGATGCCTGGACGAAGATGCCGCCTGCTTCGATGAAAGGCGCTGCCATCGAGGGAAAGTTGGGCAGCATCGACATATTGAAGCCGCCGTAGGCGTAGACCAGCGTCGGCTGCGGGCGACGCGTGTCGACGTCTGCGCGGCGGACGACGAAATAGGGAATGCGCGTGCCGTCGCGGCTGGTGGCAAATCGTTGTTCGACGATGACGTTGTCGAGTTTGTGCTTCGCCTCGCCCAGCTGGCGAAGTACGCCCGTCTGAGGATCGTGAATGAGAACGACCGGAGAGCGCGCGAAGGTACTGTGCGTCAGCGCGAATACGTCGTTCGGGCGTATCGCCCGCTGGGAGACCATTGACAGCGACGATCCAGGGTTCTCGAGCGCAAGCGTCTCAATCAACGTGCCGCGCACATCGAACACCCGCACCCGCAGCGAGACGTCGACGGTATCCCCGACATAGAGCCTGCCGCCGACAACGCCGGCCCAGCCGATGAAGCCCTCGCCTTCGGGCACCAGCTCCAGCCACGTCGACGTGTCGCGAGAAGTCGACGCCGGGATCGCGACCACCCGCCCGCGCGGCACGCCGCTGTTGACACGCGCGACATACGTTTCGCCGTCAATCCAGCTGCCGTCGCATTCGCCGTTAAAACCGTCCGGCAGGAAAGGCGTGGCTTCCAACGTGGTGAGATCAAGGTGCACCAGCGCCACGTGCTCGTGAGGTTCTGTGACCAGCACGCCACGGCGGCCATCGGGCGAGACCTGCAAGCTCAGGCCTGAGTGCTTGGCCGGGACGAGTTGCTCGGACAGCAGCACAGTGGGGCGGCCAGTCGTTCCCTCGGCCACCGGCACGAATCGCAGCTGGTGCAGACCGTCGGCGCCTCGACCGTCGAGCCAGAAACCGCTTTCGTCGGGAAGCCAGCCCGGACGCGCTCCGCTGTACATGATGCCGGTCACGTCGACGATGTGGCGGCCCGTCTCCGTCTCGTAGACGGACCAGGTGCCCAACATGTCGCCATTGACACCCCACGCAAACGCGACGAAGCGCCCCTTCGGCGATGGATCCAGGAACGGCATCATCACATCACCGCCGCCGATCGCCTCAGCGATGGCGCGCTTCGACGTGATCACGCGCCCCGGCAAGTCCGCGGCCTCGCTGACCCGAAGGACTTCGTCGTCACCGTCGTTCGCAAAGGTGAACCACCTCGATCCGCGCTTGATGGGAAATCTGTGGCCACCGGCATCGCCGATTTGCAGCATGCGCTCGCGCACAGGCGCATAGTTGGGCGAGGCTTCGGCCGCGTACTGCGCGACACGGTCGCGCGCCCACTGCCATTCGAGGACCTCGAGCGTGTTTTCGCGGAGATGCTCGAAGCGGTCTTCGAAAGTCACGCCGCCGACGGTTTTCTGGATGGGCTTGGCTCGCACGATGAATGGATCCTTGTCTGGAAGTGATGAGATTCAGGTTAGCGGCCGAGGCCGTCGACCACTTTTGCAAACGCGTGGATTTCTTTGGCGACCCATGGCCCTGGATGGAGAAAGTTCAATCGGCTAGGGCCTCTTCGTCATTGCGGACCTCTTCCAACAGGCGCTTCACCGGACGCACGGATATCCGCATGAGCACGGCAGCCAGCAGCATGAATGGCGCGCTTGCCAACGCCACTGCGAGCAGCAGGCCGTCCGCCCGTTGGCCCAGCAGTCCCGACAGCCAGCCGACCAGAACCGGTCCACCGGCCGTGGCCAGCGTGGTCAGCGCACTGGAGAAGGCGATCATTCGCGCGCGCAGATTGGCAGGAGCGACCTCCTGCCAGACGCCGGGCAGCAGGGCGAAGAAGGCGCCAGCTGTCGCGAACATCACGCCAGTTGCCGTATAGACCATCCAGGGCGTCGTGGCCACCGCCAGCAGGCCGGCCGCCCCCGCGGACACCGCTGCCAGGTACTGGCCGATCTGAATGCCCAGGATGCCTCCATAACGGCGACCCCACAGTTTTACGGCGATGCCGGCGAGCGCGATTCCCGCCACCACGCCGACGCCGAGCACGCCACCGAGGCCGATCCCGACATCGCCGGGCGCCAGCCCGAAGCGGCGCGTCATGGCCGGCGCAAGCCAGGCACTGATGGGGGCGAACGCTGCAGAAGCTGCACATGCCGCCCCGAACAGCGCGCCCAGCGCGGGTGCGTGAGTGCGCAGGTAGGGAAAAAATGCGATGGGCAACCCTGTCAGCGCTTCGGCATGGGCGGCGCTGGTTGCCTGGGCAGCACGCGGCGGTGGTTGTCCATGTTTTGCACGGATCGTCATGACCACGGCCGCGAGCACGACCCCCGGCAGCGCGGCAGCAAGGAACGCCAGGCGCCACGGCTCGAAGCCCCGAGTCCACTCCGGCTGCCAACCGGTCGACTCCGAGATCATCTTGAACGCCAGTCCGGCCAGCCCCATGCCGAGAGCGGCGCCAACCATCGCAGCGGAAAAGAAGATGAGATTGGCCCGGGCGCGCTGCGCGCCGCGGAACATGTTCGGAATCATCGAATAGACGATGGGCCCGAGTCCCGCCTCGGCCATGGCAAGTCCGATAGTGCCGACCATCAGATGACTGAAGTCCTGAGCGAAGCCGCGCGCCGCCGTGGCCCCGGACCAGGCAAGGATGCAAACGGCCAGGATCATTCGCCGGTCGAAGCGGTCCGCCAGCCAAGCCAGAGGGAACCCGGCCACCGCCGCGACCAGCGTCAGCCCAAGGCCCTGCATCAGTCCGATCTGCATGTCACTGAGACTGAAGGCTGCACGTATGGGTTCGATCGCGATCGTCAAGATCTGCCGGTCGATCGCGGCGAAGATACTCACGACAACCAGCACGCCCAGTGCAAACCATGCCGAGCGGCCGGCGGGGCGGCTTCCCGCGTCGGGCAGCGGGCCGGGGGGTACCGCCACCGCATGGGCATGTGCACTGATCATCCAATTCTCCGAGTCTGGCGTTGCCGGCGCAGGCGCCGAACAGGACGGCTGCGGCTGCAACAACCCGACGATAAGGCGCGGCGCCCGGGGCGGCTTTGGATTTCTCGGCTCGCGCTTAGGCTCGGCGTCCCGCCGTCGGGTTTGGGCCAAACGGATCCTCTGACGATCCTAAGCAGGGCGTCGCAAGGATGGGTAGCGTGGGCAGGTCTCTTTCAACTCTCTCACATGCCATGAAACTCTCGACAGAACTCATCGATCATCTGTGCTCACGCGCCGTCTTCGGTCGCAAGCTCAAAGCCAGCGGTAGCCGCGGTATGGTTGTCTCCTCGCACCCAGTGGTGTCGCGGGTCGCCGCGGAGGTGCTGCGCGAGGGTGGCAACGCCGTCGACGCGGTCCTGGCCGCGGCGGTGGCCCAGACCGTGATCGAACCCCACATGGGCACCGTCTTCGGCATGCTGAGCCTGCTGCACCACGACGCGAAGTCCGGCAAAACCGAGTACATGAACAGCTCGATGAACGCTCCGCTGGCGGGGCTGCCAGGGTTCTCGGGCGCAGACGCTGCGGGCGGACGCGCAGTTGCCGTGCCCGGCTTCTGGGCCGGCTTCGAGGCCGCGCTTGCGCGCTTCGGATCCAAGCCGAGAGCAAGCCTGCTCCAGCCGGCGATCGAGATCGCCCGCCTGGGCTTTCCGGTCTACCCCTTTCTGTACGGCATGATGTTCGAGCAGGCCGGCAAGATCGGCCTGACCCAGGAAGGCCGCGACATCTATATGCCGCAAGGGGCCCTGCTCAACCCCGGCCAGCGGCTGCACCAGCCGCGTTTGGCGGATACCTTGGAACGCCTGGCCGACGGTGGCGCCGACTATTTCTACCGGAGCGCCTTCACGCAAAAAGTCGTCGATGCGGTCAAGCGCATCGGCGGTGTCCTCACGCTGGAGGACTTCGACCGTTTTGATGTGCGATGGCAAGAACCCGCCTGGGGCAGTTACAAAGGGCACAGGATCGCCGGCTCACCGCCCCCTGACAACGGCGGCACGCACCTGATCGAGATCCTGCAATTGCTGGAACAGCTGCCGTTGTCGCAGTGGGGCGCGCCGCACGAAAGTCCCGACACCATGTACTGGCTTGCGCGCTGTTGCACCGAAGTATTCAACGAAGGCGCGCGGCAGCGGGACCCGGCGGACTTTCCCGTACCGCTGGACCTCATCACGAGCAAGGCCTATGCCGAGCAGCGGCTTGCGCTGATGAAGATGAGCGTGCCCAACACATTCAGCCCCCAGGGCGTCCCGTATCCAGGCTCCAACCATCTGACCGTTGTGGATGCAAACGGCAATATCGCCACGGTGCTGCACTCCGTCATGTCCATGCCCTGGAGCAACGGGCTGATCGTGGACGGGGTCAACATCTGGGCAGGCGGGATTCACATGCTGAGGCAGATGCCACGTCCCGGTGGCCGTGCGACGGTTTACGTCGCCCCGCATCTCGTGTTCGGGCAGGACGGCAGGCCCCTGCTCGCTGGTGGATCCCCGAGCGTCGGCCTGATTCCTGCCTGTGTCAGCAACATCCTCAACGTGGCCGAGTTCGGGGTGGACATCGAAACCAGCGTCCACCTGCCGAGAGTGGGTGGCCCCTCGCTTGCCGCCATGATGATGCCCGGCAACCTCTCGACCACGGTGGAAGTGGACTGCGGTGATGAGGCGATGCGCGCGGCGGTCCAGGAGCGCGGGCTGCCGATCGAGACGGTCAGTCCGTGGAACTTCATGCTGGGAAGCTATGAGGGCATCCACCTCAAGGAAGATGGCATCGCCGAGGCCTGCGCCGATCCTCGCCGAGCAGGCGCTGCAGAGGCAGCATAAGGTGGGCACGCCACCGGCCCCGTGCGGGACGGTGGCGACCCGGCTGCTTCAGGCGGCCGTCGCGGTCAACCAGTGCGCATATTTGTCGTTGCGGCCATTGACGATATCAAAGAAGGCCGACTGGATCTTCTCGGTGATCGGGCCGCGTGAGCCGGCGCCGAGCTCGATGCGGTCGAGCTCGCGGATGGGCGTCACTTCAGCAGCGGTGCCGGTGAAGAAGGCTTCGTCAGAGATGTAAACCTCGTCGCGCGTGATGCGCTTTTCGACCAGCTTCAGGCCCAGGTCTTCGCAGATATGAAAGATCGTGTTGCGCGTGATGCCGTTGAGCGCGCCAGCAGAGAGGTCAGGCGTATAGACCACGCCGTTCTTGATCACGAAGATGTTCTCCCCCGCACCTTCGGAAACGAAGCCGGAGGCGTCGAGCAGCAAGGCCTCATCGTAGCCATCGTCCAGCGCCTCCATATTGGCGAGTATCGAGTTCGTGTAGTTGCTGACCGCCTTGGCCTGCGTCATCGTGATATTGACGTGATGGCGCGTGTAGCTGCTGGTCTTGACGCGGATACCGCGCTTGAGGCCTTCTTCTCCCAAGTACGCACCCCAGGCCCAGGCGGCCACCATGGCATGCACGGTGTTGCCTTTGGGGCTGACACCGAGCTTCTCGGAGCCGATCCAGGTCAAAGGGCGCAGGTAGCAGCTCTCCAGCTTGTTCTCCCGCACGACACGCTTCTGCGCTTCTTCCAGCTGCTCCAGCGTGAAGGGGATCTTCATGCGCAGGATCTTGCCGCTGTTGAGAAAGCGCTCGGTGTGCTCCCTCAAACGAAAGATGGCGGTGCCCTTGTCGGTCTTGTAGGCACGCACGCCTTCAAAGGCACCACAACCGTAGTGCAAGGTGTGACTCAGCACGTGGATCTTTGCGTCGCGCCAATCCACCAGATGGCCGTCCATCCAGATCTTGCCGTCGCGGTCGTCAATGGGGTTCAGGATTTTCATGTTGGCATTTCAAGTAGAGGAATGTGGCGAACAATTGGCCCGGCTGTTGCTCATGCGGCGCGCCTCGTGGGCGGCCGGAGGTGAGGCGCCATCTTCCCGCCACGGCGACTCCAGCGCTTTGGCCTCAGCCCCCAACTCTTAGGCCCAACGCAGGGCTGTCATCGGCGCCACATCGTCGAGGCGCTCGCAGTCTGCGACACAACAGCCTAATAAACGACACCTGCGGCCTAAGACAGCCCCGGCACCGATGCGTAGCCTATGGACTCCAGCAATCGGAGATCGTCCTGAACCCATGCGTACCCACTATTCCGCCTGGAACCTCCTCGCCAGCGCAAGCAAAGGCCACAGCGACTGGGCGCCCGCGTGGCGAGAGGTTGACGAACCCAAGCGCCACTACGACGTCATCATCATTGGCGGTGGCGGCCACGGACTGGCCACCGCCTACTACTTGGCAAAGAACCACGGGGTGCGCAACGTAGCCATCCTCGAAGCCGGATGGATAGGCGGCGGCAACACCGGACGCAACACAACGATCGTGCGTTCCAACTACTTGTATCGAGAGAGTGCGCAGTTGTATGACTTCTCGCTCAAGCTGTACGAGGAACTGTCGCG
Organism: uncultured Roseateles sp.; assembly: GCF_963422335.1. Classification (NCBI taxonomy): domain Bacteria; kingdom Pseudomonadati; phylum Pseudomonadota; class Betaproteobacteria; order Burkholderiales; family Sphaerotilaceae; genus Roseateles; species uncultured Roseateles sp. The sequence goes on from NZ_OY729424.1 coordinate 5,636,394, forward strand.
GGAGTTGAACTACAACATCATGTTCAGCCAGCGCGGCATCGTCACGCTCGCCCATTCACGCCATGACCTCGACTCACAGGCGCGCTGGGCGAACGCGATGCAATGCAACGGCATTGACGCAGAACTGCTTGACGCTGGACAAGTGCAGGCCCTCGAACCGCGCCTGAACTTCGGCCCGGGTGCCCGCTACCCGATCCTCGGCGGTTTCATCCAACGCCGGGCTGGCCCGGCCAGGCATGACGCCGTGGCCTGGGCCTATGCGAGAGCGGCCTCGGCCCTCGGCGTGGACATCATTCAGAACTGCGAGGTGACCGGATTTGTTCGCAAGGGCGCGGCCGTCAGCGGCGTGAAGATCCGCCACCGCGGCAGGGAAGGCGAAATCGGCTGCGACAAGGCGGCGTTGGCCGTCTCCGGTCACTCGTCGGTTCTCGCAGGACTGGCAGGGTTCGAGCTGCCCATCACCAGCTACGCGCTGCAGGCGATGGTCAGCGAGCCGGTGAAGCCTGTCCTCAATGCAGTGACCTTGTCGCCGGCGCTGGGCGCCTATTGGAGTCAAAGCGACAAAGGCGAGGTGGTGATCGGCGGGGCCCTCGATCATTTCCCCTCCTACGCCCAGCGCGGCAGCTTCGCGATCACGCAGCAGGTCGTCGCGGCGACCACCGAGATGTTTCCTTCGCTGGGTCGCCTGCGCCTGCTGCGCCAGTGGGCGGGCATCGTCGACATCGTGCAGGACTCGAGCCCGATCATCGGCGCCTCGCCGGTCCCCGGCCTGTATCTGAACTGCGGCTGGGGTACGGGCGGCTTCAAGGCGATTCCTGTGGGCGGCTGGACCCTGGCGCATGTGCTGGCCACCGGTCGCAGCCACGAACTGGCCGAACCTTTCCAGTTGCAGCGCTTCCTGACGGGTCGCCTGATTGACGAGGCTGGCGCCGCCGGCATCGCCCACTGACTAAGCGAGAAAGAGATGCCGACATGATGCTGTTGCCCTGCCCTTGGTGCGGCGAACGCCCCGAGACCGAGTTCCACTGTGGCGGTACCACCGCCATCGTCCGTCCACCCCTGGACTGCAGTGACGAGGACTGGGGGCGCTACCTTTTCTTTCGCGCAAACCCGAAAGGCGAACATGCCGAACGCTGGCGTCACACGGCCGGCTGCGGAATGTGGTTCAACATGGTGCGAGACACAGTGACGCATGAACTGCATGCGGTCTACGGCATCACAGAGATGCGCCCGCAAGGAGCCAAGACATGAGCGGCTACCGTCTGCCGCCCTCGCCCTCGCCCTCGCCCGTGGCGTGGATTGACCGTAAGCGTCCAGTGGCGTTTACCTTCAACGGATCCCCTGTTGACGGTTTCGCCGGTGACACAGTCGCTGCGGCGATGCTGGCACAGGGCATCGTTCACATCGGCCGCAGCTACAAGCTGCACCGGCCGCGCGGCATCTTTACTTGCGGCATCGAGGAGCCGACCGGGCTGCTCGACATCGGCGTTGGGTCGCGCCTGACGCCGAACACGCGGGCGACGGATGTGGCCGTCAGTGCGGGTCTGGTCTGCCGCACTGGCAATGCCTGGCCGAGTCTGAAGTTCGACCTCGCCGCACTGAACGACAAGTTTTCCGCACTGCTTCCCGCCGGCTTCTACTACAAGACTTTCATGTGGCCGCACTGGCATCGCTTCGAGCCCACGATCCGCCGGATGGCGGGCCTGGGCTCGGCGGCAGTCGCGGCCGATACGGAAGGGTATGACGAAGTCTCGCGCCAGGTCGAGGTGTTGATCGTCGGCGGCGGTGCTGCCGGCATGCGCGCAGCCATTGCTGCTGCAGAAGATGGCCGGCACGTGCTGCTGCTGGAGGGCGCAGCGCAGACCGGTGGCTGGCTGGCGACTCAAGCAGATCGGGGCGAACTGCTCGTGTCCCTGCGCAAGGCACTGGCGCAGGCTGGCGTTGAGGTACAGACACGCTGCACGGGCCTCGGCCTCTACGACCACGGTTTCGCCACGGCCTTGCAGAGCGTCGAGCTGGATGGCCTGCGTGAACGCTTCTGGAAAATTCGCGCCAAGCGCATCATCGTCGCGACCGGCGCGTTCGAGCGGCCGATGCTGTTCCCCGACAACGACCGCCCGGGCGTGATGCTGGCCAATGCGGTCGAGCGCTATGCAACGCTTTACGACGTGGCCTGTGGCCGCAGCGTCGTCATCGCCGCGGCCTGCGACAGCGCCTATGGCGTTGCCCGCACGCTGATGACGGCCGGCGTCAAGGTGGCGGCCATCGTCGACCACCGCCCGGACAGCCGGGCCGTCGCGCCCGATGGCGTGCCGGTGCACCGGAACAGCAGCATCGTCGCCGTGGCCGGACGCCACGCCATCCGTGGCGTGACGATTGCCAGCAATGGCGCGGGCCGCACCAGTCGCATCGAGGCCGACTGCATTGCCAGCGCCGGCGGATGGACGCCGGCGGTCAATCTCTGGTCCATGGCCGGCGGAAAGCTCCGATGGGTCGACGAATGCTCCATGTTCGTGCCGGTGCGCGCAGTGTCAGACTTGGCGATGGTCGGCGCCTGCGCCGGCGTGTTCGAGCTGGACCGGGCGATGGAGCACGCGCAGCAATGCGGCCGCGGCCACGAGGCACCGGCACCCGTCGGGGGCGTCGGCTTCGTACCGGCGAACAACACACCGACTGCGTCCGCGCTCACCGCATGCGGCAGCAAGCCGGGCAAGATGTTCGTCGACCTGCAGAACGACGTCTGCGCTGCCGACGTGGCGCTGGCCGCGCAGGAGAACTATCGCTCGGTCGAGCACCTGAAACGCTACACGACGATGGGCATGGCCACCGACCAGGGCAAAACCAGCAACATCAATGCGCTGGTGTTGATGGGCACACACACGGGGCAGCGCCCGGCCGAGGTTGGAACAACAAAATTCCGCCCTCCGTTCAAGCCGGTCACGCTGAACGCGATCGCTGCGGGCCGCAACGGTCCGCGCTTCCGGCCGATGAAGCACATGCCCGGCCAAGCTTGGCACACATCGTGTGGCGCGGCCTTCGAGGAATACGGTGGCTGGTGGCGTCCGGCTGCCTATCCCCAGGGCGGCGAGAGCATCGCCGCGGCCGCCCAGCGCGAAGCCATGCAAACGCGTCAGCACGTTGGGCTGTTCGAAGGTTCGCCGCTGGGCAAGCTCGAGATCAGCGGCCCGGATGCCGCTGCCTTTCTGGATCTGATGTACGTCGGCACGATGTCCACCCTTGCCGTCGGGCAGGCGCGCTATGGCCTGCTGGTTAATGAAATGGGCGTGATCCATGACGACGGCATCGTCGCGCGGCTAGGGGACAACCATTTCTGGGTCAATACGACATCGGGCGGCGTCGAGCGGGTGGGGCTGGCCTTCGAGGAATGGCTGCAGTGCGAGTTCGTCGACATGCAAGTGCTGGTGACGCCGGTCACGTCGGTCTGGGGCAATGTCACCGTTGCCGGTCCGCAAGCTTGGGCTTTGCTGAAGGCGGCGGGCTTTGAGGACGGGCTGGCCCCGTCGAACATGGCACACATGACGCTGCGACAGACCCGCTTCGCCGGGGTAGACATGCGTGTGCTGCGCGCCAGCTTCAGCGGTGAACTTGGCTACGAGATCAACGTGCCGGCGCTGCACACGCAGGCGCTGCTGGAACAACTGAGCATGGTCGGAAGGGGATTTTTCGCGCAGCCTTACGGCATCGAGGCCCTGATGATCATGCGCACGGAAAAGGGTTTCGTGCACGTCGGCGGCGATACCGATGGCACGACGCTGCCGGGCGATATCGGCATGGACCGCGGCGTCGCGAAGAAGAAGGCGAATTTCGTCGGCAGGCGCTCCCTGATGCAACCGGCCGCCAAAGACACGGGCCGCATGCAGTTGGTCGGCCTGCTTCCGCTGGACCGTCGCAGTCTGCCGCCGGTCGGCGCCCACGTGGCACCCCATGCACCGCCGGCACCGATCGACGGCTTCGTCACATCCAGCTGCCACAGCCCGTCCCTTGGTCATCCGGTCGCCCTGGCGATGTTGAAGGCGGGGTCGACGCGACTCGGCGAGAAGGTCACCGTCTATCACATGGGCAAACCGATCGAGACCGAAGTCGTGAAGCCCACTTTCTATGACCCGCAAGGAGAACGTCTGCATGGCAAGTCCTGATCTCGTTCACACACCACTGAGCGCGCTACCGCGCGCTCAGCTTGGAGAGCTGGCGAACCTGCTGCCGAAGCCGAGCTCCGCACTGCATATCAGCATCGTCGAGCCGCTGCGCGTCCTGTCCCTGCGCTGCCTGCCCGGCGGCGCCGAGATCATCGCCCGGACGGCCGGGATCGCGGAGCTGCCAGGCCCAGGGCGCTTCATCGGTCAGGATCCGCTGCTGCAGTGGAGAAGCCCGAACGAATGGCTGCACATCAGTACGCGTGACGAGGAGGCCGATGCGCTGCTGCGCGCGCTACCGATTGGTGGCCTGGCCCAGGCAACAGACTTGTCCGCCGGGACGCTGCTGCTCGACCTGCAGGGGACGGCGCTTGACGCACTGCTGGAACGCCTGATCGATGCCACCGTGCAGGTCGACTTGCCCGGTCAGGGCACGCGCACCCGCATGGCCGACATCGCCGTCATGGTGATACGACAGAGCAAGCAGCGCTTGTGGCTGCTCGCAGACCGTGCCAACGACCATTACCTCGCTCATTGGCTGGCGTATGCCAGTACATCATCATCATGACGATCCATGCCCCAAGTTTCATCCTGACCATCCGCTGCAGCGATGCCATCGGCATCGTCGCAGCCGTCTCCTCGGCGCTGGCCGACAGCGACGCTTTCATCAGCGAGTCCTCGCACTTCGGTGACGACGTGACCGGCCTGTTCTTCATGCGCACCGTGTTTCGTGTGGCCGGTTCGCGCTTCACAACAATCGAGGACTTCCGCATTGCGCTGGCGCCAGTGACACAACGCTTCGGCATGGAGATGAACCTCTACGATGCGCGGCACAGGCTCAAGGTCATGCTGGCCGTATCAAAGCACGGGCACTGTCTGAACCACCTGCTGCACCGATGGCACAGCGGCGAGCTGCCGATCGAAGTTGTCGGTGTCGTCTCCAATCATGAGGACATGCGCCGGCTGGCTGAGTGGCACAGCCTGCCCTTCCACTACCTGCCCCTGCAGGGCGACAAACCAGCGCAGGAGACACAGTTGCTCGAGCGCTTCGAGAGCTCGGGCGCCGAGCTGCTGGTGCTGGCGCGCTACATGCAGGTGCTCAGCGACGGTCTGTGTCGCAGCCTGGCGGGACGCTGCATCAACATCCACCACTCGTTCCTGCCGAGCTTCAAGGGCGCCAAGCCCTACCACCAGGCCCATGGCCGCGGGGTGAAGGTCGTCGGCGCGACCGGGCACTACGTGACCGCCGATCTCGACGAAGGCCCGATCATCGAGCAGGACACGGTCCGTGTAGACCATGCAATGGATGCGGACAGCTTCGTGCGCCTCGGTAAGGATGTGGAAAACATCGTGCTCGCCCGGGCGGTGCAGTGGCATGCGGAGCGGCGGGTGCTGCTGAACGGGCATCGGACCGTCGTGTTCCGGCATGGAGCCTGAGATGGCCGCGAGAATGATCGACGGCGTAGCGATTGCCGCCGCGCTGCGTGCCGACCTACGTAAGGAGATCCTTGCCGAACGTCGGCCAGGATTGGCCGTGCTGCTCGTTGGTGACGACCCGGCTTCGGCCGTCTACGTGCGCAACAAGATCCGTGCCTGCGAGGAGGTCGGCATTGCATCGTTCGCCGAACGGTTGCCGGCCGACGCCAGCGAAAGCCAAGTCTTGTCCATCATCGAGCGCTTCAACCGCGACCCGACGGTGCACGGCATCCTCGTGCAGTTGCCGCTGCCACGCCACATCGACACCTCCCGGACGCTCGCCGCCGTCGCCGCCGCCAAGGACGTCGACGGCTTCGGACTCGAAGGCCAAGGCGCCTTGATGGGCGGCCTGCCCGGCCTGCGCCCCTGCACGCCGGCCGGCGTGATGCACCTGTTGGCTGTCAGCGGCATCACCTTGCGCGGTGCACGCGCGGTCGTGCTGGGCCGTTCGAACATCGTCGGCAAGCCGATGGCGATGCTGTTGCTGCAGGCCGACGCGACGGTGACGATCTGCCACAGCGGGACGCGCGATCTCGCCGCCATCGCGTGCGAGGCGGACGTGCTCGTGGCCGCCATCGGCCGACCGCGTTTCGTCACCGCAGACATGGTCAAACCAGGCGCCACAGTCATCGACGTCGGCATCAATCGCGAGACCGAGGGGCCGCGAGCAGGCAAGCTCTGCGGCGACGTGGATTTCGCCAATGTCGCCCCCATTGCGGGCGCCATCACGCCGGTGCCCGGCGGCGTGGGGCCGATGACGATCGCCATGCTGCTTGCAAATACCGTCCAGGCCGCGAGGCATCAACACCCTGCGGGGCCGCAATGAACAACACTGCCTTTGACGATCTCTGCCAACGGTTCTGGCATTTTCAATGCGATGAATCACCGATCGCGGCGTTGCTGGCCGGCCAGGCTTCGTCACACAAGCTCCTGCTGCGAGAGGCTCCGGTAGACCACTTGCGCCGCGCCCGCCTGGCCACCGAGATGCTGGCTGAGCTCAGCGCGTTCGGCACTGCCACGCTCTCTGCGCAGCAGCAGATCAGCGCACGCCTGTTGCTGCGGGAGCTAGAACTGCTGATCGACGGCGTGGCGGTCAATGCGCATCTGCGACCGATGATCTATCCGATCGGGCCTGATGCCTCGCTGCAGTTCTTTGCTCAGTCGACGGCTTTCGGTAGCGTCGCCGATGCAAAGCTCTACAACGAGCGCTTGCGTCACATTCCCGAATCGTTCGAGGGCCTGCAGACCTCGTTGCAGCAAGGTGTCATCAATGGCATCCGCATGCCGAAGCTCGTGATCCAACATGCGGTGGCCACGGTCCGGGCCAACGCAAGCATGGCGCTCGAGGACAGCCCCTTCTTCTCACCCTTCAAACGCAAATCCGCCGACCGTCTTTTTGACAATGAAGCGCATCGCTGCCTGCTGATCCTGTGCGAGCGAGTTCTCCCGGCGCTGCACGCCTATGCCGACTTCATCGAAAAAGTGTTGGGCGAGGCGGCGCAAGACAGCACTGCTTGTATCGACAACCCGCAGGGCCGCGAGTTCTACAGGCACATGGTGCGCGAGTTCACTACGCTGAACGAGGATCCCACTGAGATCCACGCTTTCGGCCTGGCGGAAGTGGCGCGGCTTTCCGAGGCGATGACGGAAGTCGCGCGCAGCGCCGGCTATTCCACATTGGCCCAGTTCACCACAGAGTTGAAAAACGATACTGCGCAGTTTGCCTCCAGCGGCGAAGCGCTGCGGCAGCAGATCGAGGTGCTGTCCAAGCGCATCGATGCCCGCATGCCTGAGTTCTTCGGTCGCCTGCCGCGGATGAGCTACGGCGTGCAGAGCATTCCAGAAGCCGTCGCCGCGAGCATGCCGCCCGCCTATGCCCAGCCCAACCCGGCCGACGGCTCGGCAGCTGGCATCCACTGGATCACCTCGCTCCCCGATCGCTGCCCCGCTTACATTCATATCCCACTGGCGCTTCACGAGGCTTGGCCGGGTCATCTGATGCATCTAGCACTGATGCAGGAGATGACTGAACTGCCCGCCTTCCGACGCTACGGCGCGATGCGCTACTCGGCCTGCCTGGAAGGATGGGCCTTGTACTGCGAGGCACTGGGCGAGGACCTGAACCTTTACGACACGCCGGCCAAGCGCTACGGTCGTCTGGAGATGGAGATCTGGCGCGCCGTGCGCCTGGTCGTCGACACCGGTTTGCACTGGCTGCACTGGCCGCGTGAACAGGCCCTGCAGTTCATGCTCCAGCACATGGCGATGTCGCAGGCGACACTAGAAGCTGAAGTGGATCGATACATCGGTATGCCAGCCCAGGCCTTGGGATATCAGTTGGGCAATCGCAGCTTTCGCGAATACCGTGCACGCGCTCAAGTGCGACTCGGCACTCGCTTCAATCTGCGCCGCTTTCACGATACCCTGATGTCGGCCGGGCCCGCTAGCTTGGATGTACTGAGTGATCTCGTCGATCAATGGGTTGATGCAGAACTGGTAGCCGCGTGAGCACGTCGCGCATGTAGCCGTACGGGTCGTGCCCGGTGAGCTTGGCCGACTGGATCAAGCTCATGAACGCCGCCGCGCGTTGGCCGGCGAGCAACGTGCCAACAAACAGCCAGTTCTTCAGCTCGGTCGCCCAGGCTCTGATCTGCTGCTCATCGAAGTTGTTGTCGATGGGCAATGCCGGGTCGTCCAGGTAGCGCGTGAGCGCACCCCAACGCTTGAGGCTGTAGTCCATCGCCTTGGCAGTGGCGCTGCCCTCCGGCACCTTGGCGCGATACATGACGAGCCAGTCGTGCAGCGCCGCAGCAATCGGCGCCGCTCGCATTCGTCGCTCTCGCAACCTGTCCTCGGGTGCGAGGTCCTTGACCGCTCTCTCGATGCCGTATAGCTGGCCTATGAGGTCAATGGCCGTTGCGGCGAGCGTGCTCTTGTTGGCCAGGTGCAGCTCGACGAACTGCATTCCACTCCGCCACGATTTCGGCGTCGCTGCGAGAAACCAATCGCCACATCCCCGTGGAATTTCGCAACTGGTCTTGTAGAAAGCGCGGGGCGCATTCAAGGCGTCAGCCATCTCCGCTCCAACCGAAGGAATCAGCGCACTCCTCCTAAAGCCACCTTTGTCATGAGCAGTAGATTTCATTGTTCCCCGTATCGATGCGCTTCTCAATCCCAAGCGAACCTGGATCGGGGACACCAACGCGTCTCACACGAGTCTGAACCCCAGCATTGAAGGAGTGCCGTCATGAGCTCTATGGCAAAGCGTTTTCAACCCGTTCGAAAGGAAGCAGCGGCATGAGCCAAGCATCTATCGACACTTTCGAGTTACCCAACCCAGATGGTGAGGGCAACCTTCAAATCAGCGTCTGGGCCAATGCCGCGCAGGTCGACGGCGAGGTTCCAGTCTTGTTCGTGACGGATGCCGACCTCATCTTCGCCACCGCGGCGGAGATCGTTAGCCTCTACGGTCTTGGGGGCATGAAGCCGACCGCGATGGTTGTCGGAATCGGCTATGGTACAGACGACCTGATGGCTTTTACCAAACTGCGAACCAACGACCTGACACCACCGCTTGACGATGAGGGCCGGGCCAAGTTTGACCACATGCCAAGCCTGATCGGGGACAAATCTGGCGGCGCCGACGCGTTCTTGAGTTTCCTCACAGATACGCTGAAACCCGAGATTTCCCGTCGTTATCCGAAAGCGTCGGCGACCAACCACGCTCTGCTTGGCCACTCGCTCGGCGGGCTGTTTGTCAGCCGTGCACTGTTGACCCGACCGGACTCCTTCGCGGCATTCCTCATTGGCAGTCCTGCGCTGTGGTGGAACGGCTTCTCAACAATGTCGCTGCTGTCAGCGTTTCAGGGCAAGGTCGACGGGATCAGCCATCATCCGCGCATTCTGATTGGTGTGGGTGGAACGGAACAGGACTTGCCAGATCGAGCCCCACCCGGGTATCCCATGAGTCTTGAGCAGTACCGAGATCTCATCAAGTCTGTCCGCGTGATCGATGGAGCGAAAGAGCTAGTCGCCGCGTTGCGAGAGACTGGTCTGAACGACGTAAGCTATGCCTGCTTCGATGGAGAGGACCACATCACCGTGCTTGCTTCTTTTCTGATGCGCAGCATCAACTTCTTTGTTCCCAGGCCGACATGAGCACTTTTTCATAGCTGCGGACAACGCACGAAGTACCTCCCGAAGGTGTGGTGGGCATGGGCAGTGCAGACGCTGGCTCAGATCATGAAGGCGGCGCCTTCGAATGGGCCACCATGCCTGAGGCATGGACTAGGCTGTGGGCCGCTCGCCACCATGCCCATCTTTCCGCGTTGCAGACGCGCCCCGGCTGACGAGCAGTAGCGACGGCCACCTGTGTCCCTATCTCGCGATCGGCAGAGAACGTCAACGCCAGCATCGCCGAGGTCGAGGCGTCCGGCCTGTCCTACTTCATCGTCGGTCACATCGGCGCCGGCAACTTCCACATGGGCTACTTGTTGGGTCCGACAGACCTTCGGAACTGTAAACAGCAGAGACGCTCAGCGCGAAGATGGCGACCTGGGCGACCCGGTTGCAAGGGACCTGCACCGGCGAGCATGCGGACGATCAAGCAGGCGCTGGATCCACGCGGCATCTGCAATCCCGGCAAGATCTTCGCATCTGCACCACACTGACGGAGTATTGTTCGGGCGCATCGCCCCGCCCTGCGCTGTTGATCGTTCTGTCAGATGCTCATCTGAGCCGGCTTTCATCACGGCCGGATTGAAGCGTCGAGGCCTGCAACCCGATGCTGTGTCATACGTTTTCGCGATCAATCTCCGAAAGCGAACATGTCGCGATCAAAGCAGCCGGTTCTTCACGATTTCGCCCGCTCGCATGATGAGGTCGAGGTGGCGTCCTGACGCCGCAAGCAAACCGATGTCCTTGAGCGGATCTCCGTCAACAACGATCAGGTCTGCCAGCGCATCGGGCTTGATGCAACCGAGCTTGTCCTCCTGCATCAAGATCTCTGCACCGATGGAAGTCGCTTGGCGAAGCAACTCCAACGGCGGGAACACCTGACTGCGCAACTCGAACTCTCGACACTGCTGGACATAGGTCGCACCCAGCAGGTCCGTCCCATAGCCCATCTTGACCCCGGCGTTTCTCATGTGGTCCAGTCCAGCGATGGCGACCTCGTGGGCATCCTTGAGCTTCTCAAGGCTTTCGGGAGAAGCGCCCATCTGGGCACCGGCCTCCGTGAGCGCAAAGATCACCGACATGGTGGGCACCACGTAGGCGCCTTTGTCGGCAACATATTCTGCGGTCTCGGCGTCGATCATCGTCGCGTGCTCGATGCAGCGGACGCCAAAGTCGACTGAGCGGCGGATGGCACTTACAGGATGGCAATGGGCCGAGACATAGGTGCGTCGCTCAAGACATTCATTGACGATGGTGCGAATCTCGTCCTCCCGGAATTGGTTCATCCACATCGGATCGCTCGGCGACATCACTCCCCCGGAAGCGACAATCTTGATGCAATGCGCACCCAGGCGAAGCTCTTCGCGGACGGCTTTGAGACATTCGTCGACGCCATCGACCACGACGCCGGCGAAGTTCATTGAGCCGCAAGAGCAATAGCCGTGGTAGTGGTGACGCTCAGTCGGCAGGCGGTAGTCGACGTGACCTCCGGTCATGGACAAAACCTTGCCGGCGTAGAAGAAGCGGGGCGCGCGGATCAGTCCATCGGCGATGGCCGATGCCAGCGGATAGTCGCCCCCACCGATGTCACGAACGGAGGTGAAGCCGCAATCCAATGCATGACCCAACAACCGAACGGCGTGTGCGGTCCGGTAGGGCGCATCGCGTCTATTGACCACCTGCGCGTTCAGGTCGGAAAAATACGAGTGGATGTGCAAATCGATCAACCCAGGCATGAGCGTCTTGCCACCGGCGTCGATTCGCAGCGCATGATCGGATTTGATGGGGCGGTCAGACACCTCACGAATCGTCCCGCCCTCAATCAGGACAGACATCCCTTCGGGACAGGCTTCTGCAAAGCCGTCGAATATTCGCGCGTTCTCGAGTATGAGCTGGGCCATATGAAGTCAGATTTCCATCGCAATCGGGTTGCTGGGGTGATGCGAGCGAGCGCGACGGGCCGTTCCGGCAAGGCGCTGATCGCAATCAGCGCTGCACGCAGTCCTCCGCCCGCAGACCGCCAGCGCGCTTTGCAGAACCGACACGACTCTGAACAGCGAGCCGGCTCTGTTTCTGCACGATAGTGCTCGGCTCCCATTCGCACTTTGGATGAAACCTTGCTTTCGTTAGGAGGACCCTCCAAGGCTAGGTCTCGTCCGCGTGTGCGAATGCCGTCGCTCAGTTGCTTCTGATGATCTGACCCGAAGTCATGTGCCTTTGATGCACGATGCCCGGTCATCCGGTACTCGAACATCGTTCGTTTCCGGAAGGTTTGGAAGCGCCTTTCAGCAAGACGGACATGAAGCTGGGGCTCCAAGGCATTGACCTGGAGCACCGGATTTTCCCTAGGGAACGCCCCAGATTCGCGGTCAACCAAAGGTCAAGGAGCATTCGGCCAAAAAGAAGAGGTGGCAAGCACCTCATCCTTTGCTTGTTTTAGCAAAATCACAACTGGAGCGGACATGTTTCACTCAGTACCGAATCGCCGATGGTTCACCGCCACTCCCATCACACTCGCTGCGTTGATCTGCATCACAGGTACTGCCCGGGCGCAGGCCAATTCACCGTCAGACCAGGGCCTCACTGCAACGCCCACCGACAACGGGCTCAAGACTGAAACTCTGGACGCCGTGTTCGTGACGGCCAACCGCCGTCGGGAACTGGCCAAGGACGTTGCCGGCACTGTCAATGTGCTGGGAGGCAGCCGCCTCGAGCAACTGGACATCGCGTCCGTCAGCGACTTGGTGGGATACGTTCCGGGGCTGCAGGTGGACGGCGATGGACCGGGCTTCAAGCGTTTGTCATTGCGAGGCATCACGACTGGCACCTTTCAGATCAGCGCGTCGGTGGCGGCCTACCTTGACGATCAGCCGGTCAGCCTGAGCTCCAGCGTCGTTGGCGGCGCGGCGTTCAGCACCGACATTGATCCCCTCGACCTGGAACGCATCGAAGTTTTGAAGGGCCCGCAAGGCTCGCTTTACGGCGCCAGCGCGCTGGGCGGCCTGATCAAGTACGTGACCGTCGCTCCAAACCTCAAAGACCTGGAAGGCCGTGCCGAGGCGGGCTACAGCCGTGCCGCCAATGGCGGTGCCGGGCACTCCCTGCGTGCCGCCGTAAACGTGCCCATGGTTCAGGACGTCTTGGCCAGCCGCCTGACCGTCTACAGCCGCAAGGAGCCGGGCTACGTCGACGACACGCTGCGCCATGTCAAGGACGTCAACAGCGTGACGAACAGCGGGGTTCGTCTGACGACGTTGTTCAAGCCGAGCAAGCAGTTCGAGGCCAAACTGGTGCTGGACACGCAGACGCTGAAGTCCGCGGATTCCGAGGTTCCTGGGTATGACGCCCAGACACTGCAGCCCCGGTTTGGCGACTACGGCGGACAACACATCATGGCGCAACCCATCAAGAACTCGTACGACCGCGCCGCTCTGACGCTCAATGCCGACTTGCGATTTGCCAACCTGCTGTCGGTGACGAGCTATCAGCGCATGAAGAACGACATTTATTCGGACTACACGCCATACCTGAAGTTTCTCGATGCGTACACCGTGGGGGCCTATGCGGCACAAGGCCTGACAGTGACGCCGCTCGACCCCGAGGTCGCGGCATATCGCCTGCAGGTCGACACCAAGAAGAAGGCTCAAGAACTGCGCCTCGTTTCACCAGGGGGTGGCCAATTCGACTGGCTGGCCGGGGTTTTCATCCAGGAAGAGGTCACAGATGGCGCGACGCGCTTGGCGGCATCGAGCGCCAATGCCATCACGCCCTATCTTGTCACTTCGCTACAGGCAAAGTTGCGTGAGTACGCTGGCTATGCGAACGCAACTTGGCACTTGAATCAACAGTTCGACGTGCAAGTGGGCGCGCGTTATGCAAAGCTGAAGCAGGACTATGCACTCAGCTTTGGTGTCTACAGCTACTTCACAAATGGCATCGCGACTCAGCAGAGCACGCCGGCAATGTCCCGTGAAAACAAGTCCACCTGGATGATCTCGCCCCGTTGGACCATCAACCAGGACCACATGGTGTACTTCCGTGCGGCATCGGGCTACCGTCCGGGCGGGGCTAATGTTCCATCGCTGGCCGGCACGGCGAACCCACCGTTCGGATCGGACTCCATCGTCAACTACGAGGTCGGCTACAAGGGGTCATTTCCTTCCGCCAAGGTCGACCTCACGGCGGCGCTGTTCAATGTTGACTGGAAGGACATCCAGGTGACGGCGCTCGACGCCACCGGGTCGAGCTACTACACCAACGGCGGCAAGGCACATTCGCGAGGCCTGGAACTCGAAGGCGGTTGGCGGCCGGTGCGGGGCCTGCGCCTGTCTGGCAATCTGACGGCGATAGAAGCCAAGCTCGACGAGGATATCGCCGCCATCAGTGGCAAGAAAAACGATGACATCCCTTTCACGCCCAAAGTGACGGCCTCGCTATCGGCCGACTATTCATGGGGTGTAGGCCCGGGCCGGCTATCCGTCGGCGGCAGCCTTCGCTTCTCGGACAAACGGAAGGTTGTATTCAGCAGTCAGGCTGCTGCACCGTTCGCTCCGACAGTGACCTTGTCTGAACTGCCTGCCTACAGCGTGTTGGACCTGCGCGCCAACTACCGTTTTGACAGCTTGACCTTCAGCCTCTTCTTGAAGAACGCGCTGAACAGGCGCTCGCCGATCAACTACAACGGCACCCAGGTGCTTCCAGATCTGACCACAGGCGCGCTCTCCCCGGCAGCGGTCAACGTTACCCCGCCGCGCATGTTGAGTGTCAGCGTGAGGGTCGACTTCTAGAGTCACTCGATTCTGGGTTCCGAAGAAGAGCACAGGTGGTGTGCAGAGGCCGGAACGCGCTGAGCCCCATCTTGTCACCCACAGGCCAGTTGCCGACATCGACTGAGCACTTTGGCCATACCGCACGAGGAAACTTTGACCATGAGCTCCTCACGACCGAAGAGCGCCGGCATTCCAGTTGTTCGATCTGACCCTCTCCAACGTTGCAGGTGCAGCTGGGTCTCGTCGGCTGATGCCATGAGCCTTGACCGGATCATCGTCTGCGTCGCCTGTGCCCGCGCTGCAGGCCCAGGCGGCAGCGCCTCCGATTCGTTTGCAGGCAGTAGGCGACTTGCTGGGCGAGTGACAGCGCTCGGGCAGGCGCAGACACCCGCGGATTTGTCCGCGTGCGCGGATACGGGCAAATCCCCTGATTCAAGCCACCCGCATCGGCATAATGGCTGCTCGGAGTTCACCATGCAGCCTGCCGCCCCAACTCAACGAAGTTCCCGAAAGCTTTTTCTTTCGCCGAACATTGGTGACATCCTCCAGATGCCACCTCGTTCCGCGCCCCGCGTGACATCGGCGTTAGATGCCGCGATCAACAAGACATGGAACGAGTGGCCTGCGGACGCGGCGGTCCACGCCACAAATGACTCCATTCACCTGAAGTTTCGGCACCCGGGCTTCGAAGGCGAATGGGAGGTTCTAAGAGTCGCTCCGGGCGTATGGCTCAGTTTTGGCGATCACATGTCGGATGAGCCCCAGCCCCGCTGGTCGCAAGAGCGCCAGCTTCGATCGTTCTCCATATATCTCCGGGGTGGCGCTGTATTCGGGTTGCCGGAGGCGCCTCAACATCGGTATATGTTTGTTGAGGGCCAGGCCGTGGGGCTTTCAACGACGGTCGAGTCGATGCTCTGTTCGACCCCACTGCCTGGCGTGCGCAACCGGGGCGTCTCGGTTATCTTCGAGAATGAAGAGGCCATGCACAATTTCGGGTTGGATGTCGACGAAGCGAATCAGTGGCTGCAGACTGGATCGGCCCATCCGACTCATCATCCTTGCAAAGTGGTGACCGCGACAGCGAATGTGGCCGCGACAAGGGCGGCCCAGGCCATTTGCGGCACGGACTTTGTCGGAGCCCGTCGGAAGCTGTTTCTGCGAGCCAAGACGGCGGAACTGCTTTGCTATCTGATGGCCAATCCTTCGAGGCAGCTGACCGCTGACGATGCCCAGAGCGCCGCGCCCCTTGATGACGCCATGATCGCCGCGTTGGCTCATGAAGCACTCTCTGACCCAGAACGCTGTCCGGAGCTCCTTGATGTCGCCGAACGCCTGCGCGTCTCAATCTACAGGCTTCGAGCGGCTTTCAAGAACACTTACGGCATCTCCATGCGTGACCATATGCTGGCAGCGCGCATGGCGCGGGCTCGCCACATGTTGAAGTTGACGGATGCACCGCTGATCGAGGTCGCCTTCGCCTGCGGATATGAGCACCACTCGAGTTTCAGTACCGCGTATCGGCTCGCCTTTGGCGAAACGCCTGCGGAAGCACGTCGCTCCACGTTTGGCTCGTAGCGTCTGAGATTCGGCGCGTCGGTGCTGCCAGGCCGACATCGCCATCGCTGCCCGCGCGCGATCGCCTCACAGCGTTCGGCTTTGACCAGATCGTGGGTTCACACCCCAACCGGTGGCATTGGCAGCGCGCAGCGGATCGGACAGAGTCTTCGGCGACGCCAAGATGGCCACCGCACTGCTGGACCGGCTCACCTGACCTGCTCCCATCCTGCCGTACCAAGTTAAACGAGTAGGGGTCCGCAATTCAGGAGAATCGCGGACACCAGCAGCAGCACGGTGCGCAGGTTCTTTGTGCGCCGGCAAATTGGCATCACCTCGCCGACTCATGACGGCATCCAAATGCTGGCACTCAGCCTATCCTGCACTCCCTTCTTGAACCCTCTTTCGGATCGATTCAGTTCTGACGAACCGCTGAATTTGAGTCCAAATCCATCGCGCTGCTGCGCCAGTTTCGCGCCCACCTTCAAGCCTCGTGAACACTACCGCGAAGGCAGCGGCAAAACATGGAAGCTAACCGTGAGAGCAGCGAGAAGCGCCCGCAAGCGAACCGTCAAAACCTGACAAGTGAGCGGCAAGGCAGCGCAATGCTTTCGCCTTGTCCCCTTCCCTCCTCTCCCTGCTGCCCCCTTTGGGCGGCCAGGTGCCGGTGATGGGCCTCGTCCCACCGCATCCTCCCGGCCGCCTCAGCCGCAAGGCCCAGGCTTTCGAGGTCGACATCGCCCAGCTGCGGTCCCAGGGCTACACGCTGGAATCCATCCGCCAGCCCCTGGCTGCCGCCGGCATCCACGTGAGCCTGAGCACCGTCTGGCGCGAGGCCTCGCGATCCAAGGATGACCGCCACGAATGACGTTCTCCTGCACTTATGTGCACAGTGCGTCTATGTGCTGCACCGCTTGGCCGGCGTGACACGAAGCGAAGCAGCTGGCGCGACGGTCGAGCCGGTGCGAGCACACTCAAGCGGCCCGGCATCGGGCGTGGCGGGTGCCGGCGGTGCCGAGCTGGCCGAAGGCCTGTTCGGCAGGCAGGGCCGTTCCTGCGCAGCGGGAAGGAAGGAGCCCTGCCCCCCGCCGCCGGTACGGGAACGGGCCGCTCGTTGTTGGTCGCCGAGCGCTGCAACGCCACCAGGCCAATCTTTGCAAGGCCTCTGCGGCGCTGAATTTGAACGAAGTTTGATCGGCGGCAACTCGGGGGTCGGGGCCTAAAGTGAGCCGATCATCGAGGAGTGCCTCATGCAGTCCATTCCCGCCGCAAACACCGCATCTGAGCTTCTTCCGCCACGGCTCTTGCGCTTGCCCATGGTGATTCGCATCACAGGGCTGGGTCGGTCCACGATCTACCGAATGATCGCGAGGCAGCAGTTTCCTGGACCCTTGCGCATCGGACTGCGGTGCGTGGCGTGGCGCCAGATCGACATCGATGAATGGATCGATGGTCGACCGTCGACGCACTGACAGTGTTCGGTGGGTTCACCGGTTCTCGGCGGTCCCGGAACCGCTTGCAACAGCCACCAAGCAGCCGGGGCCGGGTGTTGCCCCGGCCCCTTGCACCACCGCCCTGGCGCAGCTCGCTCTCCTACTTCGACACGAGTTCCAACCGGTTCGAGCCCTCCCGCACGGCTAGACCGTGCAATGACGCGATGGCGTGCGCGAAGCTCAGGTTGTCGCCGGTCTTGAACACCCCGCTGATTCGAAGCCCGGCCAAGCCAACCGATTCCGCAACGATGGGAGTCGCGCTGTAGCGGTTCATTTCCGCCAGGGCCTCGATCAGCGGCAGGTTGTCGAAGATCGCCTCGCCGCGCTTCCAGGCGAGCACCTGATCCATGCGAGGTCGGTCCCGTTGCGGCTGGGCGGCTCCAGGCTCCTGACTTCCTTTGACACCTCTCTTGCCGGTATCGCCGTTGACACGGATGCGCTCGCCCGCTGCCATCACAACCGGTTGCGCGAACGCGTTGGCGGCAGCGCCGCTCGCAGCACTGCGCACGACCACCTGCCCTTCCACCAGCGTCACGTCGAGATCTTCACGCGCGCCCACGCTCGGCGTGAGCCGCACCAAGAAGGCGGTCCCCGTGGCGGTCACCTCGGCATCTGCGGCCCGCACGACGAACGGCCGGCTCGCATCTTTGGCCACCTCGAAAAATGCTTCGCCGCCCTCCACGTTCACCGTGCGTTGGGCAGTGCCAAGCACCACCCGGACCTTTGTCGAAGTGTTCAGTGACATGCGCGTGCCGTCCAGCAGCACCACCAGGCGCTGTTCACCAACCCCGGTGTCATAGGTGTCGACATCGCGCCAGGGCTGGAGCCACAGCACGCAAACCAGGAGTGCCGCCGTCGGAGCGACCGCCCAGGGCCGGATCTGGAACCGCCTTGCCCGCTGCTTGTCATCCTGCACGCGGGACGACGGCGCCCGGGCAGTAGAGCTCCTTGCGAGGCCCGCAGCGTCCATCCAGAGGTCCGTGCAGCGCTCGAACGCCAGGCGATGCGCCGACGAGCGCGCCTGCCAGGCCAGGCAGGCGCGTTCCATCCTTATCGAGCGCCCCGGGCCGTGCAGCCGCGCGATCCACACGGCCGCTTCAGCCGCGATCTCCTGCGAGACGACGGGCTCGGGTCTCGGCGGCTGCTCCGTGCCTTGCCCTCCCTGTGAGCGCACGCCTACCACCCTTCCATCCAGGTGGTCAGCTGCAGCATGGCCCTGGCGACATGCTTCTCCACCGTGCTGGTGCTCAGGCCATGCTGCTCGCCAATCTCCCGGTAGGTCAGGCCATCTACGCGGTAGGCGAGGAAGATGTCGCGCGTTCTCTCGTTGAGGCGGCCCAGGCATTCGCCCAGGCGGACCATGCGCTCGCGGCCCAGCACCACCGATTCCACACTAGGGGACTCGTCGACGACGATCACCTCTTCAAGAAGCACCTCTTCGCCATGGTTCATCTTCGCCCGGTGGGCGTCGATCGACAAGTTCAATGCGGTGCTCATCATGAAGGCCTCGGGCGTGTCCACAACCTGGTGGCGTTCATAGGTGGCCAGCCGCACCCACGCCTCCTGGACGAAATCGTCGGCATCCTGAGGCGAGCGGCCGCGCCGCGTCAGCGCGGCTTTGACCCGCGCGAAGATGGGGGGCAAGGACTTTTTCATGATGAGCAGCCAGCGCGAATCAGGGGCCCGGGACAGCAACGCTTGCCCCGACTGGGCGGGCGGCACGCAGTGGCGGAGCCTGCCCGGTCAGCTCGGAAAACGTGAGGCGCTGTTCGGCGCGCGCGAGCGTGCTGGCGACGAAGGAAGTGGCGGCATTCGGATCGGCAAAAGGGCCATGCCGGACGACGGCGCGACTCAAGATCCGACTCAAGTGCTCCAGCACTTCGTCGCCCTTCCGCACCACGGCGCGACGCTGGGGCCGCAGCGCATAGAAGGAGCCGAATTGCGAAAGGACGACAGGCCAGTCCGGCGCCAGGACAACAGGCTCACCATTCCCAATCCTCGACAGAAGGTGCTCCAGTGCCACACGCGCACAACGAACACTCGACGCTTCGCACACCGCATGCCTCGCCTCGACGCAGATGTCGGAAATCCTGGAGGCAGCCGGCATACATCTCTGGCCCAGAATCATCCGGAAAGGTGGCAGCACTTCTGCTGTCGGGCACAGGGCGCGAGCATCACGTTCCGCGGTACAGACCCAAGAGACCTTCTCGACACCTCGGTCGTCGAGATCCTCCCAGACGCTGTGCCAGAACGCCGGGCCGGCAGTCGCCCCCGACCACGCGCCAAGCACTTCCCAGTCGCCGTCCGCCAGCACTCCCACCGCCCAGCGGACCGCCAGGTCGGCCGAGCCACCGCCGACCACCTGCATCTCGACCAGTAGATCTTCGACGTGGGCGCTGAAGTAGTGGCGGCATAGCGGCACCGTTGTCCACGCGTCTGTTTGAGCCAAGGTATTGGTCATAGAGCGCTCCTGCACTTGCTCAGCGATCCGACCTCGATTTGAGGTAGCGCACGAATTCAAATGTCCGAATTGGTGTGTGTATGAATTAGTGTAAGCCAAACACTATGAGGATGTGAAACGACTTACTCCACGCATCGCTTTCGGCTTGCGCATCAAAGAGCTGCGAGTTGCTTGTGGCATGACGCAAGAAGAACTGGCGGAAAGCACTGGCTTCTTCCGGACATACATGTCCCGACTTGAAACCGGAGCGGCAAATCCAACCTTTGATGCGCTCTTGGTGTTGGCAAAAGCGCTGGACGTTTCGCCGGCGGCCTTGTTTGAGCAACCTGCCGCGGAGTCTCCAAAGAGGGCACGAGCACCTCCAGGTTCGTCGCGTGGGCGCGTATCAAAGTAGCTACCGCTGGACGCCACGCTTCGTCGTGTGGGCCTTGATTGAGGCGGCGCGCTATCGACACCAAGATGTAGCCGCCGTCGCCTTCAGGCTGATTGCGGAAGTTCACCAGAGACTGCTTCGTGGCGCATCATTGTTCGACAACTGCGCCCTGACGGACGCGAGCAAGGACTGTGGCATCTTGCCGCCTTTGCCCTCGCGCACGCAGATCGACGGTGACGGAATCAACATCCTTGACGCGCAGCCTCGGCACCCCAGATAGCAATCCGAACTAGCTTGGCGTCCGCCTGCAGCCTGCACTGCGCTGCGTCGAGCAACGCGCCCCACACAGGGCGTTAGCTTGCCGCTGCGGCCTCCTCAACCTTTGGGATGCGCACCAGATTGATGGTCTTGAACGACTCTCCCAGGAAGCTGAACTTCTTTGAAAACAGGGATGCCACACGCGTGTCTGCGGTGGCAAAGAAGATTTGCCGACCTGAGTTCACCGCCAGGTCTCGCAGGTAGTCAAGAAACGACAGCGCATTGAGGTCGTCAATGTGCGCAATTGGGTCATCAATGAGCAGGACTGGAGGGGCTGACGTGGCCGTGCGATTCCGGGCAAGGAAGATGGACAAAGCAAATGCGGCACGCTGCCCGGTGCTGACCTCGTCGAGCGTGCGGGGGTCATGACCATCCGCGGTCCGCAGAAGAACATTCGGGCTGCCAACGTACTCGTACTCTCGCGGCGAGTGGATGCGCGAGAACACTTCATTGATTTGGCCGCCGATGGCATCAAGCGCCTCCCGCGTGGCGTTCTCCAGGGAAGCGTTCTCAATGAGGTCGTCCAAGACCTTACCGGCTTCTAGGAGCGCCTTCTCCTCGCCGCGATGCTTCCCGAGGCTGAGATTCCAGTCCTGAATCTTCTTCGGCAGGTCCCGCTGCTCGGCCGAGCTCTCCGAATCGCTACGCGACGCTTCGTCGGCTTGCTTGAACGCGTAGGCCACGGCTGCGATGCGTGCCTGAACCTCGACGAGCGGAACATCGTCCTCGACCGCAAGGTAGGAACGAAGCCCGGCAGCACTGCTTGTAGCGGCAAGGAACTCGTCTTGCAGCGCAACAAGCGATGCGAAGTTGCCGCTTGACTCGACGCGCGTCACCCAGCCGTCAACGACGACAGCCCGAGCGAAGCCCCGGATGGACTCAACAAGACCTCCCATGTTGCTGCGGCACTCACCCAAAACCTTTCGCGTCTCTTCCACAGCGTCCGACTGACGCCGCCGTTCGCCCGACGCAATGTCGGCGGTGAGATTGCTTGATTCGAGCTCGAATAGCCCAGCGATTCGGCCCCACACCAAATCGGCTTCGTTTCCAGAGAAGCCCGCGCTGCCCAGGTCCTGCCCTTCCTTAATGACGCGCTGCAGCTCCAACTGCGCTTGATTGGCCCGCTCGCGCAGTCCAACCAGTTCTTCAAGGACCTCCTTGGGCGTGGTCCCCTTCAGCTGCAACTGCGCCGCAAACTTCTGGCAGAGCTCAATGGTGCTGGCCCATCGCCGCGCCTCGCTCTCCTCATCCCCCGCCAGGCGCAGCGACTCCGCAAGGCCCTTGACCTCCTGAGTGGACTCCGGCCCTGAGGTGAGTTCCTCGATGAGATGCATCAAAGCGCCGCTGGCATGCACCGTGCGGCAGACCGGGCACATGTCTGGGTTCTCCGACGACTTGAGCGCTTCCTTCGCCGCGTCCTTCAGCTTCGCGGCCGCAGCAGCGCGCGCCGACGCGGCCTGGCCGTGAAGGTCCAGGGCTTGCTGAGCGCGGGTGAACCTCGCGTGAGCGGCAGTGGCCGCTTCGCCCGCAGCCTGCACGGCATCTTGCAGTTGGAGGGCGGCGTACTGCGGCGGCACCTGGGGCAGGTCGCCGGCGACCAAGGCCCCAAGGCGTGTGACTAGTTGCTCCGAGACTTCGCGAACCGACTTGTATCGACGGCGCACATCATGAAACCCCGCAGACTCATACGCAATCCACCGGTCCAGGTTTTTGACGTTGGCCTCAAGCTCCGCCATCTTCGAGATGAGTCGCTTCTCATGCTCGAGGCTACCAACGAGTTGCGTGTCGCCGGGCTTTGCGTTGGCGACCGCGGCCTCCAGTTGCGTCGAGCGATGCTCCACATCCTTGATGGTTCGAGCTGCGCCTCCGAGCGAGACCAGCGCTTGCACATGCGCCAGCGCGGCGAGAAGCTCCTGCCCTTCCTTCGGCGTGGGAACGCCGGCCTCAGCTGGCCTCTTCCAACCGAGGCCTGCAAGCGCGGCGCGATATGCATCCGTCAGCGTTTTCGCCGTGGACGGCTTGCCTTGAAGCTCCTTCAGCCGCCGCTCGAAAACAGTTAACTCCGCCTGCAGTCCTTCGGCGCGGCGCTGTGCCTTGTCCCAAACCTTGTCCACGTCGGCGCGAATCTTCTGCAAGTAGTCAAACGTCGTGGCGGCTGACGAGCCCACCAACAACCGGCTCAACTCAGTCGTGATGTCATCTGGCTTCAGATTGCCGGACAAGCGATACGCGGCATCGGTGTCGAGGAAGTTGTAGAGCGAGAAGCTGTCAACGATGTCCGCAACGTTGTGCTCCTTGCGGTTGTACCAAGCGAGATTTCGAGCCTTGATGCGAGGGCCGTCTCCAGTAGATGAAAGTTCGACGGTGCTACCGCCCCCGCCAGGCAACAGCTTGCCTTTGAGCCGAACCGGCCCGACGGCCGTGCTCCTGCGGTTGTTCCCGCAGTAGAAGTACTCGACAGCCTCGAGAAGCGACGTTTTCCCGCTCCCGTTCGCGCCCACGAGCAGCGTGACGTCGCCGAAGTCATAGCCCTTGCCGTTGTGTATCGGCCGGAACGCCGCAACGTCCAACCTCAGCAGCTTTGCCGTCGCCAGCGGCGTGTCGGCGGCGGACAGCTCCTTCACCCGCTGCTTCCCGTTCGAAGCCGCGCCGGCTGCGCGCTGGGCAATCTTCTCCACCGCCATGGTGCGAGGAGTTGGAGCATCGAGAAGCAGCTCGAGCCCAGCCGCTGAAAGTCGTTGCCGCCAGTCCGTCAGCACGTCATATGTGCTTCCGTGCTCCGCTGCCTCGAACAGCTTCGGCCCTCCCAGCAAGGATTCGAGGTCGTCCTGCGAGATGACACGCTTGCGCGCGTAGTCCTTGTCAGCCTCGATTGCGGCCTTCGCGACAGCAAACTGAGGATTTGCCTTGGAGTTGGGTCCGGCGACAAAGTAGAGGTACTTGTTCCAGCGCAGGTCACCGGGCGTGTCGAAGAAGTCGTCAGCAAGGATGCGTTCTTGGAAGTCGCGCAGGTGCAGCGAGCGCTCCACCACTTCATCAGCGAAGTCCACGTAGGCAACAGCGTAGGTCTGCTCGCCCAGCTTCTTCTCGCCACGCACGACCGAATCGTCGACGTCGTGGAGCCCGACGAGAAGGTGAGACAGCGCTTCACGCGCAGCTTGCATTTCAGGCATGTCACTGTCCCCCTGTGATGGACGCCATGCTGCTTCCATCGTATGTAATGTCAGTCTGCTGCTTGATGTCGGCGAACTTCGTGACGCCAGCGACCGTGCGGTAGCAGATGGCCACGCGGTCCTTGTGGGGCGCGTTTTCTTTTCGCAGGAGTTCGAACGCGTTCTCGCCAATCCGCTTGACCAAATCCATCGGCGGGTTCTCGCCGAGGTAGGCCACCAGGGCGGGACGCGCACCGGCCTTGAAGACGTTGGTGTTGGGGGAGTTGGGGGACCACGCTATCGAGGCGCCTCCGCCGGCAAGGTCCTTGATTTGCGCTGGCAATGTCGCCGTCTGAAGGATGTGCCCCAAGGCCGCAACCCGGGTGATGCGCTTATGGCGTTCCTCGGAGGCTGCGACGTCGCGGTCGAGCTGAAGGGTGGTGCGGGCCACGACTTCAGACTCTGGGATGCGGCACACGTCCAGGTTGTTCACGCGATGCCACTGGTCCTTCATGCTGTGAGGACCGCATGCAAGCGAGATGGCCCGCTCGATGTGCAGCCGGCTTGTGACGTCCTGCAGGCTTTGGAACGCTGCGGTAACTTCCGGGTTCGCGTTGATGACTGCGCCCCACCCTGTCTCCGGACAGCTTGTGTTCTCCGCCCATGCGCCGCCACCGTCGTCCCAGCAAAAACGCGTATCTAGTTGCGGCCCGATGAGCACGTCGTGGACCGCCGGGCCGTCCTGCCAAACCTTCGGGACCGTCAGCGCGAAGATGGCCTCGTCATAGTGGAAATGCAGTACGTGGCGCCTCTTCTCATGCCAGGTGTAGTACAGCCCCTTGGCCTCATTGTTGGCAACCTCGTCATCCTTCACCGAGCAGCGACGCTCAGGCACGTACCAGGCTGAACCGCTCTCGTTCTTCCAGGCATGCGGCGCCTGTTCAGGTGCGTCGTGTTGCACGACGTTGTGAGCCCAATTTAAGCAGACGATGTCGCAGTCGGTCGCGACCGGACTGCGCCGGAAGACCTCGTTCCGGTACCTGCGGTAGTCAGTGTGTTTGGGCTTAGGGTTAAGCTGGATGTGGATGAGAATGGCTCTGTCGGACAGCTTTTTGTTGGCGGCAAGGTCCTCGCCAAGGTCCAGCGCGTCGGAACAGATGATGGTCGAGAGCTTGATGGCGCCGTCTTTGCTCGGAAACCGGTAGATGGCGCGGCCACAGCGCAACTGCTTGTTCTCAAAGCCGTGGTCATCGCGTGACGGCGCGGTCTTGAACTGGAACAGGACAACCCGCTTGAGGTTCTTATCCGCGTCACGGGTGACGAAGCAGTACGCGACGGGGTCGAAGTAGATTCCCTGCACCGCTGGAAACGGGTCATCCTCGTAGATGACGTCGCAATGCCCGGCGCAGTCAGCCTTGAAGCCCGCGAGCTGCGCGGGGGTCATGCTTTCGCACCCAAGCACCCAAATGGCGCCCTCCGCGGGGAAGGGTCCGCCCTGCGCCGTCTTCGCCAGGGAGCTCACCGGAAGGAAGTACTCCGGGGTGACAGCGAGTTGGTCGCCGCGCTGTGCAGCCAGCGCTAGGAAGGCGTCGGCTTTGGCCGCCGCGGCGGCCAGGTTAAGGTGACCAATTCGCTGGGTGTCCGCGTAGATGGGACCCGACGGCTGAAGGAGCAGCGCGCGGTAGCTCTGGTGCGTTGCCTGGAGCATCGCCAAGTCTGGAGTCTCCAGACCCCGCAAGGCAAGAACATCTTCGACGTCACTGATGAATACAGGCGAAGCCATTTCCCTCCTCTGGTGGTAACCGCCATTATTGGAAGATGGTAGCAATTTGTTGCCGGCGGATGGTGGCGCCATGAGCGTGTGGAACCCGCTTCCGGCCAGGAGCCTATGGACAACTGGCCAGGGACCGCCAAGACCTACGCGTGATGCCGCCACTCGCGGTTCAGCTTCGACGTTGAACGACAGCTTCAGGTTTCCGAGTTGGGCGAGTCGATGGACCGCAAGCGCTGCCAAGCTGAAGTCCAGCATTGCGCTGAACACGTTTCGGATCATCGTTCGATTTCAGGGCTGCACGATCTTCGCGCTGGCAATGACTTTTCGCTAAGATTCATCGCCTTCACTTGCATCATCGCGCTGCTCATCCGCGTCGTCATGAGCCCGGCCCCATGCCACCTGCAGTCGGTCAGTGGAAAGTAGAAAGCACGAGCGCATACCAAGGTCGGGCGGCTCCGTCTGCCAGAGGATAAAAAAACGCGCGAGGCATATCTGGGATTCGCACCTCAGACAGCCGGAGCAGCGCCAGCAACGCGGGGGAATAGACGGGGGAACAGCGCGCAGAATTTTCGCCTTTTCACTAGGATTCATGCGGCTCTGCGAGATTTTTTAGCTTCCCATCACCGCTCCAAAAGCCCAAAGGCCATGTCTCTCCGAGGCATGGCCTTTGGGCTTTTGGGGTTGAACATTCGGGATCCTGAGACGAACTGGATGTATGCAAGCCAGCCGCTGGCCTTCCAGCCCACGCTATGGCCGCCATAGAGCAAATGTCGTTGAGCGATCAGCGGCCAAACTCTAGACTGAACCGGTCAGCAAATCGCGCACAGACCCAGGAGTTCATCTTGTCAAACGAATCAAAGTGTCCCTTTTCCGGCGATGCCCGCAAACATGCCGCGGCGGGCGCCCCATCGAACGCGGGCTGGTGGCCCAACCAGCTGAAGCTGAGCTTGCTGCGCCAGCACTCATCGCTGTCCGACCCGATGGGCGAGGACTTCAGCTACGCCCAGGCGTTCAAGAGCCTTGATCTCGATGCCGTCGTCAAGGACCTGCATGCACTGATGACGGACTCGCAGGACTGGTGGCCGGCGGACTATGGCCACTACGGGCCCTTCTTCATCCGCATGGCCTGGCACAGCGCGGGCACCTACCGCATCTCGGACGGCCGCGGCGGCGCAGGTGCCGGCGCGCAGCGGTTTGCGCCGCTGAACAGCTGGCCCGACAACGGCAACCTCGACAAGGCGCGCCGACTGCTCTGGCCGGTCAAGCAGAAGTACGGCTGCAAGCTCTCCTGGGCCGACCTGATGGTGCTCGCCGGCAATGTCGCGCTGGAGTCGATGGGTTTCAAGACCTTCGGCTTCGCCGGCGGACGCGAAGACATCTGGGAGCCCGAGGAGGACATCTACTGGGGCCCCGAGGGCAAGTGGCTGGCCGACGAGCGCTACAGCGGCGACCGTGAACTCGAGAACCCGCTGGCCGCCGTCCAGATGGGCCTGATCTACGTGAATCCGGAAGGCCCCAACGGCAAGCCGGATCCGGTCGCCTCGGCGCGTGACATCAGGGAAACCTTTGCCCGCATGGCCATGAATGACGAAGAGACGGTGGCGCTGGTCGCTGGCGGACACACCTTCGGCAAGTGCCACGGCGCGGCCGATCTGGGCCGGTATGTGGGCCCCGAGCCCGAAGGCGCCGGCATCGAGGAGCAGGGCCTGGGCTGGTCGAACAGCTTCGGCAGCGGCAAGGGGGCTCACACCATCACCAGCGGCCTGGAGGGCGCCTGGACACCCAACCCGATCCAGTGGGACAACGGCTACTTCGAGACCCTGTTCGGCCATGAATGGGTGCTGACCAAGAGCCCGGCCGGTGCGCACCAGTGGACACCCAGCGACGCCGCCGCGGCGGCCACCGTGCCGGATGCGCACGACCCGGCCAGGCGCCACGCGCCGATGATGTCCACCGCCGACCTCGCGCTGCGCATGGACCCGGCCTACGAGAAGATCTCGCGGCGCTTTCTGTCAGACCCGCAGGCCCTCGCAGACGCCTTCGCCCGGGCCTGGTTCAAGCTGACACACCGCGACATGGGGCCGGTCTCCCGCTACCTCGGCCCGCTGGTGCCCAAGCAGACGCTGCTGTGGCAAGACCCCATTCCCGCGCTTGACCATGTCCTGATCGACAGGGCGGATGCGGCGGCCCTGAAGGCCCGCATGCTGGCCTCGGGCCTGTCGATCGCCCAGCTGGTCGGCACGGCCTGGGCTTCGGCCGCCAGCTTCCGCGGCAGCGACAAGCGCGGCGGCGCCAACGGCGCCCGCATACGCCTGGCGCCACAGAAGCACTGGGCCGCCAATCAGCCGGCCGAACTGGCCAAGGTGCTGCCGGTGCTGGAGGCAATTCAGCAGGACTTCAACCGCGACGCTCCTGGCGGCAAGAAGGTCTCGCTGGCCGACCTGATCGTGCTGGGCGGCGCCGCCGCCGTCGAGGCCGCGGCGAAGCAAGCCGGTGTCGAGATCAGCGTGCCCTTCTCGCCGGGCCGCATGGACGCCTCGCAGGCGCAGACCGATGTCGAAGCCTTCGCCGTGCTGGAGCCGCAGGCCGATGGCTTCCGCAACTACCTGGGCCAAGGCCTGGAGGGATCGGCGGCCGAGTTGCTGATCGACAAGGCGCAGTTGCTGACCCTATCCGTGCCAGAGATGACGGTGCTCATCGGCGGCCTGCGCGCGCTGAATGCCAACACCGGCGGCTCGGCGCACGGCGTCTTCACCCACAGGCCCGGTACCCTGAGCAATGACTTCTTCGTCAACCTGCTCGACATGGGCACACAGTGGCAGAAGTCCGCTGCGGCCGAGGGCGTGCTGGAAGGGCGAGACCGCAAGACCGGCGAGCTGAAGTGGACGGGCACGGTGGTTGATCTCGTGTTCGGCTCGAACTCCCAGCTCCGGGCCCTGGCCGAGGTCTATGCCAGCAGCGATGCGCAGCAGACCTTTGTGCAGGACTTTGTGGCCGCCTGGACCAAGGTGATGAACCTCGACCGTTTTGATCTGGCCTGATACGGAGACCGGCGCGGCCGGGTCAGGCCATCGCGGCCTCGGCCGCCGCCGCAACCTCCAGGTCGTGGCTGTGCGCATCTTCGATCAGCTCGCGAGCCGCCGTCAGCGCACGGCGGAACTGCGGCCACATGCGGGCAAAGGTCTCCAGCTGCGCGCCATGCACCGCCGGATGCACCTGGTACCAGGCGACGATGGACTTCGGGTCGTTCAGGTTCAGCTGCATGGTAGGCTCCGCCGTTGAATACTGTATTTGCATACAGTATCACAAGAACCGTCCCCTGCAAACCGGGGGCATGCCCGGGCCGGGCCGGCCGCTAAACTGCCTGCCTCTTCGCCCTTCACCTTGCCGTGTCCTCCAAACCCCTGTTGCCGCGCGGTTTTGCCTGCCTGCTGCTGCTATTCAGCGGCCTGGCCGGTGCCCAGCTGCCGACGCTGACCCTGGAGTCCCTGCCCCGCCCGGCCACGCCGCCGCGCGAGATTGGTCTGGTCGTGCCTTCGCAGGTGCTGCGCTGGCGCGAGGAGGCCCAGCGCTACGAGTACGGCGACGGCCTGCCGCGCGATGCCGTCCAGGCTGCGCAGCTGTACTGCAGGGCAGCGCGCTATGGCGACGCGGTGGCTCAGTACAACCTGGCCTGGATGCTGACCAATGCGCGCGGCATCGAGCGCGACGACGCCCAGGCAGCGCATCTGTTCGCCGCGGCGGCCGAGCAGGGCATGGCCCAGGCGCAGAACATGCTGGCCTCGATGGGCACACCCCAGGGCCCGCCGCCGGCCTGCCTGAGGCAGCCGGACTCGGATCCGCCTCCGGTCGTCGCCGCGGCCGTGCCCGGGCGCAAGCCGGTGACCCTGCCGCCACCGCCGCCACCGGCCAATGCGCCGGCCACCATCGTCCGCTTCGTCAAGCTGGTCGCACCCGACTATCAGCTGGCGCCGCATCTGGTGCTGGCGGTGATGGCCACGGAGTCCAACTTCGACCCGCTGGCCCAGTCGCCGAAAAACGCTCAGGGCCTGATGCAGCTGATTCCGGACACGGCCGCGCGCTTCAAGGTGCGCAACCTGACCGATCCGGCACAGAACATCCGCGGCGGCATGGCCTATCTGCGCTGGCTGCTGGCCTATTTTGAGGGCGATCTGTCGCTGGCCCTGGCCGCCTACAACGCCGGCGAGCGTGCAGTGGACCGCTACCGCGGCGTACCGCCCTACGCCGAGACGCGCCTGTATGTGCGGCGCATCATCGCCGCCATCGGCGGCCAGCGCTCGCACCCCTTCGATCCGACGGTGACGGCGCCCAGCACGATGCTGGCGCTGCTGCGTGAGCCCGGCGCGCCTGCACGGCGATGAAGACCGACTCACCCTGATGAGCGGCCCTGTAATCCGGGCTTGAAAGTCCGAGGGAAAACACCCAGCGCTTGGCGCTTGCACCCTGTTCCGGTCCGGCCAATACTTGCGGTAAAGCAGATTACCCGCCAGTAACCCCTCATGCCTGAGAGGCCAGGGCCGGAACAAGGAGACAAATCCCCGTGCGCAAGCCCGTGGTTTCACCGTGGTTGCCGATGCAGGACCGCGCTCGCGGCCGCGCCGACAAGCGCGATGCGGTGCTGCGCACGGCCGCCAAGCTGTTCAACGAAAAGGGCTTCCACGCCACCTCGCTGGATGAAGTGGCCGAACGCCTGCACGTCACCAAGCCGACGCTGTACTACTACGCCAAGAACAAGGACGAGATCCTGTTCGGCTGCGTCCACGCCGGGCTCGACCTGGTGCGCGCCGGCATCGCCGAAGCCGCCAGCAGCGGCGGCACGGCGCTGGACAAGCTGCGGGCCTGCATGCGCGCCTACGCCGATGTGGTGACACAGGACTTCGGCATGTGCGTGATACGCGTCGGCGAAGACCCGCTGCCCGAGGAAGGCCGGCGCGAGTTGCGCCAGCTGAAGGCGCAGATCGACCTCGAGTTCCGCCGGCTGATCGAGCTGGGCATTGCCGAGGGCTCGCTGGCCCCCTGCAACGCCAAGCTGGCTGCTTTCACGCTGGCCGGCGCGATCAGCTGGATAGGCCGCTGGTACCAACCCGAGGGCGAGCTGACGCCGCAGGACATCGCCGAGCAGTGCATTGCTGTGCTCCTGAATGGCATCGTACGGCGGGCCGAGCCCGAGCCCATCAAGCCCGCACGCAAGAGAAAGGCCGCAGCATGAGCGGCCTTCTCGTCACCCGCGACGGCGCCCTGGTGCGCCTGACCCTGAACCGCCCCGAGGCGCTGAATGCGCTGGACGTGGACACCGCCGTGGCACTGCTGTCGGCCTGCCAGGCTTTGCAAGGCGACGTCAGCGTGCGCGCCGTGCTGCTCTGCGGCGCCGGGCGCGCCTTTGCCGCCGGTGGCGATCTGGCGCAGCTGCGCGTCGACCCGGTGGGCGTGGCCAGTGCGCTGATCACCCCGCTGCACGAATCGCTGACCCTGCTCGCCAACCTGGACGCGCCGGTCATCGCCGCCCTGCATGGCGCCGTCGCCGGTGCCGGCCTGAGCCTGGCGGCTGCGGCCGATCTGGCGATTGCCGCCGAGGGCACGAAGTTCAATCTGGCCTATGTCAACGTCGGCACCAGCTGCGACCTCGGCTCGACCTGGTCGCTGCCGCGCCTGGTGGGCCTGCGCCGCGCGCTGGAGATCGCGCTGCTGGGCGACACGTTCGACGCCGCGCAGGCGCTGCAGATCGGCCTGGTCAACCGCGTCGTTGCCAAGGACCAGCTGATGGTCGAGGCCGAGGCACTGGCTCAGCGCCTGGCCAAGGGCCCGACCCTGGCGCTGGGCCGCATCAAGCGGCTGATGCGCACCAGCTTCGAACGCACATTCGCCGAGCAGCTGGACGCCGAGCGCGAGGCCTTTCTGGCCAGTGCCACCACGGCCGACTTCGGCGAAGGGCTGGCCGCCTTCTTCGACAAGCGCCCGCCGAGCTTCGGGGGCCAGTCATGACCAGCGCGCCGGTGCTCGACATCGACGCGATCACGCTGGCCTTCGGCGGCGTGAAGGCGCTCAACGGCGTCAGCCTGCAGGTCCAGCTTGGCTCGATCACGTCCATCATCGGGCCCAACGGTGCCGGCAAGACCTCGCTGTTCAACACCATCTCGGGCTTTTATCGGCCCGGCTCGGGCGCGATCCGCTTCCGCGGCGAAGACATCACGCAACGCCCGGCGCCGCAACGCGCCAAGCTGGGCCTGGCGCGCAGCTTCCAGAACATCGCGCTGTTCCGCGGCATGACGGTGCTGGACAACATCAAGCTGGGCCGCCACGCGCACCTGAAGACGAATCTGCTGCAGGCCCTGCTGTACTGGGGCCCGGCGCGGCGCGAGGAGGCGGCGCTGCGCGCCGACATCGAGGAGCGCATCATCGACTTTCTCGAGATCGACCACATCCGCCACGCCTCGGTCGCCGCCCTGCCCTACGGCCTGCAAAAGCGCGTTGAGATGGCGCGGGCGCTGGCCATGCAGCCCCAGGTGCTGATGCTGGACGAACCGGTGGCCGGCATGAACCGCGAGGAGACCGAGGACATGGCCCGCTTCATCCTCGACCTGCGCGACGAGTGGGGCATCACCGTGCTGATGGTCGAACACGATATGGGCATGGTGATGGACCTGTCGGACCACGTCGTCGTGCTGAACTTCGGCCAGGTGATTGCCAGCGGCACGCCGCGCCAGGTGCAGGACGACCCTGAAGTGATTCGCGCCTATCTGGGCGCGGGCGATGTGGCGCAGCTGCGCAAGCAGCTGACGGCGGAGGTCATCGCATGACCGAACCCATTGACTGGCTGTTCTTCCTTGAAATCTCGCTCGCCGGGCTGGGCAGCGGCGGCCTGTTGGCGCTGGCGGGCCTGGCCTTCGTCATCATCTACAAGGCCACCAAGGTCGTGAACCTGGCCATCGGCGAGATGCTGATGATCTCGGCCTATCTGTTCTTCGCGCTGGCCGGGGCGATGCAGCTGCCGGTCTGGGCCGCCATCGTCGGCGCGGTGCTGGCCAGCGGCGCGCTCGGGGCGCTGGTCGAGCGCACGGTGATACGGCCGATGCTGGGCGAAGCGGCCATTTCGACCTTCATGGTCACCGTCGGCCTGTCGTCCATCCTGGTCGGCATCGTCGAGCTGGTCTGGACGGCCGACCCGCAGCGCCTGCCCGAGTTCATGCCCAGCGACCCGGTGCTGCTGGGCCCCGCCATGGTGGCACCCAAGGTGTTCTACGGCTTCCTGGTCACGGCGCTGCTG
The DNA here is from genome assembly GCF_963422335.1 of uncultured Roseateles sp. Lineage (NCBI taxonomy): Bacteria > Pseudomonadati > Pseudomonadota > Betaproteobacteria > Burkholderiales > Sphaerotilaceae > Roseateles > uncultured Roseateles sp. The sequence goes on from NZ_OY729424.1 coordinate 5,669,379, forward strand.
ATCGCCGCCGTGCTGCTGGTGTTCCGCTTCTGGCGCGGCGGCGTGGCTTTGCGGGCCACGGCCTCGGACCAGGCGGCCGCCTACTCGATGGGCATCAATGTGCCCCGCGTGTTCTCGCTGGCCTGGACGGTGGCCGCGATGATCGCCGCCGTGGCCGGCATCGTCGTCGGCGCGATCGGCGGCATCTCATCGACGATGGGCGTGTTCGGCCTGTCTGTGCTGGTGGTGGTGATCGTCGGCGGGCTGGACAGCGTCGTCGGCGCCCTGGTCGGCGGGCTGATGGTGGGCCTGGTCGAGGCCTGGGCAGGGGCCTATCTGGGCGGTGGCTTCAAGCCGGTGGCGACGTTCTCGCTCTTGGTCCTGGTGCTGCTGGTACGCCCCTACGGCCTGTTCGGCACCCACGAGATCGAGAGACTCTGACCATGCGCATCGGCTCCGCCAAGCAAAGCTACACCGCCGACGCCGCGCTGTTCGACACGGCCACGCAGCGCGCCTGGGTCGCCGTGGCCGCGGTGCTGCTGCTCGGTTTTCCGTTCGTGGCCGACGAGTACTGGCTGTACCTGGCCTGCCTGATCGCGATCAATATCGCCAGCGCCTGCGGACTGAACATACTGACCGGCTACACCGGCCTGGTCAGCCTGGGTCAGGCGGCCTTCATGGGCCTGGGCGCCTACACGGTGGCGGTGCTGGAGAACCGCGTCGGCACGCCGTTCGCGCTGAACCTGCTGGCCGCCGGCGTCGTCGCGATGCTGGGCGGCATCGTCGTCGGCATACCGTCGCTGCGCGTCAAGGGGCTGTACCTGGCGATCTCGACCATCGCCGCCTCGGTGCTGGCCCACTTTCTGTTCGCCAACTTCAAGCTCACCGGCGGCACGACCGGCCTGTCACTGCCGCCGGCCAAGTTTTTCGGCATCGCGCTGGACACCTCCTTCCGCCTCTACTGGCTGATCGTTCCGCTGGCCCTGTTGATGCTGCTGGGCGCGGCCAATCTGTTCCGCACCCGCATCGGCCGCGCCTTCATCGCCATCCGCGACCGCGACATCTCGGCCGAGGTGCTGGGCATTCCGCTCTTGCGCTACAAGCTGATGTCCTTCGGCCTGTCGTCCTTCTACGCCGGTGTGGCCGGCGGGCTGTGGGCCTACTTCTTCCGCGTCGTCACGCCGGAAAGCTTTCCGCTGATCATGAGCATCTTCTTCCTGGCCGCCATCATCGTCGGCGGCATGGGCACCATCCTGGGAAGCGTGCTGGGCGCGGTGTTCATGACACTGGTGCCCGAGCTGTTGAAGCTGATCGTCGGCTGGCTGCCGCTGACGGCCAACGCCACCTTGATCCTGTCGCCGGTGCGCACCATCGTCTTCGGTGCGCTGATCGTCGGCTTCCTGATCTTCGAACCGCACGGCCTGGCCGAGATCTGGCGGCGCGTGCGGCGCTATTTCCATCTCTGGCCTTTCCGCACGTAGAGCGTTTTCCAACACAACAGGAGACAGACATGATGAGCATCCAGCGTCGCACCTTGATCGCCGCAGCGGCGGCAGCCCTGGCCACCGGCCCCGTGTTCGCCCAGGGCGAGGACATCGTGCTCGGCGGCTCCATCCCCATGACCGGCGTGTTCGCCTTTGCCGGCATAGGCATCAACGCCGGCATCCAGGACTATGTGAAGATCGTCAACGACGGCGGCGGCATCAAGGGCCGCAAGCTGCGCTATGTGCCGGAAGACACCGGCTACAAGGTCGACGCCTCGGTGGCGGCCTTCAAGAAGATCACCAGCTCGAACAAGGTCAGCCTCTACTACGGCGACTCGACCGGCTTTGCCAAGACCATCAATCCGGAGCTGGAGCGCTCGGGCCAGATCCTGATGGCCGGCGCCTCGTTCGCGACCGAGATCAACAACCCGCAGAAGTATCCGCACCAGTTCCTGGTCGGCCCCGACTACACCGAGATGATTGGCATCCTGCTCAAGCACATTGCCAAGACCAAGCCGGGCGCCAAGGTGGCCTTCGTCTATTCCGACAGCGAGTTCGGCCGCGACCCGATAGACGAGGGCCGCGACGCGGCGAAGAAGCTGGGCCTCAACGTGGCGGTGGAAATCATGACGCCACCGGGCAGTGTCGATGTCTCGGGCGAGGTCATCAAGCTGCGCCGCGCCGACCCCGATTTCACGATCTTCCACGGCTATGTGCTGGCGCCCATCCCCGAGTTCGTCACCCAGGCCAAGAAGCTGGGCATGAAGAGCCAGTTCATGGGCACGTTCTGGACCATGGACAACTCGATGGTGATGAAGATGGGCGAGGCGGCCGAGGGCTTCATGGGCGTGATGCCCTTCCGCTACTACTACGACACCGAGGGCAAGTCGCCGATGCTGGACAAGATCCGCGCGCTGCACCCCAACGACTACCAGAGCACGGCCTACATGCAAGGCTTTCTGACGGCGATGCTGATGACCGAGGCGGCCAAGCGGACCCTGGACGCCGGCAAACCGCTGGATGGCAAGAACCTGAAGGCGGCGCTGAACACGATCAAGAACTTCGACACCGGCGGCATCATAGGCACGCCGATCACGATCAAGGGCAACTCGATACCGGTGGGCCGCATCTACAAGGCCGATACCAAGCAGCAGAAGATGTTGCCGGCGTCGGACTGGATCACCCTGGAGTGAGGTCGTGGTGAACGAAGCAGGCGAGCCCGGCGCCGGGCCGCCCCAAGGCGGGCGAGGCCCCCTCGGGGGGCCGGGCGACCTACCCGACGCCCGAGGGGCGGACATGATTCTCGAAGTCAACAACATCGAGGTCGTCTACAACAAGTCGGTGCAGGTCTTGCGCGGCCTGTCGCTGGCCGTGCCGCGCGGCCAGGTGGTCGCGCTGCTGGGCAGCAATGGAGCAGGCAAGAGCACGACCCTGAAGGCGGTGTCGGGGCTGCTGGCGCTGGAGGACGGTGCCATGCCCAAGGGCAGCGTGTCCTTCGACGGATTGACCACGGCGCAGCGCGGCCCGCACGAGCTGGTGCGCGCCGGGCTGTTCCATGTGATGGAGGGTCGGCGCGTGTTCGAGGATCTGACAGTCGAGGAGAACCTGGTCGCGGCCACCTATGCGCTGACCGGCCGCAAGGCCGAGCGCGCGGACTTCGATCTGGTCTACCAGTACTTCCCCCGCCTGCACGAGCGCAGGAAAAGCCTGGCCGGCTATCTGTCCGGCGGCGAACAGCAAATGCTGGCCATAGGCCGGGCGCTGATCGCCAAACCCAAGCTGATGCTGCTGGACGAACCCTCGCTGGGCCTGTCGCCCATGCTGGTCGAGAACATCTTCTCCATCATCGCCCGCATCAATGCCGAGCAGGGCGTGTCCATGCTGCTGGTCGAGCAGAACGCCTCGGTGGCGCTGGCCATCGCCCACTACGGCTACATCCTGGAGACCGGCAAGGTGGTGATAGACGGCACGGCAGAGAAGCTGTCCGGCGACGCCGATGTGCGCGAGTTCTATCTGGGCATGGGCGCGGCCGGCGGCCACAAGAGCTTCCGCGATTTGAAGCACTACAAGCGCCGCAAGCGCTGGCTGTCATGAGCATCGCACTGCCCGAAAAAACCCTGCCGCAGATGCTGGCCGAGCAGGCTCGGGCGCGCCCAGACGCGCTGGCGCTGCGGCAGAAGAACTACGGCATCTGGCACCCGGTCACTTGGGCGCAATACCACCGCCGCGCCCGTCACGTCGGCCTGGGTCTGCGTGCGCTCGGCCTGGCCGAGGGTGGCCATGTCGGCGTGATCTCGGAAAACCGGCTCGAATGGGTGCTGAGCCAGATGGGCACGGGCCTGGTCGGCGGCGTGACCGTGGGCGTCTACCCGACCAGTCCGACCCATGAGGTGGCCTATGTGCTGGCCCATGCCGACGTCGAGATCGTGATCTGCGAAGACCAGGAACAGACCGACAAGGTGCTGGCCGCGCGGGACCAGCTGCCGCGGCTGAAGCGCATCGTCGTCTGCGAGAAGAAGGGGCTGCGCAACACGCCCGACGAGCACCGCGGGCGCGTGATCGCCTTCGAGGCGATGGAGGCCTTGGGCGCGCAGCGTGAGGCCGGCGACGGTGCGTTTATCGACGCTGTTCTCCAACGCCAGCGCCTGCAAGACCTGGCCCTGATGATCTACACCTCGGGCTCCACCGGCAAGCCCAAGGGGGCGATGCTCAGCTACGCCAATCTCCGCGGCGTCGTGCCCGGCATCATCGATCGGCTGGGGCTGGACGCGCACACCACCCATCTGTCCTATCTGCCGCTATGCCATGTGGCCGAGCAGATGTTGACGACCTTCGTGCCGCTGTACCTGGGCTCCACCGTCAATTTCGGCGAGTCGATACGCACGGTGCAGGAAGACCTGCGCGAGGTGGCGCCGACGATGTTTCTGGGCGTGCCGCGCATCTGGGAAAAGCTGCACTCGGCCATCACCATCAAGATGCAGGAGGCCGGCGCGCTGCAGCGCGGGCTGTACGGCTGGGCAATGCGTGCCTGCGCGCCCTTCGCTGAAAAGGCCGCCTCGCAGCGCAGCGTGGGCGAAAAGCTGACCTTCGCCCTGGCCTACGGGCTGGTGTTCCGCGCGCTGCAGAACTTCATCGGCCTGCGCCGTGCACGCATCGCGCTGACCGGCGCCGCGCCGATTCCGCCGGCCGTGCTGCGTTTCTTCCGCACCCTGGGCGTGCCCCTGGTCGAGGTCTACGGCCTGACCGAGTCCAGCGGCATGATCACCGGCCAGCACCCGGAGCGCGTGCGCATAGGCTCGGTCGGCGAGGTCACGCTGGGCGTCGAGCATCGCCTGAGCGAACAGGGCGAGCTGATCCTCCGCGGGCCCATGGTCTTCATGGGCTATTACAAGAACCCGGAAGCCACGGCCGACAGCCTGCGCGATGGCTGGCTGCACACCGGCGACGTCGTGGCCCAGGACGCCAGCGGCAGCCTGCGCATCGTCGACCGGCTGAAGGACATCATGATCACCGCCGGCGGCAAGAACCTGACGCCGTCGGAGATCGAGAACACGATGAAGTCCAGCCCCTTCATCAAGGAGTGCATCGTCGTCGCCGATGGCCGCAAATTCGTCTCGGCGCTGATACAGATCGATCTGGAAACCGTCGCCCAGTGGGCCGAGTCGCGCCGGCTGGCCTTCACGCATTTCCGCTCACTGGTCGAAACGCCGGTGGTGCGCGAGCTGATCGCCGCCGAGATCCAGCGGGGCAACGACCTGCTGGCGCCGGTGTCGCAGATCAAGCGATTCCATCTGCTGACCAAGGAGCTGGACCACGACGACGGCGAGGTCACGGCAACCATGAAAGTGCGGCGCTCCAGCATCTACAAGACCTATGCCCAGGAGATCGAAGCGCTGTTCGCCTAAGATCGGAAGATGCACGACCTGACCCTTGTCCCGGGCGACCAGCTGGCGCCCGAACTGCTGCACGCAGCCTTCACCGCCGCCTTCGCAGACTACCTGATTGGCCCCTTCCAGCTCTCGGCCGAGCAATGGCCACAGTTTCTGGGACGCCAGGCCGCCGACCTGGGCCTGAGCCGGGTGGCGATGCGGGGCGGCGAGCCGCTGGCCTTTGCGCTGGTGGCGCCACGCAGCCCCGGCCGCTGGCGACTGGCCACCATGGGCGCGCTGCCGTCTGCGCGCGGCAGCGGCGCGGCGCCCGCGCTGCTCGACGACTTCATGGCCCGTGCAGCCGCCGCGGGCCTCGATGCCGTGGAGCTGGAGGTGTTTGCGCAGAACGAGCGTGCGCTGCGCCTGTACCAGGGCCGCGGCTTCGCCACCCGCCACGAGCTGCATGGCTACAGCTTGGCCAGGGCCTGTTTCGACGGCACGGCGCCATCCGCCGACGAGATCGATCTGCCGGCGGCTTTTGCCTGGTTGGACGAGACCGCGCTGGGCCTGTCGGACCTGCCGCTGCAGATCACACCCGTCTCGCTGCGCGCGCTGCCCAACTCGCTGCAGGCGCTGCGTCGCGGCCAGGCGCAGCTGGTGTTCAGCGTCACCGCACCGGCCCTGGTCACCGTGCACAGCCTGGTGGACCGCGACCCGGCCCAGGCCGACGCGCTGGCCCTGCTGCAACAGCTGCTGGCCCGCCATCCGCAGCACGAGATCAAGGTGCCGCAGCTGCAGCGCATCGATGTGGGGGGCCAGGCCCTGCGCCAGCTCGGCTTTCAGGTCCAGCCCCTGCATCAGCTGCTGATGGTCAGGCCGCTGCGCGGCTGAGGGCTCAGGCACCCTCGTCGGGCTTGGGCTTGGGCTTGGGCTTGGGCTTGGGCTGGGTCAGCGTGCGCAGGCTGCTCAGGTCCAGGTCTGGCGCGCGGGCCTGGCGTTCAGCATCGAACAGGCCGCGCAGCGCGTCACCGGCCTGCCACTGGCTGGCATCGGGCGGCGCCTGCTGCGCCTCGGCGGCGCTGTGCGCCACCTGCGACAGCAGGCTGCCCAGATCGGACAGATCGACCCCGGCCCGCGCGGCCTGCACCGGCAGGCTGACGCTGGGCAAGGCCGACGGTGCCGGTGCAGCCACGCGCGGCATCGCAATGCTGCCCAGATCCAGCGCCTCACGGGCCTTGGGCTTGGGCATGGCGATCTGCAGACTGGCCAGAACCTCGGCCTGCGCAGCTGCTGCCGCTGCCTGAGCCGCTGCCTGAGCCGCAGCCCGAGCCGCTTCGGCGGCAGCACGCCGTTCGGCCTCGGCCGCGGCCTTTTCGGCGGCAGCTTTCTCTGCGGCGGCCCGTTCGGCTGCGGCGCGCTCGGATGCCGCTCGCTGTTCGGCCGCGGCACGTTCAGCCGCCGCCCGCTCCGCGGCAGCCTGCGCAGCGGCTTGCTCTGCTGCCAGCGCGGCAGCACGCTCGGCGGCCGCTCGTTGTTCGGCCGCCTGGGCAGCTTGCCGCTCGGCCAGCCGTTTGGCTTCGGCTTGTCGCTCTGCCGCAAGCGCGGCGGCCTGTGCTGCAGCGGCTCTTTCAGCAGCCGCCTCCTCTTCAGCCGCCCTGGCAGCGGCCAGCTCTGCGGCACGTCGTTCGGCTTCAGCCCGAGCCTCGGCTTCCAGTGCCACCGCTTGCTCAGCAGCTGCCTTTTCTGCCGCGGCCTTGTCTGCCGCGGCCTGCTCGGCAGCTGCATGTTCGGCTGCCGCCTGTTCGGCAGCGCGACGCTGCGCTTGCGCGCGTTCAGCGGCAGCGCGATCGGCAGCCAGCTGCTGTGCGGCGGCGCGCTCAGCAGCCGCACGCTCAGCCTCGGCCTTCGCGGCTCGTTCGGCCGCCGCCCGGGCGTCGGCGCGGGCCTGCGCAGCCGCGCGATCCACGGCAGCCTTCTTGGCGGCCGCACGCTCGGCCGCGCTCATGCGCGCCATTGCGATGCGCTCGGCCTCGGCACGTTCGGCGGCCAGGCGCTGTTCCTCGGCCAGGCGCAGGCTCTCTTGCCGCGCTTGTTCGGCCTGCTCCGCTTCCGCACGGGCCAGTGCCTCGGCGGCGGCCTGCCGGGCTGCCTGTTCAGCTGCCAGTTGCGCAGCGAGCATTGCGGCTTCAACGGCGGCAGCACGTTCCGCCTCAGCCTGCTCGGCCGCCGCCTGCTCTGCAGCCGCTAGTTCGGCCGCAAGCCGCTGCGCCTCGGCCCGTTCGGCCTGGGCCTGTGCTGCCGCCAGGCGCTCGGCCTCGGCACGCTCGGCCATTTCGCTTTCGGCTGCGGCCTTGGCAGCCAGCGCTGCGGCCTGCTCAGCGGCCTTCTCTGCGGCCTGCTTGGCGGCCTCACGTGCAGCCGATTCAGCGGCAGCGCGCTCGGCAGCCGCCTGTTCATCGGCCAGGCGCTTGGCCTCGGCCTTGCGTTGTGCGGCAAGCGCCTGCGCGGCTGCCTTCTCGGCCGCGGCCTTCTCCGCGGCGGCGCGCTGCGCCTCGGCTCTCTCGGCGGCCAGGCGTGCGGCTTCAGCCTTGCGGGCGGCGGCCAATGCCTGGGCCTCGGCGCGGGCACGCGCGGCGGCCTCCTCGGCCTCCTTCCTGGCCCGCGCTCGTGCCAGCGCCTTGGCAGCCGAGTCGGCGGCGGCCTGGGCCTTGGCGGCGGCTTTGCGCTCCGCGGCCTGGCGGGCCGCCTCCTGCTTGGCCGCAGCCTTCAGCGCGGTCTCTTCGGCAGCGCGCGCCTTGGCGGCCTTGTCCTTGGCGGCCTGGGCACGCGCCATTTGCTCCTCGGCGGCCTGCTGGGCGGCCATGGCCTCGGCCTCGGCCTGCTCGGCCTCCAGCCGGGCTCGCAACGCGTCGAGGGCGGCCTCTTCCGACGCGTGTCGTTCGTGGGCCAGGCTGGGCTCCACCGGCGCGACCTCGGGCGCCAGTTCCTCGACCAGGGGCAGGGGCTCAGGCGGAGCGGGCGCTATCGTATCCTCGATGTGCAGCGGAATCGCGCGGCGGCGTTCGCTGATGTCTTCGACGTCGGTGACGTCCTGCATATTCCAGCGCTTGGACGGGCGGGCCGAGGTGCCCGACACCTCGTCGGCCCGCGGCGGCACCGGTTTGGTGTTGTTCGACTGCAGGCTGTCCAGCGAGATGGTCAGGTCCAGCGGCTTTTCCAGCTCGCGCATGCGCTTGTTGAACGCCTGCAGCGCCTCGTTCGGGTCAAAGCCGTCTTTCCTGGTCATGGCGGCATTGTGACCCGGCCGACTATCGGGCCGTTAGCGGGTTCCACCCCCCATCCCAAGGGATTCCCCGCCCGGCGGGACAGCGCAATGCTCACATAATGATGCGAAAGAAAAGCGGCGGCATGAGCGCGCCACCAACAGTCAGCGAGGACAGGCCTTGAACCCAGCAGCACTCCAGGTTTTGTGGGTGGACGAGTTGAACCGCCCGGAGTTGCTGGACGGACTGCCAGAGTCGGCCTGGGGGCCGTTCCAGATCGAGCGCTGTGCCGACCTCAATGCCGCCGCCCAGCGCCTCGGCGAAAGCCCGTTCGACGCCCTGCTGGCCGCACTGCCCCACGAGCGGGCCGCCGGCCTGAGCGCCTGGCCGGCCCTGAGCCATGCGGTGCAGCACAGCGCCACCCTGGTGTTCACCCCCGACTGCGAGCCCGACTGGACACTGGACCTGCTGGGCCGCGGCGTACAGGAGGTGCTGCCCCAGGCCCAGCAGGCCTGCCTGCCGCGCTGCCTGCGCCTGAGCATAGAGCGCCACAAGCTGGACCGCGCCGCGCGCAAGGCCTATGCCACCGATCTGGGCACCGGCCTGCCCAACCGCACCCAGTTGCTGGAGCATATGAACCATCTGCTGGCGCTGCGCCAGCGCGAGCCCTCGCCGATGGGCCTGCTGGTGGTGCGCGTCGAGGGCCTGCTGCGCGCCAAGGAAGACCTGGGCCGCGAGGCCGCCAATGTGCTGCGCCGCAAGGTGGCGGTGCGGCTGCGCGCCGGTGTGCGCGCCAGCGATGTGGTGGCCTCGCTCGGCGCCGACGTGTTCGGCGTGCTGCTGGCCTCGACCGAGAAGCCCGAGGATGCCGAACGGGTGGCCCGCAAGCTGCAGAACGCGGTGCACAAGCCCTTGTCGGTGGCCGGGCATGACCTGACCCTGAACAGCAGCGTCGGCATCAGCCTCTACCCGTCCGACGCCCAGGACGCCGACACCCTGCTGCGCCTGGCCACCGCCGCTGCGGCGGGCCGGCCGGTGGCCGGCAAGGCTGGCCTCACCCAGTGGCCCGAGCGCAGCCGCAAGGCCAAGCCGGCGGCGAATGACGAAGAGGGTTGAGTCAGCGCTGAATGTCACCCAAGCACAGATACTTGACCTCGACGTAATCGTCGATGCCATGGTGCGAGCCCTCGCGCCCCAGTCCTGACTGCTTGACACCGCCGAAAGGCACCTCAGCCACGGCGATCAGGCCGGTGTTGATGCCCACCATGCCGTATTCCAGCGCCTCGCCGACGCGGTAGACGCGGCCGATGTCGCGGCTGTAGAAATAGCTGGCCAGGCCGAACTCGGTGTCATTGGCCAGGGCGATGACCTCAGCCTCGGTCTTGAAGCGGAACACCGGCGCCACCGGGCCGAAAGTCTCCTCACGGGCGCACAGCATGTCCGAGGTCACATCGGCCAGCACCGTCGGTGTGTAGAAGCGCTCGCCGATGCGCTGCCCGCCCAGCACCACGCGGGCGCCCTTGGCCAGCGCGTCGGCCACATGGGACTCGACCTTGGCGATCGCCTGGTCGTCGATCAGCGGGCCCTGGTTGATACCGGCCTCGAAGCCGTTGCCGACCTTGATCGCCCCGGCCTTTTCGGCCAGCTTGGCGACGAAGGCGTCGTAGACGCTGTCCTGCACATACAGGCGATTCGCGCAGACGCAGGTCTGGCCGGCATTGCGGTACTTGCTGGCGATGGCGCCCTCGACGGCGCTGTCCAGATCGGCATCCTCGAAGACGATGAAGGGGGCGTTGCCGCCCAGCTCCAGCGACAGCTTCTTGATCGTCGGCGCGCACTGCTTCATCAGGATGCGGCCGACCTCGGTCGAGCCGGTGAAGGACAGATGGCGCACGATGTCGCTGGCGCAGAGCACCTTGCCAACCGAGATCGAGTTGTCGCCATCGGCGGTGATGATGTTGAGCACGCCGGCGGGCATGCCGGCGCGCTGGGCCAGTTCGGCCAGGACAAGAGCCGACAGCGGCGTCTGCTCGGCCGGCTTGATCACCACCGTGCAGCCGGCGGCCAGCGCCGGGGCCACCTTGCGGGTGATCATCGCGATCGGAAAGTTCCAGGGCGTGATGGCCGCGCAGACGCCCATCGCCTGCTTGATGACCAGATAGCGCTTGTTGTTGTCGGTGGTCGGAATCGTCTCGCCATAGATGCGCTTGGCCTCCTCGGCAAACCATTCGATGAAGCTGGCGCCATACATCACCTCGCCACGGGCCTCGGCCAGCGGCTTGCCCTGCTCGGCGGTCATGATGCGGGCCAGGTCGTCGGCGTTCTGCACGATCAGCTGGTACCACTTCATCAGGATGGCGGCGCGCTCCTTGGCCGTCTTGGCCCGCCAGATCGGCCAGGCGGTGTTGGCGGCCTGCAGCGCGGCCTCGGTCTCGACCTCGCCCAAATTGGCCACATCGGCCAGCTTGGCCCCGGTGGCCGGGTCGGTGACATCGAAGCGCGCACCGCCGGCCACCCATTCGCCGTTGATCAGCGCATGGGTCTTGAGCAGGCTGGCGTCCTTCAGCGAGGCCAATGGGGAAGTCTTGCTGTCCATGAGAATCTCCTTGAAAGCGTGGCGGCCCGGCGCACAGCCCGGGCAAGGACGCGACTCTAGCCGGGTTTGCCAGGGCTGGTTTTACGCCAATCGCCCACCGCGATCGCCGGGGAACGCCCCACCTATAATCAAAAGGTTCGAGAAATCAAGCATTTACATCGAAGAGAGCCCCCGGATGAAAGCCGCAGAAATTCGCCAGACCTTCCTCAAGTTCTTTGAGTCCAAGGGACACCAGATCGTGGCCTCCAGCCCGGTGGTGCCCGGCGATGACCCGACGCTGCTGTTCACCAATGCCGGCATGAACCAGTTCAAGGACGTGTTCCTGGGCTTTGACAAGCGCAGCTACAGCCGTGCGACGACCGCCCAGAAGTGCATACGCGCCGGCGGCAAGCACAACGACCTGGACAACGTCGGCTACACCGCGCGCCACCACACCTTCTTCGAGATGCTGGGCAACTTCAGCTTCGGCGACTATTTCAAGCAGGACGCTATTTCATACGCCTGGGAGCTGCTGACGACCAAGTTCATGCTGCCGGCCGAGAAGCTGTGGGTCACGGTGTACGCCGAGGACGACGAGGCCTACGAGATCTGGAACAAGCAGATCGGTGTGCCGGCCGAGCGCATCGTGCGCATCGGCGACAACAAGGGCGGCCGTTACGCCTCAGACAACTTCTGGATGATGGGCGACACCGGCCCCTGCGGCCCCTGCACCGAGATCTTCTACGACCACGGCGAAGACATCCCCGGCGGCCCTCCGGGCAGCCCCGATGAAGACGGCGACCGTTACATCGAGATCTGGAACAACGTGTTCATGCAGTTCAACCGCGATGAAGCGGGCGTGATGCACAAGCTGCCCAAGCCCTCGGTGGACACCGGCATGGGCCTGGAGCGCCTGGCCGCCGTGTTGCAGCATGTGCACAGCAATTACGAGATCGATACCTTTGTGGCGCTGCTGGCCGCGGCCAAGGCGGCAGTCGATGCGGCAGGTGGTCAAGACTGCGACAAGGACAGCCCCAGCCTCAAGGTCATTGCCGACCACATCCGCGCCTGCTCCTTCACCATCGTCGACGGCATCATCCCGGGCAACGAGGGCCGCGGCTATGTGCTGCGCCGCATCACCCGCCGCGCCATCCGCCACGGCTACAAGCTGGGCGCACGCACGCCCTTCTTCCACAAGATCGTGGCCGAACTGGCGAATCAGATGGGCGACGCCTACCCTGAGCTGCGTCAGAGCCAGCAGCGCGTCGTCGAGGTGCTGAAGCAGGAAGAAGAGCGCTTCTTCCAGACCATTGCCAATGGCATGGAAATCCTCGAAGCCGCACTCGCCGGCGGGGCGAAGCAGATCGACGGCGAGACCGCCTTCAAGCTGCACGACACCTACGGCTTCCCGGTCGACCTGACCGCCGACGTCTGCCGCGAGCGCGGCGTGACGGTGGACCAGGCCGGCTTCCAGGCGGCAATGGAGCGCCAGCGCAGCCAAGCCCGCGCGGCCGGCAAGTTCAAGATGGCCGCCGGCCTGGAATACACAGGCTCCGCCACCCAGTTCCACGGCTACGAGCACCTGGTCTGCGAGCACTCCAAGGTCACCGCGATCTATGTCGACGGCTCTCCGGTGCAATCTGCCCAGTCCGGTGACGATGCCGTGATCGTGCTCGACCACACGCCGTTCTACGCCGAGAGCGGCGGCCAGGCCGGCGACAGCGGCGAGCTGCGCAACGGCACGACCCGTGTCGTCGTCGAAGACACGATCAAGATCCAGGCCGATGTGTTCGGCCACCACGGCCGCGTCGTCGAAGGCTCGGTCCATGTGGGCGATCAATTCGCCGCCAAGGTCAATGCCGAACAGCGCCAGCACACGGTGCGCAACCACAGCGCCACCCACCTGATGCACAAGGCCCTGCGCGAGGTGCTGGGCGCCCATGTGCAGCAGAAGGGTTCGCTGGTCAATGCCGAGCGCACCCGCTTCGACTTCGCGCACAACGCGCCGATGAGCGATGCCGACATCCGCAAGGTCGAGGCGCTGGTCAATGCCGAGATCCTGGCCAATGCCGCGGCCTCGGCCAAGGTGATGGCGCTGGACGATGCACAGAAGACCGGCGCGATGATGCTGTTCGGCGAGAAGTACGGCGACTCGGTCCGCGTGCTCGAGATCGGCTCCAGCAAGGAGCTGTGCGGCGGCACCCATGTGCAGCGTACCGGTGACATCGGCCTGTTCAAGATCGTTGCCGAAGGTGGCGTGGCCGCCGGCGTGCGCCGCGTAGAAGCCGTCACCGGCGACAACGCCCTGGCCTATCTGCAGCAGCTGGAAGCCACCGTCAACGGCGTGGCCGGCACCTTGAAGGCGGCGCCCGGCGAGGTCGAGGCGCGCATCCATGCCGTGCTGGACCATGTCAAGCAGCTGGAGAAGGACATTGCCGCGCTGAAGGGCAAGCTGGCTTCGTCGCAGGGCGACGAGCTGGTCGCCCAGGCCGTCGATCTGGGCGGCATCAAGGTGCTGGCCGCGCTGCTGCCCGGCGCCGATGCCAAGGCCCTGCGCGACACCATGGACAAGCTGAAGGACAAGCTCAAGAGCGCCGCCATCGTGCTGGCCGCCGTCGATGGCGACAAGGTGCAGATCGCCGCCGGCGTCACCGCCGACAAGATTGGCAAGCTCAAGGCCGGCGAGCTGGTCAACTTCGTCGCCCAGCAGGTCGGCGGCAAGGGTGGCGGCAAGCCCGATATGGCCATGGCCGGCGGCAGCGATGCGGCGGCCCTGCCCGCGGCCCTGGCCTCGGTGCAGGCCTGGGTGACCGAGCGCCTCTGAACGACAAGGTCTGCCCATGAAGCGACTCATCTCGACCCCCGAAGAGCTGGAGCGGCTGGCCACGCTGTTGCAGGATCTCAGCGACAGCCAGCCCGACGACGAGGCCGTGCCGCTGGACTTTCTGGACGGTTATCTGACGGCCCTGATCTCCGGGCCAACCCTGGTCACGCCGATCGCCGCGCTGGGCGAGCTGTTTGGCGATGACTGGGCGGGGGCCTTCAAGGAAACCGCCGACATGCAGGAGTTCGTCGCCCTCTTGACCCAGCGCTGGAATGTGATCGCCAGCCAGATCGACCCGGACCGGCTGATGCAGTCGCCCGACGATCTCTCGCTGAGCCCCCTGATCACCGAGCTGCCGCCCGAGCTGCATGCCGAGCTGATCGAAAAAGGCCTGATGACCGCCGAGGATGCGGCGCTGATGCCCGCCGCCGGCGCGCTGTGGGCCGAGGGCTATCTGCAGGCGCTTGAGACCCATGCGGACAGCTGGACGATCAAGGACCCCGAGTCCGAGGCCGGCGTGCTGTTCGACGAGTTGCTGAACTCGATTGCGGCCGTGATGCTGCCCGAGGGCGACGAGCGCAACGAGTACCTGCAGGCCACCTACGAGCGCACCGATGTCAGCGCCGACGAGGTGCTGAATGACGCCCTGTTTGCTGCCCAGGACATGCGTTTGTTCTGGATTCACTACGCACCCAAGCCCGAGCCCCGCCGCGTCGAGGAACTGCCCGGCCGCAACGACCCCTGCCCCTGCGGCAGCGGCAAGAAGTTCAAGCTGTGCCACGGGGCACCTAGCTCGCTTCATTGAATTGACGCTTGACAAGCTCCGGCACGGCCTCGGATACTGAAACCATGCTGCGCCGCAACACCATCACCACACAAACCTGCCTGGCCCTCTCGGCCGCGCAGGTTTTTGCTATTTGCCCGTCGCAACTGCTAGTCGTCGTCATGCACACCAGCACAGGAGCGCGGGTCTAGGGAGCAGTTGCAAGCACACAAGCATCCCCCAAAAGGCCCGCTGACCCCAGCGGGCCTTTTTGTTTGTCCGGAGTCCACAAGACTCGTCACCCCAAGGAGAGCCAGAGATGACGTTCAGCATTCGCCGTTGCCTGCCCAGTGATGCCGCGGCCATCACCCGCATGCATGCCGACGACCGGGTCTATCCGGGCCTGCTGCAGCTGCCCTATGCCAGCGAGGCCCGCTGGAAGGCCATGCTGGAGGGCAATGAAGCGTCGGGCAATACCGACCTGGTGCTGGTGGCCGAGAGGGCCGGCGAGGTCATCTCCTGCGCCGGCCTTCACAGCGCCGGCAAGTCGCTGCGCCGGCGCCACGTCATGACGCTGGGCATCGCGGTGCTGCCCCAGGCCCAGGGCCAGGGCGTGGGCAAGGCCATGATGGAGGCGCTGACCGACTATGCCGACAACTGGGGCCAGGTGTTGCGTATCGAGCTGACGGTGTATGCCGACAATGACCGCGCGATCCGGCTCTACGAGCGCTGCGGCTTCGAGCACGAGGGGCGGCACCGCGCCTACGCGCTGCGCCATGGCCAGTATGTGGACACGCTGTGCATGGCGCGGCTGCACCCCCATCCGCCGCGCCTGCCCAGCCGCGAAGGTCAGCACTAGCCGCTTTGCAAGGCAATAATTGGCACAAAACCGTGGCTTGCCGAGCTCGGCCGAGTGCCAACAGCCGAGCCCCTGCGCTAGCATGAGGCGAGCCTATCCTGGGAGTGCGTGAACAAAGGACCCGCCCAATGCAGCGAATTGCCAGCTCGCTGGTCACACGCATGTTTGTGGCCGCTGCAGCATTCAGCGCCCTGATTTTTGTCGTCGTCGGCGCACTGGAAGTGTGGAGAGAACGGGTGCAGCTGACGGAAGCGGCACGCAGCGCCTCGGACTCCGCGCTGACGCTGAGCAGCGGACCGATCGCGCTGGCGCTGTGGAACTACGACACCACGGCCCTGGACCTGCTGGGCCGCAATCTCAGCCACGATGGCGCCATCGTGCGCGTCGAGGTGCTGGCCGAGGACGGCACCCGGGTGATGGACCTCAAGCGCGAAGGCCATGACCTGCCCAAGGCGACCCAGGTGCGAGAGCTGGAGCTGATGGCGCCGGCGCGCACGCGCGAGGGCGTCAAGCGCATCGGCAGGCTGCGGGTCAGCGAATCGTTCGACGCCATCGACGCGCAGATCATGCGCCGCACGCTGGCCCGGCTGCCGCTGGAGCTGGTCAAGGTGCTGGCCATCTCGCTGGGTATTCTGCTGCTGCTGCACCGCATGGTGACGCAGCGCCTGTCCACCCTGGTCGAGCAGCTGCGCAGCATCAAGCTAGACGACCCCAGCGCCCGCGTGCTGATCACCGGTGGGGACAAAGGCGGCAGCGACGAGATCGTCGAGCTGGCCACCGCCGTCAACAAGTTCCAGCATGACCGCGCGCTGGAGATGGCGCGCCGCCGCGAAGCCGAGCAGCGCCTGCTCGAAGGCCTGCAGGAGCGCTCGGTGATACTGAGCTCGCTGCGCGATGGCGTGCTGGCACTGGATGAGCAGCAGCAGATCCGTTTTGCCAACGCCGCCGCCGCGCGCCTGCTGGGCAGCAAGAACCTGCAAGGCCAGTCGCTGGCCGGCCTGGCCCGGGTGCAGGCGGCGACCACGGCCGCAAATTCGGCCGCCAGCTCCGATCTGACCGAATGGCTGAACAGCCACCGCGCCCCGGAGCAGCGCCAGTACATGCAGCGCCTGCGCCTGCTGCCGCGCGACGCCCCGGCCTTCGACGCGCTGCTGCAGGCCAACACCCTGCTGGGCGCGCCCGAGGTGGCCGCCATCCTGGTCATCTCCGACATCTCGGAAGAGGTGCGCGGCCTGGCCGCCGACCGCGCCCGCGAACGCGCCGAGGCCTCCAACCGCGCCAAGAGCGATTTCCTGTCGCGCATGAGCCATGAGCTGCGCACGCCGCTGAATGCCATCGTCGGCTTTGCCCAGTCGCTGGAGCGCGATCCGGTGCTGCGCGAAGACCCGCAGCGGCTGGAGCGCATCCAGCTGATCACCCGCGCCGGCTGGCACCTGGCCGGCATGATTGGCGACGTGCTGGAGCTGTCGCGCATCGAGTCCGGCCAGGTCAAGCTGACGCCGGGGCCGGTCGATCTGCCGGCTTTGATCAGCGATGCGATGGCCTTTGTCTCGGCCGATGCACAGCGCGAGGGTGTCACCCTGGCCCTGCATGCCCCGGCCGACCTGTCGCTGACCCTGGGCTATGCCCAGGCCGATCCGATGCGGCTGGAGCAGGTGCTGGTCAACCTGCTCAGCAATGCCGTCAAGTACAACCGGCCCGGCGGCCGGGTGGACGTCAGCGTGATGGCCGGCGCACCCGCCACGGTCGAGATCCGCGTGCGCGACACCGGCCTGGGCCTGAGCACCCAGCAGCTGGCCAATCTCTACCAGTCGTTCAACCGCCTCGGGCGCGAAGACTCGGGCAAGGCCGGTACCGGCATCGGCCTGGTCGTCACCCGCACCCTGGTCGAGCTGATGCAGGGCCAGATCAGCGTCAGCAGCGCGCCGGGCGTTGGCACCGAGTTCTGCGTCACGCTGCCGCTGTCCAGCGACACCCCGCTGCAGCCGCTGCCGCTGCCCGAGCTGCAGTCCGCCTACGGCCCCAAGCAGGTGCTTTACATCGAGGACGACCCGGTCAACGCCACCGTCATGCAGGCCCTGCTGAGCAAGCGGCCCAGCATTGCGCTGCAGATCTGCACCAGCGTGCGCGAGGGTCTGGCTGCGCTGCGCCAGGCCGCACCCGACCTCTTGCTGCTGGACATGCAGCTGCCCGATGGCAGCGGCCTGGACGTGCTGCAGGCACTGGAGCGTGAGCAACTCGCCCCCGGCCTGCCGGTGCTGATGGTCTCGGCCGACGTGATGGACGAGAGCGTCGGCGCCGCCCTGAGCGCCGGGGCACGCTCCTACATCACCAAGCCGCTGGACTTCGAGCAGGTGCTCAGCGAGGTCGATGGCCTGCTGCGCGAGGCGCCCCCGGTGACCTGAGCCTCGGCCCCAAGGGCTTGCGCAAAAGCGACATCGAGCAGCGGGCCTGTGCTGGCCAAGTCCCGGCCCGCCCCCAAGCCGCCGGGCCCGTGGCAGGATGGCCCGCACCCAGGCTTACCGCTACCCGCCATGCGCCAACTGCTGACCACCCTGCTCTGCTGCCTCTTCTGTCTGCTCGGCGTCGGGCCGCTGCAAGCCCAGGCCGACCCCTACGCCCGCGGCAAGGGCGCCGCCGTGGCGATAGGCGGCGCGCTGCGCTATGACAACGATGCGGTCTGGCAGCGTCTGATCGAGCTGGCCGGCGGCAAGGGGGCGCGCTTTGTCGTGTTCGCCAGTGCCTCGGGCGACCCGGCCAAATGGGGCGGCCGCATCGTCGAGGTGCTCAAGCGCCATGGCGCCGTGGCCGAGGCGCTGCCGGTTGCGCCCCTGCTCAAGGGCACGGACTACAAGGCCGCCGCCCGCGACCCGGCCCTGGTGGCCAAGGTGCGCGCCGCCACCGGCATCTACTTCGCCGGCGGCGCGCAGGAGCGCATCACCCAGGCGCTGCTGGACGAGAGCGGCCAGCCCACGCCGGTGCTGCAGGCCGTCTGGGAGGTCTACCGCGCCGGTGGCGTGGTGGCCGGCAGCAGCGCTGGCGCCGCCATCATGAGCACGCAGATGTTCCGCGACCCGCCGGACGTGCTCAATGTGCTCAAGCAGGGCCTGGTCGAGGGCAAGGACATGGCACCCGGCCTGGGCTTCTTCGGCCCCGGGGTGTTCGTCGACCAGCACTTCCTGAGACGCGGCCGCTTTGGCCGCATGCTGCCGCTGATGCTGGCCAAGGGCTACACGCTAGGCGTCGGTGTCGATGAGAACTCGGCCGTGGTCCTGCAGGGCGACACGCTGGAGGTGATAGGCCACAAGGGTGCCTTGCTGGTGGACCTGGTCCAGGCCAGCAGCGACAAGCAGCAGGCAGACTTCAATCTGCGCAATGCCCGCCTGAGCTATCTGGAGCGCGGCGACCGCTACCAGCTGGCCAGCCGCCAGGTGCTGCCCTCGCCGGCCAAGCTGGCCGAGAGCCGCATCGACCCGAACGCGGCCGACTTCAAGCCCGACAACAGCGACGCGCTGTACTACCCCGACATCCTCGGCGACACCGCCGTCAGCAATCTGATGAGCGCCCTGATCGACAACCCGCAGCGCGAGGTCATAGGCCTGGCCTTCGGTGCGCCCAACTCGCCCCGGCCCGAGCTCGGCTTCGAATTCCGCTTCCGCAAGGGCCCCGACAGCCTGGGCTATTACAGCGGCAGCAACGGCATCGAGGACTACACGGTGATCAATATCTACCTCGATGTGCAGCCGGTGCAGTTCGCCCGGCCGCTGTACCGAAGGTGATGCGCCGCGTGTGATTCGGGTCGGGCCGAGGCCATGTAACAGGCTGCGGACGGGCTTACATCTGCTCACCGGCGGCCCGCGCACTACTACTCAAACCAATGCCCGCCAACGCTTGGCAGCCCCAGCAGCCGAGCCTAGACTGACACCGTCTGTCCGAGAAGCCGAGTAGGGATCTCGTATCCGGTATGGCCCGCGCACTGCATCGCCCGCCCGTTGGCGTGACGATGCCTTGATTTACCTGGCCGTGCGGCCACATTTGTACGAGGTTCGTCATGCCTGTTCTCGCCACGCTTGCTCTCGCGGCATCGTTGTCCAGTCTCCCGGAATGCCCCTGGGACACCCGCCCGCAAAGCGCCTACACCGGCGATGTGGCCGCCGCTCTTGACCACTATGCCGACATGCCGGCCCCGGTGCGTGAGGCATTGAAAAAGCGGCTGCAGGTTCACCGCTTCGACGAACTGGTGCGCGTCGACCGCCAGGGCATACACGGGGCTCAGCGCTACGGCCCCGAGCTGCGCGACATGCACTTCGCCAAGACCCTCTGCGCCAAGGTCACACTGGCCCAGTGGACCGAGCAGCAACTGGCCCTGGGCCTGGTCTACTGCGAAGCCAACTACTGTGTGATGGTGCCGACCGAGGGGCGCAATGTCGCTCGCGTCACGCGCCCGCTGCCGGCCAATCTGGCCGAAGCCTTGAACGAGATGGCCCAGCACCCGCCCGGGGCAGGCACCGCAACCGACACCTATGCCAAGGGCCGCATCCTCGTCATGGCCCGGGCCGGACTGTCCGAAAAGGAACTGGCCAAGACACTGGGCCAGCATGGCGGCAAGGGACGCCGGCTGGGCAAGAGCGACCTCTTCGTGGTCGATCTGCCGGCCCAGGCCTCGGAGACCGCCGTCGCTGCCCTGCTGGCCAAGCATCCGCAGCTGAAGTTTGCCGAGCTGGATCAGCGCATCGCCCCCGCGCTGGTGACCAATGACCCGTATCTGGGCAGCCAGTGGCATCTGAACAAGATCGGCGCGACCTCGGCCTGGGACAGTTCGCAGGGCAACGGCACGACGATTGCGATCCTCGACACCGGCGTCGATGGCACCCACCCCGACCTTTCGGCGCGCATGGTCGCGGGCTGGAATTTCTATGACAACAATGCCGACGCATCCGACGTCCTGGGCCATGGCACGGCGGTGGCCGGCGCGGCCGCCGCGTCGAGCAACAACGCCGTCGGCGTGGCCGGCGTGGCCGGCCAGGCGCGGATCATGCCGCTGCGCATCACCGACCCCAGCGGCTATGCCTACTGGAGCACGGTCGCGCAGGGCCTGACCTGGGCCGCCGACCAGGGGGCCAAGGTGGCCAACATCAGCTTCAACGGCGTGGCCGGCAGCCTGGCGGTACAGAACGCCGCACAGTACATGAAGAACAAGGGTGGCCTGGTGGTCGTCGCCGCCGGCAATAACGGCATCGATGAAAACCTGACCCCGACCACCACCATGATTCCGGTCTCCGCCACCGACCAGAACGATCTGCGCACCAGCTGGTCCAGCTATGGCAGCTTCGTCGCCATCTCGGCGCCGGGCCAGGACATCTGGACCACCACCAAGGGCGGCGGCTATCAGGCCTGGTGGGGCACCTCGCTGGCCAGCCCGGTGGTAGCCGGCGTGGTGGCGCAGATGCTGTCCGCCAAGCCGACGCTGAGCAATATCCAGCAGGAAAGCCTGCTCTACGCTTCGGCCACCGACCTGGGCACGGCCGGCCGGGACCCCTATTACGGCTACGGCCGCGTCAATGCCGCCGCCGCGGTGCAGGCCAGCCTGGCGGCATCGCCGCCGGCGGACACGCAAGCACCCATCGCGGCCATCGCGGCCCCCGCGGGCGGGGCGACGGTCAGCGCCTGGGTGGCGGTGAATGTCAATGCCAGCGACAACGTCGGCGTGGCCCGTGTCGAGTTGCGCGTCAATGGCAGCACGGTGGCCACCGACAACAGCGCGCCCTACGGCTTCAGCTGGGACTCGACCACCGTGCCCAACGGCATGGTCAATCTGGTCGCGCAGGCCTTCGATGCCGCGGGCAACTCGGCCAGCTCGGCCACCATCACCGTCAATGTGGCCAATGGCGCCGGCATCGTCGCCGACGTCACCCCGCCCGTGCTCACGCTGAGCAACCCGGTGAATGGCGCCAAGCTCAGCGGCAACACGGTCACGGTGACTGTAAACGCCACCGACAACAGCGGCGCCGCCGGCATCGCCCAGACCCTGTTCATCGACGGCGCGCAGGTGGCCAGCGGCAGTGGCGGCAGCCTCAGCTACAGCTGGAACATCCGCAAGGCAGCCGTGGGCTCGCACACCATCAAGGCGGTGGCCAAGGATGCAGCCGGCAACACCGCGACCCAGTCGATCTCGGTGAGCAAATAGCGCATCGCTAGATCAGGCCGGGAATGAAGCGGTAGCGCACCCTGGCGGCGTAGGCGGCATAGTCGCCATCGACGCCGCGCAGATGGTCCTCCTCGGTCAAGGCGCGCAGCAGGTAGAGGGCTGCCCAGCCCAGCACCGACCCCAGTGCCTGCAAGCCGGTCAGGGTCGACTGGCCGAAGGCCATCGCCAGCGCGGGCATGGAGCCTATCAACCAGGCCAGGTTCTTACAGACATAGGCTGGGTGACGCACCAGGGCGTAGGGGCCGCGCGCCACGATGCCGCGGTGCGTCAGATTGCTGGCCTTCAGCCCCAAGGCCAGCGAACTCGCCGCATAGCCGGCCATCAGCAGCAGCAGCAGCAGATTCATCACGAGGTGGATGGTCGGGTTGTCAAAGTGCGGGAACTCGCTCAGCTGCGACCCGAGCAGGACCTGGGTCAGGCCATTGAATGGCGGGTAGCACAGCAAGGCCGCGCCCCAGCCCAGCCAGCTCGGATCCACCGAGCGAATCGTATTGCCCAGCCGCGGCAATTCGATCAGATAGCCCAGGGTGAAGGCCGCCACATCGACCAGCAGCAGCAATTGCAGGGCCAGCCAGTAGCCGTGGCGGTTGAACAGGAGCAGCCAGTCGTCGGCAGGGCCAGTCAGCAGCAGCGCGCCATGCGACCAGCCGTTGACGCAGAAGATCATCAGCGACAGGCCCATCAACGGCCCGAAGAAACACTTGAGCAGGGTGGCCAGCAGTGCCTGTCGATCCACCGGCGCCAGCCCCGCCTTGCGCATGCGCCTGGGGGCCTGCGCAAACGCAGCCAGCAGGCACCAGCAGCGCAGGGACTTGGAGCAGCCTGGCTGGCTTTCGCTCAGCTGCCAGGCTGCCACCGCGATGGCGTAGGCCAGCGCCGCCCCCACCAGAAACTCCATGCCGCTGAACGAGAATCCGGCCAAGGCAAAGCGCGTTGAGAGCTGCCTGTGGTTGTACGGCGCCAGGGCATAGATCCCACAGGCCAGCGCAATCGTGGCCAGCGAAGCCGCCAGATTGCACAGCCGCCAATGCAGTTCGGAACGACCGGCGATGACGACCTCGGCCTGCATCGATCAAGCCAGCACGGCAGCGCTGCGGTGGCCCGAAAAAAAACCCCGCGGCGCGGGGTCTTTCGGCCTGCGGGCCAAGGCCTGCCGATCAGAGCTTGGCGGTGGCACTGCGGCGTGCCCAGAAGCTGGCACCGAGCAAACCCATGGCCAGCAGCACCAGCGAACCGGAATTGGGCTCGGGCACTTGCCCGCCGCTGCCCGGGGTGCCACCACTGCCGGGCGTACCGCCGCTGCCCGGGGTGCCGCCGCTGCTGCCTCCTCCTCCCATGCCCGACTGGGCGTCGTGTGAGAACGGTGCGAAGTCGTCAATGCCTATGGTGGTCAGGCAAGTGGCCTTGCCGTGGCAAGCCTGCACCGTCGAGTCATACAGGTCGAAGTGCAAGGCGGCGGCCGCAGACAGATTGGTGACATCGATGTCGAACTCGGCCCAATACAGGTCACCAACGCCCAGCCCGCTGAACACCACGCCGGCCAGGCTGGCATTGCTCTGCACATCAACCGAGCTGGCCTTGTTCATGCTGTTGAAGTTGAACTTGAACTCGGAGAAATAGGTGTCGAAGATGCCGTGGTCCTGCAGATTGCCACCGGCACCGGGGACGGCGCCGAGTGGCGGGCTGCCGTAGGTCATGCCCGTGGTGGCATTGACCGAGGTCGCGCCAAAGCTGAACGAACCCAGGGTGGCTGGCGCGCTGGTCTTCGGTGCCAGTGCGGCCGAAACAAAGAAGTCACCGGTGACAAGGGCCGACGGGTCACCGGGGTTCAGGAAAGCATACAGCTTGAAGGTGTTGCTGCCGGCCACCGAGGTCTCCGTGCCACCATCGTAGGTGCCACCCAGGATACCCAGCTGCAAGGTCGGCAAGGCCGCCGCGGGGAAGGTCGTCAGGCTCAAACTCATCGCCGCGACAAGGGCCGCAATCTTCATTTGCTTCATGACACGCTCCACGCTTGGGTTTGCAAAGGCAGGCGGTTACAAAGCAGCAAATTCCGTGCCAAATGCGCCTTTTTGATCGTTTGTATCAAATAAATCAACGGCTTAGGTAAAAACTACCTCAAGAGCAATCCGCATGCCCACCGCGATTCGTCAAATTTTTCGACAGTTGAGACGCACGGCGAGCCTGAGGTTCTACCGCCGGTGCGGCAGCTGACGCATGGCTCCACAAGGCGGGCAAGCCGCAGGCGGCTGGCTCTTTCGGGCGATGCCCGGCTCGGCCGCGGTGGGCAGACTGCTCTCCACGCTCAGGAGCCCTGCCATGAACCCACCGACCGATACCACCCCCGACCGCGCAGCACCCCTGCTGCCCTGGCCGGTGCTGCTGCCCTTGCTGATCCTCGTCTGCCTGTGGGGGCTGGCGCAGAACAGCGGCGCCGCGCCGACGGCCGAGAAGCGCCTGCGCCTGACACTGGAGCTCAGCGTCGAGGGCGACAGCAGCTGGCAGCATGCCGGCGACTCGTCGAAAAGCCGCACGCAGCGCCAGTACAAGCTGGTGACGTTTCTGCGCTCGGACGGCCAGTTGCAGGAGTTCAACCCCAAGGACCCCCAATACGCCCAGCAGATGATGGACCGCGCCGCCCAGGTGCAGGTCCGCGTCGCCAAGGCCCAGGGCCGACAGGCACCGCAGGCGATGACGATGCAGCAGATGGCCGAGCGCGCCCAGCAGCTCAAGGCCAGCTGCGGCGAGAACAAAGACTGCCTGATGCGCGCGGCGATGGAGCTGTCCACGCTGCGCGTGCTGCCGGCTGGAGGCAGCGCGGCGCCGCTCGCCGACACGCTGGACACCCCGCCCGAGCCCCGCTACCTCAGTTTCCATGGCTTCGACGCCTGCGGCGCGCAGTTCCACGAGGTGGTCAACGATCAGGCCGAGGGCCAGTACGCCGATGTGCAGGGCCCGGTGCCCTGGCGCTCGACCAGCAAGGCCGAGGGCGGCCTCAAGCCCGACGGCCTGCGCCTGCTGTGCCTGAACCACAGCCTGGTGCTGGACACCAAGACCCAGACCTTCATGACCGACGCCGGCCTGTTCCTGCCCGAGACGGCGGGCCGCCACACCCGCACCGAGCGCGGCCGCACCGACACCCACGAGGGCGAGATGCAGGCCATTCCCAGCGCCGGCACCTGGCTGGCCGAGCGCACGCGGCAGGCGCCGCGCAGGGGCAGTGCCACCGTCAGCCTGCCGGCGATGGCCAAGGGCTCCGGCCAGGTGCAGGGCACGCTGAATCTGAAACTGAGCTGGAAGCTGGAAGACGTCTGAGCGCTGCGGTCTCGGGCCGCGGCCGACTCAAGCGTTGATCAGCTGCGGCTCCGAACCGGCCCCGGCACTCAGCCAGCGTTGCAACTCGTCGACCTCGATCAAGGTCAGCATCGCCGCAGCGGGCCCGGCACCACGCACCAGGCGCTCGCGGCCGGTGGCGCCCAGGCCACCGAGCGAGGGGCTGGGCCGGGCGGCGCCGAGTGCCACACTGAACACCGGTCCCAGCTCCTGCACGCGCAGGGCCAGGCGCTGGCCACGCCCGCCCTGGCAGACCAGCACCGGTGCGTCCGCTTCGGCGCAGGGCCGGCCGCCGCGCAGCAGGCCCAGGTCCAGCACCGGCAGCATCTGCCCGCCGTGATTCAGCATGCCGATCAGCGCCGCGGGTGCATTGGGCATGCCGGCAATGCGCGGCCGCTCCAGCGCCTCCAGCGTCTGCTGTGCGGGCAGGCCCAGCCACTGGCCGTCGACCAGAAAGCTGGCAATGTCCAGCAGTTCCCCGGCCTGTGGCGGGGTCTCGGGCGGCACAAAGGAGGCGGGAGCCGAGCCCGCCGCGGCCAAGCGTGTACCCAGCGGCACCAGCATCACGGCCGCCACGTCATGATCCGAGCGGGCAGCGCCGCGCCGGTACTCGCGGTAGCCGGCAGACATCGCAATGCCCACCGCATGCACGACGCCGTCCAACTCCAGCTCGGTGCGCTGCGTCTCGCCGGCGCCCAGGTCCAGCAGCGAAGCGGACAGCGGCCCCATGGCGCCGGCCGCCCAGCGCGGATCGCCAGAGGCCACCACGCGCCCGTCGCGGCTGAGCAGCAAGGCGCTGCCCTGCCCCTCCTGCGGCAGTGCGTCACGCAGCATGGCCGTGAACTGCGGCGCGCCGTCGAAGACGATGGCCACGCCGCCCAGCACCCGGGCCTCGTCGTCCGGCGCCGGCAGCGCGGCGGCATAGACGTAGGTGGGCGTGTCGCCCGCCTCGCCGTAAAGCCCGCAGGCCTGGTGCGGCGAGACGACGAAGCGCTCGCGGTCGCGCAAGGCCAAGGCCTCGGCCACCCAGGCCTGCTCCAGCCGCTGGCCGATGCGATGGCCCTGCGCCGGATCCGATACGGCGACGATGCGGCCCTGCGCATCGAACACCAGCAGCAGGGCATAGACGGTGTACAGGCTGTTGATGTGGCGCAGGCGCTGGCCGGCGACCTCGGCCGAGCCGCCGGCCAGCGCCTGCTGCAGCTCGCCGTCCAGCGCCCACCAGCGGCAGTCATTGGCGCGCTCGTAGAGGTTGCGGTCCATGATGTCGATGGCCAGCCGGGCATGGAACTGGGCCGCATCGAACACCGCCGCCAGCGCCGCGCCATGCAGATTGCCGATCGCCTGCTCGAACACCTGGCGCAGCTGCTGGCCGGTGCGCTCGACCTCGTTGAGCAGGGTCACGGCAAAGCCGCCGGATTCACCCGCGGCAGCGGTCAGCCGGCTGCGCAGCTTGCCATTCCACAGCGAGCGCGACAGATCACGCTGGATGCGCCGCGCCTCCAGCGGAATGCCGCGCAGCTCGGCGTCGAACAGCTCCCGGGTGTCCACGCTGGCGGCCAGGTGCTCGAAGCCCGGGTCAAAGCCCTCCCGCTCAGCTTCTTCATCGAAGGCATGCTCCACCGGCAGCAGGGCCAGGGCCGACCAGCCCGGTCCGCAATAGCCCTCGTAGCCGCTGGCAGCGGCCGGCACGGCCAGATAGTCGCGGCCGGCGAACACCAGCCGGTGCTGCCCGGAGGCCGGCAGCTGCGCGCCAGGCGGCAGCTGCCAGGGATCCGAACTGACGAGCACGCGGGACTCGGCATCGAGCAGCAGGATCACCGTGCGGTCCTGCTGTGCCAGCAGCTGGCGGAACACGCCGGCCATCTCATCGGCCAGGCGGAAACTCAGGCACAGCACGCCGGCCGTGCCATCGGCGGCGCGCACCGCGCTGGCGTAGATCAGGCCGCTGCGCCCACCGAGCAGTTCGGTCGCGCCGAAACGCTCGACAAAGGGCGTGCCGGGGCGCAGCGCCTCGGCAATCAGCGGATCGGCGCTGTGGGTGGTGGTGACGCTGCGGTCCAGCCGCGCCAGCACCAGGCCCTGGGACGACAGCACGACGATGTCGTCGTAGACCGAATACTTGGCCACGTAGGCTCGAAAGCGCGCCTCCAGCGCGGGCCGCGCATCGGCCGCTGCGGCGCCGCCCGCCACCAGCGCGCGCAGCGGTGCGTCGGCGGCCAGAAAGCCGACATCGGCCGTGCGCTCGAACAGATTGCGCACCAGGATGTCGATCGCCACCTGGGCCTTGCCTCGCAGGCGCTGCACGGCGTTGTCGAGCTGGCGTCGGGCCAGGCTGTCGAGCAGGCTGCCGGTCAGCGACTGGAAGGCGCTGCGCGTATGCGCCATGTCGGTGGCCGCCCCGCTCATCTGGCCCAGCAGGGCCAGGCTGTCCCAGGCGCCCTGCAGGCGCAGCAGGCCCTCGCGGTGTTCTTCCACCAGCGGCATATGCCGCACAAACGGCGCCACTTCTGCCGTGAAGGGCAGCCCCCTGCGCCAAACCTTGCTCATCGCTCCCACCCTTCGCAAAAAACGCTGCAGTGTGGGCCTCATCGGTGCATGGTCCGGTTGACCTGAGCCCGGTTGCGGCGGGTCAGGCGCGAGATGCGCACAAGCGACGCCTATTTGCTGTGGCTCGGTGCGTGACGCACAAAAACAGGGCTGCGCACGGTGTTGGTGCCAGCCGTCACCGCAGGCGCTTTGCGCAGGTCGGTGCGGCCGGGGCCCGGTCAATCCGGCTTGATCTTGGCGCGTGCGATGACAGGCTTCCAGCGCTGCTGCTCCAGTTCGATGAAGCGGGCGAACTCCGCCGGCGTGCTGCCCACGGCCAGCGCTGCCTCGCCCTCCAACAGCTTGGCGGCAGCCGGTTCCTTGATCGCGCGCGCGGCCGCCAGGGCCAGCTTGTCGGCATGGGCTTGCGGCAGCGAGGCAGGCGCCAGCAAGCCGTACCACTGGGTCATCTCGAAACCGGGGAAGCCCTGCTCGGCCACCGTCGGCACGTCCGGCAGCTGCGGCAGCCGTTGTGCGGTGCCAGTGGCGATGCAGCGCAGCTTGCCGGTCTTGATGAACTGCAGCACCGCCGGTGCACCGACGGCCGCGCCATCGAGCCGCCCCCCCATCAGATCGGTCAGCTGCGGGCCGGTGCCGCGGTAGGGGACGTGCAGCACGAAGATATTGCCGGCCATCTTCAGGTACTCGAAGGCCAGGTGGCCGGCGCTGCCGTTGCCGGCCGAACCGTAGTTCAGGCTGCCGGGCTTGGACTTGGCCAGCGCGATGAATTCCTTCAGGTTCTTCACCGGCAGGTCAGGCCGCACGACATACAGGCTGGGCACCTTGGACAGCAGCGAGATCGGCCGGAAGGCCTTGGCCGAATCGTAAGGCAGCTTGTCGAAGATGAAGGGGTTCACGGCCAGAGTGCCGATGTGGCCGAGTATCACCGTGTGCTGGTCATCGGCACGCGCCACCTCGCCCATGGCCACATTGCCGGCCGCGCCCGGCTTGTTGTCGACGTAGACGCTCTGACCGAGGATCTTGGCCATTTCGGCGGCGGTGGCGCGGGCGACGATTTCCGAGCTGCCGCCCGGCGCGAACGGCACGACGAAACGTATGGCCTTGCTGGGCCAGGCCGAACCTTGCGCCACGGCGCGCAGCGGGGCCATGCCGGCCAACCCGATGCCGGCGGCACCCGCCAGGGCCTGGCGGCGTGTGATCAAGGTGTTCGTCATTGATGTCTCCAGTGCGGTCGTGTTTGTTTTTCAAGAAGCACCGATGCTGCCTGCAACAACCTTTCAAGCCGCTTTCAACGTCCATGCATCCAGGTGAAAGGATTCTGAAATGGATCGGCACCTACTGTTGCCGTCGCGTTCACCGGCACGCCACACACGCCGGAACAAAACCGACGGAGACAACGATGAAGAAGACGAAGACACCCTGGCAATTGGGATGGGCACTGACCGCTGTTGCAGCGGTCGCCGTGGGCGTTGCGGCCTGCGGCGGCGGCGACGATGAGGTCATCGCCCCCGATCCGCTGAAGGATGCGCCACAGGCCATACGCATGACCTGGTTCGGCATCACCAACTGGCACTACCAGGTCGGCAAGCTGGGCATCCTGCTCGACGGCGAGACGGTCAATTCGGGCTCCACGCCCAATGCCGCCTCGGTGACCAAGGCACTGGCCTCGCTGAAGCGCACCGGCACGGTGGACGTGATACTGATAGGCCATGACCACGGCGACCATTCGGTGCAGGTGCCCGAATGGGCCAAGCAGACCGGCAAGCAGGTCTATGCGCCCAAGACCGTCTGCACAAAGCTCGTCGCGGCGGGCGTGCCGGCGGCGCAGTGCACGGCCCTGCTGGGCGGCGAGGCCATCAAGCTCGATGACTTCTCGACCGTACGCGTCGTGCGCTGGGTGCACAGCGTCGATTGCGACGAGCTGAGCAATGGCACCGGCGGGCCCGAAACCTTCGGCTTCCTGGTGACCGCGCAATCGAACGACAAAGACAAGGTCCTCAATCTTTACGTCTCCGACAGCGGCGCCGGCGGCGTCGATCTGACCATCCCTCGCGTGGCCGAGGGCAAGACCTATGGCTCGCCGCTGAGCAATCTGAACGCAGCGATGAAGGACGCCAAGCTGACTTCGCTGGACATCTGGCAGGGCGGTCCCGAGTCGCGCATGGTGAACCAGGCTCGCACCGTCATACCGGCCTTCGACGTGAAGACCTTCATGCCCCACCACCTGAACTCGCGCGCCAACACCCAGAGCAGCTTCAAGCTCACCTATGGCATGCACTACCCCTACTCGCTCGACGATCAGCCCAAGCTCAAGGCCTTCTTGCAGGCCAGCGGCGTGCCGCAGGTCTTCCCGACCAACTATTTCGATGCCTGGACCTATGACAAGAGCGGCATCAAGAAGGTGGACAATGCCGCCATGAAGGCCGACTGGGGCCTGCCGGCCGACGGCCCCGGACCGGGCGTGCAGGGGCCCAATCCCCGGGCCGGCAACCTGGAATGCGCCGCCGACTGACAGGCCCGACCGACGGGGGCCACCCCGCCCCCGTGCTCCACCCCAGACCATGCGCATATTGTTGGCAGAAGACGAACACAAGCTGGCGACGTGGCTGGTGAAGGCGCTGGAGCAATCAGGCTTCCGTGTCGATTGGGTGGACCACGGCGGCCTTGCCGAGCGGGCCTTGGAGGACCATGACTACGACGCCCTGGTGCTCGACCTCGGGCTGCCGGGGCGCTCTGGGCATCAGGTGCTGCAAAGCCTGAGGGCCAAGGACCACCGGCTGCCCATCCTGATACTGACCGCCCGCGATTCGCTGTCGGAGCGCGTCAGCTCGCTGAACGAGGGCGCCGACGACTTTCTCGCCAAGCCGTTCGCCCTGGCCGAACTGGAGGCCAGGCTGACGGCCCTGGTGCGCCGGGCCCGGGGTGCCGAGCATCCCCGGCTGGCCTGTGGCCCGCTGGTGTTCGACACGGTGACGCGCCAGTTCACGCTGGGCCGCGAGCCGCTGCTGCTGTCGCCGCGCGAGCAGGCCCTGCTGAAGACGCTGCTGCAGCGCAGCGGCGAGCCCATGTCCAAGCAGCACATCATCGACCGGGTGTTCTCCGACGATGACGACGTGCTGCCCACGGCCGTCGACGTGCTGGTGCACCGGCTGCGCAAACGGCTGGAACACACCGGCGTGCATATCGCCACCTATCGAGGCCTGGGCTATGTTCTGGAAGAAGACGCGTCGCCTGACGCTTAAGGCCAAGGTGCTGGCCCTGCTGCTTCCGGGCATGGTCGGCATCATCGCCGTCGAACTGTGGCTCACGCGGACCGATGCGCTCGAAGCCGCCAATGCGGCCTATGACCGCTCGCTGCTGGGCGCCATACGCTCGCTGGACCTGAATGTCTCGACCGCCTCGGGCGGGCTGGCCGTGGAGCTGCCCTATCGCCTGTTCGAGATCTTCCAGCTGACGGCCGGCGGCAATGTGTTCTTTCGCGTCGCCAGTGCCGATGGCCTGGTCGAGATCGGCAGCCCCGATCTGCCCAAGCCTTCGGCGGCCCCGACCCTGGGCGTGCCGGTGTTCTACGACGCCGACTACTTCGGCGAGCTGGTCCGCGTCGGCACCTACGTCAGAAAGCTGGACAAGCCGCTCAGCACCGGTGGCTCGCGCGAGCTGGTCATCCAGGTGGCGGAGAACGTCGAGAGCCGCCGGCAGTTCATGCGCAGCTTCATCTGGCGTGCGGCCCTCAGGGATGGTTCGCTGATCGCCGTGATCGGCCTGATGCTGGCCGCGCTGATGGCCCTGGCCATGCGCCCGCTGTCCCGCCTCGCGGCCCAGGTGAAGAGCCGCAATGCGTCCGATCTGCGGCCTCTGCAGACGCAGGATCTGCCGGCCGACATCCTGCCCCTGGTCGAGGCCGTCAACCATCAGATGGCTCGAACGCAGGAGGTGCTCGGCCGCGAGCGGGCCTTTCTGGACGATGCCTCGCACCAGCTGCGCACACCGCTGACCACGCTGCGCGCCCAGATCGACTACAGCCTGCGCGAGGCCGACCCCGAGAAGGTGCGTGACGCGCTGCGCGCCCTGTCGGAACAGCTGGACGATGCCGTGCGCAGCACCAACCAGCTGCTGGCCATGGCCCGCAGCGACACCGCGGCGCTGCACAACGAGACCGTCGATCTCGAGGGCCTGGTGCGCGATGTCGCGCTGAAGCTGCTGCCCCAGGCCCGCGCCAAGGAGCTCGACTTTGGCGTCAATGTGCTGGGCAGCCCCTGCATCGCCCAGGGCGACCCGGCCCTGCTGCGCGAGGCGCTGAGCAACCTGACCCACAACGCTATCAGCTACAGCCCGGCGCGTGGCGAGGTCACGCTGGAAGCGGCCGCGGACCGGCTGGGCTTCAGCCTGTCCGTGCGAGACAGCGGCCCCGGCATCCCGGACGACATCCAGGCCCGCATCGGCGCGCGCTTCGTCAAAGGCCGCGGCAGCAATGGCGCTGGCCTCGGCCTGGCTATTGCCAGGACGATTGCCGAGCGCCATGGCGGCACCCTGCGCCTGCAGCCTTGCGACGACGCGCCGGGCACCCGGGCGCTGATCTGGTGGCCACGACCATCAACCCAAAGCATCTGAGCCCCACATGAAACACTTCTTCAGACGCTGCGCGCAGGCCCTGGCTGTGGCCAGCGCAGCGGCTTCACTGCCCGCCCTTGCCGGCCCCCACGGGCAACCGGAATGCGTGGTCGGGGCCAAGTCCGGCGGTGGTTTTGACCTCACCTGCCGCCTGGTGCAGGCCATGCTGGAGGCGAGCAAGACGCCGTCGCAGCCGGCCCTGCGTTTGAGCTATCTGCCTGGCGGCATCGGTGCGGTCGCGTTCAACACCTTCACGGGCAGCCGCGCCGCCGATGGCAATGCGGTGGTCGCGTTCTCCGCCGGCTCGCTGCTCAATCTCGCCCAGGGCAAGTTCGGCCCGCACACCGAGCGCGACGTGCGCTGGCTGGCCACCATAGGCACCGACTACGGCGTGATCGCCGTGGCCAAGAACTCCCCCTATCAATCGCTGGCCGATGTGGTCAAGGCCTTGCAGACCAAGCCGGGCAGCATCGTGTTTGGCGCCGGCGGCACGATAGGCAGCCAGGACTGGGTGAAGGCGGCGCTGCTGGCACGGGCGGCGGGCGTCAGCCACAAGATCATCCGCTTCGTCGCCTTCGAGGGCGGCGGCGATGCGCTCACCGCGCTGGAGGGCGGCCATGTGCAGGTCTTTGCGGGCGATGCCGCCGAGCTGTCGCTGCATCTCAAAGGCAGCGCCGGCATCCGCGTGGTGGCCGTGCTGTCCGAGCAGCGGCTGCCCGGCCAGCTGGCGCACGTGCCCACCGCGCGCGAGCAGGGTTATGACATCCGCTGGGCGACGGTGCGCGGGCTGTATGTCGGCAAGCAGGTCAGCGACGCGGACTACCGCCAGTGGGTGGACGTGCTGGAGAAGGCCCGCTCGACGCCGGCCTTCGCGGCACGCCGCGCGGAGTTGGGGCTCTACCCGCTGTGGATGACCGGCTCCGAGCTCGACAAATACGTGTCGGACAGCGTGGCCCAGTACCGCAAGCTGGCCTCTGAATTTCAACTGAACGTGCGCTGAGACCATGAAAACACTGCTGATGCCTGTTGCCCTGCTGCTGCTCGCAGCAATGACCCCAGCCTTTGCTCACGGCGACTGGAAGCCGAAACACGGCGGCACCATGAACGAAGGCGGCGAGACCTCGTTCGAGCTGGTGGTTCAGCAGCGCAAGGTGGTTTTCTATCTGGAAGACCACGGCGAAGCGATCGCCACCGCGGGTGCCACGGGCACGCTGAGCATCGAGCGTGGCGCGACGAAGCAGGTGGCAGCACTCAAGGCCAAGGCGAGCAATCAACTAGAGGCGCTGGCGCCGATGAAGCTCGTCGCGGGCGACCGCCTGATGGCCAAGGTCACTCTCGGCAACGGCAGCATCGTGGTGGGGCGATTCGTCATCGCCAGGTGAATCGCCGATGCCAGTGAATCAACGCGGTGCCGGGTCAGCCCTGCTTGATGAGGTTCTGCAGGATCAGCGGGCCGCCCATGCCAATCAGCTGGCCGCCTTGAGTGACCTTGCCGAGCAGGATGGGGGCAAAGCCCAGATCGGCCAACAGCTTGGCAGCGGAGGCTTCGGCGCCATCGTCATTGCTGGATACGAACATGACGCGGCGTCCGCCGTTGACGGCGGGGTCCTGCGCCAGCAGCTTGGCAGGCAGCTGGTTCAGCGTCTTGACCACCTGCGCGCCGGGGAAGGCCGCTGCCACCACATCTGTGGAGGCTTGCCCCTTCAGTTCCTCGGGCGGTACGCCATAGGTGTTCATCGCGTCAACAACGATCTTTCCCGTCCAGTTCGTGTGGGCTTGGGCTACCGCGACGTGGGCACGGAAGGGCACCGCGAGGATGACCACCTCCGCCTGCAGCGCCTCCTGCAGCGCAAGCGGAACAATGTTGGGGCCAAGCTCGCTTGCCAGCGAAGCGATGGAGGCCGGCCCGCGCGTGTTCGCGATGCCCACGCGGGTGCCGCTGCGCGCGAATTGACGGGCCAGGGCGGCGCCGACGTTGCCGGAGCCGATGATGGAATAGTTCACGATGATGTCCTTCGATGAATGATTTGAGAGTGGCTCAGGCGGTGATGGCGGCGATGTCTTCCAGCGCACGCGTGATGGCGGCCTCCTTGGCCTCCGGTCCGAACGCGATGCCTTCGGCGCGCACGACCTTCACGTCGGTCACGCCCAGAAAGGCCAGCAGGCCGATCAGGTAGCTCTCCTGGTGTTCGAGCGCTGCGGCCGGGCTCCCCGCCGAGTACACGCCCCCGCGTGCCGACGCGATGAAGGCCTTCTTGTTCTTCAGCAGCCCCTCGGGCCCGCTGGCGGTGTAGCGAAAGGTCTTGCCGGCCACGGCGATGCGGTCGATCCAGGCCTTGAGCGGCGTCGGGATTGACAGGTTGTACATGGGCGCACCGATGACCAGAACGTCCGCCGCAAAGAGTTCGTCCATGTAGTCGTTGCCCTTGACCAGGTCGGCATTCAGGGTTGCGTCGTCGCTGGCTGCGCCCATGCGGGCGGCCATGTGCGCGCCCGTCAGGTGCAGGGCCGGGTCGGCGGCCAGGTCCCGGTGGATGACCTGGATGCTGGGTGCAGCGCGCGCTGGCGGGCAACGATTTCGGCCGTCAGCTGGCGGCTGACGGAGGCGGCGCCGAGGGCGCTGGAGTCGAGATGGAGGAGTTTCAGGGTGCTCACTTTGTTTCCTTCGCAGCGATGGCTGCATGGGTACGAATGGTGAGGACCGGCCGCACTTCTGAGAAGACGGTATATTGAGATGCGAACCATCTGTTATTGAGATGGAAGGAGGCTCGAATGCTCGACGGCGTCTCACTGGACCAGCTCAGAACCTTCATCGCCGCCGTCGACGAGGGCAGCTTCTCGGCCGCGGCGCGCAAGCTCAACCGCGTTCAGTCGGCGGTGAGCGGCTGGGTCAGCGGGCTGGAGGGGCAAATCGGCGTCGTGCTGTTTGACCGCTCGGGCAGGTTCCCTAAGCTCACGGCCGAGGGCGTGCTGCTGCTCGCCGACGCCCGCAACATCGTGTCGGGGGTGGACACGCTGAAGGCCCGAGCGAAGCTGATGGCCTCGGGCCTCGAGACCGAACTCTCGGTGGTGGTTGACGTGTTCTTTCCGACCGCCGTGATCAGTGCGGCAGCGAAGGCGTTCGCGAGCCAGTTTCCGCTGACGCCGCTGCGCCTCTTCGTCGAGGGCTTGGGCGCGGCCTATCAGCCCGTTGTGGACGGCCGATGCAGCCTGGGCATTCTGGCGAGCTTGCCGGTGGCATTCCCATCGCTGGTCAGCGAGCGACTGGGCGAAGTGCCCCTGGTCTCGGTCGCTGCCGCCAGCCACCCCCTCGCGAGCGTCGGCGGCCGGATACCCAGGCGTGAGCTTGCCAAGCATGTCCAACTCGTGCTCACCGACAGGTCCGACCTGATGGCCGGCCGGGACTACGGCGTCGTATCGCCGTCGACCTGGCGGCTGGCCGATCTGTCCACCAAGTACGCGTTCCTGAAAGACGGCGTGGGATGGGGCGGCATGCCCTTGCACATGGTCGAGAAAGACATCTCCACAGGCCGCTTGGTGGTGCTGGATGTGGACGACATGCCGCGCACGGGTTTCATGCTCACCATGTCGGCGTATCACCCCGCTGCGGAACCGCCGGGGCCTGCGGGCCGGTGGTTCATCGACCACTTGAAGACTGCGTGGGAGCAGCCATCATGGACTCCCTGATCGCCGCCGCTGGGCGGGCCCTCGCCGCCGGTGATCCGCTCGGCGCACTGAAGCGCGTTGCCCTGCGCGACGACCCGCCAGCGCTGGCGCTGCGCGGCATCGCCATGGCGCAGCTCGGCGACCACACGGTTGCCCGCGCACTGCTGCGGCGGGCCGGCCGCGGCTTCGGCAGCCATGAGGCGCTGGCCCAGGCGCGTTGCATCGTGGCCGAGGCGGAGGTGGCGCTGGCCATGCGCGATCTGGGCGGCTCGCCGCGCGCGCTGGCCGCGGCGGTGCTGACGCTGGAGGCCCATGCCGATCACACCAATGCGCTGCATGCGCGCCTGGTGGCGGTGCGCCGGCTGCTGCTGCTCGGGCGCCTGGCCGAGGCCGCTGCCTCGCTGGCGCCGCTCGATGCGCACCGGCTGCCGCCCTCGCTGGCGGCCGTGGCCGAGCTGAGCAGCGCCGAGCTGGCCCTGCGCTCGCTGCGCACCGGCGTGGCGCGTGAGGCACTGGCCCGTGCGCAGGAGGCAGCCCAGCGGGCGCAAGTGCCTGCCCTGCTGGCTGAGGTGGTGGAGGCGCGAGCTGCGCTCGATCGCCCTGCTGCGCGGCGCCTGTCTGCCGGCGGCGAACAGATGCTGCGCCTCGACGAGGTCGAAGCGCTGCTGAAATCGGATGCGCTGGTGGTGGACGCCTGCCGCCGGGGCCTGGGCATAGGCTCGGCATGGCAACCGCTGGCCCGTCGGCCGGTGCTGTTCACTCTGGCGCGGGCACTGGCCGAGGCCTGGCCGGGCGATGTGGACCGCGAGGCGCTGATCGCCAGCGCCTTCCGCACCCAGCGCCCCGACGAAACGCACCGGGCCCGCCTGCGCGTCGAGATCGGCCGGCTGCGCAAGCTCGTGGCGGCGTTGGCGGGCATCGCGGCCACCGCGCGCGGCTTTGTGCTCCAGGCGCATGAGGGGCGAGACGTGGCCCTGCTGGTGCCGCCCATCGAAGGCGAGCAGGCCTCGCTGCTGGCCCTGCTGTCCGACGGCGCGGCCTGGTCCACCTCGGCGCTGGCGCTCGCCCTGGGCGCCAGCCAGCGTACGGTGCAGCGCGCGCTGGCGGAGCTGGAGGCTGCCGGCCAGGCCCGCTCACTCGGCCGCGCACGGGCGCAGCGCTGGCTGGCGCCGCCGCTGACCGGATTCACGACGATCTTGTTACTCCCTGCCGCGCTGCCGATTGAATAGAGTTGACTCCAGGCGCTGACTCAAGGCGCCACCAAAGGAGTCAACTCGAATGAGCAAGCAAGAAAGCCAGGTCCCCCTCCACGCGGCCGAGATCGTCCGCGAGTACGGCCCCTTCGCCGGCGCCTCCAAGATCGCAGGCGTCACCCACGATGGCCTGCGGGTCTGGGCCGCCACCGGCGCAGCGCTGATGGCCTTCGACCCGGCCAGTGGCGAGCCCACGCGCAGCATTGATTGCGCCTGCGACGCCGGCACCGCCTTCGACGGCACCTATCTCTACCAGATCGCCGAGTCGCGCATCGACAAGATCGATCCGGGCACCGGCCGGGTGCTGGCCACCATTCCCGCCCCGGGCCACGGCGGCGACTCGGGCCTCACCTGGGCAGAGGGCAGCCTGTGGGTGGGCCAGTACCGCGACCGCAAGATCCACCAGATCAACCCCGAGACCGGGGCGGTCATCCGCAGCATCGAGTCCAACCGCTTCGTCACCGGCGTGACCTGGGTCGATGGCGAGCTGTGGCACGGCGTCTGGGAGGGCGACGAAAGCGAAATCCGCCGCATCGATCCGGCCAGCGGCGCCGTGCTCGAACGCCTGGGCATGCCGCCAGGCGCCGGCGTCAGCGGGCTCGAATCCGATGGCGCCGACCTGTTTTATGCCGGTGGCGGCGAAAGCGGCAAGGTCCGCGCCGTGCGCCGCCCCCGGTCCTGATTTCACACCCATTCAAAGGAGCCATCAAGAACGCAGCAATTGCAGAGAGCACCCACCA
The DNA here is from genome assembly GCF_963422335.1 of uncultured Roseateles sp. NCBI lineage: Bacteria > Pseudomonadati > Pseudomonadota > Betaproteobacteria > Burkholderiales > Sphaerotilaceae > Roseateles > uncultured Roseateles sp. Next base: position 5,707,356 of record NZ_OY729424.1, read on the forward strand.
CCACCCCGTCGTCTCCCACGAGCGCTGGCTCGCCGAGCGTTTGAAGCTGCTGGAGCGCGAAAAGGAGCTGACGCGCTGGAATGATCAACTCGCCGAGGAGCGCCGCGCCCTGCCCTGGGTGCGGATCGAGAAGGACTATCTGTTCGACACCCCCGACGGCCCGCGCCGGCTCTCCGACCTGTTCGACGGCCGCCGCCAGCTGCTGGTGCAGCACTTCATGTTCGCCCCCGGTTGGGAGCAGGGCTGCAAGAGCTGCTCCTATATGGCCGACCACCACGACGGCATGACCGCCCACCTGGCCCAGCGCGACGTGACCCTGCTGGCCATCTCGCGCGCGCCGCTGGCCGACATAGCGCGCTTCCGCCAGCGCATGGGCTGGCAGTTCAAATGGGTGTCGTCGCAGGGCAGCGACTTCAACCGCGACTTCCATGTCAGCTTCACGCCGCAGGAGCTGGCCACCGGTCAGGTGCACTACAACTACAAGATGCAGCCCTTCCCGCAGGCCGAAGCGCCCGGCATCAGCGTGTTCTACCGCGACGATGCCGGCCAGGTCTTCCACACCTACTCCCGCTTCGGCCGCGGCGTCGAAGTGATGATGGGCACCTACCATCTGCTCGACCTGACCCCCAAGGGCCGCGACGAAGCAGGCATGGCCTACGGCATGGAATGGCTGCGCCACCACGACCGCTACGAGGCCGCGGCGCCGGCGAAGGCGGCAGCAGCAGCGGCTGGCAGCTCATGCTGCGCGGCGCAGGCCTGATTCGACCGATCGCCCGTGAGCACCGGAGCACGCAATGGCGGACAGCCTGTGGCCTTGGCTGGCGGTGGCCGGCGTCGGTGCCCTGCACGGCCTGAACCCGACCAGCGGCTGGATGTTCGCCGCCGCCTGGGGTATGAAGTCGGGCGACCGGCGGCAGGCGCTGCGGGCCCTGCTGCCGCTGGCGGCGGGCCACCTCGGCTCGATCGTGCTGGTGGCCGCCACTGTGCTGCTCGGCCTGGCGATGGATCGCCGGCTGGTGCAAGTGCTGGCAGGCGGGCTGCTGGTGGTTGTGGTGGTGCTCTGCCTGGCGGGGCGCAGATGCGGGTGGCGGCGAGCGCCGTCGGGTCATGTCGGACTGGCGCTCTGGTCTTTCATGATGTCCACCGCGCACGGGGCGGGCTTGATGCTGGTTCCGGCGCTGGCGCCGCTGTGCTTCAGTGGCGACGCGCCGGGCTCTGCGATCGCGGCGTCAGACTCACTCGCGCTGGCGGTCGCGGCTGTTGGCGTTCACACCGCGGCGATGGTGCTTGCGGCCGGAGCGATCGCCATCGGGGCGTGCCGCGGGTTTGGTGTGGCTGCCAGCCTGCTTCGACGCGACAGGCGGTGATGGCCCGCGGGCGCGCCCGGGACCGACTTGCCGCCTTTGAGGTCAGCTCGACGTCGCGGCCAGCAGCTCATCGACCAAGGCATCGACACGGCCTTCGGCGGCTTCGATGGATAGTGCCAACCGTGCATCGGCGAACTCATCGTACTCAATGGCTGCGCAGTGAAGCTCTGCTACGCCGAGGTACTTGAAAGCACTTGCGATGCCGCCCTCCACATGGTTCATACCGGCCATATGACCCCCAGGCTCGTAGCCGAAATCACCTCTCGAAGACAGCAGCACGATGCGCTTACCTTGCTCACTCAACATAGGCCAGTAGGGCAAGCCAGGCCGGCTGCGATCAAATCCAAAGGTGCGACCCACGCGCACGATGTTGTCGATATAGGCTTTGAACGGTGCAGGCGGGCCGAAGTTGTACATGGGAACACCCAGCACCAAGAGGTCCGCGTTCAGCAACTCGTCGACCAGTGCGTCACTCTCGGCCAAGACCTTGTGCATCCAATCCTCGCGGTTGGCTTGCGGGGTGAATGCGGCATGCACCCAGGCGGCACTGACTGGCGTGGGCGGAGCCACACCCACGTCGCGATAGCTCAGGGGATCCTGCGGCCGAGCGGCCTTCCATCGGCTGACAAATCGATGGCTTAGACGGCGCGTGTGCGAGCCGAACGGATCGGTTCCAGAACGGCCCGGGCGGGCACTGGCGTCAATGTGAAGTAGATGGGTCAAGGCAAGGCGTCCTTAGGTTCAGATGAATTGGATTCGTCACGTCTCCAAGCTGACGAAAATATATTCATTGGTTGCCGCGCCGACAAACGATGGTATTTTTCCTTTTTCGGAGAATTCAATTCATCCATGCAAGCTCGGCGACTACCACCCTTGGCCTCCTTGAGAGCCTTTGAAGCCACGGCCAGGTTAGGGAGCGCAAAACTAGCGGCGCAGGAGTTGTCGGTGACGCCAACAGCCATCAGCCATCAAATCCGCCAGCTGGAGTCCTTGCTTGAGCAGGCCCTCTTCACGAGGCAGCCGCGCTTGTTGATACTGACGGACGGCGGCCGCCAGCTCTACGAGGGCTTGCGGCAGGGTTTCGACTTGATGGCCGAAGCATTGGATAGGCTGCGGGCCGGGCGAGCCCGCCCTACCCTCACCATCACCACCACGCCGACGCTTGCGGCCCGCTGGCTCTTGCCTCGGCTCAAGAGCTTTCGCGAGGCACACCCTGCCCATGAGTTGAAACTGCACGCCTCTTACGAGTTGGTCGAACTGGACGGGCAAAGCGCTGATGTCGCACTGCGATACGGTGGCGGACAGTGGCCGGGTTTGGTCGCTGAGAAACTGTTCGATGTCAGCTTCCTCCCCACCTGCAGCCCCTCCTTGAACTTGCGCAATCCCGCCGAGCTGCTGGACCACACGCTCTTGCACTACCAATGGCAGGAAGGCGTGAAGTCCCCCGCCACTTGGTCGGCATGGCGCAAATTGGCCGGTTTGCGCGGTTTGAGAGCCAGCGCCGGGCCGGCATTCTCGGATGAAACCCATGCCCTGGGCGCCGCCATTGCGGGCCATGGCGTGGCTTTGATCGACACAGTTTCGATTGCCGATGAGCTGCGACGAGGATTGCTTGTGCAGCCCTTTGGCCCCGCAGTACCAGGCCTGGCCTACTACCTTGTCTACCCTGCAGTGCGCCGAGGAGATGCGGTCATCGAGGCGCTACGGACTTGGATTTCGGGGTCAGTCGCACGATGAAGGCTGCCCCTGGGGTGATCATCGTCGACGTGGTGCGCGCATCACCAGCCGCGCCCTGGTCAGTGTGACGGGCGGGACCGTGACTCGACAGAAACCATGGGACCTGGGTCTGCCCGGCATACCCGAGACTTTGACCTGGACGGAGTTGCGCTCACCCGTGCGCGTGGGGGATCTTGGAAAGCAATCGGACCAATGTGGGGAATCAGTTGTTCAATGCCACCGCAGTCCCGATCGATGCCGACACCCAAGCACTGTTCTGGAGCGGCACTCTGTTCAGCCATACCGCGCCCGCGGACTCAGCCTGGCGCGCGACTTGGATTCAACCGACCCTCACCGCTCCGCGTTCGACCCCCGGGATCGCTAGGCGGCGAACTGCTGCCCGCGGACTGGTTGCAGTCTGGACCGCCGATATTCGCCATCAGGCCGGGTGCCCTGATGATCATCTCGAGCGGCCGCGGGCGGCTGGACAGCAGCGCAATCTCAGACAGGGATCTGATTCAGCTGATCCGGCTCAACACCCCGCCAGCGGGAGCACTCGTAGCCGCGACTACGACCCGACTCAAGATACCGGCGATGGACGGCTTCTCGACGGCAAAATTCAACCCGAGCGCAGCCGTGGCCTTAGCCGACCGGGTGCTGCTCTTCGGCCCAAGCCCGGCCACTGTCGGAATCATCTTCTCTCCTTGAAGACAAGGCACCTACCAACGAGGCGCCCAATGTCCGGTATTTGCTTCGGTGGTGTTTCAGCCTGTCAACCCATGTCATAGTCCACCCGTCTGCTCAGAGCGAAGAACCAGGAACCCAACCCCTCTTCCGGACAGCCCCCCATGCCCGATACCCTGACCCAAGACCAGTGGCTCAAGCGCGTGCTCGGCGTGAGCGTGCCGCGTGCCACGCCCAGCCCGACCACCAAGCAGGTGCGCTTCGCTCCCGTGTCCAAGGAGATCCCCCGGCCCTCGGGCGGCGTGCAGATCACCTCGCAGACCCGGCCACGCTCGGGTGGGCGCATCCAGCCGCCGCCGGTGTTGAAGGCCGACGAGTTTGCGCTGGAGGGAGGCAAGAAGGGCCAGAAGATCGCGGTGACGCGCAAGCCGGGGGGTGGCACGGTCTACACCGCACCGCCGCCGCCGGTGCGGGAGATCACGTTCTCGGGCGGGGGCGCCAAGGGCGCGGCGCTGCCCGGCGCCATCAAGGCGCTGCAGGACAGCGGCGTGCTGCGCGACGCGAAGAAGATTGCCGGGGCCTCGGTGGGGTCGATGACGGCGGCCCTGATTGCCGCGGGCATCACCTCCGAAGAGTTCACGGCCGTGGCCAATGACGATGCCACCACCGATGCGATCACCGAGGGCAGCGGCGGCACCAAGCTGGGTCTGCTGGGCGCCGCACTGAAGAACAAGTTCACCGGCGGCACCCTGAACCCGCTGACCGGCCAGGGTCTGGAGACGGTGGTTGGCAAGGTGCTGGACGACACGCTGCGCAAGCGCATCCACGAGTACATGATGCAGTGCGAGTCCACCGGCACCAAGCCCGATGATGGCGTGGCCGAGGTGGCCGAGTTGCTGACCCAGCGCGGGCCCACCTTCATGGACCTGCGCAAGCTGGCCAAGGCGATTCCGGCGGTGAAGGAGGTGGTGATCACCGGCACCTACACCACCGAGCTGGGTACCGTGGACAAGGCCTCGCAGAAGGGTTTCGAGAACCAGAACGAGACCGGCCAGCTCTATGTGTTCGACGCCGACAGCGAGCCCGATCTGGCTGTAGCGGTGGCCGTGCACGCCTCTGCCTCGTTCCCGGCGGCGTTCAAGCCGGTGGACATCACCCTGGCGATAGGCCTGAAGGTGCGCTTCATCGACGGCGGGGTGATGAACAACACGCCGACCTCGTCGAGCATTGGCAATGAACGCGAGCTCGACCCGATTCCCGAGGGCCGCGGCATGACCTTCGTCTTTGAAGATGAAGGCGGCGCCAGCAAGGACCTGCTGAAGGGCACGGTCGCGCCCACGCAGGGCCTGACCGCCCGGCTGCAGGACTGGTTTGTCGGCTCCGAGAACGCCGGCGCCGAGTATGCGAAGAACCGCGTGGTGAGCGACCGGCCGGAAGAGATCGTCGAGGTGCCGCTGACGATAGAACCCAAGCAGATGAAGTGGTACCAGCGCCAGAAGCTGCGGCCCTGGAAGCGCAAGGAAGACCCGGACGCCGATATGCGCGGCGGCACCCTGAACTTCGGCCTGTCGATGGAGGCCAAGCTGAAGTACCAGGACAAGACCGAGACGGCCACCAACGATCAGATCGACCGCGCCGGGCAGCCGAAGACGCGCGAGTTCGCGTCCGACGCGCAGATGTTCGTCTCCATCCCTTTGCCTGAGCTGCAGACCCTGGTCAAGGGCGGCTATGAGGGCGCGGCGCAGGCGCTGGTGTTCCGCGAGCGGGTGGCCACGCTGCTGGGCACGCTGCAACAGGCGGTGAAGGCCGAGTACGCCAAGGACGACAGCCGCATCGCCAACGTGCTGCAAGACCCGGGGGCCAAATCGGCCATTGCCGAGTTCGACACGCTGGCGGGCAAGGATGTCGACTTCCAGGGTTATGTGGCACGCGAGATCAACAAGCGCGAGGGCCTCGACAATCTTTTCGCGGCAGCGCGCCAGGGCGGGCTGAAGAGTGAGGCGCTGGCCGCCACCTACGCCGTCGCCGATGCGGTGAAGGCCCGCAACCAGGCGAAGAACATCCTGAAAGATTTCGTCTATCCGAAGATGAAGCAGGAGCCCGAGGGCGGCGCCGGCATCGAGACGCTGCGCATCGTCGAAGGGCTGCTGCGCGGCGCGCAGGAGATTGACGACGTCAACGGCGCGCTGCAGATCGCCATCGACCACTTTCTCGACAAGCCCGACCACCGCCTGCCCAAACGGGGCCACAAAGAATTCGCGCAGCAGTTGCAGCGGCGCTTCATCCGCTGAGCCCAGCCAAGGACACACCTCATGTTCAAGAGTACCGAAACCCTCTATGCCGATCTGGCCAAGACGCTGGGCGTTGCCGAGCTGCCGGCCGACGCCTCGGGCAGCCTGGAGTTGACGATAGGCGAAGACAGCACGGTGATCTTGTTCGCCGAGGACGAGTTCTCGCTGATGCTGGTGGCCCCGGTGATGCCGCTGCCGGCCAACCTCGACTACGGTCTGGTGCTGTGGCTGATGCGCCGCAATTTCTACGACAGCCCGCTGGCGCCCTTCCGTGTGTCCTGCGACGCCGCCGGCACCCTGGTGTTGTGGGGCCGCGTGCCTATCGAGGGCATGAGCGGTGCCGCTTTAAGCAGCCTGATCGAGGCGCTGGCCGGCCAGAGCAATCTGGTGCGTGAAGAACTCGGCTTCGGCGGTGACGCCGCGGCCACCAGCTGAGGCCCGCACCATGGCCGAGAAGCTGACCGAGTCCAGCTGGACCGCCTTCACCAAGAAGCTGAAGCTCGAACTGGACGACGGCGCGCTCGTCAAGGCGCTGGCCAAGGCCGAGAAGACCGACATCGCCAAACCCGAGCCGCGGCTGGATGCGCTCGAAGACCTGGTCGAGCTGATCAAGAAGCAGGTCATCGCACTGGCCAAGCGCAAGAAGGAGCTGGGCGACAAGGTCTTCGGCGAGGTCAAGGACAAGCTCTACGCGCTGCTGGAGGTGGCCGAGGAGCAGCTGAAGCTCGCCGAGGCCGCGATCAGGGCCGCGGCCGACACCGGTGGCGACGAGGAGGAAGACACCCCCGTCCTGCTGACCAAGAAGATGATTCCGCTGCTGCGCGAGCTGCGCAAGGGCGGCGTGACCATGCACGCGCTGATCTGCACCGCGGGCAAGAACACAGCGCTCTTGATCATGCGCCGGCCCATCGCCCCTGCCCGGCGCAAGCTGCTGGCCGAGGCGGTGGATGCCAAGGGCGGAGCCAAGTACATCGCCGCCGAATGCATGCTGGAAGACAAGGTGCTGACCTTCGTCGTGCAGAGCCAGGCCGCGGGCCTGGCCAAGCGGCTGCGCCAGGCCCTGCTGGACCAGACCGAGATGCGCCTGAAGGTCAAGGTGCGCGGCGAGGATGGCGAGGATGCGGATGGCGAAGAGGACGGTGGAGACCCGGAGGAGCCGAACGCCGAGCCGGACATTCCGGAAGCACCGCCACTACCCTCATCCGTCGAGGAGCCCGATCACGCCGCGGCTTTCAAGGCCCGCCTCGAGGCCTTGCTGCCGAAGCTCAAGTCGGCCCATCCGTCTGCCGAGGCGGCGCGGCTGAAGGCCAGCGAAGCGGGTGCTGTCTCCCGCAAACGCGAATGGGACAACGCCAACCGCCTGCTCGACGAGGCAGAGGCGTTGCTGGCCCTGCCAGGCACGTCAGAACCTCCTGCACCCTCAACCAAGCCCGGCATCGCCCCGGCCATCGTCTACACCCAGACCCGCCTGGCCTGGGGCGCCACGCGCAAGAAGATCCAGGGCGAGCTGCAGAAGCTCGAGAAGGCCATCCTGGAGGCCTACAAGGACCACACGGTGCTGCCCGATGTGGCCAAGGGTGTGCGCAAGCTCGACCAGGTGCTGGAGGTGTTCGACGAATCGCTGAACGATGCGCTGGACGCCGCGCTCAACAGCGCGGACCCAGAGGTCAAGCAGCGCCATCACGACGAGGCGCGCAGCATCATCGCCAAGTACCAGGGCTTTCTGAAGAGCGACGCGATGGTGCAAGAGCTCGACGCCAACCCCTTTGTGCCGATCGCGGTGCAGTCCACGCTGTCCAGCACCCTGGCGGTGCTGGCATCGAAGATTGGCTAGGCGTACTTCAACTCCGTCGCCTTGCCCCAGAACACCCGGTAGGCAAAGATGGTGTAGCCGATGATGGCCGGCACGGCCACGGCGCAGCCGACCAGAATGAACTGCAGCGACTCGGTTGCGCTCGCCGCCTGCCACAGGGTCATGCGGTCCATCACGACAAACGGGAAGATGCTGTAGGCCAGACCCAGAAAGCCCATCAGGAACACCGTCACCAGCAGGGCGAACGGCAGCCAGCACAGCTTGCCCAGGATGCGCGAGGAGTTGAGCAGGCCACGCAGCGCCAGCAAGGCCAGCCCGCTCATCAGCGGGATCGGCAGCAGGGCAATGAACTCGGGCAGGCGGAACCATTTTTCGCGCACCGTGGTGCTGACCCAGGGCGTGGCCAGCGAGATCGCCACCAGGCCCAGGCACATCAGCGGCCAGGCACGCTTGGCCCAGCGCACGGCGTCACGCTGCAGCTCATGCTCGCCCTTCATGATCAGCCAGCAGGCGCCCATCAGCACGTAGGCCGCGGCCAGCGACAGCGCGATGCAGGCGGCAAACAGCGTGTACTGCCAGCCGTCCTGGAAGGCGGTGATGTAGCGTGCCAGCATCCAGCCCTGGGACAGCGCGGCAAGACCTGACCCGAGAGTGAACAGCCGGTTCCACAGCCGCTTGTGCTCGTCGGCCGCCTTGGCGCGGAATTCGAAGGCCACGCCGCGCAGGGTCAGGCCCAGCAGCATGGCCGCCACCGGCAGGTACAAGGCGCCGAGCACGATGCCATGGGCCTTGGGGAAGGCGATCAGCATGATGCCCACGCCCAGCACCAGCCAGGTCTCGTTGGCGTCCCAGAAGGGGCCTATCGAGGCCACCATGCGGTCCTTGTGCGCGTCGTCGGCGCGGGCCATCAGCATGCCCACGCCGAGGTCATAGCCGTCCAGCACCACATAGGCCAGCATGGCCAGGCCCATCAAGGCCATGAAGACCAGTGGCAGCCATTCTTGTGCATTCATGCTGCGACTCCTTGGCCTGCAAGACCTGGCACCGGCGGCTCAGGCAGCGGCGATTTCTCGGCCATGCGTTTGACCACCATCACGTAGGCGGCGATCAGCAGCACGTACAGCGTGAGATAGGCCGCCAGGGTGCTGGCAATCATCGCCGCCGGCGTCTTGGACGCCACATCGGCGGTGCGCAGCAGGCCGTAGACGATGAACGGTTGGCGGCCGATCTCGGTCACATACCAGCCGGCAATCGTGGCCACCCAGCCCGAGAACGTCATCAGGCTCAGCGCCCACAGCACCGGGCGCGGCAGCCCCTCTGCCAGCCAGCCGGCCCGGCGATACAGCCACAGGCCCAGCCAGCTCAAGGCCAGCATCGCCAGGCCCATGCCCACCATGATGCGAAAGCCGAAGAACAGCGGCGCCACCGGCGGATGCGCGCCCTTGAATTCGTTCAGGCCGCGGATCTCGCCCTGTGGCTCGTGCGTCAGTATCCAGCTCGCGCCATTGGGCACGCCGAGGGCGAAGCGGTTGCTGCGCGAGGCCTCGTCGGGCCAGGCAAACAGCAGCAGCGGCGCGCCCTTCTCGGTCTCCCAGACGCCCTCCATCGCAGCGATCTTGGCCGGCTGGTGCTTCAGCGTATTCAGGCCATGCATGTCGCCGACCAGGATCTGCAGCGGTATCAGCACCGCCCCGGCCGTCAGCCCGACGCGCAGCACCTTGGCCGTGTAGGCCTGTGCCTTGCCCTTGAGCAGCTGCCAGGCGCTGACGCCGGCCAGCACAAAGGACACGGTGAGCCCGGAGGCCAGCAGCACATGGGCCAGACGGTAGGGGAAGGAAGGATTGAACAGCACGGCCAGCCAGCTGGTGGCATGGAACTCGCCGTTGATGATCTCGTAGCCGGCCGGAGTCTGCATCCAGGAGTTCAGGCTCAGTATCCAGAAGGCGCTCATCGTCGTGCCGAAGGCGACCATGAAGGTGGCCAGCAGATGCACCCGCTCGCTGACCCGACCGTGGCCGAACAGCATCACGCCCAGGAAAGTGGCCTCCAGGAAGAAGGCCGTCAGCACCTCGTAGCCCAGCAGCGGGCCGGCGATATTGCCCACCTTTTCCATATAGCCCGGCCAGTTGGTGCCGAACTGGAAGCTCATCGTGATGCCGCTGACGACACCCAAGGCAAAGGTCAGCGCGAACACCTTGGTCCAGAAGCGGTAGGCCTGCAGCCAGGCGTCGTGACCGCTGCGCAGCCAGCGCCAGCGGAAGAACAGCAGGGCCCAGCCCAGCGCGATGCTGATGGTCGGAAACAGGATGTGGAAACTGATGTTGGCGCCGAACTGGGCGCGGGCGAGAAGCAGGGGGTCGAGCATGATCAGCTCCGGTTGCCTACGGCGGCGGCAGGCTTGACCGCGCCGGTGAACTCCAGGAGCTTTTGCACCTTGGCGCCCATCTTCATCAGCTGGGCCAGGGTCTTGGCGTCCAGCCGCTGCACATCATCGAACCAGGTGGTCATCAGCTCGATCAGGTCATGCATGCTCTTCATGCGCTCCTGGGCAAAGCGGTCTTCCTCGGTGCTGGGCTCTTCCAGCAGCGCGTTGCGCAGCATGCTCAAGGTCGGCTCGATCTCGCGCCGGCGGCGCTCCTCGGCCAGGGTGCGGAAGATGTCCCAGGCGTCGGACGGCGCCTCGAAATACTCGCGCCGGTCGCCGGGCAGATGGCGCAGGCTGACCAGGCGCCAGGCTTGCAGCTCCTTGAGCCCCATGCTCAGGTTGGAGCGGCTGAACTCCAGCGCCTCGGCGATCTCGTCGGCATTCAGCGGCCGCTGCGAGACATAGATCAGCGCATAGATCTGGCCCACCGTGCGGTTGATGCCCCAGCGGCTGCCCATCTCGCCGAAGTGGGCGACGAAGCTGCGCACCAACGGACTCATGCCTTGCATATGCGTTTCCTTTGCCTTGTATCAAATTTGTTGCCTATTTTCAGTAATTACTGAAACTTCGGTATGTTCGGGAATAAAGACCCAGGCGGGGACTGGGGCATTGCGGCCGATGCGGCGGTGCCCGGCCTTCGCACACGGTGGGTGTGAAGGCCGCTAGGATGAGCGACTGCCAACCCCCTGGTGCGCCATGTTCGATCTGCTGTTTTCCCCCAGACGCCTCGTCCTCGCGGCCGTTTTGGCCCTCGGTACCGCCCACGCGCAGCAAGCCGTCAGCGTGCCCAGCCTGGAGTTGCGCGGCGGCCAGCCCATCCCGCTGGTCGCCCAATGGTTTGCGGCCGGCGGCACAGGCCAGAAGCCGGTGATCGTGATGCTGCATGGCTGTGGCGGCCCTTACAACGGCAAAGGCCAGTTGTCTGTACGCACCAAGGACTATGCGGCGCTGTTCAACCAGGCCGGCTGGCATGCGCTGATGCTGGACTCGCTGACGCCCCGCGGTGAAAAAGAACTGTGCACGCAGAAGAACGGCACCCGTGCCGTGACCATGAGCAACCGCCGGCTCGACGCCCTGGGCGCCCTGGAGTGGCTGGCACAGCGGCCCGATGTCGATGCCCGGCGCCTGGTGTTGCTGGGCTGGTCCAACGGCGGCAGCACGGTGCTGGCGGCCAGCAATCTGACGGTGGATGCGGTGCGTGCCGCGCCGGTGCGCCCCAAGGCCCTGGTCGCCTTCTACCCCGGCTGCGAGAGCGATCTGAAGCGCGGCTATGCGCCCAGCGCACCGCTGCTGATGCTGGTCGGTGCGCTGGACGACTGGACGCCGCCTCAGCCCTGCCAGGCCTTGGCCGAGGCCAGCGCCGAGCCCAGGCCGCTGATCGGCGTGATGCCCGGCGCCTACCACGGCTTCGACGGCGAAGCCCCGCTGCGCCTGCGCACCGATGTGCCCAATGGCGTGCACCCCGGCCAGGGCGTGCATGTGGGCGGCAACCCGCAGGCCCGGCTGCGTTCACGCGAGCAGCTGATGGCCTTTCTGAACGCTCAGTTGCAGTCCGCCCCATGAGCCAAGCGCAGGCCCTGCTGCAGACGCCGCGCCTGCTGCTGCGCGCGCCCACGCCCGACCTGGCGCCCGCGGTGCTGGATTTCTACCGGCGCAACGCCACGCACTTCGCCCCCTGGGACCCGCCGCTGCCCGAAGACTTCTACGACCGCGACGCGATCGTCACGCGCCTGCGGGCAGGCGCCGAGGCCTTCGAGGCCGACAGCGCCTACCGCTACTGGATCACGCCGGCCGGCGAGCCCGAGCGCATCATCGGCCAGTGCCATGTGTCGCAGGTCTCGCGCTACGCCTTCCAGAGCGCCATGCTGGGTTATGCGCTCGATGCGCAGGCCCAGGGCAAGGGCCTGATGCACGAGGCGTTGAGGGTGCTGGTGGCCGAGATGTTCAGCACCCAGGTCTGGCTGCACCGCCTGCAGGCCGCCTACCGGCCGGAGAATCAGCGCAGCGCCCGGGTGCTGGAGCGGCTGGGCTTTGTGACGGAAGGCTTGTCGAAGAACTATCTGTTCATTGACGGGCGCTGGCGCGACCATGTGCTGACGGCCCTGATCAACCCCAACTGGCCGGCCGAACTGTCGCCGCTGGAAGCCTGAATGCTGAGCTCTGCCAGCCAACGCCTGCGGGCGCTGGGTCGTCCCTTTCGCCTGCTGCTGATCAGCGATGCGCTGATGCTGGTGTCACTGATGGTCAGCCATGTGGCCGTGCCCTGGTGGGTGGCTCACCAGGGCGGCGCGCAAGACCTGGCCCTGTACGCCGGCCTGCTGGCGGCCATCTCCTTCGTCGCCCTGCCCCTGCTGTCGCCGCTGGGCGACCGCTACTCCAAGCGCAGCCTCATCACCGCCGGCATGGTGGCGATGCTGGTCGAGAGCGTGGCCCTGGCCGCCATTGCCCAGGCCGGCATCTACCACGTGGGCCTGGTGATCGCGCTGCAGATCGTGTCGGTGGTGGCGATGGCGGTGATCTCGCCGGCCTCGATGAGCATCGTCGCCGAGCTGCTGCCGCCCGAGCAGCTGACCGAGGGCCTGGGCTACCAGAAGAGCGCCCAGGCCATCGGACGGCTGATCGGGCCGGTGCTGGGCGGCACGGCCCTGGCCCTGGGCGGCACCGCGCTGGCGCTGTGGCTGCTGGTGGTGCTGATGATGGTGGCCACACCGATGGCGGCGCGCATCGAGACGCCCCCCAAGCCGGCCCGCCGCCACAGCCGCTCCGCCTGGATGCGCGATCTGCGTGCCGGCCTGGCCGCCAAGTGGCAGATCCCGATGGAGCGCGGCTGGAGCTTCGTCTCCTTTCTGGTGATGGTGTTCTTCGTGCCCGGCGTCGGCATGCTGGTGCCGCTGAAGGTGCAGTCGCTGGGCCTGTCGGGGGCCTGGCTGGGCGCCTGCGAGGCCGGGTTGTCGGTGGGCATGCTGGCGGGCTCGCTGGGGCTGTCGGCGCGGCTGGCCGATCGCGTCGGGCGCTTTCACGCCAGCTTCGGCGCCATCCTCTGCGAGGGCCTGTGCCTGATGGCGATGGGCCTGACGCACCAGCCCTGGGTGATGGTGCTGGCCTTCGCCGGCTTCGGCCTGTGCGTGGCCACCGTGATGATGGTTGGCCACACGCACCGCATGCTGGCGATGCCGCCGGACTTCCGCGCCCGCATGACCGCCGTCAACATGATGGTGATGCAGATCGCCGGCACCTTGGGGCCAGGCCTTGCCGGTCTCGGCCTGATGCGGTTGCAGGTCGATCAGGTCTATCTGCTGTTCGGTCTGGGCCTGTTCTGCGTCGGCCTGGGCTACACCCGGGTGCCGGGCTACAAGCAGTTCCTCAACCTGCCCCACGAGCAGGCCCAGGGCCTGTACGGGCGCGAGCATCCGCAGCTGTTCCGGCCCTTCCAGGACAGCACCCAGGTGGCGCCGGACAGACCTTCCACCCGCACGCCCAGCTGAAAACGCCGGCCTGCTGCCCGCTCAGGCCTTGACGCGGAACACGCCTACCGCCTTGACCAGCAGTTCGGCCTGCAGCCGCAGGCTCTCGGAGGCCGCCGCCCCCTCCTCCACCAGCGCGGCGTTCTGCTGCGTCACCTGATCGAGCTGCATCACGGCATCGCTGACCTGGCTGATGCCCTGGGTCTGTTCGGCGGTGGCCAGGCCGATCTCGGCGATCAGCTCGCTGACCCGCCTGACCTGGCCGACGACGTCGGCCATCGCCCGGCCGGCGTCATCGACCAGCAGGCTGCCGGCCTCGACGGTGCCGGCGCTGTCCTGTATCAGCAGCTTGATCTCCTTGGCCGCACTGGCGCTGCGCTGAGCCAGGCTGCGCACCTCGGCGGCCACCACCGCGAAGCCGCGCCCCTGCTCGCCGGCCCGTGCCGCCTCGACCGCCGCATTCAGCGCCAGGATATTGGTCTGGAAGGCAATGCCGTCGATCACGCCGATGATGTCGCCGATACGCCCGCTGGCCTGCGAGATCGAGGCCATCGTGGTGATCACCCGGGCCACCACCTCGCCGCCGCGCTCGGCGGTGTCGCTGGCGCCGCTGGCCAGCTGGCGTGCCTGCTGCGCGGTGTCGGAGTTGGTGCGCACAGTGGCCGTCAGCTCCTCCATCGACGCGGCGGTCTGCTCCAGATTGCTGGCCTGCTCCTCGGTACGCTGGCTCAGATCGAAGTTGCCGGTGGCGATTTCTGCGGCACCGGTGGCAATCGAATCCGAGCTCTGCCGCACCTGGCGCACCAACGAGCTGAGGTTGCTGTTCATCTGGCCCAGGGCGGTCAGCAGCTGGCCGGTTTCGTCGCGGCTGTCGGAGCGGATGTCGGAGGTGAGATCACCGGCCGCCACCGTCTGCGCCATCTGCACCGCCGACTGGATGGGCCGGGTGATGCTGCGCGAGATGGCCCAGCCGATCAGCGCGCCCAGCAGCAGGGCCAGCAGGCTCATCGCCCCCATCATCGCTTCGGTCCACCGGTCGGCCTGCTCGGCGGCCCCGATGTCCTGCTCGGTGAGGCGCTTTTGCAGCGCCAGGCCTTCGTCCATCGCGTCCTGCCAGCGGGCCGTGCTCTGGCCGGCCTCGCCCAGCAGCAGCTTGATCGCCTCGCCGTCCTTGTTGGCCAGGGCCAGCTGCAGCACCGTACCGTTGAGTTGGCGCGAGGTATCGCGCAGTGCCTTGATCTTGGCCAGCAAGGCCCGGCCCTCGGCCTCTTCAGGCATCTTGTCCAGCGCATCGCTGGCCTGGTCATAGGCCGCGCTGGCCTGCTTGATGCGCTCCTGCGCCACCTGCATCTGCTGCGGGTCTTCCAGCAGCGTGACGGTGCGTATCTCGCGCGAGACGATGTGGACCTGCTCGGACATCGTGCTCACCAGATCCATCTTCACCAGATTGCCGCGTGCAATGCTGTGCAGGTAGTGATTGGAGCTCCTGATGCCCATCAGCCCCGCCGTGGCCACTGCCAGCAGCAGCAGCAGCACCACCCCGAAGCCCGCAGCCAGACGAACACCGATGCGCAAATGCTTGAACAGGGTCATGGTGCTTCCTTGCGGCAGGGCCGCCGGCCAATCGAGAGACGCCGAAGGCAGAATAGCGGCTATACCCCCTCGCGGCAACCGATGCGCAAGCTCCGGCCCCAAGGCGATTCGCCAACCTCAGGACATCTCGAGCATGCGGGCGAACGCCAGCTGCCCCTTGGGCGTGATGCTCACCGTGCGCGAACGCGGCGTGCGCAACACCCAGCCCTCGCGCACATAGAAGGCCAGCAAGCCCGCGCCCAGTGCGCCGGCCAGATGCGGGCGGCGCTGGGTCAGGTCCACACAGCCTCGCGCAAACGCGCGCCGCCCCTTGCAGTCGTGGCACAGGTCGACGCCCAGCGCCGTCAAGCGCTCACTGCCCAGCGGCGTGGGTTTGAACTCGGCTCCGTCCGCCCGCAGCCAGCGCGCCTTCAGCATCGCCTGCAGCACCTGCACCGCGGTTTCACCGGCAAGATGGTCATAGCAGGTGCGGGCTTGCAGGAATTGGCTCGACATGGTGCGCACCAGTGCCGGCGCGCGTGGCGTGCGCGGGCGATTGGCGGCACCGAACGAGGCCAGGCTCTCCACCAGGTGAGCGGCCTCGGCGCTGGCAATGCGGAAGTAGCGGTGGCGCCCCACCGCCTCGGCCACCAACAGCCCGCCGGCCACCAGCTTGGCCAGATGGGCACTCGCCGACTGCGCCGACACATTGGCCGCGAACGCCAGTTCACCGGCCGGACGGGTGGTGCCATCAATCAGCGTCCACAGCATCGCCGCGCGGGCGGGATCGGCCAGCAGCATGGCAACGCGGGGGATCTGCGGCGCGACGTCCATATTTCATCCTGAGGTGAAACGTGAAGTGTAGTGGCCGCCAACAATCAAGGCCTCACATCAGGAGGTATCCATGAACCCGAAACACAATATTGGCGTGGCCAGCCAGATCGGCCACTACAGCGACGCCGTGGCGATACCTGCCAATGCCCGCTGGCTGCTGAGCTCGGGCACCCCCGGCCTGGGCCTGGACGGCCAGCTGCCCGACGGCATTGCCGCCCAGGCCGAGCAGGCCTGGCAGCACATCGTCTCGATGCTGGAAAGCGCCGGCATGACCGTGGATGACCTGGTGAAAACCACGCACTACCTGACACGGGAATCCGACATTGCCGCATACGCGCAGGTGCGCAAACGCTTCATGGGCACCGCGCGACCGGCCTCGATGCTGGCGGTCATTCCGGCCCTGGTGCGCCCGGGGTTTCTGGTGGAAATCGAGGTGGTCGCCGCGAAGGCCGAGGCCTGACGGCACAAGGCGACCTACCAGCGGCAGCCCTTGTCCTTGGCGGCGTCGCGCACCAGCGGCACCACGGCCAGCAAGCCCATTTCGTTGTAGGCCTTGCGGCAGTCCGCCTGGGCCGCCTTCTCGATGCTCTCGCTGAGCTTGGACTTGAGGTCGGGCGGGCGCGGCAGCAGCTGCAGCATGCCGCGCGTGCCCTGGCTGGACAGCTCGCCGCCGCGCGGCAGCGCCAGGTTCAGCGCCGGCCGCGGCGCGCTGGCGGGTGTGGACGGCGCGGTGGCCACATCGCGGCCGATGCTGGCACCCGCATCGGGCGCGCCGACAAGGGGGGCCAGCGAGGGCGACGGCACGGCCGATACCGGCGCCTGCGTCGCTGTGCCGCGCTCGGGCGCCATGCTGGGCAGGCGCTCGGGGCTGACGGTGCGCACCGGCTCGGCCGCAGCGGGTGTGGGTGTTGCCGGCGCTTCGCTGCGCGCCGCGGGGGCCGGGGTCGGGCTGGGCTCAGCCGCCGGTCGGGCCGCCGGCAAAGGCTGCACCGTCTCCATCGGTCTGATTGGCTCCAGCGGGGCGGCGCTGGGCTCCGGCGTCAGCCGGTTGAGCTGGGGCTGCCGGTCGGGCTCGGCCGTGGGCACCGGCAGGGCTGCCGCCTTCAGGCTGCGCAGCACCGGCGCCGGCGCGGGCAGCACCAGCGGGGCCAGCGGCTTGACCGGCTCGGATTCCGCCAGCAACGGCGCCACCGCCCGCGGCTCCGGTGCCGGCCGGGCCGAGCCGGCTGGGCGCTGCGCTTGCGGTGCTGACGGTGCCTGCTTCAAGGTGCGCAGCACCGGGGCCGGTGGTGGTGGCGGAGCAGGCTCCGGCGTCGGCACCGGAGGCAGGATTTCGGCCACGGGCGCTTCGGGCGGGGCGGCCTCGCTCGCCTTGGGCGCATCCGGCGTCGGCTGGGGCGTCACCACACTCGCCCGCGGCTCGGCCACCTCGCCGATCAGCTTCTCGCCGGGCTCGACATTCCAGTTGCCCTGGCGCGCCGCGCCAGGCGTATTGGGCCGCGGCGCCTCGTTCTCGTCGCGCACCACGCCGCCGAAGCGCTGGGTCGCGGCGCTGCCGACCGCACCTGCATCGACGTTCTGCACAGGGGGCGGGGGGCCGGCGCCCGGCTCGGTGCGGGGCCCGATCAGGCTGACATTCAACGATCCCCAGACGCCCTCGCCCGGCCGCGCAGTGCCGCCCGGCGCATTGCCGAACACCAGCACCACCAGGATGTGCAGCAGCACGGCCAGGGTGATGCAACGGTTCAGCTGGGGCGTGTCCAGCCTCGGTGGCCAGGTCAGGCCGGCGGGAGATGAAAGGGACAGCTGCACAGGTAGGTAGGGGGAGCGGATGCCGGACGCCGGTTGTCACCGGCCAGGGCCGCAGTTTGCCGGTGCTCAGGCCGGACGTCCACCGCAGCGACCCTCGATTGACAAGGCCGCCGCAACCCCCGTCACCGGATTTGCTATCCTCGTTATATACACAGATAAATAGCGAGGCCTGAAATTCCGGCTGACTTCGACTGGTTTCCGCTGCTGCTTTCGATCAAGGTGGCCGGCGTGGCCACCCTGCTGGCGCTGCTGCTGGGCATGGCCCTGGGCTGGCTGTTTGCCAAGCAGCGCTTCCCCGGCCGGCGCGTGCTGGAGGCAATGCTGATGCTGCCCCTGGTGCTGCCGCCGACGGTGATCGGCTACGGCATCCTGGTCGCGACGGGCCGGCGCAGTGCGCTGGGCGGCTGGCTGCGCGAGCATTTCGACTACACCCTCATCTTCAGCTGGCATGGTGCCGTGGTCGCCTCGGCCCTGGTGGCCTTGCCGCTGGTGATGATGTCGGCCAAGGCGGCGTTTGCCGGGGTCGACCCTGCGATGGAGGCCGCGGCGCGCACCTTGAGGCAGTCGCCCTGGGGCGTGTTCGTGCGCGTCACCCTGCCGCTGGCCTGGCCCGGGATTCTGGCCGGCACCCTGCTGGCCTTCGCCCGGGCGATGGGCGAGTTCGGCGCCTCGCTGATGGTGGCCGGCTCGATTCCGAAGCAGACCCAGACCCTGTCGATGGCGATTTACGACGCCGTCCAGGCCGGACACAACGACACCGCGCAAGTGCTGGTGCTGGTGACCTCGGTGCTGTCGGTGACCGTGCTGGTGGCAGCCAACCGGCTTTTTTCACGATCTTGAACCCCGGGAGCCCTATCGATGACGTTCTTCAACCAACGCCTGTCTCAGCTGTTGCTGGCCGCCCTGCTGGCACTGCCGCTGGCGGCCAGGGCCCAGCAGCTGACCGTCTCCGCCGCTGCCAGCCTGACCGAGGCCTTCAAGGAGATCGGCAGGCAGTTCGAGGCCGCGCAGCCCGGCGTGACCCTGCGCTACAACTTCGCCGCCTCGGGGGTGCTGCTGCAGCAGATCGGCCAGGGCGCGCCGGTCGATGTGTTCGCCAGCGCCGACCAGGAGACGATGAATCGCGCCGCCGAGCAGCGCCTGATCGATACCGGCACGCGCCGCGACTTTGCCACCAACAGCGTCGTGCTGGTCGCGCCCGCCCAGGATGGTGCGCCGATCAAGACGCTGGCCGATCTGGGCAGCGCGCCGGTCAAGCGCATCGCCATCGGCAAGCCTGCCTCCGTGCCGGTGGGCCGCTACACCCAGCAACTGCTTGAAAGCGCCGGATTGTGGACGTCGCTGACGCCCAAGTTCGTGCAGGCCGACAGCGTGCGCCAGGTGCTGGACTATGTCGCGCGCGGCGAGGCCGAGGCCGGTTTTGTGTACCGCACCGACACGGCGGTGATGGCCGACAAGGTCAAGGTCGTGCTCACCGCCGAAGGCCATGCGCCGGTGCGCTATCCGGTGGCCGTGGTGGCCGACGGCAAGCAAAAGGCACTGGCCCAGGCCTTCACTACCTATCTGGGCACGCCGGCCGCGCAGGCGGTGCTGACCCGCCATGGCTTCGGCAAGCCCTGAATCGGCAGCATGATAGACATTGACCTGCGCCTGACCGTCCGCGAGGGCAAGCGCCAGTTCGATCTGGCCACCACGCTGGTGTCGGACGCACCCGTGGTCGCGCTGTACGGCCCCTCGGGTGCCGGCAAGTCGCTGACCCTGCAGGCCATGGCCGGGCTGCAGCGACCGCAGGCCGGCCATGTGCACATTGCCGGCCGCACCCTGTTCGACACGCGGGCCGGCATCGACCTGCCCACCTCCCGGCGCGAGCTGGGCTATCTGTTCCAGCACTACGCGCTGTTCCCGCACCTGAGCGTGCGCGACAACATCGGCTTTGCGCTGCGGCCCTGGTGGCGGCATGGCGTGTCGGCTGCCGGCCGGGCCCGGGTGGATGAGCTGCTGGCGATGTTCGAGCTTGGCGAGATGGCCGACAGCCGGCCGGTCGCGCTGTCCGGCGGCCAGCAACAGCGTGTGGCACTGGCCCGGGCGCTGGCCTGCCGGCCCAGGGCGCTGCTGCTGGACGAGCCCTTTGCCGCGCTGAATCCGATGCTGCGTGGTGCGCTGCGCGACGAGCTGGCCCAGCTGCGCCGCCGGCTGGACATTCCGATGGTGATGATCACCCACGACCTCGACGATCTGGCGGCGCTGGCCGACCATGTGTTCGAGCTGGACCAGGGCCAGGTCGTGCGCGAGATCGATCTGCGCAAGGGCAGCTCACGGGCCCACGCCCTGCGCGCCCTGCAGCCGGCCGCGCTGCCCGAGGCGCAGCGGCAGCGTCGACAGTGGCTGGACACGCTTTTTGTCAGTCGAAGGTCGCCAGAATGACGCTGTCGGTGGCAAAGCTGGCCCAGGCCCGCTGACCGAGGCCGAGCCCGCGCCGGGCAACCAGGGCTTGCGGCATGGCCGCGGCGATGGCCCGGCCACTGGCCGTGGTCAGGGTCAACCGGGTGCTGGCCGCACCGGCCTCCAGCGCGCTGATCTCGCCCTCGAAGCGGTTCAGTGTGCGGCTGGCCCGCGGCGGCACGGCGCTGATACCGACCCAGGGTGCCTTGATCAGCGCATAGGCCTGGCTGCCTGGCTTCAAGGCCATCATCTCGACCGACTCGGGCGTGATGGCGGCTGTCAGCTCATCGCCCCCGTCCAGGCGCAGCCTCACATCGGCCATGCCTCCGGCATCGCTGACTGCCTCTACCGTGCCGATGAACTGGTTGCGGGCGCTGGTCTTGACCGACATGCGGCGCAGCAGGGTGCGCAGCGGCGCCGCCTCCTGCGCCGTGGCAGCCAGTGCGCGCGGCGACGAGACCTGGTCCAGGATGTCCTGCTGCGAGCTTTCCAGCGCCCGGTACAGCGCGATCATGCGCCGGCCATGCTCGGTCAGCTGCGTGCCGCCACCGTTGAGGCCACCGGTGCTGCGTACCACCAGCGGCGCCTCGGCCAGGTTGTTCATCGAGTCCAGCGCATCCCAGGCCGCCTTGTAGGACAGCGGCACCGCCTTGGCCGCCTGGTTCAGCGAGCCGTGCAGGGCAATCGCTTCGAGCAGGCGAATGCGCTTGTCGCCCAGCACCGCGCCGGCGGGCGTCTCGAACTCGATCTTGCCGATCAGGCGACGCGTCTTGGCCATCAAAGCATCTTCACAAAACGCAGCTCCAGCATGTCATTGGGCCATTGCACGACGCTGATGTTGCTGCGCATCACCCAGTTGAGCGCACGGTGGTACAGCGGAATCACCGGCAGCTCGGTATGGACGATGGCCAGCGCCTCGCCGACCATCTGGCGGCGGCGCACCAGATCGGGCTCGACGCGCAGCGCGTCGATCAGCGCATCCAGTTTGGCATTGCTGTAGCGCCCGGCATTGAAGGCGCCGGCACTGCCCGTGCCCTCCTTGGTGCGCACCAGCACATTGAAGATGCCCCAGGGGTCGGTGCCCGGCGACCAGCCGAACTCGACGAAATTGCCGGTGGCCTGGGTCAGCTTGGGGAAGAAGGTCGAGCTGGGCGAGGCAATGAAGTTGATCTTGATGCCCACCCGCGCCAGCATGCCGGCCACCGACTGGCACACCGCCGCGCGGTAGGCGGCGTTGACGCAATCCAGATTGGTGCTGAAGCCATTCGGGTAGCCGGCCTCGGTGAGCAGCGCGCGCGCGGCCGCCGGATCATAGGGCAGGCGCTTTTCCAGCTCGGGCACATAGCCGTCGAGCAGCCTGGAGATGAAGGAGCCGGTCGGCGTGGCCTGGCCGCGCAGCACCTGCTTGACGATCAGATCGATGTCGATGGCCTGGTAGACGGCGCGGCGCACGCGGATGTCCTTGAACGGATTGCGGCCCTTGATGTCGCTGACCTGCAGCTCCTCGCGGAACTGGTCGAAGGCCAGGTACTGGGTGCCGATGTCGGTGGTGGTGACGACCTTCAGCTGTTTGTCCTGCTGCAGGCGCTGCACGTCCTGGAACGGGGGGTCGATGACGAAGTCCACCTGGCCCGAATTGAGCGCCGCCAGCCGCGTGGCATCGGACTGGATCACCGTGTAGACGGCCTCATCGACATCGCCGCGCTGGCCCCACCACTGCGGGTGCGCCACCAGCACCAGGCGCACATCGGCCTCGTAGCTCTTCAGCTGATAGGGGCCCGTGCCATTGGCATTGCGCACGGCAAAGGTCTCCTGCTTGCCGTTGTAGTCCTGCGGGCGGGTGACGTTGTTCTTCTCGCACCAGGCCTTGCTCATCATCGCCACCAGCCAGAACTTGTGCGGCAGCACGGCGTCGGGCGAATCCAGCAGCACGTCGACGGTCAGCGCATCGACCTTGCGCGCGCCCCTGACACCCAGCAGCTGCGGTGCGCGCTGCGAGTTCGATGCCAGGGCCCGCTCGATCGAGAACACCACGTCATCGGCAGTGAAGGCCGCGCCATCGTGGAACTTGACATTGGGCCGCAGCTTGAAGCGCCAGGTCTTGCTGTCCAGCGGCGCCCAGGACAGAGCCAGCGCCGGCTCCAGCTGGAACTGCTGGTCGCGGCCCACCAGGCCCTCATACACCTGGGTCAGCACCCGCGATTGATAGGCCAGGGCCAGGGCATGGGGGTCCATGCTCTGCGGATCGAAGCCGCTGGCAAACCTCAGCGTCTTGGCCTGCACCGGCCCCAGCAGGCCGAGCGCCAGCAGCGCAGCACCCAGCAAACGGGCGAGCCACGACGAAGATTTCAGGGTGCTGAACAAGCGCATGCGACAGTCCTCCAAGGCCGGCTGCCAGCCTGCAGCCCGGCACAGTATCGCCGCCGGGCCGGAGCCGGCCATCGGGATCATCCGCAGAGGCTACATTCAAAGCCATGCCTAACGCCCCCAAGACCATGGCCGCTACTGACGAAGCCAGGCAGCAAGCCGATCGCCTGGGCCGTCCGCTGGCCGGCTGGCGGCTGCGGCTGTACACCATCATCTTCGAGGCCGACACCCGCGCCGGCCGCAACTTCGACCTGGCCCTGATCGCCCTGGTGCTGCTGAGCATTGCGCTGGTGATGCTGGAGAGCGTGGCCGCCGTCAAGGTGCGCTTCGGCTCGGGCCTCGCCTGGGTGGAGTACCTGTTCACCGCCATCTTCAGCATCGAATACCTGCTGCGCCTGGCCTGTGTGCGCAACCCCTGGCGCTATGCGCGCAGCTTCTACGGCCTGGTCGATCTGATGGCCGTGCTGCCCACCTACCTGGCCCTGTTCGCCCCCGAGCTGTACGCCCTGGTCGACGTGCGCGTGCTGCGCCTGCTGCGCGTGTTCCGCGTCTTCAAGCTCAGCGCCTATGTGAACGAGATCGGCATGCTGACCCAGGCGCTGCGCGCCAGCGCACGCAAGATCCAGGTCTTTCTGTCGGTGGTGCTGATGCTGGTGGTCATCATGGGCACCCTGATGTACGTGATCGAAGGCCCGGGCCATGGCTTCACCAGCATACCGACCAGCATCTACTGGGCGATCTCGACCATGACCACGGTGGGCTTCGGCGACATCGCCCCCAAGACCGACCTCGGCCGCGCCATCGCCTCGGTGATGATGCTGCTGGGCTGGGGCGTGCTGGCCGTGCCCACCGGCATCGTCACAGCCGAAATGACCGCCCACCGGCAAGGGCGGCCGGCGACCACGCGCAGCTGCCACGAATGCCTCAGCGAAGGCCATCTGCCCGAGGCCCGCTTCTGCCGCGACTGCGGCGCGAAGCTGCCGGCCTATCAGCGTGAAGGAGCGTCCGGCCCGGCTTGACGGTGCTGGGGCGCCTGGACCGTGGCAGCCGAGAGCACGCTTTCGATATCTCCGAGCAAGGCACTGGCGCCCAGGCGCAGCCGTTGCGGGCCCAGCGGCGCAGGGCCCAGATGCCGAGCCGCCAGCTGGAGATACACCGCCGCGTCGGCCACCGTGCGTATCCCCCCCGAAGCCTTGAAGCCAGCACGGCCGAAGCTGCCGCCGGCAATCTCGCCCAGCATCACAGCGGCCGCCTCGGGCGTGGCCGACACGCGGGTCTTGCCGGTGCTGGTCTTGACGAAATCGGCGCCGGCCTCCAAGGCCAGCCGGGTCGCCTGGGCGATCAGCACCGGCGTGGCCAGCTCGCCGCTTTCGATGATGACCTTGAGCGTCAGCGGCCGGCTCGCGTCGCGCACCGCGGCCAGGAAATCCGCGCAGGCCGCCACCCGGCCCTGCATCAGTGCCCGGTAGGGCAGCACCACATCGATCTCGTCAGCGCCGGCGGCGGCAATCCCGTGCACCTCAGCAAGGACCGGCGGCAGGTCAAGCCCACCGGCCGGGAAGTTGGCCACCGCCGCCACCCGCACGCTGGCCGGCAGCCGGCTGCGTGCCAGGCCGACGAAGCGCGGCCAGACGCAGACCGCGGCCACCGGGCCGAAGGGGCTCTGCGCGCGTCGGCACAGGGCCTCGATATCAGCGGCCGTGTCGGTGTCGTTGAGGCTGGTCAGGTCCAGGCAGCGCAACGCCAGGGGGGCCGCATCGGCGAGGGTCAGGTCGGGTTTCATTCAGGGCGAGGCAAGGGGCACCAGTGGCAGCTGGTAGTAACGCATCCAGGTCGCCAGCGAAGGGCGGGCCACGCCGGCGCCGTCATAGACGCCAAGGTCGCGGAAGTATTTGTAGAACTCGACGAAACGCGGATTCTCGGCCTGTTCGACCAGGCGCTGCCACTGCAGATCGATGTCGCGCACGGCATAGTTCACCACGAACTCCACTGGATTGGGCAGCTTGCTCAGCTCGTAGAACATCAATTCGAAATGTCTTTGCTGCTTGTCAGCCGAGGCCGCGAACAGCGTGCCGTCGATCAGATAGGGATCGGCCGGATAGCCACTCTCGGTGACGGCCAGCGGCATCGTGTCGGGCACGCCGGCCTCCTGCAGAAAGCGGTGCATCGAGGGCAGCGCCGCCGGATTCAAAGTGTAGGCGTTGTACTTGCCGTAGTGCGGGTAGTAGGACAGGCCCAGCAGGTCCAGATAGGGCAACAGGCTGCGCACTCCCTCCTTGAGCCTCTCGCGCACGCCGGGGGCCATCTCGTCATATTTGTACGGCGAGCCGCCCTCGTCGTACGGCGGGCCGATCAGATGACCGAACTCGTCGGTCATGAAGGAGGTGGCCGAGAAAGAGACGAAGAGCTTGGTGTGCTGCGCCGCCGGCAGCTTCTTCAGCTGTTCGAACACGAAGCGGTGCAGCTCCAGATAGCGCCGGAAGGCCTCGGCGCTGGCCACGTCGGTCGCACTGACCTCGATGGCAAAGCACAGATAGTCGGGCTTGAAATAGTCCAGCGCGCGTATCGCGTATTTCAGAAAGGCCCACTTGACCTCGGTGGCATCGAAGCTGAGCTTGTCGAACGGCGGCGGCGGCAGGCGGCGCTCGCCGTCGTGCCAGATGCCGTTGGGCACACGCTGGAAGTCGCTGGTGTAGCTGAAGCCCTCGCCATAGCCCCACAGCGGGGCCAGCAGGTCGCGGGGTACGCCCAGCGGGTTGATCGAGACCAGCAGCTTCTTGCCCGGCTGCAGCCGCGCCCGGTAATTGCGCCAGGTGCCCAGCACCGAGCCTGGGTACGGCGGGTCGTAGGTCTGGAACGGGTCCAGCAACGCCTCCATCCAGGGCACGCCGCCATCCATGTGCAGGGCCACCAGATCGCCATGCTGGGCCAGCTTGTCGTCGATATAGCGGGCCACCTCGGCCTGGCCGGCGGCATCGTCGGGCGTGTCGTAGGGCGTGGTCGTGAAGCCCATATGGAATTTGCGGCTGGCCGGCATGGGCAAGGCCCACCAGCCGCGGTCGAAGCTCAGATGGCGCAGCGCGCCATAGCTGGCCCTGACGCTGCGATCGGCGTTGCGAAAGCCGTAGCTGCGCAGTGCCGGCGACAGACCGGCGTCCGTCGCGTCATCGAGGGCCGACACGGCGACCAGCGGGATCTGGTCCGCGTAGATATCCCAGGTGTCGAAGAAGGCCCGCAGGAACTGGCTTTGCAGCACCTCGGAGCTGCCCAGCGTCTCGTCCGACGCAAAGGCCATGGGCAGCAGGGCCAGCGGCTTGCCGCCGGCCGCGGCGATCAGGTACTCGACCATCTCGCGGGTCTTGCGCGGGTCCAGCAGCCCGGCCTCGGTCGGAGCGAAGCGGGCCATCACCCAGTCGCCCTCCTGTTGCAGCGTCTGCATCAGCGAGCGTCCGGGCTCCTGCAGGCTGCCCAGCAGCGAACCCGAGACCCCCAGCGCCAGCGACGGCCCCCAGACTGCGCGCGCCTGCGGGCGCAGCTGGCGCATGAACTGGACGTAGGCGGCGCCAAAGGCCGGCACGCCCTGCCCTGGCAGATAGCGATCGACCTCATTGCCCAGGCGCAGCGCCAGCACGGTCTGCGGACCCAGCGCCGTCTTGATGCGGGCCAGCGCCGCCGCGGCGCGGGCCACGGTGGCGGCCGATCCCAGCGCCGCGACATCGGCCTCGACCGCCGCCTTCAGATCGGCTGGCAAGGTCAGCATATTGCCATCGACCAGGTCCAGGCTCAGCACCAGCTTGATGCCGGTGCCGGGCAGTGCCTGCGAGAGCGCGCCCAGCGCCTGCAGCAGCGGCGCAGAATAGCCGCTGCCGCCGGGCTCCAGCTCGCTCCAGCGCAACGCGACGAGCAGGCTCTGCGCGCCCAGCTCGCGCGCGGCCAGCAGCCGCTCCGGCAGATCGGCAGCGCTCAGCAGGTTCAGCTCCTGGGCGATCAGCCTCGCGCCCTGGGGCCGGGGCAGCGGGAAGATCATCGGGTTGCTGTCGTCGGGGTCGTTGCCCCAGGGCACGAACATGCGGCTGGGCGGCACCTTGCCGTAGAACAGATAGGGTTGGTTGGGGTCGCCGTAGGAGTCCTGATCGAGGTCGAGGAAGAACACATTGGTCCCCGGCGGCAGCTGGGCGCGGCAGGCAGCAGCCATCACCAGCAGGACCAGCAACAGCATCAGGCGACCGACTTGGCTTGTGCTCTTCATGGTCAGTCCGTTCATTCAGGTCAAGCCGCACGGAAGGCGGCCCAGGTCCGCGCCACGCCGTCCTCGAAGCCGCAGCTCGGCGCCCAGCCCAGGCTGGCCCTCGCCCGGGAGTTGTCCAGCACATTGACGCTGACATCGCCGCGCCGGTCCGGCAGTTGCACGCGGTCGAGCTTGCGGCCGCTGACCCGCTCCACCGCGTCCAGCACCTGCATCACGCTGCGGCCCTCGCCGAAAGAGATGTTCAGCACATCGGGCGGCGCCAGGCCAGCGCGCAGCAAGGCGTCCACCACATCGTCGATGAAGATGTAGTCGCGCACGGCCGAGCCCTCGCCGAACACCTTCAACGGCCGGCCGTCCAGCAGGCAGCCCATGGCCACCGCGATCAGGCCCTGGTTGCCGAAGGGGTTCTGCTGCGGGCCGTAGGGGTTGGACAGACGCAGGATGCTGACCTCCAGCGGCGTGGTGCGGCCGTAGAAGCTGAGGTAGTTCTCGATGGTCAGCTTGCTCTGGCCATAGGCCGACTTGGGCGCCAGCGGGTGGCTCTCGGGGATGGGCAGCTGCTGGGGCTCGCCGTAAATCGTGCCACCCGAGGACGCGTAGACGATGCGGCAGGCACCGCTCTCGCGCGCGATCTCCAGCATGCGTATCGTCGGCAGCAGGTTCGACAGCAGATCGTAGTTGCTGCTCTCTATCACCATATTCGGAAAGGTGGTGGTGATCAGGTGGTAGACGGTGCGCACCCCCTTCATCGCCACGCGCAGCACGGTGTCGTCCATGAAGTCGCCGTGTATCAGCTCGATGCGGTCGAGGATGTCGCGCAGATTGGCGATCGAGCGGCTGGGCCGCGTCAGCACCCGCGGCCGCAGGCCTTGCGCCACCAGCGCGCGCACGACGGAGGACCCAATGAAGCCGGCGCCGCCCAGCACCAGCACGGGGTCTCGAATCTCGGCGGCCGGGGTCATGGCGAGGTCCTGACCTCAACCTTGTCGCGCAGGTTGTAGTTGAAATAGAAGCCCATATTCCGGTACAGCGGCACGATCTTGTTGATGTACTCGTCGAAGAACTCGGCCACCTCGGCAATGCGCTTTTGCGGCACGAACACGATGTCGTAGGGCCGCAGCAGGATGTCGGCCTGCACCGACTGCTCCAGGTGGCCCTGCATGTCCAGCTTGATGAAAACCGGCTGGCCGCTGGCAGAGTTGCGCAGCACCACCACATTGCTGCGCTCGGCCCCCTTGCGGAAGCCGCCGCTCTGCACGATGGCCTGCAGCGCGGTGAGCGGCCCGGCATCGAGCGTGTGGGCCGCCGGCGCATTGACCTCGCCCGAGACGAACACCCGGGCCAGCGCGTACTTGCGCAAGATCACCGTGGCCTGCGGCTGGCGCAGCGTCTTGCCATAGCGCTTGGTCAGCTCATCGGAAAGCTCCTGGGTGGACAGTCCGCTGACATTGAGCTCACCGATCAGCTGCAGCGCGATGCGGCCGTCCGGGCCGACCAGGGCCTGCTCGTTCAGCTCGGGGTTGTAATAGAACTTGATGTCGATCTGGTCGCCCGGCTGCAGCTGGTAGCTGAGGCTGCCGCCTTCGATCTTCTTGCCATCGCTGTCCTGCGCCATATAGGCGGCAGCGGGCACGGCACGCTGGCCGACGTTCTGCGACTGGCTGGCACAGCCGGCCAGCAGGCTGGCGATGATCATCAGCAAGCTGGCAATGATTCTTGAGGGATGTTGTGTCATGGCTCGTTGAGTTCAGCGCTCCACGCGCAGTGATTGCGCCGGCTTTCGCCCAGGCATACGCACCAGCAAACGCCCGCCGGCAGCATCGTGAAACCAGGCCCCCGCCTCGCCCATGGCGGCAGGGCTGGCGGCGTGGGCGAGCGCCACGCCATCGGCCAGCACCCGGGCCGGCGCCTGCGGCCAGGCCCGCACCTGGACCCACCACGGCCGGCTGATAGCCGCCAGCGTGCCACCGGTGTTGCTCACATCGAGCTGCGCAAAGCCGCTGCCTTCAGTCCAGCTCAGCAGGCTGTCCAGATAGGCGCCGTTGCGATAGGCGGTGGTTGCGCCATCGTCGTCATGCAGGGTGAAGCTGGCGTTGGCGCCGGGAAAGACATCCAGCAGCAGCATCTCCTCGACCACCTGATCGGCAAACTGCCGCACCGGCCCCATGGGCACGATGCTGCCGGCCCGCACGAACATCGGCAGCTGGTGCAGAGGGGCTGCCACCTGCACCTGCTGGCCCCCGCTGTAGCGCTGATCGGTGTTGTAGTCGAACCAGCTGGCCCCCGATGGCAGATACAGCGAACGGGTGGTCGCGCCCTCGGTAAACACCGGCGCCACCAGCAGCGAAGGACCGAGCAGGTACTCGCCGCTCTGTGCGTGCGTGGCCGTATCCGCGGGGAAGTGGAAGAAGGTCGGTGCCAGCACCGGTTGGCTGTCGCGCTCGGCCTGGACGAACAGGCCGTAGAGGTAGGGCATCAAGCGGTAGCGCCATTCGATCATCGCCTTGGCCACCGAGGTGTAGGGTTCGCCAAAGCGCCAGGGCTCGCGCAGCGGCGAGGTGTTGGTCGAGTGGTTGCGCAGCAGCGGCGTTGCCACGCCGAACTGCAGCCAGCGCAGGAACAGCTCGGCGTTGGGCGCGCCGAGAAAGCCGCCGACATCGGCGCCGAACAGGTTCTGGCCGGACAGGCCCATCGAGGCAGCAATCTGCACCTGCACGCGCAATGAGTCGAAGGTGGAGTCGGTGTCGCCGCTCCAGTTGGCGGCATAGCGCTGCATGCCGGCAAAACCGGAGCGCGAGACGATGAAGGGCCGCAGGCCCGGCTGCGCCTCGGCCAGCGCCTCGTGCAGGGCCGCCACCTCCAGCAGCGCATAGACATTGCGCGAGGCGTATTCGAGCCTCGGCTGGCCGCTGAAGTCAAAGCGCGCGTAGGGCATGTCATTGGCCGCGGGCTCGTTCAGATCGGCCCACAGACCGCTGACCCCGGTGGCCAGGAAGTTCTTCAGCCGCAACTTGAAGTCCGCCCGCGCCGCCGGCTTGGTGAAGTCGATCCAGCTGACCTCGCCCATCCAGATCGGCGTGATCAGCGGCTGACCGTCGGGCCCGGTGGCCAGCAAGCCCGCGCCGGCATAGCTGGACCACAGCGGGTCGAACACCGTCAGCAGCGGCTCCAGGATGTTGACGCGCTTGAAGCCCATCGCCGCCATCTGGGCGTTGAAGCCCGCCGGGTCGGGAAAGGTGCCCGGGTTCCAGCTCATCGTGAACAGGCGGTCGGTGTAGTCCAGGTCGAGGAAGAAGGCGTCGGCCGGGATGCTGCGGGCGCGGAACTCCTGGGCCAGGCCCAGCACCTCGGCCGCACTGGCATAGCCGAAGTGGGCCTGCAGATAGCCCAGGCTCCAGCGCGGCGGCAGCGCCGTGTTGCCGGTCAGGCGACCGAAGCCACGGGCCACCTCGGCCGGTGTCGGGCCGGGGATCAGGTAGTAGCTCAAGGTGCCGGCCTGCGAGGCGATGCTCAGCACCTCGGTCCATTGCCTGCCGAGGTCGAACTGCGTGGTCGAGGGGTTGTCCACGAACAGCCCGTAGGTCTTGCCGTCGCGCTGGCCGTAGAAGAACGGGGTGCTCGAATACAGCGGATTGCTGAGCTCCTCGTAGGCCGCACGGTCGCTGTTGCGCATCAGCATCAGCCGGCCGCGCCGGTCCAGCGGTCCGCCGGCCAGGCCCAGGCCGAAGAAGCGTTCGTCGGGGGCGGTGAACTTGGCGCCTATGACCAGACCGCTGTCGGCGTCCCACAGCACGCCGCCGGGCAGGTCGGCCGACAGCACCGAGCCGTCATTGCGCATCACCACCACCTGCAGCGGATTCTTGATGACGATGACGCTGAGGCCGGCCTGGCGCAGAAACACCTTGCTGCCATCGTCGAAGAAGTCCGGCGCGCCGCTGGCCGGCGTCTGCGCCAGCATCGCGCCGGTGCTGAGCGTGGCCGCCCCGGGCGGTGTGGCCTCGATGTGGACGATGCCGCCGGCCAGGAACTCGATGCGCAGGCTGCCGCCCACCCCGCCGAGCGCCAGGCTGGCGCCATTGGCCAGCGGCGTGGCCAGGGTCACCGGGCCCAGCGCCACCGGCACGCCCCAGGCCGGGCCGAGGCAGGCCAGGCAGAGCAGCAGCAGCAAGCGCAGCGGCTTCATCGCATCACCCCGTCTTCTGCATCATCACGACCAGCCAGGGGTTGACCGGCGAGCCGCGCAGAAAGCCCATGCCCGGCCGCGACACCAGCCAGAACACGAAGCGCACCGGCAGGCCGAACACCGCGCCCTTGATCGAATGCCGGCTGCGGATGAAGCCCCAGTAGTTCTCCACCGGCAGCGCCTGGGCCGGGCCGCAGCCGGCCTGGGCGAACAGATCCTGGTAGTCGCCCACCGAGAGCAGGAAGCGGCTGCTCGGCGGATTGAAGCGGGGCCTGTACTGGCCCGGCTTGCGGCCGTGGAAGATGTCGAAGGGGAACCAGCGGTTGGGGCTGCTGACGATGATGTAGCCCCCGGGCCTGAGCACGCGCACCATCTCGCGCGCCATCGCGCAGCGCTGCAGATGCACGTCGGGCGCGGTGACATCGGTGTCGCCGACCACACCGACGTGGGGGAACACGCAGCCGCAGAAGGCGCAGTCGAAGCTGTTGTCGTCGAAGGGCAGGTGCTTGCCATTGGCCATCACCAGCCGCTCGGTATGGCGGCGTCGGGGCCAGACATTGCTGCGGTTGCCGCAGTCGATGCCGACGCTGTCGAAGCCGCCGTCGCGCAGCAGGTCCACATCGACGCCTGTGCCACAGCCCACCGACAGCAGGCGCGGCTCACGGCCGCCGGCCTGGCGCTGCGGCCAGAGCTTGCGGAACAGCGGCTGCCAGTAGTGGTTGGTCAGGTCGGCATTGGACTGCTCCTCGTAGCGCAGCAGCGTGTCGTCGCTGGGGTCATCGAAGCGCTCGCCCTCGATCAGGTCGGGGAAGCCATCGGTAAAGGCATAGTCGCTGGCGCAGACGCGACAGCGATAGCCCTGGGCATTGGCGCTCAACCCGCCCCGGCAGCGCGGGCAGACCAGGCCCAGGCCCTTGATTCTTTGCTCCAGCATCGTGGTGTCGAGCATGGCCGTATTCAACATGGATTCAGGCCCTCGGCGCGGTGAAGTAGTTGCCGGCCAGCAGCAGGCCCGCACGGGTGGCAAGACCCGCCCCCACCAGCCAGCGCAGCGGGTGCAGCCGGGACAGGCCGTAGTGCTCGCAGAAGCAGCGGAAGGCGCCGCGGTGGAAGTTCAGGATGTGCCAGCGCAGCACCGGATAGGTGCGCTTGCCGCTGCCCTTGCCCTCGTAGTGGATGATCAGCGACTGCGGGTCCAGCAGCACCGCATGGCCGGCGGCATGCATGCGATCGCAGAACACCGCCTCGTGCCAGTAGTAGTAGTCCTCGGCAAAGCCGCCTATGGCCCAGAAGTCACGCTGGCTGACCAACATGGCCGCGGCTGACACCCAGTCGGCCTCGAAGGGCACACCGCGCGCCACCTCGGTCTTGCACAGATAGTCCACCACCGGCGAGGCATTGGGCAGCCAGCGGGTCAGCCAGGAGCGCCGACCCAGGAAGGCACTCCAGACCGAAGGGAAGCGCCGGCCCGACCACTGATCGGTGCGATCCAGATTGAGCAGGCGGCTGCCGACCACGCCGCCTCTGGGTTCGGCACGCAAGGTGCGCAGGGTGCGGGCGATGGCGTCGTCGACCACCAGGGTATCGTCGTTCAGGAAGTAGAGGTATTCGCCGCGGGCGATGCGCGAGCCCTGGTTGGCGGCCGGGCAGTAGCCGCGGTTGTCGGGGTTGGCGATCAGGTGCACATCGGGGTGCTCGGCGCTGACGCGGGCGACCGAGTCATCCTTGGAGCCGTTGTCCACATAGATGATCTCGTAGCTGCAGTCGGGCCACTGCGCGGCCTTCAGCGAAACAATGCATTCGACGATGTAGTGGCAGGCATTGAGCCCGACCAGGACCACGGACACATCGACCCGGCCTTCGGCGGCTTGCTGCGTCATTGCGCACTCCTTTCGCTGTTGTGGAGGTGAATCGGCTTTTCCTCGAGCAGAACCCGGTACAGCGCCCAGCTGAGGCCGGCGATCAGCCACCAACCCTTGAGCGGAAAGTGAAAGACGTCCACCTGCAGGCCGTAGACGGCGGTGGCCAGCATCGCCACCTGGGCGGCAACGAAAAAATCAGCGTGCAGCACCCGCTCAGGCCAGCGGCCGGGCAGCAGCTGGGCGGCGCGGCGGGCGGCTGCATACATCAGCGCGACAAAGCCGAAGAAGACCAACCAACCGATCAGGCCCACCTCCATCGCCGTCATGATGTATTCGTTGTGGACCGTGGTTTCCTCGGGCGCGTCGCCCTTGATGTACAGCGGTATGACCTGCTGGTTGCCCACGCCTATGCCTTCGAGCCAATGGTCCTGGGCCACCTGCAGGCCGGCGGCCCAGTATTCGAAACGTATGCGCAGGGTGGCCGAGCGTTCGAGGCTGTAGTTCGAGGTGTCGAGCACGCGGTGCCACACCGCCTCGGGCGCCAGCGGCAGCATCGCCGCCACCGCCAGGCAGGCCACCACCACGCCGCCGGCGGTGAAACGGTAGAGGCCGCGCGCACCGCACACCAGCAGCACGGCCACGGCCAGCAGGATGGCCGCCCGCGTGTTGGTCAGGAAGACGTTGTACATCGTCACCAGCAGGCCCGCGGCGATCAGCACCCGCCAGCCCGCCGTGCGCTGGTGCTTGAAGAAATAGAGAAAAAACGGCAGGGTCAGTATCAGGTTCATCGCGTAGACGGCGGCATGCGAGGTCGGGCCGGCGGCGCGGGCCGTGCTGTCCAGCGCCTCCCACTCCGAGGTGTCCACCATCACGGTGGAGAAGCGGCTGGCGGTCTCGCCCAGATCGGCCTCGGACACGCCGCTGCCGAAGTGCCAGGTGAGGATGGTGAAGACGCCGACGATGACCGTGGAGGTGAGCCACAGCCCCACCGCCGTCTTGGCCAGGCGCGGCGCCTGGCCGATATTGATGACCAGCCAGAAGAACAGCAGATTGCCGAGGATGGCACCGCAGGCCCGCACCGTGCCCAGCTGGTGGCTGCTGTGGAACACCCCCAGCAGGGCCAGGCCGAAATAGGCGGTGTAGAGCCAGAAGGCGCTGCCGAAGGCGATGGCGCGCCGGCGTATCAAGGCATGCAGCAGGAAGCTGCCCAGGGCCAGGGTGCCGACGATGCGCATCAGCGAGATGGTGTACATCGCGTCATCGGCGGTGAGCCGGCCCAGGCGTTCGATCGGGATGATGAAGGCCGTCAGCATGAAGGCGACGCCCGGCCACAGCATCAGCAGCGCCCCCAGCCCGAGCACCAGCGGCACGCCCAGCAGCAGCCAGGGCGAGCCGACAGCCGCGCTGCCCAGGGTCAGCGTCGCGCCGCTGAACAGGCTGCCGGCCAGCACGGCCTGCAGGCTGCGCCATTGGATGGGGCGGCGGTGTGCGGGCGCGTCAGCGGGTGTCATAGAGGTAGATCCCACCACCCTCGGTGCCTGCGAACAGCAGGCCGGGCACCAGGCTGTCGAACACCAGCGAGGTGACGTTGCGGTTGTTCAAGCCCTCGTTGATCGCGGTCCAGCTCAGGGCGCTGTCGGTCGACACGAACACACCCTCGGTCGTGCCGGCGTAGATCACCCCGGGCCGCTGCGGATGCGCCACCAGGCACAGCAGGAAGCTGCTGCCCAGGCCGCTGCTGCTGCCGCGCCAGTTGGCGCCGCCATCGGTGCTGTAGAGCACGCCCTGGCCCCCGGTGGCGAGATAGAGCCGGGCGGCATCGCCGCTGTCCACCGCAATGCCAGTCACCACCGCGGGTATCTGTGCGGCCAGCTGCACGGCGCCGAAGTGCGCGCCGCCATCATCGCTCCAGGCCAGGCCGGTGCCCAGGGTGCCGGCAAACACGCGCGTCGCGCCGCCACCCAGCACGGTCACCTCGGCCGCAGCGGCGTCGGTGGCGGACGGGCTCCAGTGCGCGCCGGCATCGGTGCTGACAAAGACACCGACGCCGGCCACAGCGGCCAGCAGGCGGCCGGCATCCTTGGGATGGGCCCACAGCGCCGTCACCCGGCCAGCGGCCAGGCCGTTGGCAGCCTGCGTCCAGGTACTGCCCGCCAGCCGGTAGACGGTGTTGGCGGCGCTGGCGTAGAGCGTGCCATCGCCACCGGCGCTGAGCTGGCTGATGCCGCCGCCCGGCAGGCCCTGGCCCGCGGCGCTCCAGTGCAGGCCGCCATCGTCGGAGCGATAGACCGTGCCATCGCGCACGGCGACCCAGACCTGCCAGGCCACCGTCGGACTGGCCAGCACCGTGGCTATGACCTGGCTGCCGCTGGTGCCCGGCAGCCCCTGGTTGATCGCCGCCCAGTTCGCGCCGCGGTCCAGGCTCAGGAACACGCCTGCGCCATTGGTGGCCGCGTACAGCAGGCCCGAGCGCGGATCGCAGGACAGGCTCACGACCTGAGCGGATCCCAGGCCGGTGCCGCCAGCGTTGCGCCATCCGTCCAGCGTATTCAGCGCGCTGCGGTAGATGCCGCTGCGCTCGGGCGCCGCGTACAGGCTGTCATCGGCACAGCGCGTCAGCGCCTGCACTTCGGCCGGCGGCAGGCCCTGGCCGACATGGCGCCAGCGGCTGCCGCTGGCATCCGCGGCCCAGACCTGGCCGGCGACGCTGCCCAGCACCATGCGGCGGCCATCGTCGGGATCGGCGGCAATGGACCACACATAGGAGGCGCGCTGTCCCAGCTGCGCCCAGCTGTCGCCGCCATCGTCGCTGGCCGCAATGCCGGTGGAGGTGCCGACCAGCACCCGGCCGGCGGCCGGCGCCACGACCTTGAACACATTGCCGTCCGACAGGCCGACGCTGCTCCAGCTGGCGGCGGCATCTCGGCTGCGGAACACGCCGCCGCTCAGCGAACCCGCGTACAGCGTGTTCGCGTCGGCCGGGTCCAGCGCCAGGCTGCGCACGAACAGGCTCATGCCGGCATTCGCCGGCTGCCAGCTTGCGCCGCCATCGTCGGAGGCCTGCAGGCCCAGGTAGGGTGTGCCCAGCAGCAGGCGACCGCCGGGCAGCTGGGTCAGGGCCTGCGCATTGCCGGCCACCGGTGCGGCCATCGGCGACCAGCTGGCGCCGCCATCGCCGCTGCGGTACAGGCCCTGGCCATTGAGCAGGGCAAAAAAGCTCTGGCCGCTGCCGACCAGCGCCGTCACCGGGGCCGCGGGCAGACCGGCGCCGCCGCTCTTCCAGCTCACCCCGCCGTCACTGCTCAGATAGACCTTGCCGACGCTGCCGGCGATCAGCCGGGCCGGCTGGGCGGCGTCCAGCCACAGCGCGGTGACATAGGGGTTGTCCAGGCCCTGATTGGCCGGCGCCCACTGCAGGCCGGCCGATTCGCTCTTGCACAGGCCGCCGCCGGCCGTCGCCAGGTAGAGCACCCAGTTGCGCTGGGGGTCGGCCACCATCGCCACCGCGGCCGCATCGCAACCGGTCTTGCTGGGGTACCAGTTGCTGCCGTTGTCGGAGCTGGCATACAGGCCGCCGCCGGCGGTGAGGGCATAGACCCGGCCCCAGGGGGCGTGCACCAGCCGGTTGATGCCCTCGGCCGGCAGGCCGGCGCTGGCGTTGACGAAACTCTGCCCGCCATCGATGCTGCGCAAGACCTGGCCGGCGCCACTGCCGATGTAGACGATAGGCCCGCGCACCGGGTCGGCGGCCACGCTGAGCACCGTCTGCACCATGGGCAGCTTGACCGGCAGCCACTGCGCGCCATCGTCGATGCTGCGGTACAGGCCCGAGGCACTGGCCACCAGCAGGGTGGGCTTGTCCTCGACGGTGCGCGAGAAGCCGTTGATGCGCGTCGGCACCAGGCCCTGGCTGGCCAGGGCCCAGCTGTCGCCGCCATCCCCACTCTTCCAGACGCCGGTGGTCTCGGCGCCGGCATAGGCCGTCTGGCCGCGCGTCTGCAGGTCGAAGACAGCTTCGTTGCGCTTGAGCACCGATTTCCAGGGCTGCCCGCTGTCCAGGGCATAGAGTCCGAGGTCGGTGCCGCCGAGCAGGCGCCAGCCCTGCGGACCGTTGAGCGTGGCCAGGGCGCCGACGAAGGCATTCTGGATGCCGACATCGCCGCGTATCCAATGCGCGCCGAAGTCGGTGGTCATCAGCATCGAGCCATGCTGGCCGGCCACATGCAGTATCAGGCCGCGGCTGTCGCTGCCGACCAGCCGGGTATCACTGCTGGTCCACTGGAACCAGGTCGGTTTGGTGTCCCAGTTGGCCAACGCGTAGACGCCGTAGACGGTGGCCGCGAACAGAAAGTTGGGCACGCTGGGATGAGGCAGCACGTGGGCGATCGGCAGCTTGGGCAGGTTGAAGCTGAGGTCGGTCCAGTCGCTCGCACCGACCTGCAGCTGGAACACGCCCCCCTCGGTGGCCGCGTAGAGATTGCCGGCGGCATCGAAGTTCAGGCTGATGACGGTGCCCAGATTGCGGCCCAGCGTCGTCCAGCTGACGCCACCGTCCACCGAGCGATAGACCCCCTGCCCCACCGTGCCCAGATAGACATTCAAGGGCTGGCGTGCGTCAAAGACAATGGCACGGCCACGCACGCCGGCCAGCACGTCGATCAGCTGCCATTGCGCCGCACCATCCTGGCTGAGGAATACGCCGGCCTGCGCGGTGGCCGCCAGCACCCGATGGGTGCGCGCCGGGTCCACGGCCAGGGCCTGCACGTCCAGGTCGGTCAGGCCGACGGCGCTGCGCGTCCAGGTCTGGCCGCTGTCGTCCGAGCGCCAGACGCCATCCTGATAGACCCCGGCATAGACCCGGCCTATGCCCGAGGGGTCGAAGGCCAGCGCAAACACCGAGCGGGCCGAGAAGGGCACGCTGACCGCCTTCCAGGAAAAGCCCCAGTCGGTGCTGCGATAGAGCCCGCCGAAATAGGTGCCGGCCAGCACCACGGCCTCGAAGCTGGGCTGGTGGGCAAAGCTCAGCACTGTGCCGTAGTCGGGGCCCAGCGGCCGCCAGCTGCGGGTGGGCGTCTGGGCCTGCAGCGGCCCCAGCAGCGAGCCGCAGAGCAGCAGGCCGGCCAGCAGCCAGCGCAGAAAAGCCAGGGGCCCAGGCAGCAGGTACTTCATGATCGCCTCGCCGTGATGCGCAGGCGGCCCAGGAACAGGCCCCGGTCCGCTCCGCCGAGATCGCGTTCGTCGCGAATCGTCTGGTTCAGATACTCCAGAAACAGCGCCAGGGCCAGGCCCACCAGCAGGCCCAGCGGCAACGCCAGACCCACCATCAGCAGCTTGCGCGGCGACACCGCCTCGATCGGCCGCTCGGCCGGATTGAGCACGGCGATGTTCGACACCCGCCGCAGGTCCAGCGCTTCCGAAACACGCGCCTCCTCGCTGCGCTTGGCGTAGGTCTGGAAGGTCTGCAGCACCACGGCGCGGTCGCGTTCGATGCGGTCGAGTTCGGACTCGGCATGGTTGAGCGCGCGCAGCCGCGTCTCGATGCCGGCCGCCACCGTGCGGCGCTCGCCCAGCTGTGCCTCTATCGACTGGCGCAGGGTGGTCTCGATCTGGGCAATCTCCCGGTCGACCCGCTGCACCGCCTCGGCGTCCTCCTTGAAGCGCTGCAGCAGCTCGGTGCGGCGTATGCGCAGCTCGGTGACCTTGGCACGCAGCTGCTCGTGATTGGGCTGCGAGCTCAGGCGGGCCTGCGCAGCGGCGTCGGCGGTCGCTCCGGCCGGCAGGCGCAGCAGCTTCATCTCGCCTTCGTCGCTCTGCGCCTCCTTGCGCAGCAGCTGCAGCCGGCTCAGCAGCAGCGAACGCTCCTCGCCAATGGTCGAGATCTGCAGGCCGTCGCGCAGCTGCAGCCGGCTGGCATCGAGCAGCCTGAGCTGGTCGCGCAGCGTCTGCAGCTGCTCGTCGAAGAAGCTGCTCATGCCGCGCTCGCGGCGCACCTCGACGCGCCGCTCCAGATAGAGCTTGACCACCGTGTCGACCACCTGCATGGCCAGCTCGGCCGAAGGCAGGCGGGCGGCGATGGAGATCACATCGGAATCCTTCTCGCGCTCCACCCGCAACGCCTTCTGCACCAGGGTCACGGCCTCCTCGCGCTCGCTCAGGCGCGGCCGCAGGTTCAGCAGAATGCTCAGTTCCTTGAACTGTGCCTTGGCCCAGCGCACCACGCGCCGCAGCTCGAACTTGATTTTCTGGAACAGGGTCTGCGGCGGCGGCGCGGCCATCTTGAAGGCCTCCGGCCCCAGCGCATCCACCGCCGCTTCGAGCTGCGAACGGGCGCTGAGCATCTGGATCTCGGAATTGATGTCTTCCTTGCGCACGCCGTTGGAGATCAGCCCGCCCTTCTCCACCGACACCGGCACCTCGACGTTCTCGCGGCCCAGCTTGACCAGCAGCCGCGCCGTGGACTCGTACTCCTCGCTGACAAACTGCATCGCCCCATAGCTGGTGAGCACGGCGCCCAGGGTGGTGGCGACGATCAGCCAGCGGTGATAGTCCAGTGCCCGCACCAGATCGGCCACGAAGGCCGAGCCCAGTTGCATGACTTGATCGACGTCGTGATCGGCGTTGCTCATTGCGTAGCGGCCCCTGCGGGCAGACCCTGTCGTGCCCAGTTCCAGGCGCAGGCCTGCATCAAGCCCAGCTTGAGCAGGCGTGCGCCGCCCGACACCCAGGCGGCGCCGACGGCACCGGCTGCGGGTATGGCGAAATAGTAAGCCGCCAGCAGCAGCGGCAGGGTGTAAAGATCGAGTTTGAAGATGAAATCGGGCTTGACGAACATCAGATAGGGGATGGCGACCGGAAAGGCGCACATCGCCGCCAGCGAGCCGGCCAGCAACAGCATCAGCACCTCGGCCGAGCCGGCATAGGCACGGGGCAGCACGCCCGCACCGAAATGCAGCAGCACCGGCACCGCCAGCATGACCAGCAGGGCCAGCAGCAGCAGGCCGCCCTGCACCTGGGACATCAGCACCCTCAGCGTGCCCGACTGGCTGGCCGGCGCCACCCTGGGACTGACGACCACGGCCAGATAGCTGCCCAGCAGCTCGGGAATCTGGGCAAACACCTGGCCGGCGGCAAACAGGCCCACCTGCTCCAGGCTCGAGTACTGCGTCAGCAGCAGCAGATCGGCCCGCGACAGCAGCGCCGAGAAGGCAAAGGTGATGAACATCCAGCGCACCGCCTGGGCCAGCTCGCGGCCCTCGCGTCGCGGCAGCAGGTCCTGCCCGGGCCAGCGCGGCCTCACCAGCCATGCGGCCCCCAGCAGTGCGGTCAAGGTGCACAGCCCCGCCACGGCCATCAGCACCTGAGCATCGGGCCGGGACCACAGCAGCACGGCGGCAATACCGCCCACACGCAGTGCCTGGGCCAGCAGCTCCAAGGCGGCATAGGCGCCGAAGCGCTGCTGCAGCTGCAGATTCAGAAAGGCCGAGCGCAGCAGCAGCACACCGGCCGCCACGGCCAGGGCCAGCACCAGCAGCTGCGGCGCCGGGCGCTTGAACAGGGCCCCGGACAGCCGCTCGGCCAGCAACAGCGCCACACAGACCAGGCCCAGGCTCACCGCCAGCTTGAGCGCCACCCCCCAGCGTTCGACGGCGGCGGCCCGCGCCAGATCGCTGAGGCGGTACACCGAGGCCAGCTTGATCACACTCATGTCTATGGCCGAGCCCAGCACGCCATCGGCCAGGGCCACCAGGGTCAGGCAGATGGCGTAGGCGCCGAACTCGGCCGGCGCCATATGCGACAGCAGCAGGCTGTTCAGCAGCACCGTCAAAACGCCGCCAAGCCCCTTGGGCAGGGCCACGCAAGCGGTTTGTTGCAAGGACTTGTTCATGGTGTAAAGGTCTTTGCCTCGTGGGCCGCTGCGGCGTTACAGTGTTCGCCTCTATGCAGTACGGGGCCCATGCCATGAAGCAGATGCAGCGATTTGCCGTTCTTACCTGCACGTTGATCGCCCTGCTGAGCCAGCCCGTAGCCGCCCGGCCACTCTACGGATTCACGCCCTTTCCCTACGATTCGACCGACGAGGCGGTGACACGCACGCTTGACATCGTGCGCAACAACGCCAATGTCCATGCCCTGCACCTGGATGACGGCATTCCCTGGGACGAACTGCTCGACGGCAAGCCCAACCCGAAGCGGGTGCAGCGCGAATGGGATGACTGGACCCGCGCCATCCCGACCGGCCGCCCGGTGTATCTGGCACTGGCGCCGCTGGCCAAGGACCGCAAGAGCCTGGCGCCGACCAAGGGCGAGGCAGGCACCAGCAGCGCCCTGCCCTGGAGCCTGAAGCTGGCCCGCCTGGACGACGACAAGGTCAAGGCCGCCTATCTCGAATACGCCCGCCGCGCGGTCAAGCAATTTCACCCCAGCTACCTGAACCTGGGCATAGAGGCCGGCGAGCTGGCGGCGCGCGACCCCAAGCGCTGGCCGCAGTTCGACGCCCTCTACCGCCATGTGGCGACGGCGCTGAAGCGTGACAACCCGAGGCTGCAGATCGGCATTTCCTTCGGTCTGCAGTCGCTGATGAAGCCGGGCGTGGCCGAGCTGGCCAAGCCGCTGGTGGACGCCAGCGACTATCTGGGCCTGAGC
The DNA here is from genome assembly GCF_963422335.1 of uncultured Roseateles sp. Lineage (NCBI taxonomy): Bacteria > Pseudomonadati > Pseudomonadota > Betaproteobacteria > Burkholderiales > Sphaerotilaceae > Roseateles > uncultured Roseateles sp. The sequence continues at coordinate 5,749,080 of NZ_OY729424.1, forward strand.
TTCTATCCGACGATGTCGCCCTTCGGCGAGAAGTTCGGCGACCCGCCGCTGGGCGAGCGCGAGCAGGCCTGGCGCGCGCCGCTGGACTGGGTGCAGCGCTACACAGCCAAGCCCATCGCCCTGTGCGAGACCGGCTACTCCAGCGCGAATGCCGAGCTGCCGGCCTACAGCCTCAAGCTCAAGGGCGACCCGGTGCTGCAGGCCAGCTATGTGCGCGAGCTGGCCCAGCTGGCCGAGCGCGACAACTACCTGTTCGTCGTCTGGTTCCTGGCGGTGGACTACGACCGGCTGTACGAGCGCATGAGCGGCACGCCGGACAACGAGGTCAATCTGCTGTGGCGCAATATCGGCCTGTGGAGCGGCGACATCAAGGCCAAGCCTGCTTGGGCCGAGTGGCAGAACGCGCTGGCCGGCCGCATCGAGCCGCTGGCCGCCAGGACGGCAGCGGTCAGCAGCGCGCTGGCGCCGACGGCCAGCACGGCCACCGAGATCGGCTTCAGCAGTGCCAAGCAGCTGTTCGTGACCGGCCCGGGCGGCAAGGCCACGCTGGAGGCCGATGCAGGCATGCGCTGGACCTTCGACTACAAGGCCAATGAATGGGCCTGGGCCACCCGCGACATCGGTACGCGGCTCAACACCACCACCAAGCGCATGAGCCTGCGCCTGCGCAGCGACCGCCCCGGCCCGCTGTTCGTGCAGGTCGAACTGGCCGATGGCCAGACCTTCTTCGCGATGATAGAACCGCGCAGCGCCTGGAGCGACTTCCCGCTGGAGCTGAGCCAGCTGAAGGCCGACCCGGCCAAGAAGCGCGACGGCGTGCTGGTGCCCGAGCGCATCGTCAAGCTGCTGATCGCCGACGCCGCGGCGCAGAGCAAGGCCCAGGGACAGCGCAATGTCTGGATCGCGCGCTGGACCTTTGAGTAAGCGGGGTCTGCGCATCGCCATGCTCCTTCAGCCCAGGGCCGCCTGCCGGTAGACGGCCAGGGTTTCCAGGGCCGTCTTGTCCCAGCTGAAGCGTTTGGCGTTGCGCAGGCCGCGCTCGCGCAGCTCGGCGCGCAGTGCTTCGTCCTGCCACAGCCTGAGCATCGCCGCGGCGATGTCTTCCACCCGGTACGGGTCCACCAGCAGGGCGGCATCACCCGCCACCTCGGGCAGGGACGACAGATTGGAGGTGATCACCGGCGTGCCGCAGGCCATCGCCTCGATCACCGGAATGCCGAAGCCCTCCCACAGCGACGGGAATAGAAACACCGTCGCCGCGCCGTACAGCAGGGGCAGATCGGCATCGGGCGCATAGCCGATCTCGACCACATGCTCGCGCAGGCCCAGACCCTCCAGCGTCTCGTCTATGCCCTGTGTCATCGGCGAGCGGCGGCCGGCCAGCACCAGCTTGACCGGTTCGCGGGCCTCGCGACGGAATTGATCGAAGGCCTGCAGCAGGCGCACGATGTTCTTGCGCGACTCGATCTTGCCCAGATAGAGCAGGAAGGGCTCGCGTACGCCATAGCGTTCGGCCACCACGCGGCGAGCCAGTGCCGCATCCTGCGGCTGGTACTGCGCACCGACACCGTTGTAGACCACATGCATGCGGCTGCGGTCGAGCTTGAAGCGCTCGGCCGTCAGCTCGCGGGTGCACTCGGACACGCAAATCGTCCGTGTGGCCGACCGCAGACCCTTGATCAGCAGCGCATTCAGCCGCAGCAGAATGCCCGGCGCGTAGAACTCCGGGTGGTTGAAGGTGCTGAAGCAGTGGTGGGTGAAGACATAAGGCTTGGGCGAGTACGGCGGCGGCGTGAACGGCGCATGCAGCAGGTCGATGCGATGGCGCAGCAGGGCCAGCGGCAGGGACACGGCCGTGCTGATCAGCCGCAGCGGAGGCCACAGCACCTGGTGCTGCAGCCGCGCCCCGGGCGGCGGCAGCACCGCTGGCGCACTGCCGTCCAGGCAGTAGGTGCGGTAACTGTTCTCGGGATCCAGCCGTGCCAGTCCGTCCACCAGGCAGCGCTCATAGGTCTCCGGCCCGCCCGCCTGGCGACCGGTCATCACCAGGAACAGGCCGATGTTCAGCATGCGGCCAGCTCCCGGTAGGTGGCCTCGACACGCCTCACCGCGGTCTGCAGCGAGTAGTCGTTCTCGATGAAGTGGCGGGCCCGGGCGCCGTAATCGCGTGCCCGCTGGGGCTCGTCCATCAAGGCCTGCACCGCCTCGGCGAACTGGGCATGCTGCAGGCCCGGCACCAGCACGCCATTGCGGCCATGGTCGAGTATCTCGGGCAGGCCGCCCACCTGGGAGGCGACGATGGGCAGGCCGGCCGCCATGCCCTCGCAGATGGCCAGCGGCACGCCCTCGATATAGGCCGGGTGCACCTGGATGTCGGCCAGGGCCAGCAGCTCGGGCAGATCGACGACAAAGCCCAGCAGGCGCACGCGATGGGCGATGTGCAGGCGCTCGATGGCATCGCGTATCTCATCCTCCAGCGGCCCCACGCCGGCCAGCCACAGCCAGGTGTCGGGCCGCTGCTCCAGCAGCAGCGCAAAGCTCTCGAGCAGGAAGACATGGGCTTTCTCGGGATAGAAGCGGGCCACATTGATCAGCACCGTGTCATCGTCGCGGGCGCCATGCTCGGCACGCAGCTGGCAGCGGCGCTGCGGGCTCAGCTCGATGCGGTGGGTCTCGAAGCCGCAGATCAGGGTGCTGATGTCCTTGGCCTTGAAGCCGCGCTTCAGGGTCTCGTCACGGGTGTTCTCGCAGTGCGCGGTGACGCGGTCGAACCAGCGCATTGCCCGGGCGTCTATCCACTGCAGCAGATTGCGCTTCCAGTCGAAGTCGAACCAGACGTAGGCGGTGGTGATGGTCTTGACACGCACGCGCCGCGCCGCCACCACGGTGACCAGATCGGCATAGCAGTTGTGGGCATGGACGATGTCTATCTTCAGTTCGCGCACCATCTGTGCCAGTTCACCCGCTGCCCGCCAGACCGGTTTGCGCCGGTTCCACGGAATCGTCTTGACCTCCAGCCCCAGGCGCTCGGCGGCCTCGACAAAGGGCTGCTCGGTCCGGCCGGGATTGGCAAAACAGACCAGATGGACGTCGAACTGCGTGCGGTCCAGCGAGCGCAGCCAGTTCAGCACGGCCGTTTCGACGCCGCCATAGGCCATGGTGTGGATCACATGCATGACGCGCAATTTGCGCGCCGTGTCCAGGCCGACCTGCCTATCCATCAAGCTCTCCTGCGTTCCGCCCGGCTTGCGGCGCCGGCCAGCACAATGCCCGACAGGCCCACCTTGAGGCCCTGCAGCAGACGCTGCAGATCGCGCAACTCGCTTTTCTGCGAATGACCGGCACGCAGCACCGTCACCACGCCATCGCAGCGCGAGGCCACCACGGCCGCCTCCGGATGATGCAAGACCTGACCCAGATTGACCAGCACATAGCGATGGCGCTGCCGGCAGGCCTCGAGGCGCTCACCCGCCTCGGGTGACATGCACAGCGACATGAAATCATCCTCGACCCGGCCGGCCGGCACCAGGCTCAGCGCTGCCAGCGCCGTGGCCCGGGCCGGGCCCGCGGCTTCGCCCAGGCGTATGCGTTCGATCCAGCCCGGCGCCGCCTCGGTGCCCAGGGCCTGATGCAGCGAGGGCTTGCGCAGATTGGCATCGATCAGCAAGACCTGGCCCTGCTCCATCACGGCCAGCGCCACCGCCAGCTCGACGGCCGCCTGCGCGGCATCTTCGGCCAGGGTGCCGGTGATACCGATCACATTGCCGGCCGCCGAGTGCAGCACCTTGAGCCGTGCCGCCAGGCGGATGCCATCCTCCGACAGCGGCAGATCGCTGGCGCCGACATGGCGCAGCACGGCGGTGATCTGCTCGGGCGTCAGCAGGCCCTTGTCCATCAGCAGTGCACCAATCTGGCCGGCCGTGCCGGCATTGCGGCGCTGTTGCGCCTGCTCGCCCAGGGCCGCGTTGACGGCGTCGGCGCTGACATAGCCCAGCCGCACGGCCGCATCGCCGAACCGGGGTTTGGTGCTGTGTTCGCTGCTCATCGCATGGCTCCCAACATTCTTATTCTGCTACCACCCATCCTTCAGGACTTGCTGCGATGCAACTGGATGGGCTCGCCCTCGGGTCGTCGTCGCGGCCTGGCCTTGGAGGGGTGATAGGCGAAGATGTCGCAGGTGTCGCAGACGGTGGGCTTGCGGCCCTGCAGCACCTCGGGCGAGAACAGCGAGCGCGCCGATTGGTACTTCTCACTGTTCCACAGCCGCGGCAGGTCGATGCCCTCCTCCGGGTCGAGCTGGCCGAAGTCGCGGTTCTTGCGGTAGACCACGCAGCAGGGCGAGATGCCGCCGTCCGGATTGACCACCATCGAGCGGTAAAGGTAGAAGCAGGGCCCGGGCTTGCCGGCCTGGCCGAACTGCTGCTCGGTGCCGTCGCTGTCATTGCGGCCCTTGACGCTCTCCGGGTACCAGATGTCGGCCACCTCCTGGCGGTTGCGGAACTCGAAGGGCATGCCGACCGGGATGAAGCGGATCAGGTCCACGCCAATCTTCTTGGCCATCACCTCAGCCTGGGCCACCTCATGCTCGTTGGGCTTCATGACGATGTACTGCCACTCGACCACGGGCGTCTTCTTGCCGCGCGCGTTGCGCCGGCGTATCAGCTCGGTCATATTGGCCAGCACGCGGTCGAAGTCGCCGCGGATGCGGTACTTGGAATAGGTCTCGGGCGTGGCGCCGTCCAGCGACACGACCAGATACTCCAGCCCGCTGTCGATCAGTTGATCGAGATCGTCCGAGGTCGGGATGACCATGTTCGAGCTCAAATTGGTGCCCACATTGCGCGACTGGGCATAGTCGATCATGCGGAACACGTCCTTGTTGATCAGCGACTCGCCCCAGTTGTGCAGATAGGCCTCGAACAGATAGGGTGCGTGCGGATCGAAGTAGTGCTTGAAGTGCTCGAACGACAGCATCGATTGCTCGCGCCCCAGGTCGTTCAGGCCGGTCGGGCACAGCGGGCAGCGCAGATTGCAGAAATTGCAGGGGTCGATGATCAGCAGATAGGGATGGCTGTCGACACGGATGCGCTTGCGCATGCGCTCGTACTCCACCCGCGCCAGATTGGCCCATTTGCCCGGCGTGCCATGCTGGACGACCGAGCGCAGATGCCGGGCGTTGCGCGTGTATTGCGGGATTTTTTGTAGCAGCCGGTCCGCCAGCGACATCGTCATACCTCTTCAGCCTGGCGTGGCGCTGCGTGCGCCGACTCCCGCGCCGCGTTGAGAAATGCCGCCGTGCGGGCAATGCCCTCCTCCAGCGAGGTGCGCGGCGTCCAGCCCAGGGCCTGCGAGATCTCGGCGTTGTCACACCAGCTGCGGAAGGTCTCGGTGGGCCGCACACAGGTCGGCCGGCACACCACCCTCTGCATGCCGCCCATCAGATTCACTGCCAGCTCGGCCAGGGCCTGCACGGTGATCTCGCGGCCACCACCCAGCGGCAAGACACTGCCGCTGAGCGCCTGGCACTGCTCGGCCGCGGCGATGAAGGCATCCACCGTGTCATCGATATAAAGCGGGTCACGGGTCTGGGAGCCGCCGTCCAGGCCTATCTCCGGCGCGCCGGCATGGATGGCATTGAGCAGGAAGGTGAACAGATTGAAGCCCTGGCCGGGACCGTAGACCAGAGTGGGCCGCAGGCACATCGCCTGCAGGCCATGCACCCGGCGGTAGACATCGACCAGCCCCCAGCCGGCCAGCTTGGACACGGCATAGGTGGACAGGGGCTGCAACGGCTGCTCGCTGCGGTAAGGCACGTCGCCGTTGCCGTAGACCTTGACCGAGTCGCTATAGACCAGGGACACGGCCGGCAACTCGCGCAAGGCCTCCAGCAGATGGCTCAGCGCCGTCACATTGGTGGCCAGCACGGCGGCGGTCTGGTCACCATCCTCCCGGCCATCGGGATGGGCGGCGAGATGGATGACGATCTGCGGCCGCAGCTCGCGCACGGTGTCGCGGGTCTGCTCGGGATCGCGCAGATCGCAGGCGACAAAGCTGTGGGCATCGTCGAGATGCTGGCGCAGCCGGCCGGGGCTGCGCGCCAGGCCGCTGGTGTGGGCATCCAGCTGGTTCAGGCGATGGACCAGATGGCTGCCGATGAAGCCGCTGGCGCCGGTGACAAGCACGCGCTTGCCGGCCAGCGGGCTGCGATGTGGGCTGGTGGTGGTGGCGCTCATGTCAGAAGGCTCCGTCATGCATGACAACCTTCTGCAGCGTCTTCACCAGCACCTTCAGGTCGTAGCGAAAGGAATGCTGGCGCACATACTCCAGGTCGTACTGCACCGTCTCGTAGAACTTCAACCGCCCTCGCCCCGAAATCTGCGCCGGGCCGGTGACGCCGGGACGCACGCTGAACTTCATCAGCATCTCGCCATGGTAGTAACGCAGCATCTCGGGAATCTCCGGGCGCGGGCCCACCAGGGCCATCTCGCCGGTGAGCACGTTCCAGAAGTTGGGCAACTCGTCCAGGCTGGATTTGCGCAACCAGACGCCGCAGCGGGTGACGCGCGGGTCGTCGTCGATCTTGAACTTCAGATCGGCCAGTTCGTCATGGCTGTACTGGTAGGCATAGAGCTCGGGAAAGCGTTGCCGGGCGTCCGCATACAGGGTGCGGAACTTGACGAAGGTGAAAGGCCGGCCATTCTTGCCCAGGCGTTTCTGGAAAAACAGCACCGGGCCGGGCCCGTCCAGCCGTATCACCAGCGCAATCAGCAGCATCAGCGGCGCGGACAGCAACAGCACCGTGATCGCAAAAGCGATCTCGAACAGCCGGTGCAGGAACCTGGGCTTGGTGCCCGAGAGCACCGGTATGGCTGTGCCGCTGGGCGCGGTCTGCCCCTCGGCACTGTGAAAAGCGGCGGCATCGGTCACGGTGATCCCCTCATGTGTCGCGTCAAAGGTGGTTCGGATACAAACTTGAACGGCCTTCGGCGCGACATGCTCGCGCCAAGCACAGATCGACTAGCCGCGCCGGGGGATACGCGCCGAGTCGTCCGGGCCCAGACGCTGCCGCGAACGATCGCGTGCCGTCCAGGCCAGGGCCCCCAGGCCCAGGCCCAGCATCAGCCAGGAGGCGGGCTCCGGCACCGCAGGTGCAAAGGTCAGGTTGAATGCCATCTGGTCGGCCGTGAACGGATTGCCGACCACATAGACGGCACTCTTGGCATAGGCGGTGGCCGAGGTGTGCAGGAACACGAACAGCGAGCCCGCATTCGGGTCGCCCGGAAGCCCCGCTGCCACCGGTGGGCCGATCACGAAGTCGATCACACCGCTGGGCGCGGAGGTGGGGCTGAAGACCAGCGCCGCATAGGGGTAGGACGAGCCGAGGCCGTCAATGCGGAAGTCCGCGTCGGTCAGATGGCCGTAGCCAAAATCCCGGACCATGAACTCGGGCACCACCCCCAAGGACTGCGGATCTGCCTGGATGCGCCAGTAGAAGTCCAAAGTGCCGGCCACGTCTTCGCGCACCACCCGGCTTTGAACCGTGCCCGACATGGAGCCGTAGGAGAAGGCCTGCACATCGTCTTCGAGCACCGTACCGGCCAGCTCGGGACGGGCCGCCGAGGTGGTACCGGTCAACATGGTGACGAGATAGGTCTCGGCGACGAAGGCCTTGTTGAGCGGCACCGCCTGAGCGGCAGGTGCCAGACCCAGGCTGAAAACGGTTGCGGCAACCGTGGAAAGCAGCTTGAACTTCATCAAAGCCTCCGGTGGTGGAGAGGACCAACGCTTTGATGATGACCCACAGCCTTATTGAGCCATACCCCTAGAACTAGGTTGTTTTTGGCATTTCAGGGCCCGCAATACGCCATTTGGCCCCCTCCATTCGTGGGGGCTGCGTGCCTCAGCGCACAGACGCGGCGAGGAACAGGCGGTCCAGCTCGGCCAACCAGGGCGCCTTTTGCGCCTCGGTTGCAAAGCTGGCCTCCAGGCTGTTGCGCAGCAGCTGGTAGCCATGGCGGGCGCCCAGGGCCGGCAGGGCCTCGAAGGTCTCGACCAGGTTCTGGTTCAGATAGCCGCCGAAATAGGCCGGATCGTCGGAGTTGACGGTGGCCTTGAGCCCCAGATCCAGCAGGGCGGCCAGGTTGTGCCGGGTCAGGCTGTCGAACACGCAGAGCTTGACGTTGGAGAAGGGGCAGACGGTCAGCGGCATCTGCAGCTCCACCAGGCGCTGCACCAGGGCAGGATCTTCGACGCAGCGCACGCCGTGGTCGATACGCTCGACCTTGAGCAGGTCCAGCGCGCTCCAGATGTAGGCAGGCGGGCCCTCCTCGCCCGCATGGGCGACGAGGTGCAGACCCTGCGCGGCAGCCTGGGCAAAGACGCGGGCGAAGTTCTCCGGCGGGTGGCCGCGCTCGCTGCTGTCCAGTCCCACGCCGATAAAGAGATCGCGGTAGGGCAAGGCGGCGTCCAAGGTGGCCAGCGCGTCCTCCTCGCTCAGGTGGCGCAGAAAGCACAGGATCAGTTGCGCGCGCAGGCCCAGCTCCTTTTCGGCCTTTTGCGCGGCGCCGTGTAGGCCGTTGATCACCGTGCCCATGGCAATGCCGCGCGCCGTATGCGTCTGCGGGTCGAAAAAGATTTCGGTGTTGACGATATGGTCGGCCGCCGCGCGCTGCAGATAGGCCCAGGCCATGTCGTGGAAGTCTTGCTCGGTGATCAGCACGCTGGCCCCGGCGTAGTAGATGTCCAGAAAGCTCTGCAGATCGGTGAAGGCGTAGGCCGCACGCAAGGCTTCGACATCGGCATAGGGCAAGGCCACGCCGTTGCGCTGCGCCAGCTCGAAGATCAGCTCGGGCTCCAGCGAGCCCTCGATATGCATATGCAGCTCGGCCTTGGGCGCGGCGCGCAGCAGCGCCGGCAGTTGGGCGCGGTCTATGGAGTCGAAGTTGATGCTGCTGCTCATGCTATTGGCCGATCTCAAGAAGAAAAAAGGGCCGCCCAGCCACAGCCGGGCGGCCCGCATGCCCGGGCTTATTTGCTGCTCGGCACCTTGCCTTCCACGCCCTTGACGTAGAAGCCGATGCCGGACAGGAACTTGTCGTCGGCGACCTCGTCCTTCTTCAGCACCTCCTTGCCGTCGGAGCCCATCATGGGGCCCTTCCAGATGACGTAGCTGCCATCGGCCAGGCCGGCCTTGACCTTGGCCACGGCCTCCTTGGCGTCGGCCGGCACGGCTTCGGCGATGGAGACGATGTCGATCGCGCCTTCCTTGACGCCCCACCAGTTGTGCTGGTTGCCGGTCCACTTGCCATCCAGCGCTTCACGCACGGCCTTGATGTAGTACGGACCCCAGTTGATCACCGCCGAGGCCAGGTGGGCCTTGGGGCCGTAGGCGGTCATGTCGCTGTCCCAGCCGAAGGCGTATTTGCCGTTCTTCTCGGCGGTCTGCAGCACGGCCGAGGAGTCGGTGTTCTGCATCAGCACGTCGGCGCCGCCGTTGATCAGGCTTTGCGCGGCCTCGGTTTCCTTGGGCGGGTTGAACCACTCGTTGACCCAGACCACCTTGGTCTTGATCTTGGGGTTGGTGCTCTGCGCGCCCAAGGTGAAGGCATTGATGTTGCGGATCACCTCGGGAATGGGGATGGAGCCGACCACGCCCAGCACGTTCGTCTTGGTCATCTTGCCGGCGATCACGCCGGCCATGTAGGCGCCCTCGTAGGTGCGCGAGTCATAGGTGCGCATGTTGTCGGCCTGCTTGTAGCCGGTGGCATGCTCGAACTTCACATCCTTGGCGTCGGGCGCCACCTTCAGCATCGGCTCCATATAGCCGAAGGTGGTGCCGAAGATCAGCTTGTTGCCCTGGCCCACCATGTCGCGGAACACGCGCTCGGCATCGGCCGCCTCGGGCACCTTCTCGACGAAGGTGGTCACGACCTTGTCGCCGAACTCCTTCTCGACCGCCTTGCGCGCGTTGTCGTGCGCAAAGGTCCAGCCGCCATCGCCCACCGGGCCCACATAGGCAAAGGCGATCTTCAGCGGCTCGGGCTTGGGCGCGGCGGCCGAGGCCGGTGCGGGGGCAGCCGCCGGAGCGGCGGCCTCTTCCTTCTTGCCGCAGCCGACCAGGGCGGCGGTGACGACCAGGGTGGACCAGCCGGCAAGCTTGAGCAGATGGCGCTTGGATGGGGATGTCATGGAGGCTCCGAAAGTGGGTGGGAGAAAAAAGGATTATGAGCAGGATTCGTGCCGTGCCAAGGGTCAGGACCCGGGGAAGAAGGGCTTGCCCAGCGAGGCCGGCATATTGACGCGGATGAAGCCGGCGTTGCGCGAGATCAGCACCAGCACGATGATGGTCGAGACGTAGGGCAGCATGCTCAGCAACTGGCTGGCGACCTCGACGCCCTGGCCCTGCAGATGGAACTGCAGCATCGTCACGCCGCCGAACAGATAGGCGCCCAGCAGCACCCGCGCCGGGCGCCAGGTGGCAAAGGTGGTCAGGGCCAGCGCGATCCAGCCCTTGCCGGCAATCATGCCCTCGACCCACAGCGAGGTGTAGATCACCGACACGTACGCCCCGGCGATGCCGCACAGCGCGCCGCCCACCATCACCGCAATCAGCCGGATGCGCCGCACCGGATAACCCAGCGCATGGGCCGACTCGGGCGATTCGCCGACCGCGCGCAGCACCAGGCCGGCCCGCGAGCGGTAGAGGAACCAGGCCAAGCCGGCGGCCAGCGCCATGGCGAAATAGACCATAGGATGCTGCTTGAACAGGGCCGAGCCGAGAAATGGAATGTCGGACAGCAACGGAATCTCGAACTTGGCCCGCTCGGTCAGCTTCTCCTGCGCGTAGCGTATGCCGACAAAGGCCGAGAAGCCCGCGCCGAACAGGCTCAGCGCCAGGCCGGCCGCGTACTGGTTGGTGTTGAGCCAGATCACCAGCACGCCGAAGACCATGGCCATCAAGGCGCCCGCCCCGGCCCCGGCCGCAAAGGCCAGCCAGTCATTGCCGGTGTGCACGGCGGTGGCAAAGCCGGCGATGGCCGCCACCAGCATCAGACCCTCGGCGCCGAGGTTGACGATGCCGGCCCGCTCGTTGATCAACAGGCCCAGGCCGGCGATGGCCAGCACCGTGCCCGCGTTCAAGGTGGCGGCCAATAGCAAAGCAATGCCTTCCATCAGGCGGCTCCCGAAACAGGGGCTGCAGCAGGCCGGGTGGCCCAGCGCAGCCGGTAGTGGATCAAGGTGTCGCAGGCCAGCAGCGTGAACAGCAGCAGGCCCTGGAACACCCCGGTCAGCGATTTGGGCAGGCCCAGGCGCGACTGCGCCAGCTCACCGCCGATATAGAACATGCTCATCAGAATGGCCGAGAAAACAATGCCCAGCGGATGCAGCCGCCCGACGAAGGCGACGATGATGGCCGCGAAGCCATAGCCGGCCGGCACGTAGGGCGTCAGCTGGCCCAGCGGCCCGGCGGCCTCCAGCCCGCCGGCCAGGCCCGCCATGCCGCCCGACAGCAGCAGCGCCGTCCACAGCGCGCGCCGCGACGAGAAGCCCGCATAGCGGGCCGCGGCCGGCGCCAGGCCGCCGACCTGCAGCTGAAAACCCATATAGGTGCGGAACAGCAGCACCCAGAACATCAGCACCGAGGCCAGGGCGATCAGCACACCGATATTGACCCGCCAGCCATCAACCAGGCGCGGGATCTTGGTCACTGCCAGAAAGGTGATGGTCTGCGGGAAGTTGTAGCCCTTGGGGTCTTTCCAGGGCCCGTAGACCAGATAGCCCAGCAACTGCTCGGCCACATAGACCAGCATCAGGCTGACCAGGATCTCGTTGGCGTTGAAGCGGTCGCGCAGCAGCGCGGTGATGCCCGCCCAAGCCATGCCGCCGAGAGCACCGGCCATCAGAATCCAGACGACGATCAGGCGGCTCGAGCCGGCATCGGCCTGCATCGCCACCCAGCCGGCGCAGCAGGCCCCGACGATGAACTGGCCCTCGGCGCCGATGTTCCAGACGTTGGAGCGGAAGCACACCGCAAGGCCCAGCGCGATCAGCACCAGCGGCGTGGCCTTGACGCCCAGCTCCGACCAGGCATAGGCCGACTTGATCGGCTCCCAGAAGAACATCTGCAGGCCGCGCAGCGGGTCCTTGCCCAGCAGCAGGAACAGGCCCACGCCCAGCAGCACGGTCAGCGCCAGTGCCAGCAAGGGCGAGGCCACAGCCATCAGCTTCGAGGGCTGGGGGCGAACCTCAAGCTTCAGCATGTTCGCGCTCCCCTGTCGTCCTGTCCTTCCGGTCCCACAACCCGCTCATCCATTCTCCAATCTTCTCTATCGTTGCCTCGGCAATCGGCAGCGAGGGCGAGACCCGGCCCTGGGCCATCACCACCAGCCGGTCGCTGAGCTCGAACAGCTCGTCCAGCTCCTCGCTGACGACCAGGATGGCGCAGCCGCCATCGCGCAGCTTCAACAGCTCGGCGCGTATCTGCGCCGCGGCGCCCACGTCGACGCCCCAGGTCGGCTGCGAAATGATCAGCAACTTGGGGCCGGCCTCGATCTCGCGGCCGACGATGAACTTCTGCAGATTGCCGCCCGACAGGCTCTTGGCCGCCGCGCCGGCACCGCCGGCCCTCACCTTGAAGCGGGCAATCAGATCCTGAGCCAGGCGCTCGACTCGGGACGTGTCTATCCAGCCCCAGCGGTTGACCGCCTCGGTGCGGGTCAGCAGGGTGTTCTGCGCCAGCGACAGTGTCGGCACCGCGCCGCGGCCCAGCCGCTCTTCGGGCACGAAATGCAGGCCGCGCTTGCGCCGCGAGCGAGGACTGGCGCGGGCGATGTCCTCACCGAACAGCTGTACGCTGCCAATGGCCGCGCGCGGGTCTTCGCCGCTCAGCGCCGCCATCAGCTCCTGCTGACCATTGCCCGAGACCCCGGCCACGCCGAGGATCTCGCCGGCCCGCACCTGCAGCGAAATATCGCTGAGCCTGGTGCCGAATGGCGACAGCTTGGGCAGGTGCAAGGCCTTGACCTCCAAGGCCACGGCGCCGGTGTGCGCCTGCACATGCTGCAGCTGCGGCGGCTCGGCGCCAATCATCAGCCTCGACAGGCTGGCATTGCTCTCCTGCCGCGGATCGACCTCACCGGTGACCTGGCCGGCACGCAGCACTGTGCAGCGCTGGCACAGCGCGCGAATCTCGTCCAGCTTGTGGCTGATGTAGAGAATGGAGCAGCCCTTGTCGGCGAGCACGCGCAGGGTGACGAACAGCTTCTCGACCGCCTGCGGGGTCAGGACGGAGGTGGGTTCGTCCAATATCAGCAGCTGCGGATTCGTCAACAGCGCGCGCACGATCTCGACGCGCTGACGCTCGCCGACCGACAGCGTGTGCACCGGCCGCAGCGGATCGACCTCCAGCCCGTACTCGGCCGCCACCTCGGTGATGCGCGCCGTGACCTGGGCCAGGGTGAACGATTTGTCCAGCCCCAGCCAGACGTTCTGCGCCGCGGTCAGGGTGTCGAACAGCGAGAAGTGCTGGTAGACCATGCTGATGCCCAGGGCCCGCGCCTGCGCCGGGCTGGCCACCTGCACCGGTGCGCCGTTCCACAGCATGCGTCCGGCATCGGGCTTGACGGCGCCGTAGATGATCTTCATCAGCGTGGACTTGCCGGCGCCGTTCTCGCCCAGCACCGCATGGATCTCGCTGGCGCGCACGAGCAGGTTCACCTGGTCATTGGCCTTGACCGCCGGGTATTGCTTGCTGATGCCCTGGAGTTCAAGCCTGGCGGTCATGGCTGCACAGCCCCCGCGAACTCATTTCCGCTCATATCGCCGCTCCCCCGCAACAAACACGCTGACCAGGCTCCGCTCGTCGGACAAGGTCATCCAGGCAAATACTTTCTCATGCAATTCCCGCGCCACCGACTGCCGCTGCGTGGCCACCGCGCCATGGGCCCAGTCCCAGACGCAGACATCGGCCAGCGCGCCCTCGCCCAGATGGCCGATCTCGTCGCCCAGCTGCAGCGCCTCGGCCGCGCCGCGTGTCACCGCATGCAGGCCGTCCCAGGCCGTCATTCGGCGCTGGCCAAGAGCCTGCACCTTGTACGCATCGGCCAGGCTGCGCAATTGGCACAAACTCGTGCCGCCGCCCACATCGCTGGCAATCGACACCGGCACGCCGGCCGCCCGCTGCGCCGCCCAGTCGAACAGGCCGCTGCCCAGGAACAGATTGGACGAGGGGCAGAAGGCGATCTGGGCGCCCGAGGCATGCAGCGCCGCGCGGTCGGCATCGTCCAGCCAGATGCCGTGGGCCAGCACGGCGCGCGGATGCAGCAGGCCCTCGCGGGCATAGACGTCCAGATAGCTGCGCGCATCCGGGAAAAGCTCAGCCACCCAGGCCACCTCGTCGCGGTTCTCGGCCACATGGGTCTGCATGTAGAGGCTGGCATCCGACCGGCACAGGCCACCAGCCATGGCCAGCTGCTCGGGTGTGCTGGTCGGCGCAAAGCGCACCGTCACCGCATAGGCCAGGCGGCCGCGGCCATGCCAGCGGGCGATCAGTTCGCGGCAGTCGGCTTCGGCCTGGATCACGTCGTCGCGCAGGCCGTCGGGCGCGTTCCGGTCCATCAAGACCTTGCCGGTGATCAGGCGCATGCCGCGCTGCTCGGCGGCGGCGAACAGGGCCTCGGCCGAGACCCTGTGCACGGTGGCGAAGACCACGGCCGAGGTCGTGCCATGGGCCAGCAGCGCATCGAGAAACAGTGCCGCGCCCTGCTCGGCCACCGCGGGGTCGGCATAGCGTCGCTCGGCCGGGAAGGTGTAGGTGTTGAGCCAGTCCAGCAGCTCGGTGCCATAGGAGGCGATCACGTCCAGCTGCGGGCTGTGCACATGGGTATCGATGAAGCCGGGCAGTATCAGCCGGCCGCGGTGGTCGATGCGGGTCCAGCCCGCGGGCGGGTCTTCGGTCTGGGCGCCGGCAATGCGGCCATCGTCGCCTATCAGCAGCCAATGGTCGGGGCGAAAGCGCACGGCCGGGCTGGCGACATCGGCCAACTCCGGTTGCGCGACGAAATCCAGCAGATCGCCGCGCAGGGCGACGCCGGAGGAAGCAGTCATTTCAACGGTCATGCAGGATTCTGATTGATACGCATCGCTACCTCCCTGACCTGCTCGCGCAACCAGCGCAGCGGGGCCGAGGCATGGCTCAGCTCGTGCCACAGCTGGTAGTAGGCCATGGCCGGAAACATCACCGGGCAGCGCACGATGGTGACGGGCAGATGATCGACATAGCGGGCGCAGAACATGCGGCCGGTGGTCAGCACCAGCAGGCTGCGCGCCACCATCTCGGGCAGCTGGCCGAAGTGGGCGCTGCGCACGGCGATCTCGCGGCTCAGGCCCTGGCTGGCCAGATGCTGGTCTATCACCCCGGGCAGGCCCATGCTCAGCGGCGTCGGCGCCACATGCTGGCTCGCCAGGTATTGCTCGACGGTCCAGTTGCGCTCGGACTGCCGCGCCTTGCCACGCGCTACCGGATGGTCCTTGGACACCAGGCAGACCACCTCGTCGCTGAGGAGGCGGCCCAGATGCAGCTCGGCCGGCGGCTCCAGCCAGTTGCCTATGACCAGATCGACCTCGCCGCGCGCCAGGCCGGTGCGGTAATCAAAGTCGCTGGACAGCGGCTGCAGATCGATGCGCACCTGGGGCGCCAGGCGCAGCACATGGGCCACCAGCTCGGGCAGGAACAGCGGGTCCAGATAGTCGCTGACGGCGATGCGGAACTGCAGCTGCGCCGTGGCCGGCTCGAAGCCCCGGCTGCGGGCCCGCGGGTTGAACAGCGCCTCGGCATCACGCAGCAGGCGGCCGGCCGGCTCCAGCAGCTCCAGCGCGCCAGCCGTGGGCATCATGCCGGTGCCGGTGCGCACCAGCAGCGGGTCACCGGTCAGCGCACGCAGGCGCTTCAACTGGGCGCTGACCGCCGGCTGGCTGGTGTGCAGACGCAGGGCCGCCTTGGAAACGCTGCGTTCGCTGATCAGCATATGCAATACCCGGACGAGTTGAAGCTCGATCTTGGCTAAGGGGTTGCGCGGCGTCATACAGTGGCAAGCATGGAGGTTATGGGAGACATCGTATAACGTCAGCGACGCGACGCAGTACCTTCCACGTTTATCCCTATGCCGACGCAAGCCATGACCTCCAGAGCCATCCGCTTTTTCCATCAGGGCCAGATCGCCGAGGTCCAGGGCCTTGGCAGCACCACCACGGCCCTGCGATGGCTGCGCGAGCACGCCCACTGCAACGGCACCAAGGAAGGCTGCGCCGAGGGCGATTGCGGCGCCTGCACGGTGATGGTGGCCGAGCTGGCCACCGCGGACTCGCCGCCCGACACCGTGATCGGCGGCCTGAGCCTGCGGCCGGTCAACAGCTGCATCCAGTTCCTGCCGACGCTGGATGGCAAGGCCCTGTTGACGGTGGAAGACCTGAAGCAGCGCGACGGCACACTGCACCCGGCCCAGCAGGCGATGGTCGACTGCCATGGCTCGCAATGCGGCTTCTGCACCCCCGGCTTCGTGATCAGCCTGGCCGCCAGCTACGAGCGCCACTGCGAGGACGGCACCCGGCCGACACGCCAGCAACTGGCCGATGACCTGGCCGGCAATCTGTGCCGCTGCACCGGCTACCGGCCGATACTGGAGGCCGGCCAGCAGATGTTCGATCTGCCCGCTCAGCGGCTGGACACCGCACCCATCATCGCCGCGCTGACGTCGCTGGCCCAGGACCCGCCGCTGCACTACCAGGCCGCCCATCCGGCCTTCCCCGGCCGCCGCGACAGCTTCCACGCCCCGCGCACCGTGGCCGAGCTGGCCGCGCTGCGCGAAGCATTACCTGAGGCCAGGCTGCTGGCCGGTGCCACCGACATCGGCCTGTGGGTCAACAAGCAGTTCCGTGACCTCGGCGATGTGATCTATATCGGCGCGGTGGCCGAGCTGAAGCGCATCCATCCCCGCGCCTTCGACGGCCGCCACGGCCTGTGGATAGGCGCCGGCGCGACCCTGGAAGACGCCTGGAGCCGGCTCGCCGATCACATTCCTGCGCTGCGCGAGCTGTGGCTGCGCTTTGCCTCGCCGCCGGTGCGCCATGCCGGCACCCTGGGCGGCAATATCGCCAACGGCTCGCCGATAGGCGACGGCGCACCGGCGCTGATCGCGCTGGGCACCGACATCGTCCTGCGCAAGGGCACCACGCAGCGCCGCATGCCGCTGCAGGACTTCTATCTGGACTATATGAAGAACCAGCTGCAGCCCGGCGAATGGGTCGAGGCCCTGCACCTGCCGCTGCCGGATGCCCACACGCGGCTGCGCGGCTACAAGATCTCCAAGCGCTACGACAGCGACATCTCGGCCGTCTGCGCCGTGCTGGCGGTAACCCTGGACCATGGCAGGGTCATCGCCGTGCGCTTCGCCTTCGGCGGCATGGCGGCCATCGTCAAGCGCGCCGCCCTGGCCGAGGCCGCGGCGCTGGGCCAGCCCTGGACCGAGGCCACGGCGGAAGCGGCGGTCACCGCGCTGGCCCAGGACTTCACGCCGATGAGCGATCTGCGCGCCAGCGCGAACTACCGGCTGCGCGTGGCGCAGAATCTGCTGAGGCGCTTCTGGCTCGAAACCCGTGAAGACCAGCCACTGGCCAGCGAGCAGGTCAATGTCTGGGCCACTCAGGTGGGGGTGCAGTCATGAACAAGATGGTGGACAACACACTGCTGGCGGCAGCCACCCTGCCCCAGGTCGGCATCAACCGCCCGCATGAATCGGCGCATCTGCACGTCAGCGGCGAGGCCACCTACACCGACGACATCGCCGAGCTGCAGGGCACACTGCACGCCGCGCTGGGCCTGTCCCCCATCGCCCATGGCCGGCTGCTGGGCATAGACATTGAGGGCCTGCGCGCCCTGCCCGGCATCGTCGCCGTGCTGACCGCCGCCGACATCCCCGGCTCCAACCACTGCGGCCCGCTGATCGCCGATGAAACGATATTGGCCGAAGGCGAGGTCCACTATCTGGGCCAACCGGTGTTTGCCGTGATCTCGGCCGACCGCGAGCTGGCCCGCCGCGCTGCGGCCCGCGCCAGGGACTTTCTCAAGCTGGAGCCCCTGCCGGCCCTGCTGACCGCCGCCGAGGCCCATGCGGCCAAGCGCTATGTCGTGCCGCCGATGCACCTGCAGCGCGGCGACGCGCAGGCCGCACTCGCAACTGCGCCCCACCGCCTGCAAGGCAGCTTCACCGTCGGCGGTCAGGAGCAGTTCTATCTGGAGGGCCAGATCTCGTACGCGCTGCCGCTGGAGGATGCCGGCATCAAGGTCTTCTGCTCGACCCAGCACCCCAGCGAGATGCAGCATCTGGTGGCCCACGCGCTGAGCCTGCACAGCAACCAGGTGCAGGTCGAGTGCCGGCGCATGGGGGGCGGCTTTGGCGGCAAGGAGTCGCAATCGGCCGTGTTCGCCTGCGTGGCGGCGGTGGCCGCGCGCCAGCTGAAGCGCCCGGTCAAGCTGCGGCTGGACCGCGACGACGACTTCCTGATCACCGGCCGGCGCCACGGTTTCGACTATGCCTACGAGGTCGGCTTCGACGATCAAGGCCGGCTGCTGGCCACCGAGGTCGAGATGGTTTCCAACGCCGGCTGGTCGGCCGATCTGTCGGCGCCGGTGATGACGCGGGCGCTATGCCATTTCGACAATGCCTACTGGCTGCCCGATGTGTCGGTGCGTGGCTTCTGCGCCCGCACCAACACCCAGAGCAACACCGCCTTCCGCGGCTTCGGTGGGCCGCAGGGCGCGCTGGCGGTGGAGATGATGCTGGACAGCATCGCCCGCCAGCTGGGCCTGGACCCGCTGGCCGTGCGCCGAGTCAATTTCTACGAGCCGGATGCGGCCCTGGGCCGCAACACCGCGCCCTATGGCCAGGTCGTGCAAGACAACATCCTCCAGCCGCTGGTCGATCAGCTGGCCACCAGCAGCGGCTACAGCGCCAGGCGCGACGAGATCGCCGCCTTCAACGCCAGCAGCGCTGTGCTGAAGAAGGGCCTGGCGCTGACGCCGCTGAAGTTCGGCATCTCGTTCAATGTGGTGCACCTGAACCAGGCCGGCGCGCTGGTGCATGTCTATACCGACGGCTCGGTGCTGGTCAATCACGGTGGCACCGAGATGGGCCAGGGCCTGAACACCAAGGTCGCCCAGGTCGTCGCCCATGAGCTGGGTGTCGATCTGGCCCGCGTGCGCTGCACCGCCACCGACACGCACAAGGTCGCCAACACCTCGGCCACCGCCGCCTCCACCGGCAGCGACCTGAACGGCAAGGCCGCGCAGGACGCCGCCCGCAAGATTCGCGCGCGGCTGGACGCGTTTGCCTCCACCCTGCCCGATGGCGCGACGCTGAGCTTCGACGAGCTGGTGGCCAAGGCCTATCTGGCCCGCATCCAGCTGTGGAGCGACGGCTTCTATGCCACGCCCGGCCTCAGCTGGGACCGCGCCAAGCTGCAGGGCAATCCGTTCTACTACTTCGCCTACGGCGCCGCCGTCAGCGAGGTGGTGGTGGACACCCTCACCGGCGAATGGAAGCCGCTGCGCGTCGATGTGCTGCACGACGCCGGCCGCTCGCTGAACCCGGCCATCGACATCGGCCAGGTCGAGGGGGGATTCATCCAGGGCATGGGCTGGCTGACGATGGAGGAGCTGGTCTGGCATGCCAAGACCGGCCTGCTGCTGACCCACGCGCCCAGCACCTACAAGATACCGACCGCCAACGACTGCCCGGCCATCTTCAACGTGGCCCTGTTCGACGGCCCGAATGTGCAGGACAGCATCCACCGCTCCAAGGCGGTCGGCGAGCCGCCGCTGCTGCTGCCCTTCTCGGTGCTGCTGGCGATACGCGATGCAGTCTCGGCCGTGGGCGGGCACCGGGCGGACCCGCCGCTGCGCGCCCCGGCCACCAGCGAGGCCATACTCGACGCCATAGACGCAGTGCGAGCGAACGCCAAATAAGACCGCAAATCCGGGTTTGTTCGCGCCATACTGGACCCTCTGGCATCGTAGCCTGATGGGTACAAACTCTAGGAGTGTCTGATGCAAGCACAGACCGGATCTTCTCCAGCGGCTGGAGACGGCGAAGACGCGATCCCCACCCGCATGCACGCGCTGCTGGAGCGGGCGCCGATGTCGATCGCCTTCACCCGCGATCAGCATTTCCAGGTCGTCAGCGAGCATCTGAACCACTTGTTCGGCCATGGTGACCACACCGACCTGAGCGGCCAGCCGACGCGCGCCGTCCATGTCTCCGACGGCGCCCACAGCGCGCTGATGGAGCGGCTGCAGGCCTCGTTCGCGGCCGGCCGGCCGGTAGACGAGGAAATCGAATATGTGCGCGCCGATGGCGGCCGCTTCTGGGGCCGCTTGCAAGCCACGCCGGTGCGCTGGGACGCCCCCGCCGGCGAGGCGATGTGGATCATCGAGGATGTCACCGCCGCCCGCCAGCTGCGCATGCAGCCGACCTGGATAGGC
Source organism: uncultured Roseateles sp. (assembly GCF_963422335.1). NCBI lineage: Bacteria > Pseudomonadati > Pseudomonadota > Betaproteobacteria > Burkholderiales > Sphaerotilaceae > Roseateles > uncultured Roseateles sp. Next base: position 5,769,616 of record NZ_OY729424.1, read on the forward strand.
AAGCACGACCCGCTGACCGAGCTGGCCAACCGCGCCGAATTCGAGCGCCGCCTGGCCGAGCATGTGGGCAGCCGCCGCCACGAGCCGGTGTCGGTGCTGTGGCTGGATGTGGATAGATTCCGCGAGGTCGTCAATGCCACCGGTGCCGAGGTGGCCGAGCATTTTCTGTACCACCTGAGCCAGATGCTGATCACCAAGGTGCGCGCCTCCGACATCGTCGCGCGCCTGGAAGACGACCGCTTCGCCATCCTGCTGCCCGACTGTGACCAGCACTATGCGCAAATCATCGCCGAGAAGATGCGCGCCTCGGTGGCGGGCTTCCGGCTGCGCTGGGGCCTGCACCGCACCCGCGTCAAGGCCTGCCTGGGCGTCGTGCAGCTGCACCCCTCGCTGGAGAATGTCGATGCCGTGATGGGCGCCGCAGCCCAGGCCTGCGCCGAGGCCAAGGCGGCCGGCGGCGACACCGTGCGGGTGTTTGTTTCTACCGCTGTTATGGAAGTCTAGGGCTTGCTCAAGCGAGCGGCAATGGCTCGCTGACCACCGCCGACTCGTGCATGGGCGCGCAGCGCGGCAGCACGATCTCGAAGCGCGCGCCGCCCTCCGGTGTGCTGCTGACCTCGATCTGGCCGCCCAGCACCCGGGTCACAATGTTGTGCACGATATTCATGCCCAGGCCCGAGCCGCCCTGCCCCAGCTTGGTGGTGAAGAAGGGGTCGAAGATGCGGCGGCGAACGGCGTCTTCCATGCCCACGCCATCGTCCTGCACCGACAGCATCACGCGGTCTCCATCCAGCGCGCTGGACTTGATCCAGACATGGCCCTGGCTGCGCCCCTCGAAGGCATGGACCAGCGAGTTCATCAGCAGATTGGTCAAGACCTGACCCAGGGAGCCGGGGTAGCTGTCCATCGACAGGCCATCCTCCAGCTGGGTCTCGATCTTGAACGGCGTGTGGCGAAAGCGCGGCTGGGTCATCAGCAGCACCTCGTCGATGACCTCGGCCAGGTCGAACTCGCGGCGGCGGTCGCTGGTCTGGTCGGTGGCCACCTGCTTGAAGTTCAAGACCAGATCGGCCGCCTTGCGCAGATTGCGCAGCAGGATGTCATGGCCCTGCTGGGTGTCCTGCACCAGGGCCATCAAGAGGCTCTTGCGCAGAGGCGTGCCGCCGGTGAGCATCTCCTGCAGCTGGTCGTAGCGGTATTCCAGCGTCGAGGCCACCGTCATCGCATTGCCCAGCGGTGTGTTCAGCTCATGGGCCACGCCGGCCACCATGCGGCCCAGCGAGGCCAGCTTCTGCGACTCGACCAGGCCCTCCTGCGCGGTCTTCAGATGCGCCAGGGTCTGCATCAGCTCGGCATTCGCGGTGGTCAGCTCGGCGGTGCGCTGGCCGACCTGCTCTTCCAGCGTCTGCGCATGGTTGCGCAAGGTCTCGAAGGCCGACAGCAGGGCCTTGCGCATGCGCTCCATGGCCGCACCCACCCGGCCCACCTCGTCGGGCCCGCGTATCTCCAGCGGGCGGTCGAACCGGCCGGCGGCCAGCTCTTCGGCGGCCACCGTCAGATGGCCCATGGGCTGCAGCACGCGACGCTGCATCACCCACAGGATCAGCGCCAGCGACAGGCTCAGGGTCAGCGCGCTGCGCCACAGCGCACGCACCAGATCGTCCTGCAGGCGCTGGGCATAGGGCGCCGCGGTCATCACCACGGTCAGGCTGGCAATGGCCTTGCCATCGCGCTGGATAGGGCGCTGTTCGGTCAGGGTCAGGTCTTCCGCCCCGACCTCGCGCTGGAACTCCAGAAAAGGCCGCTGCGCGCCGACCTCGCGCACCACCACCGACACAAAGCGCGGATCATTGACATGGGCCTTGATCATCGGCTCGGCCAGGTCGGGCGAGACCTGCCAGACCGGCTCGGCCAGCGACAGCGCCAGCACATCGGCCGTGCGCGAGAGATCGCGCTGCAGATCGGACCTGGCGGTCTTCTGCGACAGATCGGTTTCGTACAGCAGGGCCAGGCCAGAGGGCAGCAGCAGGCCCAGCAACAGCGCCCCCACCACGGCATAGCGCAGCGAGCTTCGGCTGAACAGAGCGCGCAGATCCATGCTCAATTCCTGTCGCAGACCTTGGTCTGCCGATCTGAGATTGCGCGCACTGCTGCTGATTTCATCGCCACCCGGTCCGTTGCTGCGGCGATTATCCACCGTATTACCCGCAGCGGCGACGCTCAAATCGCCGGTATCCGCCCCCGCCGGAGGCACTGCTTCACGCTGTTGGGCGCAGCGTCTGATGGCCGGCGGCGGCTTTGTAACGCTGCACGAAGGCGGCCACCTCGGCGGGGTCGATCACATCCTCCAGCCGCGTAAAGCCTGCGGGAGCCCGCTCTTCGACCATGTCCAGGATTGCATCCAGCCCCTCCTGGCGGTTCATCTCGACGATCCTGGCCGTCATCGGCCGGCGCTGGGTTTCGTAGGCCGCCAGTGCCTCCTCGGGCGGGTGCTCGGCCAGGCAGTCAGCGATGCATTGTGCGTCGATGATGGCCTGGGTGGCGCCGTTGGAGCCTATCGGGTACATCGGATGCGCCGCATCACCCAGCAGGGTGATGCGACCAAAGCTCCAGCGCGGCAGCGGGTCGCGGTCGACCATCGGCCACTCCAGCAGCTGGGTGGCCCCGGCAATCAGGCCCGGCACATCGAGCCAGTCGAAATGCCAGCTGCCGAAGGTGGGCAGCAGATCGTCCAGCGAGCCGGGCTTGCTCCAGTCCTCGCGGCTGGGCGCCTGCAGACCGCCGCCGATGCCATCCTCGCGCAGCCGGCGGTCGCAGATCCAGTTGATCAGCTGCAGGCCGTCGGCGCGAGGCGGCGCGATCGGATAGACCACGAACTTGGCGCGCCGGTGGCCCGCCTGCACCATGGTGCGGCCGTCGAGAAAGGGCCGGGCCCAGCTGGTGCCACGCCACATCATCATGCCGTTCCAGCGCGGCGGGCCTTCGTCGGGATAGAACTGGCGGCGCACCGCCGAATGGATGCCGTCGGCGGCGATCAGCAGATCGCACTCGCGCTGCAAGACCTGGCCCCGCGGCGCATCGGCGAGCTGTATCTGCACGGTGACGCGTTCAGCCACCTGCACCGCGCCCACCACGCGCTGGCCGCTCAGCACCTGCGCCGTACCCAGGCGTTGCTGCGCGGTCGCCCACAGCAGCTGCTGCAATTCGCCACGGTGGATGCTGTACTGTGGATGGCTGTAGCCACCGACCAGACCCCGCGCGTCGCTGTAGATGCTCTGGCCATGGCGGTTGGCGAAGACCAGGGCCGCCGTGGGCACGGCGATGCGGGCAAGGTCCTCGCCCAGGCCCAACCCGGTCAGCACGGCCACCGCATGGGGCAGCAGGTTGATGCCCACACCCAGCGGCTTGAGCTCGGCCGCGGCCTCGCAGACGGTGACGCGGTGGCCGGCACGGGCCAGGGTCAGCGCCGTCGTCAGGCCGCCGATGCCGCCGCCGGCGATCAGGATGTCCAGTGTCTTGCTCATGGCTTTTCCGCTGCTTGCTTGATCCAGGTTAAGGGTAAGCGAGATAGTTGCGCTATGCAACAGTATTTATGCTGTGTGCATGACTCACCCTCCTGCCCCCGATGCACCCGAGGCCCCGCTGCTGCCGGTCGACGGCCTGGCCTATGGCGTGCTGGACGATTTGCTCGGCTACGCGCTGCGCCGTGCCCAGAACGCGCTCTACCTGGACTTCTTCCGCGCCACCGAGGCCTTCGACGTCAGTCCGCAGCGCTTTGCGGCCCTGGTGCTGGTGACCGAGAACCCCGGCCTGCGCCAGGGCCAGCTGGCTCAGGCCATGGGTCTGCATCGCAGCGGTGCGCTGCGCCTGATCAACTGGCTGGCCGAACGCGGCTGGGTCGAGCGGCGCGACGAGCCCGCCGACGCACGCAGCTGGGGCCTGCACCTCACCGCCACCGGCCAGACACAGGTCAAAGCGCTGACGGCCGCGGTGTGCGCCCACGACGAGGCGCTGAGCCAGGCCCTGGGCAAGCAGGCCACGGGCCTGAAGCAGGCGCTGGAGCAACTGGCCCTGCTGGCCAATACCTCGGCAGCCACCACCGCAGACAAGTAGCCCGTTCGATCCCACAACAAGCCCCACGGAGACAAACCCATGAGCCTGCAACGCCGCCACTTCAATACCGCTCTTGCCGCACTGCTGGGCGGCGCCACCGGCCTGGCCCGCGCGCAGACCGGCAATCTGCCGCGCATCCTGGTCGGGTTCCCGGCCGGCGGTTCGATCGACACCACGGCGCGGCGCCTGGCCGATGCCTGGCGCGGGCGCATGGCCGAGTCGGTGCTGGTGGAGCAGAAGGTCGGTGCCGGCGGCCGGCTGGCCGTGGCCGCGCTGAAGGACAGCCCGCCCGATGGCCTGACGATGCTGCTGAGCCCCTCGTCGATGTTCACCATCTACCCTCACGTCTACCGCAAGCTGCAGTACAACGCCGCGGCCGATGCCATACCGGTCACCGCCGTGGCACTGTCCACCTGCGGCTTCGGCGTCGGCCCCAAGGTGCCGGACAGCGTCAAGACCCTGCAGCAGTTCGCCGCCTGGGCCAAGGCCAATGTGAAGGACAGCGCCTATGCCTCGCCGGCCGCCGGCGCCATGCCCCACTTCCTGGGCAACCAGTTCGAGCGGGCCGCCGGCATCAGCATGACCCATGTGCCCTACCGCGGCGCCGCGCCCGGCATGCAGGATTTGATGGGTGGCCAGATCGCGGCCGGCTGCTTCTCGCTGAGCGACTTCCTGCCGCATCTGCCGTCGGGGCGGGTGCGCCTGCTGGGCGTGACCGACACCAAGCGCTCGCGCTTTGTGCCCGAGGTGCCGACCTTCGAGGAGCAGGGCTTCAAATCCATCGTCGGCGTCGAGAGCTACGGCCTCTACCTGCCGGCCCGCACCGGTGCCGCCACGGTGGACAGGCTCTACGATCTGGCCCGGGTGGCGCTGCGCGAGAAGGCCGTGACCGAAGGCCTGGCCAAGCTGGGCTTCGAGGCGGTGGGCAATTCGCCGGCCGTGTTTGCCCGCGAGCTGCAGCTGGAGCGCGAGGGCTGGGTGCCCATCGTCAAGGCCTCGGGCTTCTCGTCCGACGATTGAATCGTGTCAGCTGGATGGCTTGTATCGCCCTCCGGCCTTCGCCAGGTACAAGCCCCTTCCGGGCCTTGTGTCCGGGCTCAGTGCAGCAGGCTGTCCATGCCGACCACCGGGTCGCCGGCGGCGGACAGCTTGGCCTCCAGCCAGTCCAGATCGAGGTGCAGGTGCTGCAGCAGATCGGGTACGGCGTGTTGCAGCGCCTTGCGCGGTGACTGGCCCGCGTCGAGCGCATCGGCCAGTATCTCGGCCATGCGCAGCACGCCGGCCAGCAACGAGAAGGGCCTCACGTCCATGGGCTCGCTGGCATCCTTGAAGGCCTCGACCAGGGAGGCGGGGAAGTGCCACAGCGCCGCCAGTTCGGCCGTCACATCGGCATGGGTGCAACCGAAGCGGTGCAGCTCCAGCGAGGGCCGGCTGCCGGGCTCCTGGGCATGGGCCTCGACATCGGCCACCTGGGCCGGGTCATCCTGGGCCATCAGCAACTGGCCGGTGCGCAGCATCAGGCCGGCCAGATAAGCCGATTCGCCATCAAGCTGCAGCCAGCGTGCCAGCATGTGGGCGTAGCCGGCGGTGGCCAGGCTGTGGTGCCAGAAGCGCTTGCGGTCCAGCCCCGCCACCTGCGGGAAGGCGCCCGACATGCAGGCCGCCATCGAGATATTGCGCAGCGTCTGCAACCCCAGCGCCGCAGCGGCGTCGCTGAGCTTGTCGACCTGGTGCGAAGGGCTGTAGTGGGTGGAGTTGGCCAGCCTGAGCACCTTGGCTGAAAGGCTGGCGTCCTGGGCGATCAGCCGGGACAGGTCGGCCAGGCTGAGGCGCTCGTCGTCCAGGCTCTTCAGCAGCGCGCTGGCCACCTCGGGCATGGTCGGCAAGGCGTTCTGGTTGTGGATGAACCGCGTGGCTGCTGACATGGGGAGCCCCTTTCCACTCGGCGCCCCGGGGACCGGCGCGCCCATGTCGGCTACCTTAGCAAAAGCCGGCGCGGTGCGCAGCACATTTACACGGGCTACAGAATCAGCAAGGCACGGAAATCATTGACGTTGGTGAAGCTGGGCCCGGTGATCAGCAGATCATCCAGCGGCTTGAAGAAGTTGTAGGCATTGTTGGCGTCCAGGAAGTCCTGCGCCTTCAGGCCCAGTGCCGCGGCGCGGGCCAGGCTGTCGGGGCTGATCTGGGCGCCGGCGTTGTCCTCGATGCCGTCGATGCCGTCGGTGTCGGCCGCCAGTCCCCAGACCCCCGCCTGGCCCTGCAGCGCAATGGCACAGCCGAGCAGGAACTCGCTGGCGCGCCCGCCCCGCCCGCCCGAGCCCTTGACGGTGACCGTGGTCTCGCCACCGGACAGTATCACGCAGGGCCGCGCGAACGGCTGCCCATGGCGGGCCACCGCCCTGGCCAAGGCCGCATGCACCTTGCCGACCTCGCGCGACTCGCCTTCGATCTCGTCACTGAGGATGTGGGCCTCGAGGCCGGCCTCACGGACCCGTGCCGCGGCGGCCTCCAGCGCCTGCTGCGGCGTGGCCAGCATCTGCACCTGCTGGCCAGCAAACACCGGATCACCGGGCTTGATCGACTCGAAGGCGCCGCCCTCCAGTCCCGCCCGGGCCGCGTCGGGCACGGTGATGCCGTAGCGCTTGAGGATGGCCAGCGCATCAGCGCAGGTCGTCGAGTCGGGCACGGTGGGGCCGCTGGCAATGACCTCGGGCGCATCGCCGGGCACATCGCTGATCAGCAGCGTCAGCACCCGGGCCGGCGCGCACATCGCGGCCAGGCGCCCGCCCTTGATCGCCGACAGATGCTTGCGCACGCAGTTCATCTCGTCGATGCTGGCGCCGCTCTTCAGCAGCGCCCGGTTCACCGCCTGCTTGTCGGCCAGGCTCAGGCCGGCGGCCGGCAGCGCCAGCAGGGCCGAGCCGCCGCCAGAGATCAGGCAGATCACCAAATCGTCGGCGGTCAGGCCTTCCGTCAACGTGACGATGCGCTGGGCGGCCAGCTCGCCGGCGCGGTCGGGCACCGGATGCGAGGCCTCGACCACCTCGATGCGGCCGGGCCGGGCCAGATAGGCTGGTGGCACATGGCCGTAGCGGGTGATGACCAGGCCCGACAGCGGCGCATCTGGCGGCCACAGCGCATCCAGCGCCTGGGCCATCGCGCCACCGGCCTTGCCGGCGCCCAGCACCAGGGTGCGACCCTTTGGCGGCGGCGGCAGGCGGTCGGCCATGTTCAGCGCCGGCAGCGCGCGCTGCACGGCGGCCTGGTAGAGCGCTTGCAGGAACAGCTTGGGATCGTGATGGGGGTCGGGCAGCTTCATGCCGCCATTATCAGGACTCTCCCAGCAGACCCTGCAGACCGGCAACGAAACGCTCGAAGTCCAGCGGCTTGGTCCAGTAGTCGAGCGCGCCGGCGGCCAGTGCGGCCGCCACCTCCTCGCTCATCGCACTGGCCGACAGGGCCACCACGCGCAGGCCACGGGTGCTGGCCCGGGCGCGCAGATGCCGCAGCAGCTGCAGGCCGTCCATATCGGGCAGCTGCATGTCCAGCAGCACCAGATCGGGCTGCAACAGCTCGGCCATCGCCAGGCCGCTGGCGCCATCAGGTGCGGTGCTGAACTGCAGCGCTGGCCAGCGTGACAGCAGCTCCTGCACCAGCAGCACATTGACCTCGTTGTCCTCGATGTAGAGCAGGGTGCCGCGCAGGCCGACAGCACCGTCCGCGCCCCCCGAAACGGGCTCGACCACGGGAAGCCCCACCGCGGGGTCCGCCCGCAACGGCAGGCTGATACGCACGCGGGTGCCCTTGCCGGGCTCGCTGTGCACGTCCAGCCGACCGCCCATCAGCAGCATCAGCTGGCGCGACAGTGCCAGGCCTATGCCCGTGCCCTCGATCTCGCTGCGCTCGCGGCCCAGGCGGTTGAAGGGTTCGAAAAGCTGGGCCTGCTGCGTCGGGCTCATGCCCAGGCCGTCGTCAATGACATCCAGATGCAGCCAATCGGCGTCCTGCTCCAGCACCAGGCTCACGCTGCCGCCGGGGCGGTTGTACTTGATGCCGTTGGACACCAGATTCAGCAGCACCTGACGCAGGCGCATCGCGTCGGCGCGCAGCAGCAAGGGCGCCGGCAAGGGCGCGCCGTGCAGGGCGATGCCCTCGTCCCGGGCATGGGCCTCGCTCATGTGCAGCACGCCGCCCAGCAGCTCGCCCAGCTCGAACTCGCTGGCCTGCACCGCCATCTGGCCAGACTCGATGCGCGCCACATCCAGCACATCGTCGATCAGCGCGCGCAGATGCGTGCCTGCTTCGAAGATCAGCTGTGCCTGCTGCTGCTGGCGCGGACTCAGCGGCGCATCGCGGGCGGCCTGGGCATCGTCCTGCAGCAGCCGCGCAAAGCCGAGCACCGCATTCAGCGGCGTGCGCAGCTCATGGCTCATGCGCGACAGGAACTCGGTCTTGGCCCGGCTCGAGGCCTCGGCCCGCGCCTGCGCACCGCGTGCTGCCTCGGCCGCGCGCTGCTCGCTCATGTCCCGTATCATCACCGTCATCAGCAGGTCGGCGCCCTCGCCGCTCTTGGACACCGTGGTCTCGATCGGGAACAGCTCGCCATTGGCGCGCAGGCCCTGCAGCGTGGGCCGCACACGCGTTTTCTTGGATTGCTCCACGCCGGAGGCGAAGTCCTGCACATGCTGGCGGTGCAGCCGGCGCAGGTCTTCCGGCACGAAGCGCTCGATGCGGCCGCCCAGCACGCTGGCGGCCGGCACGCCGAACATCTTCTCGGCCGCCTCGTTGAAGATGATCACCTGCTGCTGGTGGTCGAGCGTGATGATGGCGTCCATCGTCGTGGCCACCAGGGCGGCCAGCTGGTGCTCGCGCCGCTCCAGCGTCTGGCGGGTGGCCAGCTGGGCACGCGCATTGGCCATGTTCTCCAGTGCATAGCCCAGGTCGCCGACCATCTCCATGGCCAGGGCCACCAACTTGGCGTCGAAGAAATCGCTCTCCTGCGACATCAGCACCAGCAAACCGCCGACCACGCCGTCGCGCAACAGCGGGAAGGCCGCCGCCGAGCGTATGCCCTGACTGTTCGCGCGGTCACGCATCGCCGGGTCGCGCGCATCGGCCTGGAAGTCGTCGCTGACCATGGGGGCGTGTGCGCGCCAGGCGCGTGCGGCCAGCGCGTCCTGCACGCCGGGCTCGCTCATGTCGTAGTCCAGCGGCACACCTTGCAGCAGGGTGTCGAAAGGGCCGGCGCTGGCGGCCATGCGCGCCATCGAGCCCTCGACCTCGTAGATACAGGCCACCGCCGCATTGCCGGTGTCGACGCAGATCTGGCAGATCTCGCTGAGCAGGCGCTGCTCGCTGCGCTCGCGCACGATCAGCTGGTTGGTGCGGGACAGCGCGGTGTAGAAAGCCGTCAGCCGCCGCTCCTGGCGCTGGGCCTCCCGCCGCTGCAGCTGTGCCTGGCGCCGCTCGGTGACGTCCTCGCCGATGGCCGCCACGCCGACCACGCTGCCGTCAGCGGCGCGCTGCATCGAATAGCTCCAGTGCAGCATGCGCTGCTCGCCGCTGCGCGTGCGGATTTCGCGCTCGGCCTGGCGCGGCAGGCGGTCTGCGGCGATGTCGGCCAGCACGCGCTCGCGCTCGGCTTGACGCTCGGGCAGCATCAGCAGTGCGAACCAGTCCTGGCCCAGCAACTCGTCGCGGCGGTAGCCGCTGAGCCTCACCATGAAGTCATTGCAATAGCTGATGCGGCCCTGCAGGTCGATGGCCACGGCCGCCAGCGCGACGTTGTCGAGCAGATCGGCATAGCGCCGTTCGGACTCGCGCAGCGCCGCCTGGCCCTGGTCGCGCGCGTCCAGCATGCGGTTGAACTCCAGCGCCAGCGGCCGGAACTCGCCCGGCAGGGCTTCGTCGGCCCGCGCATTGCCGGCGCCGGCGGCCAGCGCGCGGCTGGTCTGCACCAGGCTTTGCAGCGGCCTCGTCAGCCGCCGCCCCATCAACCAGGCCAGCACGATGCCGAACAGGAACACCGTGGCAATGGCCAGCAGGCTGCGCTGCAGCTGGGCCTTCTGCCGGATCTGGATGTCGTCGGCCCGCAGCCCGACCAGCGTGCGCAGGCCGTAGCGGCCTACCGGCAACGCGACGTAGGCGCGCTCCACGTCGTCGACGCCACGCGCCACGCCCGAGGCGGCATTGCCGGCATCGGCCAAGGCCCGCACCACGCCGCCCGCGTCCTTGCCGAACCAGCGCAACAGGTCGGGGCTGCGGCACAGCAGCTGGTTCTGCTCGTTGACCAGCATGCTGACACCGTCCACAGGCAGGCCGGCACGGGCGATCCGGTCGCTGAACTTGAGCAGGTCCAGCGAGACCACCAGCAGGCCCAGCTTGACGCCGGCCGTGTCGCGGAACGGCTGGGTCAGCAGCACCACCGGGCGGTCGATGACGCGGCTCATCACCGGATCGCTCAGGCGCGTGGACTCGGCCTGCAGGCCGAGCCGGAACCATGCCGCGTCGGCAAAGGTGGCTGGCATGCTGGCCGCGTTGGAGGTGACGCACGACGGCCGTCCGTCGCTGCCGATCACGCCGACGTTGGCGTACAGCTCGTCCAATTGCTGCAAGCCGCGCAGCAACTCGTTGCAGGCCGAGGCGCCGGTGCGCCGCAGTTCTTGGCGCTGGGACAGAAAGTTCAGCAGGTTCTCGGCGCGCACCAGCGTCCCGTTGACGCTGGCGGCCGCCTCGCTGGCCTGGCGGCCCAGCGACAGGTAGGCGGCACGCTCGGCATTGCGGGTGGTGTCGAACAGAAAAAAGAAATGCAGCACCAGCAGCGGCACCGCGACCGCCAGCGCAATCGCCAGCAGGCGGGGCAGAAAATAGCTTCGGCCTTGCACGTTGATTCTTCGCCCCCGGTATTGATGCGTGGCCGCCCAACGGGCGCGGCGCGAACCAGCAGGGCGTCAGCCTAGCACGCGTGCGGCGGACTCAATCCGGCAGCCGCTGGCCACAAGCGGCGCTCAGCGGCGATATTCCACGGTCGCGCGACCGCCGGCACAGGCTCACTTCGCTGGCGCACCGTCGGCCACCCAGCGACCCAGCAGAGCGCGCTCCGCGTCGGTGATCTGGGTCGCGTTGTTCATCGGCATCACCTTCAACACCACGGCCTGCTGGTTGATCTGCTGCGCGTGCTGGACGATCAGCTCCGGGCTGTGCAGCTGCACGTTCTTGCTCGCCAGCTGGGCGTTGTGGCACATCACGCAGCGCTGATTGACGACCGACTGCACCTGGGCAAAGGTCACCGGTGACGCTTCGGCCAGACCTGCGCTCGGCGCCGGCGCCAGCCAGGCGATCAGCGCGGCCAGCAGGGCGATGGCCGCGACAATCAAGCCCCAGGCATTGGCGCCCTTGTGCCGCTTGACGAACCAGGTGCGCACCAGCACGCCCGCGGTCATCAGCAGTATCAGCACGGCCCAGTTCTGCGCGTGGCTGTAGAGCATGCCGTAGTGGTTGCTGAGCATGGCCATCAGCACCGGCAGGGTGAAGTAGGTGTTGTGCACGCTGCGCTGCTTGCCGCGCTGGCCGAATACCGGATTGACGGGCCGGCCGGCGCGCATATCGGCAATCACCTGCTTCTGGCCCGGGATGATCCAGACCAGCACATTGGCGCTCATCATCGTGGCGATCATCGCGCCGGTGATCAGAAAGGCCGCCCGCCCGGCAAACAGCTGGGTCGCGGCCCAGCAGGCGATGGCAATGAAAACGGCGATCAGGCCCAGCACCCGGCCGTCATTGCCTATGCTGCCGTCTTTGGTGTGCCCGAAGCGGCGGCAGATCTGGTCGTAGACCAGCCAGCCGGCGGCCAGGAAACCCAGGGCGGCCGTCACCGCCGCCGTCGGACTCCAGTCATGCACCCGTTTGTCGATCAAGAAGGTGCTGGCATTGAACAGGTAGAGCGTGATGAACAGCGCGAAGCCGCTCATCCAGGTCCAGTAGCTTTCCCAGTAGAACCAGTGCAGGTGCTGGGGCAGCGAGGGCGGCGCCACCAGGTACTTCTGCGGGTTGTAGAAGCCACCGCCGTGCACGGCCCACAGCTCGCCGTCCACACCCTTGGCCTTGAGCTCGGGCGATTCGGGTTTGACGAGGTGGTTGTCCAGCCAGACGAAGTAGAACGAGGCGCCGATCCAGGCAATGCCCACGATCACATGCAGCCAGCGCAGCAGCAGATTGGCCCAGTCGAGCAGATAGTTGTCCATGCTTGCATCAGCTTGAGCCGGCTCGCCACTGCGGGCGCTGCAAGCCGTTTGGGGTCGCGCCCTCGCACCGGCCCGGGCCTGACCGGCAACCGGAGCGATGCGGCGCCGCTGCGACTTATCGTGAACTAAAGTGTATACAGTTTTTCGGCAAGGCTACGCGGCTCACGTCAGCGCCGGTGGGCTTGCAACCACTGATCGAGTGTGCGGCGGCAAGCCAGCGGCGCGGTGGGCTGCCAGGACTGGCGCGGCTCGTCCAGCGCCGCACGCACGGCGCGCACCGCGTCAACGTAGTCGCCGCCCAGCGCCTGGTATTTGTCGGCCACGGCCAGGAGGCGGCGCACCTCGGGCTCGAACTCGTCGCTGCGCAGGGTGTGGGTGTCGCGCATGCGTTCGCGGAAATCCTCGGCTGTGCCGAGGATGGCATCGCGCACGGCATCGGCCAGCGCGGCCGGATCGGGTGCGTCATTGCTTTCGAGAAAGGTCAGCGCGTAGTCACGCCAGCCATTGCGCAGCATCTCGGCCAGCGCGGCGTTCAGGTCGGGATGGGCATGCACCTTGGCGAGCGCGCGTTCGCGTATCTGCGGCAGCTCGAACTGCGAGGTCTGGTTCATCAGGCTGACCAGGTTCTTCACCGGATCGGCCTTCTCGACATCTTCCAGCACCTGCCGGTTGCGGTTGCTGTCGCGGTCAATCGCGGCCTGGACCTCAGCCGCCTCGCGCTCGACCGAGGCCTGCACCCACTGGACCAGCATCGTCGCGCCGGCCAGCAGCGCCACCAGCCCCAGGGCCGCGACCGGCGCCTGCCAGGCCGGTGCGGGCAACTCGGCACGCAGGCCGGGCCACAGCGCCAGGGCCAGCGCGGCCAGCAGCAGCGGCGGCCAGACCAGCGGCGCCCAGGCGCGCAGCGGCCACAAGGCCCAGGGCACCTGCTCGGCAGGCTCCCAGCGCAGCGCCGCACTGCCCACCACCACCAGCACGGCGGACAGCACGGCCGCCATCACCAGCGCCCACTGCAGACCGCGCGACGAGGGGGCGATCCAGCCGAAGCCGTCGCGGGACACCGCCACGCCAAAGGCCAGCAACAGGCACAGTCCGAACGGCAGGCCGATGATGACGCTGGTCATGCCGCGCTCGCCATCACGGGCGCTCATCTCGGACGTACCCACGAACATCAGCGCCAGGCCGCACAGCGTGGCCGCCGCATAGGCCAGCGCGCTCAGCATCGTCATCAGCAGGTTCATCGATCGCTCCCGGCGGCCCGACGGGCCGCAGCGAACGCATCGTCCGCGCAAGGGGTATCAGCGCTGTTTCGCGCTGCAGCAGCGCCTGTTTCATTGGTTGCGGCCCCGCGCAACCAATGAAGCACGGCGGGGTTCGCTCGGAAGCGGCATGCCAACATGGGCCGGCCAAACTGCGACGCATGAACACCGCCACGACCCCAAAAAAGGAAGACGACGCGGCGCCGCCCGTGCCCCCCATCGTCTACCGCAACGCCGCGGGCCAGATCTTGCCCGATGAGGACATGCGGCTGCGCCAGGCGCTCGGCCTGGCCATGGCCCGGCTCGCATCGCGCCGGCTGGAATACGACGGCACGTTCCGCGCCGGCACCATCACCTATGTCGAGGGTGCGCTGCGCATCCCTTTCTCGCACGAGATGGGCGGCGGAGCCTGCAAGTTCTACATCGACGTGCCACCGGCTGCGCTGTGGGAGGCGGACACCGGCGTGCCCATCGCCCGCCGCGACGAGATTCTCCGATTCCTGGCCGAGACGGTGCAGCGCGAACGCGCCAGCAGCTGGCGCTTTGAAATCGAAGGCGATGCCATCGGCTACTACTGAATGCCCGAGGCGGCGCTGTTGCGCACCAAAACCATGCCTGCGCCGCCGCCACCAAGCACCAACACCGTGCCGATCTGTATGCAATCCGCGATTTAAAGCGTACACACCGCTGGCACGCGATTTGCGATCGTCGGGGGCATGACCGATGCCGCGTCCGCCCTCCCCGCTACCGCTCCCACCGCCATCGAGCTGGTGGCCTTGACCAAGCGCTATGGCCAGGGCAAGCCGGCCGTGGACGCCATCAATCTGCGCATCGCCAGCGGCAGCTACTGCTGCCTGCTGGGGCCCTCGGGCTGCGGCAAGAGCACGACCTTGCGGATGATTGCCGGCCATGAGTCGGTCAGCGGCGGCGACGTGCTGCTGGAGAACCGCAACATCACCAACCTGCCGGCGTCCGCCCGCGGCACGGCGATGATGTTCCAGAGCTTCGCGCTGTTCCCGCACCTCAGTGCACTCGACAACGTGGCCTTCAGCCTGAAGATGAAGGGCGTCGATAAAGTGCAGCGCCGCAAACAGGCGGCCGAGCTGCTGGAGCGGGTGGCGATGGGCCATCTGGCCGAGCGCAAGCCGTCGGAGCTGTCAGGCGGCCAGCAGCAGCGCGTGGCGCTGGCCCGCGCGCTGATCACCCAGCCCAAGGTCTTGCTGCTGGACGAGCCGCTGTCGGCGCTGGACCCGTTTCTGCGCATACAGATGCGCGCCGAGCTGCGCCGCTGGCAAAAGGAACTGGGCCTGACCTTCATCCACGTCACCCACTCGCAGGAAGAGGCGATGGCTCTGGCCGACACCATGGTGGTGATGAACCACGGGCTGATCGAGCAGGTCGGCTCGCCGCACCAGGTCTACAACCGTCCGGTCAGCGAGTTCGTCGCGCGTTTCATGGGCGGCCACAACGTCATCACCACCGCCGCCGGCCAAAAGATCGGCGTGCGCACCGACCATGTGCAGATACGCCCCCAGGCCGAGGCCCAGCCGGAGGGCCCGCACAGCAAGCCGGCCGTCATCACCGACATCGAGTACCAGGGCACCTATGTGCTGCTGGGCCTGCAGAACCCCGGCGTCTCGCAGCACGCCAACACCACGGCCGAGCTGTCGGTGATGGTGTCCGAGGCGGCCTTCGCGGCCCGGCCGTTCGCGCTGGGCGAGCAGGTCCAGCTGCACTGGGCGCCCGAGGCGGCCCATGCGCTTTGAGCGCTTTTCAAACGTCTATTCCACCAGGAGATGAACCATGTCTGACACCACCACAAAACCCGATGACGCCACTGGCGCGCTGCAGCGCCGCTCGCTGCTGAAGGGCACGGCCGGCATCCTGGCCACCGGCCTATTCCCGGCCGTCCATGCGCAGGAGAAGATCGTGCTGCGCTACCTGGGCACGGCGGTGAACCAGGACAAGGCCATAGGCGACAAGTTCAAGGCCGACACCGGCATCGAGATCCAGTACGTGGCCGTGACCACCGACGACGTGACCAAGCGCGCCGTCACCGCGCCCAACAGCTTCGACCTGATAGACACCGAGTACTTCTCGCTGAAGAAGATCGTGCCCACCGGCAATCTGAAGGGCATTGACAGCAAGCGCATCAAGAACGCCGACAAGATCACCTCGCTGTTCACCACCGGCATGGTGGCCGGCAAGGCGGTGGGCGACCAGGGCACGGCGCCGAAGAAGGTGATCTACCTCGAGGGTGAAAAGAGCAAGGTCTTCGCCAAGAGCCCGACCCAGTTCATGTCGCTGATACCGACCGTCTACAACGCCGACACGCTGGGCATACGCCCCGACCTGATCAAGCGCCCGATCAACTCCTGGGCCGAACTGCTGAATCCCGAGTTCAAGGGCAAGGCGGCGATCCTGAACATACCGTCGATAGGCATCATGGACGCGGCCATGGTGGTCGAGGCGATGGGCATCTACAAATACCCCGACAAGGGAAACATGACCAAGCAGGAGATAGACCTGACGATCAAGACCCTGATCGAGGCCAAGAAGGCCGGTCAGTTCCGCAGCCTGTGGAAGGACTTCAACGAGTCGGTCAATCTGATGGCCTCGGGCGAGGTGGTGATCCAGTCGATGTGGTCGCCGGCGGTGACGGCCGTGCGCACCAAGGGCATTGCCTGCAACTTCCAGCCGCTGAAGGAGGGCTACCGCGCCTGGGCCGCCGGCTTCGGCCTGCCCGCCACTCTGAGCGGCAAGAAGCTGGATGCCGCCTACGAGTTCATCAACTGGTTCCTCGACGGCTGGGCCGGCGCCTACCTGAACCGCCAGGGTTACTACAGCGCCGTGCTGGAGACCGCCAAGTCCAAGATGGAGGCCTATGAGTGGGCCTACTGGATGGAAGGCAAGCCGGCCACGCAGGACATCAAGAGCCCCAACGGCGACGTGCTGGCCAAGACCGGCGCCATCCGCGACGGCGGCAGCTACGAGGCCCGCATGGGCGGCATCGCCTGCTGGAACGCGCTGATGGACGAGAACAACTATATGGTCCAGAAATGGAACTCGTTCGTCGCGGCTTGAAATGAAGCTGATCGACTCGGCACTGGGTGTCGGTGTTCTGCGGCTCGCTGCCGTGGGGCGGCAGAGGGGGCGAGGGGCCGGCCACTGCGGGCTGAAGCCTAGGCCGATCCTCGCGGACCGACCAGGCTTCAGCCCGCAGCGGCCGGCGCGCCCTCGTCCCTGCCGCCTCACACTTCGAATCGCACGAAGCGCAGTGGAGCACCTGAGATGAGCACTGCACCCGCTGGAACCACCAGCGCCCCCGGCTTCAGCCTGGGCGCCTGGTGGCAGGCGGCACCGCTGGGCGCGGTGTTCCTGCTGTTCTTCCTGATCCCGCTGGCGCTGATCTTGATGGTCAGCTTCTGGGACTTCAACGAGTACGAGCTGCTACCCGGCTTCACGCTGAAGAACTACATCGCCGTGTTCGAGGGCTGCGGCAGCAGTGACGAGTTGTGCACGACGCTGAAGACCTATCTGTCGACCTTCAAGTTCTGCTTCCTGGTCTGGCTGATCACGTTGGTGATCGGCTTCACGGTCTCGTACTTCCTGGCTTTTCACGTGCGCTCGTCTGGCGTGCAGACACTGCTGTTCGTGCTGTGCACGATCCCGTTCTGGACTTCCAACGTGATACGCATGATCTCCTGGGTGCCGCTATTGGGGCGCAACGGGCTGGTCAACCAGAGCCTGGTCGGCCTGGGTTGGGCAGATGCACCGGTCGAGTGGCTGCTGTTCTCGAACTTCTCGGTCGTGCTGGCCTTTGTGCATCTGTACACGATGTTCATGATCGTGCCCATCTTCAACTCGATGATGCGCATTGACCGCAGCCTGATCGAGGCCGCCACCGACAGCGGCGCCTCCGGCTGGCAGACCTTGTGGAACGTGATCGTTCCGCTGTCTCGCACCGGCATCGTGATCGGCTCGATCTTCGTCATCACCATCGTCATGGGCGACTTCGTCACCATAGGCGTGATGGGGGGCCAGCAGATCGCCTCGGTGGGCAAGGTCATACAGGTGCAGACCTCCTATCTGCAGTTTCCGCTGGCCGCGGCCAACGCGGTGATTCTGCTGAGCCTGGTGCTGATGATCATCTGGGGCCTGACCCGGCTGGTCGACATCCGCAAGGAGCTGTGATGCAAAAAGACAGCCGACCCGCCGCTTTCTGGTTCCTGGCCCTGTTCTTCGCCGCCTTCGTGCTGTTCCTCTACGGCCCCATGCTGGTGATCGTGGTCCTGAGCTTCCAGGGACCCGAGGGTGGGCTGACCTTCCCGCTGCGCGGCCTGTCGACGCACTGGTTCCACAAGCTGGCCGAGGGCCTGGGCGTGGTGGACATCGGCGCGGCGCTGCAGCGCTCGCTGGGCCTGGGCCTGGCGGTGATGGTCTGCACCGTGGTGTTCTCGGTGCTGGCCGGCCTGGCCTTTCGCAAGCGGCTGGTGGGGGGCAACACGCTGTTCTACGTCGTCGTCGCCAGCCTGATCATGCCGTCCATCATTGTCTCGCTAGGCATAGGCCTGGAGTTCCGGCTGATCGATGGCGGCATCAAGGCCGCGCTGCAGGCCCTGGGCATGGAATCCGCGCTGGAGGGCTACGGCACGTCGCTCGGCCTGTTCACCTCGGCGCTCGGCGCCCACCTGACCTGGACCCTGCCCTTCGGCCTCTTGATCATGTTCGCCGTGTTCAACCGCTTCAACCCCGCCTACGAAGAAGCCGCCCGCGACCTCGGCGCCACGCCCTGGCAGGGCTTCCGCCATGTGGTGCTGCCGCTGATCGCGCCCTCGGTGATCGGCATAGGCATGTTCGGCTTCACGCTCAGCTGGGACGAGATCGCCCGCACCTCGCAGGCCATAGGCGACGTCAACACCCTGCCGCTCGAGCTGCAGGGCCTGACGACAACGGTGACCACGCCATCGATCTACGCGCTGGGCACGGTGACCACGGTGATCTCGCTGCTGGTGGTCAGCGTGGCCGTGGGCCTGGCGGCCTGGCTGGGCAGGCGGCAGCGGGCACCCTGAGCCCACAATGGAACCCATGCGCAAGCTGCTGCTGATCAATCCGAACACCTCGGCGTCGGTGACCGAGCTGCTGCGCAGCCACGTGCAGGCCGCCGTCGATGAACAGATGCAGGTGCAGGCCGTCACCGCCCGCTTTGGCGCACCGTACATCGCCGACGAGGCCAGCTACGCGGTGGCCGGCCATGCCACCCTGGACGCCTGGGCAGCAGCGCTGGCCGCCGATCCGGCGCCGCCCGACGCCGTGCTGATCGGCTGCTTCGGCGACCCCGGCCTGCTGGCGCTGCGAGACAGCAGCCCGGCACCGGTGGCAGGTCTTGCCGAGCTGGCCTTTGCCGAGGCTGCGGCGCATGGCCGCTTCGCCATCGTCACCGGTGGCCAGCGCTGGGCACCCATGCTGCAGCGGCTCGCGCAGCAGCTGGGTTACGCGCCGCAGCTGGCTGGCATCCACACGGTGGCGCCCAACGGCGCACAACTGGCTGCCGACCCGGATGCCGCTTGCGCACTGCTGAGCGAGGCCTGCCGCAACGCCGCCGCGCAGTTTGGTGCCCAGGCCGTGATACTCGGTGGCGCCGGCCTGGCCGGTTTGGCCGCCCGCCTACAGCCTGACCTGACCGTGCCGGTGATCGACAGCGTGCTGGCCGGTGCGCGCTGGGCGCTGCAGGCGCAGGCCCAGCCGCTACAGCGCAACCTGCCGGGCTTTGAGGTGGCCTGGCAGAACGTGTCCGCGGAATTGGCCTTATTGGGATCTAGATGATGAAATTGCGGCCGTCATCGGGCTGATCGCCCTCGCGGTCCCGGCCGGGCAGATTACCCAGCCATCGGCAGCGCGCCGTCTGGCAGCGGAAGCGCTGCACCGGGCTGAAAAGACTCATCAGGCGATCGACCAGGCGGCGCGGTATGCGTTGCACGTGGCCCTTGCACAGGGGGCACAAGGGGCGCAGCGCCGGCCCCCCGGGCGCGTCGCCGGGGCCTGAAGGTGTTGCGTAGGGCTTGTACATGGGGCGCAGTCTGCACGCGTTCAGGGCCGTACTTCGTGAGAATTCGCACATTTGGCGGGTTTTCTGACCGCAAGCCCCCCGAATGCAGGGGCGCCACGCACCGTTCGAATTATCAGTTTTGCTGCAGCTGCAGGATCGACCTTCGCCAACACCCCACCGCAGGTGGCCCGAGGCTAGATGATGAAGTTCCGGCCATCTGCCGATCGGTCACAGCGGCGGTCAATGCCCTCGTGGCGGATATTGCCCACCCAATGACACGTCACCGCTGCACAGCGATAGCGATGCACCGGCGTGAACTTGCTGATCAGCAAATCCACGAATCGGCGCGGCACCCGGTGCAGCGCGCCCTGGCACACCGGGCAAACGGGTCGGTGGCGGGCGATTGCGGCCTGGGGCGTATCGGTTGGATGAGGCGGGAGAGTCATGACGCCTAATTTGGGCCCACCAGGATGCTGCGTCTGTTCGGTGCCCAACATAACCCTTGCCAGTATTCCCCGTGCTCAATCCTGCAGCAGCTGTGCCACCACGGCCACGGCAATCACCTCCGGCTGCTTGCCCTGGATGCCTGGCACGCCTATCGGGCAGGTCACCCGGGCCAGCTCGGCCGCACTGAAGCCGCGCGCCTCCAGCCGCTGGCGAAAGCTCGCCCACTTCGTCTTGCTGCCTATCAGGCCGATGAAGGGCAGATCGCCCCGCTCGCGTTGGCGCTGCAGGCAGGCGGCGACCACGTCAAGGTCTTCGGCGTGGCTGAAGCTCATGATCAGAACTTTTGATCCAGGTGCCAGGTCTTGCACGGCGGCCTGCACCGGGTCGGAGTGCTCGGCCGCCACATTGTCGGGCAGCTCGGCCGGGAAGATTTCGTCACGGCTGTCCACCCACTGCACGGAGGCCGGCAGGCGGCCCAGCAGCTCGACGATAGAGCGGCCGACATGGCCGCCGCCAAACAGTGCCACCGGCAGCAACCCCTGTTCGTTGGCCAGGCGCTCGCGCAGGCCGGCGATGTGCTCTGCCTCCAGCCACTCGTAGCGCAGATGGACCACGCCGCCGCAGCACTGGCCCAGGCTGGGGCCCAGCGCATAGCGACGCAGCGGCTCGGTGACAGCGCCGGCGGCCAGAAAGGCACGGGCCTGGGCGATGGCCTCGAACTCCAGCTGGCCGCCGCCCAAGGTGTCAAAGACCCGCTCGGGCGTCACCGCCATCCAGGCCCCCTCCTCCCGCGGCCCGCTGCCCTCGACCCGGGCGACGCTGACGAGCACCGCCGGCCCGAGAGCCAGCGCCTGCTCCAGCGCCCGCCAAGCCCTCATTCAGCTGCCCCGGTAGGTGGAGTAGCTCCACGGACTGGCCAGCAGGGGTACGTGGTAGTGCGAACTGGCATCGGCAATGCCAAAGTCCAGCGGCACTTCGTCGAGGAAGGCCGGCTCGGGCAGTTCGACGCCGCGGCCTCTGAAGTAGTCGGCCACACCGAACACCAACCGGTAGCGGCCGGCCTCCAGCGCGTCGCCTTCGAGCAGCGGGCCATCGGCCCGGCCATCGGCATTCAGCAGCAGCGATTTCAAGGGCTGCACCGCCGGTCCGTCCAGGCGATACAGGCGCACGGCCATGCCGGCGGCGGGGCTGCCGTGCATGGTGTCCAGCACATGGGTGGTGAGCTTGCCCATTGCATTCATCCTGTGGTTCTGTCGAGAGGGCAAAGTGTATACACTTCGGAACACAATGCCCGCCAAAACACCACCATCGGCCACGCAACGCATCGCCGAGTCCATCACCCAGGCCATCGTCGAGCGGCGGCTGATGCCCGGCACCAAGCTGGCCGAGCAGCAGATCGCCGACATCTTCAAGGTCTCCCGCACCCTGGTGCGCCAGGCGCTGAACCAGCTCAGCCGCGACCGGCTGGTGACACTGGAGCCGGCCCGCGGCGCCTTCGTCGCCCAGCCCAGCGTCGATGAGGCGCGCCAGGTGTTCGAGGTGCGCAAGATGCTGGAGGCGGCGATGATCACCCAGCTGGCGCGGACCATCAGCAAGCCGCAGATTGCCCAGCTGCGCAGCCATCTGGCGGCCGAGCGCGAGGCCGTGGGCCGCACCGATGTGCCGGGCCGCACGCGGCTGCTGGCCGACTTCCATGTGATCCTGGCCAGGCTGCAGGGCAACGAGGTGCTGGCGCAAATCCTCACCGATCTGCTGTCGCGCAGCTCGCTGATCGCGCTGATGTACCAGAGCGCCCATTCCGCCGCCGAATCGCAGGCCGAGCATGAATCAATAGTCGACGCGCTGGAGCGCCGCGACGCCAGCGCCGCGCTGAAGCTGCTGGACGCCCACCTCGGCAATGTCGAGGCCAATCTGAGACTGAACCCGCGCGTGCAAGACCTTGCCAGCGCGCTGCAAGCATGAGCAACATCCAGAACAGCCGCTATCCTAGAGGCCTGATCGGCTACGGCGAAAAACCGCCCCATGCCCAGTGGCCGGGCCAGGCCAGGATCGCCGTCCAGTTCGTCCTGAACTACGAGGAAGGCGGCGAGAACTCGGTGCTGCATGGTGACGCCGGCTCCGAGCAGTTCCTGTCCGAGATGTTCAACCCGCCGGCCTTTGCGGCGCGGCATCTGAGCATGGAAGGCATCTACGAGTACGGCTCGCGCGTCGGCGTCTGGCGCCTGCTGCGCGAGTTCGAAAGCCGCGCGCTGCCGCTGACCGTGTTCGGCGTGTCCATGGCACTGGAGCGCCACCCGGAGCTGACGCAGGCCTTCGTCGAACTGAACCACGAGATCGCCTGCCATGGCTGGCGCTGGATCCATTACCAGAACATGCCGCCGGCCGAGGAACGCCAGCACATGGAGATGGGCATGGACATCATCCAGCGCCTGACCGGCGAGCGCCCCTCCGGTTGGTACACCGGCCGCGACAGCCCCAACACCCGGCGACTGGTGGCCGACTACGGCGGCTTCGAATACGACAGCGACTACTACGGCGATGACCTGCCGTTCTGGCTGAACGTGCGCAAGAGCGATGGCCATCTGGCTCCGCACCTGGTCGTGCCCTACACGCTGGACTGCAACGATATGCGCTTCGCCCTGCCCCAGGGTTTCAGCCATGGCGACGAGTTCTTCGACTACCTGCGCGACAGCTTCGACGTGCTCTATGCCGAGGGCGCCGAGGCGCCCAAGATGATGAGCATAGGCATGCACTGCCGGCTGCTGGGCAGGCCCGGCCGCATGCGCGCGCTGCAGCGCTTTCTGGACCATGTCGAGAAGCATGACCGCGTCTGGGTCTGCCGCCGAGTGGACATTGCCCGCCACTGGCGCGCCACCCACCCGTTCGACGCCAACACCGCCTTTGTCTGGGAGTCCTGAGCCATGCTGACGCTGGAACACCTGAATGCCGCCAGCGCGGCGGACTTCGTCGCCCTGCTGGACGGCACCTACGAACATTCGCCCTGGATCGCCGAACGCGCAGCCGCCGCGCGTCCATTCCAAAGTCTGGCCCATCTGAAGCATGAGCTGGCCCGCGTGGTGCGCGAGGCCTCACCCGACGAACAGCTGGGGCTGATACGCGCCCACCCCGAGCTGGCCGGCAAGGCCATGGTCAGCAAAAGCCTGACCGTCGAATCGACGAACGAGCAGAGCAAGGCCGGCCTGACCGACTGCACGCCGGAGGAGTTCGCCCGCATCCAGCAGCTCAACGCCGACTACAACGCCAAGTTCGGCTGGCCCTTCATCCTCGCCGTGCGCGGGCCGCGGGGCCAGGGCTTGCCCCGGGCCGAGATCATCGCCACCTTTGCGCGGCGGCTGGCCGGCCACCCGGACTTCGAGCGTGCCGAGTGCCTGCGCAATATCCACCGCATTGCCGAGATCCGGCTCAACGACAAGTTCGGCGTGACGCCCGCCCTGGGCGATCAGGTCTGGGACTGGGCCGAGGCCCTGGCCGTGCACAGCGACCCGGGCTTCAAGGAGCAGGGCCAGCTGACCGTCACCTATCTGACCGAGGCGCACCGCGCCTGTGCCGCGCAGCTGCGGCAGTGGATGCTGGAGTGCGGCTTCGACGAGGTCAGGATCGATGCGCTGGGCAATGTGGTGGGCGTCTATCACGGCACCGGCGACAAGCGCCTGCTGACCGGCTCGCACTTTGATACCGTGCGCAACGGTGGCAAGTACGACGGGCGCCTGGGCATTCTGGTGCCCATGGTCTGCGTGCGCGAACTGCACAGGCAGCAGCGCCGCCTGCCCTTCGGCCTCGAGGTCGTCGGCTTTGCCGAAGAGGAAGGCCAGCGCTTCAAGGCCACCTTTCTCGGCTCCGGTGCGCTGATCGGCCGCTTCAAACCGGCCTGGCTGGACGAGCGCGATGCCGAGGGCATCAGCATGCGCGAGGCGATGCTCGCGGCCGGCCTGCCGGCCACCTTGGACGCCATCACCGCGCTGCAGCGCGACCCGTCGCAGTACCTGGGCTTTGTCGAGGTCCATATCGAGCAGGGGCCGGTGCTCAACGAGATGGACCTGCCGCTGGGCGTCGTGACCTCGATCAATGGCAATGTGCGCTATGTGGGCGAGGTCACCGGCATGGCCTCGCATGCCGGCACCACGCCGATGGACCGGCGCCGCGATGCGGCGGCAGCCGTGGCCGAGCTGATTCTCTATGTCGAACAACGTGCCTCGTCGGTGCCCAACGTCGTCGGCACGGTGGGCATGCTGCAGGTGCCGGCGGGCTCGATCAATGTGATCCCCGGCCGCTGCCTGTTCAGCCTCGACCTGCGTGCCACCACCAATGCAGCCCGTGACGCGCTGGATGCCGATGTGCAGGTCGAGCTGCGGCGCATCTGCGAGCGCCGCGGTCTGCATTGGCAGCTGACGCAGACCGAGAGCGCCTCGGCCGCCCCCAGCGATCCTGCCTGGCAGCAGCGCTGGGAGGCCGTGGTCGCGAGCCTGGGCCTGCCGGTCCACCGCATGCCCTCGGGGGCCGGCCACGACGCGATGAAGCTGCACGAGGCGATGCCCCAGGCCATGCTGTTCCTGCGCGGCGCCAACTCGGGCATCAGCCACAACCCGCTGGAGTCGATCAGCAACGACGACGCCCAGCTCTGCGTGCAGGCCTTTCAGGGCCTGCTGGAATCGCTATGAGCACACCGCACGAACAACTCGACGCCTGGATAGACGCCCACTTCGACGAGGAGGTGCGCTATCTGCAAGCCCTGGTCCAGGTGCCCACCGACACCCCGCCGGGCAACAACGCGCCCCATGCCGAGCGCACCGCCGAGTTGCTGGCTGCCATGGGTCTGGAGGCCGAGAAGCATGCCGTGCCTGCGGCCGAGGTCGAGGCCTACGGCCTGCAAAGCATCACCAATCTGATCGTGCGCCGCCGCTATGCCGAGGGTGGCCCGGTGATCGCGTTGAACGCGCATGGCGATGTCGTGCCGCCCGGCGAGGGCTGGAGCCACGGGCCCTACAGCGGCGAGGTGGTCGATGGCAAGCTCTACGGCCGCGCCTCGGCCGTCAGCAAGAGCGATTTCGCCAGCTACACCTTTGCGCTGCGTGCGCTGGAGTCGCTGGGCCTGCCGCTGAAGGGCGGCCTCGAGCTGCACTTCACCTACGACGAGGAGTTCGGCGGCGAGCTGGGCCCCGGCAGGCTGCTGGCTGAAGGGCTGACCAAGCCCGATCTGCTGCTGGCCGCCGGCTTCAGCTACCAGGTGGTGACGGCCCACAACGGCTGCCTGCAGATGGAGGTCACCGTGCACGGCAAGATGGCCCATGCCGCCATCCCGCACACCGGCGTCGATGCGCTGCAGGCGGCCGTCACCATCCTGAATGCGCTGTACGCGCAGAACCTGCTCTACCAGCAGGTCACCTCATCGGTTGCAGGCATCACCCACCCCTATCTGAACGTGGGCCGCATCGAAGGCGGCACCAACACCAATGTCGTGCCCGGCAAGGTCACATTCAAGCTCGATAGGCGGATGATTCCCGAGGAGGATCCGGTGGCCGTCGAGGCCCATATCCGCCAGGTGATCGCCGATGCGGCTGCGGCCTGCCCGGGCGTCACCGTGGACATCAAACGCCTGCTGCTGGCCCGTGCGCTCAAGCCGCTGGCCGGGAACAAGGCCCTGGTCGAAGCGCTGCAAAAGCACGGCGAGGCGGTGTTCGGCGAGCCCATCCCGACCTCGGGCACACCGCTGTACACCGATGTGCGGCTCTACGGCGAACAGGGCATTCCGGCCGCAATCTACGGCGCCGGCCCGCGCACCGTCCTGGAGAGCAATGCCAAGCGCGCCGACGAGCACGTGTTGCTCAGCGATCTCAGGGGCGCCACCAAGGTGGTGGCGCGCACGCTGCTGGATCTGCTCAGCGCTGCAGCCTGAACGTGCCCACCACGCCGCTCAGCGCCTGGGCCTGAGCTTTCAGCGACTCGGCCGCGGCGGCCGACTCCTCGACCAGGGCGGCGTTCTGCTGTGTCGCATGATCGAGCTGATTGACCGCCGTGTTGACGGTGCCGATGCCGCTGCGCTGCTCGCTGGCGGCGGCGCTGATCTCGCCGATGATGTCGGTCACGCGCTGCACCGAGGCCACGATCTCGCTCATCGTCGCGCCGGCGTCCTGCACCAGCCGCGCGCCTGACTCGACCCGGTCCACCGACGCGCTGATCAGCGTCTTGATCTCGCGCGCCGCCTGGGCCGAGCGCTGGGCCAGGCTGCGCACCTCGGCGGCCACCACGGCAAAGCCGCGGCCCTGCTCGCCCGCGCGTGCCGCCTCGACGGCCGCGTTCAACGCCAGGATATTGGTCTGGAAGGCAATGCCGTCGATGGTGCCGATGATGTCGGCAATGCGCTTGGAGCTGGTATTGATCTCGTCCATCGTCGTCACCACCTCGGCCACCACAGCGCCGCCACGGCGCGCCACTTCGGCCGCCGACCCGGCCAGCTGATTGGCCTGGGCAGCCGAGTCGGCCGACTGCGCCACCGTGCCGGTCAGCTGGGCCATGCTGGAGGCCGTCTGTTGCAGGCTGCTGGCGGTCTGCTCGGTGCGCTGGCTGAGGTCTTGATTGCCCGAGGCAATCTCGCCCGAGGCGACCTGGATGCTGGACGCGGTGGACTGCACCTGCTGCAAGGCATTGTTGATGCGCATCAGTGCCGCCTTCAGCGCCGCCGCGCCAGGCGTGCCGGCCTCGAGCCGGCCCACATCGAGGGCAATCTGGTCACGGGCATTGATGTGATCCACCAGCAGGCTGAGTTCATCGCCCTGCTGCGCCGCCTCGCGCAGGCGCAGGGCCATATAGATCTCGA
Organism: uncultured Roseateles sp.; assembly: GCF_963422335.1. Taxonomy (NCBI): domain Bacteria; kingdom Pseudomonadati; phylum Pseudomonadota; class Betaproteobacteria; order Burkholderiales; family Sphaerotilaceae; genus Roseateles; species uncultured Roseateles sp. The sequence continues at coordinate 5,796,565 of NZ_OY729424.1, forward strand.
AAGCTGTCTGCACCACCACATAGCCGGCATGGATCATGACGCGGCCGAAGTCGGGCTCGGTCAGGCAGTAGACACCGCTGCCACCGGCCTGCAACCGGTCAAAGCCCAGGTGATGGACAGCAATCACCCCCGCTGCCACGACGATGGGACGCCAGTCGCGGTAGATCAGCAGCAGGGCCAGGGTGACGAACACGCCGAAGTGGAATTCGAGCATGCCGCGCGCCAGCTGAATCTGCAGCGCCACCATCATCATCGCCGCCGCCGCCAGCACCAGGCGCGACACGGCCGTGCCCCTGGCCATGAGAAAGGCCGCCGCCGCGAGCCCCACGACCACCAGCGAGCCGGTGAAGGCCAGTCCCAGCTGCTGGAACTGCTGACCGATGGCCAACGCCAGCAGGGCCCCCGCCAACACCGCCAACATCAGGATCAGGTCTGCGGTTCGAGACAGGGAAATCGTGGTGCCTGTCGAGGTATCGGGTTGCATATGTCTCTTGCTCTATTTTTTGTGGAGCCGGGATGGGCTTGTTCTCTGGAACATCATGACGCCGGTCCGACCGGGCACTGCGATGAAATGCGGGCGAAACCGGCGCCAGACAAATGGCGGGCGCTTGTGGGGGCTCTTCGGCCCATCAAGCCGCCCGAGAGGCGGCAAGATGCACGACATGAACCGAGCTCTGGAGTCTGCCGGTTCTTCCACCACATCGCCGGGGCCGCGTGCTGCTCACAGCTCGCCGGGGCCTGCGTTGTCCGCGCCAGAGAAAAGGCTCCACGCCACGGCCCCACGTTTGGCTCAGATCGAGCCGCAATGTCCCGGGTGGCGTCCGCCAGCGCGTTCGGCAGGTCCTGCTCCCGCAGGACCTGCCTTTTTTCCTGTCAGATTCAGGCCGCGACGGCGTGGATATTGATCACGCGGCCGGTGCCATGGCCGGCGCAGGCCTGGCCCGCCAGGGCCTCATCGAAGACCTCGCGTGCGCAGTCGTGGCAGGCACCACAGGCCGAGGCCACATGCATGTCGTCCTGCATTTGCTCGAAGCAGTGCACGCCATTGGCAACGGCGCGCTTGATGTCGCGGTCGGAAACTCGGTGGCAGAGGCAGACGATCATGGTGCGAGGCAGCCTGGGGCTAGCAGCGGATGCCTGCACTCTAATCGAAATGCGAACGCTTCTCAATTGTTAACTGAGAACAACCCCACGGTTCAGGGGTTTTGCGTCCGCCAGGGCGTTCACGAGGCCTCGTGCACCTGGCTTTGCATCCAGTTCTGCTCGCCCAGCTTGGCCACCAGCTCGATCTCGGTCTCCAGGTGGTCGGCATGCTCCTCGGTGTCATCCAGGATCTCGACCAGCAGATCGCGCGATACATAGTCGCGCACACTCTCGCAATGGGCGATGGCGTCGCGCAGCAGCGGCTGGGTGCCCAGCTCAAGCTTCAGATCGCATTCCAGCACCTCGACGGCCGTCTCGCCAATCATCAGCTTGCCCAGGTCTTGCAAATTGGGTAGGCCGTCCAGCATCAGGATGCGTGTCATCAGCTTGTCGGCATGCTTCATTTCCTCGATCGACTCCTGGTACTCATGCTTGGCCAGGCGCTTGAGGCCCCAGTTGTCCAGCATGCGGTAGTGCAGAAAGTACTGGTTGATCGCGGTCAGCTCGTTCTTCAGCTGGAGATTCAGGTACTCCAGGACCTTGGCGTCGCCCTTCATTGCATGCTCCTCGGCAAATTCGATGGGGCGATTCTGAACGCAGCGCGCCGTGCTGTCAGCGTTGAGTGAGAAGCACTTGCAGCAGAAGCAGAAAAAGGTTCCCGCAGATCGGGTGTTGCGGTCGGCCCCGCCTGTGTCATCATCAGCGCAAACACAAGAACAAGAGCCAGGGACATCACTGCAGTTCTTCGACTGGCCTATGCTGAGCACTACCGCGCAGATGCCGCGGGGGCACCTCTCCACCAAGGTGGCGGGCCCTCGGGAGAAGAAATATGCGCTGGCGGCCGTCCTCGTATCGGCCGCAGTCTTCGTGGCCGCCCTGCCCTTTGTGCGCACGCCGCTGGCACAGGTGCCGGCCTTTGTGCCGATCTATGTCACCTCGCTGGTGATCTTCGACCTGATCACGGCGGTACTGCTGTTCGGGCAGTTCAGCGCCCTGCGATCCGTGGGCTTGCTGATACTGGCCGGCGGCTACCTGTTCACGGCCACGGCCACCACGGCCTACGCGCTGATCTTTCCCGGCCTGTTTGCGCCTGGCGGTCTGCTCGGATCAGGAGCGCAAACCTCGTCGGCCCTGTACATGTTCTGGCACGCCGGCTTCCCCCTGCTGGTCATCGTCTACGCCAACGCCAAGAGCGACCGGCCCGATGCGCTCCGGCCCGATCACTGGCTGCAGGGCAAGGCACGCTGGCCCATTCTCACGGTGATTGCCGGCGTGCTGGCCCTCGTCTCGGCTTTCACCGCCTGCGCCACACTGGGCCACGAGTACCTGCCGGTCTTCCTGCTGGGCAACCGGACAACGGAGATCGGACGCGGGGTGTTGACGAGCATCGGGCTGCTGAGCCTGCTGGCGTTGTGGACGCTGTGGCGCCGCCGGCCCCACAGCGTGCTCGATGTCTGGCTGCTGGTGGTGATGTGCGTCTGGCTGTTCGACCTTGCCCTGGCCGCCATCTTCAACACCGGCCGCTACGACCTGGGCTGGTACGCCGGCCGCCTCTACGGCCTGCTGGCGGCAGGCTTCCTGTTGATACTGCTGCTGAGCGAGAACACCCGGCACTATGCCCGCCTGGTGCGACTGTCGGCCGATCTGGGCGCGGCCAACGCCAAACTGCTGCAACTCTCCTTGCAAGATGGCTTGACGGGCCTGTCCAACCGGCGCGCCTTCGACCAGTACCTGGCCGAGCAGATGGCCATCTCGACCCGCCACCAGCGGGCCATGACCCTGGTGCTGCTCGATGTGGACCACTTCAAGCGCTACAACGACCACCACGGCCACCACGCGGGCGATGAGAGCCTGAGGCAGGTCGGGGCCGCGCTGCAGAGCTGCTGCCAGCGGCCCGGTGACCTGGCCGCCCGCTACGGCGGCGAAGAGTTCGCCCTGATACTCCCGGACACGGCAGCCGCCGGCGCCCTCCATGTCGGCGAAAGCGCCAGGCAAGCGGTCGCCGGGCTGCGGGTTGCGCACCCGCAGGGCTCGGGCGGCTATCTCAGCATCAGCGTCGGCGCAGCCGTGATGAACGGCCCCGGGGCGGCCAACGCCGAGCAATTGATCAAGGCCGCGGACGAAGCGCTCTACCAGGCCAAGCGCGCGGGGCGCAACCGCGTCGTGTTGGCCGCGCTCTAGGCTGATCCCCAGGCCGAGCCGCCCCACCATCTGACCACGTTGCGATACTGACGCCCTCTCCCGGTCACAAGGAGTTCCCATGCACGAAACCTTTGAGAGTTTCGCGACGCGTCACCTGCGGGCCGGCGACCGCTTCGAGCTCGATGCGGAGGTGCCGCACGATGAACGCTACGGCATCGAAGGCGCGATGTACTGGGTGGCCCGGCGCTGAGTCGGTGCCTGACCCGCCTTGCCGTCGACCTCGGTGCCTGGTTCCATCATCACGGATTCACACCTGCGGCTCAAGCCGCCCCCTTGGCCAACCTCGCCACCAGTTTCAGCAGGGTCGGCACCCGCTTCCTGCCATGCATGGCCCGCAACCGTGCCTTGGCCGAGCCAAGGTCGATACCGGCGCAGGTCACGACCAGTGGGCGGGTCTCTTCTTCCCGGTGCACCTCGAACTGCGCCGGCGTTCCGGTGGCTGCGGCCATCGCCGTCTTCGAGACGCCGATGACGGCGACGCGGCCGCCCAGGGCGTGGAAAAGGTGCTGGCCCAGACCCGGTGTTTCCTGCGCGTCGAGGTGGACGAAGCCATCGATGACGATGACCTCGGGGTCCAGCGCGTGCTCGCGCAGCAGTTGCAGCAGGCAGGGCAGCTCGCGCAGGTCCAACTCGCCGCGCGGGGCTTTCTCGACATGCGCGATGCGGGTGGTGTAGGTCCGCAGGGCCTCCGCCGCGCCCCAGTCTTCGAAGGCCACGGCGGCCGCCTGGGCGCCTTCCGCGTCGTAGTGAACGTCAACTGCCAGTTTCATCGTCGTGCCTGCGTGATCATCCTGTTGTCTGGGCATTGTCGCCGTCGGCGGCGCCACCGAGCCGCTTGCCGTACAGTCTTGCCCCACACCCCACTTCATGCCGGTCTTACCCATGCTGATCATCCAAAAACTCCTGCCCCAAGGCGAAGGCCTGGCCCCGGTGCTGCTCAAACGCGCCGGCGTGCTGGCCCTGCCCTTTGCCCACCGCCAGCACCATGAGGCCAATCTGAGCAATGGCGAAGGCCTGGAGCTGGGCCTGCGCCTGCCCAAGGGCAGCACGCTGCGCGGCGGCGATGTGCTGGTGGCCGAGGACGGCTCGCTGCTGCGCGTCGAGGCCGCCCCCGAGCATCTGCTGCTGGTGCGCGCCAATGCCGAGCACGGCAAGCCCGGTGACCTGCTGCGCCTGGCCCATCAGCTGGGGGAGATGCATGTGCATATGGAAGCCCATGACGACCATCTGCGCCTGCCTGGCGACCCCCAGCTGGCCCAGTGGCTGGAGCGCCAGCACTTCGCGCTGGCCCCCGAGGTCGCACCCTTCGACCCGCCGGCGCTGCTGAGCCAGCTGCCCGAGGTGATGGAACACAGGCACGATCATGACCACCATGACCACGGCCACGGCCACGCCGGGCATGTGCACGGGCCAGGATGCAATCACGACCATTGATGTCGCAGCCCGCAAACCCCGCCGTGAGGGCAAGGTTTGCGGGGCTGAATTGCTCAAAACGCGATCACTGAACAAAACCACTGAGATACCAATTCTCAGCGCGTGAAGAAACGCACACCGCCCCAGGTGATCCCCCTTAGCCGGGGGGATCACAGCGCGGCTAGCCTCCCTAGAATCCGCTCCAGTTGCAAACCAATTGCAAACCACCTGGCCGGCTCAACACGGCCGAACACTGAAAGCCACTAGGGAGATTCACCATGAATATCAAAAAGAGTCTGAGTCGTTTCGCCGCCTTGAGCCTGCTGGCCGCCGCCTGCGGTGCAGCCCACGCCCTGCCCCTGATCGACCTCGGCCCGGCCTCCGGCTACAGCGGCTTCTTCTTCGGCAATGTCGGCGCTGCCTCCGACGTCGAAGGTCGCCTGGCCGTCGGTGGCAACCTGACCTCCGGCTTCGATGTCGGCTACCGCAATGCCTTCGGCTCGACCGCACCGTCGCTGGTGGTGGGCGGCAGCGTCTCGCTGACCGGTCAGTGGGGCAATGCCGGCTCGATCTACAACGGCCCGAAGTACAACACCAACACCAATGGCTCGATCGGCCCGAGCACCGCTCCCTGGGTGTCGTCCGGCCAGCTGAACATGGGCCAGATCGTCTACGGCACCAGCCTGACCGCCGCCAGCTGGCAGTACGGCACGGCCGTCAAGAATGCCAACTACCTGGACTTCGCCGGCGCCAAGACGCAGCTGAGCGGCCTGTCCAGCACGCTGGCCGGCCAGGCGCAGATCGGCAGCTGGGCGCTGGGCGCTGGTGGCGTGACACTGACCGGCGACGGCAACTCCGATGTGCAGATCTTCAATCTGGGCAATACCGCGCTGAGCAACATCACCCTGAAAAACGTCAAGGCCGGCGCCCATGTGGTGATCAACAGCACGCTGACCAACGTGGTGTTCTCCGGTGATCTGGGCGGCGACAAGGCCAACTCCAGCGATGGCCTGGCCTCGCACCGCGACCGCGTGATCTACAACCTGAGCAATGCCACCAACGTCAATGTCAGCACCTTCCTGAATGGCAGCGTGCTGGCGGTGAACGCCAATGTGATCGGCAGCGGCCACCTGGAAGGCACGCTGATCGCCAACTCGCTCAGCACGGGCCCGAATGGCAAGCTGGAGCTGGGCTACGAGCCCTTTGTGCCGACCACGCCGGTGCCGGAACCCGAGACCTATGCGCTGATGATGGCCGGCCTGCTGACGGTGGGCATGGTCTCGCGCCGCCGCAAGACCCAACAACAATAAGAAGAGACGTCGCTCGGGGATGGGGCGCAACAAGCCCCGCTATGCAAAGAGCCGGAACCCGCAAGGGCTCCGGCTCTTTTTTTCATGGCCACAGGGCGTTCAGCGCAGATTGATCGCGCCCCGCATGGCCCGCACCGAGCCCTCGCCGATGGCGGCGCCAAAGCGCTTGGCCAGGCGCTCGGCGACATTGTCCTTGGGCGTGTAGTCGATCACGTCCTCGGCCTTGACGACCTCGCGGGCGACGAAATCGAGGCTGCCGATCTTGTCGGCCAGGCCCAGCTTGATCGATTCCTCGCCGTTCCAGAACAGGCCGGAGAAGGTCTCCGGCGTTTCCTTCAGGCGCTTGCCGCGGCCGTCTTTCACGGCCTTGATGAACTGGCGGTGGATCTGGTCCAGCATCGCCTGGGCAAAGCCGCGTTGTTTCTCGCTGACCGGAGAGAACGGATCCAGCATGCCCTTGTTCTCGCCGGCGGTGAGCAGGCGGCGCTCGACGCCGTACTTCTCCATCACGCCGGTGAAGCCGAAGCCGTCCATCAGCACGCCGATGGAGCCGACCACCGAGGCCTTGTCGACATAGATCTCATCCGCCGCGGCGGCCATGTAATAGCAGCCCGAGGCACACATCTCCTCGACCACGGCATAGACCGGCTTCTTGTACAGGGCCTTGAGCCGACGGATCTCGTCGTAGACGATGCCCGACTGCACCGGGCTGCCGCCGGGCGAGTTCATGCGCAGCACCACCGCCTGGGCGCCATGGTCCTCGAAGGCCGGGCGCAGCGCAGCCAGCAGGTTCTCGGCGCTGGCCTCGCTGTCGACAGAGATTTCTCCGCGCACCTCGACCAGGGCGGTGTGCGGGCCGCTGGGCGATGGCGTGTGGTGGCGCTGCAGGAACAGAAACCAGGCGAACAGGGCCAGGATGCCCAGCCAGATCAGCCGAAAGAAGCTGCGCCAGCGGCGGTCGCTGCGGCGGTCGCGCAGGTACTCGCGCGCAAACTGCTCCAGCACCGGCTCCAGGCCGACCACCGAATGGGTGGCCGGGGCAGCACTCGCCGCCGGAGCAGGTGCCGCAGCAGCAGCAGAGGCCATGCCGGGCGGCGCCGGCGTGTTGTCCACGTTCAGAGTCGCCGGCCCCGGATCGGGCACCGCGCCGGGCAGATCATCATTCGGATTCATGCTTTGCCTTCAATGTCGTCGAAGAGGGCCTGGACGGGCTTGGTGTCCCGGTTCGGGAACCAATAGACCTGACCCTCGCGCTCCTGCACCTGGATGCGAGTGAGCTTGCCGCGTGAGCAGGGGCCGGACACGATCTGCCCGGTGCGTGGCTCGTAGGCCGCGCCGTGGATGGAACACATGATGTATTCCTTGGAACTGTCGAGAAATTCGCCGGGCTGCCAGTCCATCTCGGTGGGCACGTGGACGCAGCGGTTCAGGTAGGCGACCACCTCGCCATCAAAGCGCAGCACGAATGCCCGCGCCGCCTCGCCCCATTGCAACACATCGAAGACGACCGCCGTGCCCCGCTCGGCCAACTCGTCGGAGCGGCACAACAGCAGCGGCTCGCTGGTCGGCGGCGGATTCAACGCGTCATGCATGGCTGTCCAGCCATTGGTGCAGCTCGGCCACGCTGTGCGCCACGTGCACGGGCGCAAAGGTGTGGAAGCTGTCGTGCTCATGCGCGCCGTAGCTGACGCCCAGGCAGGCGGTGCCGGCGTTGACGGCCAGCTGCAGATCATGGGTGGTGTCGCCAATCATCAGCGTGCGCTCGGGCTCGGTGCCCAGCTCGCGCATCAGCTCCAGCAGCATCTGCGGATTCGGCTTGGAGGCGGTCTCGTCGGCGGTGCGGCTGCTGTCGAACATGCCCTTGAGCTGGGCGCTGTCCAGCGCCTCGTCCAGGCCCTTGCGGTTCTTGCCGGTGGCCACGGCCAGCCAGTGGTGACGGGCCTTCAGGCTGTCCAGCATCGCCAGGACGCCGTCGAACAGCACCAGCTCGTGCTTGCGCTCGAAATAGTGATGGCGAAAGCGCAGGCCCAGCTCGGGGTATTTGTCGGCCGGCAGATCGGGCGCGGCATGGCGCAGCGCATCCTGCAGGCCCAGGCCTATCACATAGCTGGCCGCCTGGTCGCTGGGCACGGCGGTGCCGACATCGGCGCAGGCGGACTGGATGGCACGGGTGATCAGCGCCGTCGAGTCATACAGGGTGCCGTCCCAGTCGAAGACGATCAGATCAAACTGGCGGGGTCGGTTCACGCGGAAACTTTCAAGACAGCGAGCAGGGCTTCGCATTCGGGAGGCAATGGTGCGACGAGTTCAATCTCCTCGCCCGTGGCGGGGTGGTTGAACTTCAGCCGCCGGGCGTGCAGGAACATGCGTTCGAACTTGTGGCCACCCAGGCGTTCGCCACGGGCCAAGGCATGGTTGAGCTCGAAGATGCCGTACTTGGTGTCGCCAACGATCGGATGGCCGGCATGCTGCAGGTGCACGCGGATCTGATGCGTGCGGCCTGTCTTGATCGTCACGTCGAGCAGGCTGAAGCCGTCGAAGGCCTTGGCCAGCCGGACCAGGGAGATCGAACGGCGTGCGTCCTCGGCATTGACATCGTGCGATGAGGTCACCGCGCGCACGCGGCGCTCGCCATCGGCGTCCAGGAACTTGTGCAGCGGCACGTCGATGACCTTGTTCGAGGCGTCCCAGGCGCCGATGACGAGGGCGGCATAGGTCTTGCCCGTCTCGCGCTCGCGGAACTGGGTCTGCAGGCCGGTCAGCGCGCTGCGCTTCTTGGCAATCAAGAGCAGGCCCGAGGTTTCGCGGTCCAGCCGGTGCACCAGTTCCAGGAATTTGGCCGCAGGCCGGGCCTGACGCAGCTGCTCGATCACGCCGAAGCTGACGCCGCTGCCGCCGTGCACGGCCACACCGGCCGGTTTGTTGATGGCGATCAAATGCTCATCTTCAAAGACGATGGGAAACTCGCGCGGTGGCGCGGCGGGCGCACCGTTCTCCACCCGCTCGGGCAGGCGCACCGGCGGAATGCGCACCTCGTCGCCCAGCTCCAGCCGGGTGTCCGCATGGGCCCGGCCCTTGTTGACCCGCACCTCGCCGGCGCGTATCAGCCGGTAGACGTGGGTCTTGGGCACGCCCTTGAGCTCGCGCAAGAGGAAGTTGTCCAGGCGCTGGCCGGCCGAGCCATCGTCGATGGTGACGCGCTTCACCGCCGGGGCGGCGCCGGGACTCGTTTTTGCCGGTGCTGCCGGTTCCGCCGGCCGCTGCGCTTTTGCCACTGTGTGCTTGGGCGCGGTCATGGGCACACGTATGCCCAATGCGAGCTTTTTGCCGGTTCGGCGCGGGGCTGCGCCGCCGGGCTTGGCGGCCTTGGCCGAACCCGCTGCTTTCCGCCCTATAATGCTTTGCACCACGTTTGCGCCGTAAGTATTTGATTTGCCTGAGTTTAACTGGGCAAGAGCGGTGCAAGTGGCGGCCCGTCGGGTTTGAACAAGACAAGACAGGTCAAAAATCGGTGATGCAACGCGCCCTGCCGTGGGCGGGCGCTGTCCCCAAGTGACAGCGCGGCCAGCGGCAGCACGTGGCAGAGCAAACGTAGAACGAGCCAACCCGCCGTCCTATCCAGGACAGGGAAAGACAAAGGTTTATATAGGCATGAGGCGCGCAATTACAGCTTGCAGATCTCATGCCCGCGTTCAGTGATCAGCGGATGTTCCCCTTCAATCCCTCCCCCATGCCCTCCAAACGCTTGCTGCCCCGGCTGAATGCCGGCGCGGGCCGCGCCATGGATCAGGCCTGGGCCGCGTGGCGCCCGTCGCTTACGCCAAGGGATGGGGCCACAAGCGCTGATGTTTCACTGCCACGCATGCGCCAACGCTGCTCCTCTTGATCGGCTAGACGATCAACCGCGCAGTCCAGGGCGATTCCTTACTCGGTTCCTCCACGTTTCTCGTGCATCGGTGAGTCGCCCACGGTTCTCGGACCGCAGGCGGCGTTGATGTATGCGCGACCTAGGTCCTGTCAAACAGGCCGGGCGCGCACAGAGGAGAGTGAACATGAAACGCATGCTGATCAATGCGACGCAGGCTGAAGAGCGTCGCCTGGCCATCGTCGATGGCCAGAAGCTGGTGGACTTCGAGACCGAGATCGAGGGCCGCGAACAGCGCAAGGGCAATATCTACAAGGCGGTCGTGACCCGCGTCGAGCCCTCGCTCGAAGCCTGTTTCGTCGATTACGGCGAAGATCGCCACGGTTTCCTGCCCTTCAAGGAAATCTCGCGCCAGTTCTTCCGCGAAGGCACGGATGTGCGCACCGCCCGCATCCAGGACGCGATCAAGGAAGGCCAGGAGTTGCTGGTCCAGGTCGAAAAAGAAGAACGCGGCAACAAGGGCGCGGCACTGACCACCTTTGTGTCGCTGGCCGGCCGCTACCTGGTCTTGATGCCCAACAACCCCCGCGGTGGTGGCGTTTCGCGCCGCATCGAGGGTGAAGACCGCGAAGAGCTGAAAGAAAACCTCGACCAGCTCGAATACCCCAAGGGCATGTCGCTGATCGCCCGCACCGCCGGCATCGGCCGCTCGGCCCCCGAGTTGCAGTGGGACCTGAACTACATGCTCAAGCTGTGGACCGCCATCGACGGCGCGTCCAAGGGCAGCAAGGGCGCCTTCCTGATCTATCAGGAATCGTCGCTGGTGATTCGCGCCATCCGCGACTACTTCACCGCCGACATCGGCGAGATCCTGATCGATACGGACGACATCTTCGAGCAGGCTCAACAATTCATGAACCACGTGATGCCCGAAACGGCCAATCGCGTGAAGCGCTACCGTGACGACGCGCCGCTGTTCAGCCGCTTCCAGATCGAGCACCAGATCGAAACCGCGTTCTCGCGCACGGTCAACCTGCCGTCCGGCGGCGCCATCGTGATTGACCACACCGAAGCGCTGGTGTCGGTGGACGTCAACTCGGCCCGCGCCACGCGCGGCGGCGACATCGAGGAAACCGCCACCCGCACCAATCTGGAAGCCGCCGATGAAATCGCGCGCCAGATGCGCTTGCGCGACCTGGGCGGCCTGATCGTCGTCGACTTCATCGACATGGAAGAGAGCAAGAACCGCCGCGAGGTCGAACAGCGCCTGCGCGATGCGCTGCGCTCCGACCGCGCCCGCGTGCAGTTCAGCTCCATCAGCAAATTCGGCCTGCTCGAACTGAGCCGCCAGCGCCTGCGCCCGGCGCTGTCTGAGGGCAGCCACATCACCTGCCCGCGTTGCAACGGCACCGGCCACATCCGCGACACCGAGTCCAGCGCGCTGCAGATCCTGCGCATGGTCCAGGAAGAGTCGATGAAGGACAACACCGCCGCCGTGCACGTGCAGGTGCCGGTGGAAGTGACCTCGTTCCTGCTGAACGAGAAGCGCACCGAAATCACCAAGATCGAGATGAAGCAGCGCATCACCGTGCTGCTGGTGCCCAACAAGCACCTCGACACCCCGAACTACAAGCTGGAACGCCTGCGCCACGACGACCCGCGCCTGGAGAATCTGCAGGCCAGCTACACAATGATCGAAGAGCCGGAAGACGAGGTGGGCATCACCCGTCGCGAAAAGGCCAAGGCCAAGCAGGAGCCGGTCATCAAGGGCATCCTGCCCGAGACGCCCGCGCCTGTGGCCGTGCCCAAGCCTGCTCCCGCGCCCGCCCCGGTGGCGGCACCGGTGGCGGCTCCCGCGCCAGTGGCCGCACCTGCTGCCGCGGGTGGTGGTTTCTTCGGCTGGATCAAGAGCCTGTTCGGCGGTGGCGAGACTGCCGCTCCGGCACCGGCTCCGGTCAAGCCCGTCGTGGCCAGCCCCGAAGCCAAGCCGGCCCGCGAAGGCCGTGACGGCCAGCGCGGCCGTGGCGATCGCAACGAACGCGGCGGCCGAGGCGGCCGTGGTGGACGTGATGGCGGCCGTGACGGCAAACCGGAAGGCGCACGCGCCGAGTCCGCAGGCCGTGACGGTCAGCGTGAAGGCGGCCGTGGTGGCCGTGGCGAGCGTGACGCCCGCCCGGACAACCGCGAAGGCGGTGGCCGTCCGCGTCGCGAACGTGGTGAGCGCGGCGAGCGCACCGAGGGCCTGGACGTCGCCGCTGGCGCCGCCGTGGCTGCCGGCGTTGCAGTTGCCGGTGCCGAGGAAGCCCGCGCACCGCGCGCCGAACGTGGCGAGCGCGGTGGCCGTGGACGTGGTGACCGTGCCGAGCGCGGCCCGCGCAACGATGAGCGCAGCGCTGAAGGCGTGGCCGAGTTGAGCGCCGAAGCCGGTGCCCAACCCGCCTTTGCCGACACCGCCCCGGCCGCCGAAGGCGCCGAAGCCGGTGAAGAGCAAGGCGAACGCCAAGGCGGCCGCCGCCGCCGCCGCCGTGGTGGCCGCGACCGTGACGACACCCGCGCCGAAGGCACGGGCAGCGATGCCGATGGTGCGCTGCCGGGCGACAGCGCTGCTGCCTCCGCCGAGCCGGCCAATGCCGAAGCCCAGGACGCGGTCGCCGCCGAAGGCAGCGAAGGCGCTGCTGAAGGTGAAGGCCAGGCCCGCGAAGGCCGCCGCAACCGTGGTCGCGGCCGTGATCGTGGCCCCCGTCGCGACCGCGCCGAAGGTGAAGAGAACGTCGCCGGTGAAGCTGCCGCAGAAGCTGTTGCCGAGGCTCCGGCCGAAGCCATCTCGCCTGCCGTCGAAGAACCTGCAGCGATCGAAGTGATGGTCGCCCGCCCGATCGAGGCCTCGGCCTTTGTTGCTCCGGTGGTCACTCCGGCGGTCGCTCCAGAGGCGGCTCCCGTGGAAGCAGTGGCCGAGCCGGTGGCAGCACCGGCCCCGGCTCCCGCCGCTGCACCTGTACCTGCCCCCGTGGCGGCGGCGCCCGTCGCCGCGCCGGTGGTGGTGGAAGCCTTCGCCCTGCCGATCGAGGACCTGAACGCTGTGGCGGCCAATGCCGGCCTGCAGTGGGTCAACTCCGACGCCGACAAGATCCGCGCCGTGCAGGAAGCGATGGCCGCCGAGCCCAAGCCCGTGCATGTGCCGCGCGAGCCCAAGCCGGTCGAGCAGATCGATCAGGGCCCGCTGGTGCTGGTCGAGACGCGCAAGAACCTGGCGCAAATCACCTTGCCGTTCGAGCAAAAATAAGGTCTTGCGGGTCAGACCTGCTACGCAGCTCTGACCTCAACTGACTGGAAAAAAAAGCCGCCTGGCATGCCAGGCGGCTTTTTTTCGCCCTGCCTCGTCAGCGCTGGCTTACGGCAACCGCTCCAACGCATGCTGGTAAGCCGGCTGGTGCATCAGCTCGTCCCAGGTCAGCGGCACGGTCTGCGGCAGCAGGTCCAGGCGGCGAGCCTCGCTGTCGGGTTCGGCCTGCCAGCGGCCGGCTTTCAGGGCCTTGGCCAGGCCGTCCAGCAGCACATCGACCGGCTTGCCGCCATCGATCTTCGATTGATTGCACAGCAGCACCAGATCGCAGCCGGCGTTCAGTGCGGTGATGGCACCCTCGGTCGGGTTGCCGGCAATGCGGGCGCCCTCCATGCTCAGGTCATCGCAGCAGATGGCGCCGTTGAAGCCCAGCTGGCCGCGCAGGATGTCTTTCAGCCAGCGGGCCGAGAAGCCGGCCGGCAGGGCATCGACCTTGGGATAGGTCACGTGCGCGGGCATCACGCAGGTCAGGCTGGTGGACAGCCAGTCATAGGGCTTGGCGTCTTCGGCCAGGATGGCTTTCAGCGAGCGCTTGTCGACGGCTGCGGCCACATGCGAATCGGCCTGGGCATAGCCGTGGGCCGGGAAATGCTTGCCGCAATTGGCCATGCCGGACTGCAGCAGACCGTGCATCAGGCTCTTGGCCAGCAGCGAGACGACGCGCGGGTCGCGATGGAAGGCCCGGTTGCCGACGACCTCGCTGCGGCCATGGTCCAGATCGACCACCGGCGTGAAGCTCAGATCGACGCCGCAGGCGCGCAGCTCGGCGCCCAGCACATAGCCAGCGGCGGTGGCGGCATTGGTGGCGCGCATCGCGTCCTGCATCCACAACTCGCCCAGGTCACGCATCGCGGGCAGGTGGGTGAAGCCGTCGCTGCGGAAGCGCTGCACGCGGCCGCCCTCATGATCGACGGTGATCAGCAGATCGGGCCGCAGGGCCTTGACCTCGGCGCACAGCGAGGTCAGCTGCGCACGGCTCTGCCAGTTGCGGCTGAACAGAATCATGCCGCCGGTCAGCGGGTGCTGGAGGCGGCGGCGGTCGTCATCGGTCAAGGCCAGGCCGGCGATGTCCAGTATCACGGGGGCGTGTTGTAGCTCGGTCATGAGGTCGTCTCTTCTCAAATGGTTTCCACCACCACGAAGGCAGCGGCGTATTCGGTTTCGTCGGTGACGGTGACATGGGCACGCAGGCCCTTGGCGGCAAACCACTCGGCCAGCTCGCCATGCAGGCGTATCTCGGGCTTGCCGCTGGCGGCGTTGACGATCTCACAGGCCCGCCAGGTCATGGGCATGCGCATGCCCAGACCGATGGCCTTGGAGAAGGCCTCCTTGGCCGCAAAACGCGTGCCCAGAAAGCTCAGCCCCCGCGCCTCGACACGCGCGCGGCGGGCGCGGAACACGGCCAGCTCATGCGGGCCCAGCACCTTCTCGGCGAAGCGCTCGCCGCGGCGGTCGAGCGTTGCGCGCATACGGCGCAGGTCACAGATGTCCGTACCGATGCCGTAAATCATGGCGCGGCAAAGGCCCGCTGGATGCAACGCTGGTAGTCGCGCACCGTCTCGGCATAGCCCAGCTCCAGCGCATCGGCGATCAGCGCATGGCCGATCGACACCTCCAGCACACCCGGCACCTCGCGCAAAAAGCGCGTCAGATTGTCGCGGTTCAGGTCGTGGCCGGCGTTGATGCCCAGGCCTATGGCCAGCGCCGCCCGCGCGGTGGCGGTGAAGCCGGCCAGCACCGCGGCTTCACGCTCGGTGCCCTCCCCTTGCAAATGCGCGCTGGCATAGGTCTCGGTGTAGAGCTCGATGCGGTCGGCACCCAGCTCGGCGACCAGGGGCATGGCCTCAGGTAGCGGGTCCATGAACAGGCTGACCCGCACGCCCAGGGCCTTGCATTCGGCGATCAACGGCTTCAGCCTTGCCATGTCGGCCGGCAGGTTCCAGCCATGGTCGGAGGTGAACTGGTCCTCGGCGTCGGGCACGAAGGTGACCTGGTGCGGCCGGAACTCGCGCACGAAGTCCATCAGGTTCTGCGTCGGGTTGCCCTCGATGTTGTACTCGACCTGGGGCCAGGCCTTGAGCAGCTCGGCCAGCTCGCGCACGTCATGAGCGCGGATATGGCGCTCATCGGGCCGCGGGTGGACGGTGATGCCCTGCGCGCCGGCCTCCAGGCACAGCTGGGCGGCCCTGGTGACGCTGGGGATGCCGAGGTGCCGGGTGTTGCGCAGCAGGGCGACCTTGTTGACGTTGACCGACAGCGCGGTGCGGCCACCGTGCGAGCCGGATTCCGGGGCGACAAGAGGATTCATGGCGTTTTGACTTCCAGGAGTTTTTGCAGATCCAGCATCACCTGCCGGGTGCGCAACGGCGCATGGCCCAGATGATAGTGAAGCAGGCCGCGCAATGCCGCGCGCAGGGCCGGCAAGGCGGTGCCGCAGGCCTGCAGCAGCGCCGCATGGCTGCCATGCTCCAGGGCCGCCTGCAGATGGATCAGGGTGGCGCCGCTGAGCCGGGGCTCGTCGCCGGCGGGAGCGATCACGCCGGACTGCGGTGACAGCGCGTAGTCGCGATCCGGCCGCAGCGCCTGCTGCGTGGTGGTGGCCAGGCTCAGATCTGGCAGCAGGCCGATCTCGCGCAGCAGCACCAGCTCGAAGGCCCGCAGGCCGGCCTGGCTGCTGGCGTCGTCCTCGGCATGCAGCTGCGGCAGGGCCTGGGCATAGGCGTCGAACAGCAGCGGGTGCGGGTCTTGCCTCGCCAGCAGCTTGAGCAGCAGCTCGTTCAGGTAGTAGCCGGAGAAGATGGCGGCCCCGCCGGGCAGGGTGGCACCACCGGCCCACTCGGCGTTACGCAGGGTCAAGACCTCGGCCGCGCCCTCCTCCGTCTTGCTGCCCTTGGACAGGCTGACATTGATGCGCTGGAAGGGCAGCAGCACGGCCCGCAGCTGCGAGTAGGGCCTCTTGGCACCCTTGGCCACCACGGCCACGCGACCGAGTTCACGGGTGAACAGGTCGAGTATCAGACTGGTCTCGCTCCAGTCGTAGTGGTGCAGCACGAACGCAGGTTGCGTCGCGTGCGCTCTTGGCGCCCGGGCCGAGACGCGCGTAGCGTTCACTCGTAGCCGTAGGACCGCAGATGTTCCTCGCTGTCGGCCCAGCCGGAACGGACCTTGACCCACAGCTCCAGATAGACCTTGGAGTCCATCAGCGTTTCCAGCTCCTGGCGCGCCTCGGAGCCTATGCGCTTCAGGCGCTCGCCACCGCCGCCGATGATCATGCCCTTGTGGGCATCGCGCTCGACGACGATGGAGGCGGCGATGCGCTTCAGATGGCCTTCTTCCTCGAACTTGTCTATCACCACGGTGCAGTTGTAGGGCAGCTCGTCGCCGGTCAGGCGGAACAGCTTCTCGCGGATGATTTCGCTGGCCAGGAAGCGGTCGCTGCGGTCGGTCAGCGCGTCCTCCTCGTAGAACCAGTCCTGCTCGGGCAAATAGGGCTTGAGGATGGCGAACAGGCGCTCGACATCGCTGGGCTTCTGCGCCGACAGCGGCACGAATTCGCTGAAGTTGCGGCGCTCCTGCATCGCCTTCAGCCAGGGCACCATGTCGGCGCGGCGGTTCACTGCGTCGAGCTTGTTGGCGATCAAGATGACCGGCTTGTGCTCGGGCAAGAGGCTCAGCACCTTGGCGTCATCGGTGTTGAAGCGGCAGGCCTCGACCATGAACAGCACCACGTCCACATCGGACAGCGAGGACAGCACGGTGCGGTTCAGATTGCGGTTCAGCGCCGTGCCATGCTTGGTCTGGAAGCCGGGCGTGTCGACGAACACGAACTGCGAATCCTCGACCGTGCGCACGCCGGTGATGCGGTGGCGGGTGGTCTGCGCCTTGCGCGAGGTGATGCTGACCTTCTGGCCGACCAGGGCGTTCAGCAGTGTGGACTTGCCGACATTGGGCCGGCCGACAATGGCCAGCAGGCCGCAGCGGCGGCCATTGCTGTCGTACTCGGGGGGCTCGCCCACACCGCCCTGCACGTCGTCCTGCTCTTCATCAGGCAGATCATCGTGAGGTTCGGGAGGCAATTCGGGATGGTTGTTCAAGCTGGTTCCTTTGCGGGTCAGACCTTGCCGCCAAGGCAAGCTCTGGCCCCAACTGATTGAGAGTTGTGACCGGTATTCAGTCGCGCAGGCCGCTGCCGGGCCGGTCACGGGATTTCAGTTCGTCCAGCACACGCTTGGCAGCGTCTTGCTCGGCAGCACGGCGCGAACGGCCTTCGCCGCTTTGGGTGACGGCCAGGGCCGGCACCACGCATTCGACCGCAAAGGTCTGGGCATGGGCCTGGCCACGGGTTTCGATGATGCGGTAGTCGGGCACCGGCAGGCGGCGCGCCTGCAGCCATTCCTGCAGTTCGGTCTTTGGATCCTTGGCCCAGTTGTCCATGCCGGTGTTGGCAATGACATCGGCAAACAAGCGCTGCACCACGCCCTGGGCTGCCTCATAGCCACCCTCGACAAATGCCGCGCCTATCAGTGCCTCCAGCGCATCGGCCAGGATGGACGGGCGCTGGGCACCACCGCCCCGGGCCTCGCCTTCGCTGAGCTTGAGCACCTGCGGCAGGCCCAGGCCCAGGGCCAGGCGGTGCAGGCTGTCCTCGCGCACCAGATGTGCTCGTACGCGTGTCAGATCGCCCTCGTCGGAGCCCTGGAAGCGTTCGTACAGCAGGCTGGACACGGCCAGGCTGAGCACGGTGTCACCGAGGAATTCGAGCCGCTCGTTGTGGTCTGCGCCAAAGCTGCGGTGCGTCAGCGCACGCTTCAGGAGAGCCGGCTGCTTGAAGCGATAGCCCAGCCGGTCTTGCAGAGTTTCAAGCAACTGACTCATGCAATATCTGTTGGCCCGCAGCAGTGCTCAGGCAGGCCAGGCGCTGCTGCGCCCGCCCGCACCGGCACTATTCGGACCGCCCTTCGTACTTGATCAAGAGAAAAACCGGGCCCATCAGGGCAATTTGTTTGTCGTAGGCAAAGCTGATCACGACCTTGTCACCCTCCTTGGTGACCTCCAGGTCTTTCGAGCTGATGCTGCTGATCGAATACTCGATCTGTTGCTGGCGGTCGAACTCGCCGCGCACCGCCGCCACCGTCGGCGGATTGGACTTGGCGATCTTGTTGATCGCGCTGCGTATCGTGTAGTACTCGTTCATCGTGGGCAGGACCTTGATCGTGATCAGGCCCGCAAAGCCGATCACGATGGCCCAGAACACCAGGCCCAGCATCGTCACGCCACGTTGTTGTTGCCGCATCAAGATCTGCACCTTCGAGGATTGTCCACCGCGGGACGCGCTCAATGGAACGCGCCGATACGCTTGAGATTACCGAAATTCATCCAGACAAAGAAGGCCCGGCCGACGATATTCTCGTCCGGCACAAAGCCCCAGTAGCGGGAATCGCGCGAATCGTCACGGTTGTCGCCCAGCATGAAGTAGTGGCCGGCCGGCACCTTGCAGGTCACGCCCTCGGCGGTGTACTGGCACTGGTCCTGGAACGGGAACGGGCCGTCCTTGCGGTCGGGGCGGTAGATGGACTGGCGCTTCGGATCGACCAGAATCTCGTGCTCCACCTGACCCAGCTTCTCGGTGAACCAGGGCTTGTAGCGCATGCCGCTCTCATCGTAGAAGTCACCCTTGGGCTGCACTTCCGTGGCCACGCCGTTGATATACAGGCGCTGGTTGGTGTAGCGAATCTCGTCGCCGGGAATGGCGGCCACACGCTTGATGAAGTCGATGCTGGGATCTTCCGGGTAGCGGAACACCATCACGTCGCCACGCTGCACGTCGTGGTTGGCGATGATCTTCTTGTTGATCACCGGCAGGCGCACGCCGTAGTGGAATTTGTTCACCAGGATCAGGTCGCCGACCAGCAGCGTGGGCACCATGGAGCCGGACGGAATCTTGAACGGCTCGAACAGGAAGGAGCGCAACAGGAACACGGCCAGGATGACCGGGAACAGGCCGGCCGTCCAGTCCAGCCACCAGGGCTGGCGCAGGATCTCGTCACGCGCGCCGGCCACATCGCCGTCGACGCGGGCAATGCCCTGGCGCTTCAGTTCTTCACGGCGCGCTGCGTCCTGCGCTTCGAGCTTGGCCGCACCGGCCACGCGGGCCGGCAGGAAATAGAAGCGCTCTGCCAGCCAGTACCCCAGCGTGACCAGCGACATCACGAACAGCAGCAGCGAGAAATTGCCGCTCCAGGAGCCCATGTACCAGCCGCCCAGGTAGGCGATCAGCACCGCGTAAAAAATTCCGGTGATTGCACTCATCAATCTTCCACTTGGAGAATGGCCAGGAAAGCCTCTTGCGGCACCTCGACGGAGCCGATCTGTTTCATGCGCTTCTTGCCGGCCTTTTGTTTTTCGAGCAGCTTGCGCTTGCGCGAGATGTCGCCGCCATAGCATTTTGCCAGCACGTTCTTGCGCAGCGCCTTGATGTCTTCGCGCGAGATGATGGTGGCACCAATGGCGGCCTGGATGGCCACGTCATACATCTGGCGCGGGATGATCTCGCGCATCTTGGCGGCCACCTGGCGGCCGCGGTACTGGGCCTGCGAGCGGTGCACGATCAGCGACAGCGCGTCGATGCGGTCGCCGTTGATCAGCATGTCCACCTTCACCACATCGGCCGCGCGGTACTCCTTGAACTCGTAGTCCATCGAGGCATAGCCGCGCGACACGCTCTTGAGCTTGTCGAAGAAGTCCAGCACGATCTCGGCCAGCGGCATCTCATAGGTCAGCTTGACCTGGCGGCCGTGGTAGGCCATGTTCAGCTGCACACCGCGCTTCAGATTGGCCAGGGTCATGATGGGACCGACATAGTCCTGCGGCATGAACAGATGCACGGTGACGATGGGCTCGCGGATCTCGACGATCTTGCCCTGCTCCGGCACCTTGGAGGGGTTGTCCACTTCCATGATCGTGCCGTCGCCGATCTGCACCTGATAGACCACGCTGGGCGCGGTGGTGATCAGGTCCTGGTCGAATTCGCGCTCCAGCCGCTCCTGCACGATCTCCATGTGCAAGAGGCCCAGGAAGCCGCAGCGGAAGCCGAAGCCCAGCGCCTGCGACACCTCGGGCTCGTAGTGCAGCGACGAATCATTGAGCTTGAGCTTTTCAAGCGCATCGCGCAGCGAGTCGTATTCGCTGGACTCGGTCGGGTACAGACCGGCGAAGACCTGGGGCTGGATCTCCTTGAAACCGGGCAGCGCCTCGGTGGCCGGGCCCAGGTTGTTGGGCAGCTTCTTGTCCAGCGTGATGGTGTCGCCGACCTTGGCCGCCTGCAACTCCTTGATGCCGGCAATGATGAAACCCACCTCGCCGGCGCTGAGCTGCTCGCGCGGCGTCGAGTGCGGCGTGAACACGCCCATCTGCTCGATCGGATAGACGGCATTGGTGGCCATCATGCGGATGCGCTCGCTCTTCTTGAGCACGCCGTCGACCACACGCACCAGCATCACCACGCCGACATAGTTGTCGAACCAGCTGTCGATGATCATCGCCCGCGGCGGTGCTTCGACGACGCCACGCGGCGGCGGCATGCGGGTGATCACCGCTTCCAGGATCTCGTCAATGCCCTCGCCGGTCTTGGCGCTGCAGGGAATCGCGTTGGTCGCGTCGATGCCGATCACGTCCTCGATCTCGGCCCTGGCGTTGTCCGGATCGGCGTTGGGCAGATCCATCTTGTTCAGCACCGGCACGACCTCGACGTGCAACTCCAGCGCGGTGTAGCAATTGGCCACCGTCTGCGCTTCCACGCCCTGGCTGGCATCAACCACCAGCAGCGCGCCCTCGCAGGCCGACAGCGAGCGGCTCACTTCATACGAGAAGTCCACATGCCCCGGCGTGTCGATCAGGTTCAGGTTGTAGGTCTTGCCGTCGCGTGCCTTGTACTGCAGCGCGGCGGTCTGTGCCTTGATGGTGATGCCGCGCTCTTTCTCGATGTCCATCGAGTCCAGCACCTGCGCCTCCATCTCCCGATCGGACAGCCCCCCACAGCGTTGAATGATGCGATCCGCCAGCGTGCTCTTGCCGTGGTCAATGTGGGCGATGATGGAGAAATTGCGGATGTGGTTCATGCTGATCTTTTTTGCGCCGAGTCGGGAGACACAACGGCGTAGCCGTTGCAGCGCAAGCTCTCAATCGCGAAGCGATGTGATGGCCTTGGAAAGGCCTTGCTGAAGTCAAAAAAAAGGCACGTCGAATCGGTGACGCGCCTTCCAACAAAACTTTTGGCAACTGCTTGTTGGGCCTTCATTGTAGCCAAAACCGCCGGTCTGAAAACCGTGGCGAGGCTCGAAAACCCGACGTTGCAACCCACCAACACCGAAGTTATTCACAAGTTATCAACAGGATGTTGTGGATGACTTGGGGATAGCCCGGGGCGCTTGAGAGATCCGACCGTGCCAGCGTCAAAAGTCGGGCTCAGTGGCCTGCATTCTATCCGAGAAGCAGTTCAATCCGCCGCCTGCCCTCCCTATGTGAGTGATCACCGACTACTTCCGCGTCCGAGTTGTCAACATGGTCGGTATCTGACGGTCCTAAATATACTAGCCAAAATTCACATCGTGAAAAGACCCGGCGGCGCAGTGGGTTGAGATTCAACCCGGCCGGCGCCGCCGGAGCCGCTTATTTGGCCGGCTTCACCAGCACAAAGCTGACCGCATTTTCGCGCCGCACCTGCATCGTCACGACCTTGGCCTTCTCCAGCTTGGAGACCAGCGCGCCAAACTGCTTGGCGCTGGCAATCTCGGTGTTGTCCACGGCCAGGATGATGTCGCCCTCGCGCAGGCCGGCACGTGCGGCCGCACCATCGGCGCTCTCGACACGCACGCCTATCTTCAGCTTCAGCTCCTTGCGCTGGGCATCCGTCAGGTCGGCCACGGTCAGGCCCAGCACGGCGGGCTGCGCGGGCGCGGCCTTGCTGTCGCTCTCGACCCGGCGGCGCGGGCGCTGCTCGGCCTCCATCTCGGCCACGGTGACGCTCAGTTCCTTGTAGGCGCCACGGCGGAACACCTGCAGGCTGGCCTTGGTGCCGGGCTTGATGCCGCTGATGAGGCGGCGCAGGTCGCCGGACTTCTCTATCGTCTTGCCGTCCACCTTGGTGATGATGTCACCGCCCTCGACACCAGCCTTGTCGGCCGGGCTGCCGGCCTCGACCGTGCTGACCGCGGCGCCGGTGGGCTTGCCCAGCCCGATGGCCTCGGCCACCTCCTTGCTGACGTCACCAATGCCCACGCCGATGCGGCCGCGCACGACGCGGCCATTGCTGCGCAGCGAGTCGGCCACGCGCATCGCCTCGTCGATCGGGATCGCGAACGAGATGCCCATATAGCCACCCGACTGGCTGTAGATCTGCGAGTTGATGCCCACCACCTCGCCGCGCATATTGATCAGCGGGCCACCCGAGTTGCCGGGGTTGATGGCGACGTCGGTCTGGATGAAGGGCAGCAGCTCGCCGGTGTCGCGCGCCTTGGCGCTGACGATGCCGGCGGTGACCGTGTTGTCGAGATTGAACGGCGAGCCGATGGCGATCACCCATTCGCCGACCTTGAGCCTGCCCACGTCGCCAAACTTCACATGCGGCAGCCCAGCGCCTTCGATCTTGACCACCGCCACATCGGTGCGCGCATCGGCGCCGATCAGCTTGGCCTTGAACTCGCGCTTGTCGGTCATCGTGACGATGACCTCGTCGGCGCCGTCCACCACATGGGCATTGGTCATCACGAAGCCGTCGGCGCTGATGATGAAGCCCGAGCCGACACCGCGGCGCTGCGGAAGGTCCTCTTCATTGCGCGGCTGACCGCGACGCTGATCCGGCGCTGGTCCAGGCCTACCGTAGAACCGCCGAAAAAACTCCTGCATTTGCTCTTGAATCTGCTCGTCCACCTCAGGGCGCATGCGCTCGATCGTGCGGATGTTCACCACCGCTGGCCCGGAGCGCTCCACCAGCTCGGTGAAGTCGGGCAACTCCTTGCCCTGGGCATGGCTGGTGCCAGGTGTCAACACCAGGGCGGTGCCCAGCAGCAGGCCGGTGGACAGGGTCAGCACCCAGCGGCGCAGATCCGTTGCGGGTTTAGCGTTCATCGTCGTCAACCTCGAAGAGTTCATTCGCTTGAAGAAGAAAAGACAAAGGGTGGTAAATCCGGGCTAGCGCTTGCGCTCCAGCGCCGCGTAGAAGCGCTGGAGCGTGGGCATGGGCACATCGCCCATGACGGTGATCCACCAGTCGCCCTGGCGGCGCATCAGGGTCTGCGTGGCGCCCATGGCCGTCTGCAGCGCCTTTTGCTGCCTGGCGGCGACATAGGGCTCGATGAACAGCGAGACATAGGTCATGCCGTCGGAGAACACCAGTTGCAAGGCGCTGCCGCCGGCATCGCCATCGGCCTCGCCCGGCATGGGCCGCTTGACGCTGCTGACCTGCTGGAAACCGGGTACCAGCTCGCGCAGCATCCACCCCTCCTGCTCCAGCTTGACCGGCGTGTTGACCTTGCGAATCACGCGCAGGCCGTCCAGCTTGGGCATGCTCTGCATCAGGCCATCGACGCTGAGCTTGCTGCCCATCACCAGCTCGGAGAAGGCCGAAGACTCCAGCACCTCCTCGCGCTCGCCCAGCACCTCGGCGCGCAGCAGCAGGCCGGTCTTGCGCTCGGCCCACAAACGATGCGCAAAGCGTGCGCCATCGCGCGGAACGAGCAGCAACACATCGGCCTCGTGGCCGGCAACCCTGTCGGTGCCCAGCTTCCTCAGGACATAAAAGTCGGCAATTCGATCGGCCCCGCCATGCAGCAGCGCCGGGAAGTCGGACAGACTGTCGCGCTGCTCGATCAGCACCGTGCGGCTGTCGGGCCAGAAGGTGTGGACGACACGGCTCTGGCGGAAGATCTGGCGCGGCTGGCCGTCGAGCGCGTCTATGCGCTCGTAGCGCTCAGCACCATTGCAGACATGGACGATGCGGGCGCTGTGCACGCCGCCACCGGCGCTGACGACCAGAGTGCCGGAGAAGTCGCGCCGCCCCGCCGCCTCGTGGATGCGCGACAACCAGGCGCGCACCGAGCCGGCATCGAGCTCTGCCCCCGAGGCCGGTTTACCAGGCGCGGCCACCTGGGCCTGCGAACTGCATGCCCCGAGAGCGAGGCACAGCGCAACAGAGGCGATCGCGAAAAAACGCATGTGAAGGTCAGGCTCAGGGTTGGGGCGTGTCGTAGCTGGCGTTGCGCAGATAGCCGGTGGACACGCCCAGGGCCGTGCCGGCCCCGATGTCCTTGTGCGCCTGCAGATAGCGGTCCAGCCGCGCATCGCGCACCAGTTGCTGGTTGGCCGGGTAGGTCTGCACCAGGGCGTTGACCGGCCCGCCCACGGCGACCACGCCCACATCCGGCTGCGGCGAGGCGGCCAGCGAAGATGCAGCGATGGTGCGCGCGCCTGCGTTTTCGGCCTGGGCCAAGGTCGATACGGCGCCCTGCTCCAGCATGCCATTGCCCTGCAGCACCACCAGGGCGCCGGCCACCATCATGAATCCTGCGGCCACCGTCATCGGCGCGGCCCAGCGGGCGCGCTTGCGGACCGGTATCACAGCAGCAGGCGCTGCTGCGGCCTGCGGCGCCAGCACCACCGGTTCCAGCGCCAGCTGGGCGCTGAGGCGGCTCAGGAAGCGGGCATCGTGCCCCGGCTGCTGGGCCAGCTCGTCGGAGCGCAGGGTGTCGCCGATCAGGTGGTAGAGCTGCCAGTCCTGCTGCAGCCCCTCGTCCTGCCCCCAGGCCTCGCACAGGGCCTTGACCTCGGCCGCGCTGGCCTGCCCATCCATCAGCGCCGACAGGCCCTGCGCCTCGGGCGCCTTGGAAGAGGGAGATTCTTGGGGTGACATGCTTGACTCCAGACTGTTCATGACAGGGCCTCACCAGCGCGCGCCATCGCGCGTGTCGAGCAAGGGCCGCAGCCGTGCGGCAATCGCTTCACGCGCGCGAAAGATGCGCGACCTGACGGTCCCTATCGGGCAATTCATCGCTTCGGCTATCTCTTCGTAACTCAGGCCTTCGATCTCGCGCAGCACGATGGCCTGCCGCAGATCTTCGGACAAGGCCTCCACCGCCGCGTTCACCGCGGTCGCAATTTCCTTGCTGGCCAGCTCGGCTTCCGGTGTGGAGGCATCGCTTAGTTCGTTCTCGGTGCGGGAAGTTTCGTCGTCGTCATCCTTTGACCTAAGGGAAGACTCGGAGACAGTGGGATCGCGCTTGAGCTCGAGCAAGAACTTCTTGGCCGTATTCACCGCAATGCGGTACAGCCAGGTGTAGAAGGCGCTGTCGCCACGGAACTTGGGCATGGCGCGGTAGGCGCGCAGAAAGGTTTCCTGGGCGATGTCCTGCACCAGGTCCACATCGCGCACCATGCGGCCGATCAGGCGCTCGACGCGGCGCTGGTACTTGACGACCAGCATCTCGAATGCCTTGACGTCGCCGCGCTGCACGCGCTCGACCAGCAGGGCATCGGAATCTTCGGTGCTCATCGGATGGGGGCGGACTCTGGGTGATGGGCGTGTTCGGCAAGGCCGGCCGCCGAATATAGCGTGAGGCGCAACAGCGGCCATTGCTGGGGCATATCGGCGCGAGACAGGGCCAGGTAGCTGCGCCCCTGACCGAAGCGGCGTTCGGGACAATCGGCAAAGCGCAGCAGCATCCATTCGCCGAGATCGAGCATGGGCCGCAAGCTGCCCTGGCGGGCCTCACTGCCGCGGCTGCTGGCCGGGCCCAGCAGCCAGGTCTGACCATCCCAGCGCAGGCTGAGCGTGGGCTGGCGATGCAAGCGCCATCCGGCCAGCAAGCCCAGCGGAGCCGCGAGAAGCAGGAGCGCGACCGGCAGGTTCATCCTCTGCAGCAGCCAGGCCAGCACACTGGCCGAGGCGAGCGTCACCAACAGCGCCCAGGCCAGGCACCAGGCCCGGCCTGAGGCCGCTTCAGCTTGAAACGCCGGCGGGTGGCGCATGGCCTGCCCAGGGTGAGAATGGCTTCAGACGCGCTTGAACAGCAGCGTGCCGTTGGTGCCACCGAAGCCGAAGTTGTTCTTCGCGGCAATGTCTATCTTCATCGGCCGCGCCTCGTTGGCGCAGTAGTCCAGGTCGCACTCGGGGTCCTGGTTGAAGATATTGATCGTGGGCGGCGCGATCTGGTCGCGCACGGCCAGCACGGTGAACACCGATTCGATGCCCCCCGCGCCACCGAGCAGATGCCCGGTCATCGATTTGGTCGAGCTGACCACCAGGCTCTTGGCATGGTCGCCAAAAGCCAGCTTGATGGCATTGCTCTCGTTCACATCACCCAGCGGCGTCGACGTGCCGTGGGCGTTCATGTATTGCACCTGGTCGGCGTTGATGCCGGCGTTGCGCAGGGCGGCCTTCATCGAACGCTTGGGACCGTCCACATTCGGCGCGGTCATGTGGTACGCATCGGCGCCCATGCCGAAGCCGATCAGCTCGGCATAGATCTTGGCGCCGCGCTGCTTGGCATGCTCGTACTCTTCGAGCACCAGCACACCGGAACCCTCGCCCAGCACAAAGCCATCGCGGTCCTTGTCCCAGGGGCGCGAAGCCGTCTTGGGATCATCGTTGCGCGTCGACAGAGCGCGAGCCGAGGCAAAACCGCCCAGGCCCAGCGGCGACACGGTCGCCTCGGAGCCACCGGCCACCATCACGTCGACATCACCGTACTCGATCAGACGAGCGGCTTCGCCGATGCAGTGCAGGCCTGTGGTGCAGGCGGTGACGATGGCCAGATTCGGGCCCTGGAATCCATACTTGATGGACACATGGCCGGAAATCATATTGATGATGGAGGCCGGCACGAAGAACGGAGACACGCGGCGTGGGCCACGGGCTACCAGTTCACCATGGGTCTCCTCGATCAATGGCAAGCCACCGATGCCCGAACCAATCATGCAACCGATGCGCTCAGCTTGTTCCTCGCTGAGCTGGTCGCCGGTCGGCAGCCCAGCGTCCTGGACGGCCTGCATGGACGCCGCCAATCCGTAATGGATGAAGGTGTCCATGTGGCGGGCTTCTTTGGCGGGGATGTAATCCTCGATCTTGAAGCCCTTGACCTCGCCAGCGAAGTGACAGGAAAAGGCCGATGCATCGAACTTGGTGATGCGATCGATGCCGGACTGGCCGGCAAGGATGTTGGCCCAGCCCTCGGCCACCGTGTTACCCACGGGGCTGATGAGACCAAGTCCTGTAACTACAACGCGACGACGGGTCATGCGGTAAGGGGATCAGTAGATTGACACGGGCGCTGAAGAATCAGCGCTCAGCTTTTCTGGCTCTTGACTGCGTAGTCAATGGCCAGTTGCACGGTGGTGATCTTCTCGGCTTCTTCATCGGGGATTTCGATGCCGAACTCGTCTTCGAGTGCCATCACCAGTTCCACCGTGTCCAGCGAGTCGGCGCCCAGATCGGCCACGAAGGCCTTCTCGTTGGTCACATCGGACTCAGGCACGCCGAGTTGCTCGGCAATGATTTTCTTGACACGTGTTTCGATATCGCTCATGACTCCTCCGGGAGGGATTTAGCTAGGTACAGCCCAGGATTCTAAGGCCTGTAGAGTGACACCTCTAGGACAAGCGGACCGCAGGGGTCCTGGCCAGGGGTGCCGCCCCTCAGGCCTACCGGTTGGGCGGGACCGGCGGGCGAAGGCGGAATGCCTTCTCCTCAATTCATGAACATGCCTCCGTTGACATGCAATTCGGTGCCGGTAATGTAGGCGGCTTGGGGTGATGCCAGAAAGACCACGGCATCGGCAATTTCTTGTGGCTGACCCAGACGGCCGACCGGAATCTGTGCGAGCAGCGCTTCCTTTTGCGCCTCGGGCAGGACCTCGGTCATGTCGGTGGCAATGAAGCCAGGGGCCACGCAGTTGACGGTGATGCCGCGGCTGCCCAGTTCGCGGGCCAGTGAACGCGTCATGCCGGCCACGCCGGCCTTGGCCGCGGCATAGTTGGCCTGGCCGGCATTGCCGGAGGCGCCCACCACCGAGGTGATGCTGATGATGCGGCCATAGCGCTGCTTCATCATCGGGCGTATCACCGCGCGGCTCATGCGGAACACGGCCTTCAGATTGGTGTCGAGCACGGCGTCCCAGTCATCGTCCTTCATGCGCATCGACAGCGTGTCGCGCGTGATGCCGGCATTGTTGACCAGCACATGCAGGCCGCCATGGGTCTTGGTGATGTCGTCCAGCACGGCATCGATGGCGGTCACGTCATTGACGTTCAGCACCACGCCGCGCCCACCCAGCGGCGACAGCGCTTCGGTGATGCCGGCCGCACCCGCTTCGGAGGTGGCGGTGCCGATGACGGTCAGGCCCGCCTGGGCCAGGCCCAGCGCGATCGCGCGGCCTATGCCGCGGCTGGCGCCCGTGACCAGGGCAACCTGGCCCTTAAATTGTGATTCGCTCATAGTCTTCGTGTTCAGGCCAGCAGGGTCTTGGCTTCGGCCAGCGAGGCCGGGTCCAGCACGGCGGCGCTCTGCAGCTCCGCGTCAATGCGCTTGACCATGCCCGCCAGCACCTTGCCAGGGCCGCATTCAACCACATGTGTCACGCCTCGGGCTTTCAGCGCCTGCACCACCTCGACCCAGCGCACCGGACCGAAGGCCTGGCGGTAGAGCGCATCGCGCAGGCCGTCGGCGTCGGCCGCCACGGCCACGTCGATGTTGTTGACGACCGGAAACTGCAGCGCGGCAAAGGCCGTGGTCAGCAGCCGGCCCATCAAGGCCTCGGCCGCCGGGCGCATCAGGCTGGAGTGGAACGGCGCCGACACCGACAGCAGCAGCGCCCGCTTGGCACCGGCCGCCTTCAGCAGCTCGCAGGCCTTGTCGACGCCGGCTTTGGTGCCGGCAATCACGGTCTGCTTGGGATCGTTGAAATTGGCCGCCTCGACCGCCTCGCCGGATTGGCTGGCGGCCTGCGCGCAGACCTCGATCACGGTCTGGGCATCCAAGCCCAGGATGGCCGCCATCGCGCCCACGCCGACAGGCACGGCCTCCTGCATGGCCTGGGCGCGGAAGCGCACCAGCGGCAGCGCATCGACCAGGCTCAGCGCACCGGCGGCCACCAGGGCCGTGTATTCGCCCAGCGAGTGGCCGGCGGCGGCAACGGGCGCCAGGCCCGTCTCCTGCATCCAGGCGCGGTAGCAGGCGATGCCGGCGGTCAGCATCACCGGCTGGGTGTTGGTGGTCAGGTCCAGCTGCTCCTTGGGGCCTTCGTGGATCAGGCGGGCCATGTCTTCGCCCAGCGCGGCCGAGGCTTCTTCCAGGGTGCTGCGCACGGCCGGGTGGTCGCCCCAGGCGTCCAGCATGCCAACGGCTTGCGAGCCCTGGCCGGGGAATACAAATGCGAAGTTCGCGCTCATGCTTTTCGTCTCTTGGCAGTCTTAGAAATCAACGAGGACGGCGCCCCAGGTGAAGCCCCCACCGACGCCTTCCAGCATCAAGGTGTCGCCCTTCTTGATCTGCCCGGTCTTGACCGCGTGGTCCAGCGCCAGCGGGATAGACGCGGCCGAGGTGTTGCCGTGCTCGGCCACCGTGACGACGACCTTGTCCATCGAAAGCTTCAGCTTGCGGGCCGTGCTCTGCATGATGCGTATATTGGCCTGGTGCGGTATCAGCCAGTCGATGTCGGCGTCCGTCTTGCCGGCCTTGGCCAGCACCGAGCGGGCCACGCTTTCGAGCACGCCCACAGCCAGCTTGAACACCGCCTGGCCGTCCATCTTCAGCAGCGGGTCGCCGAGGATCTGGCCGCCCGAGACATTGCCCGGCACGCACAGGATGTCGACATGGCGGCCATCGGCATGCAGCTCGGTGGCCAGGATGCCGGGCGTGTCGCTGGCTTCCAGCACCACGGCGCCGGCGCCGTCGCCGAACAGCACGCAGGTGGTGCGGTCCTTGAAATCGAGAATGCGCGAGAAGGTCTCGGCGCCTATCACCAGCGCCTTGCTGGCGGCACCGGTACGTATCATCGAATCGGCAATCGCCAGCGCATAGACGAAGCCCGAGCAGACGGCCTGCACGTCGAAGGCCGCGCAGCCATGCACGCCCAGCTTCTGCTGCAGCAGGCAGGCGGTGGACGGGAACACCATATCGGGTGTGGACGTGGCGACGATGATCAGATCGATCTGCATGGCGTCAATGCCGGCCGCCTCAAGCGCGGCACGCGCGGCATGCAGGGCCAGATCGCTGGAGGCGACATCGGCCTCGGCGAAATGGCGCGCACGTATGCCGGTGCGCTCGACGATCCATTCGTCCGAGGTCTCCACCCCGCTCTTGGCCAGTTCCTCGGCCAATTGGGCATTGCTGAGGCGCTTGGGCGGGAGGTAGCTGCCGGTGCCGGTGATGCGGGCGTAGCGGGGGGATGAGGTAGTCATGCGGCGGTGGCGACCGTGATGGTCTGTGGCGTCTCGTCGGCCGCGCTGGCGGGCATGGACGAAAGCGTGGAAAGAATGCGGTCGTGTACCCGCTCCAGCAGGTGGTTGCGGGCGGCATCATAAGCGCGGTTCAGGGCCTGCTCGAAGGCGAATGCGTCAGACGAGCCATGGGCCTTGAACACCAGGCCACGCAGACCCAAGAGCGCGCCGCCGCTGTAGCGACGGTGGTCCACACGGGCCTTGAAGCGCTTCAACATCGGCATTGCCGCCACGGCCGCCAGGCGGGTGAAGGCATTGCGGGTGAATTCGTCCTTGATGATGTTGTAGACCATGGCGGCCACGCCCTCGGCCGTCTTCAGCGCGACATTGCCGACAAAGCCATCGCAGACGACCAGATCGGTTGTGCCCTTGAAGATGTCATTGCCTTCGACATTGCCGTAGAAGTTCATATGGCCGGCGGCATCGGCTGCGCGCAGCAGTTCGCCGGCGCGCTTGATCGTCTCGCTGCCCTTGATCGCCTCCTCGCCGATGTTCAAGAGGCCCACGCTGGGGTTCTCCTTGCCATCGACGGCCGCCACCAGCGCGCTGCCCATGACCGCGAACTGCAGCAGATGCTCGGCCGAGCAGTCCACATTGGCACCCAGATCGAGCACGGTGGTGAAGCCATTCAGCTGATTTGGCAGCACCGCGGCAATGGCCGGGCGGTCAATGCCCTCAAGCGTCTTGAGCACATAGCGGGCCACGGCCATCAGTGCGCCGGTGTTGCCGGCCGACACGCAGGCATGGGCCTGAACCGCGACATCGGCGCCCTGCTTGACCTGCGCGATCGCCACGCGCATCGACGAGTCCTTCTTGCGACGCAGGGCCACCTCGACCGAGTCGTCCATGCTGACGACCTCGGACGCGGCCAGCAGATGGCAGCGCGGCCACTGGGCCGCGGCTTGCAGCGCCTCGGGCAGACCGACCAGCACCACCTCGGCTTCGGGGTGTGCGGCCAGAAAGGCCTGCGCGGCGGGCAAGGTCACCGACGGGCCGTGGTCGCCGCCCATGCAGTCAATGGCCAGACGTATCACAGCGGGGGACGTAGAAGAGGAGATAGGCATCCGCGGGGAAATATGAAACTCGGCAAGGCGCTGCGTGGGACGCAGAAGGTACGCGAGCGCCGAGCATAGAGCAAGCGGGGCGACCCTGCGCCACCCCAAACCCGGCACGCCAACGCAAAAACCCGGCGCTGCGGGGATTGCAGGCCGGGTGATCTTAAGCGGTCAACGAAGACATGTCCGACGAGTGATGAGTGCCTGGCACCCACCGCCCGTGCTGAGTTTCAACTCAGGCGTCGGCCTTGGTCTTCAGGACCTTGCGCCCACGGTAGAAACCGTTGGGGCTGATGTGGTGACGCAGATGCTGCTCGCCGGTGGTCGGCTCGATCGCGGTGCCCGGGGTAACCAGAGCATTGTGCGAACGGTGCATACCACGCTTGGAAGGCGACTTCTTGTTTTGCTGAACGGCCATGGGATTCTCCTAACAATGCGGCGGGGGGTGGCTCTGGAAACAAACCCATTTGGTTTGTTCGGCCCACAAGCCGCCTGCCTTCCGACTCCCGGGCCCGCTCGCGGCAACATGCCTGCAAGTTCTTCGCACCGGGGAAAGCCAAAGATTCTAGCACGATACGGCCAACATGGCCAGATGGCCGTGCCGGACGTCAATCATTGGGCTCCATCTTCTTCAGCGCCGCAAGCGCTGCGAAGGGGTTTTTGCGCTCTTTCTCGCCGTCCTGCTCGCCTGCCAAGGCCGGCATGTCCAGGTCATCGACCGGCATAGGCAGGGGCTTGGGGCAGGTCTGGTGGCGCGGCACGATGGGCAGTGCCAGCAGCAGCTCGTCTTCCACCAATTCGAGCAGGCTCATATGGCGCTGCAGGGTCAGCACATCCTCTTCGGCATCGGCATCGAGCTGGGCGGCCACCTGCTCATCGCGCACGAAGCGGAATTCGCGCTGCAGCTTCAGCGCCGCGCGCACCGGCTGCAGGCAGCGCTGGCAGGTCAGGGCCACGGTGGCACCGGCCTGCAGGTGCAGCCAGGTCTGCGCCTCGCCGCCGCGGGGCTGGCGCTCCTCACCACGGGCCGACCAGGTGACCTCGGGCCAGCCGCTGGCGGGCGCCTCGGGTGCGGCATCTTCGGCCAGACGCTCCAGGGTGGCGGCGAGCCATGTGCCGGACAACTCGGCGCCATCGCGCGCGAACAGCTCCATGTCCAGCTTCAGGGGATCAAATACACGAACTCTCATGGGTCGAGTGTAAAGGCAGGCCTGCGCGCCGGCCCAGCCCGGATGGGACAATGCCGGCATGCAAACACGCCCTGCCCTCATTCTGGGCTCCACCTCGCGCTACCGGCGCGAGTTGCTGGAGCGCCTGCGTCTGCCCTTCATGGTGGCCGCGCCCGATGTCGATGAAACCCCGCTGCCCGAAGAGACGCCGGTCGCACTGGCCCGCCGCCTGGCATTGGCGAAAGCACGTGCCGTGGCGGCCCTGCATCCGCAGGCCATCGTGATCGGCTCCGACCAGGTCGCCGACCTGAATGGCCAAAGCCTGGGCAAGCCCGGCACCCATGAGCGGGCGGTCGCGCAACTGCGTGCGATGCGCGGCCAGGCAGTGGTGTTCCAGACTGCCGTGGCCGTGGTCTGCCAGGCGACGGGCTTCGAGGCGCAAGACCTGGCCCCGGTGACGGTGCGCTTTCGAGACCTGAGCGATGCCGAGATCGAGGCCTATCTGCGCGCCGAGGAACCGTACGACTGCGCCGGCAGCGCCAAGTCCGAGGCACTTGGCATTGCCCTGGTCAGCGCCATGGAGTCGGACGACCCGACCGCCCTGGTGGGCCTGCCGCTGATACGCGTGTGCACAATGCTGCGCGCCGCCGGCCTGGATCCCCTGGCATGAGCGGCCGACTGATACTGATCCCGAACACGCTGGACTTTGGTGTGGACGGCGCGGCTGTGGATTTGCACGAGGTGCTGCCGCTGGAGGTCATCCGCACCGCGGCCAAGCTTACACACTGGGTGGCCGAGAACGCCAAGACCACGCGAGCCTTCCTGAAGCGGGTTGATGCGATCCAGCCGCTGGTCCAGCCGCTGCAGAGCCTGAACATCGTCGAGATGCCGCGCCCGCCCAAGGGCCGGGCACAGCCGGACACCTCGGCCAGCCCCTGGCCGGCCCTGCTGGCGCCGGCTCGCACTGGGCATGACATCGGCCTGATCTCCGAGGCCGGCCTGCCGGCGATTGCTGACCCAGGCGCGCTGCTGGTGGCCGCCGCCCATGCCGAAGGCATTGAAGTCGTGCCCTTGAGCGGTCCCAGCTCTCTGCTATTGGCCTTGGGGGCCAGCGGACTGAACGGGCAGAGTTTTGCCTTTGTCGGCTACCTGCCGGTCGATGCAGCCGCGCGCACGGCCAAGCTGCGCGAACTGGAGGGCCTGTCACGTCGGCTGGGCCAGACCCAGCTGATGATCGAAACGCCCTACCGCAACCAGGCCCTGCTGGATGGTCTGCTGGCCGGCTTGCAGCCGCAGACGCAGCTGTCGGTCAGCTGCGGGCTGACCCTGCCCGGCGGCTGGACGCGCACCAGCACGGTGGCGCAGTGGAAGGCCAAACCCAAGACAATGCCGGACAAGGTGCCGGCGGTATTTGCGCTGCTGGCCAGCTAGGCCGGCACGAGTCAGGACAAATCAGAACAAATCAGGATGAGGCCGAGGTCTCCGCGACCTTGGCGCCAAACAGGGCGGCGACCTTCTTCTTCGGCTTGATATTGGCCGAGATGGTCTTGCCGGCCGCCTGGGCGTTGGCACCCGACTCCCAGGCCGGCGCATCGCTGGAGGCGCTGCTGGGCTCGTAGGGCTTGTCGAAGAAGGGGTCGCTGTTGCGCGGCGCCGGGCGCGGTGCGCTGTAGCTGGAGCGTGCCGGCGCGCTGCGCTCGCGCACTTCGCGCGGCTCGCTGCGCGGCGCATCGGCCGAAGCCGCCGACGACTCTTCATAGCTGCGGCGCGGCGGACGCGCCGGGCGCTGATCGTCGAGCTCGATCGCCTCGAGCTCGATCTTCTTCTTGATCAGCTTCTCGATATCGGCCACCAGGCGCTGGTCTTCACGCGTCACCAGGGTCACGGCAAGACCCGAGGCGCCGGCACGGCCGGTGCGGCCGATGCGGTGCACATAGTCTTCGGCATTGAAGGGCACGTCGAAGTTGAACACGGCCGGCAGATCGGCAATGTCCAGGCCGCGAGCGGCCACGTCGGTGCAAACCAGCACGTCCACTTCACCGCGCTTGAAGGCTTCCAGCGCCTTCAGGCGTTCGTCTTGCGACTTGTCGCCATGCAGCGCATTGGTGCGCAGGCCGTCGCGCTCGAACGAGCGGGCCAGGCGGGCACAGCCGAGCTTGGAATTGACGAACACGATGGCCTGGGTCAGCGCACGGTCCTTAATCAGCTTCAACACGGCACCACGCTTGTCGTCGGTGGCCACGCTGTAGAAACGCTGCTCGACATTGGTGGCAGTGGCGTTCGGACGCGCTACCTCGACCAGGATGGGGTTCTGCAGATAGCTCTCGGCCAGGCGTTTGATCTCGGGCGAGAAGGTGGCCGAGAACAGCAGGGTCTGGCGGGCCTTGGGCAGATAGCTCAGGATGCGCTGCAGGTCCGGCAGAAAACCGATGTCCAGCATGCGGTCGGCTTCGTCCAGCACCACGTACTCGACCTGGCCCAGCGAACAGTTCTTCGCCTCGATATGGTCCAGCAGCCGGCCCGGCGTGGCGATCAGAACTTCGACGCCGGCCTTCAGCTGCGCCGTCTGCGGCTTCATGTCGATGCCACCGAAGACCACGGTCGCACGCAACTGGGTGTGCTTGGAATAAGCCTTGACGTTGTTGGCCACCTGGTCGGCCAGTTCGCGCGTCGGGGCCAGCACCAGGGCACGCACCGGATGCCGCGCCGGCGAGGTGCTGGCATTCTCGTGCTTGAGCATGCGTTGCAGCAGCGGCAGCGAGAAAGCGGCGGTCTTGCCGGTGCCGGTCTGCGCGGCCCCCATCACGTCACGGCCGTCAAGAACGAGGGGAATCGCCTTGGCCTGGATCGGGGTCATCTCCGTGTAGCCGGAGTCGATCACAGCCCGCAAAAGCTTCGCGTCCAGCGCGAGCGAGTCAAAACGAGTGGCGAATACTTCTGGGACTGTTTGTTCGGTCATAGCCCCTGATTATCCACTTATTGAAAAGCCAACCCGGGAAAGCCCCGATTTGGCCGCTTTTGGCTCAGCGGCGGAACACCAGCCAGCGCGGCGTCTTGAAGCGCACGATCATCCAGTACATGCTGACATAGGCGACCAGGAACAGCCCCAGCAACAGGGCCAGCATGAAGGTGTCGTCCCACCAGATGATGGCCGGGATCGCCGCCAGCGAGCACACCACCCACAGATAGGGGGCCGTCATCGAATTGCGGCGCGTCAGGATGTGGGCATCGCGCGAGCCTATGGCCCAGCGCATCAGCCGGCGGTAGACCAGGCTGTGCAGGTGCACACCGTCGGGCATGCCCACCGGCCGGCCGCGCACGACCTTGCGCCGGTACATCGAGAACACCGTCTCTATCACCGGGTAGGCGCACAGCAGCAGCGGGAACAGCGGGGAGACGCTGCGGTTGCGGTCTATCAGCATGATGTTGAGCTCGGCCAGCATGAAGCCCAGGAAATAGGCGCCGCCATCACCCAGAAAGACCAGGCCCATCGGATAGTTCCAGACGAAGAAGCCCAGGGCAGCCGCGAGCACCAGCAGCGCCACGCTGGCCACCAGGCCGTCACCGACCGTCATCGCCACCGCCGCCACGCCGGCCAGCATGACGACACAGCACATCGAGGCCAGGCCGTTGAAGCCGTCGATGATGTTGACGGCATTGGAAACCCCCGTCACCACCAGCACGGCCAGCATGAAGGCCCCGACCTTGGTCGCAGCGAAGGCATCCAGCCCCGGAATGGTGGTGTGGTCGATGTCGGCGCCCAGCAGCCACACGCCGAGGGCCGCAGCCATGGTGGTGGCCAGCAGGCGGCGCAATGGGCTGACCCGTTTGGTGAAGTCCTCGATCAGTCCGGACACGAATGCCGGCAGGCTGCACAGCAGCAGGGCACCGACCTGGACCCGGAACTCCGGCTGCTTGAACACCAGAAAGCCTGAGCCTGCGCAAACACCGATAAAGATGCCCAGGCCACCGATACGCGGCACCGGCCGGGCATGGAATTTCTGCGGCCCGGACAGGTCATTGTCGGCCGACATGCCGGCATGCAGATGGGCCGAGCGCACGATCAGCAGCGTCGCCACGACGGCGATGGCAAAACTCAGGGCGAAGGTAGAAAGCATGGGCTAGAAGATCCGTAGTGCGCCGTGGCCGGGTTGCCGCAGGGGCTGAAGGCCGGGCCTTCAGCGCGCCGCTGCATCGGGGTCGCGGCGCCCTCGCAGCAGGGCTCCCAGGCGGGCGAGCTTGCGGGCCCGCTCGGGGTCGCGCTGCGTGCGGCGAAGCTGGTGGCGGATCAACACAAATCCGGTCAGCGCCAGGCCGGCCAGCAGCACAGCCACCACGGCAGCAATGGCACGCTTGGGCTTGGACTTGTGGTCGGGAACCTGAGCCACGTCGACCACCTGGATCAGGCTGCCCTCACGGCTTTCGTCAACACGCGCCAGCTCATACTGCCGGGCAAACAGCTCGAACAGGGTCTCCTGGTACTTGAATTCGCGGTACTTGCCCACGTAGTCGGCGTCACCCGAGGCGTCGCTGGTCCGCTCCAGCTTGTCCAGTTGCCCCCGCAGCGCGGCCACCGTGCCGCTCAGCTGCATCACCTCCGGCGACTGGGACGAGAAGCTGCTGCTCAGGGTTTGCAGCCGCACCTCGGCCGAGGTGAGCTCAGCCTTGAGCTTGGCATAGTTTTCGGCCGCGGCCCGCGGCTCGGCCTTCAGCGCACTGGGCGCAAAGCCGCTGCCCTGCAAGGCCACCTGAGCCTGCGCGAGCTTGGTCTTGGCCTGGTTCAGTTGGCCCTCGAAGAACAGCTTGCGCTGCTGCGCCTCCGTCACGGCCAGCACTGAGGTCAGGCGACGCAACTCATCGACAAAGGCGTTGGCCATGTCGGCCGAGCGCTGGGGATCGTGATCGTCCACCTCGATCGTGATCAGGCCATCGCGTCGCCCGGCGGCGACCCGCAGATTGGCCGCCAGCTCGATCCGCAGCACGGAGGGGCGCTGCTCGTCATACACCTCGGCCAGCTTGAAGCGGGCGATGATGCGATCGGCAATGCTGGTGCTTTGCAGCAGGGTGACGTACTGATCGAGCGGACTCTTGACCCCGCCCGCCGCCCCGGCCAGACCGGCCAGCGAGCCCAGCGACGACAGCGCCGAGGCCACCAGCGATCCCTGCTGCTGTGGCGGCACCATCAGAGTGCGGGCAGTGAAGGTGGGCTTGAACAAATAGGTCGCCCCAAAGGTCGCCACCCCCACGAGCAAGGCGCCACCGACGATCAGGCGCAGGTGCTGGGCCAGGGTCAGCATGGTGTCGAGCAGGCCCGCATCGGGCGCGGCGACCACGGCTTCAGGCGCGTTCTCGCGCGTTTGATTCGCTGTCATGCTCAATTGATGCTCTTGACGGTGGCCACACCCAGAGCGAATTGATACAGGATCTGCGCCCAGTCCTTGGTCTCACGCATGGTGGAGGTCTTGTAGATGTTCTCGGGCACGAAAATCGTGTCGCCGGCCATGGCCTGCACGCCGCCGATGTCGCCATCGGTGAACCAACCGCTCTTGCGCGCCTGGCTGCTGACGACGCTGCCATTGGCGCGTATCACGAACACACTGGCCTTGTCGGCCGACTTGGTCGGGCCGCCGGACTGGCGCAAATATTCGTCCAGGTCGCGCCCGGGCTTGAACATATAACTGCCGGCATTGAAGACGCTGCCAAACACGCTGACCGTGGTCGGCTTGGACGGCACGTAGACACGGTCGCCATCTTCGACCGTCATTTCGGGCAGCTCGGTCTCATTGGCGGCGAACTGCAGCACCACGCGTCCGCTGGGCTTGACGGCGCGCAGACGCTCCAGCAATTTGCCCTGTCCCGAGGCACGCATGGCCACCTCTTCGGTGCTCTCATCCCCCTTGGCCACCGTGGTGCCATTGGCCGACTTCTTGAACTCGGTCTCGAGCTCGCGCAGGCTGCGTTCATAGCTTTCCTGCTGGGCCAGCCGCACCGACTCGCGGTTGAACTCGGTGCCGAACAGGAAGGCCTCCGAAGTCATGCCGCCGGCGGCACGCAACGCATCGCGCAGTGAACTGCCTGCGGGCAGCACGTAGTCGCCCGGGCGCAGCACCTCGCCCTCGACACGCACGCGCTTGTTCTGGCGCAGCACCGGCTGGGCCACCTCGACGGCACTGAACACGCGCAGCACATCGCCATGGCTGAGCTCCAGATTCAGGCTCTGCGGCAGCGGCAGCTCGCGGATGCGGGCGGCATTGTTCTCGTTCAGGCGGTGCACGGCCAGGCGCCCGCGATCGGCCACGGCAGAAAAGCCACCGGCCATGCGCAGCACTTCGCCGATGTTCTCGCCGCTGCGCAACTCGAACACCGCGGCCTTGTTGACACTGCCGATCACGCCCACCTGCGGCCCCACCGGCGCCACATGGATCACGTCCTCGTCGCGCAGCACCCGGTCGCCGGCACGGTCACCGCGCAGCAGCAGGTCATACAGATCGAGGCCGCCAACCAGCTTGGCGCCGCGGCGCAGCTGGATATTGCGCATGCTGCCGACCGGGGTCGGGCCACCGGCCGCCAGCAGCGCCTGCAGCACGGTCGACACACTGCTCACCGAATAGGCGCCCGGGCGCTGCACAAAGCCCGTCACATAGACGCGCACGCCGCGCAGCTGGCCCAGGGCCACCGAGAGCTGGAAATTGCGGAACTGCTGGCCCACGCGCTGGCTCAGCAGTTCGCGCAGCTCGGCGTACTTGACGCCCACCAGCGACACCGTGCCGACACGGGGAATCGAGATGCGGCCGCTGCGGTCCACCGTCAGGCGCAGATTGGCGTCCACCCCGCCCCAGATATTGAGCACCACCTCGTCGCCGGGGCCCAGCACATAGTCGTCGGGCACCAGGGCCGGGCCATCGGGCAGATTGGTCCAGGTCGAGCCGGTGATCAGCTCGGCACCGAAGCGGCGTATCAGGGTCGGGTCGTCCTCCTGGCGCAGGCTGTCCAGGCTGCGCACCTGGCTGGCACCGGCCAGCTGGCGCACGAACAGCTCGAATTCGCTGGGCAGGTAGACGGGGCGGAAGGCGTCGAAATCATCGCGCTGGCGTCGGTCGCTGTTGCCATTGCGTGCCGCAGCGTCAGCCTCGTTGCGGCTGCCGCGACGGGTTTCGGTCGGCATGGTGGGGCCGGCCTGCGGGCTGCTGGGCTGCATCAGACGCACCGGCCCACCCTGCACCGAGGTCGGATCCAGCACGGGATTTGCATTCTGGGCCAGCACCGGCTCGGCCGCCAGGGCGCACAGCAGCAGCAGACCCTGCATGCCACCCGCCCAGGCCTTGCGCCAGCGGGAGGGAACTGCGGCGCCATGACGGACGGGAGAGATCGCTGACGATCCCGAAGTGCTGACGAAAAAGTTCATGGGAGACAAGTACCGGCCTGACTGTTTACGCCCGCCTCTCGGCGCCGTGCCCCGGGGGGCGGGGGCCGAGCGGTGCGTCTGTGGCTTTCGAAGTGGCGCGATTCTAGCCGAGCGCCCCGGCAGATATGACCGTGTTTCGGGTCCTTGACGGCGATTTGGCCGGGCCGGGGCCCTCTACAATTTCCGCAACGACGCGCGCCCGGCCATGACGGCGGCCGGCGCGAGGGCCGGCAGGCCGTCCGCCTGCCTCACATCGATGGCTACAACCTGGGTACAAGTCCATGGCGATACTGGTGACCGGCGGCGCTGGCTTCATTGGCAGCAACTTCGTGCTCGACTGGCTGGATGGCAGCGACGAGACGGTGATCAACCTCGACGCGCTGACCTATGCCGGCAATCTGCAGAATCTGAGCCCGCTGCAGGGCGACGCCCGCCATGTGTTCGTGCAAGGCGAGATTGGCGACCGCGCGCTGGTCAGCGAGTTGCTGTCCCGGCACCAACCCCGCGCCCTGCTGCACTTTGCCGCCGAAAGCCATGTGGACCGCAGCATCTCGGGGCCTGGCGCCTTTCTGCGCACCAATATCGAAGGCACGTTCAGCCTGCTGGAGGCGGCGCGCGAATATTGGGGCCGTTTGCAGGCCGAGGCCAAGCGCGACTTCCGCTTCCTGCATGTCTCCACCGACGAGGTCTATGGCTCGCTGCAGCCCGAGGATCCGGCCTTTGCCGAAACCCATGCCTACGCGCCCAACAGTCCCTACTCGGCCAGCAAGGCCGCCAGCGATCATCTGGTGCGAGCCTGGCACCACACCTATGGCCTGCCAACGCTGACCACCAACTGCTCCAACAACTATGGCCCGCTGCAGTTCCCAGAGAAGCTGATTCCGGTGCTGATCACCAACGCGCTGGCGGGCAAGCCATTGCCGATCTACGGCGACGGCCTGAATGTGCGCGACTGGCTCTATGTGGGCGACCATTGCAGCGCCATACGCAGGGTGCTGGACACGGGCCGGCTGGGCGAGACCTACAACATCGGCGGCAACAGCGAGAAGACCAATCTGGAGATCGTCAAGACCGTGTGCGCCGTGCTGGACGAGTTGCGGCCCAGCGCCCAAGGCCCCTACCACCGCTTGATCAGCTTCGTCACCGACAGGCCCGGCCATGACCGCCGCTATGCCATCGACGCGCGCAAGATAGCGCGCGAGCTCGGCTGGCAGCCCGGCAGCAGCTTCGAGGATGGCATGCGCCGCACCGTGGCCTGGTATCTGGACCACCAGCCCTGGCTGGCGGCCATCCGCGACGGCAGCTACCGACAGACCGGCGGGGCCTGAGCGCGATGCGCAAGATTCTGCTGCTGGGCAAGGATGGCCAGGTCGGCTACGAGTTGCAGCGCTCGCTGGCGCTGCTGGGCGAGCTGACTGCGTTGGGGCGACAGGCCGAAAGCGGATCGATCGCCGACCTGAGTCAACCCGACGCGCTGCTGGCACTCGTTCGCGAGGTGCGCCCTGATGTGATCGTCAATGCCGCCGCCTACACCGCGGTGGACAAGGCCGAGAGCGACGAGGCCATGGCCACCCAGGTCAATGCCACCACCCCCGGCCTGCTGGCCGAGGAAGCAGCCCGGCTGGGCGCCTGGCTGGTTCACTACAGCACCGACTATGTGTTCGACGGCTCCGGCGAGCAGGCCCGCGACGAACAGGCCGCCACCGCCCCGCTCAGCGTTTACGGCCGCAGCAAACTGGCCGGCGAAGAGCGGATACGGGCCAGCGGCTGCCAGCACCTGATCTTCCGCACCAGCTGGGTGCACTCGGGCCATGGCGGCAACTTCGTGCGCTCCATCCTCAAGCTTGCCGCGCAGCGAGAGCAGCTGAATGTGGTGGCCGACCAGATCGGCAGCCCGACCAGCGCCGAGCTGCTGGCCGACATCACGGCCCATGCCTTGCGCCAGACGCTTCAGCAGCCACTGCAGCAGATGCAGTTGGCCGGTCTGTACCACCTCAGTGCCGCCGGCCACACCAGTTGGCAGGGCTTCGCCAGCTTCATCGTCGAGCAGGCGCTGGCCAGGGGCCAGGACTTGCGGCTGCGACCCGAGGCGATCGCCGCGATACCGAGCAGCGGCTATCCGACACCGGCCCGGCGGCCGCTCAATTCCCGCCTCGACTGCAGTAAGCTCATGCACAACTTCGATCTGAAGCTGCCACCCTGGCAGCAGGGCGCGTTGCGCACGCTGCAGCAATTGCTCGGCACCTGAATCAAGCATCTGCAACAAGGGGAGTCCCCATGCAACGCAAAGGCATCATCCTGGCCGGAGGCGCTGGCAGCCGCCTGCACCCGGCCACCCTGGCCGTCAGCAAGCAGTTGCTGCCGGTCTACGACAAACCCATGGTCTATTACCCGCTCAGCACACTCATGCTGGCCGGCGTGCGGGACATCCTGCTGATCTCCACCCCCACCGACCTGCCCCGCTTCCAGGAGCTGCTGGGTGACGGCAGCCGCTGGGGCATCAACCTCAGCTACTGCGTGCAACCGAGCCCCGACGGCCTGGCCCAGGCCTTCATACTCGGCCGCAATTTCATCGGCAACCACCACAGCGTGCTGGTGCTGGGCGACAACATCTTCTACGGCGGCAACCTGACCTCGCTGCTCGACAAGGCCCATCAACGTCTCACCGGTGCCAGCGTGTTTGCCTATCACGTGAACGACCCCGAGCGCTATGGCGTGGTGTCCTTCGACGCCGAGCGCCGCGCGCTGTCGATCGAAGAAAAGCCCAGCCAGCCCAAGAGCAATTACGCGGTCACGGGCCTGTACTTCTATGACCAGCAGGTCTGCGATGTGGCGGCGAACCTGAAGCCCTCGCCCCGGGGCGAGCTGGAAATCACCGACGTCAATGCCTGGTATCTGAAGCAGCAGCAGCTCCACGTCGAACTGATGGGCCGCGGCTACGCCTGGCTGGACACCGGCACCCATGACAGCCTGTTGGAAGCCGGCCAGTTCATCGGCACCCTGGAGAAGCGCCAGGGCCTCAAGGTCGCCTGTCTGGAAGAGATCGCCTTCCGCGCCGGCTGGATCGAC
Organism: uncultured Roseateles sp.; assembly: GCF_963422335.1. Classification (NCBI taxonomy): domain Bacteria; kingdom Pseudomonadati; phylum Pseudomonadota; class Betaproteobacteria; order Burkholderiales; family Sphaerotilaceae; genus Roseateles; species uncultured Roseateles sp. The sequence goes on from NZ_OY729424.1 coordinate 5,840,026, forward strand.
GCCGCCCAGGTCGAGCGCCTGGCCAAACCTATGCTGAAGAACGGCTACGGCCAGTACCTGATGCGATTGATCACTGACCCACTGGCCTGACATGGACTACACCCCCACCTCAATCCCCGGCCTGCTGATACTGCAGCCCAAGGTCTTCGGCGATGAGCGCGGCTTCTTCTTCGAAAGCTACAGCCGGCGCAGTTTTCTGGAAGGAACGGGGCTGGACCTGGACTTCGTCCAGCACAACCACTCGCGCTCCAGCAAGGGCGTGCTGCGCGGCCTGCACTACCAGCTGCCGCCCCATGCCCAGGGCAAGCTGGTGCGTGTGGCCAGCGGCGCCATCTGGGACGTGGCCGTCGACGTGCGCCCCGGCAGCCCGACCTTCGGGCGCTGGGAGGGCGTGGAAATCAGCGCACAGAACCAGAAGCAGCTCTGGATACCGGCCGGCTTTGCCCATGGTTTTCTGGTGCTCAGCGACATCGCCGAGGTGCTGTACATGACCACCTCGGCGTACGCGCCGCAGTCGGAAGCCTCGGTACGCTGGGACGATCCCGCGCTGGCCATCGCCTGGCCGGACGTCGGTGTGGCGCCGCTGCTGTCGCCCAAGGATCTGCAGGCGCCCCTGCTCAAGGATGCCAAGCCGTTCGAAGCGGCCTAGATCGCCGCTGCATCAACCGAATTCGTGCATGCGCTGCACCAGCGCATCCCAGCTCGGCGGCAGATAGCCGGTGGCCTCGCGGAACCGGCTGGAGTCCAGCGAGCGATCAATCACCAGATTGCTGTCCGACACAATCAGGTTGCTGCGGCCATAGACCCTGGCCACCAGTTGCAGCAGGTCATGCTTGCTGATCGGATCCACCGACAGGTGGTAAATCCCCTGGAGCTCGGGCTTGGGCAGCACGAACTCCTGAATCACCCGGGCCAGCTCAACCGTCGGCAGGCCCGAGAACACGGCCTTTGCAAAACCGCGCACATGGCCCGGCTGCGCCAGGAACCAATCGACAAGGCCCTGTGCCGTGCCGCGCTTGTGGCCGATGATGGAGGTACGCAAGGTGACGGTATTGGGCCTGTCCACCTCACCCAGCAACTTGCTGCGGCTGTACAGATCGCAGGCGTCCGGCACATCGTCCTCGACATAAGCGCCCTTGCGCCCCGAAAAAACACAGTCGGTGCTGATGTGTACCAGGCGCGCAGCACTGATTTCACACAGGCGGGCCAAGCGGTGAGGCAGCAGCGAATTGACCGGAATGGCAATCAGCGGATCGTCGGCCGAGGTCTGCTGCTTGACCACGCCGATGCAATTGATCACCAGGTCCGGATCCACGTCCGAGAACAGCCGAGACAGACAATCCGGGCTTTCGGCCTCGATGCCAGGAATGAGACGCACCGACAGGCCGTCGAACAAGCCCGCCGTCGTGGCCAGGCTGCGCACCGTGCCCACAACCTCGAATTCGGGCTGCGCACTGAACCACCGGGTCACGGCGTTGCCCAGCAAGCCGTTTGCGCCCAGGACCAGCAGCCTCGTTTGTTTAAATGTCATCTTGATTCATTGATCAGCCGAAACGCCCAAGGCCCGCAACGAGCGCCAAGGATAGGTCGGAAATATAAGGCCAGCGGCAAACTCAACCCAGGGCAAAGAATCTGGCCTTGTTGCCGGCCAAGTATTTCAGGACGCGGTACTCCAGCTCCGAAAGCTGCTTGTTGTAGGTCTTGCTCTGCACACAACACACCGTCCAGTCCGTGTGGGCCGCGCGCAGGGCAAGGGCATCCTCGGCCCGCTTGGCAAATGCCACACCCGGGAGCGCGGCGTCAACGGACGTCACGAGATACTGATCGCCGCCCAAGGCCTGCAGGTTCAGCTGCAATTCGGCGCCCAGTTGCTCCAGCCAGCCGCTCAACATCTGCCACTTCCGGTCCAGGCTGACGGGCTCGTAAAAGCTGAGTCCGAGCTTGGGAGCGGCAGGAAGGCCAGCCAGCACCGACAGCGGTTCGCAGGAACGCGTGACATTGGCGCCACTGAGAATCACCGACCGTCGCCCCAGCCGGACTCCGGGCGCCACCGCGTTGCCGCCCACCAGCCACACCTCAGGCTCGATATGCACCGGGTCCATGCCATACAGGGTGCAACCCTCGATCTGCTCACCGGTTGCCACGTGGGACCAGATCTGGGTGTTCATGCCGGCACGCACGCCGAACTCTATCGTCAGGCCGCCGGTGCCATCCAGCACCGCATTCTGGCCAAACCAGCAGTGCGGCCCGATGTCAACAGCCTCTTCGGCCAGCACCAAGCCTCGGTCATGCAGGCTGCACCAGTCGCCGAGGGTGACATCCCCCCCGTTGCAGACGAACTTCACGCCCGGCCCCAGCACGCAGTAGTCACCAATGCTTACCCGCCCAGGTTTGCTGAAGATGAATTGCACGTCGGCGCTCACGCTGGTGCGGTGCCCCAGGGTCACTTCCCCCTGTCCATGCTGTTCAAAGCGCTTGCTCATCGTTTCCCGGGCCGGCGGGCCTTACTCGTTAGAATCGGCACTCCCAAAAAGCGCCCATCGCCAGCAGCTGAAACGCTGCGCGGCTCAAGCCATCCATTCTGCGTCATGAATCCAACTCCGCTTGTTCCCCTCGTCAAGGTAGGCATGCCGCCCAAAGAGATATTGATGCCGGAACTGGAGCAGGTGCTGTACAGCGGCATGGTGGCGGAGGGGGAGTATGTGTACCGCTTCGAACGGGAGTTCGCGGCCAAGTTCGACCTGCCCCAGGCGCTGGCCATGAGCAGCGGCACCGCCGCCCTGCATGCGGCGCTCAGCCTGGCCGGCGTGGGCGCCGGTGACGAAGTGATCAGCACGCCGATGACGGCCGAGCCCACCAATGTGGTGATCCTGCAGCTCGGCGCCAGGCCCGTGTTTGCCGATGTGGACCCGACTTCGGGCAATATCGATCCGGCCTCGGTTGCGGCGCTGATCACGCCCAAGACCAAGGCCATTCTGGTCGTTCACTACGCCGGGTTTCCTGTGCGCCTGGCCGAGATCCAGGCGATTGCGCGGCGCCACCGCTTGCCGGTGATCGAAGATTGCGCCCATGCGCTGGGTGCGCGCTATGCCGGCCATGGCGTTGGCCGCACCAGCGACTTCAGCCTGTTCTCGTTCCAGGCCATCAAGCACATGACCACCATAGACGGCGGCGCGCTCTATCTAGCCGATGCCTCGCGCATCCCCGAAGCCAAGCGCTTCCGCTGGTTTGGCATGGACAAGGGTGTGCCGCGCACCGAGGTCGACATCAAGACCGTGGGTTACAAGTACAACATGCACAACGTGGCCGGCGCCATCGGCCTGGCCCAGCTGACGGTGATAGACGCGCTGATAGCCAAGCATGTCGCCAATGGCCAGTTCTTCGACCAGGCCCTGCCACAGATACCGGGGCTGTCCGTCACCCGTTTCGATGCCGAGGCCACACCGTCCTACTGGCTGTATACGGTGCTGTCGGAAGATTCGGCCGACGTTGAAAAGCGCCTGGCATCGGCAGGCGTTGCGGCAGGCAAGTTGCATCGCCCGAATCATTACCACTCGATCTTCGAGCCGATGCGCCGCCCCCTGCCGGGCCTGGACAGCTACTACCGCCGCATGACCCACATTCCCTGCGGCTGGTGGGTCGATGCCGAAACACGCGAGCGCATCGTTGATGCCCTTCGCAAGGGTTGAGCCGTGATGACTACGACGCGCACCATCCCGCTCTTTGGCATCTTCCGCAGCGCCGAAATGGAAGCCGCGGTAATTGACGTCATACGCTCCGGGCAGATTGCCTCGGGCTGCCATGTCGAGGCGTTTCGCCGCGGCTTCGGCGAGCTGGTCGGCAACCCGAATGTGGTGACCACCAACGACATGTCCAGCGCCATCCAGATCGCGCTGCACGTCAGCGGCATCGGTCGCGGCGACGAGGTGCTCACCGCCGCCTACTCCTGCATGTCGAGCAATGCGCCGATAGCGACCTCGGGCGCACAAGCGGCCTGGGTCGATGTCGATCCCGCGACGGGCACCATGGACCCCAGGGACTTCGAGCGCGCGATCACGCCCCGAACCAAGGCCGCCCTGCTGTATCACCTTGCCGGCTACCCGGGCGCGGTGAAAGAAATTGCCGAGATTTGCCGGCAACGCGGCATCGTGCTGATTGAAGACTGCGATAACGCCCTGCTCGCCACGGTCGACGGTGTCCAGGTGGGCAGCTTTGGCGACTTCGCCATTCACTCCTTCTACCCGAACCGCCAGATCAATGCGACCGAGGGCGGCGCCCTGGTCTGCAAGAACCCCGAACATGCGGCGCGCGCGATCCGTCTGCGCCGCTACGGCATCGACCTGACCCGCTTCCGTGATGCCCTGGGCGAGATCGACCCGAACTGCGACATCGCCGAGATCGGCTGGGCGGCCACGCTGAACAATCTTTGTTCGGCCGCTGGGGCCAGCCAGTTGGAATCGGTGGCCGCCCGCGTGGCGCGCACGCGCGACGTGGCGAGGGTCTTGAGCGCACGCCTTGGCGAGTTGCCTCAGCTGGCCCTGATACAGCCGATCCCGACGGCCACGCCCTCGTATTGGGCGCTGCTGACGCGGGTGGACAAACGGGATCAGGTCATGGCGGCGCTGAAGGCCAGGGGCGTGCAATGCTCCAAGCTGCACCATCGCACGGACACCTACAGCGGCTTCGGTGCCCCGACGCGCGACCTGCCCGGAACCAGTGCCTTTCTGTCCAGCGTGCTGGCACTGCCCTGTGGCTGGTGGTTGAACGACGATGATGTCGATTACCTCGTGGTCACACTGAAGGCTGTTCTGGAAGAAGTGGGTTGCGACGTGTTTGCGCGCCACTGATGCTCGCCAGCTCGCGCAACCTGATCGACTTGGCCTCGCTGTTTGCCAGCAAGACGGGCGGCCTGTTTGTCGCCCTGATGCTGCTACCCCTGATAGCAGGGGAGTTGGGGCCGGCCCGATTCGGCATCGTCACCGTGATCATTGCGGTGCAAACCTTTTTCACCGTCGCCGACTTTGGCGTATCGGCCTATCTGGTTCGCGAGATGGCCGTTCCGGGCAGAGCGGCCACAACCCTGCTCTCAGCCTGGCATGGCCTGGAGAAGCTGCTGCTGGCAGGTTTTGCCGGCCTGTCCCTGATCGCGGCGGTAATCGCCTACCTGCGCTTTCAGGAGGCTGATCAGGTGGCGCTGACCCTGGGTACGGCGCTGCTGGTGGTGGTCACCGTGTTGCAAAACGTGGCCTATAGCTGCCTGGTGGCGCGCAAGGACTACCTGACTTCAAGCGCGGCGCAGTCGATCTTCGTTCTGCTGCGCGCAGGCCTCAGCCTGCTGGGCCTGCGCTACCTGTCGAATTCGGTCGAGGCCTTTGTGTTGATTCAAGCCATCGTGCTGGCCCTTCACCTGGCCGTCAGCCGCAGGATGCTCAAAAAGTCGCTGCACCGCGGCGCCTTGCCGCTCGCGGCTGCGCACGCGGTCGAGACGGTCAGCCTGCGCTCCTTGTTTCTTGCCGTCCGCCCGCTCGCCCTGGCGGGCATCGCCGGTGCGGCGGTGACGCAGATCGACAAACCCTTGATCGCGGCACTGGTGTCCCCTGCAGCCGTGAGCTACTACTTCCTGGCGTACTCGCTGTGCAGCACGCCGGCCGGCATCCTGGCCGGCCCGATCGCGCAGTTCTTTCAGCCTCGCACCGTGGCCTTGCTCAGCCATGCCAACGAGGCCGACCAGGTCAGGGGCATGCGCAACTTCAGTCTGGCGCTGGCCGGTGCAGTGGTAGTCCCTGCCCTGGCCATGTGGCTGTTCAGGCGCCCTCTGGTCGATCTGTGGCTGCCCTCGGGGCATGACAATCGCCTGATTGCCGAGTACGCCGCCATCCTGCTGCCGGCCTTCACCCTGGGGGCCCTGGGCTATGTGCCGGTGATTCTGCTGATCTCGGCCGGGGAGTACCGTTTCCACGCCCGCACCGCCCTGTTCCAGGCCATTCTGACCCTGCTGCTGCTGCTGATCGGCTCCAGCCTGGGGCGCATCGATCTGGTCTGCTGGGTCTATGCCGCTCACTTCCTTTTGTCCTATCTGCTCTATCTGGCCCGCGCGCTGATGCTGCCCACGACCCGGCGCATGGCGCAAGCGGCCATGCATGTGCAGCTCTTGACCACCATTCCCCTGATCGGACTCGGCTGGATACTCAGCCGTGTCCTAGGCTAGCAAGAACTGTCGCCATGACACCCACCCAGAACCCCACCCCACCGGCCCACTTCGACATGCCCTGGAGGCAAGCGTGACGCTGGTCTCGGTGGTGATCCCGACCCGCAATCGGCCCGACTGCCTGCTGTGCGCGGTGCGCATCGCGCTGCGGCACTTGCCCGAGGCGGAGATCATCGTGTCCGACAACAGCGACAGCGATGCGCTGCGAGGCAAGCTGGCCGGGGAGATCGCCAGCGGCCGCGTCCGCTATGTCTACAGCAACGAGCACCTCAGCGTCGTGGACAACTTCGAGCGCACCTTGCAGATGGCGACGGGTGCCTACATCGCCTTCATCGGCGACGACGACAGCATAGGCCCCGGCCTCTGGCAGATCGCCGAATGGGCGCAACGCGAATCGGTCGAGGCGGTCGTGTCCTACACCGACGCCTTTGTCGCCAGTTACTTCTGGCCTGGCGTGCGCTCCAAATACTTCGGGCTGGGTTACTCGGCCAAGCTGTTCGTCAATGCCTTCGACGGTGCGGCTGAGCCCATCGATGGCCGGCGGGCGCTGAGCCACGTGGCCAGCCGCTTCGGCGGCGGCCTCGGCAGCCTGCCACGCGCCTATCACGGCCTGGTGTCGCGCCAGCTGCTGGATCGCATCCGTGCGCGGCACGGCCATGTGTTCGGCGGCGTCAGCCCCGACATCTTCAGTGCCACCCTGATCACCGCCGAGGCCCGCAAGGCCTATGTCGTCAACTATCCCTTCCTGATTCCGGGCGCCTCTGCCACCAGCACGGCCGGCCAGGGCGCCGAACGGTCCGACCGAGCCGGCCTGCGCGACACCGATCACATTTCCCGCTTCGGTGCGGGCCTGCGCTGGGACCCGCGCATTCCCGAGTTCTACTCGCCGCACACGGTCTGGGCCTTTTCGCTGCAGAAAGCGCTCGACGAGTTGCCCGAGCGGGCCGTCACGCCCTCCTATGCCCGCCTGTACGCCCGCTGCCTGCTGTTCAGCCGCGCCTATCGCGCGCCCACGCTGCAGGCCATCCGGCATTGGGCTGCCGACCATGGCAAGGTGCGAGCTTGGTTGAGCATCACCTTCTGCGCCGGCCAGGAATTGCTGGAGCTGGTGGCACGGGTTGGCAAGCGATTGCTGCATCCACGCCCCGGCGGTAGCGCCACCGCCTACGGTGATCTGCCAACCATGGAGGTCGCCTACCAGGCGCTGGAGCAACACATCGCCTCCCGGCACATCACCCTGCAACTGCCATCCACCGGTCTGGAGCGCAGGCCGTGACTGGACAGGCTGCACGCCCGACCGTGCTGGTGCCGACACGCTATTTCCATCCGGCCTACAAGGCCGGCGGGGTCGCACGTTCGCTGGCCAATCTGACCGAGGCCTTGGCTGAGCACTTTCGTTTCGTGATCTGCTGCGGCCATACCGATATCGACGGCACACCGCACCACCAGCCAGGGGACACCGCCATCGTGCATGGCGCCGAGGTCCACTACACCCTGCCGGGCTCGCTGCAGGGCCTGCGCCAGTGGCAGGCCTTGCAGCGTCAAGCGCATCAGCTGCTCTATCTGAACAGCAGCTTCGACCCCTGGTTTTCGCTGCTGCCGGCGATGCTGCGCCGCCGCGACGACGCACCGCTGCTGATCGCGCCACGCGGCGAGTTTGCGTCCTCGGCCCTGGCCATCAAGCCTGGCAAGAAGCGCCTGGCCTTGAAGCTGATGGCGGCGACCGGGCTGCAGCGCGGTGCTCGCTGGCAGGCCTCGACCGGACGCGAGGCCGAGGACATCGCCGCGGTCTTGCGGGCCTTCGGCTTCAACGCCCCCGCGCCGGACATCGCCATGGATATCCCGGGCGCGCCACCATCGGCACAGCCCGAGCTTGAGCGGCGCCAACACGAAAGCCGGCCCCTGCGTCTGGTGCTGGTGGCCCGCATCGCACCTATCAAGAATCTGCGCTTCGCGCTGCAGGTGTTGCAGCAGGCTGGTGTGGCGGCCAGCCTGGACATCATCGGCCCGGTCGAGGACGCCGTCTATTGGGCCGACTGCCAGCGGCTGATCGAGGGACTGCCCAGCCGTGTCACCGTGCGCCAGTTGGGCAGCCTGCCGCCGCAAGAGATCACCGCGGCCCTGCCCGGCTACGATCTGTTCTTCCTGCCCACACAGGGTGAGAACTTCGGCCATGCCATCCATGAGGCGATGGCGGCCGGGCTGCCGGCCTTGATCAGCGACCAGACGCCCTGGCGCGACCTGCAAGGCAGTCTCGCGGGCTGGGATCTGCCCTTGGAGCTGGAATCCTTCGCCCAGGCGCTCAGGCAATTCGACGCCATGGACCCGCCGGCCCGCCAGACGCTGCGCGATGGCTCACGGCGCTTGGCCGCCGGTGCGGGACGGGAGGCGGCGATCCAGGCCCATATCCAGCTGTTTTCCGGGCTGATGCAAGCTCCGCACCGCACATGAACAAGGCCATCCTTGCCGATCTGGAGCAGGTCAAGGGCCTGCGTCTGCTGGTCGTCAGCCAGTATTTCCATCCCGAGGACTTCCGCGTCAACGGTCTGGTAGAGCGTCTCACCGAGTTGGGTGCCGAGGTCACCGTGCTGACCGGCCTGCCCAACTACCCCAGCGGCACCGTTCACCCGGGCTACGGCTGGAAGGGGCCATGGACACAGTCGCTGTTCGGCGCCAAGGTGTTGCGCGTGCCCATGGTGGCCAGAGGCAGCTCGGGGCGGCTGAGGCTGGTGCTGAACTATGTGAGCTATGCCTTCAGCGCCTGCCTGCTGGGACCGGCGCGGCTGCGCGGCGCGCGCTTTGACGCCATTCTGGTGTTCCAGACCAGCCCGGTGCTGGCCGTGGCGCCGGCTCTGCTGATCGGATCGATCAAGCGCGCTCCGGTGCTGACCTGGGTGCTGGACATCTGGCCCGAGAGCCTGCAGGTCGTGGGCATAGCGCCGACATCGCCGATCTACCGTGTCGCCGGCCGTCTGTCCGACTGGCTTTACGGCAAGTGCAGCCGGCTGCTGCTGCAGTCCAGCGCCTACCTGCCCATACTGCGGCAACGCCGCATGCCCGAGCAGGCGCTGGTGGACTTCCCCAACTACGCCGAAGACCTCTACAGCAGCACGGTGGCCTCCGAAGGCCCACCGGCAGAACTGACCGGCATCCTGAAGCCCGGACACCTGACGCTGATGTACGCCGGCAATATCGGCGAAGCGCAGGGCCTTGAAGCGGTGCTGGAGGCGGCGCACCAGCTCAAGCAGGAAGGCGCCCCCTTCACCTGGGTGTTTCTGGGAGATGGGCGCGGCCTGCCCGCGCTGCGCCGCCGCGTCGCCGAGCTCGGCCTGGAGGGCGAGATCCACCTGCTGGGCCGCTTTCCTCAGCAGCGCATGCCGGGTTTCTTTGCCTGCGCCGATGCGATGCTGGTGTCGCTGAAAGCCTCGCAAATCGCGGCGCTGACCGTGCCCGGACGCATCCAGTCCTTTCTGGCCGCCGGCAAACCGATCATCGCCACCATCCAGGGCGAGGCCGCCAATCTGATCGCGCGCAGCAGCAGCGGACTGGTCAGCGAGCCCGACAATACCCAGGCCCTGCTGGCCAATCTGCGCCGCTTCGCCGAGATGTCCGGGCAGGCACGCCAGCGAATGGGCGAAAATGGCCAACAATACTTCCAAGCGCATTTCCGGCTGGACGGCGTGGTGGCACGCCTGATGGCGACGATTCGACATGCAACGCAACGCTGACCCGCAAAACCCATCCATGAAGAGAATTGCAATTACCGGCGCTGCAGGACTGCTCGGATGGCACGCTTTCTGCGCGCTGACCGCGCAGGGGGGCGCAACGCCGATACGCATCGCCCGGGCCACCTTCGAGGACGAGCAGGCCCTGGCCGAGGCGCTGCAGGGTTGCGATGCGGTGCTGCACTGCGCCGGTGTCAATCGCGCCGACCCGGATGTGGTTGAGACGGCCAATCCACGCATTGCCCAGCAATTGGTCGATGCCCTGGAGCGGACGGGCACGCGCGCTCACATCGTCTATACCAACTCGACCCAGGCCGGCAGCGATACGCCCTATGGCCGGTCCAAGCAGCAGGCGGCGCAGATCATGGGGCAGTGGTGCGCTCAGCGCGAGCTGCCCTTCACCAATCTGATCGTGCCCAATGTCTTTGGCGAAGGTGGCAAGCCCTTCTACAACTCGGTGGTCTCGACCTTTTGCCACCAGTTGGCCCGGGGCGAGCAGCCGTCGGTACTGGTGGATCGCGAGCTGTCACTGGTCCATGCCCTTGACGTGGCCGAGGCCATGCTGGCGGCGCTGGACCCTGTCGCCTCGGGCACCCAGGGCTTCGAAGGCACGACCTTGCGGGTGAGCGATCTGCTGGCCAAGCTGCAGGGGCTGTCGAACACCTATGCCCGGGGTGAACTGCCCCTGGTGGCCGAGCCCTTCGATCGCGCGCTGTTCAACACCTACCGCTCCTATCTCTATCCAGACAGGTACCCCACCTCGCTGACGCCCCGTACCGATCAGCGCGGGCGGCTGGTGGAAGTCGTCAGGGCACATGGCGGGGGCCAGACCTTTGTCTCCACCACCCGGCCCGGCATCACCCGAGGCAATCACTACCACCTGCGCAAGATCGAGCGCTTCGTGGTGCTGCAGGGCCAGGCCACGATTCGCCTGCGCAAGCTAGGCGACGAGCAGGTGCAGACCTTCGATGTGAGCGGCGACGCACCGGTGGTGGTGGACATTCCCACCCTGCACACCCACAACATCACCAACACCGGCGACACCGAGCTGACCACGCTGTTCTGGACCAACGAGTTCTTCGATCCGGCCTGTCCCGACACTTTTCCGATGATCGTCTGAGCCTTGATCCAGACATCGACTCTCGTACCCAACTTCTCTCCATCTCGCGTTCCTATGCTCGACAACAAAGTTCTCATGATCACCGGTGGCACCGGCTCCTTCGGCAATGCGGTGCTGCAACGCATGCTGAACACCGGCCTGCGCGAGATCCGCATCTTCAGCCGCGACGAGAAGAAGCAGGAAGACATGCGCATCGCGCTAAAAAACGACCGTGTCAAGTTCTACATCGGCGACGTACGCGACCCGGACGCGGTCAGCGACTGCATGCAGGGAGTCAACTTCGTCTATCACGCGGCGGCGCTCAAGCAGGTGCCGTCCTGTGAGTTCTATCCGATGGAGGCGGTCAAGACCAACGTCATCGGGGCCGAGAACGTGATACGTGCGGCCATCCGCCACGAGGTCAGCAAGGTGGTGGTGCTGAGCACCGACAAGGCGGTCTACCCGATCAATGCCATGGGTCTGTCCAAGGCAATGATGGAAAAGGTCATGGTCGCCAACTCGCGGCTGTGCGACCCCGGCAAGACCGTGCTCTGCGCCACCCGTTACGGCAATGTGATGGCCTCGCGCGGCTCGGTGATCCCGCTGTTCCTGAACCAGATCAAGACCGGCCAGGCACTGACCCTGACCGATCCGAACATGACACGCTTCCTGATGTCGCTGGAAGAATCGGTCGATCTGGTGCTGTTCGCTTTCGAGAACGCCCGCCCGGGCGACATCTTCGTGCAGAAGGCGCCGGCCTCGACCGTCGGCGATCTGGCCCAGGCGATGAAGGAGCTGCTGAAGGCCGACACACCGATCAACATCATCGGCACCCGCCATGGCGAGAAGCTCTACGAATCGCTGGTGTCCCGCGAAGAAATGGCACGCGCCGACGACATGGGCGGCTACTACCGCATCCCCGCCGATGCCCGCGACCTGAACTACAACAAGTACTTCGTCGAGGGCGAGGCCGCCATCACCTCGTTCGAGGACTACACCTCGCACAATACCGAGCGACTTGATGTCGAGGGCGTGAAGCGCACCCTGCTAGGCCTCGAGTTGATCCAGGAGGCCGTCAATGCTTAAGGTCATGACGGTCGTCGGCACGCGGCCGGAAATCATCCGCCTGTCGCGCGTGATCACCGCGCTGGACAAGCACACCCGGCATGTGCTGGTGCACACCGGCCAGAACTACGACTACGAGCTCAACGAAGTGTTCTTCAAGGATCTCGGCCTGCGCGCGCCGGATCACTTCCTTGAGTGCGCGGGCAAGACCGCTGCCGAAACCATAGGCAATGTGATCGTGGCCTCGGAGCGGGTGATGCTGCAGGAGAAGCCCGACGCCCTGCTGGTGCTGGGCGACACCAACAGCTGCATGGCGGCGATCACCGCCAAGCGCCACCGCATCCCGATCTTCCACATGGAGGCGGGCAACCGCTGCTTCGATTTCCGCGTCCCGGAAGAGATCAACCGCCGCATCGTCGACCATGTCGCCGACATCAACCTGACCTACAGCGAGATCGCCCGCGGCTATCTGCTGCGCGAAGGCATGGCGCCCGACCAGGTGATACGCACCGGCAGCCCGATGCGCGAGATACTGAACCATCATGCGGCCGCGATCGATGCGTCCGACGTGCTGGAGCGCATGGCGCTGGGCGAACACAACTACTTCCTGGTCAGCGCTCACCGCGAGGAGAATGTCGACGACCTGGGCAATCTGCAGCGTCTGCTGGGCATTCTCGACGGTCTGGCGTCTCGCTTCGACATGCCGGTGGTGGTGTCCACCCACCCCCGCACCCGCAAGCGCATCGAGCAGTTGAACCACACACCGCATGCCAAGGTGAGCTTCTGCAAGCCCTTCGGCTTCCTGGACTATGTGAGGCTGCAGAAGAGCGCACGCGTGGTGCTGTCAGACAGCGGCACCATCACCGAGGAGTCATCGATACTGAACTTCCCGGCCCTCAATATCCGCGAGTCGCACGAGCGCCCCGAGGGTTTCGAGGAGGCGGCCGTGATGCTGACGGGCCTGAGACTGGAGCGCGTGATGCAGGCCGTCGATATCCTGGCCGATCAGCCTCGCGGCGAGCAGCGCCTGCTGCATATGGTGCGCGACTACCAGGTCGACAATGTGTCGGACAAGGTGCTGCGCATCATCCTAAGCTACACCGACTTCGTCCGCCGACGCGTCTGGCACGAGGCCTGACGGCGCTTGAGCCTGGGGCTTGGTGGAACGCGGCGAGTGCGCCAGGAATAGTGCGTAGACACCCAATAGGACCGGCCCGGCGAAATAGTTGGAGCCACGCACCAGCCCCCCGACGACGAGCACAAAGATCGCCGCAAAGGCCAGCACTTCATGCTGGAAATAACGGCGATCGCAAAAGGCCAGGCTGTGAGCCCGCTTCAGCAAAGCCAGTGCCAAACCCAGCCACAGGGCAATGCCCAGCCAGCCGGCCTCGCTCAATACCTTGGAGAAGGTGAACGAGCCGTCGTTGTAATTCGCGTTCTCGTCCCCGATCAAGTCGATGATGGGCGCAAAGTCGCTGTCTGGAATGGGCGTGCAACCCATGCGGTTGAAACCCAGGCCCCAACCGGCGGTGCGGTCGAAGTTGATCTGTGCGGCGTCCCAGCCATACAAGTAGATCAGGCTGGACAGATTGGAGGATTCGTCCTGGGTGGCCAGGCCGTCAAGCCTGGCGGTGAAGTCTTGCAGATACGGCGAATTCAGCAGGACGGCCAACACCAGGCCCAGAATACCCGCGGCCTTGGCAACCGTCCCCCACTTCAGTTCGCGCCAGTAGCGCAGCAGGAAAGCCAGGCCGGCCAGCGGCAGAAAAATGACGATCAGGGTGCTGGACGCCGATACGGTGGCGAGAATACCAAAGCCCACCAGAGCCCAGAGTGCGTCACGTCGCTTCGGTGAGAACAGCAAAGCCACGAGGAGGGGTGTGACTGCCAAGGCAAGATGGCTGGGCTCCTTGAAGATACCGGACGGCCGAATGGCGGCCGATGCACCCGTCACGGTGAGGAAGATACGCTCTGCCACGACCGAGGCCACCGACAGCAGCAGAATTGCCCGCAAAGGCTTGGAAATATCGGCTGTGCCCGCTTGCTGAGCCAGCAGGCGCAGGGCCGCCAGCACGGCCGCGAACAGGGCAAGGCTCATGACCGACTTGAGTTGCAAGTCTGCGCAGTATGAGAAACCCAACATGTATCCGCTGTGCGCCAACAGGACCAGCGTGAACGTCCAGGCCCACGGTCCGAACGGCGCTGTCCGGGCCCCGCTGGCCATCAGGAATCCGGCCAAACCCAGCAGCAGCAACACATGCAGTCCCAGGGCAAAACCACCTGCCGGCAGCACGATGCAGGACAACACGACACATGCCCACAGCGTGAAGGTCTGTGTATCAACGAGAGGGCGAGACTCAGCCATTCAATGCACCGCCCGCGATTGAAAACGCTCGGACCGTTGCTGGACGCGGCGATAGGCCCCTGACAAGGCAATGCGCCAGGCCCTGGGCGTCAGCAACAGGCCCGGTTTCAACTTCGCCGCCTGCCAGAGGGCCATCAGCATATGGCCCGGGCGTCCGGACAGCGCATGCGTCTTGGCCGAGATCAGATAGGCGTTGGAGCGTGCACGCCTGGCAGGGTGGGTGTCTGTGCTGCCCCAGAACGACGCTATCGCGCGCACAATTTCTCCGGCGGCGTTGCTGGAGGCCGGACGGAATGAAGCCGAGCCGTCATGCACACGGTACTGGGCGAGCACTCCTGACACATGGAGAAACGGCCCCAGCGTGGCGGCGCGCAGCCAGAATTCGAAGTCAGGCACCAGGCGGAATGCGCTGTTCCACCCCCCCACACGGAGCAGCACCTCGCGCCGGAACAGCGCACCCGGCCCGGGCTGGCAGACCAGTTCCTCGGTCAACCGTGGCAAGGAAAAGTCTTCCGCCACGATCGTCTTGATCAGATTGCCCCGGGCGTCGATCAGGTCGTAGTCGGGATAGGCGACCTGACACTGCGGCGCATGAGACAGGGCCTTGACCAGGGTGCTGATGGCCTCGGGATGCAATTTGTCATCGGAGCTCAAGTAGCCCAGCAACTCGCCGCGGCACATGTTCCAACCCCTGTTCAGGGTGGCGGCCTGGCCACTGTTGTCCTGACTCAGGCATAGGGCGCGATCGGCGTAAAGCGCCAATATCTCGGCAGTCTGGTCGCTCGATCCATCGTTGATCACGCAAAGCTCCAGTTCGGGGTAATCCTGGGCCAAGACGCTATCGATGGCGGCCTGCAGATACTCGGCCTGGTTGTACGCAGGGATGACGATGCTGACCAGAGGGAGTTTGCTCATGATGGAATGCCAGAGGCGTTGCGCCGCCCTGGACAGGGGATGCTGGTGAGGCCTGCCAGGCCGGCGGCCAAATCCTTCGGATCCCCAGAAATCGGCGAGCCCGCATTGTAGTGCCGCGCTCCGGTCGCGCCGAGCCGCCAAGGCCCTGCTGCAGTCCGCGCTGTTAACATCGCAGCCTGTTGACGCCCTGCTGCTCCGGCATCGACGTACAGCTGCACCTTCTTCGCCGATGCCATGCTCCGCTTCTCTCGCTTCATCCTGCTCGTCCTGCTGGCCTTGATGGCCACCAGCGGCTCTGCCCACGCCTATATCGACGGCGGCTCGGCCCACCTGATCATCCAGGGCCTGATCGCCGCGGCGGTTGGCGCTTTGTACTATCTGCGCAATCCCAAGGAAATCTGGGCGGCCATCAAGCGGCGCTTTCGCCGCGACCGCAGCTGATGAGTGTGAGTTTCCGGGATCCTGACGGTTTTGTTCAGGATGATGGCCAGCGGATCCAGCGCTTCATACGCCCCGAAAGCGCCGCGGCCACAAAGGACTTTCTGGGCAGTGCGCTCTATCAGTCGCTCGTTGCCGCCGGCCAGCTCATTCCTGCGCAAGACCTGCAAACGAAGGCGGACGGCAGCCTTCAGCTGTCGCATCCCCGGGTTCCGCTGCCCAGCTATGCCTTCGAGTGGACACCGGCCATGCTGGCGGATGCCGCACTCCTCACTCTGGACATCCAGGCCGCCGCGTGGGCAGCCGGCTGGACACTGAAGGACGCGGCCGCAAGCAATGTGCTGTTCGACAACTGCCGCGCCGTGTTTTGCGACCTGCTGTCATTCCGTCGCCGCGAGGAGGCCGATCAGGCCGGTTGGGTGGCCTACGGCCAATTCGTCCGCAACTTCGTGCTGCCGCTGCTGGCAGTGGGCAAGTTCGGGCGCACACCTCGCGATGTGTTCCTGGCCTCGCGTGATGGCCTGCGCGCCTCCGAGGTCGCGCCCTTCCTGCCCTGGCACAGTCATCTGGGCTTGTCGATGCTGCTGCATGTGTCGCTGCCCGCCTGGTTCGAGCGCCGACGCATCACAAGCCGAGCCAATGCAGCAAAGCCAGGTTCCGGGACTGCGAGTCGGCCCGGGCGCCATGACGCCAGCGACTGGCTGCTGGGCGACCTGCGCAAGTTTGTGCAAAGGCTGAGGCAGCAGCGCGGTGCCACCACGTCCTGGAGCCACTACACCGAGAATCGTGAGCACTACGGCAACAGTGAACTGGGCAGCAAGTGCGCGGCTGTCAAGGCCGTGCTCGATGGGGGTCACTTCTCGCGCGTGCTGGACATCGGTGCCAACAGCGGAGAATTCTCGCGTCTGGCAGTGGCCGCCGGCTGCAGCGTCGTGGCCCTCGACAACGATCTGAGTGCGCTCGACGAGTTGCATCAGCGTGCCGCGCAGGAGGGGTTGCCGATCCAGTGCCTGCATGCCAACTTTGCCCGACCGACACCTGCCACCGGTTGGCGCAACGGCGAGACGATGGGCTTGGCGCAGCGCCTGCGAGGGCAGTTCGATCTGGTGCTGATGCTGGCGGTGATACACCACCTGGCGGTCAGTGAGCGTCTACCGCTGGCGCAGGTGTTCGAAGAAGTCGCCGGCCATTGCAGCCACAGCCTGCTGATCGAGTTTGTGCCCCTGAGCGATCCGCGCTTTATCGAAATCGCCGGGCCTAACATCGAACTGTACAAACACTGGAGCCTCGATGGCTTCATTGCCGCTGCCTTGCCCTGGTTCAGGCTGGTGCGCTCGTTGCCCATTGCTGGCGGCAGTGAGCGGCAGTTGTTGCTGCTGGAAAAGACGGCCTGAAGCGGAGGCAATGGTGGTCCGATTCAAACAAGGCTTGCGTTACGCGCTGCTGGCCACCATCGGCTTGGTGGCCGTGGCCCTCAGTGAAAGTGTGTTGCAGAACACCACCACCCTGTATCTGGCCTTCCACCCCGGAGTGTTCCTGCATCAGGGCTGGTTTGTGCTCGCGTTTGCGGCCAGCTTCGGGCTGGCCGGCGCGTGGCTGGATTGCCCCGGCCGCGCGACTCGATTGAGCCCCTGGGTACGCATGCTGCTGCTGCTGGTGTTGTACATCGGACTGTTCCAGGTGTTCCGGCGATCACTGGCCGTCGGCGTCGCGGTGGCAGGCCTGTGGAAGATCGCCCTCGTGGGTCTGTGCTTCCTGGCCGCCTGGGCGACGGCGCGCCGTGCGGCCGAAGCAACACAATGGCGTATCGCCTCGGCCACCAGCGTCAGTCTGCTCGCCATGTTCGCACTGCAGCCGGGCATGCCCAGCTACCTGCTTGAGCGGCTGAGCGGTTTCGACCCTCGACCGCATGACACGGCATCCGTCACCGGGGAAGCCCCGTCGAAGGCCCGCCGCACCGTGGTTGTGGTGCTTGACGAGTGGGACTACGAGATCGCGCTGCGCGAGGACTTCTTCGCACGCCCGGCGATGCAGGCGGCCCTGAAGCAGTCCTTCAGCTCCAGCCAGGCCCAGCCCGGCGGACCGAATACGCTGGTGTCCGTGCCCAGCATGTTGCGGGGCCAGACTTTCGGCCCCGTGCGCAGTGGCAGCCCCGGTGTGCTGACGAATGCCCGCGATGAGTCATGGCAGGCAGGGCAATCATCGTTGTTCAGCGATCTCGATGCCGCCTCGGTGCCCTACTCCATCGTCGGCTTCTATCACGACTACTGCCGCGTCTTCCCCAAGGCCCGGCACTGCGAAAGTGAGCCCGTGCACTTCTTTCCGGGTTGGTGGTCGGCGGCCACGCGCGCAGTGCGCCGCAGCAGCGAATATGACGCAGCCTATTCCGACTTCCTGCGCCAATGGGCCGGCACTTACCAGCACCTTCGCGAAGCTGCGCTGCGCACCGCGACCGCGTCGCACAGCAGCTTCATCTGGCTGCACATCAACATCCCCCACCCGCCATCGGCGGTGATGGGCGCCCGGCCGCATTCGCTGAAAGAAGACTACCGCAGCAATCTGGACCTGACCGAGGCCTTCGTCGCCGAGTTGCTGCAGCGCCTGGACGCCCAAGGACCGGACTACGCCCTGGTGCTGACCTCGGATCACTGGCTGCGCGAGAAGGAGATGTGGCGGGATATCTACGCCCGTCAGGTCGGGCCCGGCGCAGGCGACGATGGCAAGACCGACGATCAGCGTGTGCCCTTCATCGTGCATTTCGGCAAGAGCGCAGAGCCGGCGGTGCAGGGTGATCAAGCGATCAGCACCATCGCCCTGCGCAAACTGGTGCCCCTGCTGATACAGCGCCGCATCAACAGCCCGCAGGACGTGGCAGCGTTTTTCAAGCGACAGGGTTCGTGACCCCGGACCTCTACGCCGCCCCGGCGTTCATGCTGGTGATGGCCATCATCACCGAGACCATCAACACGCCGATCACCGCGCCGATGAGCAGGATGGCCACCGGTTCGATCAAGGCCATGGCCTGCTTCTGACGCTCACGCGCCGACTCGGTCTGCATGCTGCCCAGCGAGCTCAGCATGGCATCCAGCGTGCCCGAGCGTTCGCCCACCTTGATCAGATTCAGCCGCGCCGGAGGAATCCATGGCGAGTGGCGCAGGCAGTCGTACAGCGTGCGGCCATGCTCGAGCTCGCGTGCCGCCGATGCGATCAACACACCGAATTCGCGCAGGCCTGCCGCACCGCGGGAAAGCCGCAGGGCCTCCAGCAAGGGCACGCGATTGCGCAGCATGGTGCCCATCAGTGTGGCCCAGCGCCCCACCTCGGCATCGCGCAACCACGGCCCCAGCACCGGCGCCATGGCCAGGCGATCCATCAGGGCCTGCCGTATCGAAGCGCGGGAGAAAACCACGACCAGCGTCATGCCCAGGGCCAGCGCAGCGAGGCTCAGCCACAGCAGATTGGCCTTCATGAACACCGCAGTCTCGATGACCCACATCGAGAACTCCGGCACATTCGCCCGCGAGTTCTTGAGCAGGGGCGCAAAACGAGGGATCACGCCGATGAAGATGATCAGCACCGCGGCCAATCCAGCCGTCACCAGCACCGTCGGGTAGATCAAGGCATTGCGCAATTCCTGAGCCAGGCGGCGTGAATGCTCGAGTTGCTCGGCGGCATCGCTCAGTGCTGACGACAGCTGACCGCTGGCCTCACCCACCTTGATCAGCGTCTGCAGATGCTCGGGCAAACCCAGTCCGCTGGCCAGCACCGCCTCGTAGAGGCTCTGGCCGGCACGCACCGCCTTCAACGCGCGCCCCATGCTGGCACCCATCGCATTGCTGGCATGTCCGGTGGCCAGCGACTCCAGCGCCTCGTCCAGCGCCACACCGGCCTTCAGCAGCGTGGCCAGCTCACGCAAGGCCACCACCTTGTCGGCAACGCTGATCGTGCGCCGCTGCAGGGCGGGAGTGGCCGCGGCGTCAACAGTCAGCGTCGGTGAATTCAGCTCGAGCGGCGTGAGCCCCTGCCGCAGCAACTCACGCGCGGCCTGGGCCTCGTCTCGGGCCTCGATCTGCCCGCTGACCACACGGCCTGCTGCGTCCTGGGCCCGGTACTTGAAGCTGTCCATGCGCGTCAGTCGTCTTGCGCACTAGCGGCGCGCAAGACCTCATCCAGCGTGCTCAAGCCTCGCGCCGCCTTGATCAAACCGTCGTCCACCATCGAGCGCCGGCCATCGGCATTGGCCAGCTCCGTCAGCCGCTCGATGGGCGCGTTCTGGGCAATCTCGTGCTGTAGCGCCGGTGTGACCGTCACCAGCTCGTAAATACCGACGCGGCCGCGATAGCCGGTGCCGCCACAGGCTTCGCAGCCCTGCGCCATCAACCAGCCAGGCGCACTCGGCACATCGGCCAGCGGCGACAACCTGGGCTGCAAGCGTGCCCAGCGCTGCTGCAGCAGATCCGGGTCGTCATGCGGCCTGGCACAGCTGGGGCACAGGCGCCGCACCAGACGCTGTGCCATGACCGCCCGCAGCGCCGCCGCGACCAGATAGGGCTCGATGCCCATGTCCACCAGCCGGTTCACCGCCGATAACGCGTCGTTGGTGTGCAGGGTTGCCAGCACCAGGTGGCCGGTCAGCGCGGCCTGAATGGCGATCTCGGCTGTTTCCCGGTCGCGTATCTCGCCGACCATGATCACGTCGGGATCGTGGCGCAGGATCGAACGCAGTGCTCGCGCAAAGGTGTAGCCGATATCGGCCTGGGTCTGAATCTGCACCACCCCGGGCAGGCGCAGCTCGACCGGGTCTTCAACGGTGATCAGCTTGCGCACGCCATCGTTGATGGTGGACAGCGCGCTGTACAGGGTCGTGCTCTTGCCCGAACCTGTGGGCCCGGTCACCAGCACCAGGCCGTTGGGCCATTGCAGCCATTCCTGGAACTGCAGCTTGTGGTCGGGCTCCATGCCGATGCGGTGCATGCCGATGTCACCCCGCTCCTTGGGCAGCAGGCGCAGCACCAGCGATTCGCCATGCACGGCCGGAATCGAGGAAATGCGGATATCCACCTCGCGCCCTGCCACACGCGTACCGATGCGACCGTCCTGTGGCAGGCGACGCTCGGCAATATCCAGGCCACCGATCAGCTTGATGCGCGATGCAATCGCCGGATAGCGCTCCATCGGTAGGGTCGAGCGGGTGTGCAGCACACCGTCGATGCGAAAGCGCAAGGTGCACTCGCGTTCACCCGGCTCGACGTGGATGTCCGAGGCGCGCGCCTCCAGTGCCTGTGCCATCGTGTTGTTGACGAAGGCCACCACGGGTGCGTCCTCGGCCAGTTCACGCAGCGTGCGGGCATCCATCGCCGAGCCATGCCCGTCGGCATGCTGGCGCAAGCGCTGCGACCAGGCATCTGCATCGGCCGGCAGCAGCAGGTGCCATTCGACAATGGTGGCCAGCGGCTCGTCGGCCAGGGCCTCGCGCACGTCGATATCCAGGGGATCGGCCGATGCCACGTGCAAGATCTGCCCCGGTCCCTGCCAGATCAGCACCTGGCGGTCCAGCCACCATTGCGCGCTGACACGCAGCTGTGCCATGGTCTCGCGCAGGGCGGCCTCATCCAGACCAGTGGGAGCCTCCAGCGGATAGCCCAGTTGCTCACTGAGCGCCTGGTAAAGGCTTTGGGTGGACACCGCACCAAGACGCACCAGCACTTCACCAAGTCGCCCGCCCTGCCGGGCCTGCACCATCAGTGCATTATCGATTTCGGCCGGCTTGACCAGCCCCTTGGCGAGCAGCAGATCACCCAGCAATTGCGCTTTCATGGGCAGCCGTCACTTGGCCGGAGGTGCCACCGGGGCCACTCCGTTGGCCGCGGGCAAACCAGCCGGCGTGCCCGGCTTGGCCAGCAACTCGGTCAGCTCCGCGCTCTGCGCCCTGGGCGTCTCGGCCCACGGCCCCAACATCTTGCGGAAAGCGTCCGTCATGGCCTCCGCATCGGTGTTGTCGTTGAGGATGTACGGGGTGATCAGGATCACGAGTTCGCTGCGCCCACCCTTGATGGTCTGACTACCGAACAAACCACCGAAGAGCGGGATGTCCTTGAGCAAAGGCAAGCCGCCATTGCCGCGTGTGGAGTTGTTCGAGATCAAGCCCCCCATCAACACCGTGCTGCCATTCTTGAGCGTGAGCTTGGTCTCCAGCTTGCGGGTGCTGAAGGTGGGTGTGTTGTTGACACCGGTATTGGTCACATCGGCACTGCTGACTTCCTGCTGGACATCCAGGTCGATCTGATCACCCGAGTGGATCACCGGCTTGACCTTGAGAATCACGCCGGTGGTTCGATACTGGATCGTTTGCAGCGAAGTGATCTGGTTCGTGCCGGTACCCGTCGTCGACGGCGTGCTGATGGAGCTGGTGATGATGGGCACCTCGTTGCCCACCTGTATCGTCGCCTGCTCGCCATTGCGTGCCTGGATGCGCGGGCTGGACAGGATCGTGGCGCGGTTGGTCGAGGCCAGGGCGTTGAGCGCCAGCTTCACGCCACCGGCGGCATTGAGTACCTTGAAATTGAAGGGGCTGCCATCAACCGTGGACTTCAAGCCGAAACTGCTGGTGCTTCCGCCACCGATATCGCGACTCAACAGCCACTCGACGCCAAACTGATTGTTGTCGGTCACCGTCAGCTCGGCCACCGTGACCTCGATCAAGGCCCCCTTGGCAGGACGGTCCAGGGTCTGGAGCAGGGCCGTGATTTGCGAATACTCGTCGGGGTTTGCCTGGAATATCAGCATATTGGTGGACTGGTCCACGACCACCGATGTCAGGCGGTTGTTGCTGCCCCCGGCCGCCGCTGCCGCCGTGCCGGCGGCAGGCGCCGCATTGACTGCCGTGCTCCGTCCTCCGGTAAGCAACTGCTCCAAGGTCTTGGCCAGGATGCTCGCATCCTTGTGCTTGACCTGGTAGGTGAAGAAATTCTTGCCTATGCCTTTTTCATTGGGCTTGTCCAACGTGCGCGCCCAGTCGGTCACGTGCTTGAGCACCTCATCACTGGCGGCGAAGACATAGACCGAGTTCACCCCGGCCACAGGCAGCAAGACCACGGGATAACGTATGGTGCCCTGCTGACCCAACTGCCCCAATGGCGCGACGGCATAGCCCTGCGCCGTCAGCACCTCATTCAGGCGCTTGGCCAGGTCGTCGGCAGACCAGTAGGCCGGGGTCAAGGCAACGCTCTTGCGCCCGCTCATCAGCGGCTGATCCAGGATGCGCAAGGTTTCCAGAGCCGCCTGCATATTGTCGGGCGTGCCACTCAGCAGCAGGGCATTGCGTCCGACATCTTCCTGAATCTTGACGCGATCCCCGAACAGCGTCTTCAGCCAACCCGCGACATCGGTCTGGCGCACCACTTGCAACTCCACCAGCTGGAATATCGGTCGCAGCGGCAGCGGTGTATCCGGCATGGCTTCGCCGCGGCGCAACTCGGGCAGATTGCCCAGCGGCGCGCTGTCGGGCAGCACCCTGAGCAGGCCCCCCACGTCAATCACCGCAATGCCATAGCTCTTGAGCAGGAGCTTGACGGCATTGTCCAGTTGGTCGGCCGTCTGCGTCGCCCCGGTGCGGAAGGTGACCAGGTCCTTGCGCGCGAGCACTCCCGGGTCCACATTGACATTGCGCTTCAATATTTCGGCGTAGACCACCTGGATGAAGGTAGGCAACGGCACCTGCTGCAGATTGATGGCAGCCACATCGGCTGCACTGGCAGCGACACCCGCCACGGTCGCGGCATCGCGAGCGTCTCGCGCACGCGCGGCATTCGAGGCCTTCAAGTCGGGCGGCTGCGGCAACGGTGTGACCTGCAACTCGTTGTCTCGCGCGCCGGTCGACTTGGTTTCGGCGGTCATTGGAGCCGAACTCGGCAACTGCATGCGAGCTGGAATGCGGGTGTCGATCTGTGCGCAGGCGGTGAGCTGCAAAACCGCCAGCGCCAACACCAGCGGGCGAACGGCGGGCCGCTGGCCGGCTGTCCCGGCAAGGTTCATGTACTGGGCTTCACTCACGACGTTCAACTCCAAAGCGATAGAGCTTTTTTTCAATTCGAATGCACACTTGATTGCCGTCCACCGCCTCGATCACATGGCCGCTGGGCAATCGTTCACCTACTTTGAGCCGCTGAGGCGGCTTGCTCTCGTCTTCGAACAACACCAGGGCGCCGCCCACACGTCCCGCACCATACACGCCTGCCAAGCGCCAGCGGGTATTGGCGAATGGTGCTTCAGTCGCCGCCGGCTTGGCTTCGACACCCCACATGGGCGATGTGGCCACTTGAATGGCTTGGGTCGTGGCATCCGCTCGTATCGGCAGCGGGACCAATGCCCACACCTCACGTTTGGCCTGCACCAGGCCGGGGCCAGTGGCTGCTGGCGGAAGACCGAACCAGCCCGCCAGCGCCGCGACCAGGAACATGGCAATCCAGTGCTTGCTCTCGAGCCGGCTCATGGCTTGCGCTCCTCGGCACGATACAGCACGCGGACCTCCAGTTCTGCGCGCGCCGGCTGGGCCACCAGCCGCATGCGCAGGGTGTCCACCACCATGATCTTGGGCGAACGTCCGATCTCGGCCAGCAAGCTCATCAGGCCGATGCGGTTAAGGTCCACCACCATCCTCGCCCTCAGATTGACCAGTCCAGCAACATTGGCCGTTGCCTCGGTGGCAGGTGCGGCGCTTACATTCAACTCCCGCACCGGCAAGCCCGCTTTGTCAGCCCAGGACCGCAAATTGTCCTGCAAGGCCGCCTCAGCAAGGCCCTGACTGGGTGCCGTCCACAGCATGGCGCGCGCAGCCTCCAGGTGCTTGCGTGCGTCCTCAGCCCGCTGCGGCCATTGCGTCGCCGCCTGCAGGGGCTTGAGTCGCTCCAGCTCTGCGCCGGCCTCATCGGCCTCGGCGCGCCAGAGCACCGCCTGATCCTGGGCCAGCAGCAGCAGCCACAGCCACAATGTGCCGGCGATCAGATACAGCCCCAGCCGCAAACGCGGGTTGGCTGCGACCTCGGCGCGCAATTGCCGCCAACGCATGACCGCGGGATGGCCAGCCCCCGGTTGACTCAGCACGGACGTGATCATGGTTTGGTCCCCGACGGTGGGCCCGGCACTCTTGCCGGCGCAGTCGCGTCAAGCCCTGGTGGCGGCTCAGGTTTCTGATTGGACGTTCTCGTCAACGCGGCATCTGCGTTTTTCGGGCCGGGCGGCTGCGGACCCGACAGGCGCATCTCCAGATTGATCCAGGCACGTGACACGCTGTCCTTCACTTCGCTGACTTGCACGAACCAACCACCGGATTCCAGCTCGGCCACCACCTTGGCCCGAGATACCTCGGCCGGCAGTTCCAGCGCGACGCGAACGGTCTGCGGGCCGATGTCGAGCTCCTTGACCGTGCTGCCCTTGGGCAGCAGGCGCCCCAGATGCTCCATCACCTCGAGCGGAGCCGCGGCACGCAACAAACCCACCAGAGCGGCGCTCTGGTCGGCCGCGGCCAACGCCTTTTCACGCGCAGCCAGAATGGGCGCAACCTCATCCTTCAGCGACATGACGGCCGCCTGCTGCGCCAGCCTGAACTGATATGTGGCCCAGGCATCGTGGGCGCCGTATGCCGTTGCAGCCACCAGTATCAAACCGGCGGCGCCCAGCACCAACCTCTCGTTGCCTTGCTGAGAGCGGCTCAGCTGATCGGCCCTGAGCACCTGTCGTGCCGGCCTGAACCAGGGGGAGCTACGTGCAACGGGAACCTGGGCCAGGGCCGCCTGCGATTCGGCCGGGGACAGGCGGCATTGGCGTACAAAGCCGAGCCATTCCGCTTCGTCGGGCAGTTGCGGCCACCACCGGCTGGTGTTCAATACCGCGCCACGCCAAGCCTGCCCTTCGAAGCCCTCCAGACACTCCAGCAATACCACGCCATCGGCTGGCGCCTCATGTAGCAAGGACTCGGGCCAGAGCGGCGCATTCGAGTTCTCCAATGGAGCGAGCTGTTGCTGATCAAGGGCAAATACCTGAGCCTGATCCCCCAGCAAATCGACCAGATAAAGGCTTTCGGGAAATGGCTGCCACGCCAGCAACTGCGCCTGCAAGGCCTTGACTCGGTCCGACGCGGGTACCCCCGCCATGCTGACGCAGCGGTAGCGCAGCAGGCTGCGGGCCAGCACACAGGGAGCGCGGGCGGACACGCCGACCGGAACACTCAGGCCGCTACGGCGTAAGCACGGTTGTAGGTCCGGGGACAGCGACGGCCTGGCTCGGGACAGGAAATTTCGCAACAGGGGTAGAGGCATCAGTGGGCGCAGGACGGGGGGTCTGGCGAAGCTCGTGGATCAGCCAAGGGGCGTTCGCCCCCGTCGGAAGAATCAAAAGATTGTACTCAAGCGCCTGCGGCAAACCGGGCGCCCAAACCTGCAGGCGCAAGGCATTGCTGGCATGAAATAGAAACTGATCGCCAGAAAAAGGTATTCCTGTCGTCGCCAATACTGCACCGGCATCAGGAAAAGGAGCGGTTTTTCTTAAAGTCTCAAATAAGTCCCATTGTTCGTTCGATACCTTGGGCCAAATACTCCGCAACAATTCAAGAGGTGCAGTATTCGGATTGAATAATTTCACCCGGTGCACGCCCAACCAGGGCGCCACCTTCGCCCGGCCCTCCCAGCTGCTCCAGACGGGCATGCGCGCCAGTTCGTCCACAGAGAGAATCCAATCATTGCGAGGCGGCGGCAGGTTCTGCGCCTGGTAGTCCTGCGCTTCTGCGCCGTTGAGGCGGCGTAAGCTGTCACTGTCGACATAGTCTTCCAGCACATCAACCATGGCCGAGGCTTGATCCAGCGCCGCGCCAGCGTTGAGCAGCACCTGGGTGAGCGCCTCACGGTCGGGCTCGTTCACCGACAGCAAGCCGCGCGAGTCCTGAACGCGCAGTCGGGCCCCGCCCTCCGTCTGATAGGAGCGTCCATCCAGAACCAGTGGCTGCTCGTCCCCGAAACCGGCCGAGGCATAGCCGATCGGTCGGGTGCTGAGCCAGTAAAGCGCCTGCGCTCGCGCGCTGCTGGCCTGTAAACGGGCCTGGGCATAGGACTGCATCGTGGCAGCCTGCTCACGCAAGGCATCAATGCGGAAAGCGAAGCGCGCAGCAACAAGGGTCACGACGGTCAAGGCCACGGTGACGAACAACAGCACATAGCCCTGTTGCTGCCGTGCGCCGGCGGCCTCAAGCCTACGGCTCCTCCACCTCTGGGCACCCTTGCGTCCGCCGCTCATGGCACCTTGTCCACATCAAGCTTCTGCCCCAAGGACTGCGCTGATACCCGCAGCCGGGCCAAAAGCAAGGGTCCGGCCTCCTCGCCGAGGTCAAGCGCAATCAGTTGCGGCAGCGCGTCGGCCAAGCCCATGGCCGGCGGCCACTGACGATGCCACGCACCCTTGTTGTCCAGATAGCGCCAACTGCCGCGCGTTCCCGGCCATTTGGCCAATACTGCAGTAGATTGCGCCCTGCCCACCAAACCCGAACTGAAGTGCACCTCGGTCACTCCATCGTCGGCGTTGAAGCGCAGTTGAGCGCGCATCGGTTGCGGCCCTAGACCGCCGTCAACAGGCAGCATGTTGCTGACACCCGACAGCGACTTCTCGTCGCCCCGGAAGCGCTCCTCGCTGTCTTTGGCTCCGGGCATCAAGCCCTCCAGACTTTCCTGCAGCCAGATCTGATGCAGGCGCTCCAACTGACCCGGCAGTTGGCTGCCCTGCAGCCGCTGCTCAATCCGTGCCACCTGGAACAAGCCCTCGGACATGACGCCGACGACCAGGGCGACCAGCACCAGGGTGATGAGCACCTCCAGCAGCGTCAGCCCGCGCTGGGCAGCCCATCGTCGGGCCGGTGTGATGCGAGTCTCAAGGTGCATCTGGACGCCGCTCGTTCGGATTGACGCCCAATTCTTCCAAGCCGGTTTGCAGCAACTCAAAAGACTGATTCAGGGCTGCATCCTGGCTCAGTATCTGAACCTGCAGCTTGTAGAGGCCGACGCGCCAGCGAACCGGCTCATTCGGCTGGGTGGGAAGGCTGAGCCGCATGGGGGCCGCCAACTCCGCATGCCACCGGACGGTAGCGTTGCCCATCTGCCGCTCTCCATCGGGATGGATGAAGGGGTTGACTACGCTCACCAACCCCTCGGCCAGCATTTGCTGCTGAACCCTTGTCTCGTGCTGCTGCAGGCGCGACGCGGTCTCCAGGTTCTGGGCAATCCAGGCAAACAAGGCTGCACCACTGACCGCAAGAATGGTCATTGCCACCAAGGCCTCGAGCAACCCGAAACCTCGCATCTGCTTGCCGACGCAGCCTTGCAGTGTCGAGCGTCGAGCCCGCCCCCCCTTGCTCACGACTTCACCAGACCGGTCACGGGCTCGACGACCCATATCTCCTGCTTGCCAGGGCCGGAACGCAGCGTGATCTCCGCACCGCCAGCCACACCATTGGCGCCATAGCGCAGTGGCGCAGACAGTTTGATCTCCAGGGAAGCTGGCAGGTCGGGCACCAGCAGCCGAATTGCCGCGGGATCAAGCACCGTCGGCACGCCCTGCTGAAAAGCACGCATCGGCAGGGAACTCAACGCCGCACGCAGATCATCGCGCCAGCCGCGCTCACGGGTAGCGTCGATCCAGCGCGAAGCGGAGGGCAGCATCAGGCCGGCAGTCAGTGCCACGATGGCAAGCACGACCAGGAGTTCCAGCAATGTGAACCCCGCAGCAGCAGCAGGTCGACGTCTCATTGTGAATCGATGCACCTCACGGAAACCGTCACTGTGCGGCCGGAAGTACCCCAAGATCGGCCGCATCGCCTTGCCCCCCGCGCTTGCCGTCCGACCCCAATGAGTACAACGCAAACGGCTGGCTGTCAGCACCAGGCACCGCATATTGATAAGGGTGCGCCCAAGGATCGTCAGGCAGTGCGCCGTCAAGGTAAGGCCCACGCCAACGAGCGGCTGTCGCAGGGTCTGCCGGCGCCTTGTTCAGCAGCGTCAGACCCTCTTCTGGCGTTGGGTAGCGGCCGATATCGAGACGAAGGCTCTCCACGGAGCCGCGCAGCATCTTGACCTGGGTGGTCGCTGCAGTGACCTTGGATTGATCGACCTTGGAAAACAGCCGCGGGCCAACCAAACCGGCCAGCAAACCGATGATGACCAGCACCACCAGCATTTCCAGCAAAGTGAAGCCACGAGCTTGGCAGGATGCCGTCAGACGGGAGGGGTAAGGGGATTTCATCTTGGGGAACTGTACTCGGCAGCAGTGAACGCCTCTGCATTTTAGCCAGAGCACGGGCACCGGCTCTGCACCGACGCAATATCACGCAGAAATAGAAAAAGGCGCCCGAAGGCGCCTTTTTTACCAAACACTTTTCAGTGATCAGTTCGTGCCGGGAACAACCATCACGTACGAGATCAGCGAGTTGGTCTTGCCAGTCACCACATCGTAGTTCATGACGTTGTACACGCCATTCACAGCCGAGCGAGGAGCAGCAGCGCTCACAGTCACCGACAGACGCGTCGCGCCAGTGCTCAGCGCCGGGCAGATGCTCTTGACGTCGATCACCAGTTGCGAGTTCTTCTTCAGCGTGGTTGCGTAGGCGTTGCCAGTGCAAGTTGCACCGTTCTCAGCCACAACCGTTGCCGTCAAAGGCACGTCAACACCGTAGGTGCTGGTCAGGACCACGCGCGACAGATAGTCAGGGTGGATCGTGACAAACGGAGCTGTCAGGGTCGTGCCATCACGGTCCGTTGCACCCAGGGTGACAGCGGAAGGATCAGTCACGGACACACCAGCGCCAACCGACACGGGGTTGAAGTCAACCGAGAACGTCTGTGCGGGGATCGCGACAGGCGTCGTGTTGGTCACGGTGTCGTTCGTGATGCACAACGACTTGGTGAACGGCGTGTTGCCAGCAGTGAAGCTTGCCGACAGCAGATCAGAAGCGATCGTGGTGAATGCAACTGCACCGTTGGCGCAATCGCCCGCAGCACCCAGACGCAGATTGGTAGCGGTATTGTCAGCACGGGTGAAGTTGAAGTCACCCAGAACCTTGACCTTCGTCGTGGCGCCAACGATGTCCGTCAGAGCTGCGGCAACACCAGTCGCCTTGAAGGCGCCAGAAGCAGCGTACTGAATCGAACCGACGTCAACAGGACCATAGCTGCCGCTGAACTTCTTGTAGGAGTCAGCAACAGTTGCAGTTTGCGTCTTGGTCGTGACCTTGAACTTGATGCCCGAGCTGAAGCCGAACAGCGAGCCCGACTGGGACGACAGGCTCGTGCCAGCCGTTTGATTGGCTGCCGAAACCGGATCTGCGTACAGAGCGTAGGAAACAGTCACGTCAGCCGCATTGGCGTTGGTAACAAACAGGTCGGGCAAAGTGATGACAACAGTGTCACCAGCGCCGTGGCCGTTGGCTTGACCGGTCACTTGATAGATGACATAGCTGTCGTCAGCTTGGCCGCCTTGAGCGACGATCGAATTCGAGAACGCCGATGTCGAGTCGACAACGTTGCTGCCAGCGGCAGGCGTTGCGCCGATCACTGCATTCGTCAAGTTCACGCGAATGAAACGCGTTTGACCCGACGACACGCCGAAGCCGAGCTTCGTGGTCAGAACCTTGGCGCCGCTGATGGTAGTACCACCGGTCTTGGCGTAGCTGATTTCAGAAGCGAACGAGTCCGTGGTGGCCACGAACGGGGTAGGCGTGAAATCAACAGAAGCAACCGCAGCGCCTCCAACCAGCGCACCGATCGCCAGAGCGGTCGCCTTAATTGCATATTTTTTCATTCGGTGAACTCCACAAGGGTTATGGACAAAGTTTCAATGATTCGCGAATCATACGCACTAAATTGCACGTACCGGCATTCTAGGCACACGAGCTAAACAGTGTCAACGCAACAATCGCGTCATTCGGGTTTATGCCCAGCGACCTAAGACTGTCTTGTAACACGAGAAATATCTTACCCCCCTATTTCAAGCTGCTTGTGCGGGCGCCACAAGAACTGTTGCGCGACGGCGACACCACGGTGCGCCAGCACCTTAAAACTTGCATCAATTCACACTTGCCGCGGCTTGCTCCTGGGCGTTTCCACACACGAAGGCTTCTGCGCAGCAGCTCCGGTCCATTCTGCTGAGCTTGATTCACGCAACCATGGATCAAGCACTTCACCGCCGCCGCATCCACCCCAACTTACACTTTCTACACAACGTCGTGCGCGGTTGAAACATGAAAGTTGTGGCGGCAGTGCAAAATAAGAAACATCACCCGAAAGCTGCTGCGAGCTAGCAGAGTTCGGGGCATGTCACTGCTGCCATTGAGAGGACGCCATCGTGTTTTTCAAACGATTGAGCGCTGACAAAGCAGAAGACTTGAGCCTGGCCACCAAATTCATGTGCGCCTCCCCCGGCTACAAGCTCCAGACCTTCGGACGGCTCCCCTCCGATTCAGAAGGTAGGGCACTGCTCTGCGGTTTCCCACCAGAATGTGCGCCGCAAGATCGCCTGGTATTCGCCGCCCAGGAAAAATCGGGGGCGGTGCTGGGGCTGGTTCAAATCGCGCGGGCGCATCCGCTACCCCACCAGGCTCATATCGGTCTGCTCCTGGTGTGCCAGGGACAAAGGCGCCGGCATCTTGGCTGCCAGATGATGGAACACTTGAGCCGCCAGGCCCGGCGCTGGGAAGGCATCACCCACTGGCAATTGTCCCTGCTGGACTCCAATTCAGAGGGCTTGCACTTCTGGCGTCATTGCGGCTTTCATACCGTGGCTCAAGGCTGCCGCTCGGCCGAGCTCGTGGATAGTGGCTGCATCATGGAGCGAGCCGTCAAGACCAAGCCACTGTGCCAAAGCCATCGCCCTCCGGAGCGCAGTGAGGAGTTGATGGCAAGAGGCCTTCTAGCCGTGCTGCGTTGAGTCGGTGCAGCCGCCAACAGGCGCGTCAGCGGCCGCTGCCGCTTTCGAATTCCTTGACAAGCTGCCTCAGCGCGAGCCTGACTTCTTCGTCAGCAGGCATGTTCGCACCCGCGATCAGTCGCTTGAGCCAATCAAGCACAGGGGCCGCGTCGGCATTGTCCAATCGGGCCACACTCAGCCGCGCAATCGCCGTCGGCACACTGGTATCGCTGTCGGCCAGCAACTCCTCGTAAAGCTTTTCGCCAGGTCGCAGTCCGCTGAATACGATGCGTATCTCGTCCACGCTGCGGCCTGACAGGCGGATCATGTCGCGGGCCAGGTCGACGATGCGCACCGGCTCGCCCATGTCGAGCACATAGACCTGGCCGGTTTCGCCCATGGCAGCGGCCTGCACCACCAGGCGGGCGGCCTCGGGGATGGTCATGAAATAGCGGGTGATGTCGGGGTGGGTGACGGTGACCGGGCCGCCCTTGGCGATCTGCTCCTTGAACTTGGGGATCACGCTGCCGCTGGAGCCCAGCACATTGCCGAAGCGCACAGCCATGAAACGGGTGGCATGGCCCAGGCCGGACAGGTGACTGATCACCAGCTCGGCGGCGCGCTTGGTGGCGCCCATCACATTGGTCGGGTTGACGGCCTTGTCGGTGCTGATCAGCACAAAGCGCTCGACCCCCGCCTCGGCCGCGGCCAGCGCCGCGTGATAGGTGCCCAGCGTGTTGTTGCGCAGCGCGGCCCAGGCGTTTTCTTCTTCCATCAGCGGCACATGCTTGTAGGCGGCGGCGTGGAAGACGACCTGCGGCTTCAGGCGTGCGAAGGTGTGACGCAAGTGCTCGATATCTTTCACATCGCCGATCAGGCGCACCAGCGGGATGCGCGGAAACTGCTCGGTCAGTTCCTGTTCGATCTGGTACAGCGCCACCTCGCTGAGCTCGTAGAGCACGATCTTCTTCGGCCCGAAGCGCGCCAGCTGGCGGCACAACTCGCTGCCTATGCTGCCACCAGCGCCGGTGATCAGCACGATCTTGCCGCTGATGGCCTCGCTGATGCCGGCTTCGTCCAGCTGCACCGGCTCACGCCCCAGCAGATCCTCGGGCTCGACGTCGCGCAGCTGCTCGGGCTTGCTGCCCGACATCAGCTCGGTGCTGCTGGGCACGGTCAGCACATGCAGGCCGGTGCCGGCGGCCAGGTCCAGTGCGCGGCGGCGCTGCTTCGGCGAGGCCGAAGGCATGGCCACGATCACATGGGTGATGCCATGCAGGGACGCCAGCCGGGCCACATCGTCCAGGCTGCCCAGCACCGGAATGCCGCCGGCGCGGGCCTCGCGCTTGGCCGGGTTGTCATCGAGCAGACCCACCACCACCCAGCCCTGGTGCTGGATGCCGGCCAGCAGCAGCTGCGCCGCATGACCTGCCCCCAGCACCAGCACCCGGTGCGACTCGAACGAACCGCCGCTGATGCGGCTGCGCATGTGTTCGTACAGCATGCGGTAGCTCATGCGCGTCATCGCCAGCACGATCACGCAGAACACCGGGTGCAGGGCCAGCACCGCGCGGGGCACCGCCTTCAGCTCGGCCATCAGCACGGCTGCGGCACCCAGGCTGCCAGCGATCAGGCAGGCCAGGATCAGGCGCTTGACTTCGCCAAAGCCGGAGAAGCGCCACATGCCCTTGGGCACGCGCAGCAGCCACAGCACCACGACGTACAGCAAGACCAGCCCCAGCATCACCCAGGCGTCGTAGCCGGGCCGGGCCGAAATCCAACGCTCGAAGCCGAGGCGAAACAGATAGGTGGCCTGCCAGGCCAGCGCCACCGCCAGCGCATCGAGCAGCAGCGACAGGGGCTCACGGTGCAGGCGGATGCGGGTGAGAAATGCGTCGAGGGAGAGCCAGAACATCGTGGGCGGGATTGTGACAGTTGAATTTCGGCGCCGTGCCTGCGAGGCAGGCCGCTAGCGACCCAGGATCGCCTTGAGCGTGCGCAGGATCAGGTACAGGTCGCCGCCCAGGCTGCGGGTCCGCACGTAGCGCGCCGCCAGCGCGAGCTTGGTGGGCATGATCTCCTCGACATAGCTGCGCTCCGGGTCGGCCGCGCGCGCCAGCACGCTGCTCTCATCCCGGTACTCGATCGAGGCCAGGTCGGTGATGCCGGGCCGCACCGACAGCACCAGCTCCCGCAGCTCTTGCGGATACAGCGCCACGTAGCGGGCCACCTCGGGCCGCGGCCCGACCAGGCTCATCGCGCCGCGCAGCACATCCCACAGCTGCGGCAATTCGTCAAGCTTGCAGCGGCGCAGGGTGGCACCGCTGCGCGTGATGCGCGGATCGGCGCCGATGGTGATCGCCGGCCCCCGCAGCGGTGCGTCCACCTGCATGGTGCGGAACTTGTGGATCTCGAACAGCCGCCCGTGCCGCCCCACGCGCTGCTGCCGAAACAGCACCGGGCCGGGCGAGTCGAGCTTGACCCACAGCGCCACAGCCAGCAGCAAGGGGCTCAGCAACAGCAACCCGAGGCCGGCGAGCAGGATGTCGAACAGTCGCTTGGCCACGAGAGCGCCGGCATCAGGCCTGCAGCAGGCAGGCGCTCACCGCGGCGATCACCCGCTGCACGTCGGCGTCCGTCATCTTGGTGTAGATCGGCAGGCTCAGCATCTGCTCGTAGGCCTTGTGGCTGTGCGGAAACTGTTCAGGCTTCAGCGCATAGCGATCGCGCCAGTACGGGTGCAGGTGCAGCGGGATGTAGTGCACGCTGCAGCCGATGCCGGCGGCGTAAAGCGCCTCGATCAGGCTGTCGCGCGACTGCGGCGCGTCGTCGCGCAGGCGCAGCACGTAGAGATGCCAGGAGTGCATGTCGCCCTCGGGTGCATCAGGCGGCAAGATCACCGGCAGGTCGGCGAAGGCCTCCTGGTACTGCATCGCGATCTCGGCACGGCGCTGCTGGAAGCCTCTTGCGCGCTTCAGCTGATGCAGGCCCATCGACGCGGCAATGTCGGTCAGGTTGTACTTGAAGCCCGGCGCGACGATCTCGTAGTACCAGCTCGGCACCTTGGCCGTGAAGCGGTCGAAGGCATCACGGTTCATGCCGTGCAGGCGCATCACCTTGGCGCGCTTGGCCAGCGCGGCATTGCGCGTGCACAGCATGCCGCCCTCGCCCGTCGTGATGGTCTTGTTGGCGTAGAAGCTGAACACGGTGGCATCGCTGCCCATGGTGCCGATCAGCTCGCCCTCGATGGTGCTGGGCAGGCAGTGGGCGGCATCCTCCACCACGCGCAGGCCATGGCGGCGCGCGATATTGAGGATCTCCAGCATATCCACCGCCAGACCACCGAAGTGAACCGGGATGATGCATTTGGTGCGCGGCGTGATGGCGGCCTCGACCAGCTTCGGGTCGATGTTCAGCGTCTTCGGGTCGATGTCGACCAGCACCACGTCGGCCCCCAGATAGCGCACCACCTCGGCCGTGGCTGTGAAAGTGTGCGTGGTCGTGATGACCTCGTCGCCCGGGCCTATGCCCAAGGCCTCCAGCGCCAGATGCAGGCCGGCGGTGGCCGAGTTGACGGCGATCGACTCGATCACCGAGTCGCCCAGGAACTCGGTGAAGGCCTGCTCGAAACGCTTGGTCTTCGGACCGGTCGTGACCCAGCCGGAACGCAGGGTGTCCACCACCTCGGCGATTTCGTCTTCGCCGATATCGGGCAGGGCAAAGGGGAGGAAGGGCAGTTCAGGCAGGCTCATGACAGGATCTCTGGATCGGTGTGAGTTGATTGCAGCGCATCGACAAAGCGCTGCGCCAACACGGGATAAGTATGCTGCGCCAGCACGAAGGCGCGGCCGCGGCGGCCCATCGCCTGGCGCTGCTCGGGGGACAGGGCCGCAAGTTGCCGCACACCGTTCGCCACGGCCGGGGCGTCCTCGGGTGCAACCGTCAGGCCGGCCTGGGCCTCGGCCACCGGGTCATTGCCCGCCTCGACCGAATGCAGCACCGCGCACTCGGCCATCAGGTAGTCCATCAGCTTGTTGGGTGCGATGCCGAAGCGGTAGATGGGCGTGCGCTGCCAGCCGATGTAGGCGATGTCGAAGCCTGCCAGCAGGGTCGGAATCTGTGCCTTGGCAATCGGCGGGAACATCGCCACCTTGTCGAGGCCTTCGTCGCGCAGGCGGGCTTCCAAGCGGGACTTTTCATGGCCACTGCCAACCATCACGATGGCAATGGGTTCGTGCTTCAGCAGATGGGCAGCGTCCAGCAGCACATCCAGCGCATTCGGCAGCCCGTGTGAGCCGGCATAGCCCAGCACCAGTCGCCCGGCCGCGCGCTGCGCCGCCAGGTGTTCGGCGAGGGACCCAGGCAGCGCTTCGCCCGCACCCTGCCATTCGTCCAGCGCAATGCCGTTGGGCACGATCAGCAGCTTGCGCAGGTCCAGGCCGTGGGCGCGCATATGGTCCTGCACCTTGGGCAGCATCGAGACCACGACATCGGCATCGCGATAGGCATCGTTCTCGGCCTTCTGGCACAGCAGTGCGAACGGGTGGCGCGGCGACATGCCGGACAGCTCGATCGGCGACAGCGGCCACAGGTCATGCACCTCGTAGACCAGCTTGGCACGGGCCATGCGGGCAATGCGCCGGGCAACCCAGATGTCCATCGGATAGGTGCTGGAGGCGATCACGACCTCAGGCTTGAACTCCGCGACCAGGCGCCGCGCATCGGCCCACACCTGACGGCAGAACGCCCAGATGTTCTTGACGCGGCCCAGGCCGTTGCCCACGTAGGCCGGCGTCGGGTACCAGCGGTAGGCAATGCCATCGATAGTCTCATCCACCACCGCTTCGCCGACTGCCGGCTGGGCACTGCGCACATGCGACTGCGATGCGGCGAGGATTTGCACGCGGTGGCCCATGCCCACCCACTCACGCGCCAGGTAGTAGGGCCGGAACTCCATGCCGTGGCGGGGGGAGCCGGCGTAGTGGTTGATCAGCAGCAGGTTCATGCGTGCCCCTGCCCAGGTCCCGGGGCGTCGAGCAACTCGATATAGAGCGCAGCCATCTTGTTCATCTGGCTGTCGGTCGAGCCCAGGCGCTCGATACGCGCGCGATTGAAGGCGCCTTGGGCAAGCCGCTGCGCAGGGCCGTCATCGTGCACAGCCAGCAAGGCCTGGGTCAGTGCGGCCACATCGTCGACGGGCACGATATGCCCGCCCTGCTCCGGATCGACCCACTGGCGATTCGCCGGCAGGTCCGACACGACCACGGGCAGGCCGCATGACATCGATTCGAGCAGCGACACCGAGGTCGCATCGCTCTGCGGCACCGATACCGAGACATCACAGGCCGCCAGCTGCCGCGCCATCTCGGCAGGCGCCATCCAGCCATGCCAGCGCAGGCGCGGGGCGATGCCCAGTTGCTCGCTCAGCGCCTGCAACTGCCCGGCCATGCTGCCGCCGCCAAACAGGTGGAGGGTGGCCAGGCTGTCAGGACGTGCCTGCACCAGACCGGCGAAGGCGCGCAACAGCACGTCGACGCGATAGTTGGGCTCCCAGGCACGCAGGCTGGCGACGCCGAACTCATCGGCACGTTTGACGGGATCGGGACAGAACCGGGTGGTGTCCGCGCCCCAGAAAACCTCATGCATAGTCGCGCGGGGACGCATCTCCGCCATGGCCTGCAACACGTCGCGAGAATCTGCGGTGATCAGCGCGGCGCGGCGCAGGATGGCTGTGGTGAGCCAGCGCAGTACCGCGTTGCGCCGGGGGGTGACCAGGATGTCACTGCCCCAGGCGCTCATCACCAGCGGCCGGCGCCCGCTCAGCGCACCCCACAGCCCGTAGGAGGTGATGTAGTGCGCATGCACGATGTCAGGCGCCAGTTGCCTGACCGTTCGCCGCAATGCAGGCAGACGTGCGAACCACTGCAGATCATTGCCGGCAACGGGCAACACCGTGACCACCACACCCTCGATCTCGGCCGCCCGGCCGCTCACGACAGAGACCTCGAAGCCGCGCGCCAGCATGGCCGTTGCCCAGCGCTGCAGGTGGATGCTGGCCGCGTCGCCCAGCAGGCACAGCCGCACACTCACCGCAGCCTCCCATGATCGCCAGCGCTGCAACTCGTCAGGAACTGCGCCAGCTGATGGCTGAGTTCACGGCGCTCGAAGCGCGTCACCGAGGCGCTTGGCCCGGATGCTGCACCGGCCGGCGCAGATCGGGCGTCGCCCACCATGGCAGCCAGCGCCTGGGCAATCTGCTGCGGCTTTTGCACGTCCGCAAATCGGTGCTGGCCCTGCTCGCGCAGCAGTCGGGCTGAATCACCCGTCTCGTCACCGAGCAGCAGAATCGGCCGGCCGGCACGCAGATACTCGAACAGCTTGGCCGGCAGCACGCCCGCCACGGCCTCGACTGCCAAGCCGTTGCGCGGCGTGCCAACCAGCAGCAACAGCGCGTCGGCAGCCATCATCTCGGCCAGGGCCTGGCGGTGCGGCAGGTAGGCACGGCGCTCGATCACGCCAGGAAACCGGACCTGGAACGCCGCCAACATCGCTTCGAAGCGTCCACCGACATTGCCGATCAATCTCAGACGCAATGACGGGGCATCGGCGCCGGTTCGCTCCAGATAGAGTGCCAGCCCTTCGAGCAGGGTGCTGGGGTCTTGCGATCCATAGAAAGTACCAGTGTAGGTCAGCCGGAAAACCGAAGCGTCGCGCGCCGGCGAGTCCAGGCCGGCGAAGTCTTTCTCGTCGTAACCGTTGGGGATGAAGGCCACCGGACAATCTGGCCCCAGTTGCCTGGCCAGCAGGTCGCGCAGGGACGGTGTCACCGTCACCACGCCCTGGGCCTTGCTGAGCCAGTGGGCCTGCAAGCGGCGGTCGATCGCGCGCCGCCACTGCGGTGCGGCATAACCCGGCCCGTCGGCCCAGAGGTCGCGGAAGTCGGCCACCCAGGGCAGCCGGAACTCGGCAGCCAGACGCGATGCCATCCAGTGCACCGACATCGGTGGCGAGCTGCTGAAGATCAGGTCCACCGGCTGCTCACGCAGCACGGCGCGCGCCTGATGCATCGCGCGGCGCGCCCACATGCCCTTGTCGTCCGGGTACTGCAGCATCGCGTAGGCCGACAACAGCGCATCGCGCAGGCGCCGGTGGCTGGCAGCGCCCATGCCAGCCGGCTCTGTCGCTGCCTCAAGGCTCGCCGCGCCGGCGGGCTGGCCGGCCTTCATCCTGGCCTTGCGCCAAGCCAGCACCCGCTGCAGCCAGGGCTGATGGCTGATGCGGTGCACCTGCACGCTGCCGGGGATGTCGTCCACCAGCGAACTGTCTCCGACGTAGGCGGGATCGTGGGCTGCCACCACCACCGGATGGATGTCGAACTCGGGCAGGTACTTGCTGAATTTCAGCGCACGCTGCACCCCGGCCCCACCCATGGGCGGGTAGTAATAGGCAAGCTGCAGAATCTTCATCCGGCCAACTTCTGCAGTATCCAATAGTCGCAGTAGGGCAGCGGAGCGAATTGCTCAAGCGCCAAGCCTTGAGCCTCCAGCAACTGGTTGACCATCGCGCGGGTGATGTGGCCGTCACCGATCTCCCAGCAGTGGTGCGGGTCTATCCAGATCTTGCCGCGTACAAAGCGGTTCCAGGCCTCGCTCAGGCTGGTCATGCCCACCGGGAAGCGCCATTTCCACAGGCGCTGGCGTGGCGTGACCACCAGCATATGGCCCTTGCGATGGGGCAGCGTCAGGAATAGCCGGCCGCCGGGCCGCAGATAGGCGTGCAAATGGGCCAGGCACAGCGGCAGATCGGCAAATGGTAGATGCTCCAGCACCTCGGTGGCCACCACGGCGTCGAAGCGCTGCAGCAGCGAGGCCTGCAGTTCCCGCATGTCGCCCAGCACATCAGGCTGCAAATTCGGATTGATGTCGAGCACCGTATAGCTGCGCATCATCGGCTGAACGCAGCGCTTGACCACACCGTCCCCGGTGCCCACCTCCAGCACATCGCCGTGCACCTTGGCACACAGATCCTTGACGACATGGAAGTGCCGCGTCCAGGTGAAAAAGTCGATCTTGGCCAGATAGTCTTGCTGGCTCAGTTCGTATTGGCGCTGGAAGCTCGCATCGGTCATGTGAGAACACTCATTTCGGCATCAGGGAGCGTGTGAACGAACCGGCGCGTGCGAAGTCGATCGCAAAATACAGCGCCATGCCCGAGGCGAGCAAGGGAATGGCCTGCAGCAAGCTGCTCACCGCAGGCCCGCCCAGCCACAGCACCGGCACCGACGCCAGGGCGGACTGGGCAAGAATCGTATACGAGCGTTTCCACGGGAAATGCCAGGCCAGCACGGCCGAGCTCAAACGCACGGCCAGCAAGGCCATCAGCAGATTCGATCCAGCCGCAGCGGCCGCGGCTCCCAGCAGACCGAAGCGAGGCGCCAGCAACAGATTGAAGCCCAGGTTCACGGCCGTGGCCAGCACGGCCAGCAGCAGTACCTGCAGGCTGCGGCCGTCCAGCAGCAACGCATAGAGCACGATCTGATAGAGGCCGAACGACACCACCGCCAGGCCCAGCAGGGCATACACACCCGTGCCCGCCTGGTAGACCTGGGTGGTCAGCAGCGGCAGCAGCCAAGGCCCGCTGAGCGCCAGCAGCATGCTCACCGGCAGGCAGCAGAACAGGAATATATGGACCGACTGGCTCATCAACTCGCCGACGGCACCCATCTCGCGGGCCTGCCAGTGCCTGGACAGGACCGGGAACAGCGTGAAGCCCAGCACGCTGTAGAAAGCCGACGGAATGCCGCACAGGGACACGGCGGCAGAATAGACCGCCACCACCTGCAGGCCCAGCAACTGCACAAGCAGGAAGCGGTCCAGAAAGGCATTCATCGAGCTGAAGAAGGCCAGCAACACCAGCGGCGAGGCAAACTTCAGCAGCGTCTGGAAACCCGGTACATCCCCAGGCGCTGTGCCGGACGGCGCGCCGCGCAGCAGCAGCCAACTCGCACCCAGCACCAGCAGTGCCAGGCCCAGTTGCAAGGCCGCGTACTGGCCAAGCCAGCCGTGCAGGGGCACCGCTGAACCGGAGACCAGCAGCAACACGGCCGCATTGCGCATCAGGCTGCGCAGCACCAGCACAGCCGATACCCAGCCAATGCGCGACGCGGCGCGCAGCCAGGCGATCGCGTACTCGTTCAGGCTCTCGGCCGCGAGCAAGGTCAGCAAGGCTGAAACCAGGACCGATTGGCCGGCATCGCCGAAGACCAGCCCGGCCACCGGCCCCGCCAGACCTGACACGAACAGACAGCACAGCGCGAACAAGGTCAGCGGCAACCAGGCCAGTCGCAGCCAATAACGTCGGCGCAGGCCGGCGAGCGCCTCGCCGGAGAAATAGCGCACCACGGCCGTGGGCAAGGCAAACAGCACCAAGGGCACCAGCATGCCGGCAGCAATTGCCGTCTGCGTCCAGGCGCCGTAGTCGCCGGGCGAGATGGCACGCGTCAGCAGGGGCAGCAGGAAGAAGCCCAGCAAGCGGTCGATCAACACGGCCGACCCGTAGATCGCCGTGTGCAGGCGCAAAGAAGACGCCACCTCAGACGCCAGCAGCTGGGCCGCGCATCAGCGTGCCGAATCCAGCGCCAGGCGCAGGGCCGCCACGACCTGGTCTTGCTGGTCGGGTGACAAGTCCGCACTCATAGGCAAACTCATCACCCGCTGCGCCGCGCGTTCGCTGTGCGGCAGGCTCTGGCCGTTGCCATAGGCCTGGTAGAAAGGCTGCTGGTGCAAGGGCCTGGGGTAGTGGATGGCGGTCGGGATGCCGGCCTCTTTCAGGCGCTGTTGTACCTGCTCGCGGTGATCGACCGACAGAGTGAACTGCGCCCAGACGCAGTCGCGATCGTCGCGCACGGTCAGGCGCTGCACGGGCAACTCTGCCAACAATTGCTGGTAGCGCTCGCCAATGGCGAGGCGCTGGGCAATCTCCCAATCGAAGCGTTCCAGCTTGCCGAGCACGACCGCGCATTGCAGGGTGTCCATGCGACCGCCGACGCCCAGCCGCGTGTGCGTGTAGCGCTGGCTCTGGCCGTGGACGCGGATCTCGCGGCTGGCCTGGGCCAGCGCGTCGTCGTTGGTGAAGATGGCGCCGCCGTCGCCATAGCAACCCAGCGGCTTGCTGGGGAAGAAGCTGGTGCAGCCAAAGGTGCTGAGGTTGCAGCTCTTGCGCCCTTTGTAGCTGGAACCAAAGCTTTGCGCGGCGTCTTCGATCACCGCCAGGCCGTGCCTGGCCGCCACCGCGTTGATCTCGTCCATATCCGCCACCTGGCCGTACAGGCCCACCGGCATGATGGCGCGGGTCCTGGGCGTGATGGCAGCCGCTATCAGGTTCGCATCGATATTGCAGGTGTCAGGCTCGATGTCGACGAACACCGGCACGCCGCCCAGCAGCACGATGACTTCCGCGGTGGCCGCAAAAGTGAACGGCGTGGTGATGACCTCGTCGCCGGGCTTGAAGTCCAGCGCCATCAGCGCGATCAGCAGGGCCTCGGTACCGCTGGCCACGGTGATGCAGTGCTTGGCACCGGTGTAGGCCGCCAGCGCTTCTTCGAGCTCCTTGACCTCGGGGCCCATGATGTACTGGCCATGGTCGAGCACGCGCTGGATGCGCGCATCGATGCTGGGCTTGAGCGCCGCGTATTGCGCTTTCAGGTCGATGAAGGGCAGGTTCAAGACAGGATTCCTTCGAAGGTCAGCGTGCAGACGTCGCCGTCC
The DNA here is from genome assembly GCF_963422335.1 of uncultured Roseateles sp. Lineage (NCBI taxonomy): Bacteria > Pseudomonadati > Pseudomonadota > Betaproteobacteria > Burkholderiales > Sphaerotilaceae > Roseateles > uncultured Roseateles sp. Next base: position 5,882,546 of record NZ_OY729424.1, read on the forward strand.
AGTTGGTAGCGGTCGCCGGTGTGCGGGCAGATCGCCTCGCCCGCGCCGCTGACCGGCAGTTCCAGCCGTTCGCCGAAGCGGCTCATCCAGCCGATGCGGCGCGCAGGCACACCGACCATCAGTGCAAAGTCGGGCACGTCCTTCTGCACCACCGCGCCGGCTCCGACAAAGGCATATCGGCCTATCGTGTGGCCGCAGACTATCGTGCAGTTGGCGCCCAAGGTGGCGCCCTGCCGCACCAGCGTGCGCCGGTATTCGTTCTTGCGCGCCACCGCGGCACGCGGGTTGTAGACATTGGTGAAGACCATGCTGGGGCCGCAGAACACATCGTCCTCCAGGGTCACCGCGTCATAGACCGAGACATTGTTCTGGATGCGCACGTTGTCGCCGATGCTGACGTCATTGCCTACGTAAACACCCTGCCCCAGCGCGCAACGCGCACCTATCTTCGCACCGGGGCTGACATGGGCGAAGTGCCAGACCTTGGTGCCCTCACCCAGCTGCGCGCCCTCGTCAACGATGGCGCTGTCGTGCTTCCAATACGCCATGATCAGAACACCAGCGGCAGGCCGACGCGCTGGCCGTCGCGGGCGCTGCGGTAGGCGGCGATGAGGATCTCCAGCGAGCGCAGGCCTTCGTAGCCATCGACCTGGGCGCTGGCCTCGCCGCGCAAGGTCTGTATCACGTTGGCGTAGTACAGCGGGTGGCCGAAACCATAAACGCTGGTGGGTGCGTAGCTGGCATCGAAGACCTCGGCGTCGCCCTCGCGCTGATCAGCGAACTGCCAGTGCTCGATCTTGTTGACGGCAGTACCGCCGATCTTGACCGTGCCCTTCTCACCCAGGATGGTGATCGAACCCTCCAGGTTCTGCGGATAGGTCAGCATCGTCACATTGACGGAGCCCAGTCCGCCATGGCGCAGGCGCACGCTCATCACGCCGGTGTCTTCGGCCTCAATGTCTCGGGCCAGCGTCGCGGTGTAGGCATGGACGCTGTCCACCGGGCCGACCAGCCAGTCGAGCAGATCGACGTAATGGCTGGCCTGGTTCATGAAGGCGCCGCCGTCCATGTCCCAGCGGCCGCGCCAGTTGGCGTCATCGTAATAGCTTTGCGGGCGGGTCCAGAACACGTTGACGGTGCTCATGTAGATGCGGCCGAAGCGCCCCTGCTCGATCGCCTGCTTGACGCGCTGCACGGTGCTGTTAAGCCGGTTCTGCTTGACCACGAACAGCTTCACGCCGGCATCGCGGCAGGCCTGCACCATGGCCATGCCCTCGTCGAACTTGGTCGCCATCGGCTTCTCGCTCAGCACATGGCGGCCGGCGGCGGCCACCTGCATGGCCTGGCGGGGGTGCATGCCGCTGGGCGTGGTCAAAATCACCACATCGGCGTCGCTGCCGGCCAGCAGGGCCTCCAGCGAATCAAAACCCGGCACGCCGGTGGCGGCCACCGCGGCCTGCAGGGCCTCGGCCCGCACATCGCAGACTGCCACCAGCTGGGCCTGGGCCTGGTGCATGCGCAAGGCCTCGAAGTGATTGCGCGAGATGCGGCCGCAGCCCACCAGCGCAAAGCGGATTGGGCGGTCGGTGATGGGGAAAATGGCGGTCATGCGGCGGCGGGCAGGTGGGGCCGTTTCGGCCTGAAGCGACGATTTTAGGGCGCCATCCGGCGCACAGCCTAAAATTGCAAGCAAATTCAACGAGTTGATGATGACCAAGCCTACCGATAACCAGCCGCCGACCGACGAAAACCAGCTCATCACCGAGCGCCGCGAGAAGCTCAGCGCGCTGCGCGAACGCGTGGCCGTGCCCTTCCCCAATGACTTCAAACCCGCCCATCGCGCGCTGGATCTGCAGCGCCGCTACGGCGATCTCGAGAACGAGACCCTGGAGCCCCAGGCCGTGCAGGTCTCGGTGGCCGGCCGGCTGATGCTCAAGCGGGTGATGGGCAAGGCCAGCTTCGGCACCCTGCAGGACGCCACCGGCCGCCTGCAGCTGTTCGTCACCAAGGATGCGCTGGGCGAGGAAGGCTATGCCGAGTTCAAGCACCTGGACCTGGGCGACATCCTGGGCGCCGAGGGGGTGCTGTTCAAGACCAAGACCGGCGAGCTGTCGGTGCGGGTGTCACGCCTGCGCCTGCTGACCAAGAGCCTGCGGCCGCTGCCCGACAAGTTCCACGGCATGTCCGATCAGGAACAGAAGTACCGCCAGCGCTATGTGGACCTGATCGCCGATGAATCCGCGCGCACCCGCTTCGTCGCCCGCAGCAAGGCCGTGTCGGCGATCCGCAGCCATATGGTCGAGCACGGTTTCCTGGAAGTGGAAACGCCGATGCTGCACCCGATCCCGGGCGGCGCCAATGCCAAGCCCTTCATCACCCACCACAATGCGCTGGACCAGGAAATGTTCCTGCGCATCGCGCCCGAGCTCTATCTGAAGCGCCTGATCGTCGGCGGCTTCGAGCGCGTGTTCGAGATCAACCGCAACTTCCGCAACGAAGGCATCTCGGTCCGGCACAACCCCGAATTCACGATGATGGAGTTCTATGCCGCCTACTGGAACCACCATGACGTGATGAACTTCACCGAAGAGGTGCTGCGCCACGCCGCCCGCGTGGCCACCGGTTCGGCCGCCATCACCTATGCCGGCAAGCCCGTGGATCTGGACAAGCCCTTCACGCGACTGTCGGTGCGCGACTCGCTGGTCGTCCATGCCGGCCTGACGGTCGAGCAGGCCGAGGATGCCGACCTGCTGCGTGCCAAGCTGAAAGAGCTTGGCGAAGAGGCACCCAAGCACTGGAAGCTGCCCGAGCTGCAATTCGGCATGTTCGAAGCGGTCGTGGAAGAGAAGCTCTGGCAGCCGACCTTCATCATCGACTACCCGGTCGAGGTGTCACCGCTGGCCCGCGCCTCGGATGCCAACCCGGCCATCACCGAGCGCTTCGAGCTGTTCATCACCGGCCGCGAGTACGCCAACGGCTTCTCGGAGCTGAACGATGCCGAAGACCAGGCCGCCCGCTTCCAGGCCCAGATGGCCAACAAGGAGGCCGGCGACGAGGAGGCGATGTACTACGACGCCGACTTCATCCGCGCCCTCGAATACGGCATGCCCCCGACCGGCGGCTGCGGCATCGGCATCGACCGGCTGATGATGCTGATCACCGATTCGCCGAGCATCCGGGACGTGATCCTGTTCCCGGCACTGCGCAGGGAAGTCTGAGACAACGGCAGGCACTGCCTGCCGCAGTCAGCGATCGAAGCTGGCGTGGACCACCAGCATCATCGACATGTAGTTGCGTTGCCGGATGCGGATGTTGACGTCAGGATGGATGTCTTTCAGCAGGCGCGGGAGACGGAAAAAATCCTCCTTGACGTGCAGCTTGGCCACCAGACTGGGCCGCAGTGCACGCAGGCAGTCGCGGGCGCCTGCAACCGCGAGGGACTCTGCGCCGTTGATATCCATCTTGATCAAGGTCGGCTCGAAGCCGGTTCTAGCCACGATGCGGTCGATGGTGTCCACCTCGATGCTGTGCTCGCCGGTTTCCACGATGCGGTTGTCGATGTTTTCGTCGCGCACAGCCATGGGCAGGCTGGCGGCCGTGTCCCATGCCCCGCAAGCGAGGGCGCGTACCCGGCCGGCACCGGCATCGACTTCGGCGATTGCCTGCTGCAGCAGGGCGAAACTATCGGCAAATGGCTCCAGCGACAAAATACCCCGGTAGCGACCCAAGGTGATGCGGTGGAAGTCGCGCACAGAGTCGCCATCGAAGCCCCCGACGTCCAGCAAACTCTCGTCCGGCGTCGGCTGAAACTCGGTCTGCCAAAAATACAGGTGGTCCGGCCGCACGACCGGCAGCAGGTGCCGAACATCGAAATTGATCTTGGCATTGATGGCGGCGACAAAAGTCTCGCGCGACAAATCGTCCGCGAGCGTGCCGTAAGCCTCGGTGAATTCGCTCTGGTGGGCCTCGATGAAGTTCATGCCCATGAAGGGCTGCGGGATATTCAGAAAGTCGGGGACATCCACAACCAGGGCATCCTCGATACCAAGCCTGGCCAGGCGATGCCGGGCGGCTTCGTGATGCGTGATGCCGATCACGTGCGCCGAACCACCTAACAACCGTCCGCTGTCCTCAATCGCAAGCAGGGGCAAGCCATGGGCATGGTCTGTCGTCCTGTAGGCAGCATCAACGGCACAAGCGCGGACTGCAATGCCCAAGCCGCGCAAGTACTTGATCACCACATAGGCATAGACACCTGCGCCGTAAACGACCACGGGGCGCGACGACGCCTTCAGAGCGTCCAATGCCGCCAGTTGCGGACCGGGTGCATGCACCAACTGGTCGAGGAATGACATGTCTTGTTTCGGCTAGATGCGCTTGGACAGCGGGCGCAAGGGCAAAGGGGGAAATCTGGGCGTCGGATTGCGGCGGAACACGAATCGCCGGAAAGCTGCCTCACACCGCAGCAGTTCACCATCGACAGTCAGTTCCAGCCGATTGACCTCTGGTGTGGTCTCAGTGGCCAGTAGTTCCACAACATAGTGCCGCTGGCTGCCGTGCCACAACAAGGCACCGTTGTAGGGACGTTGGCTTCTGATCTTTCGATCCATCACCTCGGGGCTGTCCCGGTGAAGATCGATGGTGAAGTCGGCCTCTGTCACCCAAGGCCGATATCGGCCGCCCAAAAGCTGCTGGGAAGGACGCGCACCGCGCAAATGTGCACTCAGGCTGCCCAGCAGTCGAGGCAGATGCCGCTCCATGCGAGCGCAAACGGACTTCGGGTCATCCTGTGCCGTCAACTCCACGGGGACCGCATCGATCAGCCATCCAGCATCGACCTTGTCGTCGATTCGGTGCAGCGAGATGGCCGATTGCGATGCCCCGTCCAGGATGGGCCAGATGTCGGGCGTCGGGCCTCTGTTGCTCATCATGTCGCCACGATGGACGTTGTAGAAGGCGTAGCTCAACGCAAGATCGGCGGGCACCAGCATATCCAGCTGATAGATAAAGAACGGCCTGGTCAAGGGCTGCCGTTCGATGGCCTGCCGGAGTTCGGCCGTGCCGTCAAAGACGACCAACGGAATGCCCGCACCCTGCGCTATCTCCGTCAAGCCCGGAGTGACGCGGCTACGCAGGCAAAACGCCTCGACAACCGCGAAGTCCGGGCTTTTCAGCAGTTGATCCAAGCCCGCGGAGGAGGAACCGATGAAGACGATCTCATGGCGCCCACCGTGCGTCTGATGCTGGGCTGTCATGGGCCGAGCAACTCAGCGATACCGAACCCTTCGCGACCGAAATGGTTGCCGCAGTAAAACAAATAGCGCCGGTCATCAAAGCTGCCGATCTGCGGATAGCACATCATCTCGGAATCCCACTCGCCGACAGATGGATCAATGAGCAAGTCCTGGTCCTGGCGCTCCCAGTGCAGCAGATCGCCGGAGGTCGCCAGCCCCAATCGATAGGCGCCGCTGGCTTGGCCGCGGAAATTGGTGCCGTGCCGGTAGGCATACACCGCCTTCCAGATCGCGCCATCCCGGAACAGCGCGAACGACACCTGACATTCGTCTTCCGACTTTGGCTGGAGAATCGGCAAGCCATCGCGTCGCCAGTGGATGCCGTCGTCGGACTCGGCATGGGCAATCTGGTACAGCGGCACCTGCTTGTCGCCATCCATCTGCCAGCCTTTGCCGCTCAGATACCACATATGCCAAAGCCCGCCAGCCCGCTTGACGATTGGGCCCGAGGCCAGATAGGGCTCGGATGGGGTCGGTGACAGGATCGGGCCCTCGCCGATCTTCTGAAAAGTCTTACCACCGTCGCGGCTGATCGCCAGGCCGATCGACATGGTGTAGGGAATGGAGCGCATGCGCGTCCAGCCGGTGTAGTAACAGAAGATGTCCGCGCCTACACGGACCAGGCTGCTTGGTGTGATGCCAAACTCGTCGAAGGTTCCGGTTCGGCCGAGAGGAAGAATGGGCTCCGCCGCGACGGCGGTAACGCGGCTCAGATCCTCACGATCCAGGTCGACATAGCCAGGATAGGAAATCTGCATCCCATTGGCATCACGAACGCCTCGACTGGTGATGAACACGCGGATGGTGCGCTCATCCAGTTCGAATGGCACGGGGCATTGCGCGTACTCCTGCATCCAGCTGTGTGGGCGCGCCACCGAGGGATCGAAAACCTTGCCTATTCTGCGCAGTCGGTACATGGAACTCTTTCTCTGAACTCGTCGGTCGATACATGAGGCGGCGCAACGGCATGCGCCATGGGCCGAGCCATATCAGTCCATACGCGCATCAGAGCAGATCGGGGCGGTCGTGAAAATGGACGAACAGCGCCTTGTCCTGCACAAAGGTACGCGAGATCTGACCCTGGTTGCGCCGCAACACCTCGTCTCCCAGGCGCCGCGGTCCGTCGCCATGCGCCCAGACATAGTCATCGAAGATAACCCAGGCCCCCGCCTTCAGTTGTTGCCCCCAGCGGGACCAGTCATCCCTGACCGCGGCGTAGTCATGATTGCCATCGATGTGAAGCACGGCAATTTCGCCGGAAAAATGAGCCGGTTTGAACGGCGGATAGTGGATTGACCGTCGCGCCAAATACTGCTCATGAGCCAGGCGTGACGGCAGGCGCAGATGAGCAAAATCGGTGTCTCCCAGCGCGTACATACGCGAGGCAAAGCCGCGGGCCAAGCGCTCATAGTCCCATTGACCGATCAGGTCGTCGCGGACGGCGGCGGGAGAATCGGCTTGAACCGCCTCGCCTGGCGCCCAGGGATCTACTGTCAGCACGGGCCCGACGCCGAACCGCCGAGCCAGGAGCCGCAAGGCCACCGCGCTGCGCCCCATCAGTGCACCAATCTCGACTACATCTCCGGGCACGGCCGTGGCCATGATGCCGGCCAATGCGGCGATCTTCTCCGCACCCGATTCGCCATAGGTGCCCATTGCCGCCTCGACCACGGCGCGAAGCTCCAAGTCATCCACCCCCGCAGCGCCCGCCGACGCGAAGCGCTCCACCTTGCGCAACTCGGCGCTCAGCGACTCCATCTCGCCCAGCAAGCGCACCTGGCGCTCGATAGGCGCCTCGTTCACCAGCACGGCTTCCATCGGCGACGTGGACAGGAATCGCTTCAGGAACGCATGTACCGAGGGCACCGGCGCAAAAATAGCGTTGATCCTTCTGGCCTCGACCAAGGCCCTGAAGGCGGATGCGAACTCAGGGTCATGCACGGTGGGCAACACTGCCCAGTGATGGGCTGCGTCAGCAGGTGCGCCCACTGGTGGCTCGGTCATGGAGCCGGCAAATACAAAGGGACGACCTTCAGCGCGGGCCGTCCTGGCCTGCTCCCAAGCATCGGCGGTAACTGCGGGAAATATCAGCAATGCATTCATGAAATGCTTATTCAACAGGGCTGGAAAGTTGTGGTCCGGCATCCGCCCTCAAGGACGGAACAATCAATATCGTGCAGAGCCGGCTCCTGCATTCACTGCTCGGCACTTCGTGACAGCCTGAGAAATTGTTGACTGCTCAAGCGAAAAGGCTTGCTGCCCTCGGCAACAAACACTTGATTGTCTGCCGTCGATTTGGTGACCAAGGCGTTGGCACCGATGAAGCAGCCAGCGCCGATGCTGATGCTGGGCCCCACCGTGCTGTTGATGGCCAGAATGCAACTCTCGCCAAGACTCACGCTGCCAGCAATTTTGGCCCCGGAAGTCAGCCAGCAATTGCTGCCCACGCGGCTGTGATGGCCGATCAACGCTCCGCTCCAGACGAACACATTGTCACCCAGCGTCACGCAGGGATGGATCAGCACCTGGTTCATGATGAAGCAGTTGTCACCCACCACGCAGTCCTTGGGCAAGCCCGCTTCGGGATGCACGTAAGAGGGCAGCCGATAGCCCAACTGGCGGGCCTGCGCGCATCGGCCCGCACGCAGGCCATTCAGGTCCTGGAAGCCCAGCGCCACAAACATGTCGTGCGTGTCGGGCGGGTAATGTTGAGCCACCTCATCGAACGGCACAGTCGGCAAGCCCTTCCACTGCGAACCGGGAAGGTAGTCGCGATCCACGCAGCAGGCCACCACTTGGCGCTCGCTGTGCTCCCGCAGGAAGTAGAGCACCACCTCGGCGATCTTGCCGCTGCCAAACAGAACAATCGGTTTCATGATGTTGAGGTAGGAGGAGGAGTGGCAAAGCCTGTCAGCGCCATGCGATCGATCTTGCCGTTGGCATTCTTGGGCAGCAGAGGCAGCAAGTGCAGACGGCGTGGCCGCATATAGGCAGGCAAGGCAGCAGCCAGATCGCCCAGCACGTCTTCCGCCGCCCGGGATGAGTTCAACGCAGCGAACGCGACGATCTGGCCCAGGCCATCGTCGCGCGGCAGATAGATGGCGGCGCACTCCTGCACATCAGCCACAGTGCCCAGCGCAGACTCGATCTCCTCGAGTTCGATGCGATAGCCCATGTGCTTGATCTGGAAGTCGGCACGCCCCTTGAAGTGCAGACGCCCCTGCTCGTCCCGGCGCACAAGATCGCCGGTGCGGTAGCCCAGGTCGAAATGACGCTGATGACCCGGGTGCTGCACAAAGGATTGGGCCGTGCGCTGGGGATCGGCGTAATAGCCCAGCCCGACCTGGGGCCCGCGCAACAGCAGTTCGCCCACTTGGGCATCACCGCCTTCGCCGGGCAGGATTTCATAGTCAAAGCTATCCGCCAGAACACCCAACGGCGCCAAGCTGTGCATGTCCGCAAAGTCGTCGGCACCAACCGTGTAGGAGGAGCAGATGCAGGTGCACTCCGTCGGACCGTAGACGTTTTCCAGCTTGGCTCGCCCGCCAAACAGCTCGAACAACTGGCGCAGCTTGGGCTTGGGGAAGCCCTCACCACCAAAGGCCAGGCATCGCATGGACTGGAAATCGTCTTCGCTCAGCGCACGCGTCGTCAGCAGGTAAACAAGCAGCGAGGGCACGGAGAACCACACGGTGCATGCTGCCTGATTGATCAGGCGCACCAGCCCGCGCGGATCGCGCACCTGTGCGGCGTCCAGCGGCACCAGGGTGGCGCCGCTCAGCAGCGCCGCATAGAAGTCGAATACCGAGTTGTCGAAATACATCGGGTTGACGTTGGTCAGCACGTCTCCCGGGGTGATCGCAAAACGTTGGCGCGCCCAGCTGGCAAACCACAGCACATTGGCGTGCGACATGACCGCGCCCTTGGGGGATCCGGTCGAACCCGAGGTGAACATGATGTATGCCGGCGAGCCGCTGGGGACTGTCCGCTCCTCGACCGGGCCCGCCCCCATGTCCGGCGTGATCAACGCATCAAGCCGCAGTAGCGGCGCACATCCAGCGGCGAGCAGTTCCGCCTCGAACGGCAAGCCGGCAAACGCGCTGACGATCAGCTTCGGACTGCAGGTCGACAGAATCCGCTGCAGGCGGGGCCAGGGGCTGTCGGGATCGAGGTTGGTGTAGATGACACCCAGGCGCAGGCACGCGAGCATGGCCGCAAAAGCGCGTGGCGACTTGTCGTGAAAGATGGCCAACACGTCGCCACGGCGCAGGCCACGTGCGCGCAACGCCACAGCCAGTTGCTCGCTCAACTGCGCCAATTCACTGTAGCTCACCTGCAATCGGCTTGCCGGATACAGCAGCGCCGTACGCTCGCCGTGCACGGCAGCTATGCGCTGGAAGGCCTTGGCGAGATCGGTACAGTACATCATCTCCCCACCGCCTCAGAGCACCAGGCCACCATCAATCTCCAGCACGGTACCGCTGAGGTACTCGCTCTCGATGGCGTGGCGCGCCGCCAGATAGAGGGACTCCAGGTCTCCCAGCCGGCGCAGCGGAATCTGCTGCTGCAGGCGCGTCAGCGTCGCCTCGTTCAAAGCTGCGCGTGTTGAAGGCGTGTCCATGAAGCCTGGCGCGAGGGCTACAAAACGAAGGCCCATGGGCCCCAGTTCCTTGGCCCAGGTGCGGGTCAGCGCATTCACGCCCGCCTTGGCCGCCGCATAGGCAGTTTGGCCGGCATTGCCATTGGCTGCAATCGAGCTGATCGAAATCACCACACCCTTGCTGCGCTTGGCGAGCATGTGATCGACCACCCGGCTGGTGACGAAGAACACCGAGTCCAGGTCGGCCGCCATCACCCTGCGCCAAGTCTCACGAGAATGCACTCGATCCCCCCGGGCGAGCAGACTGACCAGCGGTTCACTGTGAATGATGCCCGCGTTGTTGATCAAGACATCAGGTTCGAAACCGTCCTCAAGCAGGAGACGGATGGCAGCATCCACCGCATCGGCATCCGCAAGATCACAAGACCAGGCCTTTGTCGTGCCGTCGCCAGCCGCACGCAGTTCGGCGCACAAGGCTTCATCCTTCTCAAGCACGCCGACCAAAGCCCCCTCAGCCTGGAAGCGCCCGACCAGAAAGCGCCCGATGCCGCGGCCACCGCCAGTGACCAGCACCCGGGCGCCAGCCAGCTTCATACCGCGGCCCCATGGCGACGCAAGGCCAACCGGGCGTCGCCGACAGAGCCCATGTCGGCAATCTCGTCGCCTGTGAGTTGCACGCGGAAATCATCCTCCAGGCGGGTGATCAACATCATGTGGGCCAAAGAATCCCAGCTTGCAATGTTTTGCAGCAGCAGATCATCGACAACCGTGGATTCCGGGATGCTGAAAACCTCGGCGAAAATACTCTCGAAAGACATGAAATTCCTGAAGATTCGTGAAAGTTCTGAATATGCGTCTGATCGGGCAAGAAGAGCTCAGCGCAAGTCTCGCCCCTGAAGGGCTTCTTGCACGGCCGCAGCGCTATTGAACATCATCACGTCGACGATGGACAGCCATGGCACATGATCGGCCCGGTCTTGCCGGTAGGTCAGCGGGCGGGGCTGCAGAAACTGCAGACACAGCCCCCGGCGCGCGAATTCGCCCGCATCATAGAGGTCAGCGCCGCCCGGCAGGTTGATATAGGTGTCGGCATGCTCACGCGCGCAAATGTCGAGGATGCGATCCTGCCCCTTCAACCGGTCATTTTGGTAGATGCGAGAGCTCTCGACAACGCGCACAGGCAAGCCCAGCGCCAAGGCCACTTCTTGCAGGCTGTTGCGTAGAAACTCCGCCAATTTCAGTGACGGAAACCTGAAGATGCGCTCGACCATAGGCATCACTACTGAGTACTGCGGCGCGCGGGCATAGGCCTGGTGAAACATGCGCAGCATCTTCTCGCGCCAAAGAAGCGGCTCGGCTATCTCGATTTCGCAGATCAGACGGTTCTGGCTGGCTCCGCGCAACGGCACGGTGAACATGTGCGCAGCCCCGTTCAGCAATATGCGGTTGCGATTCACCCAGCCACGATTGATGTAGCACACGTCATCGAACAGGACGAAAGTGTCCACCGCCGCCATCAGTTGAAAGTAGCCGATGTAGGGCAGAAAGTAGGGCTGCATGATGGCAACGCGCTTCACCGGGCCACCCCTTTCATGCCACTCGAGGGCCTGCGACGGGCCATAGAGTGACAAGATGACTTGTCGGCTCGCGGCAGGCGATCAAGCGACACGGGCAATGGCATCAATCACCCGCGTCTGGTCTGCAACGGTCAAGTCAGCATAGATCGGCAAACACAACACCTGCGAGGCGGCCAAGGTGGCAACCGGCAGATTCGCGGGCGCCGCAGAAGGCAGGCCGCGGTACATCGGAAACGCACTGATCAAGGGATAGAAGTAGCGGCGCGCAAAGATATTCTGCTCGCGAAGCCGCTCATACAAGTCATCGCGGCTGAGCGGAAAGTCTTTCGTGACCAAGACCGGGAAGTAGGCGAAATTGTGCCGCGAATGTGTGGCTACCGGTGGGCATTGAATGCCAGCGATATGGGCCAAACCGTCGCGATACCGCCTATCGACGGCCGCGCGCTGCTGAAGTGCATCGTCGATATGCTGCAATTGCAGCAAGCCCAGCGCTGCATTGAACTCACTCATCTTGCCATTGATGCCAGGCGCCACCACGGTGACCTCATCCACAATGCCAAAGTTCTTCAGCTGATCGATGCGGGCCTTGGTCTTTGCGTCGGGGCAGACAATGGCCCCCCCTTCGAAGGTGTTGAACACCTTGGTCGCATGGAAACTCAGCACCGACAGATCGCCATGCTTGAGCACGCTACCCGCCGCAGTTTCGACACCAAAGGCATGGGCGGCATCGTAGATCACCTTGAGGTTGTAGGTGTCGGCGATACGCTGGATTCGATCGACATCACAAGGGCGCCCATACGTGTGCACCGGCATGATCGCGGTGGTGTGCGGATTGATTGCAGCCTCGATCTTGGCTGGATCGATATTCAGCGTCGTGGGATCAATGTCGACGAATACCGGTTTGATGCCATTCCAGAGCAAAGAATGAGAGGTGGCAACGAAGGAATAGGGCGTCGTGATGACCTCGCCGCCCACACGCAGCGCTTGCAAGGAGGTGACAAGCGCCATGGTTGCGTTGGTGAACAACGCAATGTGGTCGACTCCAAGGTATTCGCACAACGCTTCTTCGAATTGCTTGTGGAACGGTCCGCCATTCGTCAGACATTTGCTGTCCCATATGCGCCGCAGCAATGGGACAAACTCCTCAAATGGCGGAAGCTGGGGCTGCGTGACATAAATAGGGGCGGCTCCGCCTGCTCCAGTCGACGCGAGGCCTTCTGTCAGCCCTGGGACCTGCCCCAAATCGATGGAGTGCCGTGCACCCCCATCGGCGCTCATGCTGAAGTCCTTGCAGAATGATCCGACGCCATCCATTCCAAGAATAGATCCGCATAGTCCTTGACCGGATCCTTGTTATCAAACAAGCGGTTCTTGTTTGCCACTATCTTTGATTTCACCTGCTCGCGCAAAGGCTTGTCGCGCGCCAGCGCCACAGCTTTGGCAGCATAGTCATCCAGATCCGAGGCGACGCATTCCGGCAATTCAAGCATATTGCAGTAGGCAAGCGCGGCTCGGCCACGGGCATACGCCCCAGGCCAAGTCACGACAGGCGTATTGACTGCATACGTTGCGATCGCCGTTGAGCCGATACCGAAATGAAAAGTATCCAGTACCACATCAGCCAAAGCATTGATTGCGATGAAATCCGCATACTCAACCAACCAAGGAAGAAAAATCACGCGACTTCTCAATGCGGAGGGAATACTTGAATCGAGCCGCTGCTGCAATGCCGCATGCCACCGCGCATTCTTGTGCTCAAAAAACACCACATGCCCGTCAGGATCAGCCTCAAGAATACGTGCGACTGCCTCGTCAAAATCAGGGTGGATCTTCTGCAGCATCATCGGGCAGACATAGAGCGCCCCAGTCAAGGGCAGACCGAAGTCATGTCGAGTCTTCATGATTTCCGGGATGACCGGATGCTGATACACCACCGTCAATCCAGCCATCGACACCAGTTTCTCGGTGTAATGATCCTGCCCATGCTCCGGCTCGCAGAGCGCACTCGAAACAAAGTAGTCCATGTTTGGAATGCCCGTGGTCACTGGGTGGCCACCCAGCACGCATTGGAAACGGGCCAGACGAGAGAACGCCAGGAAATAGCTCATTTCCTCCATACCAATATCTTGATAGGCAAGAATGTCAAGCTTCAAACTGCTGATCGCCGTTCGCGCCGCGAGGTAGTCAGCGCCAGCGACGATGATTTTCCCGGTGAATCCCGCATAAGGATCCAAGGCTGCGGCCTTGTCGGGTGCGCGCATGGTGATCAGAAAAACCTCAAACCTCGGATCATTCGCCAGACTACAAATCAAGTCGGAAAAACACCGAGAAACCGAATGGTCATGAATATAGGTGGAGAAAAAACCAATCCTATGCCGCGCCTGAATCGGCTCCGCATTTTCCAGATGCGGTGACTTGAAGTCAAGGCCTGGAAAAAGCTTGGCATAAAAGGATGCCAATTTCTGCATCACCGGCAAGTCATCCTTGCCATGAAACGCAAGCCTGAAAATACTTGAGCTGCGCATCCTCACGTCAACAGCAGCCATCGGCTCGCAGTCTTCGATCAGCACATCAAGCTTGCGTTCAAATTCGGCTCTGCACAGCGACAATTCTTCACGCGACCGGACGACATGGGGAAGAATCAAGTCGCGCTGGATTCTGGATCCCATACCTGGCTTGGATTGAAATACCCTCTCAAATACTTCGCACGCCTCGTCGATCTCATTCATCATCAACAGGCTTACGGCAAGATTTTCCAAACCTTGAATATTAGCAGGATCAATATTCAAGGCAGTTCTATATTCAGATATTGCGTCATCCAACTTCCCCTGCGCCCAGAGCGCACTGGCAAGATTGGTATGCGCCAAGGCCGTATTCGGAGCCAACTCACAACACTTCTTGAAACTTAGCACGGCCGCAGCAATATCACCGGAGCTGAGTTGGCAGATACCGAGACAGCGATATATCTCCATATTGTTCGGATCGATCTGAATGGCACTGGCATAAGCAAGCTTCGCTTCGTCCCACTGATTCATACTCGACAACAAAATACCCAAATTGCAGTGAACAAGTGCCTGCTGACCGTTCATCTCCAGCGACTTCCTGTAGCTTGCCACCGCGTCTTGCAATCGCCCCATTTTCCGCAGCACTAATCCGCGATTTGAATACATTGAAGTGTTGGCACCGATAGCGATGGCACGTTCTATGTCTTTCAAGGCATCGTCGTACTGCGCCCTCTCATTTTTCACCATCCCGCGCAGGTGCAATGCATCGGGCTGCGAGGGGTTTGTTCTGAAAATATGGTTGCAGATTGTGAGCACCGCGTCGAGATTTCCGCGCTGAAGATGATTCATCGCATCGTGCAGTGCCAACCGTGTTCTGTCGTCAACAGCTGGGGTGTTCAACGCAGGGGTTTCGTTCCGAGCTTGGCAGCAATGCTTGTACTTTTTGCCGCTGCCGCATGTGCAGGGGTCGTTTCGCCCAATCTTGCTCACCACCATGTCGTCGATCCCCTAATCAGAAGCGATGAATTGTAAGTGCCCATGCCCGAGCAACCTCCCCCAAGGCAAAGGCACGCCTCAAAAGCAAGCTTCTGCTTTTGGTCGGGGCCGAAATTCACCGGCGAAAAAAAGGGCGGCCCGCGGGCCGCCCTTTTTGTTTGCAGCAAAGTCTTACTGCGCTGCGCCGTTCTTGCTGGCGACCACCGGGTCGGCCTTGGCGGGCTTCAGCTTGGCCAAGTAGCCGGCGTCAGCGCCGTCGCCTTGCAGGGCGGCCAGTTCGCCGTTGGCCTGGGCGCGCTTCAGCTCAGCCAGCACCTGGGCGCGGGTTTTGGACACGGCAACCAGGGCGCCGCCAGTGAATTCAGCGGTGTTCTCGCTGTTCATCGCCGCCAATTCGCCACTGGCGCGGGCGCGCACCAATTCGGCCACGACTTGGTCGCGGGTCAAGGGGGTGACAGTCGATGCATCGGCCATGGCAACGGTGGCGGCCAGCAGAGCGGCGGCGAAAACGGTCAGGTTCTTCATGATGGGGTCCTTTGAATACAGCCTTGGGTTGGGTATCTGTCTGGACGCCGCGGAGCGGTTTTTCCGTCGCCGTGTCCATGGGCTGAACTCTAGGGATTCCACCTAGTTTGAAAAACCAGGCAATTAGCAAGTGACCGTTTCGAAATTGAGAAGAATCGACCGACGGGCGCGTCAACTGTGCTTGAAATCAGGCTTGCGCTTGTTGATGAAGGCATCCATCCCTTCGCGCTGGTCGTCGCTGCCGAACAGGGCATGGAAGTAGCGGCGCTCGACCTTGACGCCGTCGGTCAATGGGCCCTGGTAGGCCAGGTTGACCAGTTCCTTGATCAGCATCGCCGAGGGGCCGCTGAAGCCGTTGATGGTCTCGGCCGCGGCCAGGGCCTCGGTCAGGAGCTGGTCGGCAGGCACCACGCGCGACACCAGGCCGCCACGTTCGGCCTCTGCGGCATCCATCATCCGCGCCGTCAGCAGCATGTCCATCGCCTTGCTCTTGCCGACGGCACGCGGCAGGCGCTGGGTGCCGCCGGCGCCGGGGATGATGCCCAGCTTGATCTCGGGCTGCCCGAACTTGGCCGTGTCGGCGGCAATGATGAAGTCGCACATCATCGCCAGCTCGCAGCCGCCGCCCAGGGCGAAGCCTGCCACCGCGGCGATCACCGGCTTGCGCACCTGCAAAATGGTTTCCCAGTTCTTCGAGATCAGCCCGCTCTTGAAGGCACTCATGAAATTGTGCGGTGCCATCGTCGGGATGTCGGCGCCGGCGGCAAAGGCCCGCTCGGAACCGGTCAGCACGATGCAACCGATGCTGTCATCGGCATCGAAGGCCAGCAGGGCCTGGCCCAGCTCGTCCATCAGCGGGTCGTTCAGCGCGTTCAGCTGCTTGGGGCGGTTCAGCGTGATCAGGCCGGTCTTGCGGGCGCCGTCACCGCGCACGTCGGTGAGGATGCATTCATAAGTCATGGCGAACTCCTGGGTTGAATGGTTGCAACTATAGGGGCTGCAGAACGGATCCCTATGGCGCCGCCTGCACCGGCGGCGCCTTCAGCATCAGGTCGATGAAGGTGTCGGCGTCCTGATGGATGCGCAGGCGCACCGGCAGGTATTGCAGGCGCGGGGCGATCCACACCTCGGCCGTGAGATCGCCGCCACCGGCCTCGCGCTGTGGCTTCAGGTGCCAGGTCTGAAGCGGACCCATCGGCGTGTACAAGGTCTCGTCGCCAATCACCTCATAGCGCCAGCGGTAGACCTTGCGCGGCAGGGCCAAGGGCATGTCCACCACGCGCCCCGGCTCGAACTGCTCGCGCCGGGTCAGGAACAGCCAGGTCAGCTGCACGAACTGGCTGGCGGTGTCTTGCACGCCGGGCTCGGCCGCTTCGCGCTTGCCGTTGGCCAGCACCACGTCGGCGCCCTGGAACAGCACGCTGACACGGCGGCGCTCGCGGAACAGGATCTTGGTGTCTTCGTCATAGCGCTGCGGCTTCAGGCCCTGGGGTGTGAGCTCGCCATCACTGGTCATGCGGCGCGAGATCAGCGGCGCGAACGAGGGGCCCACGGCCACGTCCAGATTGATCTGGTAGCGCTCGCCCTGGCGAATCCATTCGACCTGCGCATTGCCATTGACCTCGCCGCGGTAATTGCCGGTCAGCACATAGCTGAGCCTGGTGCTGGCCGGCCATTCAAACGGTTCGACGGCTGCCACGGCGCTGGCCGGCGCCTCGACGGGCAGGGGCTGAGCTTCGATGGCCGGCGCCGATGCAGCAGCAACGACCGCAGGCGATGGCTCGGTCACCGGCGCGGGTTCCGGCCGGGGCTCGGGCGCCGAAGCGGGCACAGGCGCCACCTCGGGTGCACGCGGTTTCGACTTAGGCGCCACGGCTGGCGGCGGCGCCGGCGGCTCGGCCTGCGCCAGTTCGCGCACATAGGCCACCTGCAGGCGCTTGGGCATCTCGGCCACGGTTTCCCAGTCCAGCCGCATCTCGTCCAGCGCCAAGGCCAGCCACAGATGCAGGCCCAGCACCGCCAGCGCGCCGAGGGCAAATCCCCAGCGGCGGCCTGCCGTGCGCAGCGCGGCCCGTTTCAGCCAGTCAACCATGCTCGGCGCAGGCCGATCGCGCGGGCGTTGGCCTTCTCGGCCGGGCTGAGTTTGACGGGCACGGCGCAGGCATCGGACGGCAGTTTCAGTGCCAAGGTCAGCACACGCTGGTCGCGCGAAATGAGCAGTTCCAGGGCATCGGGCCGGGCCACATCGAGGGTCAGCAGTGCATCATCCAGCCGTCGCAGACGCCAGCCATTGCAGGCCAGCAGCTCGTCTCCGGCCGAGAGGCCCGCCGCCTGTGCGGCCGAGGCGGTCAGCACATGGGTCGCACGCACGCCGGTCAGCGCCGATTCGCTGACGCGCAGGCCCAGGCGCTGGCTCAGGGTGGGCTTGCAGCCAGAGCCCCAGCGCACGCCAACCCGCTCCAGCAGCGCCGGCAGCGGCAGGTCGTCGGTGCCATGAATCCAGGCCTGCAACTCGGCAGCCATCGAACGGCCGGCCACCTGCTGCACCACCTCGACCACATCGGCTTCGCTGATGAGCCCGCCTTCACTGCGCGCCCACAGTCCGCGCATCACATCGTCCAGGCTGCCCTTGGATTGATCGTCGGTGCGCAGGCTCAGATCCAGCGCCAGCGCCAGCATCGCGCCCTTGGTGTAGTAGCTGATGGTCGAGTTGGGCGTGTTCTCGTCCTGGCGGTAGTACTTGGTCCAGGCATCGAAGCTGGACTGGGCCACGCTCTGCACCTTGCGGCCCGGCGAGTCGAGCACACCGGTCACGGTGCGCGAGATCAGCTCCAGATAGCGGCGCTCGTCGATCAGCCCCTGGCGCACCAGGAACAGATCATCGTAGTAGGAGGTGAAACCCTCGAAGAACCACAGCAGCTCGGTGTGGTTTTCGCGCGTGTAGTCGAACTGGCGGAAGGCGTCGGGCCGCAGCCGCTTGACGTTCCAGGTGTGGAAATACTCGTGGCTGATCAGGCCCAGCAGCTTGACGTAGGCGTCGCTGGTCTCGGCCTGGTCCAGCCGCGGCAAATCGCGGCGATTGGCGATCAGCGCGGTGCTGGCGCGGTGCTCCAGGCCG
This sequence comes from uncultured Roseateles sp., assembly GCF_963422335.1. NCBI lineage: Bacteria > Pseudomonadati > Pseudomonadota > Betaproteobacteria > Burkholderiales > Sphaerotilaceae > Roseateles > uncultured Roseateles sp. The sequence continues at coordinate 5,901,160 of NZ_OY729424.1, forward strand.
CCATAGCCGTCCTCCACCGCGTTCAGCATGAAGACATAGCGATCGAAAGGCGCCTGGGCCTTGCCCCGCTTGCTAGCCGGCTTGGCCGCGCCATGCCAGAAGGCAATCTCGGCCTCGCAGATTTTTTTCGTGTCGGCCAGCAGCCGCTCGCCATCGAAGCTGGGCAAGGCGCCGGCGACGACGAATTGATGCGGCACGCCGGCGGCAATGAATTCGCCGCGCCAGAAGCGGCCCAGCTCGAACGGATGATCGACCAGCTCGTCGTAGTCGGCCGCCTCGTAGCGGCCCTGGCCGCGGGCGTCCACCTTGACCGGCGCCATGCCGGTGGCAACCTGCCAGCCGGCGGGCAGGCGGGCAACTTCAATCGCATGGGGCTCGTTCTCACGCCCCTCGACCCGCAAGCACAGCCCAGTGCCGTTGAAGAAGCCTCGCTGGGCGTCCAGAAAGGCCGTGCGCACCGAGTTGTCGAAGGCATAGACCAGGTAGCTGACCAGCAGGGCCGCCTTGCCCGAGCAGGCCACCCGCCAGCTGGTCTTGTCGGTCTGTATCAGCGGCACCTCGGCCCCGCCCTGGGTGGCCTGCAGGCCGCTGAGGTGGCGGGCAAATTCACGCACCAGATAGCTGCCCGGTATCCAGACCGGCAGGCTCAAACACTGGTCTGCGGCCGGCGCGGGCAGGGTCAGCGTGACGCGGAACTGGTGGGCGTGGAGGTCGGCAATCGCGATGCGATAGGTGATCATCGGCAGCAGATGTTGTTGTTTTTGGTAGGTTTCAGCTGCCGGCGGCGGCAATGAAGCAGCTCAGGGCGGCAATGGCGCTGAGCCGGAAACGCAGGGTCAGCCAGGCGGCGGCGCCCTGGGCCGGGTAGAGGCGGCGATCGACCAGATAGCACAGCACCAGCATCACGCCATGCAGCACCAGGCCCGCATAGGCCGGCATCACCACCGCCACCCAGGCGGCCAGCGAGGGCACGACGCCCCAGACGAAAGGCACCGGCGAGGGCACTTTCTGGCGGAAGGCCAGGCCCCAGTGGATGCCACCCAGAAAGGAGATCACCAGCGCCGCATAGGCCGACAGGGCCAGGCAGACAAAGGCATGGGCCTCCAGATTGCGGTCGCCGATCAGCCAGACCAGGGCCGTGCCCAGCATAAAGGGCAGCAGGCCGGCATAGGCCAGTCGCATCGCCACCGGATTGCTGGCCGGCGAACTGGCGGGGGCCGATCTGTCGCTGGACTTGTCAATATCCCCCTTGGGGGCCGCTTGCATCACTGAACGCTCCGATCAAAGACTTCACTGTGAACCGCCGAGCAGGGCCGGCGGGCCAGATTGTCTCTTACCGGAACGCCGGCGGGTGCGCCAGCGCCTCTGAGTGGGCGATCAGGAGCGCACGGCTTGAGTCTGCAGGCGCTTTTCCAGCTGTTCGGCGGTCAGGGCGCCGGGCACGCGCTGGCCGTCCTCGAACACGATGGCCGGCGTGCCATTGATGCGGTGCTTGCGTATCAGCGCGTTGTTGCGCTCGATCGCCGATTCGTCGCAGGCACTCGCCACCTTGGGCGGCGCCGTGCCTTCCAGCATCCAGTTGCGCCAGGTCACCTGCTGCTCCTTGGCGCACCAGATGGCACGGCTCTTCTCGGGCGAATCTCCGCCCAGAATGGGCACCACAAAGGTGTAGACGGTGATGTCCTTCATCTCCAGCAAGGCCCGCTCGAAGCGCTTGCAATAGCCGCAGTTCGGGTCGGCGAACACGGCGATGCGGCGCTTGCCGGTGCCGGTCTTCCAGACGATGGCGTCCTTCAGCGGCAGGCTGGCAAAGTCGATCGCGGTCAGCTTGTTGACGCGCTCCTCGGTCAGGTTGCGCTTGCTGCGCAGATCGATCAGCTCGCCCTCGATCAGGTAATTGCCCTGGGCGTCGGTGTAGCGGATCTCGGTGCCGATGCGGATTTCCCACAGCCCCGGCATGCTGGACAGCTTCACCTCGTCGATCTTGGGCAGGGTCGGCAGGCGCTCGACCAGGTTCTTGCGGATGACCGCCTCTTGCGCCACGGCGCTGCCCGTGAGCACAACCAGGGCAGCGATGGCGGTCAATGTACGAATCAGCATGAAGTTCCTCAGGTCAGCCTGCACGGGCGGTCAGCCAGCGCTTGAGCGGCGTCAGTGTATTCACCAGAGTCAGGCCGCGATTGCGAAGTTCCCGCAAAGGCGCCTGTTCGCTGGCAAAAAGTCGCAATAAACCATCGGTCATCTGGCCCATGGCCCAGGTCGGGGCCAGGCGCTCGCGCTCGTAGCGGCGCAGCAGGCGCTCGTCGCCCAGCTCGCGCCAGCCCTCGCGCTCGGCCAGCACACGGCTCAGCGCCGCCACATCGGCCAGGCCCAGGTTCAGCCCCTGGCCGGCCAGCGGATGCACGACATGGGCGGCGTCGCCCAGCAGGGCCCAGCCCGGACCGGTGAATTTCTCGGCCCGCGCCACGCTCAGCGGCCAGGCCATCCGTTCGCTGGCCAGGCGCAGCGTACCGGCAGCGCCACCTGAGGCAGCGTTCAGTTCTGCCTCGAATTCTTCAGGGTTGGCCTGCAGCAGCGCGGGCACACTGTCCTCGGGCATGGACCAGACCAGGCCGTAGGACTGCTCGGGCGCCGGCCGGTTGAACGGCAAAAGGGCCAGCACGTCGGGCGAACGGAACCACTGGCGGGCGCAGCCCAGGTGCGGCCGGTCGGCCACCAGGCGGGCGGCAATGGCTGTGTGGCCGTAGGCTTGGGCTCTGAATTCGACCCCCAGCGCAGCCCGGGTCTGCGAGGCCTTGCCCTCGCACAGTGCCTGCAGGGCGGCGGGCACCGGCTGATCGACGATCTGGATATGGGGCGCAAAGCGCACGGCCGTGGCCAGTTCGGCCTCCAGCGCCGCCGCATCGACAATCCAGGCCAGCTCGCGCACACCCTGCTGCCAGGACGAGAAATCGAGCTGGGCGCCGGGGCGGTCGCCCTCGATATGCATGTCGTAGACCGGTGTGGCCGCGTCGGCCGGCAGCGCGTCCCAGACCTTCAGCGCCTGCAGCAAGGCCACCGAAGACGCATTCAGCGCATAGGCGCGCACATCCTCACCGGCAGGGGCGGCCGCCTTGCCCGGCAGCAGCGCAATGCTCAAGCCCTGGCGCGCCAGGGCCAAAGCCAGGCTGCGGCCCACGCAGCCGGCACCAGACACCATCACATCGAAGCGGTTCATCCGAGGGATTGTAGGCACGGCGCAGAGGGTTTTCCCGGAAGGCGCGGAAAGACCACCAACGGCGCTTCGGACGCCCGCCGCCGGTGGCGACTAAAATCCCGCCTTTGCCTCCCGCGCCTGCCCGAACGGCTACGCCCTAAAGAAAGTCATCCATGAGCCTGAAATGCGGCATCGTGGGCCTGCCCAATGTGGGCAAGTCCACCCTCTTCAATGCGCTGACCAAAGCCGGCATCGCGGCCGAGAACTACCCCTTCTGCACGATAGAGCCCAATGTCGGCGTGGTCGAACTGCCCGATCCGCGGCTGCAGCAGCTGGCCGACATCGTCAAACCCGAGCGCATCCTGCCGGCTGTGGTCGAGTTTGTGGACATTGCAGGCCTGGTGGCCGGTGCGTCCAAGGGCGAGGGCCTGGGCAATCAGTTCCTGTCGCACATCCGCGAGACCGACGCCATCGTCAATGTGGTGCGCTGCTTCGAGGATGACAACGTCATCCACGTCGCCGGCAAGGTCGACCCGATCTCCGACATCGAGGTCATACAGACCGAGCTGTGCCTGGCCGACATGAGCACGGTCGAGAAAAGCCTGCACCGCTACAACAAGGCGGCGCGCTCGGGCAATGACAAGGAGGCCGCGGCCCTGGTCAAGGTGCTGGAAAAGTGCCAGGCCGCGCTGGACCAGGCCAAGCCGGTGCGCTCGATAGACTTCAGCAAGGAAGAGCTGGCGATCCTGAAGCCGCTGTGCCTGATCACCGCCAAGCCTGCGATGTTTGTCGGCAATGTCGATGAGGGCGGCTTCGAGAACAACCCCTTCCTGGACAAGCTGCGCGCCTATGCCGAGCTGCAGAAAGCCCCGGTGGTGGCCATCTGCGCCAAGACCGAAGCCGAGCTGTCCGAGATGGACGAGGAAGACCGCACGATGTTCCTGGCCGAGATGGGCCAGAGCGAACCTGGCCTGAACCGCCTGATACGCGCCGCCTTCAAGCTCTTGGGCCTGCAGACCTACTTCACCGCCGGCGTCAAGGAAGTGCGCGCCTGGACCATACACATCGGCGACACCGGCCCGCAGGCGGCCGGCGTGATCCACACCGACTTCGAGCGGGGCTACATCCGCGCCCAGACCATCGCCTTCGAGGACTACATCGCCTTCAAGGGCGAGCAGGGGGCCAAGGACGCCGGCAAGATGCGCGCCGAAGGCAAGGAATACGTCGTCAAGGATGGCGATGTGCTGAACTTCCTGTTCAACGTGTAAGCAGAGTTTGTCCAGCGGGCCGGTGACTCCACCTGCCCGCAATAAGCGTGTAGGCTTGCAGCCAACGCGCTCGCCCGAGGCGGCCTGTCAAAACTTGACCCCTGAAGTCGGTTTGATGACGCCGGCGGCACAGCAGCGCACTCTACAGTGAGCCTGATGTCTCGTTACCTTCGCCTGACACCCGCATGGCTGCTGCAGTCGGCTGCAGTCGCGCTGGCCTATGTGCTGGTGGCGGTGCTGGCGCTTGAGCTGACGATAGCGCCCAACTACGCCTCGCCGCTCTACCCCTCCGCGGGCATCGCCCTGGCGGCCATGCTCTGCATCGGCTACCGCATGGCCCCGGCCGTGGCCCTGGCCAGCTTTGCGGCCAATGTGCTGCTCAGTGCGGACCGTGGCCAGCTCAATCTGCTGGGCCCGGCGCTGATCGGCGTCGGGGCGGCCCTGCAGGCGGCGGTCGGCGCCGCCCTGGTGCGGCGCTGGGTGGGCAGCCCGGTCTCGCTGGAGGGGCCGCGCGAGCTGCTGAAATTCAATCTGCTGGGCGCCCTGCTGGCCTGCGTCATCAGCCCCACGGTGGGTGTGCTGTCGCTGCGCCTGGCCGGCATGATGCAGCCCGACCAGGCGGTGCTGAACTGGCTGACCTGGTGGATGGGCGACGCTTTAGGCGTGCTGATCGGCGCGCCGGTGGCCCTGAGCCTGATCGGCCAGCCGCGCTCGGCCTGGGCCCCGCGCCGGCTCAGCGTGGGCCTGCCGCTGGTGGTGGCCACGCTGTTCATGTCGCTGGGCATCAGCCAGGTCGGGCGCTGGGACGAGCAGCGCGCCCGCAGCGTCTTTGAGCGCGACGCGCTGGGCGTGACGAATGCGCTGATCTCGGCGCTGCAGGAGCCGCTGCGCGCGCTGGAGGCCACCCGCGGCGTGCTGGTGGTCGCGCCGCGGCTGTCGGCCGAGGATTTCCGCCGCGCCAGCGAAGTCTGGCTGCTGCCCGGCGACGGACTGCTCGCCCTGGGCTGGGCCGAGCGGGTGGCACTGCCGGCCGTGCCGGGCTTCGAGGCCGGTGTGCGCAGCAGCGATGGCGGGGACTACCACGTGCGCGACCGCAGCGAACCCGCCGGTGGGGTCGATGCCGGCACACTGGTACAGGACAGCCACAAGCTGGCGATTCGCCACATCAGCCCGGCGGCACGCAACAGCGGGGCACGTGGCGTCAATGTGCTGTCGGTGGTCGCAGCGCGCGAGGCGGCGCTGCGCTCCCGGCGCACCGACGCGCCTGCCGCCTCCGCGGGCTTCCGTCTGTCCCAGGACCAGCAGGAAAGCGACAGCGTCGGCGTGGTCATCTACCACGCGGTCTATGCCGGGCCGGCACAGACCGTCAGCGAGCGCATGGACGCGATGCGCGGCGCGGTGTTCGCCACGCTGCGCGCCGACACCCTGCTCAAGAGCATTGCCAGCAACGTGCCCGACTATCTGCAGGTCTGCCTGGTCGATACCGATCCGCTGGCCCGCTACCGGCGCCTGGCCGGCCCCGAGGGCTGTGAACAGCTGCACGAGACCAGCTTCATGAAGGTCCATGCCCTGCCCTTTGCCGGCCGGCAATGGGACATCCGCACCTATGTGGCCAGCGGCAGCCTGCCCGCGCCAGTGGTGCTGGGCACCTGGCTGTTCGCTGGCGTGGGCCTGCTGGCGATCTCGCTGCTGGGCGCCCTGCTGCTGACGGTGACCGGCCGCGCCCATCGCATCGAAGGTGCCGTGCACGAGCGCACCGCGGAACTGCAGCTGGAGATGCAGGAGCGCGAACGCACCGCCAGCGCACTGCGCACCAGCGAGCAGCGCTTTCGCAACATCTTCGAGAACGTGCCGATCGGCATCATCTTCACCGACCTGCGCGGCTACACCAAGGAATCGAACCCGCGCATACGCCGCATGATCGGCTATGAGGAGGCGGAGCTGGCGCACATGGTGGCGCTGGAGTTCACCCATCCGGACGACCGCGAGGAAGACATCCGCCTGAGCCGCCAGCTGGTGCTGGGCGAGATTCCGATGTACCGGCGGCGCAAGCGCTATCTCGCCAAGGACGGCAGCGAAGTCACGGTGCAGGTGCTGGTGTCGCTGCTGCACGACGAGGCCGGCAAGCCCTATCGCATGGTGGGGGTGGTCGAAGACATCAGCGAGCATCTGAAGCTGCATGAGCTGGAGCGCGCCCGCGAGGCCGCCGAGGCCGCCAACCAGGCCAAGAGCGACTTCCTGTCGCGCATGAGCCACGAGTTGCGCACGCCGCTGAATGCCATGCTGGGCTTCACCCAGTTGCTGGAGATGGACCGCGAGCATCCGCTCAGCCAGCGCCAGCAGGGCTGGATGATGCAGGTGCAGCAGGCCGGCTGGCATCTGCTGGAGATGATCAACGACACGCTGGACCTGTCGCGCATCGAATCGGGCGCGATCAAGCTGACGGTCGAGACGCTGTCGCTACCGGAGCTGCTGGACTGGGCCCTCGGCATGGTGCGCAACGATGCCGAGCAGCGTGGGCTGGCCATCACCCAGGCCCTGCATGCCGATGCCGCCCTGGTGTTGGCCGACGCCACCCGGCTCAAGCAGGTGCTGACCAATCTGCTCAGCAATGCCGTCAAGTACAACATCGAGCATGGCCGCATCCATATCGCCAGCCGGGTACTGGGAGCTGAATATATCGAACTGGCCGTCACCGACACCGGCCTGGGCATGACCGAGCAGCAACTGGCCGCCATGTTCGAACCGTTCAACCGCCTGGGCCGCGAGCACAGCGCCACCGAGGGCACCGGCATAGGCCTGGTGATCTGCAAGCGCCTGGTCGAGCTGATGGGCGGCACCTTGAAGGTACGCAGCACCAAGGATGAGGGCTCCTCCTTCATCGTCACCCTGCCGCGCGCCGTCGAGGCCTCGGGCATACGCCCGGTGCGCGACACCGTGCCCGGCCTGCCGCCGGACTACCGCAAGCGCATGGTCCAGTACATCGAAGACAACGAGACCAATGCCGAGGTGATGCGCGGCATCCTAGCGCAGCGGCCGCAGGTGGAGTTGCTGGTGTCTATGACGGGCCAGGCCGGCATTGACGCCGCACGGGCCCAGCCGCCCCACGTGATCCTGCTGGACATGCACCTGCCCGACATGAACGGCATGGACGTGCTGGCCCAGTTGCGCCGCCACCGCGAGACCGCCGACATCCCGGTGGTGGTGGTCTCGGCCGACGCCCTGCCCGTGCACATGGAGGCGGCATACCAACTGGGTGTCTACCGCTATCTGACCAAGCCGGTCAATGTGCCCGAACTGCTGAACGTGCTCGACGAACTGCTGGATGTGATGGAGACGCGCTTCGGATGAATCCCCTTGGCCGGCCATGCAGTCCGCGGATACGAGAAATTTCGCACTCTCGGCGCAGCGGGCAGCCCCGAGAGCATGCGCAAAATACAGACCCTGGCTTTGCCAAGCCGCGTCCCCCATCCGTTCCGTCGATTTGATTGCGCCCCACCATGAGCTCCACCGATATTGCCCTGCGCGGCCAAACCGAACTCAGTGCCGCCAAGGCCACACGCCAGTACCTGAGCTTCCGCCTGGGGGCCGAGGAATACGGCATCGACATCCTGCGCGTGCAGGAGATCCGCTCCTACGAAGCCCCCACCCGCGTGGCCTATGCCCCTGACTTCATGAAGGGTGTGGTCAATCTGCGCGGCGCCATCGTGCCCATCATCGATCTGCGCCTGTGCATGGGCGGCACGGCCGAATACGACAGCTCCACCGTGGTGATCGTGCTCAATGTGCGCACCCGGGTGATGGGCGTGGTGGTCGATTCGGTGTCCGACGTGCTGGAGCTCGACCCGGCCGACATCAGGCCCGCACCCGAGGTCAGTTCATCGATGGACACCCGCTTCATCACCGGCATCAGCCGGGTAGGCGAGCGCATGCTGATACTGATGGATATCGCCGGCCTGATGAGCAGCGAGCAACTGGGGCTGGCCTGAGACGGCTCGCCTGATCTGGCGCAAGCTCCGGCGCCAAAGTTAGCAGACACTGTCTGACGACGCCTTGAATTCCGGTCAACGGCGGAATAGCCCCAGCGTTTAGCACTCGTCCGCCACGAGTGCTAATATGTGGGGAACCAAAGGAGCTTGGAGGTATCTGAGATGTCCATGAACAACACCGCTGCCCTCACCGTCCGCAACAGCTGGGCCCCCGTGCCCTCGCTGGGCAATCTTGACGCCTATATCTCGGCCGTCAACCGCATGCCCATGCTGACCGCCGAAGAAGAAGTCTCGTTCGCCCGCAAGCTGCAGGAGCAGGGCGATGTCGATTCCGCCGGAAAGCTGGTGCTCTCGCACCTGCGCCTGGTGGTCTCGATCTCGCGCCAGTACCTGGGTTATGGCCTGCCCCATGGCGACCTGATCCAGGAAGGCAATGTCGGCCTGATGAAGGCCGTCAAGCGCTTCGACCCCAACCAGGGCGTGCGCCTGGTCAGCTATGCGATGCACTGGATCAAGGCCGAGATCCACGAATACATCCTGAAGAACTGGCGCATGGTCAAGGTCGCCACCACCAAGGCCCAGCGCAAGCTGTTCTTCAATCTGCGCTCGATGAAGCAGAGCCTGAAGGAAGACGCGGCCGATGTCGACACCCATCGCAACACCTTGACCGAGCAGGAGGTCGACGTCGTCGCCAGCCGGCTCAACGTCAAGCGCGAAGAAGTGCTGGAGATGGAAACCCGCATGTCCGGCGGCGATGTGGCCCTGGAGCCGCAGACCGACGACGACGGCGAGGCCTACGCCCCGATCGCCTATCTGGCCGACGAGAGCCAGGAGCCGACCCGCGTGATCGAGGCGCACCGCCGCGACGTGCTGGCCAGCGACGGCATCGCCCTGGCGCTGGACGCGCTGGACGACCGCAGCCGCCGCATCGTCGAGGAGCGCTGGCTGAAGGTCAACGACGACTCGTCCGGCGGCATGACCCTGCACGAGCTGGCAGCTGAATACGGCGTCAGCGCCGAGCGGATTCGCCAGATCGAGGTGGCCGCGATGAAGAAGATGCGCAAGGCATTGGTCGAACTAGCCTGAACATCGCCCTGCCCCAGCAAAAAACCCCGGCCTGCCGGGGTTTTTCTTTGTCGCCTGCCGTTCAGGCCGCCAGCGCCTTCATCTCGGCGTACAGATCGGCCTTGCCCTCGAAGCCTATGCCGGGCAGCTCGGGCAGGGTCACATAGCTGTTGTCGACCTTGACCCCATCCGGGAAGCCACCGTAGGGTTGGAACAGGTCGGGGTAGGACTCATTGCCGCCCAGCCCCAGGCCGGCGGCAATGGCCAGCGACATCTGGTGGCCGCCATGGGGCACGCAGCGCGCTGGCGACCAGCCGTGGTCCTTCAGCATGTCCAGGGTGCGCAGATACTCGACCAGGCCGTAGCTGAGCGCGCAATCGAACTGCAGCCAGTCGCGGTCGGGGCGCATGCCGCCATAGCGGATCAGATTGCGCGCGTCCTGCATCGAAAACAGGTTCTCGCCGGTGGCCATGGGCTTGTCGTAGTGCGGCGCCAGCGCCGCCTGCAGCTCGTAGTCCAGCGGGTCGCCGGCCTCCTCGTACCAGAACAGGTCGTACTGCGACAGCGCCTTGGCATAGGCCACCGCCGTCTTCAGGTCGAAGCGGCCGTTGGCATCCACCGCCAGACGCTGGCCCGGGCCCAGCAGCTTGAGCACCGCCTCGATGCGTTTGCAGTCCTCGGCCAGCGAAGCGCCGCCTATCTTCTTCTTGACCACCGAGTAGCCGCGGTCCAGATAGCTGCGCATCTCGCGCTCCAGGCCCTCCAACCCCTGGCCGGGCCAGTAGTAGCCGCCGGCGGCGTAGACGAAGACCTTGCGGTTGGGCGTGCCGCTGCCATGGCGCTCGGCCAGCAGCTGGTACAGCGGCTTGCCCTCGATCTTGGCCACGGCGTCCCAGATCGCCATGTCCAGCGTGCCCACCGCCACCGAGCGCTCTCCATGGCCACCGGGCTTCTCGTTGATCATCATCGCCGCCCAGAGCTTGTGCGGGTCGAGATTGTCTCGCTCGGCGTCGAGCACACTGGCCGGATCGGCCTCCAGCAGGCGCGGGCGGAAACGCTCGCGTATCAGCGCACCCTGGCCGTAGCGGCCGTTGGAGTTGAAGCCGTAGCCGACGACGCGCTTGCCGTCGCGCACCACGTCGGTGACAACGGCCACCAGGCTCAGCGTCATCTTCGAGAAGTCGATGTAGGCGTTGCGGATGTTCGACGAGATCGGTTTCGTCGCTTCGTGGATTTCGAGGATCTTCATGGTGCTTCCGTGAGGTTTCGCGTGAGGTTTCAGCGGGACAAGGACGCTCCGCCGCAGATTTGCAGGTCCTGCCCGGTGATGGCGGCCGCGGCGGGCGACAGCAAAAAACTGACCAGCGCGGCAATCTCGTCGGGTCGTATCAGCCGGCCGATGGGCGGCTGCTGAGGGCTTTGGCTCTGCCGGGCCGGATCGGCCAGCATGGCGGTCTGGGTGGCTGCCGGCGAGACCACGTTGACGGTGACGCCCTGGGCCACCACCTCGGCCGCCCAGCTGCGCGCCAGCGCGATCAGCGCGGCCTTGGTGGCGGCGTACTGGCTGCGGCCGGCCTTGCCCTGGGCAACGCGGCTGCCCAGCAGCACGACGCGGCCTTGGGCCGCCGCCGCCATCGCCGGCACCAGCGCATTGGCCAGGCGCTCGGCGGCGCCCACATGCAGGCGCCACATCAGCTCGCCATCGGCGGCCTGCAGCTCGCCCAGCGGACCTACGCGCAACACGCCGGCCGCGTGGACCAGGGCCTGCACGCCGCCCGAGCCGAGCAGGCCGGCCGCCGCGGCATCGAGCGCCGCGGCGTCACCCAGATCAACCGTGATGGCCTCGAAGTGCGGATGACGTATCGCCGGCGCGGCGATGTCCAGCCCGTACACCGACCAGCCCTCGGCCAGCAGGGCCTCGGCAATCGCCCGGCCTATGCCGGAGCTCCCGCCGGTGACCACGGCGCGGCGATCATTCGGCACGGATCTTCCCCTCGGCGACGATCCTGGCCGACAGGGCCATATCGTCCTTCTGGAAACGGGCAAAGTCGTCGATGGTGCCTGGGGTCAGCAGCAGGCCCTGTGCGGTCAGCTTGTCGCGCATCTCGCCGTTCAAGGCCTTGCCGACCTCGGTGTTCAGTCGCTGCGCGATCTCCTTGGGCAGATGGGCCGGGCCCCACAGGCCATACCAGCTGTAGAACTCGTAGCCGGGCACGGTCTCGCCGACGGCCGGCACATCCGGCAGATTTGGCACGCGAGCCTTGGAGGTGACGCCTATCACCTTGAGCTGGCCAGCCTTGACGAAGCCCGCCGACCCGAGGATGGGGTCGATGAAGGCGTCGATCTGGCCGCCGATCAGATCCTGGTAGGCCGGCGACGAGCCCTTGTAGGGCACGATCACATACTCGATGCCGCCGGCCCGCTTCAGCAGCTCGGTCGACAGATGGCCGGCCGAGCCGGTGGAGCCGATGGCGAAGGTCAGCTTGCCGGGATTGGCCTTGGCGTGGGCCAGCATGCCCTTGATGTCGTTGAAGGGCAGGCTCTTGTTCACCGCCACCGCCAGCGGCGCCTTGGCCACCAGGGCCACAGGGCTGAAGTCCTTGACCACGTCATAGGGCACCGACTTCATCGTCATCGGCGTGGTGGTGAAGGTCGAGGCATTGAACAGCAGGGTGTAGCCATCGGGCTGGGCCTTGGTCACGGCCGTGGCGCCTATCGTGCCGGCGCCGCCGGCGCGGTTCTCGACGACAAAGGTCTGGCCCATCTGCTCGCCGAGCTTCTGCGCCAGCATGCGGCCGACGACGTCGAGCGTGCCGCCGGGCGGAAACGGGATGATCAGGGTCACCGGCTTGGACGGATAGGCTTGAGCCAAGGCGATCTGGGTCAGACCCAGCAGCGCCAGGCCCAGGGCCGAACGCAGGAAGTGCTTGTCTTGCATGGCTTGTCTCCAGTGTTGTTGTCGTGGCTCAGCGCTTGAGCAGGCCGGCGTTGGCCACGGCCGCGCGCAGCGCGGCGACCTCGGCCTCGCTGGGCGCCTCGGTCGGCGGGCGCACTGTCGGCGCCTCGAGCACGCCGGCCAGGTACATACCCATCTTCATGCGCGCATGGGCCTCGCCGGTCGGCTCGCCGCCACCGTAGACGGCATCCTTCAGCGGCGTGATCAGGTCCTGAACCGCCATCGCGCGCTTCAGATCACCGGCCTTGACGGCCTCCCACAGCTCGTTGATCAGGCTGGGGATGAAGGTGGCGAAGCCGACCAGGGCGCCATCGACGCCCTGCACCATCGAGGCCAGCAGGTATTCGTCATGGCAGGTCAGGATGGACTTGGAGGCATCGGCATTGCGGATGGCCTTGATGTCGGCGGCGTATTTGTTCATGTCGCGCTGGCCCACCTTGAAGGCCTGCACATAGGGCAGCCGCGCCAGCTCGGCCAGGGTGGCCGAGCTGTAGGAGGCGCGGGTCCAGGCCGGGTAGACGTGTGCCACCAGGTCCAGCCCGGCCTCGGCAATGGCGGCGAAGTACTCGCGCACATGGTCGGGCCGGAAGCCGAAGCGCAGCCAGTGGTGGGGCGGCATCACGTCCAGGCCCAGCGCGCCGGCCTCGCGCGCCATGGCAGCGTGCTCGCGCGCATCGCGCAGCCCCTCGCAGACGATAGACGAGATCACCGGCAGCCGGCCCTTCAACTCGCTGGCGACGATGCGCGTGACCTCGCAGCGCTCCAGCGGCGTCAGCGAGAACACCTCGCCGGTGTGGCCATTGGTCATCACCGCCACCACGCCGGGCTGCCGCGCCAGCCAGTCCGCATGGGCGCGCAGCGCCGGCTCGTCGATACGGTGGTCGGTGGTGAAGGGGCAGGCAATCGCGGGAATGATGCCGCGGTAGTTGGCGATCGTGGGCATGGTCTTGTCTCCTTGGTGAACAATCGGGGCGCTGCAATGGCGGCCGGTGATTGAATCTTCGGAGACTTCGCGCCGCTTGACCAATGCTGCTTCGGTCTTCTCTCATGCCCTCAAAGCACCGCTGCCCATGAACCTGATCTGGCTCGACGACTTTCTGACCCTGGCCGCCAGCGGCAACTTCTCGCGCGCCGCCGAGGAGCGCCACATGACCCAGCCGGCCTTCAGCCGGCGCGTGCGTGCGCTGGAGGAGTGGCTGGGCGTGCTGCTGTTCGACCGCAGCACCCAACCGGCCACCCTGACCGAGGCCGGTGAGTGGTTCCGCACGGTGGCCCAGCAGGTGCAGGCACGGGTGGCGCGGATACCGGACGAGGCCCGTGCGGTGGCCGACGCCAGCTCGTCCACCCTGCGTATCGCCGCCACGCACGCGCTGTCCTTCACCTTTCTGCCGACCTGGCTGCGCAGCCTGGAGGCGCGGGTGACGGTGGGGCCCATCCAGCTGGTGTCCGATGTGATGCAGCAGTGCGAGGCCCTGCTGGCCCAGGGGCGGGTGCAGTTCCTGCTGTGCCACGCCCATGACCAGGTGCCGACCCGGCTGGACCCGAACAGCTATGCCTCGACGGTGGTCGGCCAGGACGAGCTGATCCCCGTCTGCGCGCCCGACAAGGCGGGCAGGCCCCGCCATGCGCTGGGCGGTCTGGGCAGCACCGGCAAGGCGCGGGTGCCGGTGCTGGCCTACAGCGCCGAGTCCGGCATAGGCCGGCTGGTGCGCGCGCTGCGCGGCCCGGCGCTGGAGGCCATCAATGCGCAGCCGGTGATGACGGCGCACCTGGCATCGGTGCTGAAGACGATGGCACTTGATGGTCGCGGCCTGGCCTGGCTGCCGCGCAGCCTGATCCCGGACGAGCTGGCCAGCGGACGCCTGGTGCTGGCGGGTGACGCCCCCTGGGCCGTGGAGGTGGAAATACGCCTGTACCGCCAGCTGCTGCCGGTGGCGCCGACGGCGGAGAACTTCTGGCGCGCGGTCGATGCGCGCCGCAGCGCCTAGGCTCGGTCGAAATCAGGCCTTCTCGGCCAGCAGTATCTTCAGGTCATCGGCCAGCACCTGGGCACCGGCACCGTAGCGGGAGAACACCCGCACCTTGCCCTGGGTGTCGAGCAGAAAGCTCGCGGCCGTGTGGTCCATGGTGTAGCTGTCGGGCGTCTTGCCGGGCACCTTGGCGAAGAAGACCTTGAACTCCTTGGCCACCGCCGCGGTCTGGTCGGGCGTGCCGCGCAGGGCCACGAAGCTGGGGTCGAAATTGGACACATAGGCCTTCAGCAACTCGGCCGTGTCGCGCTCGGGATCTATCGTCACGAACACGCCCTGCACCCGCTCGCCATCGGCGCCCAGCGACTTCTTCACCTGGGCCAGCTCGGCCAGCGTGGTCGGGCAGACATCAGGGCACTGGGTGTAGCCGAAGAACACCACCACCACCTTGCCCTTGAAGTCGCCCAGGGTGCGCGGCTGGCCCATCTGGTCGCTCAGATTGAGCGTGCGGGCATATTCGGCGCCGGTGATGTCGACACCTTTGAACACCGGTTTGTTGCCGGCACCGTCCAGGCCCAGCTTGTCGCAGGCGGCCAGGGCGGGGAGCAATGACGCCATCAGGGCCGCCTGCAGGATCTTGCGTCGGGGATTCATCCGGGCGGCTTTCAGTTGATCAGATAGTGGTCCAGCAGCAGCGCGGCAAACAGCAGCGACAGGTGCCAGATGGAGAACCAGAAGGTCTTGCGCGCCAGCGCATCCGAGTAGTTGCGCCACAGCGCGAACGCATGGCCGCAGAAGCCCAGGCCCAGTATCAGCGCGCTGACCAGATACAGCCAGCCGCTCATGCCGGTCATGACGGGCAGCAAGGTGGCGGCCAGCAGTATCAGCGTGTACAGAAAGACATGCAGGCGGGTGAACTCGGAGCCATGGGTCACCGGCAGCATCGGCAGGCCGGCCTTGCGGTAGTCCTCGGTGCGGTACAGGGCCAGGGCCCAGAAGTGGGGCGGCGTCCAGAGAAAGATGATCAGACACAGCAGCAGCGCCTCGTAGCCGACATCGCCGCGCAGAGCGGCCCAGCCCAGCACCGGCGGCATCGCGCCCGAGGCCCCGCCGATGACGATGTTCTGCGGCGTCATCGGCTTCAGTATCACCGTGTAGATGACCGCATAACCGATGAAGGTGGCGAAGGTCAGCCACATCGTCAGCGCATTCACCCAGATCAGCAGGATGCTCATGCCCAGGCTGCACAGCACGGCCGAGAACAGCAGCGCCTGCATCTGGCTCAGTTGGCCCTTGGCGGTGGCCCGCCAGGCGGTGCGCTTCATCTTGGCGTCGATCTGCTGCTCGACCAGGCAGTTGAAAGCTGCGGCCGCACCGGCCACCAGCCAGATGCCCACCGTGGCGGCCAGGGCCGTGCCCAGCTCGGCCATGCTGGGCAGGCCCGGCACGGCCAGGGCCATGCCGATCACGGCACAGAAGACGATCAGCTGCACCACCCGCGGTTTGGTGAGTTCGTAGTACTGCCGGAAGCGCGAGGCCTGCGGTGCAGCGGTCTGGGGGGGCAAGGCGGTGGAGGACATGAGGAGGCGATTCTACGAAAGCGTGCGGCGGGCCTGGTGGACCCGTGTGAGCAGCAGGGTCAGCAGCACCAGCAGGGCGGCAGCGCCACCGGTATGGGCCACGGCCGCGACCAGGGGCCAGCCGAGCACGACATTGGACAGGCCGGACACCAGCTGCCACAGCGCCACCAAGGCCAGGCGCAGGCCCCAGGGCTTGAGTTCGGCGCTGCGCGACAGCTGCAAGGCCCAGGCCAGGGCGATCAGCCCGGTCAGCACCACGGCCGCGCCGAGGCGATGCGTCAGGTGGATGGCCGTCAGCGCCGCAAAGGGCAGCCAGCCACCGTCCTTGCCGACGCCGAGCTCGCGCCACAGCGCGAAGCCATGCTCGAAATCGGTCTCGGGCCACCAGCGGCCCTGGCAGGTCGGGAAGTCGGTGCAGGCCAGCACCGCGTAATTGGTGCTGACCCAGGCGCCCAGCGCCACCTGGAGCAGGCTCAGGGCCAGCATGGCCCAGACGGCACGGCGCAGGCCGCGGGTCATGCTCAGCGGCTTGGGCTCATAGGCCTGGGCCTGCACGGCCAGCAGCATCAGCAGCAGCATGCCGCCGAGCAGGTGCATCGTGACGATGGCCGGGAACAGCTTCATCGTCACCGTCAGCGCACCGAAGGCCCCCTGCACGCAGACCCAGACCAGGGTCGCCGTGGCCCACCAGGGCGAGAGCAGCGCACCGGAGCGGGCCCGCAGGCGCCAGGTCATCGCGCACAGGGCCAGCAGCAGCACGCCCACGGTCGTCGCCAGATAGCGGTGGATCATCTCCACCCAGGCCTTGCCGTGCGTGACCGGGCCGGTGGGCATGGCGTTCTGCGCCGCATCGATGTGGACGGTGGCGCCCAGCGGGCTGGCACTGCCGTAGCAGCCGGGCCAGTCGGGGCAGCCCAGGCCCGAATCGGTCAGCCGGGTGAAGGCGCCGAACAGCACCAGGTCGAAGGTCAGGAACAGCGTCAGCACCGTCAGCGCGCGCAGGCGCCTGACTGGCGTGGCGCCGCGCTGGCGCAGCCGCAGCCACAGCAGCGGTCCGGCGGCCAGCAGCAGGCCCAGGGCGGCCATGCGCAGCAGCGGCGAGACAGCGGATCCTGCGTCGACCATCGCTCAGCGCCCTGCCCGGTCCCAGCTGGCGGCGGCGCGCAGCAGGCGATCCAGATCGCGCTTGACCTTGGCCGGATCGGCCGCCGCAGGCGTGCGCATCATCCAGTTGCCCATCGGGTCGACGACGAACAGATGCTCGTTCAGCGCGTGGCCGGCGGCCGGTTTCAGCCAGGCCTCCAGCGCGGCCCTGGGCACGCGCAGCACGGTGGCATCGGCGCCCTGGTTCAGGCCCTGCAAGGCAGCGGCGGACACGGGCTCGGTATCGGGGATCAACCAGACCTTGTCCAGCCTGTCGCGCTCCTTGCCCAGCATTTCGCGCAGCTGGCGCTGCATGAACAGCTGCTTGTCGCAAGCGGCATCGCAGGCGGCGCCCTGCACCGCAATCAGCAGCCACTGGCCTTTCAGCGTGGAAGACTGGACCGGCCTGCCCTGCAGGTCTTGCAGCGGCAGATCCGGCGGCAGATCAATGCTGGGCGCGATCAGCTCGCTATAGGCCTGACCCTTGGGCTGGATGACGAAGAAGGTGAAGTAGGAGGCAATCACCGGCGCGGCGCAGGCGGCCATGATCAGCATCATGCGGATGCGGCCGGCGCGGGTGCGCTCGGGCGTGACCAAGGCGGCGGAGGCCGGCTGGCTGTGCACGGTCAGCGAAACGGCTTCAGGGTCCAGCGGCTTGCTCATGACGGGATGCGGCCTTTGCGGCGGGGTTGGATGATCTGGAACCAGAGGTAGAGGCCGACCAGCAGCGCGCTCAGCGCGAACCACTGGAAGGCATAGCCATAGTGCTTGTGGATGTCGACCGCCGGTGCGGGCCATTGGCGCAAGAGCCCGTCGGCGGTGTCGGCCGGTGTGGCCAGTTGCTGCAGCACCAGGGGCCTCAGGGCCAGCCCGGTTTCCCTGGCGTAGTCGCTCAGGTCCACATTTTGCCGGATGGTTCCGGACTCCGCCGCGCCGAACTGGTACAGCCTCGACGGCGTGGGGCCAAGCTTGCCCCAGACCTCGACCGGGCCGGCCGGCGTCTGCAGCACGGGCAGCTCGGCACGCCGCGCGGCATTGCGTGGTGCCCAGCCACGCTGCACCAGCAGCGGTGTGCCGTCGTCCAGCAACAGCGGGGTCAGCACGAAGAAACCCACCCGCCCAGCCATCGGCCGGTTGTCGAGAAAGACGGTCTTGTCGGCCAGCCAGCGGCCGCGAACGCGCACATGGCGTTCGTACTGGGCGGGCGCTGCCGTCCCGTCCAGTGCCAGTTCGGCGGCATTCAGCTCCGGCAGCTGCGCGCGTTCGTCCAGCCGTGTCTGCATCGCCTGCTTCTGGGCAGCGCGATCGAGCTGCCAGACGCCCAAGCGCGCCGTCAGGGCCGCTGCCAGCACGGCGGCCAGCAGAATCACCCACCGACGGGAGGCCATCGCACTCATGCCGCCCCCATGCACCCGAGGGTGGAATAATCGACCCCCATGAAAATCGTCATCGTGCTCATCCTGGTCGGCATCCTGGTGGCCCTGGCCGCGGCCGGCCTGTTCATGCTCAAGCGTGGCGGCAAGGGCCGGCCGGGCGGCATGGCGCGGGCGCTGGCCCTGCGCGTCGGGCTGTCGGTGGCACTGTTCCTGTTCATTTTGCTGAGCTACAAGCTGGGCTGGATACAGCCGACGGGCATACCCGCCGGACGCTGAAAAAACAGACCCACACCCAAGCGAAAAAGCGCCGCTGACAGCGGCGCTTTTTTCATGGCGACGGGCCCACCAGGCCCGCGCACCTCACTCGCTTACATCCAATAGACAATGATGTACAGGCCGAGCCAGACCACGTCCACGAAGTGCCAGTACCAGGCCGCGCCCTCGAAGCCGAAGTGGCGCTCGGGGGTGAAGTGGCCCTTTTGCAGGCGCAGGGTGATGAACAGCAGCATCAGCATGCCGACGAACACGTGGAAGCCGTGGAAGCCGGTCAGCATGAAGAAGGTCGAGCCGTAGATGCCCGAGCTCAGCTTGAGGTTCAGCTCGCTGTAGGCATGGCTGTATTCATAGCCCTGCACGCACAGGAAGGTGACGCCCAGCAGCACGGTGATCCACATCCAGGCAATCGTCTTGCTGCGCTGGCCGGCGATCAGCGCGTGGTGCGCAATCGTCAGTGTCACGCCCGAGGTCAGCAGCAGCGCGGTGTTGATGGTCGGCAGCGGCCAGGGACCCATGGTGGCAAAGGGCTCGACCACACCGGCCGGCGAGGCCGTGAAGCCTGCGGCCACGCTGGGCCAGATGGCCTTGAAGTCGGGCCACAGCAGCAGGTTCTCGATATTGCCCAGGTTGGGCACCGAAGACAGGCGAGCCCAGCCCAGTGCGCCGAAGAAGGCAGCAAAGAACATCACTTCCGAGAAGATGAACCAGCTCATGCTCCAGCGGTAGGAGACATCGATGCGGTCGCTGTACTGGCCGCTCTCGCTCTCGTGAATCGCTTCGCCGAACCATTGCTTGAGCACAAAAGCCCACCAGATCAGGCCGGCGCCCAGCGAGTAGGCACCCCACTGATGGCCGTTGACCCATTGGCCTGCGCCAAGAATCACCAGCAACAGGCCGAAGGCGGCCATGACCGGATGCCGTGAAGGCGCGGGCACAAAGTAATACGGCGTTTGGCCAGGTGTTGTCGCTGCCGACATGATTTCTCCTCGAACCTAAGACTTCAAACTGATTATTAGCTGCCGGCGACGCCGCTGCCGATGACCCACTGGACCACCAGCACCAGCACCAGCACAAACAGCGCCGCCCCGATCACCCCGGCAATCACCACATGCACCGGGTTGAGCTTGGCAACATCCTCTTCATATCCGGCGCCACGTCGCACGCCGAAGAACGACCATGCCACCGCGCGCAGGGTCTGCAAAAACGAGCCGCGGCGCGCCGTGGCTTCCTTCAAATCCTGACCGGCCCGGCTCATGTGCGGGGCTCCCCATTGTTGAGCTTGGGCGCCTGGCCCTGCTTCACCGCCTTGCCGGGCACCTCGAAGAAGGTGTACGACAAGGTGATGGTCTTCACATCCTTGGGCAGCTTGGGGTCGACCACGAACACCACCGGCCACTGCTTGGACTCACCTGGCTGCAAGGTGTACTCGTTGAAGCAGAAGCACTCCAGCTTGTTGAAGTGGGCCGTGGCCTGCTTCGGGGCATAGCTGGGGATGGCCTGCGCCGACATGACACGGTCCTGCGTGTTGCGGAACTCGTACATGACGGTGGTCAACTCGCCCGGATGGACGGTCAGCGTGTTCACCGCCGGCTTGAACGACCAGGGGCCGCGCGCATTGGCATCGAACTCGATGGCAATGCTGCGGCTGTAGTCGATCTGGCTGCTCTGGCCGCTGGCCGTGGACGTGCCCGGCTGACGCTCGCTGAGCGACAGCACATTGATGCCCAGGGCCGCACAGATCGACTTGTACATCGGCACCAGCGCGTAGCCGAAGCCGAACATCAGCGCCGCCACGACGGTGAGCTTGCCCACCATGCGCAGGTTGTCGCCACGCAGGCCGGAACTGATGCTGAAGGCGCTCATGCTGTCAGAACCCGAACAGGGCAATCTTGGTCACGAAACCGATGGCGAAGATCGCGGCAATCGACGCCAGGATCAAGGCGAGGCGCAGGTTGTTCTTGCGTTGCTGTTCGGTGCTCATGAGAGATACCTTGCTGCTCATCAACCGATGATCTTGGTCGCCGCAGCGTTCAGCTTGGGCGGAGTTTCAAAGGTGTGGAAGGGCGCCGGCGAGGGCACTTCCCACTCCAGGCCTTCGGCACCCTTGCCGTCAGGGTCGGTCCAGGGGCGTTGCGGTGCCTTCGGACCCTTGCCGCGCATCATGGGCACGACCACGAACAGGAAGAAGTAGACCTGCATCAGACCGAAACCGAAGGCACCGACCGAGGCAATCGCGTTGAAGTCGGCGAACTGCATCGGGTAGTCGGCATAGCGGCGCGGCATGCCGGCCAGACCCAGGAAGTGCATCGGGAAGAAGGTGACGTTGAAGAAGATCAACGAGCCCCAGAAGTGGATGCGACCGCGGGTCTCGGAGTACATCACGCCGGTCCACTTCGGACCCCAGTAGTAGACGCCGGCGAACAGCGCGTACAGCGAGCCGGCCACCAGCACATAGTGGAAGTGGGCAACGACGTAGTAAGTGTCCTGCAGCTGGATATCCACCGGCGCCATGGCCAGTATCAGGCCGGTGAAGCCGCCCATCGTGAACACGAAGATGAAGCCCACCGCGAACAGCATCGGCGTCTCGAAGGTCATCGAGCCGCGCCACATCGTGGCGATCCAGTTGAAGATCTTCACCGCCGTGGGCACGGCGATCAGCATCGTCGCGTACATGAAGAACAGCTGCCCCGTCACCGGCATGCCGGTGGAGAACATATGGTGGGCCCAGACGATGAAGGACAGGATGGCGATCGAGGCCGTTGCGTAGACCATCGAGGCGTAGCCGAACAGCTTCTTGCGCGAGAAGGCCGGCACGATCTGGCTGACGATGCCGAAGGCCGGCAAGATCATGATGTAGACCTCGGGGTGGCCGAAGAACCAGAAGATGTGCTGGTACATCACCGGGTCACCGCCGCCAGCCGGGCTGAAGAAGGAGGTGCCGAAGTGACGGTCGGTCAAGGTCATCGTGATCGCGCCAGCCAGCACGGGCATCACGGCGATCAGCAGATAGGCGGTGATCAGCCAGGTCCAGCAGAACATTGGCATCTTCATCAGGGTCATGCCGGGGGCGCGCATGTTCAGGATGGTGACGATGATGTTGATCGAACCCATGATGGACGAGGCGCCCATGATGTGCATCGCGAAGATGCCGGCGTCCATCGAGGGACCCATCTGCAAGGTCAGCGGGGCGTACAGCGTCCAGCCGGCGGCGGGAGCGCCACCGGGCATGAAGAACGACGACACCAGCATGATGGCCGCAGGAATCAGCAGCCAGAAGCTGAAGTTGTTCATGCGCGCGAAGGCCATGTCGGCCGCGCCCACCTGCAGCGGGATCATCCAGTTCGCAAAGCCCACGAAGGCCGGCATGATGGCGCCGAACACCATGATCAGGCCGTGCATGGTGGTGAACTGGTTGAACAGTTCCGGGTTGAAGAACTGCAGACCCGGCTGAAACAGCTCGGCGCGTATGCACAGCGCCAGGATGCCGCCAATCATCAGCATCGTGAACGAGAACAGCAGGTACAGCGTACCGATGTCCTTGTGGTTGGTCGCGAACACCCAACGGCGCCAGCCGCTCGGGGCGTGGTGGTCATGATCGTGGTCATGAACGTCGTGACCATGGTGGTCAAGCACTGCACTCATGTTGTTTCCTTTGCTAGACGTTCAGAACATCACTTGCGCTGGGCCAGCACTTCGGCCGGCTGCACCGCTTGACCCGTTTTATTGGACCAGTTGTTCTTGGTGTACGTGATGACGGCAGCGATCTCGGTGTCGCTCAGCTGCTTCCAGGACGGCATCGCGCCGTTGTTCTGGCCATTCAGCAGCACGGCCACCTGCTTGAGCTTGTCTTCGTTGAGCACCACCGGCGAGCCGTCCAGCGGCTTGATCGGGCCGGCGCCCTTGCCGTCGGCCTTGTGGCAGGCCGCGCAGTTGGCGGCATAGATCTTCTCACCGCGGGCGATCAGGTCTTCCTGCTTCCAGACCTTGGTCGGGTCATCGGCCTTGGCCGCCAGTTCCTTCTTCTTGCCATTCACCCAGGCGGTGTAGTCGACAGCCGACAGCACCTTCACATGGATGGGCATATAGGCATGCTCCTTGCCGCACAGCTCGGCGCACTGGCCATAGAAATCGCCGGTTTTCTCGGCACGGAACCAGGTGTCGCGCACGAAGCCGGGGATGGCGTCCTGCTTGACGCCGAAGGCCGGCACCATCCAGGCGTGGATCACGTCATTGGCGGTGGTGATGATGCGCACCTTCTTGCCCACGGGCACCACCAGCGGGTTGTCCACCTTCAGCAGGTAGTTGTCGCCCTGGGGCTTGCCGGCGTCGGACATTTCGCGCTGGGCGGTGTCCAGGGTGGACAGAAAGCCCACGCCTTCGCCCTCGCCCTTGAGGTAGTCATAGCCCCATTTCCACTGGTAGCCGGTGGCCTTGATGGTCAGGTCGGCATTGGTGGTGTCCTTCATCGCCACCACCACCTTGGTGGCCGGCAGGGCCATGAAGATGACGATGATGAAGGGGGTCAGGGTCCAGGCAATTTCAACCTTCACGCTCTCGTGGAAGTTCGCCGGCACCGCGCCCTTGGACTTGCGGTGCTTGAAGATCGAATAGAACATCACGCCGAACACGGCCACGAAGATCACCAGGCAGATGATCATCATGAAGTTGTGCAGCCACATCTGCTCGGTCGCGATCTTGGTGACCGGCGGGTGCAGATCGATCTGATTGACCGCGGGCCCCCCGGGCAAGTCATTCACCGCCAGGGCCGCTTGCGTCGCCAGCGTCGCGCCCAGGGTCACCCCAAGCTGCCCCAGCCTGCGCCCGACTTCAAGTACGTTCATCGTCTTCATGGTCGTCACTTCTGTTTCAATTCCAACCCACAGCCCGGGCGGGTTCGAGCCGGACTGCTCGTCCGCCTCGCGCCACACCGGTCTCCGTATTCCTGCTTCCAAGTCCCACCGAAACTCGGGGCGCCGATGGCGCCCCGCTCTCGTGTGGGCGCCTGGCCCATCAGCAACGGCAGTATCCGCACACAGTTTCCTGCGGACCCACACCTTGTAATTCCGTCGTTCCGGCCCCAGCTGCCTGATACCGCAGATGAAAAAGAGCTGATCCAGCTCAAGACCCGAAGGCCCCGGCACCGGTACAGTCTCGTCAACACGGCCCGGGCAATTTCGGGCAATTCGTGATTTTAGCGTACCCCGGGACACTGGCCGCATGCCAATGCAGCGAATTCGCTGCACGCACCGTGTTTGTGCTCAGGTGGTGCGCTTTGCGCCCTGTTTGGCCATGGTCCTGAGGCTGTCGGCCGACAGGCTGACCTCCTGCGCCATGCGCAGCCGTGGCGCTGCCTTGAAGGCGTGACCGTAGATCACCTCCAGGCTCAGGCGCAGGCGGCCGTCCGGCCCGGCCAGCGGCAGCAGGGCCTGCTCAAGGCGGGCGCGCCAGCGCGGCGTGCGCAGCCCCTCGAAGCGCAGTGCTGCGGCATTGCCGCCCAGCAGGCGCAAATCCTTCAGCAAGGCCTCGGGCGTTGCCCAGGTCAGGCTGATGCGCTCCTGGTCCATCACCGGATCGGCGAAACCGGCCTCGACCATCATGTCGCCGATATCGTGCATATCGACCCACTCCTGCAGCGGCGCGCCCCAGCCCAGCGCCCGGTACAGCGGCCGCAACTCGCGCAGACTGTCCGGGCCGAGGCAGGAGAACATCACGAAACCATCGACGGCCAGCGCCGCCTGCCAGCGCTGCAGCTGGGTCGGCATATCGGGCGCGGCATGCAGCACCATATTGGCCCACAGCATCTGCGCCGCCGCCGGCGCCAGCCCCCGTTCGTCCTGTACCTCGATGGCCGGCGCACTGCGCGTCAGGCCGGCCCACCAGGAGCGGCGTACCTGCTCGGCGCTGCGCTGGCGCAGCGCCTCGGTGGGCTCGACCCAGATCTGCCTGGCCTTGGGGTAGGCCAGGCTCAGCGCTTCGCGGCTGTCACCCAGAAAGCCCCACCAGTTCAGCAGCACCTCGGGCTGCAGCTTGATCACCACCAGGCGCTCGGCCATGCGCCGGGCGATGTCGGCATGCAGCCAGGGGGCTTGCGGCAAGGCGGCAAGGCGACGCAGCTGTCGGGCGACGGCACGAGGGTCCAGCAGCGGATTGCCGCCGTGGCGGGGGGTCGGATCGGTCATGGCCGGCAGTATATTGAGCCGGTGTCACGAGTGCCCGACATCGCCGCAATCCCGCCCTCGAGCCAAGGCCGCTGGCGGAGCTGGCTGGGCCTGTGCCCGGCCTTGTGTGCGCTGTGCCATAGCGCCTGTCACGCTGCGGTCTGCGGCGACTGCCTGCTGCGCCATGGGCAGCCGGCCCCACGCTGCCTGGGCTGTGCGCTGCGCGTGCCGGCGGGCGTGGCGCGCTGCGGCGCCTGCCTGCACCACGACCACGCGCTGGACCTGAGCATGGCCGGCGTGGACTACGGCTTCCCCTGGGACGGCCTGCTGCAAGCCTTCAAGTTCGGTGGCCGACCCGAACTTGCGGAACTGCTGCTCGACCGGCTGGATGCCGCCCTCGACGCGGCACATCCGCCCGCCCCCGACTGGCTGCTGCCGGTGCCGCTGGCCCTGCAGCGGCTGCGCGAGCGCGGCTACAACCAGAGCTGGGAACTGGCCAGGCGGCTGGCGCGACGCCGGGGGCTGCGCTGCGACGCCGGCCTGCTGCTGCGCACCCGCGACACCCCACACCAGATCGCCCTGCCGGCCGAACAGCGCGCTTCCAATATGCGCGGCGCCTTCGCCGTCGAGCCGCTGCGCCTGGCCGAGCTGCGCGGCCGTTCGGTGGCCCTGGTCGATGACGTCATGACGACCGGCGCCACCCTGCGGGAATTGGCCCGTGTGCTCAAGGTTGCCGGCGCGGTCCATGTGCAGGCATGGACAATCGCGCGGACGCCGTTAAACCCCTAGAAGCCCCCATGTTCCACATCGTGCTCGTGCACCCCGAGATTCCGCCCAACACCGGCAACATCATCCGCCTGGCCGCCAACACCGGCTGCAGCCTGCATCTGATCGAGCCGCTGGGTTTCTCGATGGAGGACAAGCTGCTGCAGCGCGCCGGGCTGGACTATCACGAATACACGGCGGTGCTGCGGCATGCGAGCTGGGAGGCCTTTGTCGCCAGCGCACAGCCCGAAGCCTCAAGAATGTTCGCCTTCACCACCCGAGGCTCGCGGCCCTTCGCCGAGGTCGCCTGGCAGCCGGGGGACTATCTGGTATTCGGCTCGGAAACGGCGGGCCTGCCCGAGGCCACACGCCAGCACTTCGCGCCGGCCCAGCGCGTGCGCCTGCCGATGCGCCCGGGCCAGCGCAGCCTGAACCTCAGCAACAGCGTGGCAGTGGCGGTATTCGAGGGTTGGCGGCAGAACGGCTACAGCGGCGCCGGCTGAGCCCCCTCAAATGTGGGGCTATCCCTAGTTCGCACGATAGGCGTGGCGGGCGGGTGGCGCGCACAGTGCAGGCTCATTGTCATCCTCTCAAGGAGCCGCCATGAAACACCTGCTGCTGAGCGCCGCGCTCGCCTTGTCCCTGCACACCGCCCAGGCGGTGACACTGATCAACGACACCGCCGTGGCGCTGCCCGGCACCACCGTCGCGGCCGAGCCGCAACTGGCCGGTCCGATACTGGAAGACAAGCTGACCAATTTCAGCATCGCGGGTCTGGGCATCACCGGCCATATCCAGTCGCGCGTGGTGCGCAGCTCGGTGGATGGCACGCTGGACTTCTACTGGCGCGTGTTCAACGACGCGACGTCCCAGGGGAACATCGGCAACTTCCGCATCGGCGAGTTCTACGCCCCCGAATACAACGCCAACTGGCGCATCGACGGGCTGGGCGACGTGGCGCCGATGAGCGCCTATTTGTTCGGCGGCATCTACGCCGGCAAGGGCTATGTGAACTTCCAGTTCTTCGACCCGGCCGGCGGCGACGGCAACCTCGCACCGGGCCAGTCGTCGATGTTCATTGTGCTCGACACCACGGCCATCTACTACAAGGAGCTGTCCATCATGGACACGGCCAACCGCGGCACGACGCAGGTCTCCGAGCTGCTGAGCACCTTCGGACCGAGCGCCGTGCCTGAGCCGGCCAGCTACCTGCTGTTCGGCCTGGGCCTGGCGGTGCTGGGGCTGGCGCGCAGGCGTTTGAGCCAGGCACTCACTCGGGCTTGACGCCCGCCGCCTTGATCACCCTGGCCCAGCTGTCGCGCTCGCTCTTGATCAAGGCCGCCAACGCATCGGGCGTGGTGCCGGCGGCGCTGAAATACTGGCCCAGCATGCGGGTGCGCAGTTCATCGCTCTTGATGATGCGCACCAGCTCTGCCGAGACACGGTTGATGATGGGCTGCGGCGTCTTGGCCGGCGCCAGTACGGCCTGCCAGGAGATGGCCTCGAAGTTGGCAAAGCCCTGCTCGGCCAGGGTCGGAATCTCCGGCAGCGCGCCAACGCGTCCCAAGGTGGTCACGCCCAGCGCCTTGAGCTTGCCGGCGCGCACCTGGCCCATGGCGATGCCGGGCACCATGAAGCCCGCCTGCACCTGGCCGGCCAGGATGGCATTGACCACTTGAGGGAAGCCCTGGTAGGGCACATGCAGCAGATCGGCGCCGCTGCGCGTCTTGAACAGCTCCATCGCCAGATGGGCGGCGCTGCCGTTGCCGACGCTGCCGTAGTTCAGCGCGCCCTTCTTCTCGCGGGCGATGCGCACGAAGTCGGCCAGATTGTTGGCGCCCAGCTTGGGGTCCACCACCAGCAGGTTCGGCGAGGTGGCAACCAGCGTCACCGGTGCCAGATCCTTGATCGGGTCATAGCCCAGCTGCTTGCTCAGCAGCGGCGCCGTCACCAGCGGGCCCTGGATGGTGAACAAGAAGGTGTAGCCATCCGGCTCGGCCTTGGCCACCACGCCGGTGCCCACATTGCCCCCGGCGCCGGGGCGGTTGTCCACCACCACCGGTTGACCCAGCGCGGCGGCCAGCGGCTCGGCCACGGCGCGCGCGATCAGGTCGGGCGAACTGCCGGGCGGGAACGGCACCAGCAGCTTGATCGGCCGGGACGGCCATGGCTGGGCCCAGGCCGGGGCGCTGAGCACGGCGGCGCCAGCCACGGCAGACTGAATGAAGTTACGGCGTTGCATGAGTACTCTCCCAGTCAGTTGGGGACAGAGCTTGCCGGAATACGACAAGGTCTGTCCCGCAAGGTCAACGGATTTCAGTGTTCGGGCCGGGCCTGCCGCCCCATCAGCAGATCCAGGGCCGCCTGCGGTGTCAGCCGCCCCTGCAGCACGGCCACCATGGCCTCGGTGATGGGCATGTCCACGCCCTTGCTGCGGGCACGGGCCAGCACGGTGGCGGCGCTGTACACGCCCTCGGCCACATGGCCCAGCTGCTTGAGGATGGCCTCCAGGCTCAGGCCCTGGGCCAGCAAGAGGCCGACCTGGCGGTTGCGTGACAGATCGCCGGTGGCGGTCAGCACCAGATCGCCCATGCCGGACAGGCCCATAAAGGTTTCGGTGCGCGCGCCCAGCGCCTGGCCCAGGCGCATCATCTCGGCCAGGCCGCGGGTGATCAGCGCTGCGCGGGCATTCAGCCCCGGCGCGGCAGACACGTCGCCGGCCGCTTCGGCCACCAGCCGCAGGCCATCGGCCAGCCCCACGGCAATGGCCATCACATTCTTCACCGCGCCGCCCACCTCCACGCCCACCGGGTCGCTGGAGGTGTAGACGCGCAGGCGCTCGCTGTGAAAGGCATCGACGGCCAGCTGGGCCAGTTCGGCGTCCAGACTGGCTGCCACCAGGGCAGTCGGCTGGCCGGCGGCCACTTCCTGGGCAAAGCTCGGGCCCGACAGAATGCCCACCCGCAGCCGCGGCTGCACCTCGCGGGCGATCTCATGGCCCAGCAGGCCGGTGCCGGCCTCGAAGCCCTTGCACAGCCACAGCACGCAGGCGCCATCAGGCAGCTGCTCCAGCATGCCGCGCAGACCGGCCATGGGCGTGGCCACGATGATCAGTCCGCCCTGTGCATGGGCGATGGCAGCGGCCAGGTCGGCGGTGGGGGTCAGGCCTTGCGGCAGCGCCACACCGGGCAAATAGCGTTCGTTGACGCGGCTGTTGCACGCCTGCTCGACCCAGGCCGCATCACGCGCCCACAGGCAGACGTCATGGCGCAGGCTGGCCTGCACGGCCAGGGCCGTGCCCCAGGCGCCGGCCCCGAGAATGCTGATATTCATGCGGCAAAACGCCGGCGCAGGGCCGGCGTGTGGGAGTCGTCGGCTCAGTTCGGCAGCGACGTGGCGTCGGCGCCAGCGGCCATCGCAGCGCGTTGCTGCTGCTGAGCTTCGAACATGGCCTGGAAGTTGACTTCCGACAGCAGCACCGGCGGGAAGCCGGCACGGGTGCAGATGTCCGACACCACGGCACGCAGATAGGGGTAGATCATCTGCGGGCAGACGATGCCGATGATGCCTTCCAGCTGTTCGGCCGGCACATTGCGGATCTCGAAGATACCGGCCTGCTTGGCCTCGATCAGGAACAGCGTCTTGTCGCCGACCTTGGTCGTGACGGTGGCAGTGACGGCCACTTCGAAGATGCCGTCGGCCACCGGCTCGGCGGCCAGGTTCAGGTTGATGTCAACCTGGGGCTGGGTCTGCTCCAGCAGGATGCCGGGCGAATTCGGCTGCTCCAGCGACATGTCTTTCAGGTACATGCGCTGAATCTGGAACACGGGGGTGTTGTTGTCGTCGGACATGGAATGCTTTCAAGTGGGAAGGCCCCGCGCCGTCCCTGGCGCAGGCAGTGGGCGCGATTATCACTCAGGCCCCATGACAGCTTGCTGGGGTCTGCCCGCTCTTGAAATCGGGCCCGGGCGCCCCTGAGGGCCGATCAGGCCTGAAGAAGCGCCTGCAAACCGCCGCGCTGATCGAGCGCCATCAGGTCGTCGCACCCCCCCACATGGGTGTCGCCGATGAAGATCTGCGGCACGGTGCGCCGGCCGGTCAGGTTCATCATCTCGTTGCGCTGCACCGGATCGAGGTCGATGCGGATTTCTTCGATCTGGTCCACGCCGCGCTGCTTGAGCAGGGACTTGGCCCGTATGCAGTACGGGCAGACCTGGGTGGTGTACATCTTCACGGCAGCCATCAACAAAACCTCGGTTCGATCGGAAACAAGTCAGGCGGCTGACTTCTCAACCGGCAGATTGGCTTCGCGCCAGGCCGCCAGGCCACCCGACACGGGCTGCACATTCGCATGACCCGCCTTTTTGAGCATAGCGGCGGCGCGGGTGGCGCGTGCGCCGGTTGCGCACATCACCACCAGGGGCAGGGCCTTGTTGCTGGGCAGGCTCTTGCTGCCGTCGATTGTGGCAAGGGGCACGTTCTTGGCACCGACCGCGTGGCCGGCAGCAAACTCGGCCGGCTCGCAGACATCGATCAGCACCGCTTTTTCGCGGTTGATCAGCCGTACCGCCTCGGCGGTGGACACGGCGCCGGCGGCCACGCCACGGCCAAAGGTCGTCCACAGCAGCATCGAGCCCGAAGCGAGCGCCATCAGAACCAGAATCCAGTTGTCGAGAAGAAACTTCACAGGTGCGCCGTCCAGGGTGAGAGAAGCGCGGATTATAGAATTCGCGCTTCGCCCATCGATCAAGCGGGCGCAAATCGCCTCTCAACCCACTCAAGCCTCCCCTGCCCATGTACAAGCTCGTGCTCATCCGCCATGGCGAATCGACCTGGAATCTGGAAAACCGCTTCACCGGCTGGACCGATGTAGACCTGACGGCCACCGGCGTCGAGCAGGCCAAGCAGTCGGGTCGACTGATCAAGGAAGCGGGGCTGGATTTCGACATTGCCTACACCTCGGTGCTGAAGCGCGCGATCTGGACGCTGTGGCACAGCCTGGATCAGATGGACCGCACCTGGCTGCCGGTGGTCAAGGACTGGCGCCTCAACGAGCGCCACTACGGCGGCCTGCAGGGCCTGAACAAGGGCGAGACGGCGAAGAAGTATGGCGACGAGCAGGTGCTGGTCTGGCGCCGCAGCTATGACACGCCGCCGCCGGTGCTGGACGCCAACGACCCGAGAAGCGAGCGCTCGGACCGCCGCTATGCCAAGCTCAGGCCCGAAGACGTGCCGCTGACCGAATGCCTGAAAGACACCGTGGCCCGCGTGCTGCCAGCCTGGAACGACAGCATCGCCCCGGCGATCCTGAGCGGCCAGCGCGTCGTCATTGCCGCCCACGGCAACAGCATCCGCGCGCTGGTCAAGTACCTGGACAAGATCGGCGATGACGAGATCGTCGGCGTCAATATCCCCAACGGCATTCCGCTGGTCTACGAACTGGACGCCGAACTGAAGCCGATCAAGAGCTACTACCTGGGCGATGCCGAGGCTGCGGCCAAGGCCGCGGCGGCAGTCGCAAGCCAGGGCAAGGCCTAAGACTCGATGGAGGCTTCGGCCTCATCCTCGTCCGGCGCTTCCGCCGGCTCGGCATGCCTGACCACGGTGACCGGGATCGGCGCGTCATGCAGCAGGGTCTTGGACACCGAGCCCAGGAGCGCATCGCGCAGGCCGCCGATACCGCGGGCGCCGAGCACGATCACGTCGCAGCCATAGCGCTCGGCGATATCCAGCAGGGTGTGGGCCGGGTCGCCGCTGCCGACCTCGTTCTCGTAGGGCAGGCCCGCCGCGTCCAGCAGGGCCTGGGCCGGCGCCAGGGCATGCATGCCGGCGGCGAGGCTCGCCTCCAGCAGCTCGGCGCCGGGCGCCAGCACCATCTCGTACAGATAGGTCGGCTCCTGCACATTGGCCAGCACCACACTGAGCTGCAACCCCTCCTGCGCCAGCCGCAGCACATGGTGGACGGCGTCAAGGGCCAGTTCGGAACCGTCCGAAGGCAGCAGGATGTTCAGCATGAGGCGACTCCCAATCATTGTGGATGGCCCACTGTAAGCCCGGGCGAGGTCGGTGGACAAGTCCGATCCTTGAGCCACCTCATGTCACCCCGATGTCACCTGCCCGTTGTTGCGCCCGGGACCACCCGACCCTAGCCTTGGCTCCACACAACAGGAGTCGGACATGGCGCAATACCACCGCTGGGCAGGACTTGCTCTGGCCTTGCAGACCTGCTGGGCCGCTGCGGCTCCGATAGACCCGTTCTCGGTCGCCTCGCTGGGCACGCTGAACCTGGTCAGCGGCAGCTACCAGCTGGTCACCGACGGCGCCGGCGGCGCTCCGGTGCTGATGGATGCGGCCAACACCGTGCTGTTCACCGGCACCACCCGC
The DNA here is from genome assembly GCF_963422335.1 of uncultured Roseateles sp. Taxonomy (NCBI): domain Bacteria; kingdom Pseudomonadati; phylum Pseudomonadota; class Betaproteobacteria; order Burkholderiales; family Sphaerotilaceae; genus Roseateles; species uncultured Roseateles sp. Next base: position 5,933,286 of record NZ_OY729424.1, read on the forward strand.
GCCCAGGCCAGCGCCTTCAACCCCAGCCTGGGTGTGCTGGACTTCGATGCGATCAGCATTGCGGCGGGTGTCACCGTGCGCGTCACCGGCAGCCAGCCACTGGTGCTGCTGTCACGCAGCAGCGTCAGCCTGGCCGGCATCCTCGATGCCAGCGGCTTGAATGGCCAGGACGGCATCTTCCGCGGCCCCGGCGGCGCAGGGGCGGCAGGCAATGCCGGCAGCGCCGGCGGGGGGGATGGCGGCAACGGCGCCGTCGGCGGGCCGGGCCTCACCGGCTTCGGTCCCGGCGCCGGCCCGAGCACAGGCTGGTGGGGCCTGTGCCAGTGCACGATAGGCGTCGGTGGCGGCTATGGCGGCCGTGGCCAGCATCCGGTCGAGCCGGGCTACGGGCCGACCTATGGCGATCTGAGCCAACGCCTGGAGGGCGGCAGTGGCGGCAGCGGATCGGGCAGTGCCTGGGGCGGTGGTGGCGGCGGCGGTGGTGGAGGCGGCGCCATCGAGCTGGGCGCGATCAGCTTCATCGATGTAGCCACCACCGGCAAGCTGCTGGCCAATGGTGGCTACGGCGGCCTCAGCGGTGACGTGTTCGGCTACTACGGCGGCGGTGGGTCCGGCGGCGGGCTGCTGCTGCATGCGGCCAGCATCACGCTGGATCAGTTCGGTCCGCAGCAGGCCGCGGTGCATGCCATGGGCGGCGGCTACAACGGCGGCGGCGGCCGCATCGCTTTCTTCACCGCCAGCGGCACCGTCAACGGCCTGAGCGACGGCTACAGCCTGGTCGAGGCCAATGTCGGCACCGGCACCTACGCCGAGCGCGGCGTGATCACCATCGGCGTGCTGAGCGCCGTGCCGGAGCTGCCGGGCTCGGCCCTGCTGCTGGCCGGTCTGGTGCTGCTGGGTGGACGCATCAGTCGGCACGCCGAGGTTTGATGCTGGCCAGCAGTTCCTGCCAGGCAGGGCTGCCATGCAGGCGCTGAAAGCTGGGGTCGCTTCGCAGAAAGACGATATTCGGGTCATGCTCCAGCACCGCACTGCGCAACTGGGCCAAGGCCTGCTCAAGCCGCCCGCTGCGGGTATCGACGATGGCCCGGATATAGGGCGGCACCACCCGCCCCTGCAGGCTCGCCATGGTCGCGTCGGAACGCGCCTGATCGCCGACAAAGGCCTGGGCCGCGGCTAGGCTGGCCAGGCAGCCGGCATGATCCGGCAGCAACTCGCAGCAACGGCCGTAGTGGCGCAGTGCGGCCGCGCCGTCGCCACGCTGCAGGGCCAGCAGGCCACGAAGGCCCTCCAGCGCCATATTGTCCGGCGCCAGGTCGGCGGCGCCGTCGATCTCTCGCTCGGCATCAATCAGCCTGGCCTGGCCGATGCGCAGATTGATCATGTGCAGGCGCGTGTTCAGGTAGTGCGGATCCAGGCTGCGGGCCAGCAACAGCTCGCGCTCGGCCTCGTCCAGCAGGCCCTGGGCGACCAGATGCCGGCCGTAGGCGGAGTGCACAAAAGCCATCTGCGGCGCCAGCTCGACGGCGCGCCGGAAGCTGCGCTGCGCGCCGTCCCAGTCGTGCTCGAACTGGTGCTGGGTCGCGCCCAGCAGCGCGTGGGCCACGGCACTCGTGTCATCAAGCACCAGCGCCTGGCGCAGAGCCTCAGCCGCATGCTCGGAGGCCACGGCCGGCGGGTGGTACCAGCCGCTGGCCAGATTGAACCAGGCCCGGGCCAGGCCGACATAGGCCGGCGCATGGCCGGGTGATTCACGCAGCGCCGCATCGAAGCGCTCCAGCGCCTGCTCCAGGGTGACCTGGGTCAGCGGCAGGCGCAGAAAGTGCTCGCCGCGCTCGACCAGATCGCGGGCCAGCCGCGTGGCCGACTCCGGCTCGCGGACCTCGGCGCCGGCGATCACCGGCACATAGCTGCCGACCGGCAGGGTGATGCGCAGCGGCAGCTCGCGCCCCTCGCCGGCATAGAACTCGCTCAAGCGCTGGCGCAGGCGCCGCGCCTCGACGCGCACGATGCTGTCCAGCCGCGGGTCGAAGCTGGACGCCGGGCGTTCGAACACCTCCAGCGCAATCACCGTCTCCTTCAGTGCCGAAGCGTCGCCCCGCAGGCTGCGGGTGACCAGGTAACGCAGCAGCGCACGATGGCGCGCCGAGCCGCGGAAGGCCGCGCTGCCCTCGATGCGCGCCAGCACCAGCTCCAGCTGCTCGGGAGCGGGTCTCAGCACCTCGCCAATCGTGTCCTCGCGCTTCATCGGGCATGCCTCGTCACCCAGCCGGTCCGGCCACCACTCTACGTCATGGCCGGCCGTTGGCGCTGCCCCGCCATCAATCGCGGTCCCGGCCCAGCGCCTCCTCCAGCCCCTCGTCACTGACCGGCGCCTGGCTGCCATCGGCGCTTTCAAAGAAGAAGGGCTTGCGCGGCTTGCTGCGGGCACCGACCTCGTTCATCGTCGGCAGCTCGTACAGGCGGCCATTGGCCATGACCTGGCGGATGCGGTCGGACTGGCGGATGTCGGCCAGCACATCGCCATCGAGCACCACCAGATCGGCCAGCTTGCCGGCCTCCAGCGAGCCGATGTCCCTGTCCATGCCCAGGTACCGGGCCGGGTTGATCGTCGCCGTGCGCAGCGCCTCCAGCGGGCTCATGCCGCCGAGGGCAAAGGTCCACATCTCCCAGTGCGCGCCCAGGCCCTCGCGCTGGCCATGGGCGCCGATATTGACCGGCACGCCGGCGCGCTGCAGCGCGGCGGCGTCCTTGGCGACATCGATGACGTTGTAGTCGCCCACCGGTGCCAGCTCGCGGCGCACGCTGCGCGGCTCCAGCACCGAGCGGGGCACGAACTTGGACAGGATGGGATGCTTCCAGACCTCGGTCATCGCGTACCAGTAGTGCTCGCCATCCAGGCCGCCGAAAGCGACGATCAGCGTGGGCGTGTAGCCCACCTGGGTCTGGCTCCACAGCTGCCTGACATCGTCATAGGTGTGCGCCACCGGTAGCGCATGCTCGACGCCGGTGTGACCATCGACGACCATGGTCATATTGTTCTGGAACAGGCTGCCGCCCTCGGGCACCACCATCATGCCGGTGTCGCGCCCGGCGGCAACGATCTGCTGGCGCTGCTCGCGGCGCGGCTGGTTGTAGCTCTTCACCGTGATGGCGCCCTGGGCCTTCTGCCGCTTCAGATGGGCCAGCGCATCGTCGAAGGAGTTGATCACCGCCGCCTGCGCTGCCTTGGCGCCGTAGAGCGCATTGCCGGTCGAGAAGATGCGCGGGCCGACCACCAGGCCCGCCCTCTGCATCTCGGCCTGGGTGAATATCTGGCCGTTGCGGTTGGACGGGTCATGCGGGGTGGTGATGCCGAAGGCCAGCGAGGCGTAGTTGACCCAGCTCTGCTGCGGAATGATGTCGTCCTCGCCCATCGCGCCATGCCAGTGCACATCGACCAGGCCCGGGATGATGGTCTTGCCGCTGGCATCGATGCGCGTCGCGCCGGCCGGAATGGCCACCGCGCCGGCCGCGCCGATCGCCTGGATGCGGTTGCCCTCGACGACGATCACGCCATTGGCAATCACCTCGTCGCCCTTCATTGTGATGATGCGCGCACCGGTGATGGCGGTCACACCGCGCGGCTTGTCGGCGGCCTGACTGAAACCGATCTTCAGGCCGGTCTCGGCCGGCTTGGGCAAGTCCTTCGGAGAGCCAGGCGCAAAGGCGAAGGCACTCTTCAACTCGCTCGTGAACAGCTCGTCGCCCAGCGCGTAGTGAAGCTTGCTGCTGTCACCCGACCAGCGCAGGTACTCGGCGGCATTGACGTCCAACTGGCGCACCGGCAGCGCGTCCATCTTCGGGCTGATGTTGACGGACTTGCCGACCGGCGGCAGCGGCATCACGAAGGCATGGAAGCGCTCGATGAAGGACAGCCACTGCCCATCGGGCGACAGCGCGAAATCGGTGGCGAACTCGCTCTTGACGATCTCGACCTCCTTCTTGTCGTCGGCGAGGGCGATGCGCACCAGCTTGCTGTACAGATCGACCTCGTTGGTCACGCCGCGACGGGTCACGTACAGAGTGTCCGAGCGTTGGCCGAACTGCGGCGCCGAACCCTCCCTGGCCACGCGCTGCGGCACCGACTTGCCGTCGCTGCCGACCAGATAGACGCCGGTCTCCAGCCCATGCCAGGGCGACGTCAGATAGCCTCCCTTGAGTTTGACGTAGGCCACCGCCTTGCCATCGGGCGCGAACTGCGGCTGCGTGTATTTGCCGGGCTCCGGGGTCAGCACCGTCTCGCGGCCACTGGCGAGATCGAGCTTGCGCACCGTGCCGAGAGATGCGTCGTTCCAGGTCGTGAACACCAGCTCGCGGCCGTCGCGCGACCAGCTGGGGAAGAACTCGAAGTGGGTGTCCTGCTTGGTCAAACGCCGGGGCGTGCCGCCGGGCAGATCCTTCAGGTACAGATAACCCAGCGCCGAATAGACCACCCTGTCGCCCTGCGGCGAAACGACTGGCCAGCGCAGCTGCTTGACGTCGAACTGCTCGGGCGCCACCGCCACCTCGTTGCGCAGGGCCTTGCGCACCTCGCGTGTGTCTTTCACATGAAAGGGTATCTCGACCGCAGCCTTCTTGAAAGGATCGACGCGCCAGAGCTTGCCCTGGGCCCAGACGACCAGGGACTTGGCATCCGGCAGCCAGGCGAAGGACGGGTACAGGCCGTGGATGGACCAGGATTCCTGCATGTCCCGCTCAAGCTTGTCCCAGACGGCGAACTCCTCCCCGGTCTTCAGATCCTTGAGGAACAGCGCGCTCTGCATGCGCACGCGCCGCACAAACGCCAGGTAACGCCCATCCGGCGACGGCGTGGGCCGCACCGCGCCGCCGCTGCCACCGACCAGGGATTCGACCGAGCCGTCCTGCATATCAAGCCGGAAGATCTTGAAGATGCCCTGGTGAACGTCCTTGTTGTATTCGAACTCGCGGCCGGGCGTGGCGTCATGGGAGTAGTACAGATACCTGCCGTCCGGCGAGAAGGCAGGCTCGCCCAGGTCCTTCTGCCAATTCGGCTTCTCGTTCAGCTGCACGCCCTTGCCGCCGCCCAGGTGGTAGAACCAGATTTCGCCCGAGCCCAGCGATCGCGTGCCGGTGAAGTGCTTGCGCGCGGCGATGTACTGGCCGCTGGGGTGCCAGACCGGGTTGTTGGGCAGGCGGTAGTCTTCGCTGCTCAGCGCCTTGGCATTGGTGCCGTCCAGGTCCATGGTCCAGATGTTCTCGCCGCCGCCGGCATCGCTCATGAAGGCCAGACGCTTGCCATCGGGCGAGAAGCGGGCCTGCATCTCCCAGGCGATGCTGTGCGTCAAGGGCTTGGCCTCGCCACCGGCGATGGGCAGCAGGTAGAGATCGCCGAGCAGATCGAACACGATCTGCTGGCCATCGGGGCTGACGTCCACGCTCATCCAGGTGCCGCTTCGGGTGTCGATATTGACCGTCAGCCTCTCGCCGGGCGGGTTGTTGACGTCCCACTTCTTCCTGGGCTCATCGGCGGCTTGCGCGGCGAAGGCCAGCAGGGCGAGGCTCAGGGCGGTGAAGCAGGGTTTCCAGGCGGGCATGGGCTTCTTTCGAGGGATGGCCAGCAGCATAGGTGCCTGCCCCTGGGCCCAGGCACCGCACAAACCCCGGCTTTGGCCTGGGGCGTGCGCTGTGCGCTCAGCTGCCCTTAACTTCCAATCGCCTGCCGCTGCAGATGATCGACCAGCAGCCGCGCCGTGGCCGTCAACTCCTCGACCGAGCGCATGCAGATCACGAAGCGGCGCCGCGCCCAGGCATCCTGCAGCGGCAGCACGGCCAGGCCCAGCGCCTGGGCATAGGGCTCGGTGGCCTCGCGGGGCAGCACGGCCACGCCCAGCCGCGCGGCAACGATGCGGCAGGCGGCGTCCAGCGTCGAGACCTGGATGCGGCTGACCCATTGCCGGCCGGCCATGGCCGCATAGCGGCGCAGCATCGTCTCCATGATGCTGCCGGGCACGACGCCCACCGTGTCGTGGTCCAGCGCGTCGAGAAAGGCGACGCTCTGGCGCCGCGCCAGCGGGTGCTCGGCGTGGGTCAGCAGGCACAGCTGATCGGCGCGATAGGGCAGGGTCTGCAGGCCCTGCATGTCGCCGGCGTCCCACAGCACGCCGAAATCGGCCGAGCCCTCGCGCACGCTGCGCACGATCTCGGAGCTGACCCGCTCCTCCAGGCTGATGCGCACCGCCTGGTACTGGCTTAAGAAACCGGCCAGGTCGTCAGGCAGGAACTCCGACAGCACCGAGATGCTGGCCAGCACGCGCACGCTGCCATGCACACCGCTGGCAAACTCGCTCAGTTCGGCGCGCAGCCTCCCCATGCCCGACAGCATCGCCCGCGCCTGGCGCAAGAGTGCCTCGCCGGCGGCGGTGGGCGAAATGCCGCGCCGCCCGCGCACCAGCAGGGTCACGGCCAGATCGGCCTCGAGCGCCGCAATGCGCTTGCTGATCGCCGAGGCGACGATGGCCTCGCGCTGGGCGGCGCGGGCGATATTGCCCTCCTCGCAGACGGCGACGAACAGCCTCAGCGTGATGGGATCGAAGGCGGCGCTCATCCCCCATTGTGACATTCCCGATTGGAACGCTGATAGTTCCAAAATACCGCTGGCGCGGCATTACGGAATGGCTGAATATTGCTCATCCCCAGCTTCCGCCCTGCCCCATGCCCATCCTTCCCTCCGCTGTCGTCGTGCGCGAAGTCGGTCTGCGCGACGGACTGCAAAGCATTGCCACCGTGCTGCCCACCGCCAGGAAGCTGGAGTGGCTGCGCCGCGCCCATGCGGCCGGCCAGCGCGAGATCGAGGTCGGCTCCTTCGTGCCGGCCCGCCTCTTGCCACAGCTGGCCGACACCGCCGAGGTGCTGGCCTATGCCCAGACCCTGCCCGGCCTGATGGCCTCGGTGCTGGTGCCCAATCTGAAGGGCGCCGAGCATGCGATTGCCGCCGGTGCCGCGCTGATGGTGGTGCCGCTGTCGGCCAGCCACGCGCACAGCCTGGCGAATCTGCGCAAGACGCCGGACGAGGTGGTGGCCGAGGTGGCAAAGATGCGCGCGCTGCGTGACTCCGGTGGCTCGAAGACAATCATCGAGGGCGGCGTGGGCACGGCCTTCGGCTGCACCTTGCAGGGCCAGGTCTCGACAGCCGAGGTGCTGCGCCTGATGCAGGCCCTGCTGGATGCGGGCGCCGACCGCGTCAGCCTGGCCGACACGGTGGGCTATGCCGATCCGGCGATGGTTGACGATCTTTTCAGTCAAGCGCTGAAGATTGCCGGCGAGCGCCTCGCCTGCGGCCATTTCCACGATACGCGCGGCCTGGCGCTGGCCAACTGCTATGCCGCGCTGCGCCTCGGCGTGGCCCGCTTCGACGCCTCGCTGGCCGGCATCGGCGGCTGCCCCCACGCGCCCGGCGCCAGCGGCAATGCGGCCACCGAGGATCTGCTCTTCATGCTGCAGAGCATGGGGCTGCAGACCGGCGTCGATCTGCCGGCCCTGCTGGCGCTGCGCGCCGATGTCGCCGACTGGATGAGCGGCGAAGCCCTGCACGGCACGCTGTGGCGCGCCGGCCTGCCCAAGACCTTTGCTGTTCAACACGCATCATGAGCACAGACACCCACACCGAGCGCCCCCTGCCCCTGGCCGGCGTGCGCGTGATCGAGTTCAGCCATATGGTGATGGGCCCGACCTGCGGCATGATCCTCGCCGACCTCGGCGCCGAGGTGATCAAGATCGAGCCACCCAGTGGCGACCGCACACGCACGATGTCGGGCGTCGGCATGGGCTTCTACCGCAGCTTCAACCGCAACAAGAAGAGCGTGGTGCTGGACATCCAGACCCCCGAGGGCCTGGCCAGCGCACGCGAGCTGATAGGCCAGAGCGATGTGATGGTGGAGAACTTCCGCCCAGGCCTGATGGCCAAGCTGGGGCTGGACTACGCGAGCCTGGCCAAGGACTTCCCGGGCCTGATCTATGCCTCGCACAAGGGCTTTCTGCCCGGGCCCTACGAGCACCGGCTGGCGCTGGACGAGGTGGTGCAGATGATGGCCGGCCTGGCGTACATGACCGGCCCACCGGGCCGGCCGCTGCGCGCCGGCGCCTCGGTCAACGACATCATGGGCGGCATGTTCGGCGTCATCGGCGTGCTGGCCGCGCTGTGGGAGCGCCAGCGCAGCGGCCGCGGCCAGGAGGTGCAGAGCGCGCTGTTCGAGAACTGCACCTTCCTCGTCGCCTCGCATATGCAGCAGGCGGCGATGACCGGCGAATCACCGCCACCGATGCCGGCGCGCGCCTCGCCCTGGTCGGTCTACGACGTGTTCACGGTGGCGAACGGCGAACAGCTGTTCATCGCCGCCGTCAGCGACAAACAGTGGACCCAGCTCTGCCATGTGCTGGAGCGCCCCGACCTGCTCGCCGACCCTGCCCTGGCCACCAATGAGCTGCGCGTGGCGATACGCCCGCAGGTGCTGGAGCGGCTGGGCGCCATCCTGGCCGGGCATGACATCACCGAGCTGTCGACCAAGCTCGAAGCGGCCGGCCTGCCCTATGCCCCTATCGCCCGGCCCGACCAGCTGCTGCAGGACCCCCATCTGCGCGCCAGCGGCGGCCTGGCCCCCATGCAATGCGAGGACGGCAGCAGCACCGATGTCGTCCTCTTGCCGATGCTGATGAACGGCGAACGCCTGCCCGTGCGCCTGCCTCTGGCCGGTGTCGGCGAGCACACCGACGAGGTGCTCGCCCGACTGAATCCGAAGCACTGAAACGACAAAACACTGCCCCGCAGGAGACAACCGATGACCCAACTACACCGCCGCCTGGCCACCTTGCTGGCCGCCAGCCTGCTGCTCGCAAACCCCGCGCTCTGGGCGCAAAGCACCGACAAGCCGCTGCGCATCATCCTGCCCCTCGGCGCGGGATCGGGAGTCGATGCCATCACCCGTGCCGTCGGTCCGGCCCTGTCCAAGGCGCTGGGCGGCCAGCCGGTGTTGATAGAGAACCTGCCCGGCGCCGGCGGCATCACCGGCACCTCGGCCCTGGTCAAGGCCGCGCCCGATGGCCTGACCATCGCTGTGGTCTCGAACAACCACGTCATCAACCCCAGCGTCTACAAGAAGATGCCTTTCGACTCGATCGAGGACATCACCGCCATTTCGGTCATCGGCAGCACGCCGCTGGTGCTGGTCGTCAACCCAGCCAAGGTACCAGCCAAGAACGTCAAGGAGCTAATCGCCTTTCTGAAGGCCAAGCCCGACGCCTACAACTACGCCTCATCGGGCAACGGCACCATCCTGCATCTGGCGGCCGAGATGTTCGTCGACGAGGCCGGCGTGGTGATACGCCACATCCCCTACAAGGGCTCGGGCCCGATGATTGCCGACCTGATGGGCGGCCAGGTCGAGATGGGTGTGCTGGCCCTGCCTGCGATACAGGGCCAGTTGAAGAGCGGCGCGCTGCGCGCCATCGGCGTCGGCGGCCAGAGCCGCTCGGCGGCCGCGCCGGAGATTCCGACCATTGCCGAACAGGGCCTGCCCCACTACGACGCCAGCGGCTGGTTCGCCGTGATCGCCCCGGCCAAGCTGCCCGCCGCCGAGGTCAAGCGCCTGCACGCCGCCTTCGTCGCCGCCTTCGCCACACCCGAGGTCAAGGAAGCCATGGCCCGCCAGGGCAATGACATCCATCCCAGCACACCCGAGGCCGCGGCGCGCTTCTTCCGCAGCGAGACGGAGCGCTATGCCAAGCTGGTAAAGAAATCGGATATCAAGGTGGATTAGAGATCAGCGGACCTTGATCACTGGGCACCGTGGCCTAGCTTAGGTGCCAATCCGCAATTGCGACAAGCCATTCGTCATCGTCAACGAACGACAAAATGGCCGCGCAAGCTGCGAATCTGCAGAGCAACTGTTTTGCTGCGGGCGCGTCGCTAACAATTTGCTCCAAATGTTGTTCAGGCAACGCCTGCTCGTTTTCAAAAAACAGCAGAACCCATCCACCATGGTCCAACCCCTCGCAGCTGCTATACAGGTCGTCGTTTTCGGCCAGTCGTAGCCAGCGCGGCTCTTTGCTGGTTACCCAGTCGCTGAGCCAGAGGCTACGGTAAGGGAATGCGGCAGTGAGCTTGTTAACAACTGCATCTCGCTCCTGAGCCGCTGCAGCTTGCTTCCAAAGCATCGTGGGAAGTCGCATCAGCCACACACTCGAACTGTTCGCATCGAGGCGGCGAAGGTTGACAAAGCTCGAGAAATCCAGTCCTGGACTCATCTTTGGCACTCGCAGTCATCTTTCATTGCGTTATACGCGGCTGCTGGTACGCCAACAACTGGCTCTATAAGTGCTGTGTGAATCTTGCTCCAGGGCTTACCCAGGAAGTCAGCGTGCCAGTGCGGATAGCTGAGCCAATCAGGCGCACTCTTCGAAATGGGATGCGATTCAACCCGAACCACGTCCTTGCTTTTGAAAAAGCGATAGGTAGGCCTGGTAGGGCCGCCCGTCTTGGTTGAGTAAATCCCCAACTTCCCTAGCTTCGCAAGCTTTTCTAAGACGCCAACGCCAAGTCCGGCGGCAGCACCAGAACCAGCAACTTCCCACCAGTTCACGCATTTCAAGTTAAAGCCATTGAAATACAGCTGAATCGTCAGATCGGTGAGCGCTCCAATGCCAGCAGCAACACACCAAGGACACGCGCCAGTTGGGTCGATGTAGCTCAGGGGATTGCCTTCTACGTATGCGTAGGTATTGAGGCCTCCATCCAATCCGATCGGATCAGATTGGACGTATCTCCCGGTCGTCGGATCGTAATCCCTGAAGTAGTTGTAGTGCAAACCAAACACCCGCTCGAACTGCTGCCCTGGCAGACGCAGCAGAACGTCAAGCGCCTCAAGCCCCGGCGTGGGTGCGTTCTCTGGAGGCGCCGTACCGAAGGGCTCGGACATCCAGCGCCAGCGCATGCGGCCTTGGACGTCAACGGCCACCCGCGGTGCATCCAGGTGGTCGCCGTGGATGTAGAACTGCGTCGGTGGCTGGGTGGAGCTGCCCGCATTGGGGATCAGCACCGCCACCGGGATGTCACCGAACCAGACGTACTCCGACAGCGCAACGCCGTTGTCCCAATACTCGCCCAGCAAATGCCCTTGCAGGTCATAGGCCACAAACGTGTCGAAGCCTGTGGCCGTGACTGAGGCGGCCGTCGAGCCAGCCATTGAGCTCGCGGCGCTACGCACGCTGCTGCGCTTGGTGTGCGCGGCCGCCTGCGGCAAGATGGCATTGACCGAGCGTGACGCACTGGCACCCAGCGTGGACCAGACGCTGTTCTTCACGCGCTGGCCCAGCGCGTCATAGACAAAGTCGACGCCGTAGTAGCTGCCCTGGGCCAGACTCATCAGCCGGCCTTCGGGGCTGTAGGCGGCGCCGTAGTTCGTCGAGAGCGACGCAGCGGTATCGCTCAGCGTGTTGCCCGAGGCGTCCACAGTGAAGTTGCGCACCGGATTTGTGATCGAGTTCAGCCGGTTGCTGTCTGCCGCGACGGTGTAGCTTCTCGACCCGGTCCCGGTCGCTGCCGACGTTCGGTTGCCATTGGCGTCATAGGTGTAGGCCCAGTTGGTCGCAGCGGTCTGCACGCTGCTGACTTGGCCCATTGCGTCGTAGCCGAAGCTCTGGTTGTACGCCGTGCTGGCCGTGCCGTCGGCGTTGTAGTGTGTGTAGCTCTTGATGCGGTCGGCCGCGTCGTAGCTCAGGTCACGCACCAATGGCCCCAGCGGGTAACGCACCATGCGCCCGTTGGCGTCGAAGCTCCGCTCGTGAAGCTTCAGCCCTGCCGTCATATGCCACTTCCAGCTCTTGACCGGCCCGAAGGGGCTCATCTGGATCTGGCTGATGAGGGGTTGCGGCGTTGCCCCTGCGCTGGTGGCCACATTGATGGCGCTGGGCTGGCCATCGACATAGCTGTAGCTCACGACCCGGCCGGACGGATAGGTGATGCTGGTCACATGACTGGCGGCGTCGTAGGTGTAGGCAACGGTCTGAGTCAGGCCACCTTGAACTGCCTGCGTCACTCGGGTGATGCGCCCCTGGGCGTCGTAGCCGTACTGGGTGCTGACCTCAGGCGAGCTGGCTGCGGTCAGCCGCCCCACGCCATAGCCGAACACGCCGCCGGTCTGGTCATAGGTCCAGCTGAACTGACGCGTCGTGGTGCCGGTCTTGGTGATGACCCTGGAGGTGGGCCGGTTCAGCGCGTCATAGCTGTAGGTGCTGAGGTAGCCTCGCGCATCCGCGCTGGTCTTGAGATTGCCCGCGGCGTCATACGTGAAGGCCGAGGTGCCGGTGTCGGGACTGACCAGCCCGGTCGGGTCGCCCAGGCCGTTGAGCGGGTACTGGGTGTTCAGGTTGCGCGGGTCCTTGACCTGGGTCAGCCGGCTCTGCCCGTCATAACTGAACTGGGTCAGGCCGGTCTTGGCGTCCACGGTGTAGCTGCGCCGGCCCAACGGGTCATAGCCGTGCGAGGTCGCGAAGCCGAAGCCAGAGACTCCGGGCGCCGCCACGGTCTTGGTGGGGTTGCCTTCGGCGTCGTACTCGTAGTTGGCCACCGGGGCGGGAGACTGCGGCAGCGGAGGCAGGCTCTGAGCCTGCACAGCTTGGGTCAGCAGGCATAGCAGGATCGCGCAGCGGGAGAAAGTAGTTTTCTTGCCCATCGCTCACTCCCTGCCGGTGGTTTGCTGCACGCGGCCCAGGGCGTCCATCGCCCGGGTGACTTGCCGGCTGAGCACGCCGCCGGAGTCCTTGACCACTTCGGCGGTTCGCTTGCCTGCGTTGTCCAATGTGTAGTCGATGCGGTTGCCGCGGTTGTCGCTCACGGCGATCAGCCGGTGGGCGTCGTCGTACTCGTAGGCGACAAAGCTCTCATCGGGCTGGATCACGCGTTTGAGCAGACCGGTGGGCCAGTACACATACTGCGTGGTCTGGCCTGCGACGGCAACGCTGGTCAATCGCTGGCGCAGGTCGTAGCTGTAGTCGGTCGTGATGCCGTTCGCATCGATCTGCTGCAGCAACTGCCCGTGTGGGTTGTACTGGGTGAACTGGGTGACTTGGCCCAGCGCATTGGTGATGCTTTGCAGATCGCCCTTGGTGTGCGCGGCCGTGGTGTCGCTGTGGTAAGCATAGGTCGTGGTGTTGTTCAGCGGGTCTTTGGCGGTAAGCACCTGGCCAAACAGGTTGTAGGTGTACTGCTGCACGCGGTTGGGTACGCTGGCTTGCAGGGTGGCGCTGAAGCCCAGCGCGCCATTGGTGTCGGTGGTGGCTTGCTCGACTTGCCTGCACAGCACGACGATAGGCTTGCCATCGGGCAGCAGGGCCGAGGCCGGCGCGCAACTGGCGATTGCGTTGGCGTTGAAGGGGTCGGGCTGGCCGTTGTAGATGCGGGTGGTGAGTTGGCCGGGTTCGGCCGTCTTGGTGGCGAGCCGCCAGTCGGGGTGCCATTGGCTGCTGATCTTGCGGCTTCCGGTGGGGAGGCTGGCATTACCGGCCAAGACTGCGGAGCAAACCGCGCCGTTGGCCAAGCCCTCGACGCGCGAGGTCTCCAGGTTGCGGCTCAGGTCGTGGGCGCGGCAAGTGCGGCTGCCGTTGAAGTCGTCTTCGCGCTCGACATTGCCGTTGGCGTCGTAGCTCAGGCCCTTGCTGCTGGCGGCACAGCCACTGCCGGCGGGCTGGCTGCGGCTGGTCAGGCGGGGCATGCCCTGGGTCAGCGCCGCACTGAGGCCAAGATTGCCGTCTTCAGGGTCGGTCACGACGGTGCCTGTCGGCGCCTGCCAGCCGAACTCGCGCCAGAGCAGCCGTGTCGTGGGGTCGAAGGTCTCGGTGGCGGTACGGCTGGGTGGCGTTCCGTAGACCACGCTGTAGCGGTTCACGCCACCGGCCAGCTCGGTGGAAATGGCGCGGCCTTGCGCGTCGTAGGCATAGATGGAATGTCTTACCGCATCCTCGCCGGTGATGCCGGTCAGTGCCCAGGGGTAGCTGGCGTCTTCGTAATGGAACTTCCGGACGGTGCTGTCTTGCCAGGTCAGTTGGTTCAGATGCCCAGGAGCCCCATAAGCCAGGCCAATGACCTTTTGCGCTGGGTCGGTAACCTGCTTGAGGCGACCACTGCCGTCATAGGCCAGGCGCAGGCTGCGGTCCGCGTGGTCGCGCAGTTCGATCATATATCCTGCACCGGGTGCAATGTCGGCCGAGATTGCTGCATCGCTGTAGATGTAGCTGATACTGCGGCCGTCGGCATAGTGGACGCTGAGCAGCACGCCGTTGCCGTCGTAGGTTTCAAGTGCATGGCGGCTGGCGTCAACGTAGCGCCACTGGTCGGCTACCTTGTAGAGCCGATCCGCTATGTCGGCATCCGGCGCATAGCTGTTCGAACCGTTGCGCACAAAGCTCACCCACGCGCCGGAACCGCGATGCACTTGGACCGTCTGCACGATGCCGTTGGCATCAGCTTGCAGCGCCAGGCGGCGGAACAAATTGAGTGTCCACAAGCCGCTGGCGCCCGGTCCGACGTAGGGAGCATAGGCAATCAGCGAGTTATCCGACGGGAGCTTAGGGCGGCTGTCATACACCAACTCCAATCCCGCCATCCCGGTCCAAGCGAACAAAGCCTCACGCTGTTGTTTGTTTCCCGTCAGCGGGTAGATGGGGTTGCCGAACCGAGGTGCCGTGCAAACGTCTTGGGGGCTGCCTCGGTTCTTGTCGTGCCAGGGCGTGGCTACGCACTTTAAGGATGAGGCATCGGGCGCGAAGCCAGGGCTGCATAGGCAGCTATGGTCTGGCTGCTCGGCGCTGTCTCCCGGGCAAGAAGTCGACGCATACTTCCCAGCCCCGGCCCAGAATATTCTTGGCCAAAGCACAATGTCAACGAAATCGATTCGCCCCATCCAAGTAGTTTCATCGACTTGCCAAGGGTCTGCCTGCGTTGGCCATTGACAGAGCGGAAGGTGGCACTGGTTTGTCAAGAAGTCTGCATACTGCACCCGCACAGCTTCTGGACCGGATCGATAGCATCCACCCAATGGACCCGCACTCCAGCAAACCTGCGTCTCCTTGGGAACCGCCCCAGCAGCAATCGAGTCACTCGGATATCCGCCAAACGCAGCAGCGACCACTAGCAGCCGAAGGACCAAACAATCCCTGAGGGTTCTCCAGTGGTTTTGGACTAGACCTCCGCGTGCCAACGTCATACAGCCCGAGAACGGCCAGTGCTGCAGGCAACGGCACCAAGTCTGCCATCCAGACAAGCAAATGCTCATGCAGGAACCCTCCCAGGTTCGCCAGTGGCCGCGCGCCGGGGCGCTGCCCTGTGCTATCCACACTTTCGTTGGCGAACTGAACCTTGGATATTAACGCTAACCCTTAATTTGCACGGTCTACTCATGGCACATATCTGTCGCGATCCGTTCACGGCAAATGCCTGCCGCTTGGCTAGCGAACGCGGCCAGCGTTGATCACCATCGCGGTGGTTACAACGGGATCGGAACCGCGCGATGCGCTGGCGATGCCCGAGATGAGTCCTTTGTCGCGAGAGGGCGGAATTCGCAGCTGTGCCTGGCGTGGATTAGCATTGATCATGCAGGAATTTCAAGTGGCCAAACCTCCTTACAACTTCACCGGCCCCGCCACATCCCCCGCGCTGCCCACCGCCTCGCGCGCCCGCTGCTGCCGCACCCGGTCCACATGGCTGTCGGCGCGGGCCAGCTGCTCGCGCAGCATCACGTTGTTCTGGCCCATCACGTCGATGGCCTTGGCGCGGAAGTTGTCCATCGCGTCCATGGCCTGGAAGGTCTGGTCGAACATTTCCTTCATCTTTTCGACACCCAGCATCGGGTTCTGCGCGAACTGCGAGGTCTGGTCGACATGCTGGTTCAGCGCGCGGCCGGTCTCGCTGATCAGATTGCCTATGGTCTCGTTGACGCCCGACAACATCTCCATCACGCGGATCTGGTTGCCGGTGGCGCGGGCCACCGTCTGCGCCACGGCCAGTGCGCTCATGCCGGTGGTGGCCACGCGGGTGCAGCCGTTGATCATCTCGCGGCCGGTCTTCTTCAGCACGTCCAGCGCCAAATAGCCGTTGACGCAGACGGCCTGCTGGGTCTGCACGTCCAGCAGGTTCTGGCGGGCATAAAACAGCACCTCCTGCTTCAGCGCATGGGCGCGCTGCGGGTCGGTCGCTTCGAGCGATTGCACCTTGGCGGCGAGCTGCGTGTCCAGCGTCGTGGCAAAGCGCGCCGCGGCGGCGAGCTTTTGCATCGCGTCCCACAGCTTGGCGCGGGTGGCCTCGATGTCGATCACGTCCTTCTGCATGTCATCGCGGGCGGCGTAGAGCTGACCCATCGAGGTCTTCAGCTGCTCGGCGGCGCTCTGGTATTTGCGGAAATAGGCCTCCAGCTTGTTGCCGAAGGGGATCAGGCCCAGCAGCTTGCGCGGCTGCATCAGATCGCCCTCGGCTCCGGGATTCAGCTCGTCGAGCTGGGCGCGGATGCTGGAGATGGCCTTGTAGGCCGAGCTGTCCTCGATGCCGTCGAAGTTGCGCTGCATGAAGCGGCTCTGCATCAGATCGGCGGCGCCGGCAATCTCTTCCTTGCCCAGCGCGAAGGCGCTGTCCAGCCGCGCCCGGAAGGCATCGGACTGCACGTCCTCGCTGGCCAGCGCGTCGATGAAGCGCAGCACCTGGGCATCGACCTGCTGCTGCAGCTCGGGCTTCAGAGGCACGGCCTCGCGCGCCGCCTCCACGGCCACCGGCGTCAGCACTTCGGGCGGTTGCAATTGAAACGCAGGGGCAGCGGGGCTGTTCATGACTGAGACTCCTTGTCGGCAATATTGAGCGCAGGGGCGTCAAGGCCCTGAGGCCCGAACTTCTGATGCAGGAACTTGGAATGCACCAGGAAGGCGTGCGCGTCCTGGGCGGACAGATCGTCGCCGAGCTGGCGCAGCTTGGCCTCCAGATCGTCCAGCGTATCGGTGAAGGTGGCCTGGGCGGTCTTGCCGTTGTCAAGGACCTTGGTGGTGGCAAAAGCGGCCGGTATGGCCAGATAGGTGTTCAAGGCATCGGGCAGGTAGCTGATGGCGATGTGGCGCGCATGAAAGCTGTCCTGCAGCGACAGGCTGCCGCGCGAGCGCTCCCACTGCTGCAGCAGGGCTTCCAGCGCCTCGCACAGCTCCAGCACGCGCTTTTGCAGCGCCAGCGGAATGCGCTTGTCGGGGTTGTATTCGGTCAGCTGGCGCACGCCCTTCAGCGCACGCTCCATGGCCTCGCGGGCATCGCCTTCGTCGCTGAACTCCAGCGCCGCCCACTCGGGCTCGCGCGTCCAGGGCCAGCCCAGCCACAGGCCACCGATCACGAAACCGGCCAGATAGCCCAGGCCGGCCATGGGCAGGGCCAGGCTGCCCAAGAGGCCCAGGGCCTTCAGAACAAGCATGAGGCTGGCCAGCGCCAGGCCGCACCAGTTGGCGGAGGAAGCCAGGAGGCGAAACAGCGCCGTCATTGATAGGCCCGGATGTCCTTGAACACCGTGTACAGCGGCGTGCTGCGCGCGTCGAACACGCGGCCGCCAGTGATCTTGACCAGGGCCTTCAGATCGGCCTCGTTGGCCTCGCCGAACAGCACCATGAAGACCGGAATCGCGCGCACATCCTCGGGCAGGGCCGCATAGTCGCGCTTGAAGGCCTCCAGATTGCGGCCCTGGTTGTTCTCGCCATCGGTGAAGGCCACCACCGAGTACTGGTAGCCGGGAGACTTCTCGCGCTCGGCCAGCATGTGCTGCAGCGACTCGAACACCGCGTCGTACAACGCCGTGCCACCCTTCATGCGCAGGCGCTCGGCCTTGTCGCGCACCTCGGCCAGCACGGCCTGCTTGGCCTCGCTGTCGGCCTGCTCCTGCACGCCCTTGGCCCCCACCTTGCCGGCGGGCAGCTCGAAGCGCACCAGGCCATAGGGATTCTCGGCAAAGGGCTGCAGCCACAGGCGCTCGCGATTGGTCAGCTTGGCGATGCGCCCGGTCAGCGAGGAGTCGGCCCCGGCGATGTAGTGCAGCGCCTGCACCAGCTGATCGCGACGGCCGCCGCCGGCCATGCTGCCGCTGGTGTCGAGCACAAAGGTGCTGGCAATCGGCGTGCGGAACTCGTTCAGGTAGGCGGCGATCAGGCCATCGGCCAGCGCGCGGTCGGGCGAGAACGGCAGCTCGATCTGCAGGCCCTGGCGCGGCAGCAGCTCCTCGACCTTGGCCGCGATGTCCTGCTTGACGGGGCGGCGCAGCGTCTGGCGCGCCAGCCACAGCTGGGCGGCATCGCTCTTCAGATAGTCGGCCACCAAGATGTAGTCGCCGCGCTTGGCCTCGTCGAGCAGCATGAACGGGTAGTCGGCCGTGCTGACGCCCTCGAACGGATAGATCAGGTGCAACTTCTCGCGCAGCTTGCCCGAGGCATTCAGGCTCAGCAGCCAGCTCTCGTAATTGATGAAGGCATTGACCTTGGTGCCCTGCTGCAGGATGAACTGCTCGGACAGATAGGTCGAGTTGTCGCCGGGCAGCTTGTAGCCCTTGAGGAAGTCGGCGATGGCGCCGCGGTCCACATCGGCCGCGTTCAGTGCCTCGGCCTTGCCGCCGGCGGAGGCCACAACGCCCATCAAGGCCATGAAGCCCTGGTTCGAGGTGGCCGGATTCGACAGCGCATAGCGCAGCTTGCCCGTGCGTGCCGCTGCGGCGATATCGCTCCAGGTCAGCCTGGCCTCGGGCCGGTCCCAGCCGTATTTCTTCGCATCGCTTTCGCTGACTCCGACGGCAATCGGCGACAGCATGATCTTCTCCTGCAGCTTGACCCGCCCCTGGCCCTGCGGGCTGGACAGCAGGTATTTGGCATTGGCGAACCAGGCCGCGTCGGCCTTGGCCTCGCCGTTGAGCACCGCCTCGGTGCTCTCCATCGTGCCGCCGAACTTGAAGCGCAGATTGACACCGGTGGCCTTCTTCACCATCTCCTCCAGCGGCTGCACATCACGCAGATCGCTGGTCGCCAAGACCCGGAACTCGGTTTCCGCCGCAGCCGGCACGGACACTGCCGCCGGTGCCTCGGGCGCCTTGTGATCCCGCTTGACCACGACATAGACCAGGGCCAGCGCCGCCACGACCATCCACCACTTGAACTTCATTGCGCCATCTCCCTGGCCACCACGTCGATCATCTCCGCCATCAGCTCGAACGAGGGCGGGTCCACCACCTGGCTCAGGCGCGGCTCGACGGCCAGGCCGGTGGGCTGCAGCGCGGCCATGAAACGCTGGGTGTCGGCAATGCGAAAACCGTATTCGACGGCGATGCCCTGCAGCTCGGCATCATTGGCCAGCAGCTCGCCCAGCGCCTTGGCCCGCTCGTTCAGCGACACGAACACGACCTTGTTGACGATGGTGGGCTGCGGGTAGAGCAGCACCATGTCGGCGCTGACGCCCTTCTTGGCCATGGCGTGGCTGACCAGCTGGTTCTCGTAGATGAAGGCCATCGGTGCCTTGCCCATGCCTATGGCGACATAGTCATCGAAGTTGCCGTTGACGTAGTTCTCCTGATAGCCCTGGCGCTTGAACAGCTCGGCCAGCTTCAGCGCCGTTTGCTGGGCGGTGGCGCGGTCGGTGACCACATCGCCCAACAGTGCCTGGCTGGTCAGCGCCAGGTACATCGCGCCCGAGTTGCTGCGGCGCAGGTCGGTGGTGGACACCAGCACGCTGCGCGTGACCTCGTAGGCGGAGGCCTCCTTCAGGTCCTTCCACTTCTTCTTGGCCAGCATCAGCTCGGTCAGCCTGGCCATGTCCACGCCATAGACCTTGGGCGAGATCGCCTTGGCCAGGCCGTTGGCAACCAGGATGCGGGCGATCGGCTCCCAGGAGGCGATCACCATGGGCGTGTGGAAGGGCGAGACCTGGGCGGCATTGAGATTGGCCTTGCGCGCGGCGTCCACCACCTGGTTGGCCGCCACCACGCCGGACGGAAACAGAAAGTCCTGCTCGGCACTGACCTTGGCCGCCATGTCACGGCTGCCGACCCGCTGCACGGCCACCGGCAGGCGCTTGGCGGCCAGCCGCTTGATGACGCGCTCGTCCTTGAAGTAAGCCTCGACGTCGAGCGAGATCAGGCCCTTCAGCACCACCGTGGAGGCGATCTGCGCCTGCTCCTGCTGCGCTGTCTGCTCCTGCTTCTGACCGCGCAGCGCAAAGAACAGGCTGCCGCCAAAACCTGCGGTCAGCGCAAGCGTGATCAACGCCCGCTTCGTCTTCGACAGTGCCGCCATGCCTCGCCCCTTTGTTCTATGTCTGCGCCGCTCAACTTGCGCGCAAATATAGACGCAAAAGCGATGGGGCTAGACGCTGCGCAGCTTGACGCGGGCACCGTCCTTGACCGTGGCCGGCGGATAGACGATCACCGGCGTGCCGGAGGCCGGGCCGCGCTTGAGCCAGGCGTGGGTGCTGTTGCGTGCCCCGACCGTCACCTGGGTCAGCCGAGCCCGGCCGGCTTCGACCACGAACACGGCCATGCCGCCTTCTGCACCCGCCACCGGAAACACCGCGCTGACCGGCACCTGCAGCGCCTGCTCCATCGCCAGTGTGACGATGCGCACGCCGACGCGGTAGCCATCGCCCAGCGCTCGCCACTGCTCTGGCGGGCTCGCAATGTCAATCAATACCTTGACGCGCTGCTCCTCGACGCCCAGCGCCGACACCTTGGTGAAGGCCGCCGGTTCGACCAGGCGCACCCGGCCCTGCAAGACGCCGCTGCCACCCCAGCGCTCGATCAGCACCGCGCTGCCGGGCAAGGCCCGCAAGGCGTCGCCGGTGAGCAGCTCGGCCACGATCTCCAGCGCCTGCGTGTCCCCGAGCTCCAGCAGCGGCGTGCCCAGAGTCACCACCGTTTCGCTGGGTTGCAACACCCGCAGCACGGAGCCGGCGATCGGCGAGCGCAGCGCAAAGCCGCCGGCGCCCAGGCGCTGCGGCTCGCGCACGGCCAGCAGTGCGGCCTGCGCCTGCTCGACCTCGTGCGCGGCCACATGGCGCTCCTGCACCGCGGCGTCCAGATCCTTTTGCGCGGCCATCAAGCCCAGGCGATCGGTCTCCAATTTGGTCGGCGCGACAAAGCCCTGCCTGGCCAGCTGCTCGCTGCGCTGGGCCTCGTTGCGCGCGCGCAGCACACCCACCTTGGCGCCCTCGACGCGCGCCAGCACCGCCTGCTCGCGGGCCTGGGCGCTCTCGATGCGCAGACGCTGCTCGCGCACGCTGCGCTCATCGAGCAGCGGCGTCATCACCGGCGTCATGCTGGCCACCACGGCATTGACGGCCACCGTGTCGCCCTCGCGCAGGCTGATGCGTGTCAGCAGGCCGGCCAGCGGCGCCGAGACCACATAGCGCTCGCGCAGCCGCGTCTTGCCATCCTCGTCGATGGTGGTCTGGAAGCTGCCCTGGCTGAGGGCCACGGCCTCCACTTCCACCGGCCGTGGCGCAAACGCCCAGGCCACCACGGCAATCGCCGCCACGGCACCACCGGCCACGTAGAACCAGCTTGTCTTCTTCATCTTGTTCACTCCCTCGTCTTCAAGGCGGCCACCATGTCGAGCCGGTCGATGCGCCGGCGCACCACCAGCGCGCTGGCCACACCGGCGGCCACCACGCACAGGGCCGCACCCACATAGGTGCGGGCCCGTATCACCACCGGAAAAAAGAACTGGTCGGACTTCAGCAGCTCAGTGATGCCATGGGTCAGCAAGAGGCCCAGCAGCATGCCCAGCGGCAGTGCCACGGCGATGACGATGGCCAGCTCGCCCAGCAGCAGGCCCGAGACCTCGGCCCGGGTGAAGCCCAGCACGCGCAGGCTGGCCAGTTCCCAGGCCCGCTCCGACAGCGCGATGCGCGCGTTGTTGTAGACCACGCCCACGGCGATGACGCTGGCAAAAATCGTCAGGATGCTGCTCATGATGCGCACATTGCGGGCGCTGATCTCCTCCATATTGCGCAGCATCGTCGCCTTGCTCCAGGCCCCGGCCACACGCGGCATGGCCTTGCTGGCCTCCAGCACGCGCGCCTCGCCGCCGGGCTGCACAGCCAGCACATAGCCGGTGGCCACGTCTCCATCACCCAACGCAAGATTCAGCGCCTCGCGGTCCATGTAGGCGTTCAGACCCATCATCTCGCGCACGGTGGCGCCCACAGGCAAGGTCAGCGTGCGCTCCCGTCCCTCCATCACCTCGACCTGGACCCGGTCTCCGACACGCAGGCCCAGCTTGTCGGCCAGCCGGTCGGTCAGTACCAGGCCGCGGCCGTCGAGCAGGATCTCGTGGCGGTCCACATCGATCACGCGGTAGAGGTCGGGCCTAGCCGCATAGCCACGTATCATGCTGCGCTCGCGGCGGTGGCCATTGATGAAGGTGACGGGCACGAAGCGCGTCGCCTCCACACTGTTCACACCCGGCAGCCGGGCGACTTCGTGGCGCACGTTGTCCTGCACCGGCTCGGCCGTCCACAGCGTGACATCGCCGCGCAGGCCCAGGGTCAGCTGGGTGTCCAGCACCACGTCCATCGCATCGCGGATGTAATTGCCCATGATGACGATGGCCAGCGCCGCGGCCACGCCGCCGATGGCCAGCAACGTGCGCAGCGGCCGACGCTCCATATTGCGCAGAATCATGCGCAGGGCCGGCGCCATGCGCTGGACGCCCAGCCGCTCCAGCAGCGTGCGACGATAGTTCCCAGGGGCCGGCGGCCGCATCGCCTCGGCCGGCGGCAGCCGCACCGTGGCCAGAATGGCATTCAAGGTGCCCGCCACGGCCGTTGCCACGGTGACACCGGCACTCAGCACCAGCAGCCAGGGCGCGATGCGGTGCTCCAGCCGGGGGAAGTGGAAGAACTCGGCATACAGCTTGCTGAGCTGACCACCCAGCCAATCACCCACCAGCAGCCCCAGGCCCAGGCCCAGCGCCACGATCAGCAGCACCAGCTTCAGGTAGTGCCCGGCGATGGTGGCATTCGGGTAGCCCAGGGCCTTCAGCGCGGCAATCTGTTCGCGCTGCGTGGACACCAGCCGCGCCACGACCACGTTCAGCAAAAAGGCGGCCACGGCGAGAAAGATCGCCGGCAGCACGGTGCCCAGCACGCGCTGCTCCTTGATCTCGTTGTCCAGCATCGCGTGCGAGGTCTGCTCATCGCGGCCATGGGCCTCGCGCCCGCCGTAGGGCGACAGCAGCGCCGCCACGCCGGCTATCGCGGCCTGCTCCGAGGCACCCGGTGCCAGCTTGAAAGCCGCCCGGTTGAAGGCACCCTGCATGTCGTAGGCCGCAGCCAGCGCCTCCCGATCGACCCAGAACACGCCGAAGCCGCGCGCATCAGGCATGCCCCACAGGCCGGCAAAGATGAACTCGGGCGACAGCGCGGTACCGACGACGACCAGCCCGCGCTGCTTGCCGTTGATCAGCGCATTCAGCCGCGCGCCGGGCTTGAGCTGGCGGGCCTGGGCAAAGCCCTCGGACACCAGCACCTCCAGCGTGCCATCGGAGCGCGCCGCGCTGCCGCCCTCCTGCGCACCGGCCAGCGCGCGGCCGCTGCTGACGGTGACCAGATTCATCCGTGCCGGAGCGCGCCAGTCCACGCCGATCAGCTGGCCGATGATGGGATCGGCCAGGCCCGGCAGCTCGACGCGCACCACCTGTTCCAAGGTCGTCTGCACATCGGCCACGCCCGGCACGGCGCGCAATTGCTCGGTCAGCGCCAGCGGCGCACGCTTGAGGCCGGCAAACACATCGGCAAAGCGGCCGCTGGCATAGAAGCGGTCACGCGCCAGCGCCAGCGAATCGACCGCCGACAGGCTGGTGATGAAACCGCCGATGCCGCTGGCCACCACCAGGGCAATCGTCAGCGCCTGGCTCCACATGCGGCGCAGATCGCGCAGCAGTTTGCGGTCAAGGGCCCTCATGTCACTTCACCATGTGAGTTCAGAAGGGTCGAGCTTGTGCGCATTCGTCTCGATGCGCAGGATCTTGCCGTCGCCCAGATAGACGACCCGATCGGCCATGCCGGCAATCGCCGCGTTGTGCGTGATGACGATGGCCGTGGTGCCGATCTCCTTGTTGATGCGTGCAATCACCTCCAGCACCAGCTTGCCGGTCTGGTAGTCCAGCGCGCCGGTGGGCTCGTCGCACAGCAGCACGTCGGGCCGCTTGACGATGGCCCGCGCAATCGCCACACGCTGCTGCTCGCCGCCCGACAGCTGGGCCGGAAAGTGGTCGCGCCGCGGCGTCAGGCCGACGCGGTCAATGGCCTCATCGACAGGCATCGGGTCGCTGGCGATATCGGTCACCAGCGCGATGTTCTCGCGCACCGTCAGGCTGGGAATCAGGTTGTAGAACTGGAACACGAAGCCCACATGCTCGCGGCGGTAGGCGGTCAGCTCCGGCTCGGTGGCGGCACTCAAGTCCTGG
The DNA here is from genome assembly GCF_963422335.1 of uncultured Roseateles sp. Lineage (NCBI taxonomy): Bacteria > Pseudomonadati > Pseudomonadota > Betaproteobacteria > Burkholderiales > Sphaerotilaceae > Roseateles > uncultured Roseateles sp. Next base: position 5,957,799 of record NZ_OY729424.1, read on the forward strand.
TCGCCGAACATCACCTGGCCGCTGCTGGGCACGTCCAGCCCGCCGAGGATGTTCAGCAGCGTGGATTTGCCGCTGCCCGAGGGCCCCAGCAGCACGATGAACTCGCCCCGCGCGATCTCCATGTCGACATCGCGCAGCGCCTTGACCTCGACCTCGCCCTCGCCGTAGGTCTTGGTGAGGCCATGGGCGCGGAACACGGGCGCCGCCGCGACCGCCGGCTCACTCATCAAGGCCGGCACGCCGCAGCCGCGATCTCAGCGCCTCGATCTCGTCCAGCAGATCAAGCACCAGGGCAGTGGCCGCCGGGCTCAGCTCCAGGTCGCGTGCCAGGCGCAGGGCCGCATGGGCGCGGCGCAGCGAGGGGCCGGCAAAGCGCCAGTCCTCGGGGCCACTGCCCGCGGGCTCGAGCACACCCTCCTCGACCAGCGCCATCAATTGCTCCACCTCGGCGCTGCAGGCCCGGCATAACTCCACCAGGCTGAAATGCAAGGTCTGTTCGACGATCACACCCTGCACAACCAGTGCTGTGCTCATGATGCTGCCTCCACACGCGGGTTGAACTGCTGGAAGCCACTGGCCAGCTCGGCATAGGCCTGCTTGGCGGCGTCGGTGTCAGCGGCCGGCAACACGATCGTCAACACCGCATACAGATCGCCCGGCGGCTCACCGGGCAGGCCCCGGCCCTTGAGCCGCAGCTTGCGGCCGGCCGCCGAGCCGGGCGGAATCGTCAGTTCGACCCCGCCCGTCGGCGTGGGCGCGCTCACCGTCGCGCCCAGCGCGGCCTCCCAGGGCGCCAGCGGCAGGTCGAAATAGACGTCACGGCCATCGGCGCGGAAGATGGCGTGGGGCTTGAACACGATCTCCAGATACAGGTCACCGGCCGGGCCCTCTCCCTGGCCCGGGCCGCCCTGCCCCGCCAGCCGCAGGTGCTGGCCGGCGCGCACCCCCTTCGGGATAGCCACCTCGACCTTGCGCTCCTGCATGGCGACACGGCCCTGCGCATCTGCCACCGGCATGCGCAGGGTGACGGTGCGGGTGGCGCCGGTGAAGGCATCCTCCAGCGCAATCTGCACCTTGGCATGGTGGTCGCCGCCGGGTGCGTGGGTCGCCCCGCGCGGGCCACGGACGCCACCGGCCTGGCGGCCGAACAGCGCCTCGAAGAAGTCGCTGTGATCCATGCCAGCACCCATGCCGCCATCCTTGCCGCTGAACTCGAACCCGCTGCTCCAGCCCGGCGGCGGCGCAAAATCCTGCCCGCCGGTTGGGCCGCGGCCCACCGCGTCGTAGGCCGCCCGCTTTTCCGGGTCATGCAGCGCCTCGTAGGCCTCCGCCACCTCCTTGAACCGCGCCTCGGCCTGTGGCTCCTTGCTGACGTCCGGATGGTATTTGCGCGCCAGCTTGCGATAGGCCCGCTTGATCTCGTCCTGGCTCGCGCTGCGCTCCAGGCCCAGCGTGGCGTAGTAGTCCTTGAACTCCATGGGGCGTTCCGATGCTTGACGTTTGGCTGATGACGGTACGCCGCCACGGGGGCCAGGGGCTTGCGTTTGATCAAGCGGCGCCCCACGGGCGAAACGTAGTGTGTTGATGTCCGGCCCGGATACACAGGCGTACATATTCCGGGCCAATCGGGGCAAGCGCGGCCAAGAATGCGTTCATTCGCATCCACCAAGGCCCCGCTGGGCCGCATCGCCATGAGCATCCGAACCAATGCGCTGCTGTTCGTCGCCGTCGTCGCCGCCTCGGTGACCGCCATCACCGTGGCCTCGCCGCCGCCTGAAGACCGGGTGGCCGCCGACGCCCGGCCGGTGCCGGAGTTTCGCGGTGTCGACAACTGGTTCAACTCCCCACCATTGAAGCTGGACGAGCTGCGCGGCAAGGTGGTGCTGGTCGATTTCTGGACCTACACCTGCAGCAACTGCCTCAACCATCTGCCCTACGTCAAGCAGTGGCACGAGAAGTACCAGGACAGGGGCCTGGTCGTGGTGGGTGTGCACACACCCGAGTTCGCGTTCGAGAAGTCGGCGCAGAACGTCCAGGATGCGATCAAGCGCCTGCAGATCAAGCACGCGGTTGCCCAGGACAATGGCTATGCCACCTGGAAGTCCTTCAAGAATATGTACTGGCCGGCGGTCTATCTGATCGACAAGCAGGGGCGCATCGTCTATTCGCACTATGGCGAGGGCAGCTATGGCGAGACGGAGAAGAGGATTCAGGCGCTGCTGGCAGAGCCGGCCGCTGCGGTGCGTTGACACGCGCTGAAGCCGAATCCTTCCGGTGCGGCGCCACAGTGCCTCCGCGCAGGTGCAGCCCCGCCGGCCGACGGGCGCCTGTGGGGGGCTGAGGAGCGCAGCGGCTTGGGCCAGCACGCGCAAGCGTGCGGATCAAAAACTGACTGGGCGCGATTGTCCGAACGTAGTGAGCGAAGCGAACGGCGTGAGTTTTGCGCCCGGCCCAAGGCGAGAGCACCGCAAGGCAGTTGAGCCGGCCACAGGTCGGCTCAACCCCCACACTGAAGCCCGGCGGCTGGCGGGGCTGCGCCTGCGCCGCCACCCAAAGCCGGAACCTCAGTCGACAGCCTCGACGGCAGAGGCAAACACATACCCCTCGCTGCGCACCGTCTTGATGTAGCGCGGCTCGCGCGCGTCGTCGCGCAGGCGCTGGCGCAGGCGGCTGACGAGCAGATCGATCGAGCGCTCGAACAGCTCGGCGTCGCGGCCCTGGGTCAGGCCCAGCAGCTGGTCGCGGCTCAGCACCTTTTGCGGATGATCGAGAAACACGCGCAGCAAACGGTACTCGGCGCCGCTGAGGGCGACCTGCAGGCCGCTGTCGTCCAGCAGGTGACGGGCGGCGGTGTCCACCCGCCAATCGCCGAAGTGCAGCACCTGCGCGCCATCGGTCGTGCGCATATTCGGCGGCAGCATGCGGGTGCGGCGCAGCACGGCGCGGATGCGGGCCAGCAGCTCGCGGGCGGCAAAGGGTTTGACCAGATAGTCGTCCGCGCCCATCTCCAGGCCGAGGATGCGGTCGGCCTCCTCGCCGCGGGCGGTCAGCATCAGGATGGGCGTGGCCTTGTGCTTGCCGCTGCGCAAGTCGCGGCACAAGCTCAGCCCGTCTTCGCCCGGCAGCATCAGGTCGAGAATGATCAGATCGAACGGCCCCGACTCCTCCAGCGCCGCGCGCATATGCCGGCCGGTGGGCACGGCCACCACGCGCAGGCCGTTCTTGACCAGATAGGCACTGAGCAACTCGCGTATGCCGCGGTCGTCATCGACGATGAGGACGTGATCGGTGGTGTTGGGCGTCATGGCCGCAATGTAGCGCCGTCACGGCAATGGCGCCCTGGGTTTGTATGCCCATGTATCTGGCAGGGCAGGCGCACACAGCGGCAGGCAATTCCGCTGTCGGCCGACACATAGCGGATACAGGCAGCCGCTGTAATGGCGACATCGCCACCCGCCCCTTGACCAGGAACGACCACGATCCTGCAGCTTGAGTTCGTGCCAGCCTGACAAGGCCTATAAACGCACCCATATCACCGCCGCGAGCCGCCATGCCCCAAACCGCCAAGATCCAGTTGCTGCCCCGCTCGCTGTTTGCCCGCGTGACCCTGATCATCGTCATCGGGCTGGTGCTTGCGCAGCTGCTGACCTTTGCGGCGATCCGCTACGAGCGCGGCCTGGCCCTGCGCGAGTTGATGATGAGGGGCATAGAGCGCGACATCGCCAGCTCGATCGCCCTGCTCGACCGCCTGCCGGCCGCCGAGCGCGACAGCTGGCTGGCGCGGCTGGAGCGGCGCAATTACCGCTTTGCGCTCAGCGGCGATATCAATGGCGCGGCGCCCTCGACGCCCCTGTCCCGGGAGTTCGCCGAGGCCATCGTCAATGCGCTGCACCCGTTCGAGGTCGTCAAGCTGGTGGAAGTCAGCGCCCCGCCGGAGGACCTGGAGCTGCAGGTCCGCTTGATGGATGGCTCGACGGTGCTGATACACGCGATGCGTGTCGGCATGCCGGTGTCCAGCTGGGTGCTGTGGGTGCTGCTGGCCCAGCTGGCGGTGCTGGCCGCCTGTGCCTGGGTGGCGGTGCGGCTGGTGACGCGGCCGCTCGCGCGGCTGGCCATGGCGGCCGACGATCTGGGCCCCGACCTGAAGGCGCAGGCGCTGGCCGAAGACGGCCCCACCGAGGTGGCCCACGCGGCGCGGGCGTTCAACGCGATGCAGCGCCGCATTGCCGGCTACATGGCCGAGCGTGTCGAGATACTGGCCGCCATTTCGCACGATCTGCAGACACCGATCACCCGGCTGCGGCTGCGCGCCGACCTGCTGGACAGCGAGGAGGACCGCGACAAGTTCCGGCAGGACCTGGACGCGATGAATGCACTGGTGCGCGAGGGCGTGAGCTATGCGCGCACCCTGCATGGCGCCACCGAGCCGCCCTGCCGCATCGATGCCGACGCCTTGCTCGAAAGCATGGTCGCCGACTACGAGGACGCCGGCCAGCCGCTGCGGCTGGAAGGCCGGGCCGGCGCACCCATCGTGACGCGGCCCAATGCGCTGCGCCGCATCCTGATGAATCTGATCGACAACGCGCTGAAGTTCGGCAGCGAGGTGCACATAGCCGTCCATGCCGACACGGGCCGGCTGACCGTGGCCGTACTCGACAACGGGCCGGGCATTCCGCCCGATCAGCTGGAGGCCGTGCTGCAGCCCTTCTACCGCGTCGAGAGCTCGCGCAACCGCAGCACCGGCGGCACCGGCCTGGGCCTGGCCATCGCCCACCAGCTGGCCATGGCGATGGGTGCGGAGCTGCTTTTGCGCAACCGCGCCGAGGGCGGGCTGGAAGCCCGGCTCACGCTGACCACCACCTGATTGACCCCGAAGCGAACCCCATGCTCAAGCCCATCCTCTCTGCCCTTTTTGCCCTGCTCACGATGCTGGGTCCCGCCATCGCCAGCCCGGCGGCACCGCGGCCGCCAATGGCCGGCGTGCTCTCTTCGCTCGCCGGAGCGAACGAGTGGATCAACTCCGCGCCCCTGAGCGCCGAAGGCCTGCGCGGCAAGGTGGTGCTGGTCGATTTCTGGACATATTCCTGCATCAACTGCCTGCGCACCCTGCCCTATGTGCGCGCCTGGGCCGACAAGTACCGGGCCGCCGGCCTGGTCGTCATCGGCGTGCATGCGCCGGAGTTCGCCTTCGAGAAGGAGTCGGCCCTGGTGCGCCGCGCCGTGCGGGACCTCGGCATCGCCTACCCGGTCGCCATCGACAACGATTTCGCGGTCTGGCGCGCCTTCAATAACCGCGCCTGGCCGGCCTTCTACTTCATCGACGCCCAGGGCCGCATCCGCCATCAACAGCTCGGCGAGGGCCGCTACGAGCAGGCGGAGCAGCTGATACAGCAGCTGCTGGCCGAGGCCGGAACCGGGCCGGTGCCCTCTGCCAGAGTCGCGCCACAGGGCGAAGGCACCCAGGCGGCGGCCAGCGCCATGCAGGCTCTGTCGGCCGAGACCTATCTGGGCCATGAACGCACCAGCGGCTTTGCCTCGCCCGGCGGCATCAAGCCCGATCGCCCTCAGCTCTACCAGGGCAACCCGTCGCTGGGCCTCAATGAATGGGCGCTGACCGGCCACTGGACCGCCGAGGGCGAGCGCCTGCTGCTGAACCGCGCCATGGGCCGCATCGCGCTGCGCTTCCATGCGCGCGACCTGCACCTGGTGCTGGGTCCGATGGCCGACGGCAAGCCGGTGCGCTTTCGGGTGCTGATCGATGGCAAGCCGCCGCTGGCCGACCATGGCTTCGATACCGACGCCCAGGGCCAGGGCGTGATCGAGGCACAGCGGCTCTACCAGCTGGTGCGCCAGAAGGCGGGTGACAAGCCCCGCCTGTTCGAGATCGAGTTCCTGGACGCCGGCGCGCAGGCCTTTGCCTTCACCTTCGGCTAGTGTCTCAAGGCCGCGGCCAGCAGCGGCACGATGGAAATCACATTGCTGACGTGCGGCACTGCGTTGGTGCTCCACACCTGGCGCACACCGGCCGCCCGCAGCTGCGCATAGGCATCGCCAACGAACAAGGCATGGGTAATAGCCACATCGACGCTGGCCGCACCTCGCGCCAGCAGCGCCTCGGCCGAGCCCATCAAGGTGCGGCCGGTGCTGGCCATGTCGTCCAGCAGCACCACGGCCCGGCCCTGCACCGGCACATCGGGCAGGGCCAGGGTGACCTGATGGTCGCCGTGGCGCACCTTGCGGCCGATGGCGCAGTCCAACCCATGGGCCGCCGCGGCCTCGTGCACCCATTGGGCGGATTCTTCGTCGGGGCCGATCAGCAGCGCATTTGGCACATGGTGGGCCACCCAGGCGCCCAGCAGCGGCGCGGCGCTCAGGCTCAGGCCCCGGCGGCCGGGTAGCACCTCGTCCAGCGACTGGATGCGGTGCAGATGCGGGTCTATGGTGATGACAGCATCGAAATACTGGGCCAGCAGCCTGCCGATATGGCGCTGGCTGACCGCCTCGCCGGGCGTGAACTCCATGTCCTGGCGCATATAGGCCAGGTAGGGGCTGATCAGGGTCAGGTGCGCGGCGCCAAGCTCGCGGGCCGTGGGCGCGGCAATCATCAGCTCGACCAGCTTCTCGTTGGGCTGGTGCAGGCCGCGCAGCAAGACGACCTTGGGCGGAAGCCGGGCCGGCAGCACCAGGCGCAGCTCGCCATCGGGGAAGCGGTGGCGCTTGATGAAATGCAGCTGCACGTCCAGCGCTGCGGCCAGTTCCTGGGCCAGGGCGGCCTCGTCATCGAAGGCAAGCAGGAGGGTGTCGGTCATGGTCAGGCGTCAGAAGCTGTGCAGGGCGTTGTCGGCCAGCAATGGGGCGCTTAGCGGGTCACCGTCGGCAACAGCGTAGCCCGTGTGTTTGTCGGCCTGCTTGCGCGCGAACTGCAGATCGGCCTCGAAGGCGGCATGGATGCGGTACAGCGGCTCGCCGACCTGCACCGCATCACCCAGCTTCTTCAGCAGGTCCAGCCCCGCGCCGGGCACTTGCGGTGCGCCGGCCAGCCGGGCGATGCGCGACAGGCGCAGATTGTCCATGCCGGTGACGATGCCGGCAGCACCGGCCAGCACCTCGAAGCTCAGCGGCGCAATCGGGGGTTGCGGCGAGCGCCTGCCCTGTGCATCAATGATGGCATTCATGCTGGCCAGCGCCCGGCCCGATTCGAGGATGTCGCGGGCGATGCCGTAGCCGTCGCCACCACGCACATCGGGGTCGAACTCAATCATGCGGCCGGCCAGACGCAGCGCCTTCTGGCGCAGGTCGCTGGGCCCGTCGGGATGATTCTCCAGCACCTGCATCACGTCGCGCGCCTCCAGCACCGGGCCGATACCGCGGCCAATCGGCTGGCGGCCGTCGGTGATGACCACGTCCAGCTGCAGGCGCAGATGCTTGGCCACGTACTCGAACAGCTTCTTCAGCCGCTGCGCCTCGGGCATGGTGCGCACCTTGGCGGTGGGGCCCAGCGGAATGTCCAGCACCAGGTGGGTGGAGCCGGCGGCGATCTTCTTCGACAGGATGGAGGCCACCATCTGGCCCGGCGAGTCGATGGACAGCGGCCGCTCAACCGAGATCAGGATGTCATCGGCCGGCGACAGATCGGCCGTGCCGCCCCAGGCCAGGCAGCCGTGATTGGCGCGGACGATGTCGACCAGTCGATCAAACGGCAGAGCCACCTCGGCCAGCACCTCCATCGTGTCCGCCGTACCGGCCGGCGAGGTGATGGCGCGCGAACTGGTCTTGGGGCACAGCATGCCGTGCGCGGCCACGATGGGCACCACCAGCATCGAGGTGCGATTGCCTGGAATACCGCCGATGCAATGCTTGTCCACCACCGGGCCGGCGCCGACCAACTGACGCCACTCCACATGGCGGCCGGCCTCTATCATTGCCTCGGTCAGGTGCAGCACCTCGTCGCGGTCCAGCTCGTACTGGTGGGTGGCGACGACGAAGGCAGCCAGTTCGATCTTCGAATAGCGGGCCTGGGCAATGTCTCGGATGATGGCGGCCAGGTCTTCGCGCGACAGGCGCTCGCCGGCGAGCTTGCGGTGCAGGGCGGCAATCGACCCGGCCGGCTCGGCATGTTCTATCGTCGCCGCATGGCCGTCGATCACCCCCAGGCGGGCAAAGGCCTCTTCGCTCAACCCAAGCTCGCAGCTGCGCACGATGCGCTCGTCATCGACCACATTCAGCACCGCCAGAATGCTCTGCCGCCCGCTGCCGTTGTCGGCATGGATCTCGACCTTGGACAGGGCCTGGAAGCCGGCCGCCCGCACGACCGGACAGTCGCGGTGCAAATAGGCCACGTTCTCGCGCCAGGTGTCGATGCCGACGCGGCGGATCTGGAGTTGGGCTGCAGTCATGGTGACACTGTGGCACAGGCGAAACCGCGCAGCCAGGCCAGCAGATGCGCAAAGTCAAAGGTTTGCGTGTCAAACATCTGCATCATCTCGGCATGAATCTGCATCGATTCACGCTGGAGTTGCCAGCCGTTGATGCGCAGGAAGACATCGACAGAGGCGAAGGCGATGCGCTTGTTGCCATCGACGAACGGATGGTTGATGGCCAGGCTTTCGAACAACGCAGCGGCCTCGGACACGATGTCGTCGTAATAGCCCGTCTGCGGCCGATTGATCGCCGACTCCAGGGCGCCGAGATCACGCGCGCCGGGCGAACCACCGTAGCGCTGAATCAAAACCTCATGCAAGGCCAGCACATCGGCCACGGTGAGGAAGTCACGCAAGCTCACTTGGCCAGTTCGCGGTAGAGCGGGTCGAATTGATCCAGGCTTTGGGCAAAGGAGGCCAACACATGCCGGCGTGCCTGCTCCGTCTGGCTGCGGTCGAGGTAGTCACGCAGGGCTTCGTCGAGCAGGGTTTGCAGCTGGCGGCCCTGGGCAGCGGCCAGTTGGCGCAGGGAATCCAACACCTCCGGGGCCACCCGGGCTGACAACTCCTCACCGAATTCAGCGGACACTTCTGCACTCATCTGCATGCTCCTTGCGATCCATCATAGGCCAACGATGGCAGGCATGCCATGTGGCTCAGCGGTCGAGCGCCTCGGTGATCAACGCCTGCAGGTGCTGAGACAGCGCCCGCCGGTCCGCATGCCTGGCCCCGACCGGCGGCAGCACGGTGACGCGCACGCGCAGGCCGCGGCCCATGGCGATCAGCCACAGGCTTTGCACGATGGTGGTGTCGCCGACATAGACCACCGCCTGGCTGATGGGGCCCTCGGCATCGGAGAAGCGCAGCGCCACCGGCTGCACGGCCGCTTCAGCGGCGATCGCCGCCTGCAGCAGATTGGCGTGGAAGGGCAGGAGCTGGTCCCCGGCGCCTGTCGTGCCCTCGGGGAAGATGCCGACGCTGTCGCCGGCCTGCAGCGCCTCGGCCATCTGGTGGACGACGCGCATCGCGTCGCGCTTGCGCTCACGCTCGATGAAGAGCGTGTCGGCGGCATGGACCAGCGGGCCGACGATGGGCCAGGTCTTGACGTCGGCCTTTGACACGAAACGCGTGCGCGGATGCACCGCATGGATGGCGACGATGTCCAGCCAAGACACGTGATTGGCAACGATCAGCGAGCTGCCGGGCTTGAACTGGCCCTGCAGGTCCAGCTGCACATCGAGCACGGACAGGAATTTGCCAGCCCACCACTGGATGCGCCGGTGCCGCCCCGCGCCGTCGAGGCGGGGGAACCGGGCCTTGATGATCCACAAGCCATGCAGCAAATGCAGGACGACACGCACCAGGCGCCAACAAGCCAGCAGGGTCCGCATCGGGTTCAGCGAGCCTCTGCCGTCGACGTGGACTCGTGAGCCACATGGCCCGCCACGACGGTGTAGCGCACGCGTCCGGGCAGCTCGAAACCGGTGATGTCGAAGGCAAACGGTGTGTGCTTGCCCTGGCTTTCGAGTTGGTCGGGGGTAACGGCCCAGTGCGCCTCGCCATCGAACACGCAGACATCGGCCACGCCGCCCTCGACCAGGCGGCCGGCGCTGGCCGACAGCGAACCCAGCGCCGAGCCGAGCACGTGGACCGGCCCGCTGGTCACCGGTGCCAGCGCCTGGGCCAGGCTCAGGCCCTGGTCGCGGCCCCACTTCAGCGCCAGGCTCAAGAGCAGCTCCAGGCCGGTGGCGCCGGGCGTGGCCTCGGCGAAGGGCACGTTTTTCTCGTCCTCGTCCACCGGCATGTGGTCGCTGACCAGGGCGTCCAGGGTGCCGTCGGCCAGCGCCGCCTGCAGCGCGTCTCGGTCGCGACCCTGGCGCAGCGGCGGGTTCAGGCGCATGGCCGAATTGAAGTAGCCGATGTCCACATCGGTCAGGTGCAGCGAGTTGATGCTGGCATCGGCCGTCACGGCCAGGCCCTCGGCCTTGGCCGCGCGCACCAGGGCCACGCCGGCAGCGCTGCTGAGGCGGCACAGGTGGACGCGGGCGCCCGTCACCCGCATCAGCTCGAACAGGGTGTGCAGGGCCACCGTCTCCGCGGCCACTGGCACGCCGCTCAGCCCAAGCCGGGTGGCAATGGCGCCGCTGGCGGCCACGCCACCGCCCAGCCAGGGGTCTTCGGCACGCAACCAGACGGTGTAATCGAAGGTGGCGGCGTACTGCAGCGCGCGCTGCAGCACCAGGGTGTCTTTGATCGCCACATCGGCCTGCGAGAAGCCGACGCAGCCGGCCTCGGTCAGCTCGGCCATCTCGGTCAGGGCCTCGCCGGCCAGGCCGCGGGTCAGCGCGCCCAGCGGAAACAGCCGGCACAGGCTCAGCTTGCGGGCGCGGAACTTCAGCATCTCCACGAGACCGGGCTCGTCCAGCACCGGGTCGGTGTCGGGCGGGCAGACGAGACTCGTCACGCCGCCGGCCGCCGCCGCGTTCAGCTCGGTTTCCAGCATGCCCTCGTGCTCATGGCCGGGCTCGCGCAGGCGTGCGGCCAGATCGACCAGGCCTGGGGCGACGATGAGGCCGGTGGCGTCGATGACGCGGCCGGCATCGAAGTCGGCCGGCACCTGGCCGAGGCCGACGATGCGGCCACCGGCAATGGCCAGATCACCGATCTGGTCCAGGCCGCTGGCGGGGTCGATCAGGCGACCATTCTTGATCAGAATCTTCATTTGGCGTCGTTCCCCGCAATGATGGACATCACGGCCATGCGCACGGCGATGCCGAAGGTCACCTGGGGCAGTATCACGCTCTGCTTGCCATCGGCCACGTCGGAAGCGATCTCGACGCCGCGGTTGATCGGACCCGGGTGCATGACGATGGCGTCGGGCTTGGCGAGAAGCAACTTCTCGGGCGTGAGGCCGAAGTTCTTGAAGAACTCGCCGGCGCTGGGCAGCATGGCGCCATTCATCCGTTCGTTCTGCAGGCGCAGCATGATGATGACGTCGGCGCCGCGTATGCCCTCGGCCATGTCGTGGCAGACGCGCACGCCCATCTCGCGCAGATCGCCAGGCACCAGGGTCTTGGGGCCGACAGCGCGGATCTCGGGCACGCCCAGCGTCGTCAGCGCATGGATGTCGCTGCGCGCCACGCGCGAGTGGACGATGTCACCCACGATGGCCACCGTCAGATTGCGGAAGTCCTTTTTGAAGTGCCGGATCGTGTACATGTCCAGCAGGCCCTGCGTCGGATGCGCGTGGCGGCCGTCGCCGGCATTGACCACATGCACATGAGGCGCGCAATGCTGGGCGATCAGATAGGGCGCGCCGCTCTCGCTATGGCGCACGACGAACATGTCCGCATGCATGGCGCTGAGGTTGGCGATGGTGTCCAGCAGGGTCTCGCCCTTGGCCGTGCTGGAGCGGGCGATGTCCAGGTTCAGCACGTCGGCGCTGAGGCGCTTGGCGGCAATCTCGAAGGTGGTGCGGGTGCGGGTGCTGTTCTCGAAGAACAGATTGAACACCGACTTGCCGCGCAGCAGCGGCACCTTCTTCACATCGCGGTCGTTGACCGACAAAAAACTCCCGGCGGTGTCCAGGATGTGATGGATCACCGATTGAGGCAGGCCTTCGATGGACAGCAGATGGACCAGCTCGCCATGGCTGTTCAGCTGCGGGTTGCGCTTATGCAGCATGGTCGGAATCCCCCTTCAGGTCGAAGCTGAAGCGGCCGGCATCGTCTCTCGCCAGGCGCAGGCGCTGCTCGCGCGGCAGGGTCATCCGAGCGGCCGAGAAGGCCGGCTCGATCGGCAGCTCACGGCCGCCCCGGTCCACCAGCACGGCCAGGGTCACACTGGCCGGGCGGCCGAAGTCGAACAACTCGTTGATCACCGCCCGCGTGGTGCGGCCGGTGAACAGCACATCGTCGATCAACAGGATGTGGCGGCCATTGACGTCGAAAGGCAGCTTGGTGTGATCCGAGCCGCCCAGGCCCTTGGAACCGAAGTCGTCACGGTGCATGGTGCTGGAGATCACGCCGATGGCGCCGGCCAGGCCCAGGTCGCGCTGCAGGCGCTCGGCCAGCCAGGCGCCGCCGGACCAGATGCCCACCAGGGCCGTGTCGGGCTTCAACAATGCCCTGACACCGCGCACCAGATCGGTGTACAGCGCCTCGGCGTCCAGAAGTAAGGTGCTCATGCGTGTTCTCTGAAGAATTGTTCCAATATCAAGGCCGCCGACGCCGCGTCCACATCCGCAGCCCCCATCGCATGGGCCTCGGTGGTCGTGTAGCGCTCGTCCACCTCGTGGACGGTCAGACCGTAGCGGCCCTGCAGCTGGCGGGCGAACTTCTTCGCCTTGGCCGTCATCTCGTGCGGTGCACCGTCCGGATGGACAGGCACGCCGACGACCAGCGCGTCGGGCTTCCATTCGTCTATCAGCTTGGCGATGGCGGCAAAACGGGCGTCACCCTCCAGCGCAATCGTGCGCAGCGGGGTCGCCAGGTTCATCAGCGTGTTGCCTGAAGCCACTCCAATGCGTTTCGTACCGAAATCAAAAGCCAGAAACGAGCGCAAGTCGTTCGCCGGGCCGCTCCCAAGAACGACTTGGCCCCCGGGGGGGGCCGACCGTGTACCTGCGGGCGGGGGGCAGGCTGACCTCATGCGTGGCCCGCCTCCTGGCTGAGCATGCGCGGGTCTATGCCCAGCAGGCGCAGCGCCTTGTCATAGCGCTCGTCGATGGGGGTGTCGAAAATGATGTCGGCGCAGTCGTCCACCGAGGCATTGATGTTGAGCCAGCCGTTGCGGCTGATCTCGTCTTCCAGCTGGCCGGCGCTCCAGCCGCTATAGCCCAGGGTGACGAGAATCTTCTTCGGGCCGGCACCGTTGGACAGCGCCTCCAGCACATCGCGGCTGGTGGTCATCTCCAGGCCGCCGGGAATGGCCATCGTGCTGCTGTAGTGGCCGCCTTCGGCGTCCAGCCGCTCGTGCAGCACAAAACCGCGCTCGGTCTGCACCGGGCCGCCGTAGAAAACAGGGGTGCTGGCCAGGTCTTCCCGCTCCAGGCTCAGCTCGACCTTGTCGAACAGGTTCTTCAGCTTGATATCTATCGGCTTGTTGATCACCAGGCCCAGCGCGCCTTTCTCGGTGTGCTCGCACATATAGACGACGCTGCCCGCGAAGGTTTCGTCCACCATGCCGGGCATGGCGACCAGAAACTGGTTGGTGAGGTCGATCCGGTCATTTGCCATGGCCGGATTTTAGAACCTATCCACGGCGGGATATGACGAGGTCGTAGAGGATTGACCCGGTTCCTGAGAGACACTTGCCCCATGGAAACCTCTCTTTCGTCCGCCCTGGTCTGGTTTCGACGCGATCTGCGCGTCGACGACCAGGCCGCCCTGTTCCATGCGCTGAAGGCCGCTCGCAAGGTCTGGTGCGTATTCGTGTTCGACAGCACCATCCTCGAAGCCCTGCCCCGCCAGGACCGGCGGGTCGAGTTCATCCATGACAGCGTGGCCGTGCTGGACGCCGAGCTGCGGGCGCTGGCGCTGTCGCACGGCGTCCATGAGGTGGGCCTGATCGTGCGCCACGGTGCTGCTGTCGAAGAGATCCCCAAGCTGGCGCAGCAGCTCGGCGCGGTGGCCGTCTATGCCAACCACGACGACGAGCCCTATGCCCAGGAGCGCGACCGCCGCGTGCGCGGCGCGCTGGCCGGCGCAGGCATTGCGCTGCACACCAGCAAGGATCACCTGATCTTCGAGCGCGACGAGGTGCTGACCGAGGGAGGCCCGTCCTACCGCGTGTTCACGCCCTACAAGAACGCCTGGCTGCGCAAATTGAGCCCTTTTTATCTGCGGGCCTATCCGGTGGCCAAGTACGCCGACCATCTGGCCCCCTGCCCTGCCGCGCTGGCCCGGCCGCTGCCGTCCTTGACCGATCTGGGCTTCCAGACCAGCAATCTGCACGAGCTGAAGCTGCCCAGCGGCAGCACCGGCGCGCTGGAGCTGCTGGACGACTTCCTGGAGCGCATCGATGCCTACGACCATGCGCGCGACTACCCTGCCATCAAGGGCCCCAGCTATCTGAGCGTGCACCTGCGCTTCGGCACGGTGTCGATACGGCGCCTCGCCCGGCTGGCCTTCGAGCGGGTGGAAGCCGGTTCCAAGGGCGCGCAGACCTGGCTGTCGGAGCTGATCTGGCGCGATTTCTACCACCAGATCCTCTACCACCACCCCCATGTCGTCGGCCACGCCTTCAAGCGCGAATACGACGCGATTCACTGGGAGAAGGGCAAGGCGGCCGATGCCCTCTTCAAGGCCTGGTGCGAGGGCCGCACCGGCTATCCGCTGGTCGATGCGGCGATGCTGCAACTCAACCGCAGCGGCTATATGCACAACCGGCTGCGCATGGTCACCGCCTGCTTCCTGATCAAGGACCTTGGCATTGACTGGCGGCGCGGCGAGGCCTATTTCGCCGAGAAGCTGAACGACTTCGACCTCGCCGCCAACAACGGCGGCTGGCAGTGGGCGGCCTCCACCGGCTGCGACGCCCAACCCTATTTCCGCATCTTCAACCCGGTCACGCAGAGCGAGAAGTTCGATGCCGAGGGCAAGTTCATCAAACGCTATCTGCCGCAGCTGGCCTCATTGCCGGCCAAGCTGATCCATGCACCCTGGCTGGCCAAACCAGCCGAGCTGGAGGCCTGCGGCCTGGTGCTGGGGCGGGACTACGCCACCCCCATCGTGCGCCATGACGAGGCGCGCACGGCGACGCTGAAGCGTTACGAGGTGGTCAAGGCACCCAAGCCCGCCAAATAAGGCTCACAAGCAGGGCTCATGACCCATTGCCACTGACATAGCGCGCCAGCAGCCCCTTGTTCTGCGTCCCCCACTGCTGCAGCGGCTCATCCAGCCCCTCGAACACGCTGCGGAAGAAGGCCAGCGAGAGTTCGCGGGTGGCGGTCTTGACGCGGGGGTTCAGCACCACGCCGCCGGTGCCGCCGCGGTCGGTGAAGATGCTGTGCGAGCCGCCCTGGAACACCGCCAGCGTCTTGCGCGGGCCGCCGGTGGCTTCAAAAATGGCGATGCGGTCGCTGGCCTCGGAGTGATAGCCGGGCACGCGTATCACGTCTTCGGTGGCGGTGATGTGCAGGCTGGGCACGGTCACCCCGGCCAGCACCTTGGCCGGGTCGCTCTCGCCGTAGAACGGTGGGGCCGACAGGATGATGGCCGCCTGTATGCGTTTGTCGCGGAAGTCCAGCACCGTGCCCTTACGCTCGACGCGGGCGCCTATCGCCAGCAGGGTGGTGTTGGCGCCATAGGAATGGCCGGCGGCAATGATGCGCCGCGTGTCGATCTGCTGGCCCTGCGGGCTGGCCAGGAACTGGTCCAGCGCGAAGTGCAGGTCCTGCACGCGGTTGATGGCCTCGCTGTCCTGGGCCGCGCTTTGCAGCCGACCGGGCAGGCTGAACGGGTTGCCCATCCACAGCTGGCGATCGCTGCCGACATGCTGCAGATGCAGGCTGGCATAGCCCTGGCTGGCCCAGTAGGCACCCAGATAGCTGTAGCCGCGCCGCGAGCCGCCGATGCCGTGCGAGAACACCACCAGGGGCAGCTTGGCGTCTGGCGCGAGGTGGCTGGGCCAGTACAGCCGCACCGGCACCTCGCGCTGGCGGCTGGCATCGCGCCAGTCGAATTCCTTGACCTGGTAGCTGTCGGACGGCACCTCGGCCAGCAGGGGCTGCTGCGCCTCGGCCTGGGCCAAGGCGTTCAGCGGATCGCTCTGCGCCTGCACCTGGCAGATCAGCAAGCTCAACAGCCCGAGCACGGCGAGCAGGGCCTTGCGGCGGGTGGTCATGGTCATGGTTTGAAGGCGCAAGTTCACTCCGATACGGTGGCGGCTGCAGCAGGTGCAACGCTAGCAGCAATGGCCGGCTTGCGGCGCAGCCGGGCGAACAAGGCCCCGGCCTTTTGCATGCCATCGTCCACATATGAGAACAAAACCGGAATCACCAAGAGGCTCAGAAAGGTCGAGGTGATCAGGCCGCCGATGACGACGATGGCCATGGGCGCACGGAAGCTCGGATCGACGCCAATGCCCAGCGCGATGGGCAGCATGCCCGCGCCCATCGCGATGGTGGTCATGACGATGGGCTGAGCCCGCTTGGAGGCGGCGTCCAGCAGCGCATCGAAGCGGCTCATGCCATGCTCGCGCCGCGCCAGCACCACATAGTCCACCAGCAGGATGGAGTTCTTGGTGGCAATGCCCATCAGCATGATCAGGCCTATCATCGAGGGCATCGACAGTGCCGTGTGCGAGACGAACAGGGCCAGGAAGGCGCCCGGGATCGACAGCACCAGGGCGGCCAGGATGGTCACCGGCTGGACGAAATCCTTGAACAGCAGCACCAGCACAAAGTAGATGCACAGCACGCCGGTGAGCATGGCCAGGCCGAAGCTGGCGAACAGCTCGGCCATGGCCTCGGCGTCACCGACGGTGGTCTGCGTCACGCCAGGCGGCAGCTTGGCCAGGCTGGGCAGGGCCAGGGCACGCTCGGCCACCTCGCCCAGCGGCTGGCCGTTCAACTCGATCTCGAAGTTGATATTGCGCACGCGGTCGTAGCGGTCGATCTCGGCCGGGCCGCTCTCCAGGCTCAGCGAGGCCACCTGGCCCAGCGCCACCGGGCCGCGGCTGCCGGGCACGGGCAGGCGCGACAGCAGGTCCAGGTCTTGCCGCGCCGAGGCCGGCAGGCGCACGACGATGGGCACCTGGCGCTGCGACAGGTTCAGCTTGGCCAAGGCCTGGTCGTAGTCACCGGCGGTGGCCACGCGCAGGGTGTCGGCAATCGCGGCCGTGGTCACGCCCAGGTCGGCGGCACGGGCCGCATCGGGGCGCACCACCAGCTCGGGCCGCTCCAGGCTGGAGCTGCTGGTCACCGCGCCAACACCCGGCAGGGTGCGCAGCTCGCGCTCCACGATGGCGGCATGGGCCTGCAGCGCCCCGCCGTCCTCGCCGGCCAGCACCAGCACATACTTCTCGTTGGAGCCGCCGAAGCCGACCTTGACGCGGGCGCCGGGCAGGTCTTGCAGCGCATCGCGCAGCCCACGCTCGATGTCCTGCTTGCTGACGCCCTTGCGGTTGTCGCGGTGCGTCAGATTCAGCGTCAGCACGGCGGTGCGCACATTGCTGACGCCGTTCATCGCGAACGGGTCGGAGCCGGCCGCACCGCCGCCGATGGCCGTGTAGATCAGCTTCACATGCGGGTTCTTCTGCACCAACTGGCGCGCAGTCTCGGCCAGCGCCCGGGTCTCCTCGAACTTGGCGCCCGGCGGCAGGGTCAGCGTGACCTGGGTCTGGCTCAGGTCGTCCGGCGGAATGAAGCCGGTGGGCAGATAGGGCACCAGCGCAAACGAACCGACGAAGAACACCAGCGCACCTATCGTGGTCTTGACCCGGTGCTTCAGGCACCAGCGGGCCCAGCGCATATAGATCTGCATCCAGCGCGGCTGATGCTCCTTGGGCGGAATCGCGTGCAGGATGTAGGCCGCCATCATCGGCGTCAGCAGCCGTGCCACGACCAGCGAGAAGAACACGGCGATCGCCGCCGTCCAGCCGAACTGGACGAAGAACTTGCCCGGAATGCCACCCATGAAGGCGGTGGGCAGGAACACGGCGATCAGGGTGAAGGTGGTGGCAATCACCGCCAGGCCGATCTCGTCGGCCGCCTCCATCGCCGCCTGGTAAGGCGTCTTGCCCATGCGCAGATGGCGCATGATGTTCTCGATCTCGACGATGGCATCGTCCACCAGGATGCCCACCACCAGCGACAGCGACAGCAGGGTCACGACGTTCAGCGAGAAGCCCAGCAGATACATCAGCGCAAAAGTCGGGATGGCGCTCAGCGGCAGGGCCGTGGCGGCCACAAAGGTGGCGCGCCAGTCGCGCAGAAAGAACCAGACCACGATGATGGCCAGGATGGCGCCCTCGTAGAGCAGGGTCATCGAGCCGTCGTAGTTCTCTATCACCGGGTCAACGAAGTTGAAGGCCTCGGTGACGACCACGTCCGGATGCTGGGTCTTCAGCCGCTTCAGCACGGCGCGCGCGCCGTTCATCACGTCCACCTCGCCGGCACCGCGCGAGCGGGTGATCTCGAAACCCACCACCGGCTTGCCATTGAGCAGGGCGGCCGAGCGCTGCTCGCCCACCGTGTCGCTGACGGCGGCCAGCTGGTCCAGTCGCACGTGGCGGCCGTTGGACAGCGTGATGTCCATGCGCGCCAGTTCCTCGGCGCTGGCCACCGTGGCGATGGTGCGCACCGATTGCTCGATGCCGCCGACATCGCTGCGGCCGCCCGAGGCCTCCTGCTGGATCTGGCGCAGCTGGCGCGACACATCGGCCGCGGTGGCACCCAGGCTCAGCAGCTTGGCCGGGTCGAGTTCGACGCGCACTTCGCGCGTCACGCCGCCGACGCGTGACACCGCGCCAACGCCCTTGACCGACAGAATCGCCTTGGCGACCTGGTTGTCGACGAACCAGGACAGGGCCTCCTCGTCCATCTTGGCCGACTCGACCGTGTAGGTCAGGATGGGCGCGCCGGACAGGTCCATCTTCGAGATCACCGGATCGCGCAGATCACCGGGCAGGTCGGAGCGCACGCGCGAGACGGCGTCGCGGACGTTGTCCACCGCCTCCTGCGTGGGCTTCTCGAGCTGGAACTCGACCGTGATCGTGGCCGCCCCGTCCTGCACCTTGGTGTAGATGTGCTTGACGCCCTGCAAGGTGGCGACCGAGTTCTCGATCTTGCGCGCCACCTCGGTTTCCAGCTGCGCCGGCGAGGCGCCGGGCAGCGCGGCCGACACGGTGACCGTGGGCAGGTCGATGTCGGGGAAGTTCTGGATCTTCATCGCCTTGAAGCCCATCAGGCCGGCCAAGGTGAGCAGGATGAAGAGCAGCACCGACGGGATCGGGTTGCGTATGGCCCAGGAAGAGACGTTCATCATGGTGGCGCCCGTCCCTTACTTGGCCACGGTGGTCGGCGCGGCGGCGGCGACCGGCGCCTGTGCCACCGGCGGCGAGACCACGCGCACGGTGTCGCCATCGCTCAGAAAGCCCGCGCCGCTGGCCACCAGCTTGGCGCCGGCGTCAATGCCACCCAGCACCTCGATGCGGTCACCCAGGCGCCGGCCGGTCTGCACCTTGATGCGGCTGACCTTGTTGTCGGCACCGACGCGGTAGACATAGCTGAAGCCGTCGCGCAGCAGCACGGCCGTCTGCGGCAAGGTCAGCGTCTGGCTGCGCGCGAGCTGGAACTCACCTCGGGCGAAGGCCCCGGCGCGCACCCCGGCGGCGCTGTCCAGATCGACATAGACCAGGCCCATGCGGGTCTGCGGATCGACGGTCGGCGCGACCATGCGCACCCGGCCGTTGACCGGCGAAGAACCACTGGCGCTGACCCGGACGGTCATGCCGGCACTCAGCCGCGCCAGCTCGTCGGCCGGCACCTCGGCCCGCCACTCCAGCCGGCCCTTGCGTATCAGCCGGAACAGCTCCTGGCCCGGCTGCACCATCGAGCCGGCGGTGGCCGCGCGGGCCGAGATCACACCATCGTCGCCAGCGACGATGCGGGTCTGGCTCAGGCGCAGCTCATCGGCCTGCACGCGGGCCCGGGCGGCCTCAAGCCGCGCCTTGGCGGTGGCCTCGGCCGTCAGGTACTGCTGCACCTGGCTGGCGCTGATGGCGCCGCTGGGCTGCAGGCTGCGCGCCCGCTCGGCATTGGCCTGGGCCTCGCTCAAGGTGGCCTGGGCCTCGGCCGCACCGGCCCGGCTCTGCGCCAGCTCTGCCTTGACCGAGTCGGCCGACAGCTGGGCCAGCATTTGACCGCGCTTCACCTTGTCGCCGACATTGGCCAGCACATCGGCCAGGCGCAGGCCGCTCAGCTCAGCGCCGACCACAGTCTCCTGCCAGGGCGCCACGCTGCCATTGGCCTGCAGGGTCTGGGCCCAGTCGGCCTGGGCCGCGCTGGTGAGGCTGACGGTCAGCGCCGTCTTGGCGGGTGCGCTGGCGGCCTTCTTGTCTTCGGCCGCCTGGGCCAGGAAGCTGCTCGTGCCGGCCAGCAGGACCAGGGCAGCGGCAACGCCGCCGAATCGGTATGCGTTCTTGTTCATCGTCATCATGTCCTCACCTCGATACGGTCACTGGCGGCACGGCATCGGTGGCCTCCCAGCCTCCGCCCGCCGCCTTGTACAAACTGAGCCAGGCGCCGACGCGCTCGCGCTGCACCTGCAGCAGGCTTGAGCGCGCATTCAGCGCATTGCGCCGCGACTCTTCCAGCTCGATCAGATTGCCCAGGCCCGCCTGCCAGCGCGCCGCAGTGGCGCCCTGCACCTGCTCGTAGCCCTGGGCGGCGCGCTGGGCATCGGCCTCCCGGGCTTGCGCCGAGTCCAGCCGCACCAGCGCCTCCTCGACCTCGCGCACCGCCTGGATGGCGCTGGCACGGTACTGGGCATAGGCCTCGTCGCTGCGCGCCTTGGCAGCGGCGACGGCGGCGCTGAGCAGGCCGCTGTCGAACAGCGGCACATGCAGGACGGGGCCGATGGACCAGCCGGTGCCGCTGTCACTGCCACCGCCAACGCGCAGCTCACCGCGAGACAGGGAACCACCGAGTCGCAGCTGCGGCCAGCCTGCGGCCTCGACCGAGCCAACCTCGGCCAAGGCCGCCACCACCTGGCGCTCGGCCGCGGCCACATCGGGGCGCTGGGCCAGCACCTGGGCTGGCACGCTGGCCACCTCGAAGGCGGCCGCCTGAGGCAGGCGCCCGCTGCCCTGCTTCAGCAGCTGGCGCAGCTCGGCTTCGGGCTTGCCGCTCAGCGCAACCAGGCCCTTGACCAGGACCTCGCACTCGGCCTGCTGGCCCAGATGGCGTGAGCGCGCATCGGCGGCGCTGGCGTCCAGCTGCTGGCCATTGGCCTGGGCCTCCATGCCGGCGGCAACCTTCTTCGCCGTCAGGCCCGACATGCGCGACAGCGCTTCGGCGTCCTGGGCCAGGATGGAGGCACCGGCCTCACAGGCACGCAAGGCCAGATAGGTTTGCGCCACCTCGGCGGCCAGGCTGACGCGGGCGCTGTGCCAGCCCAGCTCGCCGGCCTGGGCGCGGGCCTCGTCGGCCAGAGTCTGGCGGCGGCGCTGCGCGAACAGGTCCAGCTCCCAGGAGGCATCAAGGCCCACCGTGCCCAGGGTCTGCGGGCGGGCACTGCCGGGTGTGGCCGGCCGGCTGCGCACACTCGAAACGCTGCCGTTCAGCTGCGGCCCCTGATCGGCCCGGCTGCTGCCCAGCTGGGCGCGGGCCTGGGCCATGCGCGCCAGGGCCACATCGATGCTGGGGTTGGTCTGCTGGGCGCTGGCGATCAGGGCCACCAGCGCCTCATCGTCCAGCCGTGCCCACCATTGCTTCAACCGGCCGCCCTGGCCTCCGTGGGGCAGCGGCGCGGACCAGGCCGCAGGCAGAGCCTTCAGGTCAGGCGCCGGCGGCGCGGTGCCTGCACAGGCGCTCAGCAGCGCGGCCAGGGCCAGCGCCGTCAGCCCAGGGACCTTGAGTCGGGTCTTGATCAACATCGTATTTTTCCTCTCCCTCAAATCGCTTGGCGCTGGCGCCGCTCATGCTCGACCAGGGCCATGCCATAGCCGACCAGGCGTTCGATCAGCTGGGCATAGGCCTCGGGGCTGGCCAGCAGGCCGGGCGCCAGCAGTCGCATGCAGTCCAGCGACATCCAGTAGTTCTCGACGATGGCCACCAGCGCGAAGGCCAGGTGGTGCAGGGCGTCGTCGGGCGCGTCCAGGCCGCAGTGCTGCATCAGCAGTGCTACCAAGCCCTGGTGCTCGGGGGCGATGCTTTGCTGCAGCACGTCGGCAAAGGCCTGGGTGGGCTCGACCATCTCGCGCAGGCTGACGCGGCGCAGA
Organism: uncultured Roseateles sp.; assembly: GCF_963422335.1. NCBI lineage: Bacteria > Pseudomonadati > Pseudomonadota > Betaproteobacteria > Burkholderiales > Sphaerotilaceae > Roseateles > uncultured Roseateles sp. The sequence goes on from NZ_OY729424.1 coordinate 5,980,163, forward strand.
TCGGCAAACTCATCACCGCCATGGATCAGCGGCGTCAGAAAGGCGGTGTAGAACTGGCGCAGCGCCACGTCGATGGCGGGCAGCGGCGCCCCTGCAGCGGCACAGGGGATCAGCGACACCACATCCTGCACCGGCTTGGCCAGCACCGCCTGGTACAGGCCCTGCTTGCCACCGAAGTAGTAGTGGATGGCCGCGACATTGGCCCCGGCCGCCTGGCAGATTTCGCGCGTGCTGGCGCCGGCATAGCCCTTGGCAGCAAAGATGCGAATCGCAGCGGCCAGCAGCCGGGCTGGCACGGCATCCGGGTTTACACTGGTTTTTTCTTCATGGTCGGCAGGCATGGCCGGCATGATACGAATCAATTCAAGCGCTTGATTTATTTTGTAGTGAGCTTGACGGAAATAAAGAAAGGATCGCCTGGCGATCCTTTTTTTGCGTGGAATGAGACCCCGAGCTAGAACAGCTCCATCGCCCCGACCTTCTCATCCTCATCCTTGAAGTGGCCGGCGGCCACCAGATCGGCATACGAGAACACCTGATTCCGGCCGTGGGCCTTGGCGTGATAGACGGCCTTGTCGGCGCGCTCGAAGGCGGCGGCCGGCGAGTCACTGGGCTTGACCTCGCTGTAGCCGACGCTGACGCTGATGTGACCCACCTGCGGAAAGCCATAATGCTCGGTGTTGCGGCGCAGTCGCTCGAAGGCCAGGGCGGCGTCCACATCCTTGTCGCAACGCATCAGCACCACGAACTCCTCGCCGCCGAAGCGGTAGAGCTGGTCATGGAAGCGGAAGCTGCTGCGCATCAGCCGCGCCAGCAGCAGCAGCACCTCGTCGCCGATCAGATGGCCGAAGCGGTCGTTGACCGACTTGAAATGGTCGATGTCGATCAGCCCCAGCCAGTAGCGCGCCTCGCTGCCCCAGTGGCGGCGACCGTCGTTGCCGGCAGGCATCTCCATCGTCGCCTTCAGAAAGCTTTCGTCGAAGGTCTTGCGGTTCAGCAGGCCGGTCAGCGTGTCACGCTCGCTGTAGTCCAGCAGGCCCTGGAAGTTGTGATAGATGCGCAGCACGCTGCTGACCATGCGGCGCATCGCCATGTCCAGCGCCTGCACGCTCTGCACCTCGAGCACGCCGACAACCTCGCGGTCATTGGCCAGCGGGAACAGGGTGACGCAGGGCATGCCCGGCACGACGATCACGCTGCGAGTGCGAAAGCACTCCAGCCGCGCGGCGTGCTCAGACAGCAGGGGCAGGGTTTCAAGCTCGGCCCACAGCGGATCGGCGGTAGCCACAGGATCGGTGGCGCTCATGCGCGCACGGGTCAGCCAACGCTCGTTGGGGGTCTCGCCGACGCAGCGGTAGATGGCCACCGACAGCGGCTCCAGCAGGTCACGCAGCGAGCCCACCAGGGTGACGTCCATGACGTCGCGGTCTCGGTAGCCGGTCAGCTCGGCGAGATGGTCTACGACTTCGGACATGGGATACGGATGCCTGCCTGCGCCTGCATGATGTTGATTTCCCCAAGGACTGATGGGCTCAGGAAGATGCCTGAGACGGCAACACCTCGAACATCATGGCGCTGCGACCTACCCGCGATTTTGGCGTGAAGTGTATCTGGCAATCAATGCTAAAAGTTCTTCTTCATCATAGGGCTTGCCCAGGTAGTGCTGCACGCCCAACTCTGCTGCGTAGTCCTTGTGCTTCTGCGCAATGCGCGAGGTGATCATGATCACCGGCAGCTCGCGCAGCCGTGCATCGGCGTGCATATTGCGCACCAGGTCGAAACCGTCCATGCGCGGCATCTCGATGTCGGACAGAACCATATCGGGCAGCTCGTCGGCCAGCTTCTCCAGCGCATCCAGCCCATCCTTGGCCAGGGTGACGCGATAGCCCTCGCGCTCCAGCAGGCGCTGGGTGACGCGGCGCACGGTCAGCGAGTCGTCCACCACCATCACCGTGGGTGCCAGCGTCGCCACAACCTCCTGCGCCTGCGGTGTCTGGGCCTGCAGGGCCGCCTCGGCGCGCTGGCGCGCCCTGTCGCCATGCAGGGTGGCCAGAGCCACCGGGTTGTAGATCAGGGCGGCGGCGCCCGAGGCCAGCAGGGTGATGCCGGCAAGACCCGGCACACGGGCCAGTTGCGGGCCGAGGTTCTTGACCACCACTTCCTGGTTGCCTATGACCTCGTCCACATGCAGGGCGACACGCTGCTGGGCGCTCTTGACGATCACCAGCGGCTGGTTGCGTCCCTGCAGCACGCCTGCGGCGCTTTGCTGCAGCAGGCCACCGAGCCAGAAGAAGGGCATGGGCTCGCCGGCCGTGAATGTGCCGCTGCGATAAGCCGCCTCGATCTCGGGCACCGGCACGCGCTTGACGACCTCGATCAGGGTGGCCGGCACGGCCACCACATCGTCGCCGCAGCGCAGCATCACGACCTGGGTGACGGCGGTGGTCAGCGGCAGCAGCAGCTTGAAGCTGGTGCCCTGGCCGGGTGAGCTGGCACTGGCGATGCGCCCGCCCATGGCGTTGACGTCATCGCGCACCACGTCCATGCCGACGCCGCGGCCGGCCATCTCGGTCAGCGCACTGGCGGTGGAGAAACCATGCATGAAGATCAGCTGGGTCAGCTCGGCCGTGCCGGGCTTGGCCTCGGCGGTCAGCAGGCCCATCTGCACCGCGCGTTGGCGTATGCGCTCCAGATTCAGGCCGGCGCCGTCATCGCGGAATTCGACCGCGACCTCGTTGCCCTCGTGGGTCAGCGCGACAACGATGTTGCCGGTGGCCTCCTTGCCGGCGGCGACGCGCTTCTCGGGCGACTCGATGCCGTGGATGACGCTGTTGCGCAGCAGATGCTCGAAGGCGGCGGTCATGCGCTCGAGCACGCCGCGGTCGACTTCAATGGAGCCGCCCTGCACGTCCAGCCGCACCTGCTTGCCGGTTTCCTTGGCGGCCTGACGCAGCACGCGGTAGAGCCGGTCCGACAGGCTGTCGAACTCGACCATGCGGGTGCTGAGCAAATCGTCCTGCAGATCGCGGGTCAGGCGGGCCTGGGCCGCGAGCTCGTCTTCTGCCGACTGCAGCGCGCGCTGCAGGGTGCGCTGCACGGTGGCCACGTCACCGACCGACTCGGCCATGATGCGAGTCAGCTCCTGCACCCGGGTGTAGCGGTCGAATTCCAGCGGATCGAAATCGCGCTCGGCCTGCTTGGCCGACTCGAGGCGCGAACTGATCTGCGCATCGGCCTGGAATTCCATGTCGCGCAGCTGCTGGCGCAGGCGCTCCAGATTGTCGGTCAGATCATTCAGCGAGCCCTTCATCTGGGCCACTTCGGATTCCATACGCGAACGCCGGATGCTGACCTCGCCGGCCTGGTTGATCAGCCGCTCCAGCAACGGCGCACGCACGCGCACCATGCCCTGGCCGGCCGCGCTCTGCGCCCGTTCCTGAGGGGCGGTAGCGGCGCCGCTTGGCGCGAAACGGGACCAGTCAATCTCCACAGGCGCCGGCAGCGGCGCGGCCGGGGCGACGATCGCCTCGACCACGGGTCCGGGCGGGCTCGCGTCGAGCGCCTCCAGCGAGGCCAGGGCCTCGATCTCCACCGCCTCGGCCACCGCGGGCGGCGTCGGCTCGGGCAGTTGCACCGGCGCAGGCGTGACCACCACCACCGGCTCGGCCTCGGCCGGGGCCGGCGGATGACGAAGCGCATCAAACACCGCCGCCATCGCATCGACATGGGACTGCAGGCGCTCGATGTCGGAGGCCTCGGCCTGGCCGCTGCCCAGCAGCGATTCGACCACCGACTCCATGCGGTGCGCCATCTCGCCCAGGCGCATGGCACCGGCCAGACGCGCGCCACCCTTCAAGGTGTGCAGATTGCGCATGCAGGCCGAGGCACTGCTCATATCTCCGGGCAAGGCCAGCCAGTCACGCATCAGCGCGGCCAGCTGCCGCAGCAGCTCGATGCCCTCTTCCTCGAAGATCGGGAACAGCTCGGTGTCGATCGAGTCCTCGGCGTCCAGGTCGGCGACGTCCAGCTCGTCCCGGGCATGGGCCCGGCCCGGCGCGGCATGCACCTCGGCCACCGGCTGCAGCGGGCCGCTCAGGACCTCGCCGAGCTGGCCGAGCATGCTGAGGCCCGGTTCGGGTTCGGGTTCGGGTTCGGGTTCGGGTTCGACAGGCTCCAACACCTCGATGATCTCGGGCGCTTCCTCCACCCCAGCCAGGGTCTCGGCGGCGACCGTGGCCAAGGCCTCGTCATCGGGCGCGGCGTGCGCCGGGTCTTCGATCACCTCGACCAGCGGCATGTCATCCGAGTCCGGCTCGACCAGGGGCGCGTGCAGGGCCAGGTCTTGCAGGCGCTCGGCGGCGCGGTGCTCGTGATCGATCAGGCGTTGGTTCAGTGCCGCGTCGGGGGCCTTCAGGAAGCCGGCGGCGAACTGGTGCAGCAGGCGCCGGATCTCGTCGGCTGCCTCGACAAACAGCTCACCCTCCTCAACCGTGCCCCGGCCCAGCGCATGGCTGCGCTCCAGTCCATGCTCCAGCAGGCGGGCCAGGCGCGACAGGTCCTCGAAGCCCACGGTGGCGGCATTGCCGGCCAGCGAATGGGCCAGCGCGACGCTGCTCTCGGGCAACTGCTGGTTCAGCTCCAGCGCCCATTCGGCCAGCTCGACGCACAGGCGCCTCGACAGCTCGTCGGCCTCGTTGAGGAAGATATTGAACAGCGCAATGCTGATGCGCAGCGGGCCGATGACCTTGACGGCCTCGGCCTGCTCGGCCAGCGCCTGCTCCCGCGCCTCATCGGCCACCAGGGCATCGACGGAGTGGACCAGTTCCAGATGGGGCTTGGGCGGCGGCGTTTCCTCCAACGCCGCAATCGCCTCGGGTTCGACCAACTCGGCAACCTCGATGATTTGCGGTTCGGGCTCGGGCTCCACCACCGGCAGCGGCTCGTCCTCGGGCAGCAGCAAGTCCTCGTCTTCGAGTTCGTCCAGCGCCAGGGGCAGTTCGGTCGCAGCCGGCAGTGCCGGCAACTCGGCGTCCGGCAAGACCGGCGACGCTTCGACCTCGGCAACCACCACCGGCGTGACCGCGCCGAAGTCCAGGTCCAGCTCGAAGCTGGGCAGAGCCGGCTCGGGCAGCGCTTGGGCCACCGCTTCGGGCACGATCTCTGGCTCGGCGGGCAGAGCGGGCAGGTCGAGTTCGAAGAAGGCGTCCTCTTCGGTCTCGGGCACCGCGATCGCTTCCATCGGCAGATCGACCAACAGCTCGGGCTCCAGCGCGGCCAGCTCGGTGGGCTCCAGCACCACCTCTTCCTCCGGCACCGGCAACTCCGCAATCGCCGGCACCTCGAGCAGTGGCTGGGCAGCAACCTCGGCCACGGCTTCGACCACCGCCCCAGGTTCGGCGACCGTCGCGTGCGGCCATTCCAGCGCCTCGACACGGCCCTCGATGCGCAAGGCATCGGCGGCGCGACGCAGACTGGCCGATTGATGGCCGCCCTGGCGCTTCTCGGCAATCGCGTTGCGCCAGTCGTGCAAATAGTCCAGCGCCTCGCCACTGAAGCCCAGCAGGCCGGCATCGGCCGGCCGGTTGTCACCCAGCCGGGCGTTGTAGAGCTGCTCGCAGGCCCAGGCGCCTTCGCCGAAGTCGAGCAGGCCGACCATGCGCGAGCTGCCCTTCAGGGTGTGGAAGGCGCGGCGCACGGTGGTCAGCTGGTTCTGGTCGCCGCTGTCCAGCTGCAGCTGGGCCAGGGCCTCGCGCGCCGTGGCCACGACCTCGTCGCATTCCTCGAGAAAGACCTCGAGCATTTCGGCGTCGATCTCGGTGTCGGTGGCGGTCAGCACCGGCAGTGCCACGGGCTCTGGCAAGGGCGGGCGCACCGGCTCGGGTGGCGGCGGCGGCGCGTCGATATCGGGCAGGGTCAGCAGTTCAGGCTCGTCGGCGACCGGTGGCTGGGCTTCGTCCAGACCAAAATCCAGCCCGAAGTCGGGCAATTCGGCAGGCGCTTCGACAGCTGTCTCGGCAACCGCTTCGGCCAGGGGCTCAGGCACGGGCTCGGGCAGGGTAGGCACCGACAGCTCCGACTCGGCCAGCGGCAGCAGATCGTCCAGCCCGGCAAAACCGGTCGCCTCACCCTCGCGGCGGCCCATCACCGGGGCCAGCACGCCAGTCTCGTCGTCGTATTTGAACAGGCGCTTGGCCAGGTGCGGCTGCACGCTGAGCATGTCGATCAGAAAACCCAGGGCGCCCAGATTGCCGGCCAGGCGCTCGAAGATCTGGCGCGGGCCCTGGCGCGTGGCATCGACCTCGGTGTTGACCAGTTCATCAACCTCGTCGCGCATGCGCAGCACCGCCTGGGCGGCCTGCTCCATGCCCAGCACGGTCAGCACACCGCGCATCGCCGACATCTGGCCCGGCACCGGTATCAAGACCTGGCGCCGGCTGGTGTCGCGGAAATATTCGTCGACCAGCTTCTCGGTCTCGGACAGCGCGCTGCGCAGTTCCTGCACGACGCTGCCCATGGTCTGGCGGTCGGAGACGCGGCGGTACAACTCCTCCATCCAGGCCTCCAGCGGCTGCGCCGGATCGCCATGGGCCACCGAGTCGACGCGCTGGGCCAGGCGCTGCACCCGCTCGGCCTGCTCGGGGGCATCGAAGGCGGCGTCTTCCAGCGCCGCGTCGACGTACAACATCGCCGTGGCCACCTCCATGGCCAGAGCCGAGGTGGGCGCGGCGCCGGCGCGGGCGGTGCCGACCACCGCACGCTGCAGCGTCTGGCCCAGCACCTCGCCGCGCGGGAACAGGCGCTGCAAGGATTCGGACACCAGCGCAAACAATTCATCCAGGCCTTGCAGGCGCTGCACATCGCCTTCGGCCACCGAGGACCAGGCATCCTTGGCCACCGACACGCGCTTGCGCGCCTGCACCACCCAGGCCGGATCGACCAGGCCCAGGCGGGCCTCTTCGTAGTCCACCACCTGGTGCTGATCGAGGCCATAGGCCTCACGCACCGCATGCAGGCGCGGCGCCGCGCCGGGGAAAGGCGGGGCCGCACTCTGGGCGCAGAAGAACAGCAGGTCGCGAGCCAGGCGGTCGGCCACGGCCGGGTCACTCCCCGCACCGGCACGCAGCTGCGACAGCAGGCGCGAGCCTATGCGTTTGGCAAAGGCGTCGGGCTGCAACATACCGAGGCCCTGGGCCTCGAAGAATGCGGCGGCCACATGCCACAGGCTGCGTGCGGCGGCCGTGGGCGCTCCGGCAGCCATGCTGGCGCACAGCTCGCTGAGCGCGCGGGCGCCATCGGCCGAGCCCTCGCGCATGAACTTCAGCAGCGTGGTCTCGAAAGCCGAACGTGCGCTGTCGGGCCGGCGCGGCGTGACGGTGATCTCGTTGGGCGGCTCCTGCCAGGTCCACTCGTGGGTCCACAGATCGGCCGGATGGATGCGCTCGGCGCCGGCCAGCGCCTGCACCGCGCGGTAGGGCGGGAACAGGCTCAGCGACGACACGGGCCGGCCGGCCAGCAGCCGGGCGATGTAGTCGAGCAGGGCAAAGTCGGCCCGCTCCAGGGTCTCGATCGCCTCCAGCTTGATGCGCGACGGGTCATTGATCAGCGCCTGCAGCCCGGCCTCGCAGGCCCGCAACATCGTCGCGCCGGCGGGCAGGCCGACCAGGGAAACCACGCCGGCGGCCTGGTGCACCTGCTGGCGGGCGCTGTTCAGGGCGCTGAGGTCCAGCGTGTCCTGGCCCGGCACCCCGGAAGAAATACGGGGCGCATCGACATCGCGCGCATAGCGCCGCAAGGCCTTGTGCGCGGCCTCCAGCGAACGGCGCAACTCTTCCTGCACCCAGGCCAGGGGGCTGAGGTCGGCCGGAAACTCGGAATCACGCGGGAGGTCCATGCGCTGGCGTGCCTTCTGTTCAGGTCGGTGCGTTGGGCGTCATCATCATGCGGTGGCGGCTCAGTCGATCTTGAACCGCGACACCGAGGCCTTCAGTTCCTCGGCCGTGCGCGACAGCTGGTGCACCAGGGTGGCCGTGGAGCGTGTGCCCTCGCCGGTCTGCTCGGTCACCGCAAAAATGTGCTGGATGTTCGAGGCCACGATATTGGCCTGGCTGGCCTCGCTGAGGGCCTGGTCGGAAATCTGCACGATCAGGTCGGACAGCTGGCGCGACACCTGGTCGATGTCGGTCAGCGCCGTGCCGGCCGCGTCGGACAGTCGCGTACCTTCGACCACGTTCTGCGTCGAGCGCTCCATGGCGGCCACGGCATCCTGGGTGTCGGTCTGAATCGTCTTCACCAGCGCGGCAATGCGGCGCGTGGCGCTGCCGGAGCGCTCTGCCAGCCGCTGCACTTCCTCGGCCACCACCGAGAAGCCGCGGCCGGCCTCGCCGGCCGAGGCGGCCTGGATGGCGGCGTTCAGCGCCAGCACATTGGTCTGCTCGGTAATGTCGGAGATCAGCTCGGTGATCTCGCCGATTTCCTGCGAACTCTCGCCCAGGCGCTTGATGCGCTTGGAGGTTTCCTGGATCTGCTCGCGGATCGCGTTCATGCCGCCGATGGTGTTCTGCATCGCCTGCAGGCCGGACTCGGCCACTGCCCGCGAGCGCTGCGCCACCTGGGCCGTCTGCTGGGCCTGGGCCGACACCTGGTTGATGCGGCCAGCCATCTGCAGCACGGCCTCGCCGGTGTCGCGGATCTCGTGCAGCTGTTCGGTCGAGGCGGCCAGCAGCTCGGTCGAGTTCTGGTCCACCTGCAGGGTGGTTTCGGTCACCCGCGCGGCCGTGCCCTGCACCTGGGCCACCAGGGTGCGCAGCTCTTCCACCGTATAGTTGACCGAGTCGGCGATCGCGCCGGTGATGTCTTCCGTCACCGTCGCCTGTTGTGTCAGGTCGCCTTCGGCGACCAGCTGCAGCTCGTTCATCAAACGCAGAATGGCGGCCTGGTTGGCGTCATTGACGCGCTTGGCCTCCTGCTCCTGGCGTTCCGCAGCGTTCTTCTGCGTTTCGGCCAGGGCGGCACGCTGGCCCTGGTCGGACACATACAGGCGCAGAAAGCCAAAGCCGCCCAGTGCCACCATGATCGATGACAACAGCAGCACGATCAGCACCCAGGGCTGCATACCGCTCTCGGCCTGGATGCGGTTCTGCATATCCTGCAGCCCCAGGCGCAGCGGTTCGCTGTCGGCCAGGATGGCGGTCTGCGCCTCGCGCGCCGATACCAGGCCCTGCAGATTGCCCAGAATCGCATAGGCCTGGGCACGGGTCTGTTCGTATTGCTTGAGCAGGGCCTGCAGGCGCTCCTTGGTCTGCGCGTCCTTGGCACCGACCAGACGCAGGTCCTGGCTGCCGCTGATCAGGCCTTCGGTGATTTCCTTGAAGGTGTTCAGGTCCTTGCCAAGCAGGAACACCGCCTCGGGGCTGACGCCCTCCTGCGTCAGGAATTCATTGGCGCTCTTGCCTATGCGCTGGGTCAGCATCACCAGCTGGCTGACGGCGGCGCTTTCGGCCACCGGCGCGTTCTGCTGCATCGCCAGCGAGGCCACGGCCTCGGCGCTTTCCAGCAGATCGGACGACTGGCGGTTGATGGTGCGCAGCGCGGTGCCGACCTGGGTCAGCACCTTCTCCTGGCTCAGCACCACCTTGGCGCTCTTCTCGGCCCGGTCCACCATGGGCAGCAGCGGATCTATCGTGTCCTGCACCGCACCCGAGGCCTGGGGCACCGAGCCCTCGCCGGTCTTCAGGCTGCGCACCAGGCTGGCCATGGTGTCTGCGCTTTCGCGCAGTTCCGGGAAGCCCTTGGGATTGCCAGCCACCGCCTGCCAGACCGATTTGGCCAGCCGCTGCGACTGCATCAGGGCCTGGCCGCTGGCACCCACCTGGGCCGAGACGCGGCCGGCGCTGATCAGCGTCGAGACCACCGCACCCGCGACACCGATCACCCCGGCGACGACCAGCAGGGCCAGCACCTTCTGCTGGCTGGCCAGGCCCAGATGGCCGATGAAGGGCATCTGCGCCGGCGGCACGCGCCGGCGCGCCTCGGCTGCCTGGCTGTCGGCAAATTCGGCCTGCATGCCGGTGGGCAGGGCCTCGGAAATGATGGAGGTGGTGGCGCCGCCCATGCGGGTGCTGGGCATGCCGCTGGACTCGGTCAGCGTGATGGTGTCGGGTGACCCGCTGTCGGCCTGCGCCGCCGCGCTGCCACCAGCAGCCGCCGATTGACGCTTGCCAAAGCCCTTGATCTTGTCCAGGAAGCTCATGTCTCTGTCACCCTTGTGCGCGAAAAGCCTGTCGTCATTGTTTGCCGCAGCGGGCCGGAGCAGGCGCTGGGGCCCCTCATGCCACGATGCTCAGGAAATGCTCGTCCACCACCAGGGCCTGCAGCAGCAACTCCTGCCAGACCCGGCCCTGCCCGTCACGCAGCCTGCGGCCGACAAAGGCTGGCAGTGCACCGGCCTCGCTTGAGGCCTCCACGGGGGTCAGTTCTTCACTGTTGCGCAGGCCGGCCAGCCGGTCGACCAGCAGCGCGCAATTGATGTCCAGCTTGGCATTCAGCGCCACCAGCCGGCTTTGTTCATTGCGGGCGGGCGCTTGCTTGCGCAGGCCCAGAAAGCCGCCCAGATCGGCCACCGCGTACAACCCGCCGCGCAGATTCGCCACCCCGGCCAGCCAGGGCTGGGTGTGCGGCACCGGCGTGACGGCGGGCACCGGGAAGATCTCGCCGGCCTGCTGCAGGGCGAGCAGAAAGTCGTGACCGGCGCACTCCACCGCCAGCCAGGAGTTGCCCGGCGCTTGAGCGCGCGCGGCCTGCATGCGCTCGGCCAATCGGTGCTGCAGTTCGCGCAGGGCTTCCTTGTTGGACATGGCGGCTTGTTATTCCAGGGCCCTGATCTTGGCCAGCAACTCTTCGGCCTTGACTGGCTTGACGACATAGTCGCGAGCGCCCTGGCGCATGCCCCAGACCTTGTCGGTTTCCTGGTTCTTGCTGGTGCACATGATCACCGGGATATGGGCATAGCGCTCGTCGCGGGTGATGGCGCGGGTCAGCTGGAAGCCGTTCTGGCCGGGCATCACCACGTCCATCAGTATCAGCTCGGGCACTTCTTCCTCAAGTCGCTTCATCGCCTCTTCGCCATTGACGGCGGTGCGCACATTAAAGCCCTTCTTGCTCAGCAAGTCGGTCAGGTAGTGCAACTCGGTCTTCGAGTCGTCCACCAGCAGGATCTTGTGAATGGCCATGGGGGTTACCTCGATCTACTCAATCAGCAGCACCGGACCGGTGGGTCATGGCTGCGGTCGGTGTTGGCGCACGGCGCTCAACAACTGGTCTTTGGTAAAGGGTTTGGTCAGATAGTCCTGCGAGCCGACCATGCGGCCACGCGCCTTGTCGAAAAGCCCGTCCTTGGACGACAGCATGATGACCGGCAAATGGGCAAAGCGGGGATTGCGCTTGATGATGGCGCAGGTTTGATAGCCATCGAGCCGCGGCATCAGGATGTCGCAGAACACCAGATCGGGCTGGTAATCGTTGACCTTGGCCAGGGCATCAAAGCCATCTTCGGCCAACACCACCTCGTATCCGCCCTGTTTCAGGAAGATCTCGGCGCTGCGCCGGATGGTGTTGCTGTCGTCAATCACCAGCACCCGGGTCAGTTGGGTGCCGTTTTCAGCTGCGGAACTCAAGCGTTGTTCTCCTGGTGACGCGCAGCTCAGGGCCAGGCGTCAAATGCGAACCATCTCGAAATCTTCCTTGCGTGCGCCGCACTCAGGACAGGTCCAGTTCATCGGTACATCGGCCCAAGTCGTGCCGGGCTTGATGCCATGTTCGATATCTCCGGTGGCTTCGTCGTAAATCCAGCCACAGATCAGGCACATCCAGGTACAGGGTTCGGTCACGATGTTTTCAAGGGCCGTCAGACCCTGCTTTGCTTAACTACAATGGAGAAAGATTGTAGCCACGCCAGTTGGCAAAAATACCCGGGCTTATAGGTACTTACGCAACATTCCTCACCGATTTGTCGAACATTGCCCATTTGCGATTTTCTGTTACCTAGCCCCTACCTGCCTACCTGGCCTTGCGCCGCATAACGCCATGAGCACCACCGATACCTCAGTCACCAGCTCCCAGGTCGAGAACCAGGAGTCGCCGGCCCCGGCCTGCGTGATGACCTTCAACGCCAACGACCCCAGCGGTGCGGGCGGTCTGGCCGGCGACATCGCCACCATCGCCGCGATGGGTGCGCATGGCCTGCCGGTGGTCACCGCCATCGTGCTGCGCGACACCGCCGAGGTCTTCGATCAGCATGTGCTGGACGCCGAAACGATTGCCGAGCAGGCCCGCGGCATTCTCGAGGACGTCACCATCTCGGCGTGGAAGGTCGGCTTTCTGGGCAGCGCCGAGGGCATCAGCGCCGTCGCCGAGGTGCTGTCCGACTATCCCGATGTGCCTCTGGTGTCCTACATTCCCAATCTGTCCTGGCTCGACGAGGAGCAGCAGCAGAGCTATAGCGACGCCTTTCGCGAGCTGATACTGCCGCAGACCCAGGTGCTGGTGGGCAATCACAAGACCTTGACCGACCTGCTGCTGCCAGAGTGGGAGCTGGACCGCCCGGCCTCGCCGCGCGAGCTGGCCGTGGCCGCCGCCGAGCATGGCGCCGCCCATGTGCTGGTCACCGGCATGGCCCTGCCCGAGCACTTCGTCGACAACGTGCTGGCCACGCCCCAGGGCCCCATCACCGGCGAGAAGTTCGAACGCTTCGATGTCAGCTTCATCGGCGCCGGCGACACGCTGTCGGCCTCGCTGGCGGCGCTGATGGCCGTCGGCAGCGAGCCGCATATTGCCGTCGGCGAGGCCCTGTCCTTCCTCGACCAGGCGCTGGACGCGGGTTTCCGCCCCGGCATGGGCAATGTTGTGCCCGACCGCTTCTTCTGGGCCCTGCCGCCCAACGAGGAAGAAGAGACCGACCTTGACGAACCCACTCTTGACGATAGCGACGGAGCCCCGCGACGTGTCCACTGAACCCGATCTGAACCAGGCGCTGTTCGAGCGCGCACAAAAAGTCATTCCCGGTGGCGTCAATTCGCCGGTGCGCGCGTTTCGCGCCGTTGGCGGCACGCCGCGCTTCATCACCCGGGGCGATGGCGCCTACATTTTTGACGCCAACGGCCGCCGCTACATCGACTACATCGGCTCCTGGGGCCCGATGATTCTCGGCCACGGCCATCCGGCCGTGCTGGAGGCGGTGCAGAAGGCCGCCATCGAGGGCTTTTCGTTTGGCGCACCGACCGAGCGCGAAGTCGAGCTGGCCGAGGCCATCCTGGCCCTGGTGCCCAGCATGGAGCAGGTGCGCCTGGTCAGCTCCGGCACCGAGGCGACGATGAGCGCCATCCGCCTGGCGCGCGGCGCAACCGGGCGCTCCAAGTTCATCAAGTTCGAGGGCTGCTACCACGGCCACACCGACGCGCTGCTGGTCAAGGCCGGTTCCGGTCTCGCCACCTTCGGCAACCCGACCAGCGCCGGCGTGCCGCCCGAGGTGGCCCAGCACACCATCGTGCTGGAATACAACAACCTGGCCCAGCTGGAAGAGGCTTTCGTCCTGCACGGCAAGGAGCTGGCCTGCGTGATGATAGAGCCCATCGCCGGCAATATGAACTTCGTGCGCGCGTCGGTGCCCTTCATCAAGCGCCTGCGCGAGCTGTGCACCGAGTACGGCGCGCTGTTCGTGTTCGATGAGGTGATGACCGGTTTTCGCGTCGCACTCGGCGGTGCCCAGGCCCACTACGCGAAGCTGATTCCGGGCTTCAAGCCGGACATGAGCGTGTTTGGCAAGGTCATCGGCGGCGGCATGCCGCTGGCGGCGTTTGGCGCCAGCCGGGACATCATGAGCCATCTGGCGCCGCTGGGTTCGGTCTATCAGGCCGGCACCCTGAGCGGCAACCCGGTTGCCACCGCCTGCGGCCTGGCCACCTTGCGCGAGATCGCCAAGCCGGGCTTTTTCGAAGCGCTGAGTGCCAAGACCCGCACGCTGGTGGATGGCCTGAAGACGGTCGCCCGCGAGAACGGCGTGGCCTTCAGCGCCGACAGCGAGGGCGGCATGTTCGGCTTCTTCCTGATGGACGAGCTGCCGCAGAACTACACCACGGTAATGACCACCGACAAGGAGCGCTTCAACCGCTTCTTCCACGGCATGCTGGACCGCGGCGTGTACCTGGCGCCGGCGCTGTACGAGGCCGGCTTCGTCAGCGCTGCGCACAGCAGCGCCGATCTTGACGCCACCTTGGACGCCGCGCGCCACGCACTGCGTTAAGGCAAAAGCCGCCCGCGCCGCACCAAGCTGCAGCACGGGCGCACCGCACTGGTGTGCCGCCGTACAGAACGCACACAGCTTCGATCTAGAGGCTCAAGCCGCAGCTTCTCCGGCCGTAATGACGGGAACTCTCCCGGATTCCAGCCATGAAGTTCTTCTCCCACCTGACCCTGGCGCGCAAGTTCGCGCTGCTGGGTCTGCTTGCAGCACTGTCCACCGCCCTGCCGGCGGCGCTCTACCTGCAGGAGGCGCTGAACCGGCTCGGCGATGCCCGCCTGGCCGCCGCGGCCACGCCGACGATGCGCCGGCTTTACGAGGCCATCCGGCTGACACAGGAGCATCGCGGCCTGTCCAATGCCGCCCTGGTCGGCAATGCCAAGGCAAGGGCGGACCGGCCGGCCAAGCAGGCCGAGGCCTCGGCCGCCCTCGAGGCGGTGATGCAGCAGTTGCGGGCAGATGCCGGCCGGGCCGGCGCTGACTGGCGCCAGGTGCAGGCGCAATGGCAGGGGCTGGCTGCCGAGGTCGAGGGCGGCAGCATCGCGCCAGCCGACAGCTTCAAGCGCCATACCGGGCTGATCGCGGCGCAGATGGCCGTGCTGAGCGAGGTGTTCGATCAGCACGGCTGGTCGCGCGACCCGCAGCCCCGCACCAACTTCACGATGAGCGCCACCGCGCTGGACGGCATAGGCTTCACCGAGCGGCTGGGCCAGATGCGGGCCACCGGCAGCCGTGCGCTGACGCAGAAAGCCATCAGCAACGATGAGCGCCTGGCCCTGCAATCGCTGGTGGCCGGCGCCGAAGACAGCCAGCAGCGCGTGCGCGCGGCCCTGGCCCGCGCAATGAGCGACGACGCCCGCTACGCCACCGCCCTGCGTGCTCCGCTGGAGCAGCTGGAGCGCGACCTCGCCGCCGGCTTCGAGCAGGTCAGCCAGCAGCTGATACGGGCCGAGACCCTGAACGCCGATCCGAACCAGTTCTTTGCCACGATGACGGGCTTGATCAAGCAGCAGTTCGAGCTCAACAAGCTGGGCACCGGGCTGGTGGACGAGAGCCTGTCCAGCCGCGCCAGCGCGCTGCAGCGCCAGGTGCTGCTGCTGTCCGCGGCGGTGCTGGTGCTGGCCCTGCTCTGCGCCTGGGCCGGCTGGAGCGTGGCGCGCGGCACCAGCGGGGCGCTTCGTGCCGCGGCCCACTCGGCCCAGGCGATGGCCACGGGCCGGCTCGATGTGGCCATCCCGGCCGGCGGCCGCGACGAGGTGGGCGACTTCCTGCGCGCCCTGCTGGCCATGCGCGACCAGCTGGCGGCCATTGTCGAGGGCGTACGCAGCAATGCCGACGGCGTGGCCACGGCCAGCCAGGAGATCGCCCAGGGCAATGCCGACCTCAGCATGCGCACCGAACAGCAGTCCAGCGCGCTGCAGGAAAGCGCCTCGTCGATCGCCCAGCTGCATGCCGCGGTGCGCCAGAACGCCGATACCGCCCAGGAGGCCGACCGGCTGGCTCAGGAGGCCTCGCGCATTGCCGGCGCCGGCGGCACGGTGATGGGCGAGGTGGTGGCCACGATGCAGACCATACACAGCAGCGCCCAGCGCATTGCCGAGATCATAGGCACCATAGACGGCATCGCCTTCCAGACCAATATCCTGGCGCTGAATGCCGCCGTCGAGGCCGCGCGTGCCGGTGAGCAGGGACGCGGCTTCGCCGTTGTTGCCGGCGAGGTGCGCAGCCTGGCGCAGCGCAGCGCCCAGGCCGCGCGCGAGATCAAGGGCCTGATCGGCAACTCGGTCGAGCGCGTCGAGCAGGGCAATCAGCTGGTCAGCCGCGCCGGCACCACGATGCAGGCGGTGGTACAGGCCATTGACCGCGTCACGCCGCTGATGAACCGCATCAACCAGGCCAGCGCGGCCCAGGCGGTCGACATCGCCCGCGTCAGCCAATCGGTGGCGCAGATGGACCACGCCACCCAGCAGAATGCCGCCCTGGTCGAGCAGTCGGCCGCAGCCGCCGAAAGCCTGTCGGAGCAGGCCCAGCAGCTGGTGCGCGCCGTCGCGGTATTCAGTGTCGCCCCGGCCCGCGGCGGCTGATGCCCGCTCCTACAATGCCGGCATGCATATTCACATCCTAGGTATCTGCGGCACCTTCATGGGGGGCCTGGCGGCCCTGGCCCGCGAGGCCGGCCACCGGGTCACCGGCTGCGACGCCAATGTCTATCCGCCGATGAGCGAACAGCTGCGCGCGCTGGGCATCGAGTTGATACAGGGCTTCGGGCCCGAGCAGCTGGAGCTCAAGCCCGATCTGTTCGTGATCGGCAACCTGGTCACCCGCGGCGAGAAGTTCCCGCTGATGGAGGCGATTCTCGACGCCGGCCTGCCCTACACCAGCGGCCCGCTATGGCTGGCCGAGCATGTCTTGCAGGGCCGCCATGTGCTGGCCGTGGCCGGGACGCACGGCAAGACCAGCGTGACCTCGATGCTGGCCTGGATACTCGACCAGGCCGGCCTCAAGCCCGGCTTTCTGGTCGGCGGCGTGCCGCAGAACTTCGGCGTGTCGGCTCGGCTCGGCGAGGGATCACCCTTCGTCATTGAGGCCGATGAATACGACACCGCTTTCTTCGACAAGCGCAGCAAGTTCGTCCATTACCGGCCGCGCACGGCGATCCTGAACAATCTCGAGTTCGACCATGCCGACATCTTTGCCGACCTCGGCGCGATCGAGACCCAGTTCCACCACCTGATACGCACCGTGCCGGCCAAGGGCCGCCTGGTTGTCAATGCCCGCGAAGAGGCCCTGCAGCGCGTGCTCAGCCGCGGCTGCTGGAGCGAGATGGTGCGCTTCGGCCCGCGCAAGGAAGAGCCCGGCGCCTTGCGCGCCCGCGGCGAACCACAAAGCTTCGACGTGCTGCGCGGCAGCCTCAAGGTCGCCCATGTGGACTGGCCGCTGCTGGGCGAGCACAACCAGCTCAATGCCCTGGCCGCGATCGCCGCGGCCGAGCATGTGGGCGTGGCCCCCGAGGTGGCCGCCCAGGCACTGGGCAGCTTCCAGAATGTACGCCGGCGCATGGAGCTCAGCGGCGAGGCCGGTGGCGTCAAGGTCTACGACGATTTCGCCCACCACCCGACGGCGATGCGCACCACCATCGACGGCCTGCGCCGCAAGGTCGGCCTGGAGACACGCATCCTGGCCGTGTTCGAGCCGCGCACCAACACCATGAAGCTGGGCGCGATGAAGGCCCAGCTGCCCTGGGCGCTGGAAGAGTGCGACCTTGCCTTCTGCCACCAGGACCAGCTCGCCTGGGACGCCAAGGAAGCCCTGGCTCCGATGGGCAAGCAGGCCGTGGTCTGCCCCGACATCGACAGCCTGGTGCAGGCGGTGGTCAAGGCCGCCAAGCCAGGCGACCAGGTGCTGTGCATGAGCAATGGCGGCTTTGGCGGCATCCATGCCAGGCTGTTGAAGGCGCTGGCCGAGCGGGGTTGAGGCTGCGCAAGAAAAAAGGCCGACGCGATGTCGGCCTTTTTCATGCAGCGGCGACGATCAGCTGCGCTGCATCGTCGCGCGCAAAGCCTCCGTCAGCTGGCCCAGGCTATCGGCCAGATGGGCGCGGCTTTCGATCGACAGGCCGCCCTTGCCCACGGCCGCACGCAGCTGCGTCTGCAGCTCGACCGCATGCAGGCGCGCCAGGCTCAGCGCATCGGGCGGCAGGCTGGCCGGCGCACGCGTCAGCACTGCCTGCAGGCGCTTCAGGTGCTCGCGCTGCAGATTGCGACGGATGCGGTCGATCTCGGCACCACTCTTGAGTTCTGCCCAGACCGTGCTCTGCAAGGTGGCATAGACCTCGCTCAGCGAGATCAGGCCCTTGCGCTGGTTCGGTGCTACGTAGCCGGGCAGGTCCAGCAGGCGGCGAGCGGTGTTGGGGCTCAGCAAGCGGTCCATCGCAACGATCTGGATGCGCGCCACGGCCGCAGGCACGTCGAGCGGACCGCCACGGTCCCACTCGTTGTAGTCCACCGTCAGGCCGGACAGGAACTCCGGACGGAAGTGGAAGCTGTCAACACTGAACAGGCCGCTGGCCAGGAACTGCAGCGCCTCGCGCTGCTTGGCCGGGTCGACCGGCTTGAAGCTGGCACGGCCGGTCGAGCCGGGCAGATCGCGCAGCGCGCTCATGCCGCCCACATACTTGCCCACCAGTTCGGCGGCCCGGAACAGCTGATTGAAGCCACCCATCAAGGCACGGCGCTGGCGCAACGGGTCGTCGCCGACCTCCGGCTTGCGGTTCTGCACCCGCTCCCACAACTCCTGCGACAGCTTCAGGCGCTTCTTGTAGAAGGCCAGCGGATCGGCGCCGAGGTCGAAGCGGTTGGCCAGCGGGTCCATGCCGTCGTAGGGGCCGAAGCCTCCGGCATCGGCATCGTCGGCATAGGCCAGCATCGGCTCGGTGCTACGCGAGGCAATCTTGCCCAGCTCCGCGGCCTCGACCGCCGGATCGAGCGGCTTGTAGGCGTACTCGATCGCCCAGTAGTCGTAGGCACCGAGCACGGTGTTGCGGTAGCTGCCCTGCGACTCGCCCTTCAGCGCAAGGTTGTAGCCGGTGTAGTCCATCACCGAGCTGGCAATGCCATTGGCCTCGGTGAAGGCCTTGTCCTGCAGCTGCTTCTCCGTGATCGTGGTGCTGGCCTTGAAGTTGTGCTTCAGGCCCAGCGTATGACCCACCTCGTGCATGATGGTGTCCTTGATCACCGACTGGACGAAGGCCTCGGCCTCGGGGCCGTCGGGGGCGATGTCACCACGTGCTTCGAGCACGTCGAGCACAAAGCCCATCTCCGCCGCCGACTCCTCGGCATAGCTGCAGAAGGCCGCGTGGGCGCCCTTGCCATCGCGCCAGCCGGCCGTCATCTGCGCCAGGCGCTGCTCGCTGCTCATGCCCACATCCTCGACGATCAGACGGCGCGAGCCGCGGGCGAAGACATCGCTCATGCCGATATCGGCGTCGAGGATTTCACCACTGCGCGGGTCGGTGTGGCTGGGGCCGATGGCAAAGCCCACGTCGGCGCCGACGAACCAGCGTATCGAGGCATGGCCGGCGTCCATATTGTCCCAATCGGCGTCGTCGGGCTGCTGCTTGGCGACGACGGCATTCTTGAAACCGATCTTCTCGAAGGCCTTGTTCCATTCGAGGATACCGGCCTCGACGGCGGCGCGATAGCGCACCGGGATGTTCTTGTCCAGCCAGTAGGTGATGGGCGTCACCGGCTCGGACAGGGCCGCCGCCGGGTCCTTCTTCTCCAGACGCCAGCGCTGCACATAGTGCACACGCGGATTGGCCTTCAGGTCGCCACCCAGGTCGGTGAAGGACTCCGCGAAATGGCCCAGGCGCGGATCGGTCTGGCGCGTGGCCATCACGGTCTCGGGCAGCTGCGCGAAGTTATAGACATAGCTGACGAAGAGGCTGCGCGGGTCCGGCGCGGCCTCCGGCGGCGTGGGCATGGGCACCGGGCTGGGCGAAGGCACCAGCGGTGGCGCCGGAATGCGCGGCGTGGCGAAGTGCACC